>NZ_FRBI01000077.1 GCF_900142575.1 Actinacidiphila paucisporea
TCGGTCAGCTTGTACCCGCCGCCGGAATGCTGCGTGACGGTGATCGTGGCGCCGTTGTGGTCGGTGACCTTCGCCAGGACCCCGGCGGAGGTGTAAGTGTCCTTGGACCCGGACTTGCGGTCGGTCAGCGTGTACGTGCCGTCGCTGTTCTTGACCAGGTCCTGGGAGTACCCGGCCGGGGTGACGTACGCCGACCCGGAGCCGGCGGTGAAGTGCACCGTCGCGCCGGTGGAGTCGATCAGGTAGACGTCCGAGCCGGAGACCTGGAGCCGGCGGTCATAGGTCAGCCACCACCGGTCACCGACCGTGCCGCCGACCCCGGTGAACGAGCTGTACGTCTGCGCCAGCTGCAGCCGGTCACCCGCCCCGGCGATGTCGAAATCGGTGCCCGCCAGCAGGAAGTCACCGCTGGACAGGTCCACCCGGGCCACCAGGGAGTCGGTCAGGCGGGTATCGGAGAACTGGTGCCAGGGCACCTGGCCCTGACCGGTCGGCGGCGCCACCAGCGGCGAGACGTTATCGGCCGACGCCTTGGATGAGGCGTGCGGCCGGGCCGCGCCGGCGGCAAGGGTGGTCACCGAGGCCACCGGCCGGTTCTTGCCCACTTCAACCGCCGGCACTGTCGCCGGGGTGTGCCGGCCCCACGCCGAACCGGTCGGCGGCGCCGCGGCGGCGATGCCGGCGCCCAGCGGTATCCCGGCCGCGGCAACGGCCAGCACCGTCCCGGCTGCGGCGACGGTCAAACGTAAACGGTGACGGGCACGCGAAAGCGGGCCCTGCGAGATGTTCATCTTCCCCCCATGGAAAGAGTCCCCGGTAGCCCCAACGGCTCCAGGAGGCCCACAACCTGTCACCCGCCCACCACGAAAAGCGAGATCGTTTCCCTCGAACACCCATTCCATGTCAGCCAGATCCCGCCAAAGGCCGACCCTCCGCTTACCGCCCGACCGGGGCGGCGACCACCCCGACGGCCAGGGCAACGCAAAGACCGCAGGCCACCACCGGGGCAACCATGCGACCCGAAACCGACCCCGGAACCCCACCCTCCAGCCGCCCCCGGCATCAACTCCCCTGCGGAACTGGCACTGACGCCCAGCACTCTGAGCGACCCGCGTGCGGACCCCGGAA
>NZ_FRBI01000076.1 GCF_900142575.1 Actinacidiphila paucisporea
TGAGGACAAGCCCTCGGCCTATTAGTACCGGTCAGCTCCACCCCTTACAGGGCTTCCACATCCGGCCTATCAACCCAGTCGTCTACTGGGAGCCTTACCCCATCAAGTGGGTGGGAGCCCTCATCTCGAAGCAGGCTTCCCGCTTAGATGCTTTCAGCGGTTATCCCTCCCGAACGTAGCCAACCAGCCATGCCCTTGGCAGGACAACTGGCACACCAGAGGTTCGTCCGTCCCGGTCCTCTCGTACTAGGGACAGCCCTTCTCAAGACTCCTACGCGCGCAGCGGATAGGGACCGAACTGTCTCACGACGTTCTAAACCCAGCTCGCGTACCGCTTTAATGGGCGAACAGCCCAACCCTTGGGACCGACTCCAGCCCCAGGATGCGACGAGCCGACATCGAGGTGCCAAACCATCCCGTCGATATGGACTCTTGGGGAAGATCAGCCTGTTATCCCCGGGGTACCTTTTATCCGTTGAGCGACGGCGCTTCCACAAGCCACCGCCGGATCACTAGTCCCTACTTTCGTACCTGCTCGACCCGTCAGTCTCACAGTCAAGCTCCCTTGTGCACTTACACTCAACACCTGATTGCCAACCAGGCTGAGGGAACCTTTGGGCGCCTCCGTTACCCTTTAGGAGGCAACCGCCCCAGTTAAACTACCCACCAGACACTGTCCCTGATCCGGATCACGGACCGAGGTTAGACATCCAGCACGACCAGAGTGGTATTTCAACGACGACTCCCCGATAGCTGGCGCTACCGGCTCACAGTCTCCCACCTATCCTACACAAGCCGAACCGAACACCAATATCAAGCTATAGTAAAGGTCCCGGGGTCTTTCCGTCCTGCTGCGCGAAACGAGCATCTTTACTCGTAGTGCAATTTCACCGGGCCTATGGTTGAGACAGTCGAGAAGTCGTTACGCCATTCGTGCAGGTCGGAACTTACCCGACAAGGAATTTCGCTACCTTAGGATGGTTATAGTTACCACCGCCGTTTACTGGCGCTTAAGTTCTCAGCTTCGCCACACCGAAATGTGACTAACCGGTCCCCTTAACGTTCCAGCACCGGGCAGGCGTCAGTCCGTATACATCGCCTTACGGCTTCGCACGGACCTGTGTTTTTAGTAAACAGTCGCTTCTCGCTGGTCTCTGCGGCCACACCCAGCTCACCGTGCAA
>NZ_FRBI01000071.1 GCF_900142575.1 Actinacidiphila paucisporea
GCCGCCAACAGCTTCCTCGACGCACTCGCCCACCACCGCCACACCCACCACCAACCCGCCACCAGCCTCGCCTGGGGCCTGTGGGAACAGACCAGTGCGATGACGGGGGGCCTCGACGCGGGGCAGCACAGCCGGCTGCAGCGGGGCGGTGTCTCCGCCCTCACCACACCGCACGCCCTAGCCCTCCTCGATGACACTCTGCGGTCGGGGCTGACTCTCGCGGTGCTCACACCGATCGACAGCGGAGTGCTCCGCCGCCACCCGGACCCCCGGTCGCTCCCGTCCGTGCTGCGCGACCTCGTACGCCTTCCGCGGCGCACCGCGGCGGCCACCACGCCGACGGCGGAAGCGGCGGAGTCCTTCGCCGCCGCCCTGAGCCGGCTGCCCGCGGCCGAGCAGCGCAGCACCGTGCTCGCCCTGGTCCGTACCCACACGGCCACGGTGCTGGGGCACGCCACGCCGGAACTCGTCCGCAGCGACAACGCGTTCAAGGAGCTGGGCTTCGACTCGCTCACCGCGGTCGAGCTGCGCAATCTGATCAACGCCGCCACCGGGCTGCGGCTGCCCGCCACCCTGGTCTTCGACTACCCGACCCCCGCCGCGCTCGCCGGCCGGATCATCGCGCTCGTCGCGGAGAGCACCGGCACCGCCCCGGCCGACAGCGGCGGCGACCCGATCGGGGCCGAACTCGCCGCGCTGGAGGCCGCCGTGGCGGCCGTCGCCGGCGACGGGCTGCCGACGGACACGGATCCCGCACACCACGCCAAGACCGCTGCCCGGCTCCAGGACCTGCTGCGCGCCTGGAATGCCGCGTACGCCCCGAAGGACGGCGCCGGTTCCACCACCGACTTCGACTCCGCCTCCGACGACGAGCTGTTCGAGGCATTCGACAAGGGGCTCGGCAGCGCCCCTTGAGCCGCGCCCCCGATCCGCGCCACCGCGCCCGCCAGGCCCGGCCGCCCCACCGCGGCGCGCCGCTCCGAGAGGAATGAGACCTGATGGACAACGAAGAAAAGCTCCGCACCTATCTCAAGCGTGCGATGGCCGATCTTCAGCAGGCTCGCGAGCGCCTGCATGACGCCGAGGCGGAGCGGCACGAGCCGATCGCGATCGTCGGGATGGCCTGCCGGTTCCCCGGCGGCGTGAGCACCCCGGACGAGCTGTGGTCGCTGCTGGTCGAAGGGACCGACGCCACCGGGCCGTTCCCGACCGACCGCGGCTGGGACCTGGAGGGCCTCTACGACCCGGACGCCGACCGCCTCGGGACCAGCTACGCCCGGCGTGGCGGATTCCTCTACGACGCAGGCGAGTTCGACGCGGACTTCTTCGGCATCAACCCGCGCGAGGCGCTGGCCACCGACCCGCAGCAGCGACTGCTCCTGCACACCGCCTGGGAGGCGCTGGAAAACGCCCGGCTGGACCCGACGACGCTGCGCGGCACCCGTACCGGCGTGTTCACCGGCGTGATCGCCCAGGAGTACGTGCCGAGCAGCCGCGACGCCTCGGGGGCCGCCTGCGAGGGGTACTTCCTCATCGGCAACACGACATCGGTCGCGTCGGGGCGGGTCGCGTACACGCTGGGCCTCGAAGGGCCGGCGGTCAGCGTGGACACCGCCTGCTCGTCGTCCCTGGTCGCCCTGCATCTCGCGACCCAGGCGCTGCGCAACGACGAGTGCACGCTCGCACTGGCCGGCGGCGTGACCGTCCTGCCCAGCCCGAACCCTTTCCTGGAGTTCAGCCGGCAGCGCGGCCTGGCACCCGACGGCCGCTGCAAGCCCTTCTCCGCCGGCGCCGACGGCTTCAGCCTCGCCGAAGGCGTCGGCATGGTCCTTCTGGAGCGGCTGTCGGACGCCGAGCGCAACGGGCACCGCGTGCTCGCCGTCATCCGTGGCAGCGCCACGAACCAGGACGGCGCCAGCAACGGCCTCACCGCGCCCAACGGCCCTTCTCAAGAGCGCGTCATCCGAGCGGCGTTGGCCGACGCACAGCTGGCGACGGACGACGTCGACGTCGTCGAGGCGCACGGCACCGGGACGCCGCTGGGTGACCCGATCGAGGCGCAAGCGCTCCAGGCGACGTACGGCAAGGACCGGCCGGCGCAACGGCCCCTGCTGCTGGGCTCGGTGAAGTCCAACATCGGCCACACGCAGGCCGCCGCAGGCATCGCCGGCGTCATCAAAATGGTCCTCGCCCTGCGGGAAGGGCAGTTGCCCGCCACCCT
>NZ_FRBI01000070.1 GCF_900142575.1 Actinacidiphila paucisporea
CCCGTGGACGTACCCGTGCTCGTACCGGTCGACGTACCGCCCGACGTGCCCGAGGAGCCGTCCAAACCGAAGAAGGTGATCGCGCGGGCCACCATGCCGCTGGACGGCAGGGAGTGGCCGACGCCCTGGACGCTGATCGCCTCGACCGGGGCCTGCGTGACGTTGGAGCCGTAGCGGGTACGGGTCCAGCCGGACTGCGGGCTGTCGGTCAGGACCGGGGTCTGGCTCACGCCCAGCACGTTGGTCCACTGCTTGATCTCTTCGCCGAAGTTGTTGTAATTCAGCGTCGTGTCGGCCGTGCCGTGCCACAGCTGCACCCGGGGGTGGGGGCCGCTGTAGCCGGGGTAGGCGGCGCGGACCAGGTCGCCCCACGCCTGCGGCGTCCTGCTGATCTGGCCGTTGGCGCAGGCGGTGTTCCAGCCGGAGCCGTCGGTGGTGGCGAAGCAGCCGAAGGGCACGCCCATGAAGGCGGCGCCGGCCTTGAAGATGTCCGGGTAGTCGCCCAGCAGCACGTCGGTCATCATCGCGCCGGACGAGGCGCCGGAGACGTAGACGCGGCTCGCGTCGGCCGCGTTGTGCTGTTCGACGTAGGCCACCATCGAGGCGATGCTCGTCGGGTCGCTGCCGCCGTTGTGGGTGAGCGCCTGCGGGGACGAGACGTCGAAGCACTGGCCGCTGACGTTGGCGTCCGGGTAGATCACGATGAAGCCGTACTGGTCGGCCATCGAGGCGTAGTCGGTGCCCGAGTAGAAGCCGGGTCCCGTGCCGGTGCAGTAGTGGACGGCGACCAGGACCGCCGGGTTGGCCTTCACCGAGTTCGGTACGTACTCGTACATCCGCAGGTTGCCCGGGTTGCTGCCGAAGTTGGTGACCTCGGTCAGCGAGGCCGCCGAGGCGCTCTGCGGGGACAGGGTGAGCGCGGCCAGGATCGAGGCGACCGCGGCGAGCAGGGCGGTCAGGAGCGTGCCGAGACGCTTCTTCCCGCTGCCATGGCGGATGCCGGCGAGGAGGCCGGCGCCGCGCGGCGCTCGTGTGGGGGGCATGGCGGTTTCCTTTCGAGGCGTTGCCGCCCTGGTGAAGGCTCCCTCTCCGACCAGGGTGGCGTTGCGGGTGTGGGGCCCGCAAGACTTTGCGAAAGTTTTCGACCCGTGCGCGAATGTTTCGGGCACCTTAGGGCCGCAAAGTGACGGCGTCAATACATCTGGCGACGTCCGGTGGCTGGCGGCCGTTCGGCGGGTTCCGCCCGTTGTCCCTGGTGTACCACCGGAAAACGGCCCGCACGCAGGTATCGCACGGCTAACGGACACCCTGTCAGCAGGCCGTGCCCGTCGGCCGGTTGTTTCGGAAAGGGGTCGTTGACGTTTCGAAGGCCAGGGTCCACACTGGCCAGCGATCCACCTCCTCCCGGCCACGCCGCGCAAGCGGCACAACTCCCGTGGCTGCAACACCCTCGCGAATGGACCCCCACCCGTTCGGACGGTGCGACACGCGCTGATCCGGACTGCCAGCAGAAGAGGAAGAAGAGGTTGGAAGTGATCAGTCACACCCCCCGAGACCGCGGCGAGTCCGGCACACGCCGGCGATCAGGACTGCGGATCGCGATCGCCGCGGGCACGGCGGGCGCGGTGGCGGCCATCGGCCTGATGACCACCGCCGGCACCGCCCACGCCGTCGGCACCCTGGGCAACGCGGCCGCCGCACAGGGCCGTTACTTCGGCGCCGCGGTCAGCACCGCCCACCTGGGCGAGGCCGCCTACGCCGCCGCCCTGGACGCCGAGTTCGGCGCGGTCACGCCCGAGAACGAGATGAAGTGGGACACGATCGAGGCGAGTCAGAACTCGTTCAACTTCGGTCCCGGTGACCAGATCGTCGCGCACGCCCAGGCACAGAACATGAAGATCCGCGGCCACACGCTGGTCTGGTACCAGCAGCTGCCCGGCTGGGTCTCCGGGTTGAGCGCCTCCGCGCTCGAATCGGCGATGAACAACCACATCACCCAGGTGATGACCCACTACAAGGGCAAGATCTACGCCTGGGACGTCGTCAACGAGGCCTACCAGGACGGGTCGTCCGGCGCCCGCCGCAGCTCCCCCTTCCAGGACAAGCTGGGCAACGGCTTCATCGAGGAGGCCTTCCGCACCGCGCGGGCGGCCGACCCGAACGCCAAGCTCTGCTACAACGACTACAACACCGACGGCGTCAACGCGAAGAGCACCGCCGTCTACAACATGGTCAAGGACTTCAAGGCCCGCGGCGTCCCGATCGACTGCGTGGGCTTCCAGGGCCACTTCAACAGCCAGTCGCCGGTCCCCGGGGACTTCCAGGCCAACCTCCAGCGCTTCGCCGACCTCGGCGTCGACGTCCAGATGACGGAGGTCGACGTCGCGGGCTCCGGCACGGCGCAGGCCAACGACTACTCCACCATCGTCAAGGGCTGCCTCGCGGTGACCCGCTGCACCGGCATCACGGTGTGGGGCGTCACCGACAAGTACAGCTGGCGCTCCAGCGACACCCCGCTGCTGCTGGACGGCAACTACCAGAAGAAGGCGTCCTACAACGCCGTGCTCGCCGCCCTCGGCGGCGGAGGCGGCACGTCGGGCGGTACGTCGACCGGTACGAGCACGGGTACGTCCACGGGCACGTCCACGGGCACGAGCACGGGTACGTCGACGGGCACGAGCAC
>NZ_FRBI01000069.1 GCF_900142575.1 Actinacidiphila paucisporea
GACCCCCAGGGCACACTCAACTCCATGAGGACCGGCGGCACTTCGTACTACTACCTCACCGACGCCCAAGGCTCCGTCGTCGGCCTGGTCAACGCCGCCGGCACCAAGATCAACACCTACACCTACGACCCCACCGGCAACGCCCGCACCACCACCCAGACCACCCCCCAGCCCTACCGCTTCCAAGGCGCCTACCTCGACCCCACCGGCCTGTACAAAATGGGCGCCCGCTACTACGACCCCACCCTCGCCCGCTTCACCCAAACCGACCCGAGCGGCCAGGAAACTAACCCCTACGCCGCCTTCGGCGGTGACCCCGTCAACCACACCGACCCCAACGGCACTGACCTGCTCGAAGACGTAGTAGGCGGTGTATCCAGCATTCTCGGCGGAGTCGGTGCAATCTCAGCCCTCTACCTGGGTGCACCGTATGCGGCGGAAGCTGCCGGACTGGCACTAGGTGTCCTCGGCGTCGGCGTCCTCGCCGTGGCAGCAGGAGGATTCCTGATCGGCTACGGAATCGCCATGTATACCTGACCGGCTAGAGAGGAAACCCAGTGACAGGAAAGTCCGCCATGATCGTGATCGTCGCAGCCGTCATTCTCATCGCGGCCGGCGCAGCGGTGGCTGTCGCGGCCAACGGCGGCGTCGAGCGGGGGATGGGCATAGGAATCCTCGTCTTGGGAGCGGTGCTTGGCATCCTGGGACTAGCCATGCGGAAACGCCGGCCCACATCGGCTTCCTGACCGCTGGCAATGAGACCTCCAGTTCCGTCAGCCGCTACGCGGCTGGCGGAACTGCTGCCTGCCGAGCTGACTGTCCGCCCCCGGCGCAGTCGGCGCCTTCCAGCGCGTCCTGACAGTGGCACTGCTTACCCCTGCAGTGTTCATCGTGCTGGCCGCATGACGTCCTGGCCTGCCTGGACAGCCTCGGACAGGAACCGCCGGTAGGCGTGCGCAGGCCGTCCGGGCTGCTGGCGTCCCGGCTGCGCGGCATGGCTACGCCACCCAGCTGCGGATGAGCACCGCCCGCCTGGTCGCCATGGCCAACCAGGGCGCCGGCCGCGAAGCCGTGTTCAGCATTCGCGTCCTGCCGCCCGGCACCCAGACCTCCGCTCCTGCCGCCGGCGTGTCCCCGGCTGCCGCGCCAGAGCCGGCCGGGCCGGTGCGCACCCGCGAGGACGCCTCGGCTGGCTACCGCCAGGCCCTCGCCGCGCTGCAGGCCGGCAAGGCGGAGCAGGGCGACCGGCTCGCCCCGGCCGTACGCGCGGTGATAGAGCGCAGGACCAGGTACTGCGGGAACGCCGCGAGGCCGAAGGGGGTTCGGCGACGGCCAGGCCGCGCTCGAGGAACTGCGCGCCAAAGCAAAAGGCCGTGGGTTCAAGTTTTCTGGAGGGGTCTCGTAGCCGAACTCACGGATCGTGCCTCTAGAACGGTACCGGAGCGGGCCTGGGGTTTCTCCGAGCCCGCCGAACTGAGGGGCACTGGCGGAAGCCGCTGCTCAGCGGATAGCTGGCCGGTAGTCAGGGTGTTCGTTTCCCGTCCTCATACGGAATTGCCAGGGAGGTAGAGCGCAGCGAGCCGGGGCAGTCGGCGGTGCATCTGCTCGTCGTCGTCGAAGTCGAAGTCCTCGCCCATGTCCTGCTCGGCCCGCTCGTGAGGTTGGGCCTTGCGGTACTGGTCCCATGCCTCGTAGAAGTCGTGCCTGTCACCGGTCAGTCGTCCGAAGGCGTCGGCGGCGACGTAGTTCACTTCTTCGTCGAAGAGGACGTCGTCCTTGCCCGCCTCCGCTGCTGCGGCGATGAGTGGGTGCTCAGCCAGGCTGTCGGGATTGGCGGCCACGCGCTCATACCAGGCCTGGCCTTCGGCAATGACGCCGGCGCGGAAGTCGGTGAAGCTGTCGTCCGAGCAGCCGCCGCCGATCAGGTACGCCGCTGCCCAGACGTCCCAGCGATACAGGGCGCCGTGGAGTGCGTCGAAGCGCTCCTGATACTCGAGGATCTCGCGCTTCGAACGTGCTGTCAGTGTTTCGACCAGGGTCCGGTCGAAGGAGCCTTCCGCCGTGGTGCGCGAGCGAGCGGCCTGTATGAGCTGCCAGAAGTCTTCCGTTTCCATGACCGGTCACTCTGCCATCCAGGTCCGACAGACGCCCGTGGGCCCACTGCCGGCGAAAGTCCCCTGTCCATTGCAGGAGCGGGACTGGACTGGGTCTCGCTCAGCTCAAGAGGCCTCTGCGGTTCAACGAGTTCATGAGTTCGGTACGCGCCTCAAGGAAGGCGTCACGAGCCCCAGACAGGTCGGCCAACGTCTGCCGGTACCGCTCGGGGTCAGAGCGCTTCCACTCCGGGGGGACCTCTAAGTAGGTCGGGGGGCTGGAGCCGTTGTCCGGGTCGTGCATGCCGTCGAGTTCGTTGATCAGTCGGCGGAGGCTGTCCATGAACGTAGCGTGCGCGTCCGCCAGCTCAGGATCGAGGAATCTGATGTCGTTGTCGGTGATGAGGGCGTCCCAGGCCGTGTCGATCGCTCGCGTGACGTCCGCCCTGACCCTGCGCATCGTTGGCCGGCCTTGGAACATGCGGAGCCAGGGCGCGTCAAAGGGCATCGCAGCGAGGATCCGTTGCGTCTTGGACCGGTCCGCGGTGTTCCCGTGGAGTGCGACGGACTCCTCAGCCGCCTCAACAGAGGCGATCATGTCGCTCATCAGGTGCTTCCTTGATCAGGAGATACACCAGTCACCGTACAGACCCACCACACGGACCCCAACTGAACCTGGAGCTGGGCCGATACGGCCGGCGCGATTGCTGGAATTGCCACTGGGGCCATGGGAGGGGCGGCGATCACCACAGCGTGCGCGCTATCTGCAGGTGTGGGCTGTGCTGCTGCTGCAGTAGTCACCGGTGCACTCTGGGGAGCTGGTGGAGGAGCTATAGGCGCAGCTGCGGCCGGAGGAGATGAGAACGAAATACAGAACGGGGCGATAGCCGGAATGCTTGGAGGTCTAGGTGTCCTTGGAGGATTTCTTGGGTGAAGGAATATGAATTCGCGACAAGTGGTTCGCCAACGCGGCGCGCGGGTTTCGGTGACAGTGTTATTGTTAGCCGGAGTCGGAGCTATAGCATCCGCATTAGGGGTCATAAGCGGTCCCGTGTGGGTAGCGGCGACAGTTTTTGCTGGAGGTGGCCTTCTGGTAGCCCTCGTCAAAGAATTCGTCAACAAGAATAATACGACAAGCCGCTAAAAGGAAGATGACCCTGAGTTTTATAGCTTAATGCAGAACTAGTTTGTGGGGCAGCTTGTTTACAAGCTGCCCCACAAACTCATGCCATGCAGTCGGCGAGCCGGTGGAGGGGTTACTGCTACTGGTGCTGATTCGTCAACGGCCACGGCATGCGCCAGTGCCGCTACGGCAGCGAGGACAAGGCCCACGTCCAGCACGTCCTGACCGCCATCGCGGTCAACCTCGAACGCATCGACGTCCACCTGCCCCCGGCACCCGCCCGCCTGCCCCGGCGTCCAACAGCTCTCCAGGGCTTCCTCGACTGGCAGCACATCCCGCGATCTCGGTCCTGGCGGGTCGCCACGCACCCCGCAGGCTGAGCCGATCATTCTCACGGTGGCGCAGGAGCTCAGGCCGGCAGAGGCACGATGCTCACCGCTCGGTAGTCGTAACCGTCTTGTTTGAAACCGGGGGCTTCCCACGCGAGGTTTACCTGCTGCCCGGGCGACAAAGCGCGGAAGCCGGTCATCTGGATGTTGGAGTAGTGGCCGAAACAGCCGCCGGGAGTCTCGGGCGAATCGAGCACCCCCCACCCCTCTTCCTCGCTCCACCATCGGACAGTCGCAGTCACCATGACCGGAACCCTACGAGTCCTGAGGCTGCCGAGCACAGGAGAGCGGGACTTTGCTGAGTAAGCCCGGGGCGCGGTGCCGGGATTACTCCCGGTCCGTTTTCCCGGACTTCTCGCCGAACCCGCCGTGCGCCTCTCAACGCAACGGG
>NZ_FRBI01000066.1 GCF_900142575.1 Actinacidiphila paucisporea
AGGGCGATGGTGCCCGCGCTCCAGTCGACGTGTTCGGAGGGTGCGTCGAGGTGCAGGGTGGCGGGCAACTGCCCTTCCCGCAGGGCGAGGACCATCTTGATGACGCCGGCGATGCCTGCGGCGGCCTGCGTGTGGCCGATGTTGGACTTGACCGAGCCCAGCAGCAGGGGCTGTTGGGCCGGCCGGTCCTTGCCGTACGTCGCCTGAAGTGCCTGCGCCTCGATCGGATCACCCAGCGGCGTCCCGGTGCCGTGCGCCTCGATCACGTCGACATCGTTCGTGGTCAGTCGGGCGTCGGCCAACGCGGCCCGGATCACCCGCTGCTGGGACGGTCCGTTGGGGGCGGTCAACTGGCTGCTCTGGCCGTCCTGGTTGACCGCGCTGCCCCGGATGACGGCGAGGACGCGGTGGCCGTGCCGTCGTGCGTCCGAGAGGCGTTCCAGGACGACGAGGCCCGCGCCTTCGGCGAGGCTGAAGCCGTCGGCGCCGGCGGAGAAGGGCTTGCAGCGGCCGTCGGGCGCCAGACCGCGCTGCCGGCTGAACTCCAGGAAAGGGTTGGGCGCCGAGATCACGGTGGCGCCCCCGGCCAGCGCGAGCGAGCACTCGTCATTGCGCAGTGCCTGGGCCGCGAGGTGCAGGGCGACCAGGGACGACGAGCAGGCCGTGTCCACGGTGAGGGTCGGGCCTTCGAGCCCGAGGGTGTACGCGATCCGGCCCGAGGCGACGGACGTGGTGTTGCCGGTGGCGAGGTAGCCCTCCAGGTCGTGCGCGTGCTCGGGGGCGAGCCGGGCCGCGTAGTCCTGGGCTATTACGCCGGTGAACACGCCGGTACGGGTGCCGTGCAGCGTCGTCGGGTCGAGCCGGGCGCTCTCCAGCGCCTCCCAGGCAGTGTGCAGGAGCAGCCGCTGCTGCGGGTCGGTGGCCAGTGCCTCGCGCGGGTTGATGCCGAAGAAGGAGGCGTCGAACTCGCCCGCATCCCGGAGGAATCCACCCGTCCGCGCGTACGACGCCCCCGTACGGTCGGGGTCCGGATCGTACAGCTCCTCCAGGCTCCAGCCCCGGTCCTCGGGCAGCGGGCCGGTGGCGTCGGTCCCCTCGACCAGCAGCGACCACAGCTCGTCCGGGGTGTGTACGTCGCCCGGGAACCGGCAGGCCATCCCCACGATGGCGATCGGCTCGTGCCGTGCGGACTCCACCTGGCTCAGCCGGCGTCGCGCCTGCTGGAGGTCGGCCGTCACGCGCTTGAGATAGTCGCGGAGTTTTTCTTCGTTCGCCATCCGGTATCAGCCCTCGGTAGGAGAAGGACGATCTCCAGCGATCAGAGATCCGTGGTTCGTGGGTGGTGATCGGTGACCGGGGATCGGCGTCCTGGCTAGGAAGCGCCCAACTCGTTGTCGATGTACGCGAAAAGGTCGTCGTCCGTCGCGTCGGCGATACGCTCTTCCGCGTCCGGCGCGTCCCCCGGGTCGTCGGCGCGGCCGGTCACGCTCGCCAGCAGGGTGCGCAGCCGTGCCGCGACCGTCTCGCGTGCGTCCTGGTCGTATTCGGGAGCAGTCAACAGCGCCTCCCACCGGTCGAGTTCGGCGATGAGGGTGGTGGGCGAGGCGGCCTGTCCCGCGCTGTCCGGTACGAGTTCGGCGTACAGGTGGCGGGCGAGGGCACCGGCGGTCGGGTAGTCGAAGAGCAGCGTGCTGCCCAGCCGCAGGCCGGTCGCCGCGCCGAGCCGGTTGCGCAGCTCGACCGCCGTCAGCGAGTCGAAGCCGAGGTCGAGGAAGCCCCGGCCGGCATCGATGGCGTCCGGAGCGGAGTGCCCGAGCACCGTCGCGGCGTGCGCACGCACCAGCGACAGCACCGTCTCGCCGCCCTCGCCGGGCGACTGCCGCGCGAGCCGCTCCGCGAGCCCCGCCGCCTTGCCGTCCGTCGCACCGGCCCGCCCGCCGGCCGCCCGCCGCCGACCCGGCGCCTGTACGAGACCGCGCAGCAGCGCCGGTACGACGCCGGGGTCCAGCCGCCGGGCGTCGAGGCCGACGGGGATGAGCAGCGGGTCCGGTGCGGCGAGGGCCGTGTCGAGGAGCGCGAGGGCGTGCGGGGTGGCGAGGGCGGAGATGCCGTGCCGCCCCAAGCGCGTGTGCTGACCGGAGTCCAGCCCCTCGGTGAGGGAGCTGGTCTGTTCCCACAGGCCCCAGGCGAGGCTGGTGGCGGGTCGGTGGTGGGTGTGGCGGTGCTGGGCGAGCGCGTCGAGGAAGGCGTTCGCGGCGTTGTAGTTGGCCTGGCCGGGGTTGGCGAGGGTGGCGGCGGCTGAGGAGTAGAGGACGTAGTGCTGGAGGTGGGGGAGGTCGGCGGTGTGGAGGTGGTACGCGGTGTCGACCTTCGGGGTGAGGACGGTGTGCAGCCGTTCGGGGGTGAGGGCGGCGAACGTGCCGTCGTCGAGTGTCCCTGCGGCGTGGACCACGGTGGTGACGGGGTGCTCGTCCGGCACGGCGGCCAGCAGCGCGGCGAGCTGGTCGGCGTCGGCGGTGTCGGCTGCGACGACCGTCGCACTGGCGTCGAGTTGGGCCAGCCGCTTGGTCAACTCTGCCGCCTGCGGCGTGTTCTGGCCGGATCGGCTGGCGAGGAGGAAGTGGCGGTGGCCGTGGTGTTCGGCGAGGTGCATGGCGGTGAGTCCGGCCAGTACGCCGGTGCCGCCGGTGATGAGGGTGGTGCCCTCGGGGTGTGTCCGGCGAGGGAGTGTGAGGGCGAGCTTGCCGGTGTGGCGGGCCTGGCTGAGGTGCCGCAGCGCCTGCGGGGCACGGGTGATCGGGTACGTCGCCGTGGGCAACGGGGGCAGGGCCCCGCTGCGGAAGAGCGTGTCCAACGCCGCCAGCACCGCGTGCATCCCCGACGGTCCTGCGTCGTTGAGGTCGATGGCCTGGTAGTGGGTGCCGGGGTGGTCGGTGGCGATGGTGTCGGGGTCGCGGATGTCGGTTTTGCTCATGTCGATGAAGTGGCCCCCGCGGGGGAGGAGGCGCAGAGACGTGTCGGTGTGCTCGTGGGCGAGGGAGTGCAGGACGACGTCCATGCCGTGGTTGTCGGTGCGGGCCAGGAAGTGGTCGGCGTAGTCGTGGGTCCGCGAGTCCGCGACGTCTTCGGTGTCGTAGCCCAGTTGGGTGGTCAGCGTGTGGTGTTTGGGCAGGCTTGCGGTGGCGTACAGGCGGGCGCCGAAGTGGCGGGCGAGGTGGGTCGCGGCTTGGCCGACGCCGCCGGTCGCGGTGTGGATGAGCAGGTTCTGCCCGGGCTTGAGATCCGCCAGGGTGACCAGGGCGTAGTACGCCGTCGCGTAGGCGACAGGGGCCGAGGCTGCCTCGGCCGTTGTCCAGCCGTCGGGCACGGGGATGACCAGCCGGTGGTCGGTGACCGTGGTGGCGCCGGTGCCGTGGGTGAGGATGCCCATCACGCGGTCGCCGACCCGCACGTCCGTGACGTCGGGCGCCGTCTCCGTGATGACGCCGGCGCCTTCTGACCCGATGTGCGGCGCGGGCTCGGGGTACATGCCCAGGGTGATCAGGACGTCGCGGAAGTTGAGGCCAACCGCTTCCAAGGCGATCCGGACCTGGCCGGGTTCGAGGGGCTGGTCGAGGTCGGGGGCCGGAAGGAGGGCGAGTTGGTCGGGGCTGCCCGGTGAGGTCAGGGCGAGCCGCCAGGCATCCGCCTCCGGGGCGGGGACGTCGAGAGCGGGAAGCGGGGTGTTGGTCAGCCGGGGCGCGGACAGCTCGCCCTTGCGCAGGGCGGTGAACGGCTCGTCGGCGGCCTGCGTGGTGGCGACCGCCGCGATCAGAGCCGCTGTCGAGAACGGGTGGCCGTCCAGGTCGATGAGCGTGATCCGCCCCGGGTGCTCGCTCTGCGCCGTCCGGACCAGGCCGGTCACGGTCGCCTGCACCGGATCGGGATCGTCCGCAGGCGCGGCGGCGACGGCGTCGCGGGTCACCACTACGAGCGGGATGTCTGCCAACGGCGCCCGGTCCAACCACCTTTGCAGCCGGAGCAGCACGTCCTCGGCGGCAGCGTGCGCCTGGGCCACCACGTCGGTTCCGTCCGCCGGGGGAATGGCGAGCAGCACGGCCTCGGGAGCGGCATCCGCTCCGTCGACGGCGAAGGCGTCCAGGTCGGGGTGCGCAGGCAGGCCGAGCCCCAGCGGGTCCCGGTCTCCCCAGACGGCCCAACGCGTGCTGTCGGCAGGCGTGTCGACAACCGGCAGCGGTGTCCACTCGACGCGGAAGAGGGCAGCGTCGTGGTCAGAACTGCTCAGGGCGGCCAGCGCGGCAGGATCCAGCGGGCGGGTGGTGAGCCGTTCGACGGTGGCCAGCGCCTGCCCGGCCGCATCCGTCAACTCGATGGCGAGGGAGTCCTCGCCGGTGCGGGTGAGGTGGACGCGGGCGGCCGTGGCGCCGGTGGCGTGCAGCCGTACCCCGCTCCACGCGAACGGCAATCGCGTCCCGCTGTCCGCCGCCAGCACCAGCGGGTGCAAGGCGCTGTCCAGCAGGGCGGGATGGAGGGCGAAGGCGTCGACCTCGTCGGTGGCGTCGTCGAGTTCGAGGTCGGCGTAGACGTCGTCGCCGTGCTGCCAGGCTGCGGTGAGGTTCTGGAAGGCGGGTCCGTAGGTGTAGCCGCGTGCGGCGAGGGTGTCGTAGGCATCGGTGAGGTCGATCGCGGTGGCGCCGGGGGGCGGCCAGGTGGCGTCGGCCGGAGTCGACGCCGGCTCGGGCGTCCGGGTGGCGGTGAGGGTGCCGGTGGCGTGCCGGATCCACGGCGTCGTACCGGGATCGTCTGCGTCACCCGGCTCGGGCCGCGAGTGGACGGTGACGGTACGGCGACCCGTGTCGTCGGCTGCGGTGAGTGTCGCCTGGAGCTGGACGGCCTGCCCCTTGGCGAGCACCAGCGGCGCTTCGAGCGTCAACTCCTCGACCACGTCGGCCCCGACGGACTCACCCACGTGCAGGGCGATGTCCACGTACCCCGTTCCCGGCAGCAGCACGGTGTCGCCGACGCCGTGGTCGGCGAGCCACGGGTGGTCGGCGAGGGAGATCCGCCCGGTGTAGAGGACACCGTCGTCCGGGAGCTGCACAGCGGCCCCCAGCAAAGGGTGCGTGACCGCCTGTTGCCCGACCCCGCCCGGGTCGCCGTTGCCCCGCTCGGCCGCGGGCGTGAGCCAGAAGCGGCTGGTCTGGAACGCATACGTCGGGAGGTCGGTGGGGCGGGCGCCGCGGAGCGCGGGGTGGGTGGTCCAGTTGATGGGGGTGTTGTGGGTGTGTGCGTGGGCGAGTGCGGTGGTGAGTTGGGTGGGTCCGCCGTTGTTGCGGCGGAGGGTGCCGAGGGCGGTGATGTGTTGGCCGTGGGGGTGGTTTTGGGCGGTTTGGTGGATGGCGTGGGTGAGGACGGGGTGGGGGCTTGGTTCGATGAAGAGGGTGTGGCCGGTGGTGATGAGCCGGTTTGTGGTGGTGTGGAGTTGGACGGGTTGGCGGAGGTTGTCGTACCAGTAGGCGGCGTCCAGGGTGGTGGTGTCGGTGGGGGTGTCCTGGGGGTGGGTGGTGGAGTAGAAGGGGGTGGTGGCGGGTTGGGGTGTGGTGGGGGCGAGGTCGGAGAGGATGCGTTCGCGCAGGGGGTTGATGTGGGGGGAGTGGGAGGCGTAGTCGACGGGGACCAGGCGGCTGTCGACGTGTTCGGTTTGCAGGGCTTCGTGGAGGTGGTGGACGGCTTCGAGGTCGCCGGACAGGGTGGTGCTGGCGGGGCTGTTGAGGGTGGCGATGGTGACGCCGGGGTGCTGTTCCAGGCGCTGGGCCAGGTCTTCTGCGGGGAGGGGGACGTGGAGCATGGTTCCGTGGCCGGCGATGGTGGTGAAGGTTTGGCTGCGTAGGGCGATGATGCGGGCGGAGTCATCGAGGGTGAGGGCGCCTGCGATGTGGGCGGCGGCGATCTCGCCTTGGGAGTGTCCGATGACGGCGTGGGGGGTGAGGCCGTGGTGTTGCCAGAGTTTGGCGAGGGAGATCATGGTGGCCCAGAGCATGGGCTGGAGGACGTCGACGCGATCCGGATCGGCGGAACCCGGTGTCTGGTTGAGGGTGTCGATGAGGTGCCAGTCGGTGAAGGGTGCCAGGGCGTGGTGGCAGGCCTCGATGTGCTCGGCGAAGACCGGGTTGGTGCGCAGTAGCTCCACGGCCATGCCGGGCCATTGTGAGCCCTGGCCGGGGAAGACCAGCACCGTCTTGGGGGCGTCCGTCGGCGCGACGGCCTCGTAGACGTCGGAGGCGGGCTCGCCCACCGCGAACTGCTCAAGGGCCGCTGCCAGTTCCTCGCGGGTGGGGCTGGTGACGGCGAGGCGGTGGGTGAAGTGGGTGCGGGTGGTGGCGAGGGCGGCGGCGAGGTGGTGCGGGTCCTGGTCGGGGTGCCGGTCCAGGTGCGTACGCAGCTGGCGGGCCTGGCCGACCAGGGCGTCGTGCGTACGGGCGGACAGCAGCCACGGCCCCAGCACGTGCCGTTCCACCGGCTCGGCGGCCGCACCCTCGCCCTCCTCGGCGGGGGCCTGTTCGAGGATGAGGTGGGCGTTGGTGCCGCTGATTCCGAAGGAGGAGACGCCTGCGCGCCGGGGCCGGTTGACCTCGGGCCAGGCGGTGGCGCTGTCGGTGAGGGCGATGGTGCCCGCGCTCCAGTCGACGTGTTCGGAGGGTGCGTCGAGGTGCAGGGTGGCGGGCAACTGCCCTTCCCGCAGGGCGAGGACCATTTTGATGACGCCGGCGATGCCTGCGGCGGCCTGCGTGTGGCCGATGTTGGACTT
>NZ_FRBI01000065.1 GCF_900142575.1 Actinacidiphila paucisporea
GGACGCTGCAAGGCCTTCTCCGACGACGCCGACGGTGCAGGCTGGGCCGAAGGCGTCGGCCTCTTGGTCGTCGAACGCCTCTCCGACGCCCGGCGCAACGGCCACCCGGTACTGGCAATCCTGCGAGGCTCCGCCGTCAACCAGGACGGCGGCAGCAACGGCCTCACCGCCCCCAACGGCCCCTCGCAGCAGCGGGTGATCCAGGCCGCACTGGCCAACGCGCACCTCGCCACCGCCGACGTCGACATCGTGGAAGCGCACGGCACCGGCACCGCCCTCGGCGACCCGATCGAAGCACAGGCAATCCTGGCCACCTACGGCCAAGGACGACACACCGACCGGCCGTTGTGGCTCGGCTCGCTGAAGTCCAACATCGGGCACACCCAGGCAGCCGCGGGCGTCGCGGGCGTCATCAAGATGGTCCAGGCGATGCGGCACGGCGTGATGCCCCGCACCCTGCACGTGGACGCACCCTCCCGACACGTCGACTGGAGCACCGGCAGCGTCGAACTCCTCACCGACAACCGGCCATGGCCCGACCTCGACCGCCCCCGCCGCTCAGCCGTCTCCTCCTTCGGCATCAGCGGCACCAACGCACACGTCATCCTCGAAGCAGCACCGCAGGAGGACGCCGCTCCGGCGACCGAGCCGGCGCCCGAGGTACCGGAACCGCCGGTGGTTGCCTGGGCGCTGTCGGCGAAGAGCCCGGCCGGGGTGCTGCGGCAGGCAGCTCGGCTTCTGGCGCGGGTCACGGACGATCCCGGCCTCGACCCGCGTGACGTGGGATACACCTTGGCCACGGGCCGGGCGCTGATGGGCCACCGGGCCGTCGTGCTGGGGGCCGGGCGCGACGAGCTGATCGGCGCGCTGGCGTCCCTGGCCCGGGGCGAGGACGCGCCCGACGTCGTGGTCGGCACCGCTCCCACCGCCGCGGCGGGTGGACTCGCACTGGTCTTCTCCGGGCAGGGCTCGCAGCGGACCGGCATGGGCCGGGAGCTGTACGAGCGGTACCCCGTCTTCGCCGAGGCGTTCGACGCCGTATGCGCCGCCGTCGACGCGCACCTTGACGGGTACGCCGAACACCCCCTGCGCGAGGTCGTGTTCGCCGCCGAGGACTCGCCGCTGGCCCCGCTGCTACAGCAGAGCATGTACACCCAGACCGGTCTGTTCGCGCTGGAGGCGGCGCTCCTCGCACTGCTCCGCACATGGGGGGTGAGGCCCGACCACGTCATGGGCCACTCCCTGGGCGAGATCACCGCGGCGTACGCGGCGGACGTGCTGTCGCTGGCCGACGCCTGCGCGCTGGTTGCCGCGCGCGGCCGGTTGATGCAGGCGCTGCCCGAGGGCGGAGCGATGGTGGCGATCAACGTCGGGGAGCGGGAGGCCGAGGCTTTCCTCGACGAGGCGGCCATGACGGGGGCCGTGGGGATCGCCGCGGTCAACGGACCCCGCTCGGTCGTCGTGTCGGGTGACGAGGACGCCGCGGTCGAGGTCGGCGAACACTTCAGGAAGGCCGGGCACCGGGTACGGCGCCTCCTGGTCTCGCACGCCTTCCACTCGCACCGCATGGACGCGATGCTGGACGAGTTCGCCGACGTGGTCGCCGGACTGTCGTTCCAGCCGCCGCGTATCCCGATCGTCTCGAACGTCACCGGGGGACCGGTCGACGTCGAACTGTGCGACCCCGGCTACTGGGTGGAGCACGTGCGGCGGGCGGTGCGGTTCGCCGACGGCGTGCGGAGCCTGGCCGACCGGGGCGTCACCGCCTTCCTGGAGATCGGGCCGGAAGCGGTGGCCACCCCGATGGTGCACGCCACCATGGACGCGGCCATGGACGCGGCCATGGACGCGGCCATGGACACCGCCACGGACGCGGCCCCGGGCGGTCGCGGGTTCCTCGCCGTGGCCGCGCTCACGTCGGGTCGGCCCGAACCGCTCGCGCTCACACGCGCACTCGGCGAGCTGTACGCGGCCGGCAGGACAGTGGAGTGGGAGCGGCTGCTGCCCGGCGGACACCACGCGGACCTGCCCGCCTATCCGTTCGCGGAGCAGCGCTACTGGCAGGACGCGTCCGGGTCGACAGCGGGGATTCGCGCCGCCGGTCTGACCGCCAGCCGGCACCCGCTGCTCGGCGCGGCAGTGCGCCTGGCGGACGGCCAGACGGTGCTGACCGGTTCGGTGAAGCCCGGCGCGCACCCCTGGCTCGCCGACCACGCGATCTCCGGCACTGTGCTGCTGCCCGGTACCGCGTTCCTTGATCTGGCCCTGCACGCCGGAGAGGAAGTGGGCTGCCCGTTCGTCGAGGAACTGACGCTACGGACACCACTGCTCCTGTCCGCCGACACCGCCGTGCACCTCCAGGTCGTCGTCGGCCCGCCGGACGACGACGGCCGTCGGCCGGTCACCGTCTACTCCTCGCGGGCCACGCCCACGGCTCACGCCTCCGACGCCGAGCCGCTGGTCGCCCACGCGACGGGCACCCTGTCGCATGCGTCCCCGCCCGCGGCCGGCGCGTGGGCCTGGCCGCCCGCCGGCGCCGAGCCCGTCCCGGTCGACGCTTTCTACGACGACCTGGCCTCGCGCGGCTACGGTTACGGCCCTGTGTTCCAGGGCCTGCGCACCGCTTGGCGGACCGAGGACGCGCTCTACGCGGAGGTCGAACTGCCCGTCTCGGCGGGTGCGTTCGGTATCCATCCGGCGCTGCTCGACGCGTCCCTGCATGCCGTGACCCTCGGCGTGCCGTCCCTTTCCGGAGCCGACGCCGCCCAGCCGCTGCTGCCGTTCTCCTGGACGGGTGTGGCCCTGCGGGCGTCCGGCGCGACAGCGGTACGGGTCCGGCTCACCGCCGCCCAGGACGGTGCCGTGTCCTTGTCCGCGGTCGACACCGCCGGGCAGCCCGTCATCGAGGTCGACGCGCTGGCGCTCCGGCCGATGTCCGCGGGCACCGCCCCGGAGCAGGAGAGCGGGCTCCATCTGCGGTGGCGGCCCGTCTCCGCAGCTGAGACGCCGGAGCCGCGGGACGGTGCGGTGACCGTGGTGCACGTCGAACCCGGCGAGGTGCACGCGCGCCTGGCGGAGGTGCTGGACCGCGTACAGCGCTTCCTCGCCGAGCCGGTGGACGACGAGGCGAGGCTCGCGCTGGTCACCCACGGTGGCCTCATGGAGCGTCCCGACCCGGCCACCGCCGCCGTCTGGGGCCTCCTGCGCTCGGCGCAGGCCGAACACCCCGGCCGGCTCCTGCTCGTCGACGTCGACGCGCGGTCGGACGAAGCCGTCGCCGCGGCCGTCCGCTCCGGGGAGCCCGAGGCCGCTGTTCGCGACGGGCAGGTGTTCGCCCCCAGGCTCAGCCGCTCGGGCCCGGCCGTCCTGCCCCTTCCCGACTCGCCCGACTGGCGCCTGGAGGTGACCGGCGAGGGCACCCTGACCCTCACCGCCGCTCCGACAGACGCCGCTCCGACACCCGCCGCGCGGCCGGACGCCGTACCGCCGGCCACCCTGGCGCAGGCGGGGCAGGTCCGGGTGGAGATGCGGGCCGGCGGGATCGACCACGACGCCTGGGTCTCCGGGCCCGCACTGCCGGGCGTCGAGGGCGCGGGCGTCGTGGTGGAGGTCGGCCCGGCGGTCACCGGTGTGGCCGTGGGCGACCGCGTGTGGGGTGTCTTCCCGGACGGCGGCGCCCTGGGCCGGACGGCGGTCACCGACCATCGGTGCCTCGCGCGCCTGCCGAAGTCCTGGACCTTCGCCGAGGCCGCGGCGGCCCCCGCGGCGTTGCTGGCCGCCTGGTACTGCCTGGTGGACGACGCCGGGGTGCGTCCCGGGCAGCGGGTGCTGATCCACGCGGGGGCGGGTCACGCCGGCCTCGCCGCCGTGCGGATCGCCCGCCACCTGGGCGCCGAGGTGTTCGCCACCGCGCCCCTCGGCTCCCGGGCGGCGCTGCGCGAAGCGGGCCTTGACGCCGACCACCTCGCCGAGCCCGAGGCCGGGGACATCGCGAGGAAGGTGCCGACGGGACTGGACGTCGTCCTGGACCCGGAGGGCAGCGCCGCCGCTGAGGCGTCGGCCGCCCTGCTGCTCGCCGCCGGCGGCCGGTACGTGGCCTGCGACGCGCGGTTCGCGGTCGCCGGCCTCGACGCCGCCCGGCGGCAGGAGATCCTCACGGAGCTCACCGGCCTGGCCGACGCCGGCGCCCTGCGCGCTCTGCCGGTCATGGCCTACGACGTCCGGTCGGCTCCCGAGGCCCGCCGGCGGCCGGCCGCGGAAGCGCGCACCGGCCACCCCGGCAAGGTGGTGCTGACGATCCCGCGCCCGCTCGACCCGGCGGGCACGGTCGTCGTCACCGGTGCGAGCGGCACCCTGGGACAGCTCGTCGTACGGCGGCTCGTGGACGCACACGGCGTCCGCAACCTCCTGCTGCTCAGCCGCAGCGGCGGCCAGGCACCGCGGGAGGTGCTGGACAGCGGGGTCCGGGTGCGATCCGTCGCCTGCGACGTGGCGGACCGCGACCAACTCGCGGCGGCCCTCGCGGGCATCCCGGCGGAGCATCCGCTGACCGCCGTCGTGCACACGGCCGGTGTCCTCGACGACGGCGTCGTGGAGGCGCTCACCCCGGAGCGGCTCGCCGCCGTGCTGCTCCCGAAGGCGGACGCGGTCCTCGCCCTGCACGACCTGACCGCCGGCGCCGACCTGGCGGCGTTCGTCGTGTTCTCCTCGGTCGCCGGGGTCCTCGGCTCGCCGGGGCAGGCGAACTACGCCGCGGCGAACGCCTTCCTGGACGCGTTCTGCACGCGCCGGCACGCGTCCGGACGTCCCGCCGTCTCCGTCGCCTGGGGTATGTGGACCCGGACCAGTGCGATGACGGCGGGTCTGGGAGCCGCCGACCTCAGCCGGATAGCCCGCACAGGGCTGCTGCCGACCTCCACGCAGGACGGCCTCGCCGCCTTCGACCGGGCCCTCGCCGGCGCCCTGCCGAACGTCGTCCCGGTGCGCGTCGACGCGGCCGCGCTCCGCGCCGCGGGCACCGTCCCACCTCTGCTGCGGGAGTTGGCGCCGGTCCGGGGCCCGCGGGCCGCGGCGAGTGCGCCGGCGGTACAGGAGGAGTCCCTGGGGAGCAGGCTGCGCGGTCTTCCGGCCGATCGGCGCCGCGCCCTGCTGCTCGACCTGGTCCTGGCCGACGTCGCCCAGGTGCTCGGGCACGACGACCCGCGCGGTGTCCCGGAGGACGGGGCTTTCCGCGACCTGGGCTTCGACTCGCTGACCGCCGTCGAAGTGCGCAACAAGATCAACAATCGCCTCGGTACGAAGCTGACCGCCACCGCGGTGTTCGACCATCCCAGCCCGCGTGCCCTGGTGGACCATCTGCTCGACGAGCTCGCTCCGGAGCCGGCGACGGCGTGGGACGCCGGCGAACCTGACTACGAGCAGGTGATGTCCGACCTCGCCAGGGTCGGGAAGCGCCTGGCGTCGCTCAAGCTCACCGGCACGCAGCGGACCGCGCTCGCCGACGCCGTCCGCGGCCTGGCGGAGCCGTGGGGGGACGCGGATTCCGCGGCCGATGCAGACGGGCCGGTACCGGCCCGTCTGGAGTCCGCGACCGCGGAGGACGTCCTCTACTTCGTCACCAACAACCTCGGTATCTCCATCTCCGGCGCCGAACAGCCCACCGACCAGAGTCGAGAGTGAGTTCATGCCCAGCGAAGACGAGTTGCTGAAATACCTCAAGGCGGTTTCCGAGGAACTGCACGTCACTCGCGGGCGGCTGCAGGCGCTCAAGGACCGCCGTAGCGAACCCGTGGCGATCGTCGGCATGAGTTGCCGGCTGCCCGGAGGGGTGTCCTCGCCGGACGACCTGTGGGAACTCGTCGTCAAGGGGGCGGACGCCATCGGCGCCTTCCCGAGCGACCGGGGCTGGAACACCGACGCGCTCTACGACCCGGAGCCGGGAAGCCCCGGCAAGACGTACACCCGCTCCGGCGGGTTCCTGCACGACGCGGCCGACTTCGACCCCGTCGTCTTCGGGATCACCCCCCGCGAGGCGCGGGGTATGGACCCGCAGCACCGCCTGATGCTCGAAGCGTCCTGGGAGGCGCTGGAGAACGCCTGCATCAACCCGCAGACCCTCAAGGACTCCCGCACCGGCGTCTTCGCCGGCTCCTTCCACCATGACTACGACCCGGGCGGCGGGAGCGTCGGCAGCCTCGTCTCCGGACGCGTCTCCTACGCCCTGGGGTTGCAGGGGCCCGCCGTCACGGTGGACACCGCGTGCTCGTCGTCCCTGGTGGCGCTGCACCAGGCGGTCCGGTCCCTGCGGGACGGCGAGTGCACGCTGGCGCTGGCCGGCGGCGTCACCGTCCTGTCCACCCCCGGTGTGTTCGTGGAGTTCTCCCGCCAGCGCGGCCTCGCCGCCGACGGCCGCTGCAAGTCGTACGCCACGGCCGCGGACGGCACCGGCTGGGGCGAGGGTGTGGCGGTGCTGGCACTGGAGCGGCTGTCCGACGCACAGCGCAACGGCCACCGGGTGCTGGCGGTCGTCCGGGGTTCCGCGGTGAACCAGGACGGCGCCTCCAACGGCCAGAGCGCCCCCAACGGACCGTCGCAGCAGCGGGTGATCGAGGACGCCCTGGGCGCCGCGCGACTGACCCCCGCCGATGTCGACGTGGTCGAGGGGCACGGCACCGGGACCACCCTGGGCGACCCGATCGAGGTACAGGCGCTGCTGGCCACCTACGGCCAAGGACGACACACCGACCGGCCGTTGTGGCTGGGCTCGCTGAAGTCCAACATCGGGCACACCCAGGCCGCCGCGGGTGTCGCGGGCGTCATCAAGATGGTGCAGGCGATGCGGCACGGCGTGATGCCCCGCA
>NZ_FRBI01000064.1 GCF_900142575.1 Actinacidiphila paucisporea
CGGCGCCCGGTGGAACGGAACAGAAGGGTTGGTAACCCCACTCAACGGTGGGGAATGGTGGGGAACGGGGCAATCGCGGCGCCGTGGAACTGCGCCGCCTCCCCGGTGGGCTACCGGCGGGCGTTCGGCCGCCGGTGGGCACGGCGGCTGCGGCGGCCGTGCTGGAGTTCCCGCAGGGCTGCGCGGATCTGGGGCGCGGTCGGCGCGGGGCGGCCGTGTGCGGCCAGGCCGTCGAGCAGGTTGTCCACCAGCCGCGCCAGGTGGTCGATGCGGTGGCTGGTCCTCGGGTTGCGCCTCATGGCCCTTCTCCTTCGGTCGGGTAGCGGGGGGCCGGTGCTGCCCCGCCTATAGGCCGCCCGTGTCAGAAGCCGGCGCTCCCCGGCGTCAGTGAACAAATGTGAGGCTGCTGTGACTGGTGTGACTCCCGCTCTGGGGGCGTGCTGCGGGCCTTCGCGGCATGTCACCCCTTGACCACCCCCCCCTTGTCCGACCCCTTGACCGCGCCGCGTCACGGTTGGCTGGCGCGGGTGTTTGTCCTGGACTGCAGGGGTTGCCCGGCGGGAACAGGTCGCGGACAAGGGGGGTCGGGTCATCCTGCGATCTGGCTCGCCGGCGAGGGGCGCCGGCGGGCGGAAGGAGGGTCGCGGTGGCAAGCGGAGAAGCGGGTGTGCGGCGGTGGCCGGCGGTGCCGGTGCCGGGCGCATCCTGGAGGGGCCGGTGGAGCGGCACAGAAGTGCACTGCTGCGGCACGGCAAAGTACATGGCCGCGGCGGGAAGCGGTGTTCGGGCAGGTCAGCACGTCGGGCAAAGTGCACTGCTGCCGGTCCGAACGGCATGGCGGGCACTGGCGGGCGGGCGCCGGCGGGGTTCGTGTGCGCGGTCGGCCGGTCCCGGGAGTGGTCGCACGGGGCGGGCTGCCGCTGGTTTCCCGAGGGCGCACCCGCGCCGGTACCCGAGAGTGCACCCGACCCTCTCGCGTGCGGCCGGAGTGTTCTGCCTGGTCAGGCCCCTTGTCCGGACATCACTACGGATGCCGACTACCCCTCTGCCCTCCACCCTCCTTGGCCGTACCTGGGGGAAGGGGACGGTGCGGCGTAGGCGGGCGGCAGGGTGCGAGGGGTCCAGCGCTGGTTTCGGCCTCCGGCGGGCCGCTGGCCGGGCCGCTGGCCGCCGCTGGTTGCGTCGGCCGGGGAAGAGGCCGGGCCGGGCTGTCGGCGGCTCAGGCGACCATGGACAGCCTCCACGAAGCGATCGTCGGCGGGGAGGCGTCAGATGACGGACAGGGCAGGCTCGGTGACCAAGCCGAGGGCGAAGGCAGGGCAGAAGGAGGCGCGGCGGCCGCGGGCGACGGTCCGCGACCAGGCCGACGTGCTGCGGGCGCTGGGGGTGCTGAAGGTGGCCACCGCGACGCAGATCATGGAGCTGGTCCGCCCGCACCTGTCGGACAACAAGGCGATCCGCAACGCCCTGCTGGTACTCAAGGCCGACAAGCTGGTGGTCGCCGAGGGCAGCACGGCGGGTCCGGCGGGGAAGTTCGGTACACCGGACCGTGTCGGTGAGCCGTCGCGGAAGCTGTGGCGCCTGACACCGGCCGGTCTGGACGCGGCCGCCGAGAAATTGGGGCGCGGCCCTGACGAGATGGGCGGCAATGCCCGCGGCGCGGGTATCGGGGGTGCGCCGCACGCGATGCCGGTCAACGCCACGGTTACGGCCTTCATCTGCGGCGGCAGGGCGCCGGGCGCTCCGGCCGGGATGGGCGGCCTCGAGGCATGGCGCACCGAAGTGCCGCACGCGCTCAGCAGCTCGGGCAAGCGCAACGTCCGTAGCGATGCGGTGTTCCAGGACAAGGCCGCCGGTGTGCCGCTGCTGATGGTGGAGGTCGACCGGGCGACCGAGCCCGCGCACGTCCTGGCGGACAAGGTCGGGTCCTACGCGGACCTCTACGCCCGCCGGGTGCGGCCCCCGGGGATGCCGAGCACCGGCCGGGGCACGATCGGCGACCTGAACACGGTCCCGTTCTGGGAGACGCTCTACCCCCGCACCGGCCTGCCCGGGTGGCCGCCGCTGGCGATCGTGCTCACCGGAGCCGGCCCCACCGCCCTGGACAACCGGATGCGCGCGGTCGCCCAACTGTCCCGCGAGTTCTGGGCCGGGACCGAACACGCCGACTACGGCTACAGGGCGACCGCCCCCGAGGACGGTGACTTCTACCTTGACTTCACCGCCAAGGTCCCGCTCGTGATCACGACCCTGGACCTGCTGCAGCAGCACGGCCCGATGGGACCGGTGTGGTTCCGCGTCGCACAGTACCGAGGCACTCAGCCCGAACCGCTACTCCAGGCGCTCACCGACACCCACACCGCAGCCGAGTACCGCCAGCGCCGCAAGCAGCGCAAGCGCGCGGCAGAGGCTGCCGAAGCCGAGAAGCAGCGCCGCGAGGCAGCCGAGCAGCGACTGCTGGACGAGCAGTGGAAGCGCTCGGAGTGGTTCGAGAAGCGGAAACGGAAGATGAAGAAGCTCGCCCGCCAGTGGGATGAGCCCAAGACCGCAGACGAGCGGTGAACCCCTGGCCCGCGCATCTCACACCGGTGACAGTGGTGGGAGCCGGATGTGTCACCGCCGCGACAGTGGCGCTGGGCTTGCTCGCTCCAGCCTTCGCGTTCGCTCGGGGGAGGACCTGGAGCGTAGTGCCGGCGTCAAGGCCCGTCCATGCCTGCGGCAGATGAGCCGGTCCGAGGATACGACCGCAGCGTCCCGGCAAGGCCGCTGTACGCCCGTGTGCCGCTCCGGCGTCAGCAGCCCGGCCGGTTGTGCCACCTCGCGTCAGCGGGACAGCCGCAGCCGCGCACAAGGACCGGGCCCGGGCACCTCGGGAAGTCCGAGCCCGGCCCTTCGTCGTGCGTGACGTGACTTTGCTGAGAGAAGGGCGTTGGTCTATGGAGAGGGGCGGCTTACCGGTCTGCTCAGCTTGTCGAGGGCCTGCTGACTGGTAAGCCGCCATAGACCCCATGAAGGGCTCTGACCTGTATACCGAGTGCCGCAGGGTGAAGGTAACGGCCGGGCCCTTGGAAAGGTGCGGCTTCGTGCGCTACCTGGTGCTCTTCGGCATGCTTGTCCTGCCTCTGGCAAGTCTTGTCTCCGCAACTGTGATTGTTCTTAGAGCCATCGACCGCGCGCCTGCTGCCCAGCTTGCTGACGTGCTCAGAGCTCTGGCGGAGCTGATCCGCCCCTTCTTCAGATTCCGGAGCCGAAGGTGATGGCGGGCCGTGCCGGTCTCGTTCGATCCCACGGAGGGGTCCGGGCCCGGCTCTTTGCCGCGCCGCTGCTACCAGCGCATCCCCAACGCGTCGAGTTCGGCGCGTCGTTCGGGGCTGAGCTTGTCGGCCCGGCGGCGGGCGTTGTCCAGGAACATGCCGATCTTGTGTTCGATCCCGTCCACGACTTCCACGGCCTTCCTGGACGGCTGCAGGTGGCCCTCCCGGGCGTGGTACTGCCGGGCTGCCGCGAGGTTCGCCGCCCACTTGTCCGCCTGCGTACGGGGCGCCGGCGGCCGCTCAGACGCCTCTGCCGGGGACAGGTGCAGCATGTTCTCCAGCATCCAGACCTGCGCGGGCAGCAGCTGGTCCCAGTCCAGGCGCTGCGCCTGGACCCACGCGCCCAAGTCCTCGCCCTGCACCGTGGCCTCGCCCGGCCCGGGCAGCGGGGCGCCTGCCTCGATGAGGCCCCGGCACAGCTTGTAGCAGCGCTGCCACGCCACCGGCCACGCCGGGCACCACGACGGGTCGATGGCCTCCAGGGCGTCCCTGCGTTCCTCGGTCAGCGCACCCGTGGCGGAGCCGACCGGCAGCCCCTGCTCGCGCCGCGCCTCGAGCTCCGCCGCCTTCCTGCCCGCCGTCCTCAAATTCTTTGCCCACACCCCCACCGGGTGTCCGTTCCAGGTGGCCGTGGTGGGCGGGAGGAAGTGCCCGTGCGCGGCCGCCCACCCCTGCGCTGCTGACAGCCCCTCCTGAAAAGCGACGTCCCAGTGCGACCAGATCATCCGCAGGTTTTCGAGCTCCTGGACACGCGCGGGCTTCATCTCACCCGCGTTGTAAAACCGCCTCTGGTCAGCGATCCACGTTCCCAGCGGAAAGTCAGCGGGAGTCCAGTCCTCCGGCGTGACATAGGAATAGGCAACTTTCAGATCCCCGTTCTCTTTCACGTACCGGGTCGCGGCCTGGACTCCCTGACGCCAATACGTGTTTTCGGGCTGGAGAATCCGGAGTTTCATGAACTGCGCCAGCACGGCCGGGTCACGCGGGGTGGAGAAGGAAAGCAGGCTCTGCGCGGGGGCAGAAGTGCCGCGTTCCTCACCCCGGCCCGCGGCCTTGGTCTCCGCCGCCGACGGCTTCCGGCTCCGGGTGTTCGACTGCTGCTCCGCCAGAGCTTCCACCGTGTCCGCGTCATGACTACGAAGAGCAGCCAAAATCCGGGCCAACCCGTTGTAGCCACGACTGGTGAGCATGGCGTCCGGGTCCTCACCCTTGCCCAGGAAAACCGGCACAACCAAGCTGGCGACCTTGCCCTCTCCGGGCTTCATGCGCAACGCCCGGCCGACGATCTGGAGAATGTCGACGGCCGACCCGCGCACATCTCCGAAGTACACAGAGTCACAACCTGGCGTGTCCACGCCCTCCCCGAGAATTCGAACACTGCTCAGCAGCCGCAGGCGCATCGGGACCAGGTCGCCGTCCAGGCGCTCGCCGACCGGGTCCGCGAACGTGGCCAGCACCTCCTTGCGGCGCTTCGGTTTGTGCTCCCCGCACAGCCAGTCAGACCACACCCGATCCGGCTCCGGGTACGTCTCCGGGTCGTCCTCCCACAGCCGCTGCGCCACGGCCGGCACCCCGGCCGCCATCGCCTCGGCCTCGCTGGTCCGGTAGTGGAAGGTCAGCATCCTGCGCAGGCCGCGCTCCGCGGCGGTCTTCACCGCAGCGGTCTGCAGCGCGGCGATCCGGCTCCCGCGCACGTTGTCCGACCTGGCCTCGATCCCCAGTAGCGCGGCCGCCTGGAGCTCCGGGTCGGTCACGTCGACGCACACCACCTGCCAGGCCGCGACCAAGCCGAGATTGCGGGCCTGTGAGAGCGTCAGCTTGTACGCCACGGACCCGAACAGCCCGTCCGGGTCGTCCTCCATGCTGGCGACCAGGACCGGGGCGCTGCTACCGCCCTCGCCGGTCTCCGGCGCCTCCCACACCCTCGGAGTGGCGGTCATGTAGAGCCTGCGGTCGGCCGGCACCTTGGCGTTGTCGTGGATCGCGGCCCACGGCTTCGAACCGCGCCCGCTGGTCCGGTGTGCCTCGTCCACGACCACCAGCGACCATGGTGCGAGGCCCGCCTCATGCGCCCGCTGGAGCGTGCCGAGCCCGACACTGGCGTACGTGGCGAACACCGTCACGTGATCCAAGCCGCGCGTCCACGCCACCAACTCGTCCACGTCCGTCGTGCACGCCGCCAGCCCCTGCGCCTCCTCGGCCCTCAGCGAGCAGATGCCGTAGAAGGCCCCCGTACGCCCGCCGGCGCGCCATGCGGCCGCCATCTGCATCAGCAGGTCCAAAGTCGGCACGAGCACCAGTACCCGGCCCGCCCGCAATTTTCGCGCAGTCAGCACGGCCATAAAGGTTTTCCCCGAACCGGTCGCCGCAATGACCTGCGTGCGCAGACCCTGCGCGGGCATTTCCTGACCCGGTTGCAATTCAAGTGCCCGCACCGCCGCATCGGACGCCTCAATTTGATGCGGAAGCGGGTCCATTTCCACGACCGTATTTTCTGCTGCTGCTTCGGCTGTGACCACTGTCACCATGATTGTGACGCTCCCAATCCCGGGACGATGCGCAGCCCCGGTGGGTGTGCGCCGGGGGGGTGTCTGAGTCCAGAGTCTAGCGTGCGTAGTTTTTTGACGCACCTAGACTCGACACCCACCCGAAGCTCGCCTGGGGAACAAGTGCACCACTCGGCAGCACCTGCCCCGCGACGCGGTTGGAGTCAGGGGAGCATGATGGTGGCCGTGGAAATGCATTGGAAGGGCAGGTACCCGCTACCAGAGCCTGCCGTTAGGCGGTTGCAGCAGTTCCGCTGGTTGTACGCGGGGTTCTCGCTGCTGGAGCTGACCAGCCTCGTGGCGCAGCTGGCCGGCGGCGGCCGGGGCTGGGGCGTATGGGCGAACGGGGCCGGACTGGTCCTGTTCGCGGGACTCGGGATCCTGGCCACCCGCCAGCTCCAACACCATCGTGCAGCCGAGACCCGGTCGGCACCCCCTCCCTCCTAGTCAGCCTGCTTGTTGCCCGCCCCCGCATAGTGGGCCCACAAGCAAGATGGCGCCCGCCGGGTCCCTGGTCGGAGGCCGTGGGGCGTACTGTCTGACCATGACGCATAGGGGTCAGCCTCGGGAGTCGTTCGCGGAGCTGCGGAAGAGTCCCAGAGAGCGGTATGCGGCCTGGAGGGGCGACCTGCCGCTCCCGGAACACCTCGCATCGAAGCACCGGCCGCTGGACCCGGTACAGGGCGCCGTGTTGATGGCGGTGCTCCCGATCTCGGCTGTTGCGGCTGCTGTCAGTCCCGACGGCTGGCCGTGGTGGCAGCGGGTCCTCGCGTTCTTGGCTGCGCTTGCTCTCAGCGTCTATCCGACCTTGCTGATCATCGGATACTGGCGCCTGTGGCGGCATCGGACTTCCGGCGATCCGAGGTGAGGCGGCCTTTCCGCATGATTCGCCGACAGGCCTGGTAGAGAGGTTTGGGAGGTTGGTGGCGAAGCGACATTCGTGGGTTCCAGTGCTGTGCATCGGCGTTGTGTTCTGGGGCTGCGAAGTGCTGGGCAAGCACGTCTGGTCGCATGAGGCTTTGGGGGCCGGCGATGGACTACGGCGAGAGCTCTCAGGTGGAACCCGCCTGCTCATGAGGCCGGTCGACCGCACCCCCTTCCCCCTAGCCAGCCTGTTTGTTGCCCGCCCATATGGGGCGCGCTGTATGGCTGTTCCCGCAACCCCCACGGGGCGCGGAGCGCTCCGCCAGGCCCCGAGCGGAGCGAGGGGCCACGGGCCGCCGGTTGGCGGGCCGTCAACCCTGGAGCGAAGCGGAGGGGTTGGCCCGGCGGAGCCGGGCAGACCGCGCGCAGCGCGGTCACGCAGAGCGAAGCGAGGCGTTTCGCTTGCACAGCGCGCAGCGCTGTGGTACCCGCTCCGCGGG
>NZ_FRBI01000074.1 GCF_900142575.1 Actinacidiphila paucisporea
GGCAGTCTGCTTGAGGGTGTGTGGCCGCCTGTGGGTGCTGAGCGGGTGGATGTGTCGGGTGCTTATGAGGTGCTGGCTGGTCTGGGTTATGGGTATGGGCCGGTGTTCCAGGGGCTTTGTGGTTTGTGGCGTGTGGGTGATGACCTGTTCGCGGAGGTTCGGCTGCCGGTTGAGCCTGGGGGTTTCGGTATTCATCCGGCGTTGTTGGACGCGGCGCTGCATCCGCTGCCGTCGGATGGTTTGGAGGTGCCGTTCTCCTGGAGTGGGGTGCGGTTGTATTCGGTGGGTGCGTCGGTGTTGCGGGTGGTGTTGTCGCGGCGTGACGGTGGGGTGCGGGTGGCGGCGTTTGACGGTGCCGGTCATCCTGTCGTTTCGGTGGAGGAGTTGCGGCTTCAGCCGATGTCGCGGGGGCAGTTGGATTCGGCGGTTCCTGGTGATCCGCTGTTCGAGGTGCGCTGGGTCGATGTGCCGATTCCCGGCGGCGTGAGTGTGGTGCCGTCCGAGATCGTTGTCGAGGAGGTCCGGCCGGGCGGTGATGTCGGTGCGAGTGTGGCCGATGTCTTGGGTCGCGTGCAGCGCTTTGTCGCTGATTCGGCGGATGACGATGCGCGGCTGGCTGTGGTCACTCGTGGTGATGTTGCCGAGTGTCCTGATCCGGCTACTGCGGCTGTGTGGGGTTTGTTGCGGTCGGCGCAGGCCGAGCATCCCGGGCGGATCCTGATGGTCGATACCGGTCTTGAGGTGGATTCCGGGCGGGCTGTTGCTGTTGCGGTGGCTTCTGGTGAGTCCCAGGTCGCCGTGGTGGGTGACCGTCTGTTGGTTCCTCGGTTGGTGGCGGTCGCGGGGCAGGGGAGGTCCCCGGAGGGTTGGAGTGCTGAGGGCACGGTGTTGATTACCGGGGCTGCGGGTGCGCTGGGTCATGTGATTGCCCGGCATCTGGTGGCCCGGTATGGGGTGCGTCATCTGCTGTTGTTGAGTCGTCGTGGTGTGGACAGTTCGGTTGGGCTGATTGCCGAGTTGACGGCTGCCGGTGCGGCGGTTACGTATGCGGCCTGTGATGTGGCTGATCGTGATGCCTTGGCCGAGGTTCTCGATGGTATTCCGGCGGAGCATCCGTTGACGGCGGTCGTCCATACCGCTGGTGTTCTTGATGACGGTGTCGTGACCGCTTTGACTCCCGAACGGGTCGACACGGTGATGCGTCCCAAGGCGGGTGGGGCGCGGGTTCTGGATGAACTGACGCGGGATGCCGATCTCGGGGCGTTCGTGTTGTTCTCTTCGGCCGCCGGGGTGATCGGGACGCCTGGGCAGGGTAATTACGCTGCCGCGAACGCGTATCTCGACGCTCTCGCCCGGAACCGCCGGGCTGAGGGACTTCCCGCGACGTCGCTGGCGTGGGGGTTGTGGACTTCGGACAGCACGATGACCGCCCACCTCGACACCACCGACCTCACCAG
>NZ_FRBI01000062.1 GCF_900142575.1 Actinacidiphila paucisporea
TGACGGCCGGTGGTGTGACGGCCGGTGGTGTGACGTCCTGAGGGCCGGTCGCCGGTGCGGCGCCGGCCGCTGACTGCTGACTGCTGACCTCGACCGCGGGAGCCGGACCATGAAGACCGCCCATCACCCGGCCGCGGGGCCGGCGCCCCACCCCAGCGCCGGGGTCGCGGCCCCGCGGTGGGGCCTGCTGGCCGTGCTGGCCGGCAACATGCTCATCGACTCCCTGGAGGTCTCCGCGACGCTGGTCGCGCTGCCGGCGGTGGGGGCGGGCTTCCATCTCGCGCCGAGTACCGCCCAGTGGGCGATGACCGCCTTCGCGATCGGCTTCGGCGGCCTGATGCTGTTCGGCGCGCGGGTGGTGGCCATCCACGGCGCCCGCCGCGCCTACCTGCTGGCGCTGCTGGCCTTCGCGGCGGCCTCGCTGCTGGCCGGTGTGACCGGGAGCTTCGCGGTGCTGGTGGCCTGCCGGGTCGTCAAGGGCTTCTGCGCGGCGCTGACCGCACCGACCGGCCTTGCCATCATCCTCAACACCTTCCCCGAGGGACCCCCGCGCAGCAGGGCGATCTCGGTGTACACCGTGTTCGGTGCCGGCGGGTTCACCGGCGGGCTGCTGCTGTCGGGCCTGCTGACCGACATCAGCTGGCGGTGGACGTTCGCGGCCCCGGCGCCGGCGGCCCTGCTGCTGTTCGTGCTGGGGCTGCGCATGATCCCGGCCGCCGGCCCGCCCGCCGGCCCGCGCCGCCGCTACGACCTGGCCGGCGCGGCCAGCGCGACGGCGGCACTGGTCTGCCTGGACTGGGGTATCGCCTCGCTGCCCGGCCGGGGCCCCTCCAGCGTGCGGGTCTGGGGCGCCCTGGCCGGCTTCGCCGCCCTGGCGGCGCTCTTCGCGGCCCGCGAGCGCACCGCGGCCGACCCGCTGCTGCGCCTGCCGCCGCGCGCCGGCCGGGCCGGCATGCTGCGCTCGGCCCTGGGCGCCGGATCGCTGAACGGCTCGTACCTGGCGCTGCTGGTCGTCATCACCTTCCAGTTCCAGACCACCCAGGGCTGGTCGCCGCTGAAGACGGCGCTGGCGATCCTGCCGGCCAGCGTCCCGCTGGCCGTGCTGGCCCTGCACTCCGGGCGGATGATCGCCCGCTTCGGCACCCGGCGGCTGATCGCCTACGGCGCGCTGCCGCCGGTGGCGGGCTACCTGCTGTACGTGCGGCTGCCCGCGCACCCGGACTACCTCACCGCGGTACTGCCCACGCTGCTGCTGGTCGGCGCCGGCTTCGTGCTGTCGTTCGCGGCACTGAACACCCAGGCCACCGCCGACCTGCCGCCGGCCGAACGCGGCGGCGCGGCGGCCCTGTACCAAAGCGCCGTGCAGGTCGCGGCGGTCATCGCCCCCGCCGCGGCCGCGGCACTGTTCCAGTCCGGCCTGGCCGGCGGCCCCGGACACAGCGCGGGCCTGCGGCCCGCGGTGTGGCTGGTCGTCGGGATCGGGGCGGTCGGGATGGTGGCGGCACTGACCGCACCCCGCCGCCGCCCGGTGCCCGCACCCCGCCCCACCCCGGCGGGAGCGAACGCCAAACAGCCCTGAAACCCCCCGTTCTTTTGTGTCTCGCCGCCCCCCGGGCGACGTCGCCCCCGCCCGGCTACCGGCCCCGGGGGCGACCGGCCCGGCCCCCTCACAGGCGAAGGTTGATTCGATCCATGACGACTGTCGCGAGCACCGAGCCCCCGCACGCCCAGCCCCGCCCCGGAGAGCGTTCCGGGCCCCGCTCCCCGCGCGACCGGGTGGCCGAACTGGCCCTGATCAAGGAGCAGGCCCGCGCCGCGACCGGCCCGGCGGCCACCGCACGCCAGCACGCCCGCGGCAAGCTCACCGCGCACGAGCGCATCGCCCTGCTGCTCGACCCGGACTCCTTCACCGAGGTCGAAGGCCTGCGCCGGCACCGCGCCACCGGGTTCGGCCTGGAGGCCAAGCGCCACCACGGCGACGGCGTCGTCACCGGCTGGGGCACCGTCGAGGGACGCACCGTGTTCGTCTACGCCCACGACTTCCGCGTCTTCGGCGGCGCACTGGGCGAGGCCCACGCCCAGAAGATCCACAAGATCATGGACATGGCCCTCTCGGCCGGCGCGCCGATCGTCTCCCTCAACGACGGCGCCGGCGCCCGGATCCAGGAAGGCGTCGCCGCACTGGCCGGCTACGGCGGCATCTTCCAGCGCAACACCCGCGCCTCGGGGATCATCCCGCAGATCAGCGTGATGCTCGGCCCGTGCGCGGGCGGCGCCGCCTACTCGCCGGCGCTGACGGACTTCGTGTTCATGGTCCGCGAGACCTCGCAGATGTTCATCACCGGCCCCGACGTGGTGCGCGCGGTCACCGGCGAGGAGATCACCCAGGACGGCCTGGGCGGCGCGCAGGTGCACTCAGCGGTCTCGGGCGTATCGCACTTCGTGTACGACGACGAGGCCGGCTGCCTGCGCGACGTGCGCTACCTGCTGTCCTACTTGCCCTCCAACAACCGGCAGCTGCCGCCCGCCGCCCCCACCACCGACCCGGCCGACCGCCCCAACCCCGCCCTGCTGGACCTGGTACCGGCCGACCCCTCCCGCGTCTACGACATCCACCAGGTGATCGCCGAACTCGCCGACGACGGCGAGTACTTCGAGGTCCACACCGCCTGGGCGCCCAACGTGGTGTGCGCGCTGACCCGCCTGGGCGGCCAGGTGACCGGCGTGATCGCCAACCAGCCCGCCTCCTGCGCCGGAGTGCTGGACATCGACGCCAGCGAGAAGGCCGCCCGCTTCGTGCAGTTCTGCGACGCCTTCAACATCGCCCTGGTCACCCTCGTCGACGTCCCCGGCTTCCTGCCCGGAGTCCGCCAGGAGCACCACGGCATCATCCGCCGCGGCGCGAAACTGCTCTACGCCTACTGCAACGCCACCGTCCCGCGGATCTCGCTGGTGCTGCGCAAGGCCTACGGCGGCGCCTACATCGTCATGGACTCCCGCTCGATCGGCGCCGACCTGGCACTGGCCTGGCCCACCAACGAGATCGCGGTGATGGGCGCCGAGGGCGCCGCCAACGTCATCTTCCGCCGCGAGATCAACGCCGCCCCGGACCCCGAGGCGGCCCGCCACCACCGCATCAAGGAGTACCGGACCGAACTGATGCACCCCTACTACGCCGCAGAACGCGGCCTGGTGGACGACGTCATCGACCCGGCCGACACCCGCAAGGTACTGATCGGCGCACTCCGGATGCTGCACGGCAAACACGCCGAGCTGCCCCACCGCAAGCACGGCAACCCCCCGCAATAACCCGGGGGAACCCGGCCCCACACCCCGTTCCTTTCGGGGTGCTCATGACGGGCGAGGCGATCGGTGGCGGCGCAGCCGGCACCCCTACGACCGCTTTCGTTCCCCATGAGCACCACTACCCGAAAGGAGTCACCCGTGGCCACACAGGCACCTCCGCAGCAGCCCACGCCGTCCCTGCCACAGACCTCCAGACCCGCGCCCCGCAACCGCCTGCACTCCCTGACCGGGATGCGCGCGGTGGCCGCGGCGATGGTCTTCGTCTTCCACACCACCCAGCCGCAGATCAGCCCGTTCACCGGCACCACCGCCGCACGGGCGGCCCGCTGGTTCACCTGCTTCGGCCCGATCGGCGTGTCGTTCTTCTTCGTCCTCAGCGGCTTCGTCCTGACCTGGGCGGTACGCAAGGACGACACACCGGGCCGGTTCTACCGCCGCCGCCTGGTGCGGATCTACCCCAACCACGTCGTGACCTTCGCCGCCGCGCTGGTGCTGTTCGCCTCGGCGGGCGTCATGACCGGCACCAAGGCCACCACGCCACGGCTGTGGCTGCCCAACCTGTTCTTGCTGCACGCCTGGACACCCCACCTGGACGTCCAGCTCGGGGTCAACCCGCCGAGCTGGTCGCTGTCCTGCGAGGCGCTGTTCTACCTGTGCTTCCCGCTGCTGTACGCCCTGATCCGCAAGATCCCCCCGCGCGCCCTGTGGGCCACCGCCGGCGTCATCACCGCCCTGGTCGTGGCCGTGCCGGCACTGGCCTACGCCGTCCTGCCGGGCGTCCACGGAGCAGGCGTCCTGGGGCTGCCGGTCACACCGGACCAGCTGTGGCTGGTCTACGTCTTCCCCCCCGCCAGGCTGCTGGAGTTCGCCCTGGGCATGGTGATGGCCCGGATCGTCCTGACCGGCCGTTGGGTCCCGATCCCGACCGCGGCCGCCGCACTGCTCGCGGTCGGCGGATACTTCCTGACGTTCTCGCTGCCCTTCCTCTACCGCTTCGAAGCGGCCACCATCGTGCCACTGGCCCTGCTGATCCCGGCGGCCGCGGCCGCCGAGGGCCGCGGCCGCCGCTCGGTCATGCGCAGCCGCGTCATGGTCCGCCTCGGTGACCTGTCCTTCGCCTTCTTCATGATCCACGCGGTCATGCTGGTCACCCTCACCCGCCTGTTCGCCGGCCACCAGCAATGGTCCGACGGGCAGGCCTACGGCGTGATCGCCGCATACGCCACGCTGTCCCTGGCCGCGGCCTGGGTACTCAACACCTTCGTGGAACGCCCCATGGTGCGGCACTTCAGCCAATCGCGCGCCCTGCGCGCCACCGACTGAACCGCACCCGCCTGTTCATCCCCTGGTCCGGCCCGGGACGCGACCCGTCGCGCCCCGGGCCGGACCAGGCCTTCCCTTTTATCTCGACACGCCCCTGCCGGCACGCCCCTACCGGCGTGCCGTGCCGTGCCGTGCCGGTGCCGGAGGCCTGGGCGCCGGTGTCATGCCTTTCGTTGATCACGAAGTCGCTGCCGCGGCCGGTGCCCGGCGGCGTACCCCCCCTTTTTTTATGGAGGACAACCATGGACGAGGTCAGCATCTGGGTGGGCGCCGCCCCCGAGGCGGTGTGGGCGGTCGTGGCCGACCCCACCCGTTACGGCGAGTGGAGCCCGGAGAACCAGGGCGGCCGCTGGCAAGGCGGCGCCGCCCCCGGGCCCGGCGCGGTCTTCAAGGGCACCAACAAGCGCGGCGTGGTGCGCTGGTCGACGACCTGCACGGTGCTGGAGTACGACGCGCCCAAGCGCTTCACCTTCGAGGTCGCCGAATCCCGGATGCGCTGGGGCTACCGCCTGGAACCGCAGGCCGGCGGCACCCTGATCACCGAGTGGCGCGAGCACGCAGGGCCGCTGCCGATCCCGGCGCGGATCATCACCGCCAGCCGGCTGCTGGGCAGGGACCGCGAGCAGCTGATGGTCGACGGCATGCAGGCCACGCTGGAGCGCGTCAAACGCGCGGTCGAAACCGACCGGCGGTAACCGGCGATGCGGGGCCTGAGCCGGTACGAGAACACCGTCGTCCTGCGATACGGGACAGCGGACACCGCCGCCTTCACCCGGCAGGCGCACCGGATCCTCCAGACCAGGATCGGCGGCTACCGCGGCTACGGCGTCACCGGGTCGCTGATCGTGCCGGTCGCACTGGACCTGGCCGACGGACCGGACCCGACGAGGCTGGACTTGCGGATCAGCGCCGAACCGCACGCCGGCACCGGCAGCGCACTGGACCTGCAGGTGGTCATCGAACCCGACCCGTACGCCGGACTGCGCCTGGCCGGCCTCGGCCCGGTGCCGCTGCCGCTGCGCCGGGGCACCGTCGACGCCGTGCGCTGCGCCACGCTCGTCTTCGGCCTCGGCGACATCGACAGCGAAGGCCCGACCGCGGAGTTCGGCCTGACCGTGCGCTCCGAGGCCGGCCTGCAGTGCGCCTACGCCTGCGGCACCCTGCAAGAGCCCTACGCCCCGCGGTGGGAGGCCTCGGTCCGCTCGGCCGCCGTCGCCGCCCGCGACCGCGGCCTGCCCGCCTCCGCCGCGGTCGGCCAGATCGCCGCACACTGCCTGGCCTGACAGCCACCGGCCCGGGGGAGAGGAGGGCGTGCCCGTGCCCGCGAGTGTGCGCTGGGTCCTCCTGTTCCTCCTGCGGTGCCTGCGGGACTTCGGCTACCTGATGGTCTGCATCCCCCACCCGCCCCAACCCCCGCCCTCCCGGCCCGCCCCCGCACCTGGCCACCCCGAGCAGGTCACACCGCTTCGGGCGCTGCCCCGCCAGGAGCGGCGCCGGTGGAAGGACCTGGAAAAGCAGCTGCGCTGACCCCCCGGCACACAAGCCGGCCGGGCCGGCGGGCGAGCAGGCCGGTGCGGGGGGTGGGGGTCAGCCGGCGGTGCCGGTGGCGGGCCGGAAGGCGTCGGTGGCCGCGATCACGGCGTCCCTGGTGGCGTCGCCCGACAGCCCGTGCCCCTCCCGGTCGATCAGCACCAGCCGGGCGTCGGTCCACACCTGGGCCAGCTGCCAGGCGATGTCGGGGGGCCCGCTGATGTCCATCCGCCCGTGGACCATCACCCCGGGAATCCCCGCGAGCCGCCCCGCGCCGCGCAGCAGCGCCCCCGCTTGGAGGAACCCGGCGTGCCGCCAGTAGTGCGTGACCAGGCGGGCGAAGCGCAGCCGGAAAAGCGGGTCGAGGTAGCGGGGATCGGGCCGGTGATCGCCGTGGGTGGCCACGTGCACGTCCTCCCACCGGCACCACTCGCGCGCCGCCCGCTCACGCACCTGCAAATCGGGATCGGCGAGCATCACCGCGTACGCCTCGGCCAGATCGCCCGAGCGCGCCCCGGGCGGCACCGCGTCGCGGAAGCGGGCCCACTGCTCGGGGAAGATCCGCCCCATGTCCCGGGTGATCCACTCCACTTCGCGGCGGGAGGTGCTGGTGACGCTGAAGAGCACCAGCTCCGAGACGCGCGCGGGATGCTGCTCGGCATAGGCCAGCGCCAGCGTCACCCCCCAGGACCCGCCCAGCACCAGCCACGCGCCGATGCCCAGATGCCGGCGCAGCAGCTCGATGTCGCCGATCAGGTGCGCGGTGGTGTTCGCCGCGAGCGAGGTCTGCCAGTCGCCGGCATCCGGCGTGCTGCGCCCGCACCCGCGCTGGTCGAACAGCACGATGCGGTACGCCGCCGGGTCGAACAGCCGGCGCCAGAACGCCCCGGCCCCCGACCCCGGCCCGCCGTGCAGGACCACCGCCGGCTTGCCCGCGGGATTCCCGCAGACCTCCCAGTACACGCGATTGCCGTCACCGACGTCGAGCACCCCGTGCTCGTACGGCTCGACGGCCGGATAGATCCCGCTCATGTGCGGCGCCCCCTCCTGCCCAGATCTGACAGCACTGTTACATTATCAGGGTGAGGACCCCCCCCGACCCGGCGGCCGTCGGCACCCTGCTGCGCCACGTCCTGGACCTGCTCGACGGCGACGTGGCCAGGGTCTACCGGCAGCAGGGCCTGCCCGAGTACCGCCCCCGCTTCTCCCCGGTCGTCCGCGCCCTGCTGGCCCACGGCCCGCTGCCGGTCCGCGACCTGGCCGCCGCGGTGGGCGTCACCCACTCCGCCGCCAGCCAGACAGCCGCCCAGATGGCCCGCGCGGGCCTGGTCACCCACACCCCCGACCCGCACGACGCCCGCCGCCGCCTGGTCGAACTGACCGACAGGGCCCACGCGCTGCTGCCGCGGATCCAGGCCGAGTGGCAGGCCACGGCCGCGGCGATGAGGGAACTCGACGCGGAGCTCGCCATGCCGCTGGGCGACCTGCTGGCCCAGGTCGCCCGCGCGGTCGAGCGCCGCCCCTTCGGCGCACGGATCGCCGCGGCCCACCAGCGATAGGCCCCACCCCCGGCCACCGCCGGGTCCCCCCGGCCCGCTGACGGCCCGGCAGGTCACCGCGCGGCGGCGGCCACCCGGCTCACCACGGGCCGCCAGTGCTCCAGGCCCGGCGTGCCCAGGCCGACGACCTTGCCCGCGTCGTCACCGCGGCGCAGCGCCACCGCGGCGGCGAAGTCCGGATCGGCCTCGAAGGCGGCCGCCTCCGGTGCGGTCATGGCACCGCCCTGGCAGGCCGCCAGGGTGTGGGCACTCTCGGGGAGAGCGCGAGGCCGGGCTCGGTCGCGGCCGGGTAGCGCTTGGCGGGGATGTGGAGGGCCACCAGGCGGCGACCCGCCGCCCGAGCACGGGCGCGACGGCCTTCGCACCGCTTTCGCCGTGGCCGGCTTCGTCACCGGGCCGCAACCGGCGCCCGACGTCATGGCGAGACCGGCTACCTGGAGCTCCTCGTCCTCGGGATACCGGGCCGCCACAACGGCGGCGACCTGCAGGCCGTGCTGAAGGATGTCCACCGGGTCGCCACTGCCGCCCGGGGTGTCCCAGACGCCCTCGCACCCCGCGAGCAGCCCCATGAGCCCGTCCACGGACTCCACGAACTCCACGGGCGCTGCGGGCTTCGGGGCTCGGGGGACTCCGCGAGTGCTGCCGGCGCTGCGGGCTTCGGGGCTCGGGGGACTCCGCGAGTGCTGCCGGCGCTG
>NZ_FRBI01000060.1 GCF_900142575.1 Actinacidiphila paucisporea
CTCCAGGCGTTCGACATCGCCTTCGACGGCCGACTCTCCATCGGCCGCCGCTAACCCACACAACCCCAGTTACACCAGTCGCTAGACAGACCCTCTCTAGGGTGTCGCGATCAGGGGCGACTTGAACCCGGACTCGCGGGTCAGGCGTGAGAGGCAGGTGTCTCGGTCGGCTGGGGTGGTTGTCACAGGCGGAAAGTCACTCTTCCGGGTAAGGCGCCCAGGGGCGGGTCGGGTCCGAAGCTGTGGTGAGCGCTTGTGTTTCCCGAAGCATCACGAGCCTTTCCCAGGTGAGTAGCCACTGCCTCTCGTCGCCGTCGAGCGCCCGAACGACGGACTCAAGGACCGGCCACTTCGGTAGTCGCTTCCCGCTGAACAGGTCGGAGAGCGTCGAGGGACTGGCAATTCCTGGAAACTCGGGGTTCTCCTCGATCTTCTTCGAAAGCTGGCGCAGAGTCGGTGCACCAGCTTCGACGCGGAGCCTTCTGAGCTGTTCGGCCATGTCCTGCATCGCCGAGCGGAGCCTTTCGGCGCCTGCTTGTTCTGGGGCCGGTGCTGGTGTGGCCTTGGGCGCTTGTTCTAGGGCTGGTGCTGGTGTGGCCTTCGGCTCTGTCGTCGGTGTCACGCGGCTTTTGGAGGGCCGAGCAGCACGTAGCGTTTCCAGTTCGGCTTCTGTAACGGTGCGTCGGGTGAGCCATTCCGTTGCGTCACCACCCCAGGCTGTGACCAATGCTCCTAACACGGAGCGGGTAGGCAGGCGCTGTCCCCGCAGCGCCGCGAAGAGCGTGGAACGAGGAATATGAGTCCGCGCTGCGATCTGATCCACGCTGGGCGCGTCGAAGCCGGCGGTGTCCCGCAACGCTCGGAGCTTGAGCGCAAAGCGCGCGAGAGGACCGTCTGATGGCGCCAAGTGCGAAGGCCGTCTGGGCATGACCACCCCATCTGCAGTCTGTTGTCGTGTATAGAGCGCAGATTGTGCTCGTATTGTCTCGATCAATTGAACAGGGTCTAGGGGCAACACATGCTGGAAAGGCAACAGTTGACCAGCCGCCAGCGTCCCCGGCCTCCAAGCTCAAGAGGACGACCGGCGGCCCAGCCAGCCGACGTTGTCGGCAGAACGGACGTGACCGTATGGGTCAGTCGCTCTCGCATCGTCTCTCATGGCGCCCCTGGGCGGGCAAGGGATCCAAGGAGGTTGGCGTCGTCGTGGTGATCGTCATCGTGGTCGTGGGCCTGTCCCTGGTCCTGCCCGCTGTGCAGATCGCCGCATGCACCGGTCTGTTCAGCGCGATTGCCAGTGTGGTGGCACTCACCTGTCGTACTGAGCGTGGCGCACTGCGTCGGCGAGCCTGAGGCCCGGCGGCAGGGGGACAGCGTCACAGGCGTCGTCCCGCTGCCGTTGTTCTGGAACAGGAGCTGGGGAAGTACGGCTGAACGTACTCAGCTCGCGGCGGAGACGCTGGACCTCGTCGTCCTTGGCCGCCAGGGCCGACAGAGCCAGCTGGTGACGCTCCTTGAGCTGGCTGAACTCGGTGTGCGTACGGGCGAGTTTGTGGGTGAGTCGCTGATTCTGCCCCCGCAGCCGGGCGATCCGAGCCTCGCGCGGGTCGGGCTGCTGGCCCGCGGCCCAGGCTGCGGCCCGCCGTTTCTCGAACTCGTCCTTGAGGTGGCCCCAGGTGCGATAGAGGGCGGCGCGGGAAATCCCGGCCTCGCGGGCGAGGGTCTTGACGTCGCAGGCCCCGCCGGCCGGGATCTGCCCGGCGAGGAGCCGGTCGATGGCCGCGCGGATCCGCCGTTCGATCTGATCGCGCTGTTCGGGACTGAGGGCCATGTCATCCAGCCTTTCCGGCGGCCTTGTCGATCTCTTCGAGGGCTCGCATGGAGCGTTCGTGTTCGGCCCGCAGCCGGTTCTTCTCGCCGGCCGGGATGCGCGGGTTGGCCAGCAGGGCGGTGCCGTTGTCCGCCACGGTCTGCCAGACGGGCCGGTGGATGAGATGGTGGGTTGCCTGCGGACAGCGGGAGCTGTCACACATTCCCGTCAGCGGGGCGACCTCCGACTTGGCGCCGGCGAGCTTGAGACACAAGGCTTTGGCCGGGTCCTCGAACCAGCAGTAGTTCGCGGCGGACAGGTGCAGGACTGCGGCCTTCTTCTTGAGCAGCAGTTCGACCTGTCGGTCGGTGACCACCTTGGCCGGGCCGGGCTCGTGTCCTTGGAGTTCGTCCTCGACCGCGCGGAATACAGCCATGAGAGCGTCCGCTCCGGGACCGGCTGGCAGCTGGCCGTCTTGGAACTGGCGGAACGCTTGAACGGTCCGGTGTAGTTTCTCGTCCGCCTCGGCTCTCTTCCACTCCTGGTGGAAGACGGCCTGAGCTCCGCCGGGCCGGTGCGCGTATCCCTCACTGGTGACCACGGACAGGTGCTTGAAGTGCAGCTTCGTGGCGAGCAGCCCGCCAGGCCGGGCCGCCATTTCAACCGAGAGAGTCCGGCGCAGGCTGCGGGGATGGACCGGCCTGTCGGGGATGGGCTGCAGGCCCAGACGCTGGCCGGCTGGCGAGGCGACCCACCGCCGCAGCCAGTCCATTGCGCCGTTGCTGTTGAAGCCGTGGAAAGGACCGAACAGCAGCTGGCCGGGCTCGGCATCGGTCAGCTGCTCGGCCAGCGTGACGGCGCGGACGACCTCCTCGACGACGACCCATTCATCACGCACGCCACCCCAGCGGCGGCCCTTGACGACCTTGCTGACCAGCCGGTGCCGGGCCAGGCCGGGGACGTCTTCTTCGGCAGGGGTGTGGCAGCCGACCGCCAGCTCCATCAGTTCGCTGGACCGCATGCCAGTCAATGCCGAGGTGGTGATCACGCAGGCATGTCCGACGACCCTGACCAGGGCCTGCGCCTGCAACGACGGCAGAGGGAGCGACCATGGCACCAGGTCACCGTTGTCAGCGCGGGGAACATCCGCCGCATCACGACACCACCGGTGTTCCGTCCCGACCTGCGCGACGGCCGCTTCCAGCAGAGGACGGACGCTCTTGAACAACGGGCGCCCGATGTCCCGGTGCCCTGTTGGGCGCAGCAGTTGGAGGAAACTGACCTCCAGTAGGGGATCGTGCGGATCCCAGCCTTTGGTCAGGCGCTTGGCCACTTGCCAGTCCTGGAGCCGTGGAAGGGGTCTGCCTGCCCGCAGATGCTCCTCGACCACCGCAGCAAGCGGAGCCTCGGCACGCAGGTTGCGGATCAACCACGGGGTTTCTGCGTCCTGGGCGAGACGGTCGGCACGGAGCTCTTTGCGCAGCTCGACGACGCGCGGCCCGAGGACATCGATCAGGTGCAGGCACGCTGTCAGCAGCGGTGCGAGAACTTCGTCCGGCAGCGGCGGCGTCTTCACCATGATCTCGGGCCTCGTCGGGGCGCCGGTGACGCGGCCCGGAGAACGCTCGCCCCACGGACGGAAACCGGACCGGTGCCGGTCGGCAGACAGCAGTTCCCCGTAGTCGGTGATCTCCTGCATCACGGACACCACCGTCCGCAGACCGCTCGGGGACTTCGGTCGGATCACAGCCCCATCGGCATCCCGGATGACGCCGTACTCCTTCACGAACGCCTCGCAGTGCTCCTGCGTGACGGCGGCCAGAGAGGCGATGCGTCGTTCGTGCAGCCAGTTGAACCAGAAGGTGGCGTGGTAGAGCCTCGCCGCGACGGTGCGGGGGTGGCGTGGAATGCGCCGGGCCCGGGGCAGCGCTAGCACCCGCTCATCGGAGGTCGCCAGCCAGGCCAGCGCGAGCTCCTTGGCGACCACTCGCCAGGCCGAATCCTTGATCCGGCTGAACTCCCACTTCTTCTCGGTCGGCTTCATCTGGACCGGCGCATCCGCCCAGCCCTCCAGCGACCACACATCGTCCTCGAAATGGGGTCGGCCGAATCCGTCCCGCCAGACAAGGCTGGCAGTGGCCGCGACGTCCGCCCCCGCGAACAACGACCCGGAAGGCACTCCAGCAGATGCGGGAGCGAGATTCATGAGGTCATCTCCTCAGCACGCAACGGCAGTTCGGCATCCACGTCGGCGACTTCGGCCTGGGCCGCCTCGATCGCGGCCAGCGGAAACCGCGGCAGGATCTCGGCGGACAGGCGACGGGCATAAGGGGCGAACACCACCGCGAACTGCGCACGCGGCATCGCCCGGAACTGACGGGCGAAATACGCCTTCAGCCGCAGCAGATTCGGCAGGTGCCGGGGAGCGAACAAGGCGAGTGGACAGAGCAGGCAGACCCAGGGCCTGGCCGGACACGGCTTTCCCTTCGGACCGTGGAGCCCGGCCAGCTGATCCGCGCAGGACGTGGTGAACACGTCACGTTCCCCGCCCAGCAGCTCCTCCAGAACACCCTGGTTCAGGCCTAGACGCTCGACTTCCTGCGGCAGCCGGTCCGCAGCCGCCGCGTCGTCGACGACGAGCGGCGTGCTTGCGCGCCGCAGTAGGTCTCCTTGGGCGTCCGCGATGATCTCGCCGACGACCGCCCGCTGAGCGGGTGTGGCCGCCGACAGGTAGTGATCGCCCTCGACCTCGGGAGAGTGGTTCGGGTCGATCGTCGCCCGCAGCGACCACGTGCGCTGCCCGCGCTGAGCGATGAACGTGGTCCGCAGCCGTCGCCTGTCCAACCACATCGGCCCGCCGGCATCCGACCGCAGGCCGTGACGCTTCACCCAGGGCCGCAGCAGATACTCGGCGAACGTGGCCGCAATGAACCGGCAGTGCGACGTCACCAGCCAGACGCGGCCGGCCAGGTCCTCGGGAGCATGCCTGCGTGCCTGGGCACTGTGCTCGATCCACTGCTCCAGCAGCCGTGATGCCCCCGCCGACAGCACCAGACTCTCCTCGCCCGTGCGGCCCTTGGTGTAGGAGAGCAACATCGCCTGCTGCCCCGTCCAGCGGACATCCTTCGTTTCCAGACCCGTCAACCCGTCGGGGACGATGCCCGTCCAGGCCCCCAGTAGCAACAGGTAGGGGACGGCGTCCGCGTGCGTCGGAAACAGAGCGTTGCGGATCTCCTCAAGCCCCAAGGACCCCTGCCGCGCTTCCTCCCGCGTCAGGCCCAGGTGCTTCGCAATCACGGCTCGGCTGACCGGTCCCAGACGCAGCAGCAACCAGGCCGCGTTCGCCTTGTTCCAGCCCCCGGCCGCCGGGTCCTGGCCCTCCTCGGCGAGCGCGAGCATCGCCCGGTGCCGGTCCCCAAGACGGCGTACCTCCGCTTTGCACAAGTCGATCAGCCGGTTCCACTCGGCCGGCTGGTAGGGCGGCAGAGGGGAGCCCACGACCGGCCGGGTGTAGTTCGTGCCGAACACCATCTGCCGCACCGACTCCGCCAATGCCCGATGGCGCTCGTCGAAGGCCCGAAGCGTCGTGCGGGTGCGGTATTCGACCAGATACTGCGAACGCAGCCAGAAGGAAGCCAGCAGCGGTCGGGACAACTCGCCCGCCGATCCGACGAACCCGTCAGCGGCCAGTTCGCGGACCATTCGGCGCAACGTGGAGATGAAGCTCATCACCGTGGTCCGCTTGGCGAGCGGCCCGTGCGGGTGGATCAGGGCGGCCAGCCCCTCGGTGAGATCGACGGCCAGCAGCGGGTTCGGGAGGTCTCCGATTGCGATCAGCTCGGTCGCCTGGCCGGGCAGGGACAGCTTCAGCGCGAGCGGCTCGCGGATCACTTCGGCGGGCATCAGACAGTCTCCTCGAACTCGCTATCGGCCTCGGCCAGCACCGCCGGATCCACTTGCCCGTGCGTCTTCTCCCAGGCGGCCTGGTAGATCCGGTGCACGTCCAGACGCTTGAGATAGACCTCCGTCGTCGTGACGCTGGAGTGCCCCAACAGGTCCCGCAGGATCAGCAGCGGATCGGATTTCAGCAGGTAGAGCGCGAGCCCCGACGCGTCACCGGTGGCCGCGGCCATCTGAGCAGCAGCCCGGTAGTGGCCCTCCACCAATCGCTCCAGCGTGGCCATTGCGAAGCTGTGGCGACATCGGTGCGGAGCGACGTCCGGGAAGCGCGGCTCGAACACCTCCCGGATGCGGCGGGCCGTGCGACGAAACAGCGTCCCCCAGTCCACGAACGGCCGCCCGCCGTAGCTCAGCGCCAGCAGCAGCGAGCCTCCCTGCGGATCGACAAGCCGCAGCCGTTCGGCCGGAGCCAGCGACGACCAGGTCATGCGCCGGCCGTTGACCCGGCCGCCACGAAAGTCCGCCTCCTCCACCACCAGCGGCTTCCGGGGCATCCACGAGCCGCGGGCCATCTCCCTGTCCAGCGCGATATAGGCGTGGACCGCCGCCAGCGACGCGTAGTCGATCCACGTCGTGCGGAACTTCCGTCCCTTGGCGCCCAGTTCAGGAACCGCCCACAAGATCGGCACCTCCGTCGGCTCCGCCGGCAGCGGCGGAACCTCGTGAACCAGCAGGTGCGTGAACTCCCGGCTCCGCATCCCGGTGCCCAGCACCAGGCGGCCCATCGCCGCGTTCCGCCCCGGGAACCGGCCCCGAAACGCCGCATTCTCCAGACCGTCCGGATCCAGTCCGGCCAGACCGCGGCAGAACAGTTCGGCGAAGTCCGACTCCAGGTACTGCACCTTCACGTGCGGCTTCACCCGCCGCAACCTCGCCAGATTCCGCCCGGTCTCGACCAGCCGACCCTCGACCATCCGTATGCCCGTGCCCACCGTGAACGGCACCGCGCTCGCCAGGCCCTCCTCCACCGCCCAGGCGTAGAAGCGGGACAAGACGGTGACCTGAAGCTCCCAGGAAGACGACGCCAACCGCTCGTCCAACGGCCCCGACAACCGCCGGTCCGCGTATGTACCCAGCGCGGCCACCAGGTCCTGCCGCGAGGCGAACACCTCGATCGCGTGCCGCCGCAGATGAGTCAGCCAGTCCCGGGCCGACAGCGCGTACGCACGCCACGAGTTCGGCGACGGGGCGCCGCTCGACGGCAACGTACGCAGCCACGTATTCACCACCCGCGTCGCCCGTGGGCCGTACCCGTCCTCGAACAGGAAGTCGTCGTCGATCAGGACCGGCATCCGCTCAGGGATCAGTGGCTGCCCACCGAGTCCCCAGGACTGCCAGTCCTCGGAAGAGAAGAAGTGCACCAACACGGGCCGGGACGTTAGGCCCGCGATACGACTTTCATCAACTGCTAACTCCACAACCAACCAACGGGAGTTGAGGCATGTGAGACACGCAAAGAAAGCAGCGACAAACTGGATTCAGCAGTCCCGCGACGCTGCCGGCAAGGGCGCGCACGGCAAGCACCTGGTCTACGCGGCCGACGGGAAGCCCGTTGCCGACGACCCCTGGCGGCACGGCAAGGAAGGCCGCACCTGCACCGCCAGCACCTACGGGCGTGCCTGTGTCACCCGTCACGTCGCCAGTTACAACGCCGTGCAGCTGCTCGCCTCGGTCGCTGTCACCCGCGCGTTCGGCGTGCGCGTCCCCGCCCGGGCGCTGCTGGCCGGCGCCGCCATCAACGGATTGACCCATGCCGTTTTGGACCGCAGGGAACCTTTGCTGTGGCTTGCCGCCCGGGCCGGGAAGGCCGGCAGGTGGTCACCAGCATCCACCTCCAGGTCCTCTTGTGCGCCCTCGCGAATCCCAGCCGGACCAGTCCAGTCGAGTTGGCAAGCCGTCGCCGGCGGACCAGGTGACCGCCGCGGCGCTATGCGACCAGTTGGCTTTCGGCGACGACGCCGACGACGTCCAGGAGGACCAGGACGACGACCAGGCCCAGAAGTTCGTCATCGGCCCGGAGTGACGGGATTGGCTGGAGGAGCTCCGACGATGGATCGACGAACTCGTACGGGAGGTGCCGAAGGAGAGGCTGAAGACGCGCCGATCTGCAGCGGTGCTCTCGTATCGTCCTGGCGATCGACCGCGCCAAATGTGAGGGCCGCGCGTTCCGTCAGGAGGGTCCGAGTCCGGGAGCGCGGTCAGACTGCCGTCTGCCCTGTTGAAGCTTGCTATGTGGTGGCCCGCGCGGCGGTCACCTGGGAGTCGAGGACGTCGTAGTCGCTGGTGGAACGACACCCTCCGGTTTCTGGCGGTGTGTGGTGTCGATCACACCGCATCGATTGTTGAGTGGTGAAGTATGGGGGCGGGTGGTGCAGGACGGCCAGGGTGTTCGGGTAATTCCCCTGATGGGGGGTGTGTGGTGGACCAGGCCTGTTTGCCGGTGATGCCCGTAGGCCGTTACGTAAGTAACCGACCAGTAGCGGTGTGTAATTTTTTCTGTCGATTGCGGCTGCACGATCTGGCATCGGCGAGCGCTATGTAGGCAAGACCGCAACGTTGCGGCCGTGAAGCGCCAGGCACGGGGCGGTGCTTCCTACCTACCAGGCGAGAGGACCACCAGGTCCGGTGACACATCCACAATCGGCGCAGACCGTGCTCGCGGCTGCTGCGGCAGTTCGTGCGTTCGGGCCCGACGCCTGCAGACTCCTGCGCCGCGTTCTGGCCGCCAGCGTCAGGCTGGGCGCCTCCGAACTGCTCCACCCCCGTGGCCCGGGAAAGGAGGAACGGTGAGCGGATCCAATCTGCCAGGCCGCCGTGCGAGGCGCTCCCGGGTGATCGAGCGGCCCCAGCCCGTCGACTTCACCGTGTTCCACACCACGCACCGCGGCGCGTATGTGCGCTGGGCCTCGCTCTATCTCGGATCACGGGCCGACGCCGAAGACGCTGTCGACGACGCGATGCTGGAGATGCTCGGCAAGTGGCCGACGGTGCTGTCCCAGCCGGAACCGGCCGCGTACGCCTGGACGATCGTCAAGAGCCGTACTCGGGACGCCGCGCGGGCACGGGACCGCCGGCAGAAGGTCATCAGCATGGCAGCCGTCATGGCTGCCTGCCTGGGGGAGACGATCGACCCGATCGGCGAGCTGGAGACCAGCATGGCCGTCCAGCAGGCCGTCGAAGACCTCCCGGAACGGCAGCACGACGTGTTCGTGCTGCGCTTCGGCCTCGAATACACCGTCCGGGAGACCGCCGAACACCTCGGGATAACCGAGGCCACCGTGCGCTCCACGCTCCGCGACGCCCGGCGCCGGCTCAAAGCAGCTCTCGGCCTCGACTGAAGAAAGGACACGACGAGATGATCGCCGCCATCACCTCGTACGAGCAGGTCCTGGCAACCGCCCGCCTGGACTGCCCCGCCTACACCGACGACGAACTCGCGACCGCCGAAGCCCGTCTGGCCGCAAAGGCCGCCGACCGGCTCCGCTCGGGCGCGCTCACCTTTGACGACGCCAACACCCCCACCGTGGTCGGCGCGGTCATGCCTAACTGGTGGGGGACCGGTCAGGACGACCCCGGCCGTGACCGCAATGGCGCCGACACCGACCTACGGCACCTGTGCCAACTGGTGATCAGCCAGTCCGACGCCCTGCACCAGATGTCCACGCTCCTGGAGGACGTCGCCGACCGCTTCCTGGAGCCCGAAGGTGCCCGGGTGCTGGCCTGCGTCCTGCACCTGGCAGGCAGGGAGGACTCCGCCCGTTTCTGGTGGCAGTACGCAGCTGGCGCCGACGACGTCGCCGCCACCTACTGCCTGTTCCTCTACCACCTGGCCCTCGGTGAAGAACCAGAGGCCAACCGGTGGCACGACCAGGTCGCCAACCGCAGGGGCAGCGTTCTGTGGGCACGGGCTGCCTACGCCGACCGCTACGCCGAAACCCTCGGTTGGGCG
>NZ_FRBI01000059.1 GCF_900142575.1 Actinacidiphila paucisporea
GTACCCGCCGTCGTCGACGAGTTCGGCACATCGAGGCACTTGCCCGCACCCACCGCGTGCAACGCACCCGTCGTACCCGTACCACCACCACCGGAGTTGCTGCCGCCCAGCGCGGTGACGGTCGCGGTGTAGGCGGGTTTGGGCTGGAAGTTGGAGTCGTACATGGTCGCGGCTCCCCACCCGGGGAAGGTGCCGGGGATCCAGGAGTTCGCGTCGTCGACGCCCCACTGGGAGACTCCGACGCAGCGGGACACCGCCAGGCAGTCCTTGACGACGTTGCCGTAGTCGGTGGCCTGCTGCTGCAGGGCGGCGCCGGAGGCCGGCAGCTGGATGCGGTCGTCGAGTTCGGTGACGGCGACGTCCAGCCCGAGGGCGGCGAAGCGCTGCATGTTGGCCTGGAAGTCGGACGGGACCTGGCCGACGATGAAGTGGCTCTCGAAGCCGATCCCCCCCAGTGGCACACCTTGCGAGAGCAGTGTCTTGGCCAGGTTGTACAGGGCGTTGCTCTTGGCGTTCTGCCCCTCGATGTTGTAGTCGTTGATGTACAGCTTCGCGCTGGGGTCGGCGGCGTGGGCGGTGTTCAGGGCCTCGGCGAAGTAGCCGGAGCCCATTGCCTTGTAGAAAGCGTCGTTGACGAACGAACCGTCGCCGTTGAAGGGCTCGTTGACCACGTCCCAGGCGTAGATGTGTCCCTTGTAGTGGTTGACCTCGGTGGTGATGTGGGCGTCCATGGCAGCCTTGACCTGGCCGGCGGGCAGGTTGCTCACCCATGAGGGCAGTTGTGCGTGCCAGACCAGGTTGTGTCCGCGGACCCGCATGTTGTGGGACGTGGCGTAGGACAGGATCTGGTCGCCGGGTCCGAAGTTGTACTGCCCGTTGCCCGGCTCGGTGGTGTCCCACTTCATCTCGTTGCCGGGCGTGACCATGTCGAACTGGGCGTTGGCGATGTTCATCTCGTTGCCGTTGCCGAGGTCGGGCACGGTCAGGGCGGTGCCGAAGTAGCGGCTCTGCGCTTCGGCGAGGCCGCGCAGCGAGGTGGCCGCCTGCGCGGGGCCGGCCGCGCCGAGGGCGAGCAGCGACGCGCCGGCCAGGGCGACGGCCATGCCTGCGGCCAGCGCGCCGGAGCGGCCCGGCCGCGGACGCGGCAGCCGGCGGGTGGGGGTGTGGGGGGACATGCGGACTCCTGCGGTCGGTGTGTCGGCGCGGTGCCGGTGGCACCGCGCCGGGGGTCATACTCCGGTGATGGTCCATTCGTTGTTGGTGTTGGAGTTCGGCGCCCACAGCACCGCGGTCGAGCCGGCCGTGGTGCTGCCGCTGCCGTCGAGGGCGGTGCCGGTGCCTCGGTTGACGATCTGGTAGCGGTTGCTGCCGGCGCTCCTGAGCGCCCACTGCTGGTTGTTGCCGCCGTTCCAGGCGGACTGCCGGGCGGGCGCGCCGTTGGCGGTGTTGCCCCAGCTGTCGACGGCCATGCCGTTGGTGCGGTTCATGATGCGGTAGTAGCCGTTGCCGAGGTCGATCAGCTGCCACTGCAGGTTGGTGCTTCCGTCGTAGTTCCACTGCTTGAGGTTGGAACCGGAGGCGACGCTGCCGCCGCTGTCGAGGACCAGCCCGCTGGTGACGTTGGCGATCCTCACCCAGGTGGTGGAGCCGCCAGGAGCTCCCAGGGCGGGGATCTGGCCGGAGAAGGTGAGCTTGACCGTGTAGGCCAGCGCGGTGAACGGCGCGCTGGACCCGGGCATCGTCAGGTGCAGCCCGGAGGCGTCCTGGGTGGGGGCCGGCAGGTTGAGGTAGCTGCCGGTGGCGTTGTTCAGCAGCTGGGCGCTCGTCAGGGTGCTGAGGTTGATCCGGTTGGAGTTCAGCGTCGTGATGGTCAGGGTGCCGCCCTGCCAGCCCAGCGCGGTGGCGTAGAGGACCTTGTTGTCCTGGCTGCGGGTGAAGCGGATGTCCTGCGCGGTGCCGGCCTTCGGGCCGCTGAAGGAGCCGCCGCCCATCGCGGTCGGCCCCTCGCCGTAGGTGGTCCAGGAGCGGGTGCCGTAGACCGCCTCTCCGAAGCGGCCGAGCCAGTCCCCCATGGCGCGCAGGATCGACTGCTGCCCCGAGGGGATGGTGCCGTCGGCCATGGGGGCGATGTTCAGCAGCATGGTGCCGCCCTTGCTGGTCCGGTCGATCAGCGCGTGCAGCAGTGCCTGCGTGGTGTAGTAGCCGATCCCCACCGTGTAGCACCAGCTGGAGGAGGAGATGCTGTCGTCGGTCAGCCAGTACGGCGCGAGCAGGTCCGAGGGTCCGCCGCGTTCGAAGTCGAAGACCTCGCCCTTGTTGTCGAAGCCGTCCTTGTAAGTGGCGACGACGTCCTTGTTCCAGGCGACGGCCTGGTTGTAGTAGTACGCGAGGAACTGCAGCCGGGTGGACTCCTGCACCAGGCCCAGGTCGAAGTCCTGCCAGATCAGGTCCGGCTGGTAGCCGTTGACCACCTCGGCGAGCTTGTCGTACCAGAGCTGGTTCTCCGCGGCCGACCCCTGCTGCCCGTAGAGGATGCGCAGGGTCGGGTCCGACTGGGAGGGCACGTGGTCGTAGTAGCCGTTGAAGTGGTAAGCGTGGTGCAGCGAGGCCATGAACTTCAGCCCCTGACCGCGGATGGCCTGGGCGTGCTGGGCCACCAGGTCGAGCTTGGGACCGTGCTTGACCGAGTTCCACGGGTTGGCCTGGCTGTTCCACATGGAGAATCCGTCGTGGTGCTCGGCGACCGGTCCTGCGAACCGCGCGCCCGCGGCCTTGAACAGCTGCGCCCACGCGTTCGGGTCGAAGCTGCCGCCCTGGGAGGCCAGTTTGGGGGCGAACTGGACGAAGTTGCCGGCCTTGTCCCGGGCGCCGTCGATGAAGTTGTTGTACGGCCACGCCGACGGATCGCCGTAGGTGGCGATGTGGTGCTGGTTCTCGGCGGAGCCGCCGATGTACATGTTGCGCGGATACCACTCGTTGCCGAACGCGGGGACGCTGAAGGCGCCCCAGTGGTAGTAGATGCCGAACTTGGCGTCCTGGAACCAGGCCGGCGCCGGGGGGTGCTGGTCGACGGAGGACCAGCTCGCCGTGTAACTGCCCGGTCCGTCGGTCGCTCCGGCTTCGGGGGCGAACCGCAGCAGGCCGGCGGCCGTCGCCGCGCCGGCGGCCGTGAGCAGGCGTCGCCGGCTCAGCGGGAAGGGTGAGGAGGACATGGGGGGCCTCTCAGCAGGTCGATGGGGGGAGGGCCCGGGACCCCGCGGTGTGCGGGGTCCCGGGCTCAGCCGGGGAGCGGCGGCTCAGCCGCGTGTCCACTTCTGGTTGTTGCTGCCGTTGCAGGTCCACAGTTCGATCAGGGTGCCGTTCGCGGTTCCCGCGCCGGTCGCGTCCAGGCACAGGCCGGACTGGGAGCCGGTGATCGTGCCGTTGGAGTTCAGCGTCCACTTCTGGTTGGCGGCGCCGTTGCAGGTCCAGATGTCGACCTTCGTGCCGGGGCTCGTGCCCTGGCCCGAGGCGTCCAGGCAGTCGCCGCCGTAGACGCGCAGCTCACCGGCCGACGTACTGGTCCACTGCTGGTTGGCGCCGCCGTTGCAGTCCCACAGCGCCACCTGGGTGCCGGACGTCTGCGACTGGTTCGGCACGTCCACGCACCGGCCGGAGCCGGCTCCGACGATCGGCGCCGTCGTGCCGCCGCCGGTGCCGCCGCTGCCGGGGGTGATGGACAGGTTGTCGAACTGGGCGGTCTCGGTCTGGGCGGTGCCGTAGCCCACCTGTCCTCCGGCCCAGGCGTAGTCGTCCACAGAACCGACCGTGGCGCCGTCGACGGCGGCGGTGATGGTGGTGCCGGAGAAGGTCAGGGCCAGGGTGTGCCAGCGGTTGGTGCCCAGGGAGGCCACCGTGCCGTGCGCCAGCGTGGAGGTGCTGCCGTTGGTGCTCGAACTCAGGATCGACCACGCCCCGGTGTCGCTCACCCGGAGGCGGTAGGCGTTCAGGCCGCCGGTGGTCGTGTAGTCCTGGGAGTTCGCACGGCCGATCAGGTCGGCGTACCCGGACTGTTCGAGCAGGACGTCGGAGGTGACGGTGTAGTTGCTCCAGCTCACGTCACCGAGCAGGGCGTGCGGGTCGGACAGCGCGTCCCAGGTGATCGGCTTCTGCGGGCTCATCTGCCGCTCGCACATCCCGCTGCGTCCGCCCCCGCAGGCGACCGTCTCGAAGGCGCCCTGCCAGTCCATGAGGTACTTCGCCTCGGTGCCTGCCGCGTAGCCGTCGAAGGAGTCGCTGTACGGCAGCTTCAGGTTGCCCGCGGCGGGGCCGGTGGCGGTGCCCTTTCCCTGGCCGGTGGTCGTGGTCAGGGTGTAGACGTAGCCGGGCTGCGCGGTCAGGCTGAAGCTCCCGCCGGACGGTGTGATGTCCGCGGCGTGGACGAAGTAGTCCGCCGGGTTCGAGGAGCTGACCTTGGTGGACCAGACGTGCACGGTCCCGGCGGACAGCCCGCCGGCGACGGAGAAGTTCAGCGTCTGGGCGCCGGTCGCGTCCATCGTCTCGATGACCGTGGAGAAGTCGGAGTTGTTCGGGGACTTCAGCGAGACGTAGCTGCCGTTGCTGCGGTTGCCGCCGATGTATCCGCTGGAGGAGTCGAGGTAGTGCCAGCCGGGGGCGGTGAACTGGGTGGTCTGTGCCGTCACCCAGGCGTTCTTGCCGATCGCGTAGGAGCCGGACCAGGGCTGTGCGGCCAGTGCGAGACCCATCGTGGGGTAGGGCAGGTTCGGCGTGACCGCCGCGACGACAGGCCAGTTGAGATACGCGGTCATCCGGCCGTCGATGTAGCCGCGGTTGATGCCGCGGGCCATGGCCTGCGCTCCGCCGTTGTAGTCGTCGGAGCCGTTCTCGCTCGCCCACAGCTGCTTGCCGGTCGACGTGGCGGCCGAGGGCACGGAGCAGTTGGTCTGCGCCGAGCGGTAACCGCACGGGTAGTGGGTGCCGAGGATGCTCACCGCCGAGGCGAAGGCCGGGTTGGAGTTGACGTCATTCGCCACCGTCCAGTCGGAGTCCGCCGCGACGATCTTGACGCTGCCGTAGCCGTTGGCGTTGAGCGCGCTGCGCAGTTGCTCGTACCAGGAGACGTTGTAGCCCCGCTCGTTCCACCCGCCCAGGTAGTCGATGCTCAGCCCGTGCTGTTTCGCGCAGCCCAGCCACGAGACCAGGTAGTTGACCATGTCGGTGGACCAGAAGTTGCCGCTGCCGATCCACCCGGGCGCGCCCCAGGCCAGCCCGTACAGCTTCAGGTTCGGGTTGCGCGTCTTGGCCTGCTCCATCAGCCACCATTCGTAGCCGCGGTTGCAGTTGAGGTCGGAGCGGGTGTGCTGGTGGCTCGGCTCGGCACCCGACGTGGAGTTGGTGTCCCCGCCGATCTCCGCCTTCAGGATCTGCAGGGAGGCCCCGTAGCCGGGCCGGAAGAGGTAGTCGAGGACCTGGCTGCGTTGCGGTTCCGGATAGTCGATCAGCAGCCGGCTGTTGCCGCCCCCGCCGCTGATCGCGCCGACGCCGTCGAAGGTCCGACCGGCGGACGCGCCGTTGATGGTGATCGAGGTGGCGGCGTGGGCCGGCGCGGCGGCCGTACCCACGATGCCGCCGGCGGCCAGGACGAGGCCGGTGAGGACGGCCGTCGAGGCCCGAAAGCGCCGGAGAAGCCGGCTGAGTGCTGACACGGTGCGCTCCTTTCGCAAGGCGGGACGGGTGAGGCGCCGGGCGGGCGGACGAGGGACCCGGGAGCCGGGCGTCCCGCCCGCCGCGCCCGTGACGCCCGGCGTGCGCCGGGACGGCGGTCGGCCGCCGCCCCGGCAGTTCGCGATGTGGTCGTACCGGTCAGCTGAGGTTCCACTGCTGGTTCGACTGGCCGTTGCAGGTCCACAGTTCGGCCAGGGCGCCGTTGGCCGTCGAGGCGCCGGTGACGTCCAGGCACAGCCCGGACTGGGTCCCCCGGACGGTGCCGTCGGAGTTGACGCTCCACTGCTGGTTGGACTGGCCGTTGCAGGTCCAGATGTCGACCTTGGTTCCTGGTGCGGTCTGGTTGTTGTAGGCGTCCAGGCACATCTGGCCGCTGCCGGAGTAGACGGTCAGCTGGCCCGACGACGTACGGGTCCAGGTCTGGTTGGTGCCGCCGCCGCAGCTCCATATCTGGACCTGGGTGCCGGCGGTGGCCGTCGAGTTCGGTACGTCCAGGCACTTGCCGGCGCCCACCGCGTGCAGTGCGCCGGTGGTACCGGTCCCCGTACCGCCGGACGTGCCGCCGGCGACGCGGTACATGACCGTGCCGTGCGCGGGCACCGAGGCGCTGATGGTGCCCGAGGTGGTGGACGTCGCCCCGGACCACAGGTCGGTCAGGTTGTAGGCCGACGCGCCGGTCTTGCCGATCGCGGCCGCGGTGGTGCTGATGGTCGCGGTCGAGCCGGTCTCGTTGAAGAGCGCCACCGACACGTCGCCGCCCGAAAGGGGCTTGGCCAGGACGTCCAGGCCGCCGGAGGAGGAGACCATGGTCCCCTGCTTGCCCAGCGGGTCCTGGTCGACGGCGATCACCCGGGAGTTGGTCAGCGTGGACAGGGTGGCCGCACTGGCGGAGGCGATGTTGGTACCGGCGATCAGCGGTGCGGCCATCTCCGACCAGAGGCTGAACTCCGTACGGTTCTCGGTGGCGGTCAGCGAGCCGTTGCCGACCTCCAGCATGTCCGGGTCGTTCCAGTGCCCGGGTCCGGCGTAGGAGGCCAGTCCCACGTTGCTGTGGAAGATGGACAGCATGCTGGAGTAGCTGGCGTTGATGTCGCCGGTGGTGCGCCAGCTGTTGCCGACGCCGGCTCCCCACGTCCACACGCTGTCCTGCCCCCAGTTGCACAGGCTGTACAGGATCGGCCGGCCGGTGGCCGCGAGGGCGTCGCGCATGGCGGTGTAGCGTGACTGGGCGGCCACGCCGGAGTTGTTGCAGTTGTCGTACTTGAGGTAGTCGACACCCCAGGACGCGAACGACTGCGCGTCGGTCGTCTCGTGCCCCAGGCTGCCGGGATATCCGGCGCATGTCGCCGTGCCCGCGTCCTCGTAGATGCCCAGCTTCAGGCCGAGGGAGTGGACGTAGTCCGCGGTGCCCTTGATCCCGTCGGGGAATTTCGCGGGGTCGGGGACGAGGTGGCCGCTGCCGTCGCGCGAGTGGGTCATCCAGCAGTCGTCGATGTTGACGTAGTTGTAGCCCGCGGCCTGCATGCCGTCAGTGTGCATCGCCTGCGCCGTGGACTTGATCAGCGACTCCGACACGTTGCACCCGTAGGCGTTCCAGTCGTTGAACCCCATCTGCGGGGTCGGCGCCAGCCCGTTGCCCAGCGCGGCGGCGGGTTGCGCGGCGCCCAGGGTGGCCAGGGGCGCGACCGCGGCGAGCAGCGCGGTCGAGAATGTGAGCGCTAACGCCCTGCGGAGCGACCGAGGTGAGGACGGCTGGGGCGAGCGCTTGGCTCTTGCAGCGAACAGGGGCATGATTCATCGACTCCTGAGCCGGGTTGTGGGGGCGCGCGGGGTGGCGGGGCGGCTGCCGTGGTGGTCCTCCGGGTGTCCCGGAGGACCACCACTTACCCCACCCCCCACAGGTGAGGTGGTCAGCGGTAGCCGGCTGCGGCGATATCGGCCTGGACCGCGTTGTCGGCCGCGTCGGACGGGTAGCCCGCGACGATGGCCCCTTCGTAGAAGGTGCCCGCGCTGAGGTTGGCGCCGCCGCCGGGCTTGCAGCAGTCACCGCCACTGCCCAGGACGATCGCCCCCTGCTTCTTCATGGGGTTGTATCCGGACGGCAGGGCCCCGTCCCACAAGGTGGTGAGACCGCCCGACTGCGCGTTCGCACCCTTGAGCGCGAATCGCGACGTGCCGTTGTTCTTCAGCATCGCGGTGACGAACTTGGAGGTGAAGGCACGCTGGTTGGCGTTCCACGACTGGCTGCCACCGGGATACAGGCCCCATTCGAGATCCGCCTGCACCCACGGACCGGTGCCCGAGCAGCCGCCGAACCAGCACTGCTTGCCGAAGTTGATCGCGTCCATCGCCCCGGCCGCGTCGGCCTTCCTGGTCGTCTCGCTGTTGCCGTAGTCGAAGCAGCAGCCGTTGTTGACGTGCGTGCCGCTGGTCACCATGTAGGCGCCCTCCGGCGCGCTGCCGGTCGGCACACCGGTCAGGTGGCCGTCCCTCCAGTAGCTGTTGCCCGGGTTGACGTACAGGGAGTACGCCTTGGTGCCGCCCGCGGTCAGCGACTCGGTGGTCGCGTTCGCGGGACTGCTCTGGCTCGACCCGGGCACCTGGGCGGAGCCCTGGTACCACAGGTCGTTGCCGTGCCCGGACTGGTCGTAGACAGCGGTGATGACGCACGAGGTGCCCGCGCAGAACGAGTCCTGGGCCGCGGCGTCGGCATAGCCGCCGGCAGTCAGGACTGGGATGTCCCTGGTGGAGTTGTCGGACGAGCGCCGCACCTGGTAAAGCCGGCCGGCGTAGGAGCCGTAGAGCGCCCGCACGGTGCTGTGCGCGGCGACGCACGGCGTGCCGCCCGACAGGTAGATGTCGCACGCGCGCGATCCGCTGGGCGGCGGCGGGGTCGCCGAGGCGCTCCACTTCTGGTTGCTCTGGCCGTTGCACGTCCACAGGATGACGCCGGTGCCGTTGGCCGTGCCCGCTTTGTTGACGTCCAGGCACAGACCGGACTGGACACCGGTGACCGAGCCGTCGGCGTTCTGTCGCCACTGCTGGTTCGACTGGCCGTTGCAGGCCCAGATGATCGCCGGGGTACCCGGGGAGGTCCCCTTGTTCGAGGCGTCGACGCACCGGGTGCCGTTCATCGTCCGCAGCTCCCCCGCCGAGGTGAACTCGAACGCCTGGTTCGCCTGCCCGTTGCAATCCCAGATCTGCAGCGCGGTCCCCTGCGTGTCGGTACCGCCCGCGACGTCCAGGCAGCGCCCCGACGCCGCACCGACCAGGGGCGCGCCCGCAGCCGACGCCGGCACCGACCAGGTCAGCGCGGTGGCCAGCATCGTGGCCAGCAGCGCCAGCACGGCCATGACGGCAGGGGTGGGCGAGCGGAGTCTGCGAAAGGCAGGACTTCGGTACGGAACGGGTGAAGACGGCATTGTCTGTCCTTGACGATGTGGGGGGAGAACCCGCGTTTGTTAGCGTTAACCCCACGGGCTCTCGACGCGGGCGGACCGCGAGCCGCAGCAGTGAGGCATGGGACGAATTTATAGGGAGGGGACCGGGCGGTGTCCAGACCCGTGCGCGGCAAATCTCAACCTCACCACGCGTACCAGCACTTCTCGTTCCGGCAGCCTGAAGCGGAGCGCGACCGGCGGCGCCGAAACCCGAAGAGAGATGGGATTGATCGCGCCAGGAGCACTCGTCATCGGCCCGTCGACCGGCCGCGGCAGGAGAACCGGTCGCACCCGTGGCCGGCGCCGAGCCGGCCACGGGTCCGAGCCGTTCAGGTCAGGTCAGGTCAGCTGAGGTTCCACTGCTGGTTGGACTGGCCGTTGCAGGTCCACAGCTCGGCCAGGGCGCCGTTGGCCGTCGAGGCGCCGGTGACGTCCAGGCACAGCCCGGACTGGGTCGCCGTGACGGTGCCGTTGGAGTTGACGCTCCACTGCTGGTTTGCACCGCCGTTGCACTGCCACGTCTCGACCTTGGTACCCGGTGCGGTCTGGTTGCCGTAGACGTCCAGGCACAGCTGGCTGCCACCGGAGTAGAC
>NZ_FRBI01000056.1 GCF_900142575.1 Actinacidiphila paucisporea
GCCTGCTTCGAGATGAGGGCTCCCACCCACTTGATGGGGTAAGGCTCCCAGTAGACGACTGGGTTGATAGGCCGGATGTGGAAGCCCTGTAAGGGGTGGAGCTGACCGGTACTAATAGGCCGAGGGCTTGTCCTCAGTTGCTCGCGTCCACTGTGTGGTTCTGAAACAACCAGCTACCACACTCCCGTACCACCGTCAGGTGGTGTGTGTGGGGTGTGGTGTGTGTTTCATGGTGTTTCGGTGGTCATAGCGTTAGGGAAACGCCCGGTTACATTCCGAACCCGGAAGCTAAGCCTTTCAGCGCCGATGGTACTGCAGGGGGGACCCTGTGGGAGAGTAGGACACCGCCGAACAATTATTAGAGGCCTGGCCTCGGATCCTTGATCCGGGGCCAGGCCTTTTTTGTGCCTGCGATAGAGTCGGCCCGCAACGTTCGCACGAAGATACAGCAGGAGGGGACCCGGTGGAGGTCCAGGAGACACGGGTGCAAACGGATCGGATCTTCACGATCCCGAACATCCTGAGTATGGCCCGCCTCGTCGGCGTGCCCGTGTTCCTGTGGCTGATTCTGTGGCCCGAGTTCGGCGGCCCCAAGGCCGACGGGTGGGCGCTGCTGGTGCTGCTGTTCAGCGGGGTGAGCGACTACCTGGACGGCAAGCTGGCCCGCCGCTGGAACCAGATCAGCAACCTCGGCCGGCTGCTCGACCCCGCCGCCGACCGGCTGTACGTGCTGTCCACGCTGGTCGGACTCACCTGGCGGGGCATCCTGCCGCTGTGGATCACCGTCCTGCTGCTCGCCCGCGAGGCGATGATGGCGGTGATGCTGCTGATTCTCAGGAGACACCGCTTCGGCCCACCCCAGGTGAACTTCATCGGGAAAGCGGCTACCTTCAACCTCATGTACGCCTTTCCGCTGCTGCTGCTGAGCGACGGCAGCGGGTGGCTCGCGACACTGGCGGCTGTTTTCGGCTGGGCTTTCACTGGTTGGGGTACAACCCTGTATTGGTGGGCAGGGATCCTCTACGTGGTGCAGGTCCGCCGACTTGTGAGGGCGGACACCACGGCTGACTGAGTCACGAGGAGGATGTTTCCGACATGAAAGCGGTTGTTATGGCCGGCGGCGAAGGTACCCGCCTTCGCCCAATGACCTCAAGCATGCCCAAACCTCTACTCCCCGTCGTGAATCGGCCGATCATGCAGCACGTTCTGACGCTGCTCAAGAGGCACGGTCTCACTGAGACGGTCGTCACAGTCCAGTTCCTCGCGTCCCTCGTGAAAAATTATTTCGGGGACGGTGAGGAATTTGGAATGGAGCTGTCATACGCGAACGAGGAGAAGCCCCTCGGTACCGCGGGCAGCGTCAAGAACGCCGAGGACGCCCTCAAGGACGACTCCTTCCTGGTGATCTCGGGTGACGCGCTCACGGATTTCGACCTCACCGAGCTGATCGCCTTCCACAAGCAGAAGGGCGGTCTCGTCACCGTCTGCCTGACCCGCGTGCCCAATCCGCTGGAGTTCGGCATCACGATCGTGGACGACGAGGGCAAGGTCGAGCGGTTCCTCGAGAAGCCGACCTGGGGCCAGGTGTTCTCCGACACCGTCAACACGGGCATCTACGTCATGGAGCCCGAGGTCTTCAACTACGTCGAGGCCGATGTGCCGGTCGACTGGTCGGGTGATGTCTTCCCTCAGTTGATGAAGGAGGGCAAGCCCATCTACGGCTACATCGCCGAGGGCTACTGGGAGGACGTCGGCACTCACGAGAGCTATGTGAAGGCCCAGGCCGACGTGCTCGAAGGCAAGGTCGACGTCGATATCGACGGCTTCGAGATCGCCCCCGGCGTGTGGGTGGCCGAGGGCGCCGAGGTGCATCCGGACGCCATCCTTCGCGGGCCCCTGTTCATCGGCGACTACGCCAAGGTCGAGGCCGGCGCCGAGATCCGCGAGCACAGCGTGATCGGCTCCAACGTCGTGGTGAAGAGCGGTGCCTTCCTGCACAAGGCCGTGATCCACGACAACGTCTACATCGGTCCGCAGACCAACCTGCGCGGCTGCGTCATCGGCAAGAACACCGACGTGATGCGGGCCGCCCGGATCGACGACGGGGCCGTGATCGGCGACGAGTGCCTGATCGGTGAGGAGTCGATCATCGCGGGCACCGTCCGGGTCTATCCCTTCAAGACCGTCGAGGCCGGCGCGTTCGTCAACACCTCGGTCATCTGGGAGTCGCGCGGCCAGGCGCATCTGTTCGGCGCCCGCGGCGTCTCCGGCATCCTGAACGTCGAGATCACACCCGAGCTGGCCGTCCGGCTGGCGGGGGCGTATGCGACGACGCTCAAGAAGGGCGCCACCGTCACCACGGCCCGTGACCACTCCCGTGGTGCGCGCGCGCTCAAGCGGGCGGTGATCTCGGCGCTGCAGACCAGCGCGATCGAGGTGCGCGACCTGGAGAACGTTCCGATGCCGGTGGCCCGCCAGCAGACCGCGCGCGGCAGTGCGGGCGGCATCATGATCCGGACCTCGCCCGGGCGGCCCGACTCGCTCGACATCATGTTCTTCGACGAGCGCGGTGCCGACCTGTCGGCGGCCGGCCAGCGCAAACTCGACCGGGTCTTCGCCCGGCAGGAGTACCGCAGGGCCTTCCCCGGCGAGATCGGCGACCTGCGCTTCCCCTCGACGGTCTTCGACTCCTACACCGGCGCGCTGCTGCGCGCGGTCGACATCTCGGGTATCGCGGAGTCGGGCCTGAAGGTCGTGGTCGACGCCGCCAACGGCAGCGCGGGCCTGGTGCTGCCCTCGCTGCTCGGCCGGCTCGGCGTCGACGCCCTGATGGTCAACCCCGGCCTGGACGAGGCGCGCCCCACCGAGACCGAGGAGACCCGCAGAGCCGGGCTCGTACGGCTCGGCGAGATCGTGTCGTCGGCGCGGGCGGCCTTCGGCGTGCGGTTCGACCCGGTGGGCGAGCGGCTGTCGCTGGTGGACGAGCGCGGGCGGATCGTGGAGGACCACCGGGCGCTGCTGGTGCTGCTCGACCTGGTGGCCGCCGAGCGGCGCAGCGGGCACGTGGCGCTTCCCGTGACCACGACCAGGATCGCCGAGCAGGTGGCCGCCTACCACGGCACCCAGGTCACCTGGACGATGACGTCGCCCGACGACCTGACCCGGGTCGGCCGCGAGGAGGGCACCATCTTCGGCGGTGACGCCCGCGGCGGCTTCATCGTGCCCGAGTTCAGCAGCGTCTTCGACGGCTCGGCGGCCTTCGTGCGGCTGATCGGCCTGGTGGCGCGCACTCAGCTCACCCTCAGCCAGATCGACGCCCGCATCCCGCAGGCGCACGTGCTGAAGCGGGATGTGCCGACCCCGTGGGCGGTCAAGGGCTCGGTGATGCGCCGGGTGGTCGAGGAGGCCGGGGAGCGCTCGGTGGACACCACCGACGGCGTACGGGTCGTGGAGCCCGACGGGCGCTGGGTCATGGTGCTGCCCGACCCGGCGGAAGCGGTCACCCACCTGTGGGCGGAAGGCCCCGACGACGCCTCCGCGCAGGCACTGCTCGACGAGTGGTCGCAGATCGTGGAGGGCGCCGAGGAGTGACCCGGAAGGGTGCCGCACACCAGCCCGCGGGCAGGCCGAGCGGTGGCCCGGAGGTGAGCGCGCACTCGAACGGCACGCCGTGAGGGGGCCATTCGAGTGTGGTGCTCCCGACGTGCGACGATGTGCGGCATGCCGCAGCCGCAACCCGATCGGAGCAGCCCCGTGCCAGGGGCTGCTCAGCGGCGGCCTGACGCCTCGATGTTCCTGCTCACGAACGTCATGGAGCACGCCCTCGACGACGGGTACGCCGAGGCGGCCGCCCGCCGCGGCCAGGTCGGCACCTCGCGGCTTCCGACCTCGCTGAGCGGCCGGGTGGGGCTTGCCGCCGGCCTGCTGCTCGCCGCGATCGTCGTCACCGTGGGGGCCGCCCAGGCGCATCGGGCGGCGCCCACCGAGGCCAAGGAGCGGCAGAAGCTGATCGACCGCGTCCAGGCGGAGACCAGGAGCGCGGACGGCCTGCAGAAGAGCGTCGACGGCCTGCGGGACACCGTGTCCGCCGAGCAGCGTGCCGCGCTGCGCGACCACGGCGGCGCCGCCACCGCGCAGCTCGACCTGCCGGCGGGCGCGACACCGGTGCACGGCCCCGGGGTCAAGCTGGTCGTGGACGACGCCAAGGAGGCCGCACAGGGCGACACCGGCGGCCCGCGGGAGAGCAGCGGGTTCTCCGACACCGGGCGGGTGCGCGACCGCGACATGCAGCGGGTGGTGAACGGCCTGTGGGCGTCCGGTGCGGAGGCGATCAGCGTCAACGGGCAGCGGCTGACGGCGCTGTCGGCCATCCGGGCCGCCGGGGACGCCATACTGGTCGACAACAGACCGCTGGTGCCGCCGTATACGGTGCTGGCGATCGGTGACGGGGAAAAGCTGAGCACGGCGTTCCAGGACAGTGCGGACGGTCAGTATCTGCACGTGCTGGAGGAGAACTACGGAATCCGGGCGAGCGTCACCGTGGAGAAGGACGTCCGCCTGGCGGCCGCGCCCAGCCTGATCGTGCGCCACGCCCGGCCGGTCGCGGGCAGCAGCGGGCCGGCGGACACCGCCGCAACAGGGAAGGGTTCGTAGTGATCGCCGTACTGGGCCTCGTCGTCGGAGTCGTGGTCGGACTGGTGGTGCGCCCCGTGGTGCCGACCGGGGTCGAGCCGTATCTCCCGATCGCCGTCGTCGCCGCGCTGGACGCCGTCTTCGGCGGTCTGCGGGCGATGCTCGACGGGATCTTCGACGACAAGGTCTTCGTGGTCTCCTTCCTGTCCAACGTGGTCGTGGCCGCGCTGATCGTCTTCCTCGGCGACAAGCTCGGGGTCGGCGCGCAGCTGTCGACCGGTGTGGTGGTCGTGCTCGGGATCAGGATCTTCTCCAACGCCGCGGCCATCCGCCGCCACGTCTTCCGGGCGTGACCGCGGCATGAGTGACGAGCACAACCACGAGCCCCGTCCCGAGCCCGCGTTTCCTACCGAGCACGAGCACGAGCCCGAGCCCCGTACCGATCCCGGGTCCCACGCCCTGTCCGAGCCCCATGGTGCGCCCGAGGACGCGGCCCGCGACGCCGACGCGCCGGTCGCGCCGCAGCCGAGCGGGCGGCAGCGGCTGGTCGCCGGGCTGTGGCCGCCGCGGGCCTCGCGTGCCCAGCTGACGGTCGCGGTGCTGCTGTTCGTGCTGGGCCTGGGCCTGGCCATCCAGGTGAACACGACCAGCAACAACGGCGGGCCCCTGCGCGGCGCCCGCCAGGAGGACCTGGTCCGCATCCTCACCGAGGTGGACAACCGCACCCAGCGCCTGGAGGACGAGAAGCGCGGCCTGGAGACCCAGCGCAGCCAGCTGCAGTCCAGCTCCGACCAGGCCGCCGAGGCGCTCAAGCAGACGCGGCAGAAGGAGCAGCAGCTCGGTATCCTGGCGGGCACCGTCGCGGCCGAGGGGCCGGGTATCACCCTGACGATCACCGATCCCAACGGCGGTGTCCAGGCGGACTCGCTGCTGGACACGCTGCAGGAACTGCGGGCGGCCGGCGCCGAGGCGATCCAGATCAACCAGGTGCGGGTGGTCGCCGACACGTACTTCGCCGACACCACCGGCGGGGTGCTGATCGACGGCCGGCAGGTGTCCGCGCCGTACGTCTTCAAGGTGATCGGCAATCCGCAGGACCTGGAGCCGGCGCTGAACATCCCCGGCGGGGTGGTGCAGACGCTGCAGAAGGAGCAGGCCACGGCTGAGGTGGTGAGGTCGCAGAAGATCGTCGTGGACGCCTTGCGGCCGTTGAAGCAGCCTGACTACGCTCGGTCGTCATCCCGGTGAGGCGGGGGGTCGGGGCATCGGTGGACTGTTGCGTGGTGGAAACTGTGTGTAGTGAGGGTTCGTCCTGCCTTACGGGCGGGTCTGCGTCGTTCAAGGGGAATCGCCCGTGAAGTGGTTTGGGAAGTTGTTCGGCAAGAGCGCGCGGCAGTCGGGTGACCCGGCGACCGCACGGCATCGCGCGCCACGGGGACTGGCGGAGGACGAGCAGTCCGCCGACCGCCCGCTGTTCAGGAACGAGGGGCAGGGCAGGGGCGGATATTCCGGTGCGCCCGGCGTGGCGCCTGTTGACCCCGCATCCTCCGCTCGCATAGGTTCCGGGGCACCATCAACCTCGACCACGGGTGGAGGGTTCGGTTTGCCGGTCTGCGGCAGGTGCGGCTTCACGAATGCGGCGGCGAGCCGCTTCTGCTCCAACTGCGGCGCTCCGCTGCGCCCGGGCGGCGCTCAGGGTGAGCGCCCTTCCGAGACCACGTCCACGATCTCGATCTCGGGCATCGAGGCGTACGAGGCGGAGGCCACCGGCCAGACCGTCATGCCGTCGCTGTCGCCCGAGGCGCAGGCCGCCGTCGAGGCGCTGCCGCCGGGCTCCGCTCTGCTGGTGGTGCGCCGGGGGCCGAACTCGGGCAGCCGCTTCCTGCTGGACGGAGAGCTGACTACGGCCGGACGGCATCCGCAGAGTGACATCTTCCTGGACGACGTCACGGTGTCCCGGCGGCACGTGGAATTCCGCCGCGGCCAGGACGGCTACTTCACCGTCTCCGACGTGGGCAGCCTGAACGGCACCTACGTCAACCGGGAGCGGATCGACTCGGTGACGCTGTCCAGCGGTGACGAGGTGCAGATCGGGAAGTACCGGCTGGTCTTCTACTCGAGCCAGCGGGGCATCTGAGCCTCCGGACCCGTCCGGGGGCCACCACCGTCCAGGAAGGTGCTCATGCAGCGAACGCCGGGCGGTGCCGGGGACGGCACCGCCACCACGGACGGCGCACTGTTGAGCATCGGCGCGGTGCTGGCGCAGCTGCGGGACGAATTCCCCGAGGTCACCATCTCGAAAATCCGCTTCCTTGAGGCGGAGGGCCTGGTCGAACCGCAGCGCACCCCGTCGGGCTACCGCAAGTTCGCCGCGCGGGACGTGCAGCGCCTCGCGTACGTCCTGCGGGTGCAGCGGGACCACTACCTGCCGCTGCGGGTGATCAAGGAGCATCTGGAGGGCCTGGACCGCGGCGAGCAGCCCGTGCTGCCCGGCCGGTCCGGCGGTGAGGTGGACCCGCGGCCGCCGGACGACCCCGAGGCGGCCCTGCACGCCCCCCAGGAGCTGCGCATGGGCCGTGCGGAGCTTCTGGCGGCCACCGGGGCGGACGCGGCGGAGCTGGACCAGTGGGAGTCCTACGGGCTGGTCGAGGCCGGCGGGGACGGCGGCTACGACGCGGAGACGGTGGTGATCGGCCGGCTCATCGCCGACCTGGGCCGCTACGGCCTGGAACCGCGGCATCTGCGGGCCGTGAAGGCGGCCGCGGAGCGGGAGGCCGGTCTGGTGGAGCAGCTGGTGGCGCCGCTGCGCAGGCACCGCAACCCGCAAACCCGCCGACACGCCGAGGTCACCGCGGAGGAGCTGGCCGAGCTGTCGGTGCGGCTGCACGCCGCGATGGTGCGCTCCGCACTGCGGTTGCGGCTGCGCTGACCGCGTATTCCCGCTGTTCGAGCGACACCCGCAGGCGGCGCCCGGGGTGCCCGACTACCCAAACCCGGCGGGCACGTCCTAGGGTTGACGTGTGAACGAGCTCGATGTTGTGGGTGTCCGGGTGGAAATGCCCTCCAATCAACCGATCGTGCTCCTGCGTGAAGTAGGAGGCGACCGGTACCTGCCCATCTGGATCGGGCCGGGCGAGGCCACCGCCATCGCCTTCGCGCAGCAGGGAATGACGCCTGCGCGACCGCTGACGCACGACCTTTTCAAGGACGTACTGGAAGCCGTGGGGCAGACGCTCACCGAGGTCCGCATCACTGACCTGCGGGAAGGCGTCTTCTACGCCGAGCTGGTCTTCGCCAGCGGTGTCGAGGTCAGCGCCCGCCCCTCGGACGCCATAGCGCTCGCACTGCGCACCGGGACGCCGATCTACGGCAGCGACGGGGTGCTGGACGACGCGGGGATCGCGATCCCGGACGAGCAGGAGGACGAGGTGGAGAAATTCCGCGAGTTCCTCGACCAGATCTCTCCGGAGGATTTCGGCACCAGCAACCAGTGAGCCGGTCCGGGCAAGGTTGCCAGGAGGCCATTCGTGGAGGCGTTCCCGGTGCCGGTCACATCAAACCACTCCTGGGGTGACTTTCACTCGGCGTGGCGAGTGTGGCGATCGTTGACGCACCCCTGGTGACTGCCTACCGTCGATGTGGAAAGTCCCGTGGCACGTGCGCGCGCCGTTCGGGACGTGAGGGACGGAGGGCGGCGTGAGAAGCACCGGCGACGGTTCGGCGATCGGCGGCCCGTATCCGCCCCTGGGGGCGCTGGCCCGCGCCGCTGAGCCGGGGACGGCGGGGGTGCCGACGGCACCTGCCGGCGACCCCGAGCCGGACCAGGTCGGCTACCGCGGCCCCACGGCCTGCGCGGCCACCGGCATCACCTACCGGCAGCTGGACTACTGGGCGCGTACGGGCCTGGTCGAGCCCAGCGTCCGCCCGGCCTACGGCTCGGGCGCCCAGCGGCTGTACAGCTTCCGCGACGTGGTCGTGCTCAAGATCGTCAAGCGGCTGCTCGACACCGGCGTGTCGCTGCAGAACATCCGGACGGCGGTAAGGCACCTGCGCTCGGTGGGCCCGGCCGAGCTGGCCAGGATGACCCTGATGAGCGACGGCGCCACGGTCTACGAGTGCACCTCGCCCGCCGAGGTCGTGGACCTGCTCCAGGGCGGTCAAGGCGTCTTCGGGATCGCGGTGGGCGTCGTCTGGCGGGACGTCGAGAGCTCGCTGTCCGAGCTGCACGGCGAGCGGGTGGACACCGGCGAGACCCTGGTCGGCCACAATCCCGCCGACGAGCTGGCCAGGCGGCGCAACCGGGCGGTCTGAGCCCGCCGGCCCCGCCCGGTCCCGTACGGCCGTTGCGGGCGCCGGACGCCATGCCGTACACGTGTACGGCGATTGTCGGCGGTATGCGGCACGATCGAGGGTGTGAGAAGTACGCCCACGATCCTGCATCTGGACATGGACGCGTTCTTCGCCGCGGTCGAGCAGGCCTCCAAGCCGAGCCTGCGGGGCAAGCCGGTGGTCGTCGGCGGGCTCGGACCCCGCGGCGTGGTCGCGACCGCGTCCTATGAGGCACGGGTGCACGGCGTCCACTCCGCGATGGCCATGGCGCACGCCCGGCGCCTGTGCCCCAATGCCGCATTTCTCGTGCCGCGCTTCGGCATCTACCGGCGGATCAGCGAGATCGTGATGGCGCTGCTCGCCGAGGTCTCGCCGCTGATAGAGCCGCTGAGCCTGGACGAGGCCTTCGTCGACCTGGAGGCGGGCGACCTGGCCGGCGACCCGCGGGCGGTCGCCCAGCGGCTGCGGGCCGACATCCTGGCCGCGACCGGGCTGACCGCGTCGGTCGGCCTGGCCGGCTCCAAGCTGCTCGCCAAGATCGCCTCGGAGCAGGCCAAGCCGGACGGCCTGGTGGTGGTGGAACCGGGCACCGAGCGCGCGCTGCTCGACCCGTTGCCGGTGCGCACCCTGTGGGGCGTGGGGCCGGCCACCGCGGAGCATCTGCGGCGGGCCGGCATCCTCACCGTCGCCGAGATCGCGCAAGCAGGCGAGCCGGAACTGATCAGGCTGCTGGGCAAGGCGCACGGCAGCTCGCTGCACGCGATGGCCGCCGGCCTCGACAACCGCCCGGTGGTCGCCGACCGCGACGTGAAGTCGATCTCCGTCGAGGACACCTTCGACACCGACCTGACCGACCGGGCCCGGGTGCGTTACGAGGTCGACCGGCTCGCCGACCGGTGCGCCCAGCGGCTGCGCGGCGCGGGCCGCTCAGGGCGGACGGTGGTGGTGAAGATCCGGCGGTACGACTTCTCGACGCTGACCCGCTCCGAGACGCTGCGGGCGCCCACCGACGACCCGGCCGTGGTCAAGGAGACCGCCCGCAGGCTCGCCGAGGCCGTCGACACCACCGGCGGGGTGCGGCTGCTCGGCGTCGGCGTGTCCGGCCTGGCCGACTTCACCCAGGAGGACCTCTTCGCGCAGGCCGCCCAGGCCCTGCGCGAGGCGGAGCCCGGCCCGGGGCCCGGCCGGGACGCCCCGCCCGAGCTGCCGGCCACCCCGCCGCCGGAGGCCGAGCACGCCAACCGCTGGCTGCCCGGCCAGGACGTCGAGCACAGCGACCACGGCGCTGGGTGGGTCCAGGGCAGCGGCGTCGGCCGGGTCACCATCCGCTTCGAGGTGCCCTCGGACACCGAGCCGGGCCGGGTGCGCACCTTCTCCGTCGACGACCCCGCCCTGTCCAGGACCGACCCGCCCGCGCTGACCGGCCACCCGTCCCCGGCCGGCCGCTGAGGGCGCCGCTCGGCGCAGCGCGCGCCATCACGGTCTCGCCGATCCGCAGGCAACGGCCCGGGCGGTCAGCCGTTGCCGCCCGGCCGCCGGTCGCCGTTGGCCAGCTCGCCGAAGTCGCGCGCTCCGCCCTGCTCCCGGTCGGAGACCCTCGGCACGTCCATGCCGTAGTGGTGGTAGAGCTGCAACTCCTGTTCGGGCGACAGGTGCCGCCCCACGCCGAAGTCCGGCGCGTCCCTGATCAGGGACTTCTTGTACGGTACCCGCAGGGCGTCGTCCACCAGCTCGCTCGGCTCCAGTGGTACGAGCGCGTCGCGGGTGAACAGGCCGGTCCTCACGGCCGCCCACTCCGGGGTACCGGTCGCGTCGTCGAGGTACACCTCGTCGACCGTGCCGATCCTCGTACCGTCACGGTCGAAGGCGCGGCGGCCGATGAGGCTTCGCGGATCGATATCGGTCTGCACGGTCCCTCCAACCAATGACGACAGCTGTTGGTTACCACCAAAAGCCACATCAGGGGCAATGTCGACCGGAATGTCGGATCGGCCGCCGCCCGGAACACGCTGGTAGGCTGGGTGGCGGCTGCAGACCCCGTGCGGGAGAGTCCACCGAGAGCGTGT
>NZ_FRBI01000053.1 GCF_900142575.1 Actinacidiphila paucisporea
CCCGGGCGGCGACGGCGCATCCGCGTCCACCGGGATCGAGGTGACCTCCGTCCCGGTGGTGCCGGCGCCGGGGGCCAGGACAGCGCCGACCCGCCTGCGGGCAACCGTCCACTCCTGCCATTCCAGCTCAGCCGCAGCCAGCTCGGCCTGGATCCGATCAGCTTCCTCCCGCAACCCGTCGACACGACGGCGAGCAGCGAGCTCGTGCTGTTCCAGCAGTCCGACAACTGACGGCATCCAAGCCTCCCCGGCGAGCGACAACCCGACAGACCACAACTCCCACCGAGTCACCGTCCCTATGCCTGACCAGGCAAAACGCCGCCCTCAAGTTCGGAACGACAACAGCGACTAAGGTCCGCGCGCGGGTGGAGCATGTGATCGGCCGGATGAAGAACTACAAGATCCTCCGCGACTGCCGACAACACGCCGACGGCCTGCACCATGCCGTCCAAGCCGTCGCGCACATGCACAACCTCGCCCTCGCGTCATGACCAGAGGACTGCCTCCACTGGCCCTGACCTGCCCGAACACAGCCTTGTGCTACACCCTTTAGGCCGCCTGACCCTCGTCGAAGTCGAGACCTTCATGACCACGCCGGACCTCCAGGCCGCCTAACCGAACCTGTCACCCATAACTGCAGTCACCACATCATGATCGGAACTACAGCTGCCGTGACTGTGTCGCCGGTACCCTAGGTGCGCACTTCGAGGCAACATGATCGCGCCGTGGCGCGGAGGAGAATAGCTGCAACATGGCACCGACCAACAAAGAAGGCCAGCGGACAGAGCTGCACAAGACGATCTGGCGTATCGCGAACGACCTGCGCGGCAGTGTCGACGGCTGGGACTTCAAGACCTACGTGCTGGGCATGCTCTTCTACCGCTTCATCTCCGAGAACCTAACGGCGTACATCAACCGCGGCGAACATGAAGCTGGAGATGAGTCGTTCGACTACAAGGTGCTTCCCGACGCGCAGGCCGAGTTCGCTCGTAACGAGGTGGTGGCAGAGAAGGGCTTCTACATTCTGCCGTCGGAACTGTTCGCCAATGTCCGCGAGTGCGCCGCGCGGGACGAGAACCTCAACGAAACGCTCGCTCGGGTCTTCAAGAACATCGAGGGCTCGGCGCTGGGAACCGACAGCGAGGACGATCTGAAGGGGCTGTTTGACGATCTTGACGTCAACAGCAACAAGCTCGGAGGAACGGTCGCCAAGCGCAACCAGAAGCTCGTGAAGTTGCTCAACGCCGTCGGTGATCTGCCGCTGGGTCGGTTTGAGGACAACTCGATCGACCTGTTCGGCGATGCCTACGAATACCTGATGCAGATGTACGCGGCCAACGCGGGCAAGTCCGGTGGCGAGTACTACACGCCGCAGGAGGTCTCGGAACTGCTGGCGCGCATCACAGTCGTCGGCAAGAAGCAGGTTAACAAGGTCTATGACCCGGCGGTCGGGTCGGGCTCGCTGCTGCTGAAATTCGACAAAGTGCTCGGCAAGAACAATGTCCGCCGGGGTTTCTACGGTCAGGAGATCAACCTGACCACGTACAACCTTGCCCGGATCAATATGTTCCTACACGACGTGAACTACTCCGACTTCAACCTCGCGCACGGCGACACTCTCACTGACCCGGCGCACTGGGACGATGAACCGTTCGAGGCGATCGTTTCCAACCCGCCGTACTCGACCAGGTGGGAAGGTGACGCGAACCCGCTGCTGATCAACGATGAGCGGTTTGCGCCGGCGGGCGTGCTGGCGCCGAAGTCGAAGGCCGACCTGGCCTTCACGATGCACATGCTCAGCTGGCTCGCCGTCAACGGTACGGCCGCGATCGTCGAGTTCCCCGGGGTCCTATACCGCGGGGGTGCGGAAAAGAAGATCCGTCAGTACCTGATCGACAACAACTACGTCGACACGGTCATCCAGATGCCTGCCGACCTGTTCTTCGGAACCACGATCGCCACGTGCATTCTAGTGCTGAAGAAGTCGAAAAACTCCAGCGACGTACTCTTTATCGACGCCTCAGCCGAGTACAAGCGTGTTGGCAACAAGAACAAGCTGTTCGAGGAGCACCAGGCGAGGATTCTCGATGCGTTCACCACGCGAGAGCCGGAAGATCACTTCTCCACGCTCGTCAGCATGGAGGACATTGCCGCGAACGACTACAACATCGCTGTGTCCTCTTATGTGGAGTCGGAGGACACGCGCACGGAGGTCGACATCGTCGAGTTGAACGCCGAGATCGCCCGCATCGTGGCGCGGCAGGCGGAGTTGCGCACGTCGATCAACGCGATCGTTTCAGAGCTGGAAGCGGGGGGAAATGCGCTTGTCTAAACTCCTCTCCGACGCTCCCACTGTGGCAACTATGCAAGTGGATGGTTTTCTCGACGGCCACGTACTGAAGTGGGGTAAGCACAAAAGGATCAAGGTAGGGAAGGTCCTCCGGAACTTCCATTGTCGCGCCTGTGACGCTCAGCGAACCTTCATGTCTGGAGATGAGCTGTCATGTTTGGGCCTTGGCAACAATCAGATCAGTATCGACGCCACACTGCAGTGCATCGAGTGCCGGTCATCCGTGGAGATATGGTTCCTGATCGGCAGCAGCAGCGATATTTCCAGTTTCGCGCCGGAAGTGCGTGTCGAGCGCTACACGGAAAATCTTCGCGACCGCGCCGACAGGATCGATAGCCATCGTGGCCCATTCTCGGATCTGGTCAAGCGAGCGCAGCTAGCGTACGAGAATCAGCTCGGTGCCGGGTCGATCATCTACCTCCGGAAGATCTTCGAGCTCGTTACGTTCGAAGTGGCCGATATCGCCAAGATCGACACAAAGAAACCTAACGGAAGAAATGCCCCCTTCTCCGTAGTATTGGAAAAGGTGAATCAAGTTCGCAACATCATTCCGCGACGTTTCTCAAGTGACGGCTATCAGCTATTTCGCGAGCTCAGTGAAATTATTCATGGCGAGTCAAGCGAAGAGGAAGCGCTCCAGAAATTCAAGCCCTGCCTCCAGCTGGTCCTAGGCGTTGTTGACGAGGTAAGCCGGGACAACGAATATGCGCGAGCGATCGAAGAGCTAGGCTGGAACGTCGAGAATATTAGCGAGATCACAGGAGGAGGCGCCGCGTGAGTGGCATCAGCGAAATTTCTCAGGAGTTGTCTTCCAACGGGGTCGAGTACCGCGCGCTCGGTCAAATCGGCGAGTTTGTGCGCGGGCAGGGACTGCAGAAAGCAGATCTGCGCGATAAGGGCGTCCCTGCAGTGCACTACGGCCAGATTCACACCTCCTATGGCGTATGGGCGACCGAGACAAAGTCATTTACCGACCAGGTCATCGCAGCCAAGCTTCGCCACGCGAAGCCGGGAGACCTCTTGATCGCGACAACTAGCGAGGACGACGACGCCGTTGCCAAGGCAACCGCTTGGCTTGGCAAGGTGGAGGCCGTGCTGAGCGGAGATGCTTACATTTTTCGTCACGGACTTGATCCGAAGTATGTCTCGTACTTCTTCCAGTCGACGTTTTTCCAGAAACAGAAGCGTCGCTTTATCTCTGGGACGAAGGTCCGTCGCATCTCCGGCGATTCGCTCTCGAAGATCCTAATCCCCGTCCCACCCCTTGAAGCGCAGCGGGAAATGGTGGGAGTGCTCGATCATTTCAGTCAGCTGGAGGCGGAACTGGAGGCGGAACTGGAGGCGGAACTGGAAGCGCGCCACCGCCAGTATCAGTACTACCGAGATAAGTTGGTGAGCGAGGCTGTCGGGGCGGAGCGTACTCGCCTAGGTGACGTTGGTTCCTTTGTGCGTGGACGTCGTTTCACCAAGAACGATGTGGTCGATTCTGGAATCCCAAGTATCCATTACGGTGAGATTTATACCGAATATGGAACCTCCACTAACGAGGCCGTTAGGCAGGTCCGTGTTGAGCTTCACGATCAACTCCGGTATGCAGAGCCTGGGAGCGTAGTATTCGCCGGTGTTGGCGAAACGGTTGAAGACGTGGGTAAAGCTGTTGCGTGGCTAGGAAATGAACCAGTAGCGACACACGACGACACGTTTGTGTTTACCTCTCCGCTGAATCCTAAGTATGTCGCTTATGCAGTGCAGACAAGGGATTTTCATCGCCAGAAGGAACGCCATGTGGCTCGGGCTAAGGTGAAGAGGCTGTCAGCGGCTGGTCTCGCCGATATCAGGATCCCAGTCCCGAATCTGGCAGTACAGGAGAAGATCGTTGAGACGCTCGACAATTTTGATTCTCTCGTCAGGGGCATCAGTCTCGAGCTACCTCCTGAGATCTCATTTCGCCGCAAGCAGTACGAGCACTACCGTGATCGGCTCTTTACGTTCAAAGAGGCTGCGGCATGAGGGAAGCGCAGGCGCGCAAGTACGACCCGGTCGCCGTCTCGGCTGAAAGTACCGTCGTTGCTGAGTACGTCCCTGATGCTTCTGGAGCCGCGGCATACCAATCGGAGGCGGCGCTTGAGCGGGAGATGATCCGTCTGCTGGAGGCGCAGGCGTATGAGTACCTCCCGATCACATCGGAGGCGCAACTGGTCGCGAACCTGCGGAGCCAGCTTGAGGCACTAAACCACGTGTCGTTCACGGATTCTGAGTGGGAGTCGTTCTTCTCCACCAAGATCGCCGGACAGAACGAGGGCATCGTGGAGAAGACACTGCGGGTCCAGGATGACCACGTTCAGCTTCTGAAGCGTGACGATGGTTCGACGAAGAACATCACTCTCATCGACAAGAAGAACGTCCACAACAATCGTCTGCAGGTCATCAACCAGTACGAGGTGGACCGGGGCGAGGGCGGTGCGAGCTTCGCTAATCGGTACGACGTGACGGTGCTAGTCAACGGTCTGCCGATGGTGCATATCGAGCTCAAGCGCCGTGGGGTGGAAATCCGTGAGGCGTTCAACCAGATCAACCGGTACCAGCGCGATAGCTTTTGGGCAGGCTCTGGGTTGTTCGAGTATGTGCAGTTGTTCGTGATAAGCAACGGCACGCTGACGAAGTACTACTCCAACAGCACCCGCTCAAAGCACTTGAAGGACAACCAGAAAGCTGCCGGCGCGGCAAAGGGCAAGAAGTCAAGCAACTCGTTCGAGTTCACGTCGTGGTGGGCGGACGCGCAGAACAAGCCGATCGCGGAGCTGACCGCGTTCGTCAAGACGTTCTTCGCCAAGCACTCGCTGTTGAACGTGCTGACGAAGTACTGCGTGTTGACAGCCGACCGTGACCTGCTAGTGATGCGGCCGTACCAGATCGTGGCGACGGAGCGGATCTTGCGGAAGATCGAGTGCTCGACGAACCGCAGGACGCTTGGCACCGTCGAGGCGGGCGGGTACGTCTGGCACACGACCGGGTCGGGCAAGACGCTGACGTCGTTCAAGGCTGCGCAGTTGGCATCGAAGCTACCCGATGTCGCGAAAGTATTGTTTGTCGTCGACCGCAAGGACCTCGACTACCAGACGATGCGCGAGTACGACCGCTTCGAGAAAGGCGCCGCCAACTCGAACGCGTCCACGGCGATCTTGAAGAAGCAGCTCGAGGATCCGAACGCAAGCATCATCATCACGACAATCCAGAAGCTGTCGACGTTCATCCAGGCGAACCGGGGACACGAGGTGTTCTCGGGCCACACCGTGATCATCTTCGACGAGTGTCACCGGTCGCAGTTCGGCGACATGCACACCGACATCACGCGAGCCTTCAAGCGGTACAACCTGTTCGGCTTCACCGGTACCCCGATCTTCCCGGTCAACTCCTCGAGCGGCGGGAACCCGCTGCTGAAGACCACTGAGCAGGCTTTCGGTGACAAGCTGCACACATACACGATCATAGACGCGATCACGGACAGGAATGTCCTGCCGTTCCGAATTGACTACATCAACACGATCAAGGTCGGCAACCCAGACGATAAGCAGGTCTCGGCGATCGATCGGGAGCGCGCTCTGTTGGATGTGCGCCGACTCCGCGAGATCACGACGTACATCCTGGAGCACTTCGATCAGAAGACGAAGCGGCAGACGAGCTATGAGCACGCGATTGTCGTCAATGTTGCGGAATCGACCCGGACGAGGCGTCAAGTAGAGGCGCTTCGTGAGAAGAAGCGAGTGCGCGGCTTCAACGCCCTGCTCGCCACTGCCTCAATCGAGGCAGCGCAGCGCTACTACTTGCAGTTCAAGCATCAACAGGAGGCGCTCACCCCGGATCAGCGGCTGAAGGTGGGGATCATCTTCTCCTACGGCGCGAACGAGGCCACCGATGACGGGATCCTTGACGACGAGGCGTTTGACACCGACGCACTGAGCGGAGACGTGCGCACATTCCTGGAAGATGCGATCCGGGACTACAACGCGATGTTCGGCACCAGCTACGACACCCGCGCCGACAAGTTCCAGAACTATTACAAGGACCTGTCGCAGCGAATGAAGAACCGCGAGATCGACTTGGTCATCGTGGTGAACATGTTCCTCACCGGCTTCGACGCGACTACGCTCAACACGCTGTTCGTCGACAAGAATCTGAAGATGCATGGTTTGATTCAGGCATACTCGCGCACCAATCGGATCCTCAACTCCGTCAAACGCCACGGGAATATTGTTGTCTTCCGTGACCTTGAAGAGGAGACGAACGCGGCGCTCGAGCTGTTCGGGAACAGGGACTCCAAGGGCATCGTCATCGTGCCGTCCTACAGCGAGTACTACAGTGAGTACGTCGAGAAGGTCACCGAGCTGCTACGGACCTTCCCGCTTGGCACCCCTATCATCGGGGAGCAGGCCCAGAAGGACTTCATCAACCTTTTTGGTGCCGTATTGCGGCTGCACAACATCCTGACCGAGTTCGACGACTTCGTCGGCCAGGACCTGTTGACAGAGCGCCAGCACCAGGACTACCGCAGTGTATATCTAAACTTGTACGCCGAGTTCCGTGCGGAGACCGCCGCGGAGAAGGAACGCATCAACGAGGATGTCGTCTTCGAGATCGAGCTGGTCAAGCAGGTCGAGATTGGCGTTGACTACATCTTGTTGCTCGTTGAGAAGATGCGGGCAGAGCGTGGGGACGGTGAGGACAGAGAGATTCGTGCCCAGATCTCGCGTGCGGTCGACGCTAGCCCGAGCCTGCGGAGCAAGCGCGACCTTGTTGAAGACTTCGTGAACTCGCTGTCTGTGCACGGCGCTGTCGATGAACAGTGGCAGGCGTACGTGGAGGCGAAGCGAGATACTGAACTCGCAGCGATCATCGAGGAGCAAAAACTCAAGCCCGAGCAGACGCGGGCGTTCATCACGGCCGCGTTCCGTGACGGGCAGATCCGTACGACTGGTACGGAGATTACGAAGATCCTGCCCCCCGTCTCTCGCTTCAGTCGCGATGGCGGCCACAGCGACAAGAAGAAGCGTGTGATCGAAACATTGACACAGTTCTTCGAGCGGTTCTTTGGGCTGGGCGCTGGAGGAAACGACTACCAGTAACGGCTCTTTCGTCTTTGTCGAGCAGGGGCAGCCGAGCCGCGACAAGTTCATGTCCTCTGGCCAGAACGTCGCGATCAAGGGGGCAAACCGTTGGCTGAGGCATGCCCCCCCGGCGACGTCCCATACTGGGAGCCGCCTGGGAGCCAACCCGCCCTACAAGCCCCTCCGAGACCACGCAAGATCACGGCCCCCATGCCCTGAACAGGCAAAACAGCAAATCGCCTGGTGCCGATCTTGATTGAACCTCACTCGGGACGAAGGAGCTGTGAGTTCAGGACGCCAGTTGTTGCAGGCGACCGCTGGCCTCCTGGAGGACGTCGTCCTTCTTGCAGAAGGCGAAGCGGACCTGGGTGCGGCCGGCGTCGGGGTCATCGTAGAAGACGGAGTTGGGGACGGCGACCACGCCGCAACGGGCGGGGAGGGCGCGGCAGAAGGCAAGGGCGTCCTTCTCGCCGAGGGCTGCGATGTCTGTGGTGATGAAGTACGTGCCCTGAGGGCGGTAGACCTCGAAGCCGGCCGCGGTGAGGCCGTCGGCCAGGAGGTCGCGCTTGGTCTGGAGGTCGTCGCGGAACGCGGTGTAGTAGTCGTCCGGGAGGCGGAGGGCCTCCGCGATGGCGTACTGGAACGGGCCTGAGGCGACGTAGGTGAGGAACTGTTTGGAGGTACGGACAGCCGCGACGAGGGGAGCGGAGGCGGTAACCCAGCCAACCTTCCAACCCGTGAACGAGAAGGTCTTGCCCGCCGAGGAGATGGAGACCGTCCGGTCGCGCATGCCGGGCAACGAGATCAGCGGGGTGTGCTCCCCGTCGAAGACCAGGTGCTCGTAGACCTCGTCGGTGACCACCAGCAGGTCGCGCTCGACGGCGAGTTCGGCGATGGCCGTCAACTCGTCGCTGGTGAGCACCATGCCCGTCGGGTTGTGCGGGCTGTTCAGGAGCAGCAGGCGGGTGCGCGGAGTCACGGCCGCACGCAGCGCGTCCAGGTCCGGGCGGAAATCGGGGGCGCGCAGAGTAAGCGGGACTCGTACCCCGCCGGCCATCGCGATGCTGGCGGCGTAGGAGTCGTAGAAGGGCTCGAACGCGATCACCTCGTCGCCCGGCTCCAGCAGCGCGAGCATCGCCGCCGCGATCGCCTCGGTCGCGCCCGCGGTGACCAGCACTTCCGTGTCCGGGTCGAAGGTCAGTCCGTAGAAGCGTCGTTGATGGTCGACGATCGCCGTGCGCAGTTCTGGAACGCCCATCCCCGGCGGGTACTGGTTGCCGCGCCCGTCCCGCAGCGCACGTACGGCAGCCTCCCGGATCGCCTCCGGCCCGTCCGTGTCCGGAAAGCCCTGGCCCAGGTTGATCGCGCCCGTCGCCAGTGCGAGCGCCGACATCTCCGCGAAGATCGTCGTCCCGAGCCCGTCCAGCCTGCGGTTCAGCAGCGGCCTGCCGCTCATCTCTCCACCGTCCTCAACCCGGGTTCCGATCGTCCGAGGTCCATCCTGGCCGACGTGCGGCGGCACGCCTACGCGGCCACCGTCCAATAGGTAGGTGAAAACGGCTTGACCCACCCGACTTTCCAACCCGTGAACGAGAACGTCTTGCCCGCTGAGGAGATGGAGACCGTCCGGTCCCTCATGCCCGGCAGGGAGATCAGCGGGATGTGCTCGCCGTCGAAGACCAGGTGCTCGTACACCTCGTCGGTGACGACCAGGAGGTCGCGCTCGACCGCCAGCTCGGCGATGGCGGTCAGCTCGTCCCGGGTGAGGACCATGCCCGTCGGGTTGTGCGGGGAGTTGAGGAGCAGCAGGCGGGTGCGAGGGGTGACAGCCGCGCGCAACGCGTCGAGGTCGGGGCGGAAGTCGGGGGCGCGCAGGGTCAGCGGGACGCGGACGGCGCCGGCCATGGCGATGCAGGCGGCGTAGGAGTCGTAGAAGGGCTCGAAGGCGATGACCTCGTCGCCGGGTTCGAGCAGCGCGAGCATCGCCGCCGCGATGGCCTCGGTGGCGCCCGCGGTGACGAGCACCTCGCTGTCCGGGTCGAAGTCCAGGCCGTAGAAGCGGCGTTGGTGGTCGCTGACCGCGGTGCGCAGCTCCGGGACGCCCGTGCCCGGCGGGTACTGGTTGCCGCGGCCGTCGCGCAGGGCCCGTACGGCCGCCTCGCGTACGGACTCGGGCCCGTCGGTGTCGGGGAAGCCCTGGCCGAGGTTGATGGCGCCGGTCGCCAGGGCCAGTGCCGACATCTCCGCGAAGATGGTCGTACCGAGGCCGTCCAGCCTGCGGTTCAACGGAGGCCTTGCCGTCATCTCGGCTCCTCGTGCGCGTCCGGTGGTCGTTGCGGCGGTTCGGGCACAGACTATGCGCCGCCGGGCGGCGCCCGGGGATGCCGCTGCCACCGATGTCGGCTCCGGTCCAGGAGCCGCGAGCTTGCGTCGGCAGGGGCGCGTGAGTGCGGTGGGGCGGATGCGGGTGAACACCTGAACTTGTCGGCGCTCCAAGGGATGGAAAGTGCGCACAGATGGGTAAAAACGCTGAAGGCCACCCGCGATTCATGATTCCGTAGGTCTCGGACCCATTTCGTGGGCTTCAGCTGAGATCACTCGGAGACTCCCCGGCCGTCTGCCGGCGGCGGCTCGGAGGGCTCGGAGGGACCTCGGCGGTGCTTCGGGGCCCCCACCAGGTCTTCCGGGGACCGTTCGGGCCCAGCGGACCCCACGTGGGCACGAGCCGTCGCGCGCCCTGCTGCCGGGCGCGCGGACCGGCCCACCTCATCCACTGCGTGCTCGATCCACTGCGTGCTTGCGGAGCCGACCCCATGCTCACCACCCTGCAAACCTCGTACACCGACACCCGTGCGGGCGACCTCGCCTGGTGCCTCGGCAGGCAGGCGCTGCCCGCGCTCGCCGTGCTCAACGTCGAGGTCGGCGACGCGCGCCGGCTGCGGGCCAAGGTCGAACTACGCCTGCTGGGCGCCTCGCACCAGGTCCTGGTCGACGCGGGGCGCGGCGAGTGCTCGGAGACGGTCGCGTGCATGCCGGGCAGCCGGGCGCCGCTGCCGTTCGGGGTGGCGCGGCGGGTGGGGGTGTGGGACTACGAGTTCGCGGCCCGGATCGAGACGCTGTCGCAGGGCTCCTTCGCAGGCCGCGCGCAGGAGTTGCTCGCGCTGGTGGCGGACCACCCGCACGGCCTCGCAGGGACCTTCCCCGGCGACCCGCACGCCTTCACCGCGCTGCTGGTGCAGTACGCCGAGGGGGGCGTGCGCTGGCGCACCTGGCACGCGTATCCGCAGGAGGGGCGGCTGGTCACCACCAGGACCCGGGTGAACGCGCTGCCCTGACCCGAGTACCGCCCCGGTCCGCCGCCCGCAGCCGCCGATTGCACCCCTGTGGGTGACCGGTGGCGACCCGACCCTGACATAGCGTGCACTCATGATCGACCAGCGCCACCGCAACGAGGCCCCGCGACTCGGGCTGCGGTTACCGGTGCCAGCGGCGGCCGCCCGCGCGCTGGTGCTCGCCGCCGTCTTCGTCTGCGCCGCCTGCGGGCTGGTCTACGAGCTGGAACTGGTCGCCCTGGCCTCGTATCTGGTCGGCGACTCCGTCACCCAGGCCTCGGTGATCCTCTCGGTGATGGTCTTCGCGATGGGCTGCGGCTCGCTGCTGGCAAAACGGTTACGCGGCCGCGCCGCCGCCGCCTTCGCCGCCGTCGAGACGGGACTGGCCCTGGTCGGCGGCCTGTCGGTGATGGTGCTCTACGGCTTCTTCGCCTGGTTCGGCCAGGCCACCGCCGCGATGGTCGGCTGCGCCTTCGCCATCGGGGTGCTGACGGGGGCCGAGGTGCCGCTGCTGATGACCCTGGTGCAGCGGATCAGGCAGCAGGACGCGGGCGGCGCGGTGGCCGACCTCTTCGCCGCCGACTACGTGGGCGCGCTGGTCGGCGGCCTCGCCTTCCCCTTCCTGTTGCTGCCGCACTTCGGCCAGCTCACCGGCGCGCTGGCCACCGGCGTGGTCAACGCCGCGGCCGGCGGCGCGACCGTGCTGTGGCTCTTCCGCGGCGACCTGAGCCGGCGCGCCCGCGGCTGGCTGCTGGTCGCCAACGTCCTGGTGCTCGCCGTGCTGGCCGGCGCCGGCGCCGCGGCGGGGCCCTTCGAGCGGGCGGCGCGGCACGCGGTCTACGGCGGCGACGTGCGGGTCGCCGAACAGACCTCGGTCCAGGAGATCGTCCTGACCGGCGGCGACGGCGCCGGCGGCGGCCCGCTGCGGCTCTACCTCGACGGCCGGCTGCGGGTCTCCGGCAGCGCCACCGCCCGCTACGCCCAGGCACTCGTCCACCCGGCGATGAACGGTCCGCACGCCCGGGTCCTGGTCCTCGGCGGCGGCGACGGCCTGGCGCTGCGGGAGGTGCTCCGCTACAAGGACGTCGCCGCGCTCACCGCCGTCCAGCCCGACGGCGAGCTGCTGCGGCTGGGCCGCACCGACCCCGGCCTGCGCGCCCTCAACGGCGACGCCTACGCCGACCCCCGGGTGCGGGCGGTCACCGCGGACCCCTTCGACTGGTTACGCGGCCCGCACCGGGAGGCGGCAGGGCCGTACGACGTGATCGTCGCGGATCTGGCGGACCCGGGGATCTCCCGCAGCGCCAAGCTGTACTCGCAGGAGTTCTACGGCCTCGCCGCCCGCGCGCTGGCCCCCGGCGGCCGGCTCGCCGTACGGGCGGGCACCGCGGCGGGGGCGGCCCGTACGTTCTGGACGATCGACGCGACCGTACGTGCCGTGGGCCTGCAGACCTCGCCGTACTGGCTGCCGGCCACCCCGAGTGGCGCCGCCGGCCCGGCGGGCAGTCCCGACCAGGCCTATCTGCTCGCCGCGCGCGGCGCCGCACCACCGCTGGCCCTTCCGCCGGGCACCCCGCCCACCCTCACCCCGCCGGCCCTGCGGCTTGCCGCGCGGGCGCCGCTGCCCACCCGGCCGAGCCGCTCGCTGCCGCCGTCGACGCTGCTCCGGCCGCGGATACCGGCGTCGTAGAGGGCCGTAGGGGTGACCGCCGGGCGGCCAGGGGGTCGGGCCGGCGGAAAAAAGTGGGGGCCGGGGAAACGTCAAGGCGGCGCGCTGGATGGGTAGGCTCCGCGACATGGAGCATGAGTCCTTCGTTCCGGGCATGACCACCGGGCGCCTGGTGCAGGCGCTGCGCACGCCGGAGGTGGTGCTGGCGAGCCTGCCCGGCTGGCAGCCGGACGCCGGGGAGGCCCCCGGCGGTGCCGCCATGGGGCGGCTGCGGTTGCGGGTCGGCGGGTCCACGATCACCTACCGCGGCACGGTGGCGGTGAGCGGTGACGGGCCCGGCTTCACGGTGGCTGCGGCCGGCGCGGAGGTACGCGGCGGTGGCGGCGTCACGGTGACCGCCGAGGTCAGCGTCGTGACGGCGGTGCAGCCTGAGGCCGGCGTGACGCTCGTCTGGCACGGCACCGCCGAGGCGGAGGGCCGGCTGACGACGTACGAGCCCGCAGCGGTGGAAGCAGCCGTCAGGCGGCTGCTGGACCGATTCTGCGCGGAGCTGGCGGCGAACGCCCCGGCGGCCGACGCACGCCAGGCGGACGTACCGCCGGGCGAGGGCGCGGCGGCGGACGCAGTGGCGGAGGCGGCGGCGGTGGAGGCGGCAGGGACCGCGGATCCGTCCGCGGGCGCGGCGGAGGTCCAGGCTGTACCGGCTGACGAGCCGGCGGCTGGAGAGGACCAGCCCGAGCCGGAGGCCGAGCACGCCGAGGAGGCCGAGCCGGCGGCGAAAGAGGACGAGCCAGAGCCGGACGCCGAGGATGACGAGCCAGAGCCGGCGGCTGAAGAGGACGAGCCGGGGCCGGCGGCTGAAGAGGACGAGCCGGGGCCGGCGGCTGAAGAGGACGAGCCGGGGCCGGCGGCTGAAGAGGACGAGCCGGGGCCGGCGGCCGAACCCGCCGAGGAGGCCGAGCCCGAAGCCGACGTCGTGGACGACCTGGGCGAACCCGTGCCGCCCGCCGAACTCGAGGACTTCGAGCTGGTCGAGGTCGAGGTGGAGGTCCCGGAGAGCGCCGCGGCGCTGGACGACCTCGTACCGCCCGCCGAGGCCGCGCACGCCCGCCGGACGATGATCGGCCGCAGCG
>NZ_FRBI01000067.1 GCF_900142575.1 Actinacidiphila paucisporea
GTCGCCGCCTACGAAGCCGAAGGCATACGAGTCCGCCGCGTCCCCGTCGACTACGCCTCCCACACCTCCCACGTCGAAGCCATCGAAGACCAACTCGCCGACGCCCTCGCAGGCATCAAACCCCAGCCCGCCCACATCCCCATCTACTCCACCCTCGAAAACCGCTGGCTCGACGGCACCGAACTCGACGCCGGCTACTGGTACCGCAACCTCCGCCACACCGTCCGCTTCGCCGACGCCACCACCGCCCTCGCCGCCGACGGCTACCGCGCCTTCATCGAGATCAGCCCCCACCCCGTCCTCGCCCACAGCGTGGCGGAAGTGCTCGACGAGCACACGCAGGCCCCCACCGTGGTCACCGGCACCCTCCGCCGCGACGACGGCGGCCTGGACCGGCTCCTGCTGTCCGCCGCCGAGCTGTACGTACGCGGCATCACCGTCGACTGGGCGCCGCTGTTCGGCTCACCGCGCCCGCTCCGCGCGGACCTGCCCACGTACGCCTTCCAGCACGAGCGCTACTGGCTCGAACCGGTCCGCCCCACCGCGGACGTCCGCGGGACCGGGATCGAACCCGCCGGGCACCCGCTGCTCGGCGCCGTTGTCGGGTTGCCGGACGGGTCCGTCACCCTCACCGGACGGATCGCCCTGGAGGACCACGCGTGGCTGGCGGATCACGCGGTGGCGGGGACGGTCCTCGTGCCCGGCGCAGGGTTGCTGGAAATTGCCCTGCGAGCGGCAGAGGAGGCCGGGCTCGGCGGTCTGGAGGAGCTGGTCGTCGAGGCGCCGCTCGCGCTGCCCGCGCAGGGCGCGGTGCAGTTGCGGGCGACCGTCGGCGCGCCGGACGACGCCACCGGCCGCCGCCCCGTCACGGTCCACTCACGGCCCGAGGGCGGCGCGACCTGGACCCGTCATGCGGAGGGGCTGATCGCGCAGCCGACTGCCGAGCCCGACCAGGTGGACCCCGGTGTGTGGCCGCCCCGGGGCGGCGAGACGGTGGTGCTCGACGGATTCCACGAGCGGCTGGCGGCAGGGGGCTTCGCGTACGGCCCGGCCTTCCGCGGTCTGCGGGCGGTGTGGCGGCGCGGGGCGGACGTCTACGCGGACGTCGCCCTGCCCGAGGGGCTGGGCTCGGGGGGCGACGGCTTCGGGCTGCACCCGGCGCTGCTGGACGCGGCCCTCCAGGCCACGCACTTCCTCGGGATCGCCGAGCCCGCCACCGGGGAACTCCTCCTGCCCTTCGCCTGGAGTGACGTCGCTCTGCTCGCCACCGGTGCCACGGCGGTCCGCGTGCACGCCACGAAGACAGGCCCGGCATCCTTCTCGCTCACCCTCACCGACACGGCCGGCGCCCCGGTCGCGCGTATCGGGTCGCTCTCCCTGCGGCCGGTCCCGGCCGATCGGCTGGCCGCGCTCGGCACCACGGCGGGCGACCATCTGCACCGGCTCGACTGGTCCACCCCGCTCGCCCTGCCGGACTCCCCCGGCCAGGTCCCGCCTGAGGCGGTGCTCGACCTGACCGGCCGCCCGTCGCACGACCCCGCCGCGGCGCGGCAACTCATCGTCGACGCAGTGGACTTCCTCCATTCCCGCTTCTCCGACCCGGCGTACAACGACATCCCGCTGGCCCTTCTCACCGCCCCTCCGGGTGAAGCGCCCGCCGCCGGGGCGGTGTGGGGACTCACGCGCTCACTCCAGCTCGAACAGCCGGGGCGGGTCGTCCTGGTCGCCACCGACTCGGCCGCCGACGCCCGCCGCCTGCTGCCGTCGGTCCTCGCCTCCGGCGCCCCGCAGGCAGCCGTCATCGCCGGCCGGGTCACCGTCCCCCGGCTGGCCGCGGCGGCCGCGAGCCCGCCAGGGTCGGCCGCCACGCGTGCGGAACGGGGGCCGGTGCGCACCGGGAGGCCGCTCGACCCGGACGGAACCGTGCTGATCACCGGCGGTACGGGCACCCTCGGCGGCCTGGTGGCCCGCCATCTCGTCGCGGCGCACGGAGTGCGGAACCTGCTACTGGTCAGCAGGCGCGGCCCGACGGCCGAGGGCGCGCCGGAGCTGCTCACCGAGCTGGCCGCGGCGGGTGCGACCGCCGAAGCCGTCGCGGCCGACGCGGCAGACCGGGACGCGCTGGCCGCCATCATCGACCGCATCCCGGCGGCTCACCCGCTGACCGCCGTGGTGCACGCGGCCGGGGTCCTGGACGACGGGGTGCTGACCGTGCTCGACCCCGCCTGGCTGGAAGCGGTCTATCGGCCCAAGGTCGACGCGGCCTGGCATCTGCACGAGCTGACCCGCGAGCTGGATCTGGCGGCGTTCGTGCTGTTCTCGTCGGGCGCCGGCGTGCTGGGCAACGCCGGGCAGGCAAACTACGCAGCGGCCAACGGCTTCCTGGACGGGTTGGCCCAACTCCGGCGCGCCCAGGGCCTGCCCGCGGTGTCGCTCGCGTGGGGCCTGTGGTCGCAGGCCAGCGGGATGACCGGCCACCTCGGTGACGCGGGGCTGGCCCGGTTGGCCAGAGGCGGCCTGCTGGGGTTGTCCACGCGAGAGGGCCTGGCGCTCTTCGACGCGGCACTGGAGGCGGACGAAGCGCTGCTGGTCCCAGCGAAGTTGGACTACGCGGCGCTACGGGCCCAGGCAGCCGCGGGTGACCTGAGCCCGATGCTGCACGGGCTCGTACGCCCGCCGCGCCGAGCGGCGGCGACCGCGACGGCGGAGCAGCGGGAAACGCTGGCGGCGCGGATCGGGCGGCTGACGGAGCGCGAGCGGACGAAGGAACTGATCGACCTCGTACGCGTCGCCGCCGCGGCGGTCCTCGGGCACACGTCGAAGGACGCGATCGGCGCCGGGCAGGCGTTCAAGGAGATCGGCTTCGACTCGCTCGCCTCGGTCGAGCTGCGCAACCGCCTCGCCAGGGCCACGGCGACCCGGCTGCCGGCCACGCTCGCCTTCGACCATCCGACACCTGCCGCGCTCGCCCGCCACCTGCTGGCCGAACTGCTGCCGCCTGCTGCGGCAGAGCAGGCGCCGGCGCCGGCGCCGAATCAGGGTCCGGAACACGCGTCCGACGCCGCGGCCGCCATCGCGGACATGGACGTCGACGCACTCGTCGAACGAGCCCTCGGGGGGCGGCAGATATGACCACGACCACGGAACCGGGCGATCGGCTCGTCGAGGCGCTGCGGAAGGCGCTGACCGACAACGAGCAGCTGTCCCGCGAGAACAGCCGCCTGACGGCGGCGGCCACCGAGCCGATCGCGATCATCGGCATGGCCTGCCGGCTGCCCGGCGGAGTCGCCTCACCGGACGACCTGTGGCGGCTGGTCGCCGAAGGCCGGGACGGCGTCGGGCCGTTCCCCAGCGACCGTGGCTGGGACCTGGGCGCGCTGTTCGACCAGGACCCGGACCGGCCCGGGACCTCGTACGTCAGCGAGGGCGGATTCCTCGCTGGCGCCGGCGACTTCGACGCCGCCTTCTTCGGCATCTCGCCGCGTGAGGCGCTGGCGATGGACCCGCAGCAGCGGCTGCTGCTGGAGGTCTCCTGGGAGGCGGCCGAGCGCGCGGGCCTCGACCCCCACTCGCTGCGCGGCAGCAGCACCGGCGTCTTCTCCGGCGTGATGTACCACGACTACGCCACGGCCCTGCGGGAGGTACCCGAAGGACTTGAGGGTTTTCTCGCCACCGGCAACTCCGGCTCCGTGGCGTCCGGCCGGGTCTCGTACGCGCTCGGCCTGGAAGGCCCGGCCGTCACCGTCGACACGGCGTGCTCGTCGTCGCTGGTCGCCGTGCACCTGGCGGCGCAGGCGCTGCGCGGCGGGGAGTGCGGACTGGCCTTCGCCGGCGGGGTCGCGGTGATGGCGCGGCCGTCGCCCTTCGTGGAGTTCTCCCGGCAGCGCGGCCTCGCGCCCGACGGGCGCTGCAAGGCGTTCGCGGAGGCGGCGGACGGCACGGGCTGGGCCGAGGGCGTGGCCGTCCTGCTGCTCGAACGTCTCTCCGACGCACGCCGGCTCGGCCATGACGTGCTGGCCGTCGTCCGGGGCTCGGCGGTCAACCAGGACGGCGCCTCCAACGGCCTCACCGCCCCCAACGGCCCCGCCCAGCAGCGCGTCATCCGCCGAGCCCTCGCCAACGCCCGCCTCGCACCGGCGGACATCGACGCGGTCGAGGGCCACGGCACGGGGACGACCCTGGGCGACCCGATCGAGGCGCAGGCACTGCTCGCGACCTACGGTGCCGGACGGTCGACAGAACAGCCGCTGTGGCTCGGTTCGTTGAAGTCGAACATCGGCCACACGCAGTCGGCGGCCGGTGTCGCGGGCATCATCAAGATGGTGCAGGCGATGCGGCACGGTCTGCTGCCGCGCACCCTCCATGTGGACGAGCCGTCGACGCACGTCGACTGGTCGGCGGGGGCGGTACGGCTGCTGGCAGAGGCTCGGAGGTGGCCGGAGACCGGGGGCCCACGCCGGGCCGCCGTCTCGGCCTTCGGGGTGAGCGGCACCAATGCACACGTCGTGCTGGAAGAAGGCGACGCGGACCCGTCGCGGGCGCCGGACAGCGGGCGGGAGGGGGCGGCCGTGCCGTGGGCGCTGTCCGCCGCATCGGCGGGCGCGTTGCGCGCGCAGGCAGGACGGTTGCACGACTTCGCCGGACGGGCGGGGAGCGACATCGGCGGAGCGGGCCGGGTGCTCGCCACCGGCAGGGCGGGGCTGGCGCACCGGGCGGTCGTCATCGCGGACGGACGGGACCGGCTGCGTATCGGGCTCGCCGCGCTGAGCCGTGCGGAGCCCGCACCCGGAGTCGTCACCGGGACGGCCGACGTCGACGGGGACACGGTCTTCGTCTTTCCCGGCCAGGGAACGCAGTGGGCGGGGATGGGGCGTGAACTCCTCGCCACATCAACGGTGTTCGCCGACAGTTTGGCGGAGGTGGCCGAGGCGCTGGCCCCGCACATCGACTGGTCGTTGCTCGACGCCGTCCGGGACGGTGTGCCGTCGCTGGACCGGGTCGACGTCGTCCAACCGGTGTCCTTCGCGGTGATGGTCTCCCTCGCCCGGGTATGGCAGTCGCTCGGCGTCACACCCGAGGCCGTGGTCGGCCACTCACAGGGCGAGATCGCCGCCGCACACATCGCCGGCGCACTCACCCTCCAAGACGCCGCAGCCGTGGTCGCCCTACGCTCCCAAGCCATCGCCCGCGGCCTCGCAGGCCACGGCGGCATGGTCTCCCTCGCAGTCCCTGTCGAAGCCGTCCAAGAACGCCTCGGCAACGGAATCGAACTAGCGGCCGTCAACGGCCCCACCTCAGTCGTCGTCGCCGGCGACCCCACCGCCCTGAACACCCTCGTCGCCGCCTACGAAGCCGAAGGCATACGCGTCCGCCGCGTCCCCGTCGACTACGCCTCCCACACCTCCCACGTCGAAGCCATCGAGACCGACCTCGCGCACCTCCTGGCGGACGTGAAACCGCA
>NZ_FRBI01000052.1 GCF_900142575.1 Actinacidiphila paucisporea
GCGGCAGAGCAGGGTGACCGGGTAGGTGGCCTTCTCCGCCGCGATGAACCGGTAGACCTCGCTCACCGGTCGCTCTCCCGCGCGAAGAAGGCCGTCTTAGATTCAACCGGTCAAGGCAATACTCTCGGCTGGTGTGCGGAATCCCAGGCACTTGCGCGGGCGGTTGTTGAGCTTCGTCGCGATGGCGTCAAGGTCGTCCTGGCTGAAGGTCGACAGATTGGTGCCTTTGGGCAGGTACTGCCGGAACAGCTTGTTGGTGTTCTCATTGGTGCCACGCTGCCAGGGGCTGCGCGGGGCTGCGAAGAACACGTCGACACCAGTGTCCGAGGTGAACCGCTTGTGAGCTGCCAGTTCCATGCCGCGATCCCAGGTCAGCGCGCTGTGTAGGCGGGGGTCCATGCGTGCGTAGGTCTCGGCGAGTGCGGGAACGACCACGGTGGTGTGGCGGCTGGCGAGTTTCACCACCGTGAGGAACCGCGACTTCCGGTCGACCAGTGTGGCGACCTGGCTGTTGTTCGAGCCGATCACCAGATCGCCCTCCAGGTGCCCGAACTCGCTGCGGTCTTCCGCCGCCTGGGGCCGGTCCTCAATCGGTCGGGCGTCAGTGATCTGTGAGCGCCACTGTCCCTTCACCGTGTGACGCTTGTTCTTCCGGATCGGGCGTCCAGTTCGAAGGCGTTTGCACAGCTCGCGGGGTATCACTTTCCATCGGGTGGTGTAGACCGACCGGTAGATCGTCTCGTGGCTGATCTCCATCCCCGTGTCGGAACCGTGGTGGAGACGCAGATGCCCGGTGATCTGTTCCGGCGACCACTCCTCCCTCAGCAAGGTCAGCACCGCCTGCCTCAGCACGGGTCTGCGGGCGAGGAGGCACTGCTTCGGGCGCCGGGCGCGGTCAAGCGAACGTTCCTGCGCAGCGATCGCCCGGTAGACGTCGCGTCCGCCGTTCTTGCCGACTTCACGACTGATCGTCGACACCGCACGCCCCAAGCGGCCGGCGATTGCCCGGTAGGACTCCCCGGCACACAGTCCGCGCGAGATCTCCTCCCGCTCGCCCATGGTCAGGCTTCCAGCCCGCGCCTTGCGGGGCACGGGAGCGATCCCTCCGTGGTGCTTGAGGACAGTGAACACCGAGCCGGGCGGCTTGCCGATCTGCCTTGAGATGACGCTGATCGACTCCCCAGCCCTCCACCGCCGCCACAAGTCGGCCTTCATCTCGTCCGACATCCCCGGCCGACCCAGTCTCGCCACGCATACCGCCCTCAACCAGCACTGTTGCTCTGACCCGTTGAATTCAGGACCTCGATGGTCTTCTGCTGTTCGAGGTTCTGCCGGCGAAGGCGACGCAATTCCTCATGCTCGGCACTGGTCAGTTCGCCCGGGCCGCCCTCGCCGCGGTCGATCTTGTCCTGCTTGACCCAGCTCCGCAGCCCCTCGGGGCTCACTCCCAGGTCTCGAGCCACCTCAGTGACCGCTTTACTGGAGGATCGGGCCAGCGCGACGGCATCACGCTTGAACTCCTCCGAGTACCGCTTGCCCTGCTTGTTGCTCACCTGGCTCTACTTCCTCTGGGACCACGTCCCAGTCTCCAGGTGTCCAGGTCAACGGGGAAGCTTCATCCCGGCACCTCCACCGAAGAAACGACACGACACCTCGTCCCTGCCGCCGAAACACCACACCTACACCTGATCAGCGAAAACCCACCCGCCGCTATCGGAAAAGCAACAGCTACTCAAGTTCGGAAGACAACAGCTACTGAAGCTGGGATCCTGATGTGGATTCCCCTGAGGCTGGACGCCTGGTCCCGAAGAAGGCGCGCATCGACGCGGCCCAGGGGCTGCCGATTCCTGTAGGACCGCTGGACGGCGCCGGACGGAAGGCTCCAGACATGGACTTCGCGAGGTCGGCCCTACGCCACCAGCTCGCCGTCGCCACCTGGGACGTCGGCGAGTTCGACGTGTTCGTGCGCACCGACGACGGCGAGATCGAGCACTACTGGAGCACCGGCGAAGGGGTCGTGTTCGGACCGGAGCGGCTCGGTGGGCACTTCGATAGCGATCCGGTCGTCGATTCGTCCTTCGACGGGGTGCAGACCAGGCTGCACTTGCTGGGCCGTGCCGGGATGCAGATCGTCGACTGGAGCTGGCTCTCGCAGCCACCGGGGTGGCTGGGCACGCCCACCGTGCAGACGCTGCCCGGATACTGCCTAAGCGAGCTGAGTGTGTTGTCGACCGGCCCGCTGCACGTGTTCTCCTTCGGTATCGAAGGCCCGCTGCGGCACTGGGCTTTCAGCTCCGACGGCTGGAGCGGTCCGAACGTCCTGGGCGACTTTGGCGCTGGTTCCATCCCGGCAGCGGTCAGGCGGGATGACAACGTCATCGACATCTTCGGCTGCAACGGCGCGCTGGCGCACTGGTGGTGGGACGACGCCGAAGGGCTCTGGCGCACGGAGTTCCGCGGCGGAAGCAACATCCTGGGCCCGGTCACTGCAGTGTCATACGCGCCGAACCGGCTGGACGTCTTCGCCGTCCGATCGGGCGGCGTACCGGTGCACTGGGGTTGGAACGGCAGCCGCTGGTTCGACGCCGAGGAGCGGCTGGACATGAACGGCGTCACCGTGACCGCCGACATCCGGCTCGTCGACTTCGGGCTGAACCGGCTGACCTTGTTCGCCCGTGCCACCGACAACCGGATTGTGGAGTGGACCTTCGAGTCGCCGGAGGGCTGGTCCGGCCCGAGCGAGGTGAGCCGGTCCGCCACACCGTTCGCGGCCTGGTCCGTTCAGGAGGACACGCTCGAGGTCCTCCACCGCGAGGCCGACGGCGGCTTCACCCACGCCCTCTTCCGCAACGATCCCGACCACGGCATGGGCGAGCCGGTCGCCGGAATGTGGGAGCTCCAGGGCCTCGCACTGGCCGAACCCGATCCGCCGCCGGTCACGTTCACCCCGGCGCCGATCGACCCGGATTTGCTGCTCGTGCGGCCCCGCGATCTGGTTCTGCTCGGCGTGCGATGGGACGGGTTCCAGGTGCGCACCGCGCCGGACGGCCCTGCCGAGCTCACCGGCGGGCCCGGATCCCTGACCGTGCTGTTCCCACCGCAGCACCTGGCCGAGGAGGTTGTCCCGGCGGCCGGCCCCGTGGCGCCCGGCCTGGCCCCGGCAGCCACGGGCGGCTTCTCGGCCTGGCGCGCGGCCCTGGCCGGGGCCAGCCGGATCGTCATCGACCTCGACGATGGCCGGGCCGTGCCGCTGACCACCGAGGGCATCCTGGACGCGCTGCGGCGCGGCACGGTGCGCTCCGGTGACGGCCTGCTGGACGGCGCGAGTGCGATCGAGATCCCGTACGGGCTGGTTCTGTCGCCGCACGCGGCTACTGCCGTGCGCTGCGGGCATCCGGCCGACGTGGCTGCTTCGGTCGTCGGCACGGTCGGGCTGTGGCAGACCCAACTGCGTGCCGACGGCGCCACCGCCGGCTCCGCGGCCGGGCTCGTGCTGCATCCCCTCGGAGCGGACTCCTCCGACCCGTTCCCGGTTCCGCTCACCGGCGGTACGCGTACCCGGATCCTGGTGGAGAAGCCCACCGCGCGCATCGACCGGCTCGCGTTGAGCGCGATCGGCGGCACCCTGGCCGCGGCCGGAACGTGGCCCGGGTTCGCCTGGGAGCAACTGACCGTGCTCGGCCGGGATCAGCGAGTACGCGTGACGATCGAGGGTGTGCTGTATCCGTTCGGGCACCGGGCCGAGTATGTCGAGCTGACCGAGCGGGTCTTCGAGTCGACGGCTGAGGGCGCGATCGCCCACCTGCGCAAGACGACCAGCCTGCGGGTGACCGAGCCGCTGCGCCGAGAGCCCGACGACGCCGCGGCCCGGGCGGCGTTCCCGTTCGCCGAGGTCGAGATCGGGGGCACCTACGTCGAGGGCCTCGACGGGCCGCAGTGGACGTGCAAGACCTTTCCGACGCCGGATCGCGAGAGACTGGAGCTGATCCAGGAGCAGATCGGGGCGCAGGCCAGGACCCTGTACAAGCAGCTCTACGGCGACATGGGCCCGGGTGGCGGGACCTCTCCGACCGAGGACCTGGCTTTCGGTCTGACCGAGGACGCCGGTGAGGCGCTGGACCCGGATGATCCGCTCGACCCGGACGATCCCGACACGGTCCTCACCCGAGCGCTGGCCGCCGAGAGGTATCTGGCGGTGCTCGTGCAGATGCAGCACGTCGACGCTCAGCTCGCTGCGCTGTCGTTCGGCGGCGTCGCTCCGGTCGGCGTGTTCTTCACCCCGCACCTCGGTCAGCGGCCCCTGCCGTTTCCGGTTCGCCTCGCCGGCCGCCTCGGAGACCTGCACGTCGAGCTGCCCCTGATCTTCGTGGCCGACATCGACCAACCGGAGGGCCTGCTGTCCCCGGCGTTCCGTTCGCTGGCCGACGGGGAGATCCTCACCGGGCTGGCAAGCACGTATCGGGCCGACGCCGGGGACGGGATCGTGGACGTCGGCAGCACGCCGGTCGATCTCGTGCGGAGCCGCCCGCCGCGGTCCGCCGACGTCTGCCAGGTGCGGCGCCTGCACATCGTGGGCGCGCCGCACACCGACGGTTTCTGGCCCCGGCTTGGCGCACCACCGGACGCTGGCGAGGGCGAGAAGCCGCCGCCAGAGCGTTGGGGTTTCGAAGCCGACCTGCCGGCCGTACGCGCGCTGCTCGGCGCCGACCAGCCTCCGCTGCGGCTGGCGTTGACGCGCGCCCTGCTGCAGTCGGCACCCGACCTGGAGATCCCGTTCCAGGTTCCGCAGGGTCTGCCCTCGCTGGCCACGACGTTCGCGTCCAACACGGCCCGCAGCGGAGGCATCTGCGCACCGGACATCGTCGCCGACGGCATCTCGCGCACGTATGGGCCGGTCAACGTGGCCGGGATACTTGCCCGCACAGCCGGGACGCTGGACCCGAAGAAGATCCTCGGCGACGGCGCTACCCTGCTCGGCTTCACACTCGCGGACCTGATCAGCTCGGCCGACCTGACCGCACCTCCGCAGATCCTGACGGTCGATCAACCGGGTCTGCCGCCGAAGGTCACGATGACCTGGTCCGGTGTCAAGCTGCAGACGGACAGCGGCCCCTTTGTGACTTGTCCGGACTCCACACTGGACATCACCGTCGAGCTGGGAACCGCTCAGCCGAAGGTGACGTGCACCCTGGCCGGTGTCGCACTTGCCCTTCCCGACCGCGTCCCATCCGACAGTGGCCCGACCGAGGCACAGCTGCTGATGGTCTCCTTCGACCGCATCCGGTTCGAACAGATCGGCGACAGAGCACCGAACCTGGACGTCAAAGGCGTCGACGCCCGGTTCTTCGGGCCGCTGAAACTGCTTGAAGACCTGCAGAAGGCGGTGGACCTCGGCGGTTCCGGCCCGCACATCAGTGCCTCACCGGGCGGGGTTACGGCCTCCTACGTGCTGCCCGTGCCGGACGTGACTACCGGAGTGTTCCAGCTGACCGGCCTGGTCCTGCGCGCCGGGGTCGACGTGCCGTTCGACGGGCGGGCGGTCAGCATCGGGCTGGCGTTCGCCAGCCGGGACAAGCCGTTTAACCTCAGCGTCCTGATGTTCGGCGGCGGCGGCTACGTCGACGTGCTGATCGACCGGACTGGCCTGCGCCGGCTGGAGGTCGATCTGGAGTTCGGCGCGTCGCTGTCGATGAGCTTCGTCGTCGCCCGCGGTGAGGTGCACGCAATGGGCGGCATCCGTATGGTGAAGAACGGCGACCAGTTCGCGTGGAGCGGATACCTACGCTTCGGCGGCAGCGTGAGCGTATTCGGGCTGGTCACGGTGTCCATCGAGGTGAGCGTGGCACTGACCTACGTGCACGACGAGCACACCGACAAGCTTACCGGCCGCGCCACCCTGGTGCTGGAGATCGACCTGACGCTGTTCAGCGAATCCGTCGAGCTCGACACGGGCGAGTGGGAGCTGATCGGCGGATCATCGGTCCGGCGCCAACGGCACAGCCAGGTGAACCCTCCGGACAGAGCGGGCCGCGGCATGCCAGAACAGTGGCAGCGCTACCGCGCCGCGTTCGCGAAGGGATCCGTGTGATGAGCGTGCTCGGCTGGATCGCCGTCCCCGGAGGCCGTATCGAGGTGCGGCCCGGTGCTGCGAACGTTGCCGTGCTGCGGGTCCTCATCGTGCCGCGCCTGCAGCAGCAGCTCGCCAGCACCGCGATGGAGGACTGGCCGGCGGTGCTCGCCCAGGCCGCACCGGTCGTCGAAGTCCAGCTAGGCGACGCCGTCCTGTCTCCGTTGACGTGCCGCTTGCGTATCCTTGCCGACTCGACCATCTGGCGCGGGTTCTTCGGCCACGGCATCACGGTGAACCCGTGGCAGCCGCCGGAGGCTCCTCCCAAGCCTGCGGTCAACGACACGCTGCAGCAGGCCGACGACATCACCGCCACCTACCGCGCCGCTGGCAACAGTCCCGCCGACCCCGGCGTCGCCCATGGCCAGTTGGCTGCTTGGCACCGCACGCCCGCGGCGGCGCCGCCGGCACCGGGCGCACCCGCCTTCGCTGCAGTCGACTTCCATCGTGCCACGTCGCTGCTGCGGGAGCACCCCCACGTGCTCAAGGCCCTTGGGCTGATCCTCGAACTCGAACTCATCGCCGCCGACCTGCCGGTCAGCGCCAGCGAACCACACGCGCGGGTACGCGTCGGCTGGCCCCAGTCCCCGATCCCGGTTGAATCCCCCTGGACGGCGTACCAGTTGGACGCAGAGCGGGTCCATTTCCTGCCAGCCCCCGCCGGCGACATCACCGCCGGGCAAGTGGCGTTGTCGGATGCAAGCAAATGGCGCGTGGTCACCGTGGACGTCGACGGCGCCGTCGGCAAGCTCACCCAGGCCGCCCACGCAGTGGTCGATGACCCTGAGGCTGCGCCGGCGACTGTGCTGCCCGCGCTGCGATCGGCGGGGCTGCAGCTGGCCCGGGTGGACCGAGCAGGGCAGCTCTCCGACAGGTCCGCCCGCGGCCGGGCGAACACGGCCGCGGGGTCCCTGGCCGAGCACGTGTTCACCGCCGAGGACCTGGTCCTGGGCTACCGGCTCGACGTCCGCCCGCAGAAGAGCAACACGTGGTACTCCCTGCACACGAGGCTGGCCCGCTACCAGGTCGACGGCATGCCCATCGGCTCCGGACAGATCCTGGAGGAGGGCCACCTGAAGCCGCACGCGGCCGTCAAGGACGCCTCCGGCGCCCTGCGTGCCGACGAGATCGTGGCGCGCTGGAGCGGCTGGAGCCTCGCCGTGCCCCGCCCGGCATTCGACGGGCTGCCCGCCGTGGGCGAACCGACCGACGCAGCTGGCGCCCTCATCCCGTACCGGTTCACGATGGACTTCGAGGTCGCCCCCGAGTCGCTGCCCGAACTGCGCTTCGGCACGGCGTACCAGTTGCGGATGCGCGTGGTGGACATGGCCGGCGGCGGACTGCTCGTCGACGACCCGGACGCGGCCGCTTCCCCCACCGCCGAAACTTCCTACACCCGGTACGAGCCGGTGCCGCCGCCGGAGGTCACCCTTCCCGACGGGCTGCTCGTGCCAGACCCTGACCACCCCGGGCAGATACACGTCGATCCGCACGTGCTTGGCCCGGGCGGCGGTCTGGAACAGCTGGTCATCCGCTCGTCGCCGGGCCTCGACGGTTTCAGCACCGCCGAGTTCGCCGATGACCCCACCTACCCGGCCAACGCCCGCCGGTCGTTAACACCACCCGCCACCACGTTCCAGCTCGCCGAGCAGCACGGCGTGCTCAGCGTCGACAACGAGACCGGCTGGGCGAGAGCCACCCGGGCCGGCGGCGTCGATCCGGCCTCCACGCTGCCCGACCCGATGGCGCTCGGGGTCGCCGCGACCCTGCCCCCGCAGCCCGGTGGACCGGCCCAGGCGGTCACCGACGCCCGGCCATGGGCCGGTGCCTGGCCCGACCACGAACCCAAGCACCTCGAACTGGTTCCGGGCGACAACCTCCGGCTGAGCTGGCTGGCATCCGGCGCCGCAGTCAGCCCAGCCGACGACGCCCAATCCACCACGGTACGCGTGAGCGTGCCGCCCGGTCACCGGGTCGTCGCCGAAGTGTCCTCGACGATCCTGCGGGACCACCTCGACTGGTTCGCCATCGGTGCGCTCGTCTCAGCCGGAGCCGCCGAACTGGCCGTCGTGGGGCGGCACCCGATGGTCAACCCGCCCCGGCAGATCGAACTGGTCCACGCCGTGCGCAAACCCATCAACGCGCCGTCCGGATCACTGACAACGTCGCGAACGGCCGGGGCGAGCTACGCCGTCCTGCACCCGCACGACACCCTCCTCGGGCTACACACGGAGAGCACCGCCCAGCTGAACCTGATGGCGGACTGGCAGGAGTGGGACGACACGGCCACCTCACACGACGCGTCGGTGGCAGTGCCCGCGGTACCGGTCGCCTACGGGGCGACCGCGCTGCCGGAGATCCGCCAGGAGTTCGGCGACACCAAGCACCGGATGATCCGCTACACGGCGTCCGCGATCAGCCGCTACCGTGCCTACTTCACTCCGGCCGACGACAGCGCGTTCACAGTGTCGACCACCCTCGAACCGGTGTCGGTCAAGAGCAGCACGCGCCCCGCTCCACCACATGTACTTGCGACGGTACCCGCCTTCTCCTGGTCGGACACCTCCCGCCCGGGCGGCGGTCTGGTGCGTACGCGGTCAGGCGGACGGCTGCGGGTCGAACTGGACCACCCTTGGTACATTACGGGGGAAGGCGAATGCGTGGCCGTGCTGGTCTGGCCCGGTACCGAGGACACGGTGCCGGCGGAGGTGCGGCCACTGGTCTCGTGGCTCAACCGGGACCCCATCCATCCGACACCGTCACCCCAGGCACTGGCGACCGAGACCATGTTCGGCGATGCCCTCGACTCGCTCGACGTCGTCTTGGTCGAGACGGGTACGACGGTGCGGGCGCTGCCTTACCCGGTGTTCTGGCACGACGGCCGCTGGTACGCCGACATAGGCATGCCAGGAGCCGCACAGACGTCGTACGCGCCGTTCACCCACCTGGCGCTGGCAAGGTTCCAACGCGAAAGTCTAGACGGCCTGAACCTGTCCACGGTCGCCCGCAGCGACATCGTGCCAGTGCTCCCGGACCGCACACTTGAGGTGCATCAGGACGGCGACGGGCTGCACGTCCTCCTCAAAGGACTCAGTCGGGAGGGCAACAAGCCGAACACGGTCGTGGCCGTCCTCGAACGGTGCGACACGGCCGACGACGGCACACCGGTCGACCTGACCGCCCTCAACACCGCGGCCGCGCCCGCCTTCCCGGCGTGGGTACGGGTACCGGGCGCGACCGCCGCCGGCCAGACCAACCAGCCACTGCCGCCGATCCCGGTACCCGCGGACGGAAGCCGGCTGCGGGTTGTGGTACGCGAAGCCGAGGACCTCCCCTCGACGGCAGCAGGAATCATCGACGCCGTACATGAACTGACCGAACGCACCGTGTACCTGGACGAGGTCTCCCTGCCCGTCGTCTGAGGAGATTCGCCGACCGGGTCGTCCAGGCCCGCGCTGAAGCTGGTGCTGGAGCCGACAGCACGCGAAGCTCGTCCTCCGCATCTTGGAACCTCTCCTCCTCGCCCTTCTCGTAGAACGGGAACCGGGCGGTCACAGCCCCGACGCACCGGTGGAAGGCCCGGGTCTCTGTTCACGTGATTGGCGGTCGATCGAGGACCCGCTCGTGGAGACGTGCGCCACGCGACGCGAAGCCAGGTCAATGCCGATTCGTCCGAACAGGCCGCTGGTCCCGAAGGCGACCACCCCGCTGTCCCCGCTCCCACGCAGGAGTACCGCCTCGCCCAACGGCCGGGACGCCCCGAAATCGCGCGTTCACCTCTGGCTCCACCAGACCACCGACGTCGCAATCAGCGCCGTCACCATCACCACCAACCGGTCACCGTCCACGCCGCCCCGACCAGGGCAGAGGCGGTGTGTCCTTCGTGCGGGACGTCCTCGGGCCGCGTTCACAGCAGCTGTGTGCGCCGTCTTGACGACAGTGCGGCGGGCCAGCGCCGGGTCGTGATCGATTTACGGGTTCGCCGGTTCCGTTGCCGGCAGCAAGCATGCGCGCGGGTGACGTTCGTCGAGCAGGTCGAGGGTGTCACGTTCCGGTACGGGAGGCGAAGTCAGCAGCTCCAGGTCTCGTTGCAGCGGCTCGGGCTGATGCCGGCCGGCGGGGCCGGCTCCCGCCTGGCGAAAGCCTTCGCCGTCCCGGCCAGCCGCTCCACCCTGCTCAGGCTGATACGCGCGGTCCCAGAGGCCGAGCCGCCAGCGCCGAGGGTTCTGGGGATCGACGAGTTCGCCCTGCGCAAGGGCCACGTCTACGCGACCATCCTGGTCGACATCGGGACCCGCCGCCCGATCGACCTGCTGCCCGACCGCACCGTTGAAACCGTCCGGTCCTGGCTGGCCGCCCGCCCAGGAGTGAAGGTCATCTGCCGGGACCGCTCCGCCTCCTACGCCGAGGCCGCACGCCTTGGCGCCCCGGACGCCATCCACGTCGCCGACCGCTTCCACCTGTGGAAAAACCTGGCCGAAGCCGTCGAGAAGACCGTCCTCCAGCACCGCGCCCTGCTGCCCGAACCCTCTCCGCCTGCCGGGCGCCCCCCGTCGGTGTCCGTGCCGCCCGTCACCGCCGGGCCCCGCCGGACCGGACGGCTCTCGGACCGGGTCCGCGAACAGCACGCCGCCGTTGACGCCCTGGTCAAGGACGGTGTCGGCCTGCGCCCCATCGCCCGCCGGCTCGGCCTCGCCCGCAACACCGTGCGCCGGCTGGCGAACGCGAAGGACCCCGACGAGCTGCTGGTCGGCCAGTGGACCGGCCGCACCAGCATCCTGGACCCCTACAAGCCCTACCTCGATCAGCGCTATGCCGAGGGCTGCACCGTCGCACGCGGCCTGTTCGAGGAACTCCGCCAGCGCGGATACCCAGGGCAGGAGCAGGTCGTCCGCCGTTACGTCCACCGGCTCCGCGAAGCGCTCCCGCACCAGGACCCGCCCCGCCGCAAGCCCTCCGTGCGGGACGTGGCCGCCTGGATCACCCGACACCCCGACCGGCTGGATGCCGACGACGCGCCCCGATGCCGTCGTCGCAGGGCTGACCCTGCGCCACAGCTCCGGCGCCGTCGAGGGCCACAACAAAATCAAGATGATCAAGCGTCAGATGTTCGGCCGTGCCAACTTCGACCTGCTGCGCAAGCGCGTCCTCCACGCGGCATGACCCTGGTCGTGGCGGCGTGGACGGTGACCGGTTGGTGGTGATGGTGACGGCGCTGATTGCGACGTCGGTGGTCTGGTGGAGCCAGAGGCTTTGGGGCAGGCCGTCAGTCACGAGCGTTCATGATCGCCGAGCCGGTGACCCTCCGTTGCTCCGGCACGGAAAGTGATCCAGAACCATTTTTCACCCGCCGGAATCGGCTCACATCAAGCGTCGCCGACAGATATTTTCACCGAAAGTCGCCGCATAGTGCCCGCCAGGACTGGACAATACAACGGTACATTCCCTGGCGTAGATCATGAAAGGAATAATCGGATGACGGATGTCAGTGCAGAGAAGCGCCAGCAGGCGAAGGCCGCCGCGGCGAACGTCGCCGTAACCGCCAACGACACTGCTGTCGTCCTGGGCACCGCGGGCGTGGTGGTCACGGCCGCTGGCGTGACCACCGGCGTCGGGGCGCTCGCGGGCGTTTGGGTCGGCGCCACTCTTGGGGTGGGCAGCTTTGCCGCGTGGTTCATCGGCAACCGGTACCAGCGCATCGCGAACGACCCGCCGCGCGAAGACTTCGAGCAGGTGACCGAGAGCTCCGCCCGGTTACTGGAGGACGCGGTGCCCACGGAGGAACCGCACGCGACGGTGCACCGCCTCGTGGCCAACCATGTGCTGCTTTCCGACGCGCTCAGCGCGATGCTCGTGTCGCTCGAGCGCTTCGACGGTGCGGTCCTGGCCGACGATGCCGACGCCGCGAACAGGCAGGCCGAGGCAGTCCGCCTCAACGCGCAAACCGCCGCATACCTGCAGGACACGATCACCGTGCTCGCCGGAACCGTCAACCAGCTATGGTTGGAAAATCAGGATAATCTGGCGTGGAGCGACGTGACCCTAGAGCAAGTACAGCAATTGCACGGCGAGGCTGCGGGCGCCCCATTCCAGGCGATCATGGCCGGCGTCGAGGACCTGACCGACAACGACCCGTTCTCTTCCCTCGATTCGAGCGAAGATCCGGTCCTGCTCGCGACCGAAATCCCCAGCCAGCCACGGGCAATCCTCGGTGACGAGTACGTCGCCGAGCTCGCCGGACTGTCAGAAACGCTACGAGAGCTAGTCGTCTGAGCTTGACCTCTGTCGGTGATCTTGGTGTTTCCCGGTGCGGCAGTGTGATCAGCGGGCATGCTCGGGGATGCTGTCCGAAGGCCGATGCAGTTGTCGAGATGGGTCCGTTGTCGCTCCGTCCCCGTTCCGGTCAAGAGATCCCGTCGCTAAACTCTTTGTTTAACCTCGCCGGGTCACCCGACCTGCTGATCTCGGCTTCTTCCGGAGACAGCAAGACCAGGGCGATTTCAAAGTCGGGTTGATCTTGTAGGTGTGCTGGTCACGGCGGTGTGACGATGTCCCGTGGGTGCGCTACCAACGCAACGAAGCTCCCGTTGATGCGGGTGACCTTGCCAAGTCGCCTGCGCCAACCGGAGCTTCGATGTGCCGTCAGTCTGCCACCGTCTGCCTGATCAAGTCGCCCAAGCGTCAGCATCGTGTGACCGGGCCGCTGGCGACACGGCTGCGGACGCTGGCCGATCCACGGCACCGGCGCGGGAAGCGTCACCCGTTCGTGAGCGTAATGCTGGTGGCCTGCTCGGCCGTGGTGGCCGGGGCCCGCTCCTTCGCCGCGATCGGCCAGTGGGCGCGCAACGCCCCACAGGACACCCCCGCCCGGCTCGGCGCCCGCACCGTGACGGCGCTCGGTGTCCGCCTGGCACCAAGCCCGGCCACCATCCGCCGCCTGATCAACCGCGCCTGCCCCGGCGGACTGGCCGACCTGCTGGGATACGACCCTGCTGGCACGAACACCCTGGCCGTGGACGGCAAGAGCGCACGCGGCTCGCGCCATGCGGACACCCCGGCCGCGCACCTGCTCGCGGCGATGACCGGCACGGGCATGACAGTCACCCAACTGCGAGTGCCGGACAAGACGAATGAGATCACCTGCTTCGCCGCGCTGCTGGAGCCCTACAACCTGACCGGGGGTGACGGTCACCGCCGACGCCCTGCACACCCACCGTGACCACGCCCGCTACCTGGTGGAGACCAAGAAAGCGCACTACGCGTTCACCGTCAAGAAGAACCAGAAGGGCCTGCACGAGCAGCTTCGGATTCTGCCCTGAGGCGAAGCGACAGCGAAGTTCTACGACCGCGACCGCTCCACCGGCCACGGACGCCTGGAAACCCGCGTCGTACAGGCACTGACCGTCACCGACCTCGGCATCAACTTCCCGCACGCCGCCCAGGTCGCGAAGATCGTGCGCCACCGCACCTCGGCCCGGACCGGCAAACGCACTCGCGAGACCGTCTACGTCATCACCGACCTGACCAGCCGCCAGGCCACTCCCGAGCGCATCGCGAAGGTCGTGAGGTCACAGTGGGTGATCGAAAACCGACTGCACTTTGTGCGGGACACCGCCTCCCACGAGGACGCCTCCAAGGTCCGCACCGGACACGGACCGGAGAACATGGCCACCCTCCGCAGCTTCGCCATCAACCAGCTCCGTGCCGCCGGCCACACCAACATCGCCGCCGGACTCCGCGAGATGTCCCTCCGCCCCTTCGAGCGGCCACTGACCCTCCTCGGACTCAACTGACCAGCACCAATCCAAGATCATCAGACTTTGCAATCGCCCTGGG
>NZ_FRBI01000050.1 GCF_900142575.1 Actinacidiphila paucisporea
CCGACCGCACCGACCGCACCGACCGCACCGGCCGGCCTGATCCGGCCGTCCGTCCGATTCCCCGGTCCGGTCCGGGCCGGGGTGTGGTCCGGGCCGGGGTCCGGGGTGGCCGGGGTTCGGGTGGGGTGCGGGGTGGGTGTCGGAACTTCTTATCGATCTTGATCATTACGGGTTTGCGCTGTTCGGGGCATCATTAGTTTTGGTTGTTGATGGTTGCCGGAGTATCCGGTAGCGTGGGGTGTGGAGAGAGGGGAGCTGGACATGACTGGCGGCGAGTACAAGCTGGACATGACGATGATGCTGACCATTCATGATGCGTTCCGGCGGGAGCTGGACCGTATTGCGAAGGTCGCGGAGGACGTCAGTGACGACCCGCGGACGGTCATGCGGACCGCGTTGGGGTGGAAGCTGTTCAAGACGTACCTGGGGATCCATCACACCACTGAGGACGACACGGTGTGGGGTCTGATGGAGCAGCGGCTGGCCGGTGGCCAGGATGTGGCGCTGCTGCATGCGATGGAGGCCGAGCACGCGGCGATAGATCCGCTGCTGGCGTCGATGGACCTGGCGTTGGCCGATGTCGATGGCGGTCCGGGCCGGCTGGGTGACCTGGTCGCGGAGTTGAACACCTCGTTGCGCGGGCATCTGCAGCACGAGGAGGCCGAGGGGTTGTCCCTGGTCGATTCGACGCTGACGCAGGAGGAGTGGTCCCACTTCGCGGCGGTGCACCTGAAGAAGGTCGGCGAGGACGTGGGCACCTACATGCCCTGGCTGTTGGACGACGCGGCCGCGGACTGGGTCGAGACCGTGCTGGGCCGGCTTCCCGGTTGGGGCCGTACCAAGTACGAGGGTGAATGGAAGGCCGCCTACGACCGGCTCTCTCTTTGGACGCCGGCAGCCGGTACCACCGGCTGATCGTTTTTCAAGCCCCCGGAGGAACCCCCGCATGTCACAGTACGAAGGAGCCGCGACCGACCCGCCCGTGGCGGCCGTGGATCCGCCCGCCGACGGGCGCCGGCTCGGTGTCGCGACCTGGGTGATCGCGCTGGCGCGGTTCATGGTCGTGCTGGACGGCACGATCATGATCGTGGCGTTGCCGAGGATCCAAAACGCGCTGCACATCTCGTTGTCGAACCTGAACTGGGTGATCAACGCGTACTCGCTGACGTTCGGCGGGCTGCTGCTGGTCGCCGGGCGGGTCGGTGACGTCTACGGCCGTAAGAGGGTCTTCAGTGCCGGGCTGGTGCTCTTCGGTGCGGCCTCGCTGGCGGGGGGCCTGGCGCCCAACGGCGGCACGCTGATCGCCTTCCGTGCCATCCAGGGCGTCGGCGCGGCGGTCGCCACCCCCGGTGCGCTGTCGCTGCTGATCGCGACGTTCCCCGAGGGCAAGCCCCGTACCAAGGCGCTGGGCCTGTACGGGGGGGTGACCGGGCTGGCCTCGGTGCTGGGCCTGGTCCTGGGCGGTGTGCTGACCACCTACGCCTCCTGGCGGTGGGTGCTGCTGGTCAACGTGCCCGTCGTGATCGGCGTCCTGGCCGGTGTCAACGCGCTCAACGAGGGCGAGCCCGCCAAACGCACCAGGATCGACATCCCCGGTGCGGTCGCGGCGACGCTGGGCGCCGGGTCGCTGGTCTTCGCCGTGGACCGGGTCGCCGAGCACGGGTGGAGCGACCCGGTCGTGGTGAGCGGCCTGATCGCCGCGGTGGTCCTGCTGGGCGCGTTCGCGGTCATCCAGCGCACCAGCGAGCTGCCGATGATCCCCCGCGAGGTCCTCTCCGACCGGGGCCGTACGGGTGCGAACATCGTGACGCTGCTGATGTCGACGGGCAGCTTCGCGACGTACTTCTTCTTGACGTTGTACATGCAGCAGGTGCTGGGCTACTCCGCGCTGCGGACGGGGCTGATGTACCTGCCGCTGGCGATCGGCTTCGGTATCGCCGCCGGCGGGGTCGGCCCGGTGCTGCTGGCCCGCACCCCCGAGCGGGTCGCCCTGTCGCTGGCCTTGCTGATCGCCGCGGCCGGATCGGGCTGGTTCGCGTTCCTGACGGTGCACTCCAGCATCTACGGCATGGTCCTGCCCGCCTCACTGGTCACCGGCCTGGGCCTGGGGGCGACCGTCGTGGTCGCCACCGGCATCGGGGTGCGCGGTATCGACAGCTCGGAGGCCGGCATCGGCTCCTCGCTGCTGACCGCCAGCAGCCAGATCGGCGGCGCCCTGGGCCTGGCAGGACTGGCCACGGTCGCCGCGACCACCACCCAGCACGCCGCGAAGGGCACCGCACTGCCCGACGCCCTGGTCAACGGCTACACCGCCGGCTTCAAAGTCGCCGTCGCCCTGTACCTGGTGGGCATCATCGTGGCCTGGCTGACCATCACCCCCTTCGCCGACACCCCCCAGGGGCGAGCCCAAGCGAACGCCAAAGCACAGGCCGACGCCCAGGAACAGGCCGCGGCGCAGGCACAGAAAGCCTGAGGCACAACCCCCCACAACCCCGGGGGTGGCCACCGGCACACCATCGGCGCTGGGAGCGTGACCGAAGATGACCGCACTGACGTACACCGATGCCATGGGCGGCGCTTTGGAACGGCTGCGCTTCGTCGGCTACGAACACGGCACCATGCTCGTCAACCACGCGCCGATGGCAGCCGAGGCCATGGCCACCCTCGGCTACGCCGACGACATCGCCACCTGGGTCGAGGGCAACCTCGCCCACCGCCGCTACAAGGACCTGCCCACCCCCCGCTTCCCGCTGACCGCCTCGGACGAGACGGACTGGCGCCCGGCACTGGGCGACTTCGACCGCGTCACCGACTGGTGGGAGCTGTTCGACCGGGAACTGGCCGACGCACCCTGGCAGCAGGTCCTGGCCCGCTGGTGGCCGCGCCTGCTGCCGGGGATGTCCGGGGTGATGACACACGGCGTGATCCGCACCGCCCACGCGGTACGGGCCATCGCCCACACCCCCACCGGTGGCACCGGCAGCGACGAGGTGGAGGAGGCCTACCGGCGGGAGCTGGCCCACGGGCTGGGCTACTGGGCGGCCCGCTACTCCCTGCGCGACGCGGCCGCCCTGCAGCGCACCGAACCCGCCCCACCTGCCGGGGAAAGCGCCGGACCCGACAGGGAAACCGGCGGCGGGTCGGATGCGGCACTGGCCGCGCTGGACGAGCTGGTCGCCGACGCGTGCGGGCACTACGCCGCCACCACCGCCGGGCACCCGGTGCCGCTGATCCACGCCATCACCGGCCCGGCGGCCGTACGGCTGGTCCTGCCCCACCTGCCGGCCGACCAGCAATGGGCCTCCTACCTGGCCGCCCGGCACTGCAGCGCGGGCATCCGCGGCTACTACGGCCCCCCCACCGCCCGCACCACCGCCCGCACCACCCACGACCCGCAGCGCGCCCACGATCCGCAGGGCGGGCAGGGCGGGCAGGGTGTGGGGGGTGTGCCGGCGGGGCAGCTGGTGGCCGAGGCGGTCGAGCTCGGTGACGAGCACGCGATCAAGCTGGCCGAGGTCGCGGTGCGCCACCAGGCGCTGCTGCCCGACGACCGGTACGCCGCGGCCGCGAACGCCGCGACACGGCGGCTGCGGGGATTCCTCAGTGCGCACTCGTTCTATGATTGACAGCAGGGCCCGCAACCGGCCTGGAGGAGGCGTTGGACCATGGCGGACCCGGATTCGCACGGGGGTACCGCCGCTGAGCTGGCCGGCGCCCCGCTGGCACCGGAGCTGACCCGGTATCTGCCCTACCTGATGCGCCGCGCGTTCTCGCACGTCTCCTCCACCGCCGACCGCAGTACGCAGGCCCGTGACTACGCGGTGCTGGCAGGCCTGGCCGACGGGCACGGCACCTCGCAGCAGGCACTCGCCGAGCGGCTGGAGATCAACCGGACCATCATGGTCAAGCTGATCGACCGCCTCCAGGCGGCCGGCTACGTCACCCGTACCCGCAACCCCGACAACCGCCGCTCCTACGTGCTGTCGCTGACCGAGGCCGGGCACGCGGCACTGGCCCACATGCAGTCCTCGGTCCTGGAGCGCGACCGCCTGGTCACCGCGAACCTGACCGACACCGAACGCGACCGGCTCAACGAGCTGCTGCGCACCGTGCTGGGCGAGCCGGACCGCACACCCAGCACGGTCGGCACCGAGTACCTGATCACGCAGGTGTTCTACCTGCTGCGGCGGCGCGGGGACGCCCTGGCGGCCGATGCGGGGATGCGGGTGCGGGACTTCGGCGCACTGTCCGCGATCGGCCGGCTCGGACCGTGCCCGCAGCAGCAGTTCGCCCGCTACCTGGCGCTCACCGAGCCCGCCGCGGCACTGATCGTCGACGAACTGGCCGGCAAGGGCCTGGTCACCCGCGGCCAGGACCCCGACGACCGCCGCCGCTACGCACTGGAACTGACCGCACTGGGCCGCGAACGGCTGGCGTTCCTGACGGTTGCGATCGACCGCCTGCAAGCCGAGATCGTGGAGATGTTCGGCGGCGCACCCGCCGAGGCCGAACTGCACACCCTGATCCACAAGATGATCGCCACCCCGGTACCCGCCACCCCCACCTCCCGCTGACACCCCGCCGGCCCCCGGCCCTGCGCCGGAACCCGGCCGGCCCCTGCCGCCTGCCCCACCCCCGCCGACCCCCCCCGCCCTCCCGCCTGCCGCCGGCCCTGCGCCGGACCCCCGTTCCTTGCGCCGGGGCGGGCGGCGCGGGCTCCGGCCGGGCGGGCGGGCCCGGTGGCCCCGGGTGCGGTGCTTTTCGTGTGATGTTCCTGTTCGTGGAAACGGTCTGCCCCCTTCCTGTGTTCGGCCGGTTTCGGCCGGGGTGGGCCGTTTCGTTGCGTGCGCCCACGCCCACCCATCGACACCTGCAGAAAGTGGGGAAGTCATGTCCCAAGTCGTCGACGCGCTGGTCGGCCTGTGGGCCGGTTCGGTTTCGTATGGCACCACGGTCGAGAAGTTCACCATCGCCTTGGACACCGATGGGTCGGCCCATCTGAACACCGCGGAGACCGGTGGCCACGGCACGTGGCAGATGACCGGTGAGGACACGTTCGTGTTCACCATCACCGAGCGGTTGCACGAGGGTGATTCGGGTGTGTCGGGTGATACCGAGGTGACCGGCATTGACCATCTGATCATCAATATCGACGCGAAGCTGTTCGGTACGGCGTTCGTGGGCACCGGCACCGCGGAGGTCTTCGACGCCGCCGGTGCGGTGATCTTCTCCATCGCTGCCGAGACCACGGCCCAGTTGGCGCCGGCCCAGTGACCGGCGCTGGTGTGTGCGGCGGTTCCTGCCTGTCCCCAGTCCCGCAATCCCGGTTGCCCATTTGTGACGAGAGGTACCCATGAATACGGATGTGATCGTGGTCGGCGCCGGTCCGGCGGGGATGATGCTGGCAGGTGAGCTGCGGTTGGCCGGTGTCGAGGTGACGGTGCTGGAGAAGCTGGCCGCGCCGACCGGTGAGTCGCGGGGCCTGGGGTTCACCGCCCGGACGATGGAGGTCTTCGACCAGCGGGGTCTGCTGCCGCGGCTGCCGCCGTTCGAGGTGAGCAACGTCGGTCATTTCGGTGGGCTGCCGCTGGACTTCGGGATGCTGGAGGGGGCGCATTTCGCGGGCAAGACGCTGCCGCAGTCGCAGACCGAGGCGATGCTGGCGGGCTGGACGGCCGATATCGGGGTGGATTTCCGGCGCGGGTATGAGTGCGTGGGGGTCCTGGCCGACCAGGACGGGGTGACCGCGCAGATCGGCGGGCCGGGCGGGTTCGAGGAGCTGCGGGCGAAGTACCTGGTGGGGTGCGACGGCGGGCGCAGCATGATCCGTAAGGCGATGGGCTTCGACTTCCCCGGCACGGGGGCGTCGATGGAGATGTTCCTGGCCGATCTGCGGGGGACCAACGTGCGTCCCCGGATGATCGGGGAGTCGTATCCGGGCGGGATGGTGATGGCGACCCCGCCGACCGACGGGGTGCAGCGGTTCATCGTCTGCGAGCGCGGGACCGCGCCCAGGCGGCGCACCACGCCGATCGAGTTCGCTGAGATCTCCGATGCGTGGAAGCGGCTGACGGGGGAGGACATCAGCCACGGCGAGCCGGTGTGGCTCAGCTCGTTCGGGAACGCCACGCGGCAGGCGACGCAGTACCGGCGCGGGCGGGTCCTGCTGGCCGGGGACGCGGCGCACATCCACCTGCCGGCCGGCGGGCTGGGGATGAACACCAGCATCCAGGACGCGGTGAACCTGGGGTGGAAGCTGGCCGCGCAGGTCCACGGCTGGGCCCCGGAGGGCCTGCTGGACACCTACCACGCCGAGCGGCACGCGATCGGCCGGCGGCTGCTGATGAACACCCAGGCGCAGGGGCTGCTGTTCTTGTCGGGGGACGAGGTCCAGCCGATGCGGGACCTGTTCACCGAGCTGCTGGGCTACGACGTGGTCGCCAAGCACCTGATCGGCATGGTCTCCGGGCTGGAGATCCGCTACGACGTCGGCGCGGGCGACAGCCCCGTGCTGGGCAAGCGGATGCCCAACCGGGAACTGGCCCTGCCCTCGGGCACCCGGCGCGTCTACGAACTGCTGCGCACCGCCCGCGGCCTGCTGCTGGACCTGGCCGACGACCAGGGCCTGCGCGAGGCCGCGGCACCGTGGGCGGACCGGGTCGACGTGGTCACCGCACCGCTGACCGGCCTTGCCGCCGACGACCCGCTGGCCTCGGCCCGGGCGGTCCTGGTACGCCCCGACGGATACATCGCCTTCATCGACCCGGGCACCGCGGCAGGACTGGACGAGGCCCTGCGCGCCTGGTTCGGCGCACCCCGCGAAGCGGCCGCGGTCCGGCCGTGACGACCGTGGGAGCACCCACCGGACACGACACACCACCCGGGCACGAGGCACCGCCCGGGCACGAGGCACCGCCCGGTGGCCAGGCGCGGGCCGGGTCGCAGGCGCCGGTGGGGTTCGATGTGGTCGCGGCGGTGCGGCGGCTGTCGGACCGTGCGGATCTGGCGGATCTGGCGGACCGCTATCTGCGGGCCCTGGACGAGGGGGACTTCGACGAGCGCTGGGCGCGGTCGGTGTTCACCGATGACGTGGAGCTGGACTTCCCGCCCGGTTCGCACCGGGGACTGGCCGGGGTGGAGGACTTCACCCGGGGCTTCATGGGGCACTGGCAGCGCACCCACCACAACGTGTCGCACTACGCCGTGGAGGTCGACGGCGACACCGCCTCGATCGCCTGGAACGTGGTGGCCATCCACGTGCACCCCGGGTCGCTGCCGCCGCCGGCGTCGGCTGCGCACTTCTATCTCGGCGGCCGGTTCGAGGGCGGAGCGCGCCGTACCGGGGCGGGCTGGCGGCTGGACGGGCTGGCGTTGCGGGTGGTGTGGACCACCGGTCCGGGCATCCGTTCGATCGCCCGGGTCATGACCGGCACAGACGGAGAACAGGCAATCACCACATGGAAGGAAGGGACAGCATGACCAAGGAGATTCCCAGCCTCGAGCGGCAGCGGGAGATCATCGACATCGTCTACAACAAGGGCCTCAACGAGGGGGACCTGAGTGTCGCGGACCGGTATCTGACCGCGGACTACCAAAGCCACGGCAGTTACGACGACTCGGTGCGCGGCCCGGCGTCGTTCAAGATGACCATCGAGATGCAGCACCGGTCGTTCAGCGACATCAAGTACGAGGTCCTGGACGTGGTCTCCGAGGGTGACCGCTCGGCGATCCGGTGGGTGATGAAGGGCAAGCACACCGGCCCGTTCCTGGGTATCCCGCCCACCGAGATGGATGTCGAGCACCATGCGCTGCTGATCCTGCGCTTCGAGGACGACCGGATCGCCGAGCGGTGGGGCCTGGTCGACAACTTCACGCTGATGCGGACCCTGCAGGCCGTCTCCGGCGGCGGCCGCCCCGGCGGCCCCGGTGGCCCCGGCGGTCCTGGCGGTCCTGGGGGGCCTGGGGGTCCTGGTGGGCGTCCGATGGGTGGTCCGCCGGCCGGCGGCCCGCCGGCAGGCGGGCGTCCGCAGCCGGTGCCCTCTTCCTGACCACCGCGAACACCCCCCGGTAACGGCGCACCCCGGCCCCCCTGTTGCTTCTTGTCTTCCCGGGGGGCGGGGCGCGCGCCGTGGGGGGCTGCAGCCCGGGCCGGTGCGCCCGGGCTGCCCCTTTTTTTTACCGAGCAGGTCGTGCCGGCCCAGGTCTTCACCGGGGTCCGGTTTTTTTTCACCGCAGGTTCAGGCGGGTTCCCCCCCAGGGCTCTGGTCGGGGCGGGGCGTGAGGCGAGGGAGGGGATGGGGTGTCCACCGAATCGATCCGGGTGGTCGTGGTCGTCGGCTCGGCGCGTGCGGGGCGTCTGGCGCCGCAGGTGGCGCAGTGGTTCACCGGTCAGGCCGGGCAGCGCGGCGATCTGGTGACCGAGGTGGTCGATCTGGTCGACCACCGGTTGCCCGATGACCTGGACGCCACCGCGCCCGAGGTGGCCGCGCTGCGGCCGGTGCTGGCCGCGGCCGATGCGTTCGTGTTCGTCGTGCCGGAGTACAACCGGGGTATTCCCGGGCCGCTCAAGACGCTGATCGACCATTACAACGCCGAGTGGGAAGCCAAGCCGGTGGGGTTTGTGACCTACGGGCTGAGCATGGCCGGCGGTGTGCGCGCGGTGGAGCACCTGCGGCAGGTCCTGGGTGAGTTCCACTGCGTGGGCATGAAGGACATAGCGATCTTCCCGCGGATTTTGAGCCATTTCGATGCCGCCGGTGCTTTCGCCCCTGAGGCGGCCGGGTGCAACGAGGCGGCGAAGGTCATGCTCGACCAGCTCGTCTGGTGGGCCGATGCGCTGCGCGCCGCCAAGGCCAAGCGCCCTTACCGCACCTGAAGCGGATTCGCGAGACAGCCACACGGCGGAGGGAAGAATCATGGGAGACAACGGCAAGGCGCCGGCGGACGACCAGATCTACGACGTGGCGATCCTGGGCGCGGGCATGGCCGGCGGGATGCTCGGCGCGGTACTGGCCCGCAACGGTGTCAAGGTGCTGCTGATGGACGCCGGTACGCATCCGCGGTTCGCGGTGGGGGAGTCGACGATTCCCTACACCTCGTCGATGACGAAGATCATCGCCGAGCGGTACGGGGTTCCCGAGATCGCACCGCTGGCCACCTTCAGGGGTGTCAACGAGAAGGTCAGCCCGATGTCGGGCAGGAAGTCGAACTTCGGTTTCGTCTACCACGTCCAGGGCCGGCCGCAGCGCCCCGAGCAGATCAACCAGCTGGTGATCCCCGAATGGCAGCGCACCGAGTGCCACCTGTTCCGGCAGGACTCCGACGCGTACCTGTTCAATCTGGCGGTGGACTGCGGGGCCGATCCGTGTCTGGACACCCGGATCACCGGTATCGACATCGACCCCGACACCGGGGTGGTGCTGCGCTCGGCGCAGGGCGCCCAGTTCCGGGCCAAGTACCTCGTCGACGGGGCCGGTTACCGCTCGCCGACCGCGGACGCGTTCAACCTGCGCGACGAGCCGCCGCGGGCCAGGCACCACTCGCGGAGCCTGTTCACGCACATGGTCGGGGTCACGCCCTTCGATGACGCCTCGGCGGCGCAGGCCCACAAGAACCCCAGCCCGTGGCACCACGGCACACTGCACCACGTCTTCGACGGCGGGTGGCTGTGGGTGATCCCCTTCGACAACCACGAGGGGGCTTTGAGCACGCTGTGCAGTGTGGGGCTGACGTTGGACGAGCGGGTCCACCCCAAGCCCGAGGGCAGCGCGCAAGAGGAGTTCGACGATTTCCTGCGGCGCTTCCCGCAGATCGCCGAGCAGTTCACCGGGGCGCGCGCGGTACGGCCGTGGATCAGCACCGGGCGCCTGCAGTACTCCGCCTCCAACACCGTCGGTGAGCGCTACACGCTCACCTCCCACGCGGCCGGTTTCATCGACGCCCTGTACTCGCGCGGCCTGACCAACACCTTGGAGGTCGTCAACTCCCTGGCGTGGCGGCTGATCGCCGCCTCCCGGGACGGCGACTGGTCCACGAAGCGGTTCGCGTACATCGACAAGCTCCAGCAGGGCCTCTACGACGTGCACGACGACCTGGTCTACAGCTCGTTCGTGGGCTTTCGCCACTACGAGCTGTGGAACGCGGTGAGCAGGGTGTGGAAGACCACGAGCATCCTGCCGACGATGCGGATCGAGAACGCGCTGCGGGACTACAAGGCCTGCGGTGACGAGCAGGTGCTGCTGGAGCTGGAGCGCACCGAGACCCCCGGGCTGCCCGAGCCGGTCGGCAAGGACCTCAGTGCCCTTCTGGCCTACACCCGCACCACCTGCCAGGCGGTGGAGGCCGGCGAGCTGGAGCCGGCGGCCGCCGCGGAGCGGATCTTCACGTATCTGCGCCAGACGCCGTTCGTTCCGGCGCCGCTGGAGCTGGGCGAGCCCGACAACCGCTTTTTCGAGGCGACCCCGGAGCTGCTGGAGCGGCTCGGCCAGTGGGGGCGCAACCGCTCCCCGCAGCACATGCGGTCGCTGTTCGCGTGACCTTGCCCCTTCCCCACCCCTACCGGGTCCTTTGGCAGGCACCAGGACCGGGCCGGACCGAAATGAGGGTAGTGATATGCACAGCAGCTTGATCGTCGCCCGGATCGAACCCGGCGGCGACGGCGATGTGGCCCGGCTGTTCGCGGAGTTCGACCGCACCGAGATGCCGCACCTGATGGGAACGCGGCGCCGGCAGCTGTTCCACTTCCGCGGCCTGTACTTCCACGTCCAGGACTTCGACGACACCGACGGCGGCGAGCGGATCGAGCAGGCCAAGGTCGACACCCGCTTCATGAAGATCAGCGACGACCTCAAGCCGTTCATCCAGCCCTACGACCCGGCCACCTGGCGCTCACCGGCCGACGCTTTGGCGACGCGGTTCTACAGCTGGGAGGGCTAAGACGTGTCCACCCGACGAGTGGTCATCACGGGGGTGGGCGTGCTGGCCCCCGGCGGCATCGGCGTCAAGAACTTCTGGAGCCTGCTGTCCGAGGGCCGCACCGCGACCCGCCGGGTCAGCTTCTTCGACCCGACCCCGTTCCGCTCCCAGGTCGCCGCCGAGATCGACTTCGATCCCGAACTGTTCGGCCTGAGCCCGCAGGAGATCCGCCGGATGGACCGCTCGGCGCAACTGGCGGTCGTCGCGACCGCCGAGGCGGTCGCCGACAGCGGCCTGGACATCCAGACCCTGGACCCCTACCGGGTGGGCGTCGCGCTGGGCAGCGCGGTCGGCGCGACGATGGGCCTGGACCAGGAGTACCGCGTCGTCAGCGACGGCGGCCGCCAGGACCTGGTCGACCACCAGTACGCCGTGCCGCACCTGTACAACTACCTGGTGCCCTCCTCCAGCGCCGCGGAGGTGGCCTGGAAGGTCGGCGCGCAGGGCCCCACCACGGTGGTCTCCACCGGCTGCACCTCGGGCATCGACGCGGTCGGCTACGCGGTGGAGGTCATCCGGGAGGGCTCGGCCCAGGTGATGATCACCGGTGCGACCGACGCGCCGATCTCACCGATCACCCTGGCCTGCTTCGACGCGATCAAGGCCACCACGCCCCGCAACGACGACCCCGAGCACGCCTCGCGGCCCTTCGACGGCACCCGCAACGGGTTCGTCCTGGGGGAGGGCTCGGCGATCTTCGTGCTGGAGGAGCTGGACAGCGCCCGGCGGCGCGGCGCGCACATCTACGCCGAGATCGCCGGCTACACCTCCCGCTGCAACGCCTTCCACATGACCGGGCTGCGCCCGGACGGCCTGGAGATGGCCGAGGCGATCTCGGTGGCCCTGGACCAGGCCCGTATCAACGCCACCGACATCGACTACATCAACGCCCACGGCTCGGGCACCAAGCAGAACGACCGGCACGAGACCGCGGCGTTCAAGCTGAGCTTGGGCGAGCACGCCCGGCACGTCCCGGTCAGCTCCATCAAGTCGATGGTGGGCCACTCCCTGGGGGCGATCGGATCGATCGAGATCGCCGCCTCGGTCCTGGCGATGGCCGAGAACGTCGTCCCGCCCACGGCGAACCTGCACACCCCCGACCCCGAATGCGACCTGGACTACGTGCCGCTGACCGCGCGGGACTGGCCCACCGACACGGTGCTGACCGTCGGCAGCGGCTTCGGCGGCTTCCAGAGCGCGATGGTCCTCACCCGCCCCGAGCGGAGGCCGCTGTGAGCGCGACGACCGTGGTCACCGGCCTGGGAGTGGTCTCTCCCAACGGGCTGGGCGCCGCCCCCTACTGGGACGCCACCCGTGCCGGGAAGTCCGGCATCGGGCGGGTCACCCGCTTCGACCCCTCGCAGTACCCGGCCCGCCTGGCCGGCGAGGTCCAGGGCTTCGTCGCCGAGGACCACCTGACGGGGCGGATGATCGTACAGACCGACCACATGACACGGATGGCGCTGGTCGCCGCCGACTGGGCGCTGGCCGACGCGGCGATCGAACCGCGCGGCCTGGACGGCTACGACATGGGCGTGGTCACCGCCAGCTCCGCCGGCGGCTTCGAGTTCGGGCAAGGCGAGCTGCGCAAACTGTGGAGCAGGGGCAGCCAGCACGTCAGCGCCTACCAGTCCTTCGCCTGGTTCTACGCCGTCAACAGCGGCCAGATATCCATCCGGCACGGCATGAAAGGCCCCAGCGGCGTCGTCGTCAGCGACCAGGCCGGCGGCCTGGACGCACTGGCCCAGGCCCGCCGGCAGATCCGCGGCGGCACCCGCCTGATGGTCTCCGGCGCCGTCGACGCCACGATCTGCCCCTGGGGCTGGGTCGCGCAGCTGGCGGCCGGCCGGATGAGCACCAGCGACCAGCCGGCCCGCGCCTACCTGCCCTTCGACGCCGACGCCCGCGGCCACGTACCCGGCGAGGGCGGCGCGATCCTGGTCCTGGAGGAAGCCGGCGCCGCCGCCCTGCGCGGCGCCCGCATCTACGGGGAGATCGCCGGCTACGGCGCCACCTTCGACCCCCGCGACACCGTCGGCGGCACCGGCCTGCACAAGGCGATCGAGATCGCCCTGGCCGACGCCGGACTGCGCGCCTCCCAGGTCGACGTCGTCTTCGCCGACGCCGCCGGCATCCCCGAACTGGACCGCGCCGAAGCCGACGCGATCGGCGCGGTCTTCGGGCCGCGCGGCGTACCGGTCACCGCGCCCAAGACGATGACCGGCCGCCTGTCGTGCGGGGCCGGCGCACTGGACACCGCGACCGCCCTGCTGGCCATCCGCGACTCGATCATCCCGCCCACCGTCAACATCGAACCGGCCGCCGACTACGACCTGGACCTGGTCACCGGCCGCGGCCGCCCCACCCCCGTGCGCACCGCCCTGGTGCTGGCCCGCGGGTACGGCGGCTTCAACTCCGCACTGGTGGTCCGGGCCCGCAACCCCCACGCGACCGGGCCGCAGGCCGGGCCGGACCACACAGAAAGGACACGCTGATGACCGCTCGGCAGTTCACCCTGGAAGACCTCAAGCGCATCCTGATCGAATGCGCCGGCGCCGACGAGGCCGTCGACCTCGACGGCGAGATCCTCGACGAGGGCTTCGAGGCGATCGGCTACGAATCGCTGGCGATCCTGGAGACCGGCGGCCGGATCGAGACCGAGTACGAGGTCTGTCTGGACGAGGCGGTCCTGTCGGTCCACGCCACCCCCCGCGAGCTGATCGCCGCGGTCAACGAACTGCTGACGGTGGCGGCATGAGCACCGCCGAGGCGCCACTGGCCCTGGTCTCCGGCGCCACCAGCGGCATCGGCCTGGCCGTTGCCCGCCTGCTGGCCACCCAAGGCCACCGGGTCTTCATCGGCGCCCGCGACGCCGCCCGCATCGAGGCCACCGTCAAGGAACTGCGCGCCGAGGGCCACCAGGTCGCCGGCCGCACCCTGGACGTACGCCAGGACACCTCGGTGCGCGACTTCGTGGCCGCGGCGGTCGACCAGATGGGCACCGTGGAGGTCCTGGTCAACAACGCCGGCCGCAGCGGCGGCGGCGTCACCGCCGACATCCCCGACGACCTGTGGCACGACGTGATCAACACCAACCTCAACAGCGTCTTCCGCCTCACCCGCGAGGTGCTGACCACCGGCGGGATGCGGCACAAGACCCGCGGCCGGATCATCAACATCGCCTCCACCGCCGGCAAGCAGGGCGTCATCCTCGGCGCCCCCTACTCGGCGTCCAAACACGGCGTCGTCGGCTTCACCAAAGCGCTGGGCAACGAACTGGCACCCAGCGGCATCACCGTCAACGCGGTCTGCCCGGGCTATGTGGAAACCCCCATGGCCCAGCGCGTCCGCGAGGGATACGCGGTGGCCTACGACACCACCGAGGAGGCGATTTTGGAACGCTTCACCGCGAAGATCCCCCTGGGCCGGTACTCCACGCCCCAGGAAGTCGCCGGACTGGTCGGCTACCTCGCCTCCGACGCGGCCGCCTCCATCACCGCCCAGGCGCTGAACGTCTGCGGCGGCCTGGGCAACTTCTAAAACCCAGCCAGGGAGGAAAAGAGCACATGGACACCCCCGTCGTCCGCGAGGTCGAGCACGAGATCACCGTCGCCGCCCCGGCCCGTGAGGTCTACCGGCTCATCGCCGAGGTGGAGAACTGGCCGCGGATCTTCCCGCCGACCATCCACGTCGACCAGGCCGGCCACGGCCCCGGCCACGAACGCATCCGCGTATGGGCCACCGCCAACGGCGCCCCCAAGAACTGGACCTCGCAGCGCGCCCTGCACCCCGACACCCTGCGCATCGACTTCCGCCAGGAGGTCTCCACCCCCCCGGTCGCCGCGATGGGCGGCGCCTGGATCATCGAACCGCTGACCGCGCAGTCCTCCCGGGTCCGGCTGCTGCACGACTACCGGGCCATCGGCGACGACCCGCAGGGACTGGCCTGGATCGAGCAGGCCGTGGACGGCAACTCCCGCTCGGAGCTGGCAGCGCTGCGCACCAACCTCGAACTGGTCGTCGGCTCCGAGCAGCTGACCTGGTCCTTCGCCGACACCGTCCACATCCAAGGCGACCCCAAGGACGTCTACGACTTCATCAACGAAGCCGACCTGTGGTCCGAGCGCCTGCCGCACGTGGTGCGCGTCAACCTCGGCGAGAGCGAACCGGGCCTGCAGGAACTGGAGATGGACACCATGTCCCCCAACGGGTCGGTGCACACCACCAAGTCCTACCGCGTCTGCTTCCCCCACGACCGGATCGTCTACAAGCAGACCACCCTGCCGGCCCTGATGGACCTGCACACCGGCTGCTGGACCTTCCAGCCCACCGCCACCGGCGTCGCGGCCACCTCCCAGCACACCGTCGTCCTCAAAGCCGAGAACGTCACCGCCTACCTCGGACCCGACGCCGGCGTCGCCGAGGGCAAGGCCCACGTCCAGGACGCGCTGAGCACCAACAGCCGCGCCACCCTCGGACACGCCAAGACCTACGCCGAATCCCGCCGCTGACCCACCAGCACCGCCCCAGCACCCACCAGCGCCGACCACCGGTGCCGGCCGGTGCCGGCCGGTGCACGGAGCGCGCTTCTGCTAACGCCGGGCCGCCGGATCGGGCTCCGGGGCCGGCCACCTTTTTGTGACGACACCTATCGAGGAGGACCACATGGGCAAGCTCTCGGGCAAGACCGCGCTCGTCACCGGCGCCAGCCGCAACATGGGCCGCGCCATGGCGCTGCGCCTGGCCGCCGACGGCGCGCTGGTCGCGGTGCACTACAACAGCGGCAAGGACGAGGCCGAGGCGGTCGTGGAGACGATCCGCCAGGGCGGCGGGAAGGCGTTCTCGGTGTGCGCCGAACTCGGTGTGCCCGGCGACGTCGCCGACCTGTTCGCGGCCCTGGAGGCAGGGCTGAGCCAGCACGCCGGCGCCACCACGCTGAACATCCTGGTCAACAACGCCGGGGTGCTGGGCGGGATCTCCCCGGAGGAGACCACCTCCGAGCAGTTCGACCGGATCTACGCGGTCAACGCCAAGGCGCCGTTCTTCCTGATCCAGCGGGCCCTGCAGAACATGGCCGACGGCGGCCGCATCGTGAACATCTCCTCCGGCCTGACCCGTACCGCCAACCCCGACGAGATCGCCTACGCGATGTCCAAGGGCGCGGTGGAGATGCTGGCACTGCACTTCGCCAAGCACCTCGGCCCGCGCGGGATCACCGTCAACAGCGTCGCACCGGGCATCACCCGCAACGACAACCCGGTCTTCTCGATGCCCGAGGTGGTCACCGCGATGGCGTCGATGTCGGCGTTCAACCGGGTCGGCGAGCCCGAGGACGTCGCCGACGTGGTGGCGTTCCTGTGCTCCGAGGACGCCCGGTGGATCACCGGCGCGTTCATCGACGCCAGCGGCGGCACCCTGCTGTGACCCCGCACCGGGCCGGCCGCGACGCCGCCCGCCGGCCCCGACACACCACCGGGCCGGCCGCCGACGCCGCCGGCCGGCCCGGCCCCCACCACCACACCCGACACCCGCCGCCCGACCGCCCGACCGTGGCGGCCCGGCCGCCCGACCGTGGCGGCCTGACGGCCGGTGGTGTGACGGCCGGTGGTGTGACG
>NZ_FRBI01000063.1 GCF_900142575.1 Actinacidiphila paucisporea
AACCTGCGCCAGCGTCTCAGGACCGTAAAGGCCCTGGCTCCCGGTGAGGAACCAGACCTCGGCGGTGGGTGCGGCATTCATGCGGTGGCTCCTCGATCGAAGGCAGAGGTCAGCGACAGGCAGTCGACGACGGGACGATCAGTGGCGGGTTGATCGGTGACGGGGCGAAGGACGGCGGCAGGCGAACTGCCGCCGGTCGACGCCCACCGTCACGGCGAGCTCAGGTCCTGCGTCGTGCCGTCATGGTGCGCTGGATCAGGATGAAGGCGAAGAGCAGCACGCCTGTGGCGATCTTCGTCCACCAGGAGCTGAGGGTGCCCTCGAACTGGATGAGAGTCTTGATCAGGCCCAGCACCAGAACGCCGAACAGGGTTCCGATCACGTACCCGGACCCGCCGGTGAGAAGCGTCCCGCCGACCACGACCGCGGCGATCGCGTCGAGTTCCAGGCCGACTGCGTGCAAGGGGTCGCCCGACTGGATGTACAGGGTGAACAGCAGCCCGGACAGCGCGGAGCAGAAACCGCTGACGGTGTAGACGGCGATCTTCGTACCGGCGACCGGCAGGCCCATCAGCAGCGCCGACTGCTCGTTCCCGCCGATGGCGTAGACCCGCCTGCCGAACCGCGTGTAGTGCAACACGTAGTACGCGAGGGCGAGGACGGCCAGCGAGACGACGGCGGCGATCGAGAGGAACGATCCGCCGGGCAGGGGGACATGCGTCTGGGCGAGCCTGTTCACCGTCGGGTCGGTGATGGATATCGACTCCTTGCTGATGACCAGGCACAGCCCCCGGAAGAAGAACAGCCCCGCCAGCGTCACGATGAAGGGCTCGATCTCGAAGTGGTGGATCACGTAGCCCATCAGGTAACCGCCGAACGCCCCGACCCCCAAGGCGATGGGCGCCACGAGGAGGAAGGGCAGGCCCTGCTTCTCCACCAGCCAGGCGGTCAGCATCGTCGTGAAGCCGATGACCGACCCGACGGAGAGGTCGATTCCCCCCGTGAGGATCACGAAGGTGGCGCCGACAGCGGCTGCGAGCAGGTAGCCGTTGTCGATGAACAGGTTCATGAAGACCTGGCCGTCGAGGAATCCGTAGGACTGGTACCGGAAGGCGCCGAAGCCGAACATGACCAGGAACAGGCCGGCCGTCACCAGGACGGGCAGCCGCCGGTCCTGGAGCAGTCGGACTCTGCCGCCACCTGTTCGGATACCGTCGAGCACGCTCACGGCGACACCTCCATCTGCTGCGGCGCGTCGGCGGGCACGCCCGGGGTTTTCCGGGCGGGGCCGCGCCGCTGGGCGCGAGCGCCGAACACCTTGGCCCGGAAGGCGGGGGACTGCATCAGGCAGACGACGATGACGACGACTGCCTTGAACACCAGGTTCGTCTGGGTCGGCACGCCGATGGTGTAGATCGTGGTGGTCAGGGTCTGGATGATGAGTGCCCCGATGATCGTGCCACCGAGGTGGAATCTGCCGCCGGTGAGCGAGGTGCCGCCGATCACGACGGCCAGGATCGCGTCCAGCTCGATCCACAGCCCGGCGTTGTTGCCGTCCGCCGCGGACACGTTGGAACTGATCATCAGGCCGGCGATACCGGCGCAGAGCCCGCAGAACACGTACGCCATGATCTTGATGCGCCGTGACCTGATGCCCACCAGCCGGCTGGCCTCCGCGTTGCCGCCGACAGCCTCGACCAGCAGTCCCAGGGCGGTGCGACGGGTGAGCGCCATGCTCAGCACGACCACCAGGGCCACCACGAAGAGGGAGAACGGCAGCGCCAGCCAGTAGCCTCCGCCGATCAGCGAGTAGGCGCCACTGTTCACCGTGATGATCTGGCCGCTCGTGATGAGCTGGGCGATTCCCCGGCCCGCGACCATCAGGATCAGGGTGGCGATGATCGGCTGGATGCCGAGCCTGGCGACCAGCAGGCCGTTCCACACCCCGCACACCAGTGCCGCGGCGAGCGCCAGCGCGAAGGCCAGCAGCACCCCGCCCACTGCGTCCTCGTTGCCCTGCTTGCTGACGACAAGGCAGGCCAATGCGCCGGATATCGCCACCACCGCCCCGACGGACAGGTCGATGCCTCCGGTGGCGATCACCAGGGTCATACCGATCGCCACGAGGATGAGCGGGGACCCGAACAGCACGATGGAGACCAGGCTCCCGTACAGGTGGCCGTTCTTGAGATGGATCTCGAAGAACCCCGGGGTGAAGGGGACGTTGATCACCAGCAGCGCGACCAGGGCAGTCACCGGCCAGAACAGCCGGTGCTGTGTCGCCGCGCGCCACAGGGATGTGAGGCTCATTGATGCTCTCCACTCGCGATGATCTCCAGGACCCGCCCGGCAGTGACGTCGGGGCCGTTGGCCATCCGCGCCACGAGCCGGCGGTCGCGGAGGACGCCCATGGTGTGGCTGAGCCGGAGTACCTCCTCCAGCTCGGCGGATATGTAGACCACGGCCACACCTTCCTCGGACAGCGACACCACCAGCTTCTGGATCTCCGCCTTGGCCCCCACGTCGATGCCCCGGGTCGGCTCGTCGAGGATGAGCAGCTTCGGGCGGGTGAGCAGCCACCGGGCGAGCAGGACCTTCTGCTGGTTGCCGCCGCTCAGCGAACCGGTCTTCGCCTCTGGGTCGGCCGGACGGATGTCCAGCGCCGCGATGTACTTGGCGACCAGCTCGTCACGCTGCGACGCGGGCACCGGGCGGGTCCAGCCGCGCGCGGCCTGCAGGGCGAGGATGATGTTCTCCCGCACCGTCAGGTCGGGAACGAGGCCCTCGGTCCTGCGGTTCTCCGAGAGGAACGCCACTCCCCTGCCGATCGCGTCGTTCGGCTCCCGCAGGGCGGCCTGCTGCCCCTCGAAGTACACCCGGCCACTGTCGGAGGTGTCGGCGCCGAAGAGCAGGCGGGCCAGTTCGGTACGTCCCGAGCCGAGGAGGCCGGCGAGCCCGAGAACCTCCCCGGTGCGTACCTCCAGGTCGAACGGGGCGATGGCGCCGGCCCTGGAGAGACCTTCCGCCTTCACGACGGTCTCGCCCGCCTGTGACTGCCCGTGGTGCTCGCTCAGTTCCTCCAGCTCGTCCAGGTCCTTGCCGATCATCAGCTTGACCAGGTTCACCCGGCCGAGGTCGGCGACCAGGTGCTCGCCGACCAGCGCACCGTTGCGCAACACGGTCATCCGGTCGCAGACCTCGTAGATCTGGTCGAGGAAGTGCGAGACGAACACGATCGCGACGCCCTCCTCCCGCAGCCGCCGCATCAGGGCGAACAGCTCCTCGACCTCGTCGCGGTCGAGGCTGGAGGTCGGCTCGTCCAGGATCAGCACACGCGTGCCGGAACCCGCGCCGCCGTCGCCCGCGACCCCGGAACCGACCGCCCGGATGATGGCCACGAGTTGCTGCACGGCCAGCGGGTACGAGCCCACCGGCGCGGAGACGTCGAGGTCGAGACCGAACCGGGTCACCAGCTGCGCGGCCTGCCTGCGCAGCTCCTTCCACCGGATCCGGCCGGCCCTGACCGGCTCGCGACCGATCAGGATGTTCTCCGCCACGGAGAGGTTCTGGCAGAGGTTGACCTCCTGGTAGACCGTGCGGATACCGGCCTGCTGTGCCTGCAGCGGGCTGGTGATGCGGACCGGACGCCCATCCAGTACGACGGTTCCGCCGTCGAGCGGGTGAACTCCCGTCAGGACCTTGATGAGGGTGGACTTGCCCGCTCCGTTCTCGCCGAGAAGAGCGTGGATCTCGCCAGGGAAAAGTCGGAAGTCGACGTCCGACAGAGCCCGTATGCCGGCGAACTCTTTCACTATTCCCGTCATTTCCAGAACGGGCCGAGGCTCTGCCATGGCAGCGCTCCTAGGTGGGATCGTCGCGACGTGGACGGGAGTCCCCCGACCCGGGGGACCCTCGTGGAGCGGCTGTCAGTACTTGCGGCTCGGCAGCGCCGCCGCGGCCTGATCTGCCGTGTAGTCGCTCTCCTTGGTCTTGATCCAGCGAGGAAGCGTCGAGCCCTTGCCCGCGTGCACCACCTTCACGGCGTCCATCAACTGCGGGCCGAGCAGCGGGTTGCACTCGACTATCGCGTTGATCTGTCCCTTGGACATCGCCACGAACCCGTCGTGCACGCCGTCGACGGACACGATCTTGATGTCCGTCCCCGGGGTCTTACCCGCCGCCTGGATCGACTGGATGGCGCCGATGGCCATGTCGTCGTTGTGGGAGAACAGCACATCGATGTCCGCATGCGCCTGCAGGAAGGCGGCCATCACCTGCTTGCCGCCCGCCCTGGTGAAGTCCCCGGTCTGGCTGGCGATGATCTTCCACTCCGGATGGCTCGCGTGCATGATCGTGGCGAAGCCCTTGGCCCGCTCGATCGCGGGGGCCGCGCCCGTGGTGCCTTCGAGTTGCGCGATCTTCACCGGCCCCTTGTGGCCGGCGAGGACCTTCTCCAGCAGGTGCGCCGCGCGCTCACCCTCGATCTCGAAGTCCGAGCCCACCAGGGTGACGTAGAGCGACGGGTCGGAGGTCTCGACCGAGCGGTCGGTGAGGATCACCGGGATGTTGGCGGCCTTCGCCTCCTTCAGCACGGTGTCCCAGCCGGTGACGACCACCGGGGAGAACGAGATGACGTCCACCTTCTGGGCGATGTAGCTGCGGATCGCCGAGATCTGGTTCTCCTGCTTCTGCTGGGCGTCGGAGAACTTGAGAGCGATTCCGGCCGCCGCCGCGGCCTGCTTGACCGACTGGGTGTTGGCCGCGCGCCAGCCGCTCTCCGACCCCACCTGGGAGAAGCCCAGGGTGATCTGCTTGCTCCCGGTCTGGGAGCCGGCCGACTTGGCGGGGTTCTTCTTCGCACACGCCGCGAGCATGCCGGCGGCCGAGGCGGCCGCGCTCGCGGTGAGGAAGCTGCGTCTGTCGATCATGTCTTCTCCTTCGAGGAAATTCGGCAGGCGAACTGGTGCGGGCCCCGGCTCACACCCGGCGCTGTGCGCGGCGAAACCGCCGAGCGCGAGCAGGGAGTGGTCCGGATGAGGCGGCCTGACCGGTCGTGGTCCGGCGCGCTTCGCTCACGGACAGCCGCGGTCAACTGCCGCGCGCCGGCGGCATGGGGGGTGGTCGGCAGGCGGTATGGGTTCGGGTGAGGAGGCCGGAGTTCCAGGGGAGGGTGACGTCGGTGGCGCGGACGAAAGAAGGCTTCGCCGGGGAGGTCCGGGTACCGGCAGGGCCGGTGGTCCAGCAGTGGAAGCGGAGGTGCCGGTCGTTGTCGGTTCAAGGTCGCGACGCCCGGCACGGGATGTGTGCGCTCACCAGGCAACGGGGGTGTGCTGCCTGGGGAGCCCTGGGGCTTCTCCGACGTGCCGAAGTGGCACCGGCTCCGGGGATCCGGTCCCTTGCGCGCCTTTGCCGACTGTTCACCGAAAGGGTGAGCGCTAACATAGCCCGTCGCCGTGTCGGTGCCAACCCCTCTGCGCCCGGCTCCGACAACCTCCTGCTGCCCCTCGCTCGGCGGGCGGAGAGATCGTATGCAGTGAGCGCTAACACCGTGATCCTCTCACGCTTCGAGCCAAGGGGCTGTCGCGGTAAGCACGAGCCCCACCTGAGGTGTGCCGCGACAACTGGTCGACGGATAGGAGGTTTTATAGCGTTCACTCACCGCGCTGTCCAGAGCCGGGGCACGCAGGCCGACCACTGAGGCGTCCGACCCGGGCGACGGCCGAGGAGGCCGCTGGAACGTCGGGGTGCCTGATCCGGGAATTCCGCTTCCCCTGGCGAATGTTTCGCATCCCAGCGCCCGCTCTCCCTCCGTCGACGGAGCACTCCCCCGCCTGGATGTCACGAAGCCGCGGGCCCTCGGGCGTGCTCGACAAGCCGCTAAACGACGGTATGTGACGGCTCGCAGGTAGAAGCCGGCCGCCCCGCCTGCCTGGCGCAACCACCGTCCGCCTGAGCAGGGCAACCGGAATTATCGCGCCGGAGGCGTTGACCTTCGACCTCGACGGGTCCACACTTGCGACCGTTTCGCATGCTCGCCACGTCGTGACAACGCAACACGTCACGCCGTGGTCTGCAAGACCCTCGTGGTCCCCCCACCGCGTCCGGACAGGCGTGCGCTGTTCCGCACCCCCGGCCGGACCGCCAAGAGATGAGGTCGACATGGCTCCAGGAAGTTGCGGCGCGCCCGATCCACCGCGCCGCGCCAAGCATGGGACGCGTCCGCCGTCCGCAGCGCCGGCCGCCTGACCCGCCCTCCCCGTCCCGAGCAGCACCTCGCCGGTGAATGTTAACGCTAACAGGTCCCGGGCAACGGCCTTCCCGCTCCGCGCGCGAAGACCCTCCGCTGACGTGCCTGACGGCGTGACCGGGCATCCCCTCCCCACATGAGGGCGCTGTCCCGCCCACGCGCAAAGCGCCGGCGTGCCGCTCTTCGCAGCTGTTCCTTGCCGAGCTGATCCCGAGTCCGCGACGCCCGTCCGGCCCCGGCATCCGCCCGGTCTCCGCGGACGGCTGCGACATCGCACCACATCGACAGTCCGGACGGCCCCGTGAGGTGCCGACCGGAACCCCTTACTCAAGGATGAGGAGGCCCCCCATGCACCCAGGAAGTCTCTCCCCCAGACAGCTGTTCACGGCGCTCGCCGCCGCGGTCGCGGCCGTGGTCGTGGTTGCCGCGATGCTCGTGGCCAACCCCGCTCAGGCAGCCACCAGCGGCGCCTTGCGCGGCACTGGTTCCGGCCGGTGTCTCGACGTGCCGAACGCCACCCAGAGCGACGGCACGTACCTGCAGATCTACGACTGCTCGGGCGGAACCAACCAGCAGTGGACTCTGACGTCCACCAACCAGCTGACCGTGTACGGCGGCAAGTGCCTGGACGTTCCGGGCCACGCCACCACGGCCGGCACCCGGGTACAGATCTGGTCCTGCACCGGCGGTGCGAACCAGCAGTGGCGGCTGAACTCCGACGGCACGATCGTCGGCCAGGAGTCCGGGCTGTGCCTGGACGTGACGGGCGGCGGCACGGCCAACGGCACGGCGGTGGAGATCTGGACGTGCAACGGCGGCAGCAACCAGAAGTGGAGCGGCCTGTCCTCGGGCACGACACCGCCGCCTTCGTCGCCGCCGCCTTCGGGCGGCACGTGCTCGCTTCCGTCGACGTACCACTGGTCCTCGACAGGTGCGTTGGCGCAGCCGGCCAACGGGTGGGTGTCGCTGAAGGACTTCACCAACGTGGTCTACAACGGCAAGCACCTGGTCTACGCCTCGAACGTATCCGGCTCCTCGTACGGTTCGATGGCGTTCACCCCGTTCACGAACTGGTCCGACATGGCCTCAGCCGGCCAGACCGGCATGAGCCAGTCGGCAGTAGCCCCCACCCTGTTCTACTTCGCACCCAAGAACATCTGGATCCTGGCCTACCAGTGGGGCGCCTGGCCCTTCATCTACCGCACCTCCAGCGACCCCACCAACCCCAACGGCTGGTCCGCACCACAGGCACTGTTCACCGGCAGCATCCCCAACTCCGGCACCGGCCCCATCGACCAGACCCTGATCGGTGACGGCCAGAACATGTACCTGTTCTTCGCCGGCGACAACGGCAGCATCTACCGCGCCAGCATGCCCATCGGGAACTTCCCCGGCAACTTCGGCTCCTCCTACACCACCGTGATGAG
>NZ_FRBI01000049.1 GCF_900142575.1 Actinacidiphila paucisporea
CAGGAACTTGCAACCGTCCTGTCGCATCTCCGGGACGCGTAAGACGCTGGAGGCTGTTGTGACGAGTATCGAGCTCAACGGTTTTGCGGAGCCCGACGCACTGCCCGGATTGGCTTTGAGGTGGTTCGAGGCGGTGACCGGAGGCTTGCTCGCTGATGTGGTCGGGGGGTTGCGGGACGGTGAGGTGGCGTTGCCCCGGTCCCGTCCTGGCGTCGGGAGCGAGCCGTGGGGCGCGCCGGGGACAATGTGGGCGTCCTTGACGCGTTACGGCAGCGCCGCTGGGCGGGTGACAAGTCGGCGGGCCTGGTCGGCGCGCGGTTGGAGCACGTTCTTGAAGGGCTTCGCGAAGTTTCCGGCCGGCGTGGGGATGGATATCGTCGAGCTGGACGCCACTGGTTATCCAAGGTTCGGGGACCGAGCTTCGATCGTGCTGCGGACGGTGAATGACGAACGCCGTTGGTTCCGTATGGTCTGTGAGTTCGGTGCGTTTCCGGAGGGGCCGAAGAACCGGATCGCACGGCTGACGGAGGAGGACGCGCGGGATCTCGCCTGGGAGATGGCTCAGGAGATGCCCGTCACCTACGGCGGTGTGGGAGACGACGGGCGGCATTGGGGGCCCACCATGCTGGAAGACCGCTTGGCGCGGGAGGCGAGGGTGGGAGTCACGGAGAGCCGCGAGGTGCTGCGCGGGTACCCGTGGGTGACGGTGTGCGCGCCGGAGATCGCGGCTCGGCTCGGAGGCCCGGACGCGCTGCGTGCCAGCGGTGCTTTCCATGAGGTGCGGGTGCTGCCCACCGGCTCGGTGTGGCTGCAGGCCACCGAGCATCTCGACGACTACACGGGCGATGCCCTGCGCCGGGTATTCGAGACGGTGGCTCCGGTCCTTCCCCCTGGCGAGCCCAGGACCTACCTGGGAAAGGAACTCGGCCGCATCATCTACGCGGACGCGAGCGCGTACCAGCAGCGGTAGTTGTAGCGGCTGGAGGGGCGCAGTTCACGCACGCAGATGGGTGAGCTGCAACCCGGCACGAGTCGCACCGTGTGGCTGGAAGGGCGGCACAACTGGGGGAGAGGCGGTGGCATGTAGCCGGGTATTCATGGACTGGCAGGTGGTCGGACTGGCTGTGATCACGGCCGTGGCCGGCCCAGGGAGTGCGGTTATGGGGGACCTCCCCGTCGTCTCGGGGGTTGTGCTCGCCGTCATCGGCCAGTCGGTCGGCTGGTGGTATCTCTTCCGCTGTCTCACGGACACGTGGGACAGCCGGGTGGCTCGCCGACATGCCTACCCCGGCTCCTGCTCCGCGATCATTCCGTGGGCGATCTTCACTGTGCCGTTCTATGGTCACCGTCTGCTCCTTGGACAGGCCGTGCACCGCTGCCTGGGAAAGACGACGGGGTGCAGCCTCGCCCAGGTTCTGGTGAGCGCAGCCGTGGCCGCTCTGGCGGCGGTGCTGACGTGGGGCGTGATCGTACGCGTCACGAGCGCCCGGGAGGTGGCGACGCCGAACGGACCGAGCGGCGCGGCGCACTTCCCGCGGTACCGGGTGCACTGGTCGTGGCCGTGCTGCTGCTGTGGCCGGCCGTCGCGGTATGGAACGGACTCGCAACCGGGTCCGGTGAGGCTGAAGCGGAGGATCACCGACTGCTCGCGCACGATGGTCTCGGTGATCCGGGGGCGGACTCCGGCGGCGTGCAGGCGGCCGTAGCAGGCCAGCACGTCGGCGCGTGAGTGGCAGGTCTGGGGCGCGTCGCCTTCGCCGCCCCAGCGGACGTCCGGGGACAGCAGCGGCCCTAGGAGGGCGAGGTCGCCGGCCTCGAACGCTTCCTGCAGGCGGTCGGCCACGGCTTCGGCGGTCTCGCTCATCGGTCGCTCTTCCGTTTGTTCGTTGCTGGCCGGTACAGGTCCTCGCTCTCCAGCAGCACACGGTTCATGGCGAGCGCCTGGTGGCGCACGCCGGGACCGCAGGCCGGCTCGTGCTGCTACCGCTGCACTCCATGGCAACCCCCGCAGTGGAACATCGTGCCGACGCAGATCCCGCCGGTGCTGCTGGCGGCAGTACCCCGGAACTCGAACCGTCATCGCACCCTGGGGAAGGATTGCGTCCCGGCGGCTGGCACAGGTTACTTCTTCCTCGAACGCCGAAAATCTGTGATGGCCGAAGTAGACATTGCACGGTGGTGTGGTTATGGTTTCTCTCGTAGTCGAGTTCAGCAAGGCCCGGCAGACACGAACTGCCGGGCAGCAGTACACGCAGGTTGCAGTACGCAGGACGGTGCGGTGGTGGAGTTCCGAAGCCAGAGCGATTGCCTGACGGCGACGGGGCTGACGACCGGACCGGGCGGCCCGCGGTGATCAGGGGCCGCCACGAGTAGGACCGCAGTTGATGCAGTGGCAGTAAGTGCAGTCGCAGTACCCAGCAGTGAAGTCAGTGAGCAGCACCTCGGTAAAGGCGTCGGCTGCGGGCGCGCGTACCGGGAGGTTCGGTAGTGGGGTTCCAAGCCAGAGCAGACGCAGGACGGGCGACGGGGCTGGCTGCCGAAGAGTGGCGCTTACTCAAGGCCACCAGCAGTTCGCATCACCGGCAGTACTAGCAGTACGCAACACCAGCAGTTCACGTTCGGCAGGTAGTTGATCCAGAGGGAAGAACGGAGGAGCCCAAGCATCATCGGGATCGCCCGGGCGGACGACTGAAGCCCGGGTACCGCAGGACATCGTTAGTGAAGTGGTCTCCGGTCAAGCAACCGCGATCCCCGCACACGCCGGTACCCCCTTCGGCGGTGCGGACACAGTAGGCCGGCGCAGTACAAGGGCCGGCAGATGGTGTAGCAGTTCCTTCGGGGCCCTGGTGCCGCTCGGCACCAGGGCCCCTCACACGTGTTCCACAGAGAGGCGAGATGACAGCAGACGACTCCTACGGCCGGCTCGATGACGACGACTACCCCGCCTACACCATGGGCCGGGCCGTCGAACTGCTCGGCACCACCCAGAACTTCCTGCGCGCCATCGGCGAAGCCCGCCTGATCACCCCGCTCCGCTCCGACGGCGGCCACCGCCGCTACTCCCGCTACCAGCTGCGCATCGCCGCCCGCGCCCGCGAACTCGTCGACCAGGGCACGTCGATCGGGGCTGCCTGCCGCATCGTCATCCTCGAAGACCAGCTCGAGGAAGCCCGGCGTATCAACGAGGAACTGCGCGGCTCTACGGCCCACGACCGCGCCACCGCCTGACCGGCACTCCCGTCCTGGCCGGTTTCCGCATTATGCGCCAATTCTCATAATATATGCGCATGATCGCTGAAGATGCCCAGTCGCCGGCACACGGACGGGAGCCCCGGCACCTGTCCGGTCCCACACCCGACAACTTCCGCGCACCAGCGGTCGATTCGCCTGCCGGCCCGACCGGTCGGCTGAGTGCCGGGCAGGCAGCCGCCGGCGTGGAAGGCGGGGTGGAGCGCGCGGCGGCAGCGGTGAATCCGGGGATGCGTGGCTGGCTGCATGCCGGGATGTTCCCCCTCGCGCTGGCCGGCGGCGTCGTCCTAGTCGTCCTGGCGCGTTCGGCTGCGGCGGTTGCGGCCTGCTCGGTGTACGCGGCCTCGGCGCTGCTGCTGTTCGGCGCGAGCGCGGTGTACCACCGCGGCACCTGGGGCCCGCGTGGGGAGGCGGTCCTGCGCCGTCTGGACCACGCGAACATCTTTTTGATCATCGCCGGCACGTACACCCCCCTGGCGGTACTGCTGCTGCCCGCGCGCCAGCAGGTGGTGCTGCTGTCCCTGGTGTGATCCGGCGCCGTGGCCGGCATCGCGTTCCGCGTCTGGTGGATCCGGGCACCGCGCTGGCTGTACACCCTGTGCTACATCGCCCTGGGCTGGGCGGCCGTCTTCTACCTGCCCGATTTCGCGCGCACCGGCGGCCCCGCAGTCGTCCTCCTGGTCATCGCCGGCGGCCTGCTCTACACCGCAGGCGCCCTCGTCTACGGCCTGAAACGCCCCGACCCCTGGCCGCGCTGGTTCGGCTTCCACGAGGTCTTCCACGCCCTCACTCTCGCCGCCTTCACCGCCCATTACATCGCCATCCTCCTGGCAGCCACCTGACCGGCGCTCGGGCGTTCTCAAGCGCAGGGCCTGTGTGGGCCGGCTGGCGCGGGACCCGGACACGGGCAGGGGTCCCGCGGTAGACCATGATGTCCGGCAAGATGACAGGCACAGCGTTGGAGCCCTGAGTGCCATCGAGCAGTGGGGAGTCGTCGTGACCGCAGCAAGGCCGAACGGGGACGGCGAAGGTGCAGCTCCTCCCGGCGGGACGAGCATGGACACGGCGTTGTCGCTGGCGGGGGTCCTGGCGGCGGCGGAGGCCGCTGCGCCAGTGGAGTCCCTCGACGTGGTCGCGCGGATACTCAAGGAGCATCTCGGGGCGGCGTCGGTGTCCTTCCTGATCACCGACTTCACCGGAAGTTCAGTCGTACGGCTGGGCACTGCGGGAAGCGTGGACACCGGTGAGCCGGCCCGGCGCATCACGCTGCGGGGCACCGTCTACGACGACGTGATCCGCACCCAGCAGCCGGCCATCGAGGACAGCGGCCGGGGGACGTACACGCGGGTCGTGGCCCCGGTGACCAACCGCGGCGACGCCATCGGGCTCCTGGAGCTGTTCCTGCCCGCAGCGCCGGATGCGGAGGTGATGCGGGAAATCGGCGAGAGCGCACACGCGCTGGCCTACATCGTCATCACGAACCGGTCCTTCACCGACATCTACCAATGGGGCCGGCGCACCAGCCCGCTGAGCCTGGCCGCGGAGATCCAGCACCGGCTGCTCCCGGCGTCGCTGGCCTGCGAGGCCGCACAGTTCGCGGTCGCCGGGGCGCTGGAGCCCGCCGACCACGTCGGCGGCGACACCTTCGACTACGCGATCGACCGCGACGCCGTCCAACTGTCCGTCACCGACGCCATGGGCCACGACGTCCAGGCAGCGCTCCTGGCCACCCTCGTGGTGGGTGCGTTGCGCCGGGCGCGGCGCGCGGGCGAAAGCCTCCTTGAGCAGGCCCGCCAAGCCGACCAGGCGATGCGGGACCACGGCCGCGAAGGCTACGTCACCGGCCAGCTGCTGCGGATCAGCCTGCTCGACGGCAGAGCCGAGTTCGTCAACGCCGGGCACCCCTGGCCGCTGCTGCTGCGGGACGGCCGGGTGCGGCAGATCGCCCCGAAGGTCGATCTGCCGTTCGGTGTCCTGCCGCTGCACACCTACCGGGTACAGTCGCTCGACCTGCGGCCGGGGGATCGGCTGGTCATGCTGACGGACGGCATGCTGGAACGCAACGCCAAGAGCCTGGACCTGTCCGATCTGATCGGTCACACCCGCGCACTGCATCCTCGCGAAGCCGCCCGCACCCTCATCGGGGCGATCGTCGATGCTGGCGAGGGCCACCTGGACGACGACGCGACCGTCATGTGCCTGGACTGGCACGGCGCCCACCACTCCCAGCGGGACGCCGCCACCGGCGCCGACCTCTCCGACGCCTCACAACCATCAGGGCGAGAAGGATCACCCCGGGCAATGACTTGATGCGTCAGGGACGACTCGGCAGCAGCCCGCGATGCACTTCCCGCTTGGAGGACGCGATTGCGTCCGGAGTCCGCCTGTCGTGCAGGTCGGTGCGGAACCCCCGGCCGACGGGCTTCCAGCCTTCGAAGGCGGCGGGTTGGCACCGTACTGAGAATCTGTGATCTGGCCTGCGGCACTGCCCGCGTGCTTCCGACGAGACGCACCGGGGCCTCCAGGAGTACGCAGGTGCTGACGACGACCTCCCGAGACCCGGGACATCGCGCGATACCGCACCGAAGGTCTTCCCCACTTGCGTTCCTGCGGTCGGAGAGATACCAGCGCTTTACGCGGCACGGCCCCTTCGGATGCAAGTCATGGATCGCATCCTCTCACAGCCCAAGATCGGCCGGACAGAACCTAATCTCCGGAGGCATCAAAGACGCCGACATGGGTGGGCTCACCGTCGGTATAGAGAAGGATGTAGAAGCCGTTCCATCGCATGCCGGCCTCTTCGTTCAGGGTGCGGCAGGCCCGAAATTGCTGGACGGTGGGATGCTTCACGCCCAAATGGTGCGTTATGCGTTCAGGTGACAGTGGGCGCAGCGTGGAGAAATCCTCCTCGGACTCTTCATCTGGTGCGTCCGTTGTCGTTACGACGCGGACGACGTCGAGCACCGTGTGGGTGCCGCTCACGCCGATAGACTCCACGTCGCGGTAGAACTCGACCAGGCTGCCATACCGCCCTCCGTCTCCGTACTCTTCCTGGAAGACCTGCTTGTGCAGGGCTTCCAGGGTGGCCTCGATTTCTCCCATGTAAGGGGTGACGTATTCCCGGTCGCTGGCACCCATGATCCTGCCCTACCTCGAAGTGATGTCGCCCTCAGCGTAGGCGCGGGGTCTGACATGTTCTGCCGCACTAGGTCGTACAGGCGCTTGAGGAACTCGACCTCTTCGAGACTCCCAGCCCAGTCGACATTCTGCAGGCGCAGGGCGTCGAGGGTCCGTGCCACCAACGGTGCAACGGCATCAGCTGATCCGGGCTATTGAATGTTAGGGATCGGTGAGTGCGCAGGGTTCGACTCACAGGTAAAAATTCGCAGTTCGCCGAACCGGCCCACGACTGTCCCGGTTGGTTCCCGCGCTGCGGGTTCTTGTTCCTCTGTCAACGAACGCTCTTCGAGTGGCCACCATCGATCGCTTCCGCCATCCCACTCACAACTGTCCACCTTTATGAGCAGTTTGACGGGGCCCGCGCAGTCCGGGCATTCGATATGTTGCAAACCGGTCAGGTGCCAACTCGGCCAACCGCCGATCTTCCATCCACGAGCTACCGACAGGGAGTACTGATAGCCCCCGTCCTCCGTACTGATGGCATCAGCGGCTTCCGCGAGAAGTGGAGGCAGTACTTCACTGTCGGGGTACTCGTCCACTCGCTCCTGGTCGATGGTGCACGGATGGACGAGGTATGAGTCCTCAACAGGCCATGAGGCTTCCCACGTCAATGACGAGAAACCATCGACGTGGCTGCTGTCCAGCCAACGAAGCTCTACCCTCGGTCCTTCGTATTCCGCGCTCGGTGGAAACTCAAGAAAATGATCATTCGGACACCAGAACACCTGGAGAAGATCAGCATTCTCGGGGAACAATATTTCCGGAAAATCTTTGCACAGAAACTGCCCGACGGCAAGCATTGGCAGCGGTTGGAAATTTCCCGCAGTATTCACGTATGAGTGGTCCGGGCAACTGGGCCACTCCATCCGCGCGCTCGTCTGTATCGCACCGCCCACGTGGCTGGATTCTGGGGCTGGAGTACCGCGCCTGGGGTGCAGGCGTACCGACGTCCGTCGCCACGGGCGCAGTCCGGGAATAATGGTGGTCACGTCGACGGGCGCCGGCCCCGTGGTGTGTACCATCAGCAACACTTCCTTGGTGAATCGCCACCGTCGATGGATAGTGCACTTTACAGCAGTCGGGTGGCCCGGTCACGTGAGGACCGGGCCACTCGGCTATGCGCTCAACGCAAGTCAGCCCAGCCATCCCCACGACTGGGACTGGTTGTTGTAGGCCCAGTTGGGGAAGGTCTTGGAGTTCGTCAGACCATTACTGGCCATGTAGAACATGCTCAGCGCGTATGGTCGGGAGCTTCCGTCACGATAGAGCGGGGTGACATTGTAGTACACGGAGACCCCTGGCTTGACTATCGCCCTCACCTGCTTTTCGAACTGATGGTACATGTTCGCCGAGTTGGTGGGGTTCTGTGCACACGTGACGAGATTCTCCTCGACCGTCCCGTCTCCTCCGAGGGAATTCCCGATCAAATGACAGCGTGAGACGTTGAAGCCCTGTCGCTGGGCATCGCTGAATCCGGATATCTGGAGCTTACGGTTGGCGGGCGATCCTTTCCCCAACGGATCCGTCAGGCAGGCCTCTGCTCCCTGCGCCTTCCCGTCCTTAAGCGGGTCGTAGGCGATCCAACCGCCGCCTCCGCCATTGATGCAGTCTTCGCGCCTGATGTTCCGGATTGTTTTCGTGAGGTCGTACGTGTCGCCCCCGAAAATGCTGTCCAGTCCGGCCAGAATCGACGGGCCATAGCGCGCGGCGAGCTGAATCCCTGCCTGTTCGCCCTTCTTCGCAATCGTGCCACCGGGCGCGTAGCCGTAGTTGTAGTGGGTCGGCGGGGTGATCTGCGGCTGCTGTGAGGCTTGGTCGTTCGACGGCGGCTGTTGTGATTCCGTGCTGAGGAGGTCCGGTATGGATCCGCAGTGGCCAGGTGCGTCGCAGATCATGTGGCCGTCGTACTCGACGTTGGTGGTGGGGTTGCCGCCGCCGAAGGCGTAGCGGTTGCCGGTCAGGGGGTCGGCGGCCAGGTCCATGTCGGCCAGCGCGCCGTTGTACATGTCCCGGGTGGTGAAAGTGTTCAGGCCGGGGTCGTAGTTCCGGAAGCCCATGTCGTAGGTGCCGGAGGTCTGGTCCCAGCGTTTGGCGTTGAACCGGTAGGCGTTGTAGGGATCCTTCGCCGGGTTCTGGGTATCGGGCTTGTCGATACCGGTGAACTCGTTGGTGTCGTTGCTGCCGTAGGCGGTGTAGCCGTAGGTGGCCTTCGTCTGGCCGGAGTCGTCGGTAACCGTTTCGACGTCGGTGTGGCTGTTATAGCCGTAGAAGCCGTCCGCGGTCGTGCCGTCGCTGTTGTGGGTGATCTGCGACAGGCGCTCGCCCCACGGGGAGTACTGGTAGGACTTGGCGAGTTGGCCGGCCACGGTCTCGTCCAGGATCTGGTCGGTCAGGCCGAGGTAGGCGTAGTCGGTGGTCTTGCCGCCCGTGGTCTCGGACGCGGTGCGGTCCAGCGGGTCGAAGGTGTAGGTCGTGGTGGTGCTGGTGCCACCGGCACCGAGTTTGGTGTCCTTGGCGACGTGGTCGAAGCCGTCGTAGGTGTTGCGTTCGATGACGGTCCCGGCGCTGGTGACGCTCTGCAGGCGCCCGTAGGGGTCGTATATGTAGCCGCCGGTGACGCCGCCCGTCGCGGAGGACAGCAGGCGGTTGCGGTCGTAGGCGAAGGTGGTCGCGGCACCTTGGACGGTCTGGGAGACGACGTTGGCGTTGGCGTCGTGGACGTAGGTCTCGGTGGTGGCGCCGTTGCCGGTCTTGACTGCCTGGGCGAGGCGGTCGGCGGGGTCGTAGATGTAGTCGGTGGTGGAGTTCAGGTACGCGGCGTGGTTGTCCGCGTTCTGCTTGCCGGCGATGTCCTCGGCCTTGTTGCCGTTGGGGTCCCAGGACAAGGTGTGGCTGTCGACCAGGGTACCGGTGGAGGTCTTCTCGATCTGGGTGTGGATCTCACCTGAGGGCCAGTAGGTGTAGTCAACGGTGTTGTTGTTGGCCTTTGTCTGTTCGAGCTGCTGGCCGCGCGGGGTGTAGGTGTAGGCGGTGGTCTTCGGTGAGGAGTCGGTTGCCGACGCGCCGACCTTCACGGTCTGCACGAGTTCCCGCAGGTCGTAGGTGTAGGTGGAGTACTGGCCGGGGTGGTCGGTGGTCTTAGGCTGCCCGTCGGGGTCGTAGGTGTAGGTGGTATGCGTCTTCTCCGTGCCGCCCGCCGACTCGGTGACTTTGGCCACCTGGTTTAGGCTGTCGTACGCGATCCCATAGGTGTCGACAGCCGCCCCCGGTGAGGAGTCGGCGATCGAGGTGAGGTTGCCGTTCGGGTCGTGGGCGTAGGTGAAGGTGTGCTTTTCCGTGTCGGTGTCGACGGTGTTGTCGCGGACCAGTTTGACCGCGTCGGCCGCCACCGTGCCGGCGCTGCTCTGCGTCAGGCTGACGCCTGCCGGGCCGCCCTGGGTGAAGGCGTAGGCGCCGAGGGAGACCCAGGTGTTGGCTCCGGTGGCCTGGCTGATCGGCTTGGCGGAGTTCGTGGCGCCGTGGGTGACGGTGTAGGTGGCGCTTGTTGCGGCACCCGTGATCTGTGGGTACTTGGCGTAGACGGTGTAGGTGCCGTCCTGCGGTACGTCGAGCTGCCAGGTGAAGGCGTCGGTGCCGGTGCCGGCTGCGTGGGTGCGGTAGTCGTAGCCCTGCTCGGTCGTCGGGTCGCCGGTTGAGGCTGTGGCCCATGTACCGGTCGAACTCGTGCTCTGGCTGTCGGAGTTGTCGGCCAGCGCCACTTGCAGGCCGACCGGCACACCGTCGTCGCTGCGTGAGGCCAGGCTGCCGTCGGGGTAGAACGACCAGCCCATGGTCCGCGACGAGGAGCCGTCGGCTGAGGTCAGGGTCCGCGCGGTCTGCTTCCCGAGCTCGTTGTAGTCGTACGCGGTGGTGATCGACCAGGGGTCGGTGGAGGTCTTGGGCTGGCCGTCGTCGTAGTAGGTGTAGGTGGTGTCGTTTCGGACGCTTTGCCCGTTCGACGGCGGTGCCGAGGTTTTCGCCACCCGTCCGGCCGCGTCGTAGTCGGTCTCGGTGTAGAGGTTCGCGTTGTTGTAGCGGGCGTCGGCCGGATCGTAGGGCTGGTACTGGTGCGAGGGCCGGTTCAGCTCGTCGTAGGTCGTGCGGGTGGTGAACGCTGCCGTGGTTCCGGCGGCGTTGGCCCGCGGCGAGATCACCTGGGTCTGGTTGCCCACCTGGTCGTACTGGTAGGAGGTGGTGCGATAGGTCGGCGAGCCGGCGCTGCCCTGGTACGGGGACTTGGCTTGTGCGACCTTGCCTCGCTCGTCAAGGGCGAGGGTGGTGGTGTTGCCCTCGGCGTCCGTTGTGCTGGTCTTCTGCCCGTCCTTGTCGTAGCCGGTCTTGGTGACATTCCCGGCCGCGTCGGTGGCCTGCACCGGACGGTGGTCGAAGTCGTAGCCGGTCTTTGTGGTGTAGTCGGTGGTGTCGGTGGTGGCGTTTTTGACCGGGTCGATCACGACCGTGGGGTTGCCGACGTCGTCGTACTGGTAAGAGAGCTTGTCCCCGTTGGCGTTGATGACGTCGGTCAGCTCACCGATCGCGTCGTAGGCGTTGGTCGTGACGTAGTCGGTCAGGTCGGTGTTGGTCAGCGTGCCCTTGGGCTCGGTCGTCGTCCTGAGCTCACCGACCTTGTCGTACGTGTAGCTGGTGGTCCGGTCCGGGTCGGTGGTGTGGTCCCTGGGCGCGGTCGCCGAGACGATCTCGTCGGCGTTGTCGTACGCGGCTGTGGACACCGCGCCGTTGGGAGCGGTGGACTGAATGATGTTGTCGTTGGCGTCGTAGACCGGAGCCGGGGTGGTGACGTAGATGCTGTTCGCCTGGTCCTTGGGGACCTTCTTCACCAGTGGGCGGCCGTAGACGTCGTAGGTCTGCGTGGCGGTGTGACCCAGTTGGTCCGTCTCCGAGAGGACGTGGCCGAGAAGGTCGTACGCGGCCGTCGTGGCCTTGTTGAAGGGCGCGGGTCCGGTTGTCGTCTTCGGATAGCCGGTGGGCTCGAAATCGCTGAAGGTCGTGGTGTGCTGGTCGGCGTCCGTGGCCGACGTCAGCTCACCGTAGGCGTCGTAGCGGTATGTGGTGGTGTAGTCGCCGGTCGTGGAGGTGGAGACGCCCTTGGGGTCGGTGACCGTGGTGAGGTTGCCGAAGGTGTCGTAGCCGAACAGCCACTGACGGCCCTCGGGCGAGGTCTTGGTGCGCAGGTCGGCGGAGTAGCCGTCCAGGCGGGTCTGGTAGGTGTAGATGGTCGCGGGCCAGCCGTTCTTCACCACCTCCGCGTCCTGCATCGTCAGCGGGAAGCCGGTTTTCGAGTCGTAGGTCCACCTGGTGGTGGCGCCGTTGTCCTCGACCTGCTGCGTGACGTTGTTGTCCGCGTCCCACGATAGTTTCACCGCCTGGGACTTGGCGTTGGTGGTCTGCACCGGCCGACCGAAGTCGTCACTGACGTACGTCGTGGCATGCTGTTCTGCGTCGGTGACGATGGTGTCGGTGAAGGCACTGGTGGACGCATCGGCCGCGTAAGTGAAGGACGTGCCGTTGGCGAGCCGGTCGGTGATGGTCTTGGCCCACCAGTGGTACTTGGGGTCGTCGCCGGTCTTCGGCGCGTAGTAGTCCAGGTGGGTGGCGTGAGTGCGCGGGTCGGTTACCGTGACGAGCTTGACGTTCTTGGTGCCCTGGGTGGCGTCGTAGGTGAAGCCGAACACTTTCGGCTGCGAGGAGCCCGCGCCATCGGTGAGCTGCGCCATCAGGCCTTGCGTGGTGTATAGGAAGGTGACTTTGCGGGCCGGGTTGGTCCCGTCGGCCAGGGCCGTCATCGAGGCGAGGTGGTCGATGATCTTCGGGTTGGTGAGGTTCGTTCCCGACTGGACCGTGCCGTTGTCGTCGACGTAGGAGTATGCGTCGCCCTTGGCGTAGTACGTCAGGGTGAGGGTCTGCCGGCCGGTCGGGTCGGTGATGTACTGGAGGAACTTGACCGGCTTGTTGTTGGACTTGCGTGTGGCGTAGGTGAAGGTCTCGGTGTTGCCGTTCTTGTCGACGATCGACGTGGTGTAGCCGTCGCAGTCGTAGAAGTAGCGGGTGCCGTCTGGGCCCGTCATCGACCAGGCGTCGGGGGTGTCGTCCTTGTTCGGTGTGCAGTTGGCCGCGTTGTCGCCCTTGAGCAGGTAGTGGACGCCCGCTGGGGCTTTGAAGGTGCTGTCCGACTGCTTAGTGAAGACCGAAGAGGTGCCGTCTCCGTCGGTCAGGGTGACCGTGGTCGGGTTGGGGTTGGGGTGGAAGTCCAGTGCGGCGCCGAGGCGGATCGGGGCGGAGGCCTGCGGTGACCAGCCCGGCCCCATCACGGTGTCGGAGGTGTCGAGGGAGTTGTACGCGAACCGAACGAAGGTGCCCAGGCCGCGGCCGGGATTGACGAAGGCGTTGTAAGACCAGACCGCGTTGCCGGATGCCAGGTTGTCCATGACGGTGGAGCCGGCGCCGGTGTTCTTGCCGGCGTAGGAGTAGAACTTCTCCAGACCGATCTGGTCCGAGGTCGGGTCCTCGATCGTCTCGGACTGCGTCAGGCCGGCAACCCCGCCGGTGGAGTTCCAGGTGCCGGTGGTCTTGTTGTAGGCGTCCCAGGTCAGCGTGTATGCGGTCCGGCTGTTCGTCGGGTTGCCGGAGTCGGCGTTGGTCGGTGCCTTGACCTGCGCGTGGACCGTGACCGTCTCGCCGGGTGAGAGGTCCTGCGGCAGCGAGCTCTGAATCTGGTTGCCGCCGTTGGTGACGTCTGTGCCGTCGGGCAGCGTCCACCGGTACGACAGCGCCTCACTGGCCGCCGGCCAGGTCGTGTTCGTCGTGTTGGTGACTGTGACGTCGGCGTTGTACGTCGTGCCCGGCGTCATCCGGGCCGGTGTCGCAGGTGCGTAGTATGTCGAGTCCGTGGTCGCGTCGACGTAGGTGACGTCGAGTTGCGGGCGCAGTTGCGGTTCGGAGGTCTCGGAGGACGCGAAGACCGTGCGTTCCTGCGCTCCGGTGGTGGTCGACTCGTTGGCGACCTTCAGCAGCACGCCGTGGTTGGAGGTCGGTGTGGTGATCCAGCCCTGGGCGAGTGATGTGGCGTTCCACCAGTGCCGGACCGGGTCGTTGGTGACGGACGCGACGGTGTCCGAGACCGTGCCGGCGTAGTCACCGCCCGCCGTTGTCCACGGTGTGGTGGAGGTGGCGTTGTTCCAGGTCGCGGTGGCTTCGTCGAAGTCCCGGTTGAGCCCGTGCAGCTCGTAGGTCGCTCTGCCGCCGCCGGTGTTGGTGGTGATCGTCGACCATGCCTGGAGCTGCGCGCTGATCACCCGGGCGGTCGGCGGCATCGAGGTGGTGGGGAACTTCAGCGCCGCCCTGGTCGCCCCGAAGGTGGTGGAGTTGTTGCCGACCGACAGCCACTTCTGGTTCACACCGTCGGAGGAGATCGTGTCGTGGGCGGTCGTGGGCTGAGCGGAGGACAGCGTGGTGTCGGTCTGCCCAGCCTGGATGATCTGCATGGTCTGCCCGGCCTTCGGCAGCTCCGCCAGCTGCACAGGGCCGCCGATGACCTGTCCGCCCTTGGTCTTCACCGCCACCTCGTAGTACACCGCATGGAACGGGTCCGTCGCATCGGCCGGGGTCGGTATCGCTGTGCTGTCGGTGAAGGAGGTCGTCCCCGACGCTACCGGTGCGATCAGGGTTGCGGCCGACGGGGTGAAGCCCTGGAACACCGAGCGGTGCACCTGGTACTCCGCCAGGTCATTAGCCGGGTTGCCCGTGGTGTTGGTGTAAGCGGGCCACGACAGCTCCGCGCCCGTCGCATGGATCACAGTCGGCGGGTTGAGCGTCACGCCCGGAGTGCCGTAGGCGATCGTCAACTTAGGGTACGTGGCAGTCTCACCGCCGTACCCGAACTCCGACGCCTCGTACAGCGGGCCGCCTTGGCCCAGGGTGGACTCGTCAGCCGCCTGCAGCACGAAGCCGTTGTTCGCGGTGCCGTTGACCCACTTCTGCACCGTGTCGGTCACCGCGAAGTTTTGCCACTGGTCGTAGGAGCCGGCTGCCTTCGTCAGCGTCGTGCCCGGCTCCACCAACCGCACCGCGTCCGCGATCACCGACGTCGACGCCGACGCCGGACCGTCACCGAGGACGACCTTGCCTGCGGTGCCGGCCGCGAACGGCAGCGCGGTCCCGTTGTTCAGCGCCCGCCAGACACCACCGGTGCCTGCGGACTGGTCGATCGTGCCGGTGTAGGTGCCGCCGTTGTATGTCACCGTGTACGGGGCGTTCGTCGCCCGGTCGGATGCCGGGATCGAGTGAACGTCCACCCGGTACGAACCAGCTGCGGGGACGGTCGGCTGCCAGGTGTAGGTGTCCCCGACCACCGTGTCCTTGTTGTACGCGTAGTCTGCGTTGATCCCGTATTGAGTGTATGCGGTGTTCGACGAATACGGCCAGGCGCCCTTCGCCGCAGTCCCCGCGTCACCGTCGTCCAACTGCACCGTGGTGCCCGACAGCTCACCTGACAGGGCGCTGGTGCCGTTCCAGGTCGCTGTCGTCGCATCCCACGCGCCCGTGGCCCGGTGCGCCTCGATTACCACGCTGTTGGCGTTCGAGGTGTGCACCTGGTTGTAGTACACGCCCAGTTGAGCTGACGTGATCTTCGTGCCTGTGGGGATCCCCGTCACCGGGAACTTCAACAGCGACCGCAGTTTGCCCGTCGCCGTGGTGCCGACCCCCAGCTGCCATGTGCCGTTGAGGTTCGTCGTCGGCTGCGTGGAGTCCACCATCACGTCCTGCGAGGTGGACGGCGTCGGTGCCAGCACGATCGTGGGGTCAACCGCCACCGGGAACCGCCGGCCGGCTGCCGACAGCCACTTCTGGTCGGGAATGAGCCTGATCTGCCAGCCGGTTCCGTGGCGGACCAGGTTCTGCGCTACCGCGCCGTGGGTCAGGTCCGCCACCGGGGCGTCGGTGTTCGCCGGAGCCTGGAACATCACCGCGGCCGGGATCACCATCCGCGGCCGACCCGTCTCATCCCCGCCGTACAGCGCGATCGACCCGTCGGCCTGCTGCTTCGGCGTCAGGCCCTGCGCGTCCAGGTCGAACGTGAACGACACCGGACCGACCGACTTGCCGGCCAGGACCAGGTTCTCCTTCACCGCCCCCCGGCCCACGGTGTACGTGGCATCCACACCCGGCAGCACACCGGCATACCTGACCGCATCACCCTGCGCCGACGGCTTCACCCCCGCGGCTGCGCCCTCCAATCGCAGCGACACCGCGTGCGAGGCATCCGCCTCGAACCGCACTAACTGACCGCCGCTGCCCCCGAAGTACGTGGCCGCGAGGTTCGAGGTGTTCGCCAGCCGGTAGTCCTTGCGCGTGGACGCAACCACGCTCGTGTCGATGGCCTTCCACCCGCTGCCAAATCTGTACGACTCCGGCACCGCCGACACCTCGGACTGCGTCGTACCGTCCGACATCTGCCAGAACCGCGCCGACGACGTCCGCCGCCCGGTCAGCTCCCGCACCCGGTGCGCTGGAGGAAGCCGCTTACCCGGCGGCAGTTTCTGCCGGTCCGCGATCGCCCCGTCAGGGCCGTTCGCCGGATCCGGCGCATAGTGCTTGCGCGAGAACGCCGGCGGCGCCGCGCCCGAACCCGCCTTGCTCGGCTCGGCCACCGCCGCCGGAACATAAGCCAGAGAAGCCAGAAGCGAACCGGCAGCCACCGTTGTGGCCAACCGTCTAATCCGTCGCGCCCGCATACCAAGTCTCCCCAAAATCGACCAGTAACAAGGCAGCCGGAACCAGGCCATGCGAAAAGGCGCGCCGCACCAGTAAACACTGATGGCGTAAATGCGCCGCACGACCAGGAAGTACCTGTGACAGGACCACCGATACTCGACCGACCCGGGAGTCAACATGCTTGACGACTCACGGGTCAACCTGCTGCCCATAATGGGTGAGATTCCATCAAATGCCTTTTCCCCGCAGGTGGCTTCACGACCTTTGGTAGTTTTTTCCCCTCCGTGGAGGCGTCGGAGGCCCCGCCTCCGGCTTGCAACCAGCAATTCATTGCTAAATCTTGAACTTCACTGTAAGTACTTGATCCGGAATCATGCACTCCGAAGTTCTCATTCGCGCATTACCGCCGAGAAATGTCTCATTCCCGTACGTTGAGTGCAGGCGAAGTGTCGATACGGGGATAAATGAACCGGGTAGAAATTCCGAGCGATTCCACGGAAAGGAACTCTCTTGAACATCCCGAAAACCACCCAGTCATCGGAAAACGGACAGTCCGACGCCGACGCCACAACTCCCCGAAGACGCACCCGGCAGGCCGGGTCACACCCCTGCGCCGGTCCGCTCCTGGTCGGCGCTCTTGGCGCTCGCGGCGGCGGCCGCAGGAATCATCTCTCTGGGGGTCCCGCGCGGCGGTCATCCAGCGGGCAGCGCTCCCGCCACTACCCGGCCCACAGTCCCTGTGGCTACACCGTGACCGGCCGCAGCGCGGCGCGCCCTGCCCATGTGGACCACCCGAATGCCTTGTCCCGGAGGGACGAGGCATCAGGTGTCTGTGACGCTCAACCG
>NZ_FRBI01000047.1 GCF_900142575.1 Actinacidiphila paucisporea
GGCTTTTTCTGGGAGGGCGCGGCAGAAGGTGAGGGCGTCGGTCTCGCCGAAGGGGGCGATGTCGGTGGTGATGAAGTACGTGCCTTGGGGGACGTGGACCTGGAAGCCGGCGTCGCGCAGGCCCGCGTCGAGGAGGTCGCGCTTGGCGCGGAGGCCGTCGCGGAAGGCGGCGTAGTACGTGTCGGGGAGGGCGAGCGCCTCGGCGACGGCGTACTGGAAGGGGCCGGAAGCGACGTACGTCAGGAACTGCTTGGTCGTGCGGACCGCGGCCACCAGTTCGCGCGACCCCGTCACCCAGGCCACTCCTCGTTCACACGCTCACTACAGAGGCAGGTCGTCCGGCAGGATACGGAAGGACTTGTGCCGACCCAGCGGGCGGACGGCGCGGAAGTCTCGGCGGTCGAGCGTGAGGATGGCATCGGTGTCGTAATCCGCGGCGAGCGCGACGTTCACGGCGTCGGCAAGGTCGAGGTTGAGCGCTCTGTATCTGGCGCGCACCGATTGGGCGGTTGCCAGGTGGATCTCGGTGATCTCCGGTACGACGATCCTGCTCACCCGCATCCAGCGCCTGATGTCGTCGATGGCGCTGACTGCGGCATCCCGTCCCAGCTCACGGGTGGCGACGTGGTCGATCTCGGCAAGAAGCAGTGGGGACATCACGAGGAGTCCGGCTTTCATGAGGGCCTCACCGGCCCCGTCGTGTTCCGGGTGTGCCGAATCCAGTGCGGCCAGAAGGCCAGAGGTGTCGGCAATGACGATGATCATGAAGGGTTTTCCGACCCGCTGCCCTTGAGGGCGGCACTGGCCACTGCGTCGCGTACATCCTCCTTCGAGGGCGTACGGCCGGTGCCTTCGAAGGTCCGGGAAAAGAGTGGTTCGTCCCAAATGCGATTTGCCATGGCCGCGAGGTGGATGCCTTGACGGATGATCTCGGCTTCACTGATGCCGCGGCGAGTGGCGGCTTCCTTGATGATCGCCAGGTCTTCTGGGTCGGCGTAGACGTTGGTGCGCTTCATGGACATGTACCAAGGGTAGTCCATGTTGGGTCCGAGTCGGGCTCTCGATGCAGCCCTGAGGGTGCATGTACGTGAAGTCCCCGGTAAGCGCCGTGGCGCGGTAGCCGACCCGGCCGGCTCCAGGGTGAGGATGCCGATGCTGAGGTGCCGCACGGCAGGTGAGACATGGCCGATGTCCTCAAAGGTGGCCTCGTAGGGGAACGCCATCCGCGCCTCCGCGATTGCGCACCGGTGGATCGGCTCACGCCGTCCCTGGTGCGGCGCGGCGGGGCGAGAGAACGGGTGTGAGGCCGCACGCGGCGCCGGTCGGGAGGTGCCGCAGCGCTCTACGCGCCTGGATTTCGATGCCGTCCGTGATGAAGACGATGTCGACCCAGGTGGGGTTCTGGTGGGCGAGGCGCGGGATGAGGGCGCTGAGTTCCTCGGGGATCGCTGGGCGCCCGGGTCGGGCGGGTTTCTGTTTCCACTTCCACCGCAGCAGCCGGGGGTGCCAGGACGGAAGGGTTCCCGGAATGACGAGGCGGTGGCGACGCAGTCTGCTGGGCCGGTGCCGGGCGAGGGCGGCGAGTACGGCGCGGGTCGGCCATGTCAGGCGCGGCCGGGTGCCGAACTGCCGACTAAGGACGGCGACCGCGTGGCGCAGCACGAGGATCCCGACGTTCTTGGCGCCCTCCGACCACGACGGCAACATGACCGCACCCGGTCTTACCACGACAGCCGGCCCGGCGATCAGTCGCCGCGATCAGTCGGCGAGGATCCGTTCCCACAACAGCCCGTCCCGCCAGCTCCCGTCGAGGAAGATCGAGGAGTGCGCGACGCCGTACGGGCTGAAGCCGTTGCGGCGCAGCACCCGCTGCGACGGCAGGTTCTCCAGGTTGGTGGACGCCTCGACCCGGTGCAGTCCGAGTTCGTCCGTCATTATCCGGAGGGCGAGTGCGACGGCCTGCCCGGCATGGCCCTGGTTCTGGGCGAGACCGGTGATCCAGTATCCGAGTGAGGCGCGGCACAGGTGCGGCTGCGGCAGGATGCCTCCGACGGTGACCTGCCCGACCACCTGGTCGTCGGCGAGCACCACACCCGGCCATACGGTGCCGGCCCGATGTCCGGCCAGCAGCTTGTCGATCCGCTCCCCCTGGCCCTCAGGGGTGAGGAAGTCGGCCGGCTGGACCGGTTCCCAGCGCCGGAAAGCCTCCATGTCGCGGGCCCGATGCGCGGCGATCGGGGCGGCGTCGGCGGGCTCTATCAGGCGGATCCTGGTGGTGCTGGGCATGGGCTGATCCTCGTCGCGGTGCGTGGGCTGGGCCCGCCAGCCTATGCGGGGGTTCCTGCGCCGCAGCGGGGCCCGGCGGGCGGTGAGCAGGACCGCTCGATGCGGACGGTCCTTCGCCCGTGGTCAGCACACCGGAATCAGCCCCCGCGGTTCGAGGGTCTCAGCCGTTGAAGGCCCTGCGGAGGCGTGAGGCTGCGTCGGTGAGGACGTCGTGCTTTTTGCAGAAGGCGAAGCGGACCTGGGTGCGGCCGGCGGTGGGGTGGTCGTAGAAGACGGAGTTGGGGACGGCGACGACGCCGCTCTTGTGCGGGAGTGTGCGGCAGAAGGTCAGTGCGTCCTCGCCGGGGGCGAGTTCGGCGATGTCGGTGGTGATGAAATACGTGCCCTGGGGCTCGTAGACGGCGAAGCCCGCGTCGCGCAGGCCGGCGTCGAGGAGGTCGCGCTTGGCGCGCAGGTCGTCGCGGAAGTGCCCGTAGTACGCGTCGGGCAGAGCGAGCGCCTCGGCGACGGCGTACTGGAAGGGGCCGGAGGCGACGTAGGTCAGGAACTGCTTCGTCGTGCGGACCGCGGCCACCAGTTCGCGCGACCCCGTCACCCAGGCCACTCCGTTTTCATACACTCATTCGCATGTCGCGCACCAGGCCCACCCAGGGCACCCCCAGAACCACGGTCGCCGGTGAGCCGGCGGCGGTCTACTGCCGCATATCCCAGGCGGACGACGACGACCAGACGGGCGTCGACCGGCAGGAGCGGATCTGCCGGGAGATCGCCGAGCGCAGGGGGCTGGTGATCAACCCGGCCCACGTCTTCGTGGACAACAGCCGCTCCGCCTGGAGCCGCAAGCGGAAGCGCCCCGGTTGGGACCGCCTGCTGGACGACGCCCGGGATCGTGGGTTCCGGCACATCATCGCCTACCACCCGGACCGGCTCATGCGGCAGCCTCGCGACCTGGAAGAGCTGCTCCAGGTGTCCGACGACCACGCCATCACCCTCCACGGTGAGGCGAACCGGCGCGACCTGTCCGACCCTGACGACCGCTTCATCCTGCGGATCGAGGTCGCGCATGCCTGCCGCTCCTCCGACGACACCTCGCGCCGGTTGAAGTCCGCGATGCAGGACCGCGCCCGGGAGGGCAAGCCGCAGGGCGGCATGCGGCGGTTCGGCTACACCAAGGACGGCATGACCATCGTCGAGGACGAGGCGGAGGTCGTCCGCGAGGTCTTCGACCGCTACCTCAAGGGCGAGGGCGCTGCACCGCTCGCGAAGGATCTCCATCGCCGAGGTATCCGGACAGCTGGCGGTAAGGCGTGGAGCGCCGGGACTGTGCGCGGCCTGCTCGACTCCCGGCACGTCGCTGGCATCCGCATGCACCAGGGTGAGGAGGTCGGCCCCGGCACCTGGCCCGCGATCATCGATGCGGGAGTGTGGGCCGAGGTCAGGGCTCGGCGAGAGTTCCGATCGGCAGCTCACAAGAAGGCACTCAGCAGGCCCCGGCAGCGGTACTACCTCCTACGCGGCCTGGTCATGTGCGGGCGCTGCGGAACGCTGATGTCGGGCACCGCCAAGACCGCGGGCCCCGCGTACCAGTGCAATCGCCGAGGGCGGAACGACGAGAAGAAGTGCTCCCGGGCGATCGTGGCCCCTACGCTGGAGGATTTCGTCAGCGACGCCGCCGTCAAGCTGCTCAGCGAGCTCCGGGTGGACGGTCGGCTCGCCAGCAGCAACCTCTCCGAGGGCGTGGCCGAGGAGGTGGAGGACGACCAGCGCCAGCTCGCCGAGCTGAACGACATGTGGACGGCGAAGGAGCTGTCCACGGCGGAGTACCGGAAGATGCGCAAGGAGATCACCGACCGCATCACCAAGGGCCAACGCAAGGTCGTCATCCGGCCGATGGTCCTCCTCGACGGCCTTACGGGCGCTGGCGCCCGAACTGCCTGGGACGCCGACGAGATGACGGATGAGCGTCGCAACGCGGTGCTGCGGTTCCTGTTCTCCGGCGTCGTCATCGACGAACCGAAGAAGCTCGGCCGCTACATGGACTGGGACCGGATCCGCATCGACCAGAACCCGCTGTAGCGGGTGGCAGTTTTCAGGCGTGCCTGCCTGAGTCACCCTTCGTCGACCGCACCCGTGTCCGGTTCAGCTGTCGGAGGGGGCGTGGGCGGGGCCTGGGTCGGCTCCGGTCGGTTGCCGACGGGCCTGTAGCCCCTCTTCTCGTTGGGGTCCAACTGCGGTCGAGTTTCGGTCACTGGTCGTGTCTCCGTCTGCAGTTACAGGAGGTACCTCGATGAAGTCGAGATACTCCACATCATCCATCCGAATATAGAGTCCGCCGGAACGTTCCAGGGGGTGTTCGAACAAGCCGGCGGCGGAAACAGCCCAGGCGGTCTGCAAGTACAGGTCCGCGGCTTGCGGGTAGCTCGACGTGAAAGAGTCTTCACCGTAGTATCCGCCGATCCAGCGGCCACTCTTCAGTCGTGCCCGCACCAGGCAGTGGCTCCGACGTTGGAAGACCCGGTCCCATGCCGTGGGTGTCGGGTCGTAGGTCGACCCGTTGCCTCGCGAGGAGAGCCAGGACGTGAGCCACGCGGCGAAAGCTGGAACGGCGACGAAGAGGGTTGCTGCCGTCAGGGCTGCAACACGCGGACTCTCAGCCGCCCCCTTCAACCAACCTTGGCGGCGGTCGTAGACCAGGTGCACCAACGCGGGGCCTGCGAGGAAGACATAGACCGTGTCGAGAGCAATGCCCACCGTCACCGCGCGGAGTACACGTTCGCCCAGGTCTCTGTGGGCGGGGGTCAGGCCACGCGCGCGTTCGCGGACAAACTGGTAGGTCACGCCGGGAAGCACCAGGAAGAGAATGATCACTACCTGGGCGACAGTTGTGGGCGCGTGCGGCATCGCCGTATGTCCTTCCGGATGGCTCGTGCAAGCGTTGCAGCGGATCTGATGGCTTGAAGTCGTCAGGGAGCGCCGTAACTTGCTGGTGCCCTAGACATACTGCCTTGGTACTTGTGAACCGTTGCGAAGGCAGGAGCGCCTGATGCCAGACAACCTGTCCCGGATGCGTTCTACCTGGGCCGAGAGCCTCACAGCGCGGGTCTGTCGTGAACTCGGGCCCGATCCGAGTTGTTACGACATGTTCCCCCAGTGGGTCGCAGACGAGCCGTCAGCGCTTGCCGCCCTGCTAGCCCGCATCGCTGTCGAAGATATCAAAGGCAGTTCCCCGCTGGCCATCAGTGACCACCTGCGTTCAACCGCCCTCGTCGATTCCAGGGTGTCCCGCCGCGTAATTGCTGGCGAGCTCGTCATGCCTGTTCTGCGAACAGTTCGTAAAAAAGGTGTTCCGTGGCAGCGTTGGTGGGACGTTTCCGGCTTGCATGTGCTGCTCATCGAGTTGTGGGCTGGACACCGACTCTCGACTCAACCCGTGGAGATGGTACGCGAGGAACTAACGAGCGTATGGCGCACTCCGGTCAATATGTTGGAAACCGTCCTCCGCAACGCTGTAGATCCGTACGTCTCGTTGCCGCCGGATATCCTTCACGAATCAGCTACCGGCAGGGCGAGTATGTGCTTCCAGGCCCTCGTCTCCGGTGGCTGGATCAAGATTACCCGAGGGGATGACGTCCTGCGGGCCAGGCCGGAGTTGACCGACCGGCCTGATCTCGCGGAGGTCGCGAAGCGCCTCCAGAGCCGCACCGATTTGGAGAATGCGGTAGATCGCATCAGGAACCCATCGGCGGAGTTTCTCGTAGGGCTCCGCGAGGATCTTGATATATGGGATGCTCAGATGTATCAGGTCCTATCCTATCTGACGGCGTACGAATTCGATTTGCTGAAGTTCGGGTCGGAAGACGATCGTTATGTAGACGAGTGTCTTGCAGCAGGCAGAGGTATGTATAAAGCTCCGCTGCTGGCGGACGATGCTCTGTTGTGGGAACCGAACATGAGCGATCTGAGCTCCTCGGTACCCGATTGGATGGTCGAAGAAGTCGTCACTGGTGGAACCCGCTTCTTTCATGTTCAGGGAGGCCCTCACCCAATTTGGCTGGCTACAGCTGAGACTGACACTCACCTGGCCGCCATGCAAGCGTCGATTGAGCCAGGTGCACAGTATGGCTTCACGATCGAGGGCTATGAAGATGGGCTAAGAATCTGGCTGGTGTTCCCCACTCCCCCGGGCGGTCCCAGTCCTCCTCTGCGCGCTCCGTACACCTACTCCCTAGCCTGGGTGGAACATGCTTGGGAGCTTCTGCACCTTGCGGTGGTCGGGTATGTCCGCCTCGGCGTGGTCCGGCTTGCGGGCGATGGCGAACTCAAGGCTGTGGGTAGTTTCTGGCTCGCCCTGCCGGAGGAGTTGCAGTCAGCGTGCAAGAATGCCGCGATCACGGCGCTTCGTCAACTGGTTGGTGACGATACGCAGAGCATCAATCAGAAGATGGCCAACGAAGGTCTCGACCACACCGGTACGGTGGCTTTTTGGATCTGTGAAAACGCAAAGGCGGAGGATATCCAGGAAGAACTTACCTTGGTGTCCGATAATATCGAATATCGGAAATTCATGTATGCTGCGCGGCACCTTGCCCGCGCGCGCGCCTGGGAGGCGTCCTGCCTACTTGACGGCAAGGATACGCGCGAAGCAAGTGTGGCGGTCGCAGCCGCAATCGAAGATCGGCAGCGCGCGAGGGAAATACTCCGAGCGGATGTGAATCGAGGAGTGGGAAGGCCAGGTGACAGTTGCGAAGACGACATGTTGTTGTTGGGAGAGCAGACAACCTTCGCGCACCTAATTAACCACTATGGGGGACTTCAGATCGCTGCGTGCACGACTAGTGCGGGCCGCGCGAACTTCGATCTGGCTTCGTGTGAGGAGCTTTCCCGGGGAAATTATTTTCGTAAGGTTGTAGATGAATGGGTGCGGCTACCGCAGGACGCGCCGGGGCATGTGTGGTATGAATTCCTGAAGCAGGCGCTCGCTGCTTTCAGTGAAATGGCAGAAGTCATCCTTGAAATAATAGGTCAGCATGAGTTCGGTCGGTTGATAATTAGTCCCACGGCTCCTCTAGAGCTGTTGCCGCTCCATGCTGTTCCGCTGCGCGCCCCGCAGGCCGTGACATTGAGTGACGTTTTCGACCACGTTGCTTATGCTCCTACGGCTCGCCTCGCGGCAGCCATCAAGGGGTCGCAGCGGCATTCAGTCGCCGTTGAGGTCCTTGTGGTTGCACACAGCGGGGACGGCGTACCAGGGCTCTCCTCGATCGTCGGCCCGCTCTGCGAGGCTGAACTGATCGCCGGCCTATGTGACGACGCAGAGGTTATCTCTCAAGAGGAAGCGACCCCTGATCGCATTCTGAAGGCGATGTCCAGGGCGCGAATAGTCCACGTGGCGGCCCACGGCCTGACGCATATCAACCGCTGGGCTGCCGGACTTGTGCTGCACGGTAGTTCCCTTGGGGCAGCCACGTTGACCGCGAGTAGAATTCTCGCGGAAGGTACGCTCAGTGGCGTCGATCTGGTCATTCTGAACGCTTGCAGAACGGGCACGCATGAAGGGAGCGGTCGTAGTGTGCAGACTCTACGAAGTCTTGAGTCCGCTTTCCTGGCTCGCGGGGCAAAGGCGGTCATTTCCACGCTTTGGGAGATCACCGATTTGCAAGGGGTCGTCTTTTCGGCTGTTCTCCATGCCTATCTCGGAGCTGGCATGAACCCGCACTCTGCTTTCACCGATACCACTCGATACCTGCGCGCGGGTCACTGGCAGGATCCCTCTCAAGGAGGTCCATTGCTTTCCGCTGAATTGGCCATCGACTCGGTGCTTTCAGGCTGGCGCAGCCACCTGCATCAACAGGCTACCGAGAATCCGCTGTTCTGGGCCGCTTTTAAGATCACCGGTGTTGCGTGAGTCGTCTATTGTGATTCAGAAGTCGACAGGTTCCGTCGGTTCTCGAATCTGATCCGCTCCAACTATTGTGTTACGTCTGGTGGCCAGCATGCATTCCATGGCGTGAAGCGCAGCCGGTCCGCGGTCTTCCGTACGGCTCCGGGGGCCTTCTCATGGGAGCAGACGCCCTCGGCGGACACCATGTCGCGAGCCGGGCATGAATGGCGGGAGCTCGGCTCGGACATGACCCTCGGTGTCACGGCGGACTCGGCGGACGACGCGTCTACAAGCGAGGCTGGCCTTGCGTATCTGCTGCCGATGTAGGGATCCAGATGGCGGCTACGGACGAGCCTGGAGAGCCTCGGTCCATGCTTGTGGACTGCAGTAATGGCTCGGGTGGCCCGCGGAGAGGACGGCGCGCAGCTCTTCCAGGTAATCGATATCGGCCGGGAGATCCAGTTGCTCGAGGAGGGCCAGTGCTGCGGCCGGCTCGGTCTTGCCGTAGACGTCGTTGTAGCTGCCGAGCAAGGCTTTGAGTAGTGCTGGCTGCAGAGCGGGGAGGTGTGCCGCCGCTGCGTACGTCGCTTTCTTCACTGCCCAGGCCACAGGTCCAGGGCACTCCAGCGCGAGCGTAATAGCGGATCGCTTGCGGCCAGTTCGCTGAAGCTGACCTGAGCCACCGAACGTGAACGAAGCCCGTCAGGGCTGGGCCTTCGGCTTCTATCACGGTTTCGCGGCCTCACCCAGTCCACGGTTGCGTGGCACTGTCAGCTCCGGTGCACGAGCCGGACTTGGGTTTCGCGTGCTGAACGACGCTGTTGTTGGCAAGCCAGGGAGCGTGAGATCGATGGGGGAGACGGTGGAGTCATGGAGAGGACCGACCCCGAAGGCGGTGTTCCGGTCCGCCTTATAGCCCGGAAAATGCCGTCAGGCAAAACGCGTTTTCTGCGGATCATTGTTGTCATCCGCCGCACGGAGTTCGCCAGACCTCCGGCCGACGGCCGCCCGGCCCTGTGGTGTTGGAGCACCACCCGCCGGAGCGCATGACGACCGCCCGCCGGAGCGCATGACGACCGCCCGCCCGCACCACCCCACGGCACACGGCCTGCCAGCCCGTGCCGTACTGAGGACACACCCATGCCCGAACCCCAACTGCGGCCTGCCGCGACCCAGCCCGCAGTTCCCGGCCGCCGCCCGGTGGCGGACGAGGCCCGGGAGGCCGCGCTGCAACGCGTCTGCGCCGGCTTCGTCACGACGATCAGTCCGCGCAGCGCCGCCCGGCTCGCGGACCTGCTCTCCCGCTCGACCTACGCCCAGGCCGCCTGACCGGGCCCAGACAAGGGAGAGGCCCCTGGCGTTGGAGCGCCAAGGGCCGTAAGGACTCCCGGACGACCGCCCTAAACGATCTATCCCGGCGCTGCTGGCCTGCCAGCCGATGCGGCGTCAAAGTGAGGAAGTTCCATGTACCAGCCTACGTCCCGACTGTCTCTCGCCGCGCATGCGCCGCCCGCCTGCGCCGGGCAGCGGCCGTCTGCACCGCCGGTCAGCCAGCGCGCCGGGCGTGTGGTCGGCGGAGCCTCGGTGGACCACTGTCCCGGCAGTGCTGACCGGCGTGAACGGACGTCGGTGCCGGCTGTCTCTCAGCGCCTGATGCGTGATCAATTTCTCTCGCGCACCGGGCGATTGGGCCTGCTTTGCGTGGTACGTTCTGTCACCGACGAACTCAATAGGGTGACCCCGGCAGCGCGCCAACGCTCCGGGGTCCGGCACAAGGAGATCAAGCTCCTCATGCAGATTCATCGTAGCCGCCATGCGCGCGGCTTCACCGTCCTGCCCAACACGCTGCTGCAGGACCGGCGGCTGTCCTACACCGCCCGCGGCCTGCTGGCCGACCTCCTCTCCCGGCCCGACGGCTGGCGCGAGGACGGCCGCCACATGGCCGACACCAGCCCGCAGGGCCGCCTCACCGTGGCGAAGGCTCTGCGCGAGCTGACCGCAGCCGGGTACTACCGCGTCGAGCGGGTGCGCCGCCCGGACGGCACTTTCGTCAGCGAAAGTCACGTGTACGACAGTCCGCAGCTCGGTCCGGGTCTCACCCGTCCGGGATCCGGTGAAGCGGCAGCCGATGACCGTGGCGCCCACCCCGTAAAGGACCGTGGGAAAGAACCCACCCTCCCCGCCCAGCGGTCACGCCCCGCAGACGCCGGGTCGGCCGTAGGGGAGGGCGGGCGGGGGAAGCCGCCCACGATCCAGCCCGACGGGACCGGTACGACAGGTCCGGCCGACGCCGCTGTCGGCGAAGCGGTCTCCACGCTGTTCCGGGTGCTGCGGCCCGAGCCGCGCCTACGGCTCGGCACCGTCGAGGCCATGGCCCTGGCACCGCTGGTCACCCCATGGCTGGAGCGCGGCTACGGCCAGCGCGACCTGGCCGCGGCACTCCTCGGCGGCCTGCCCGCCCGCGTCCACAGCGCCCCGGCGATCCTGCGCGACCGCCTCACCCGCAAGCTTCCCCCGGCGTCGGAACCGGCCGTCCCGGCCACGCCGCGCTGGTCCGAGTGCGGCACGTGCGCCCGCCCGGTCCCGCACTCAGGCGTCTGCCGCTCCTGCGCGGGTCTCGCCCGCGAGCCCGGACAAAGCGAGGATATGGCGGCCCGCGCGAGCGTCGCCGCCCGTGGCAGGGCCAGCGTCCGCGCCGCTCTGAACACCGGCCCGGGTCGGCTCCTTCCCGCCAGAGCCTGACCCTCGCCACCGCACCGTCCGCCGCCACCGCATTCAGCGGCCGGCAGGCCGCCGTGTGCCCACGTCCGCGCCCCGACCCGCGCCAGTAGCGGCCGGTCGCCGGCCACTCGCACCCGCGCCCGTGCTCCCTCCTCGCCCTGCCTTCCTCCGGCATGCCCCGGAGCACCCCGCCACCAGCACGTCCCTGACTGGAGCCGTCATGCCCACCACCGCCCCACCGCCACCCGCCCACCAGGCCCCGGCAGCCGAGCCCGCCTCCGCCCGACGAACATCCTGGTGGGACCCGCTCACGCTCATCGTCCTCGGCCTGGCCGGCGGCGCCCTGTCGTACGACGCCCTGCGGCAGATGGCCGTCGCCGTCCACATACGTCCGCACCTGGCCTACCTCTTCCCCCTGGTCATCGACGGGTTCATCGCCTACGGCGTCCGCGCGCTGCTGGTCCTGCGCGACGCACCCTGGCCCGCCCGCGCCTACGCCTGGACCCTCTTGGGCACAGCCACCGCGGCCAGCCTGTGGGCCAACGCCCTGCACGCCGTCCGCCTCAACCAGCCCGGCGTCCGCACCCTGACCCTCGGCAACCACACCGTGGCCGTGCTGTCCGCGATAGCCCCGCTGGCCCTGGCCGGAGCCACCCACATGCACATCCTCATCGGCCGCCACACCAGCAGCCGTCCGCCAACGGCCGGAACTCCCACCATGATTCCGGCAGACCCGACCATGATTCCGGCCGAAGAGCACACCACGCCCTCGCAGGACGAGCCGGCCAGCCAGCCCGCAGCCCGGCTCGGCACGGCGGCCGGAACAGAAGACAGGACCCCGCCCGAACTGGCGGGCATCACCGGCCAGGACGACGAACGCCCCGTCCAGAAACTGAACAGCGCTCCCGGCGAACGCCCACAGACCGGGCGTGGCGGACGCAAGGCAGAGGCGTCGATCCAGCAGCTCGCCGACATCATCCACCGGGCGCACCCGGACTCCGGCCAGACCACCCGCGCCATGGCCCGCCAGGCCATCGAAGCCCAAGGAATCTCCGCAGGAAACGAACGCATCACCGAAGCCCTCAAATCCCTCCAGCCCAGCGAGCAAGCCCGACCCCACCCCAGCAACAACTGAACTGGCCACGCGGGGCGGCCACACCAGGTCACCCCTACCGGCCGCTCGCCTTCGCCTCCGTAACGCTCGACGAACTCCGGAGAACCGCATGTCCCGCCACCACGACGCCAACGATCACGCAGGCGAGGAGCGCACCCCGCCAAGTACACTGACCTGCAACGGAGCAGCCAGTCCCCAGCCTTGCGGGGGAGCAAGCTTGGGCATCCGTACCACCGTTGGCGGCACGGATGCGAGTGCCTCCGCCCCGGGGGTGGCAGAGGCGGGTCCGGCGGGGGCGCCGGACCTGAACGTCGCGGCTGGGGGCAGCTGCGACTCGGACGAACTCACGTCCGTGCAGCCGTTTGTCACGCCGCGCGTAGACGCCGATCAGATGAACACACCAGAGCCCAACGCCCAAGCCGATCCCGATGCCGACCGCGTCACCCTCGCCGTGTTCCTCCACGACGGCGTCGCCGCCCTGGACCGCCCACGCCTGTCGGTCGATCACCCCGACAGTCGGCCGATGAAGCCCCGGCGCCTGCGCCCACGCGGCGCCGAACCGCGTGACCGGCACCGCTCCACCCGCTTCGCCGCCGCCGAGATCGCCGTTGTCGAGCGGGCGGTCGCCGAGCGGGGACCGTCGTTCTCCGGCTTCATTGCGGACGCCACGGTGGCGGTCGCCACCAACCGGATAGCTGCCCTTCTCCCGCACGAGCGGGCGGAGCGCGCTCTCGGCGAGGAGCTCGGCCGCGCCCTGTACGCGCTCGGCAAGGTCGGCAACAACCTCAACCAGCTCGTCCGGCAAGGTCACATGGGCGTCCTCGTGGAACCGGAGCGGGTCGAAGGCACCCTGGCGCGGCTGGACGACGTCCTGGCCGAGATCCACGCGGTGACCCTGCGCCTGAACGAAGCGGCCTGATGGTCCCCGACATCCAGCGGAAGCTGGGCTCCGACAGCCGGGGCCTGCTCGGCTACCTCTACGGTCCCGGCAAGCAGGACGAGCACCTTGACCCGCATCTCGTCGGCACCTGGCTGGACCGGGGCGTACCTGATCCCGGACGCGACGAGCACGCGACGCTCACCCGGCTCGCCGACCTGCTGGACGTACCGGTCAACCGGCATCGCGCAGAGGGACGTTCACGCAGGGGCGGGCACGTATGGCACTGCCCGGTACGCACCGCGCCAGGCGACCGCGAGCTGTCCGACGCGGAGTGGGGCGAGGTCGCACGGCGGATCGTGCACGCGACGGGCATCGCCCCTGACGGCGACGATGTGGCCTGCCGGTGGATCGCGGTCCGGCACGCCGCGGACCACATCCACATCATGGCCACCTACGTGCGCGAGGACGGCCGAGCGCCCCGGGACCACGGCGCCGCCCAGCGAGCCCAGGACGAATGCCGCAAGCTGGAACGCGAACTCGGCCTGCGGCGCCTGAAGTCCGGCGACAGGACCGCCTCCCGCCGGCCCTCCAGCGCCGAGAAGTACAAGGCGGAGCGGCACGGCTGGGAGCAGTCGTCGCGAGAGTGGCTGCGGGAGCAGATCCGCACCGCACTCGCCCACGCCACCACGCCCGAGGGGTTCTTCGACCTCCTGGAGACCGGCCTCGGCGTGAACATCCACGTCCGCCGGTTCACCGAGTCAGGCGACATCGCCGGCTACAAGGTCAACCGTCCCGGTGACGTCAACAAGGAGGGCAAGCCCGTCTGGTTCGCCGCCTCCGACCTGGCCAAGGACCTGTCCTGGCCCCAGGTGAGCGAACGTCTGGCCGCGAACCCGGCCCCGGAGGAGCATCCGACCGCACGCCGTACCCGGCCCGAACACCCGTTGTTCGCCTACGCCGAGGCCATCGACACCCACCTCATCCCCGCCCTCACCGACGACGCGGGAGACGACGGCGCCGCCCAGGCGCACATCGTCGCGTTCCACGAAAGCATCACGGTTCTCGTCCGGCAGGTCCCTCCCGAGCTGAGGCATCAACTCTGGGAAGCGGAACGGGCTCTCGCGCGGGCCACCGTCTCCCAGACCAAGGCCAAGCACCAGGCCACCCGCGAGTTCCGCAAGACCACCCGCAACCTGGTCTACCTCGCCACCAGCGGCACCACCCCGGGCGAGGGCGCCATCGCCGTCGCGCTGGCCGCAACGATCTTCGCCGTCCAGCTCATCCAGCAATGGCACACCCGCCGCCACAACCAACAGCAAGCAGACGCCGCCCACCAGACCGTCACCCACCTCCAGCAAGCGGCCGACCACGCCGCACAATGCCCCCTCGCCACCCTGGCCCAGCACGCGCCCCCACCCGGCACCGAACACGGCTTCGCCCGCGACCTGGCCGCCGCCGTACCCGAGCACGCCACACGCATCGCCGCCGACCCGCAATGGGCCGCCCTGGCCGGCGCACTCGCCGAAGCCGCCCAACGCGGACACGACCCCCGCCAACTCCTGCGCCAGGCAGCCCGCCAACGCGAACTCGACACCGCCCGAAGCCCCGCCACCGTTCTCGCCCTGCGCATCCAACGCCTCGGCCACCAGCCCATCCCCAACCACCGCGCAGCAACAGCCCGCGCCCGTAGTACAGCCCATCACGCCAACTCCCCAGCGCAGGCGCACACCCCACCGCCCGCCGCCACTCCGACACCACCCCGAGGAGGACCCCACCACCGCTGACCCTCCCCGCCGTACACCGCACCCAGCAAAGGAAACGATCAACATGAGCAACATCGACGACGCCCGACCCGTGACCATCGTGAATTCCGCGGTCCACGTCCGCGCACCTATCTGGCTCACCGACCCCGAGACACTGCCCGCATATGCGCCGCTACAGAGCTGCTCGTCGCCCAGATCTATTGGGCAGTACAAGACGACGCGACCTTCCTCGAGGCTCTCGACGCCCTCGCCGCCTCGACCTGCGACGACCTCAAGCTGGACCGCTTCTTCGCCCCGCTGATCCAGGCACGGGCAGCGGCCTTCGCCGCACAGTGGGGAACGGAGTATGAGGAGCCCGTCGACCCACTCAGCGACGAATTCCTCCAGCACATCGCCGTCTTCGAGCAGTACCCGACCCCGGTCCAGGCCCATTTGCTCGACACCTACCAAGACCATGGGCAGTGGCACGAATCGCCCGCACCCGAACCCGAGGCATAAGCCGGAAGGCCGGCCGAGGGGGCGCGGTCAATCACCGCGTCCCCTCGGCCATTGCCAGATCCGCCGTGCCGGGCTGCTGTGAGCGGGACGAGGCGCAGGACCGCGGACTATCAGGCGGTCGAATCCGAGCTGCCCCGAGCCACCACCATCAGCCACCGCGCCACTGCTACGGTCGCCTCCATGACGCTCTCGGTCTCCACGAGTCAGGCTGTTGATCTACGGGTGCAGCCGGTCGATGAGATCCTCGATCATGTCGAGCGGTCCCTGCAGACGCACATCGTCCGGGACACGCTGGTCCGCAAGCGCCGGTCCGTTGGCGGCAGGACAGATCGCGACACCTGGGTGCGGATCGAGCGCCGCCTGCTCGACAAGATCCCCGAACAGGGGTGGAACGGCACCGAGACAGCCGCCCGCATGGGAGGCGTCGCTCAGCCCGAATGGCACGGATGCCTGGTCTGGCGGGAGGCGGGGATGCCGGTGATGTGGCGGGCCGACGAGACCGCTCTCTTGCCGGGAGCTCCCGTCGGGAACGCCATCTTGAGCGAGGCCCCGATCCTTCCGGAGGAGTGGTGGGAGGCGCTGAACGCGTCCCTGGACGCGCTGGCGGCGCAGCGGACGACGCGGGTTGCCTCACCGGACACCGTCACCATCACGCAGGCCCTCGTCACCGAGTCCATCCGCGATGTTTTCTCCGATGATTTCGACACGACCGTGGAGCGGTGGGTGCCGGCCCACGCGGACCTGAACTGGGCGAACATGACGGCGACGACGTTCTGCCTCTTCGACTGGGAAGACTGGGGCAACGCGCCTCTGGGCTTGGACTCGGCATCGCTGTGGGCGAGCTCCCTCGCCGTCCCGGCCCTGGCCGATCGGGTTCTGCATGAGCGTCGATCCGATTTCGAGAGCCGGGACGGCAGGCTGATGACGCTGTTCGCCTGCTCGAAGATCCTCGGACCGTACGCACACCCCGAGGACCCTCGGCTGGAACCCGCCAGGCGCACAGCCGAACAGGTCATCGCGGAGCTTCGGACTCACTGACCGGGCGAGCGGTCCCGAAGAAGCCGCCGGTACTTCCGGACGGTGCGCTCGTCGACCTCGTCGGCCAAGGCGCCGACGAGGTCGCCCAGGTGGGCGGGCTCATCGGTGCCTACGACGACGGAGCCGACCTGTGGCAGGTGATAGGCAGCTCTGAACGCGGCTTGTACGCGTGACAGGTGGTTGCCATCCCGGAGGAAGACCCGTGGGTCGACCCTGTCCCACACCGGGGCTCGGCTATCGCCTCCGAACGGACTCATTCCCCACACTTCGCTGTCACTCATGCCCCACACCCTGGCGAGGCCCTCCGAGGCATCCAACTGCCCAGCGCCGACGAGCAGACCGGCGCGCGTCATCAGGACGCTCGGCTTGGGTACGGTCGCGTCGACCAGACCGAGCAGCGTCGACGGAGTCCACGAGGCGATGCCCCACGCAGCGCAAAGCCCCTCCGCCACAGCGGCGTTGAGGGTGGCGCACGCCTCGGCAAGAACAGCTTGGCGCGCGGGTGCATCTTCGCCGAGGGAATGCTCCGGGTTGTGCAGGAACACCAGGTCCGGCTCTCGCCCGAGGTCTTTGACCGTCTGCTCTACGGCTTTTCGCAGGCGTACGAGGTCCAGACCGTGCTCCGCCCCGTCCGGCCCCGGAAAGTAGCCGACCTTGGTGGAGATCGTGAATCTCGGCAGAAGGTCGCCGGCGATCTCCGCCAGGACTCGATGTGAACGGAAACCGAAGTAGTTGCTGCTGGTGTCGAGCGCGGTGACGCCGAGGTCGAGAGCCCCGGTCAGGAGACGGCGTTCGTGACGAGACCGGTGTAGCCCGAGGACAATTCGGGGGTCAGCACCGCGCACAGCTCCTCCTTGACCAGGATCTCGGCGATGTCCGCCACTTCGGTACCTGCGACGGTTATTGCCTGCTCCAGCACGACCGGCCGACCACTGAGCAGCAGGCGCAGGGCGGGCAGCGCCTTGGCCGCAAAGGTGAGTTTCTTCCCGGAGGCCACCACGTCGACGGCCTCACCGAGTTCGTTAATTCGGGGCGGGAAGTGGGTCGTGCACACGACGACGTCGAGCGATCCGAAGATGTCGAGGAACGGCACGTGACGAGGCAGCGCCACCTCCTGTTCGTACGCCCTGAGGAAATCGGCCGACGAGCGCTCACGGACCAGTTGGACGGCGGCCTCGGCCAGAGCCGCGCTGTCCGCACTCTCCCGACGGTCGAGGTCATGGCGGAAGACCTCGCGCTCGCGGCACCAGTCGCCCAGCCACGCGAGCCAACTCGCGCCCGTCCGTTTGGTGATGCCGAAGGTGACGTGCAGGCTCCTTCCCGAACCGCTGCCGGTACGCGTCGCCTGGTGCCAGTGGCCACGGGGGATGTGCATGACGTCGCCGGTCCGCATCGTGCCGGACCAGATGATCTCGTCGCTCGGAGTGGCGTTGGGGTCGGCGTCCCGGTACATCGGGACGTTCCGCGAGGTCGCGCGGACCTCCCACGCCTTCTCACCCGCGAGCTGGACGATGACGACGTCGTGGTCGTCCCAATGCAGAGGGAAGCCGGAGGCGTCGTTCGTGGTCAGGTACGCGTTGACCTGGACGCGCTCGCGGGACCACCACTGGAGTGCTCGGCACGCGACCTCCATCGTCGGATCGAAGACGTTGGCCTGGTCCATGATCACCGTGGCGCCCTCGTCGAGGAGCCTGCCGAGACTGCGCATGTTGACCATGGGGATGCTCTGGCCCCGAGGGCTGACGCTGTCGGTGTAGTAGATGGCCGGGTGGACCTCCTCTCCCTTCTGGAAGCACCGGAACTGCGGGCGGTTCAGGCTCCTTCGCATCGCGATGTCGAGCAGGCGGTTCGGAGTCATGATGCGTGAGACGAGCGCGGGGTCGTCCAGGCTTCCGCGTACGAAGCCCTTGCCCAGTTCCTCGGCTCCGCTCCATCCGAGCGCCGTCTCGATGGCGTTGATCAATCGATGGTCCATCGCTCTGTCCTCCATGGGTTCGACCACGTGATGCGGACGCGGTGGGGGCCGGTACGGCGACCGCGCCGGCCCCCACCGCTTGGTGCCTACTCGCTGTCGTGCAGGTTGCCGTCGCCGCCCGGCCACGGCGCGTCGCCGGAGCTTCCCTGGTTGTCCGACCGGAGGCTGTCGTACCGGTCGTGGACGGCGGTCAGTTCCTCCACCGCGACCAGGAGGCCGCTATGGGCCGGAGGCGGTGCCGTGGGTTCTGTCACGTCGTGCTCCTTCCTCTTTGGTTCTCCCGCCAGGGCTCCGGCGGGAGGTCACCGGCCGCCCCACGGCCGGGGGAGCAGGGCTTGCCGTGGGGTGGCGGTCATTGGGGGCGCGCTGTTCCGCGGTCACCCACCGGCGACCGGCCAGGATCTCGGTCGGCCGTCAGGCCGCCCGTGTCCCGGCGCATGACCGTCTCGAGAACGCGCTGATCCAGCTCATAGAGACACGCACGGCAGGCGTGGAGGGCGGCATGCAGGCCGCTCGACCATACGGGCCCGATCCAGGTGACCTCGATGTCGTCGCGTCCGCACCACAGCCAGCACGTTCCGTGCGTCCGCCACTCGTGGCGGTCCCACAGCGCGTCCGCCGTCGGCTTGCAGGTGGCCGAGTCGGTGTCGCGCCGAGTGGGACGGAAGACAAGGTCGTGATCGGGAAGCCGACTGGCGGGTAACGCGTGTCGTCCCACTACGCGACCACCGAACTGAGCGATTCCGGCTCGACCGCTGCCGGATCAACGGTTCTGAGCCTCGGCCGCAGTGCGACCAGCGCACGTCGCGCAACTCTGCGGACGGTAGGCGTCGCTGTGGGAAGTGCGATCTCGGCCCGAACGCGCTTCCCGCGGCCGGCGGGCTCCCAGACGCACCGCGACGCCAAGCACTCGACCAATGCCAGACCGCGCCCGTTCTCGTCGTCATCGCGGGCCCAACTCGTACTCGGGCCGGTGGGGTTGTCGTCGAGGACATCGATCACCAGGTGGCCCGGCCGGTGGTGCAGCTCGACAGTGACTGGTCCCTCACCGTGGACCACAGCGTTGGTGATGAGTTCAGATGCGACAAGGCGAATGGTGTCCGCTGTCTCGTCGTCCAGCGGTACGCCCCACGCGCGCACACTGTCGACGACCTCACGGCGGGCGAGGGAGACTTCCCTTTCCCCGCCCGCGAGGACGAAGCGATGGACGAGTGTGGGCATGGCGGACGCCTCCGAGACGTGGGAGGGCGGCCCCGTCCCCGACGGGGGAACAGGGGCGGAGCCGCCGATCTGAGAAGCCGTCCGACAGACGCCCTGCGAGGGCTCGCTCGACGGCTGATACTCAGTGAAGGGCTCCGGTGAGCGGGGCGGAACGTTTCCAGGGGGTTCCTCCTGATGACGCCCTACCCGCACACGGCCACGCGAAGTAACCTCCCCACTACGCCGTGAGGCGATGACGGGAGTGATGACATGCCTGGTGAATCGTTGGCGGTCCACCCGCTGAGCTTTCTTCGTCAGACGCGCGGATGGGGTAAGGCCGAGTTCGCGAGGCTCATGCAAGCGCACGGACGATCGCTCGGCATCCCGCTCGCCACCAACCGCACCACCGTGTGGAAGTGGGAACACGGGCAGGAACCCGACGCGGATGCCCAACGCGTGCTTGCCGACTTACTGCGCGTCCCGTACGAGCGGACGCGGGAGGAGGAGTGGCCCCGCTGGCTGCCGGTCTGGGACGTCACGACACTTTCCGCTCCATGGACCGAGGCCGGTACGGTCGAGGCGCTGTCCGAACTCGTGGGAAGCGGCCGCATGGACCGCCGGGGATTCCTCACCATCACCGGCGCCGCCCTGACCGGTCTCGCGGCGAGCTGGGTGGACGCGCCGTCCGCCTTCGCTGCGGCTCTCGACGGTGACCAGGTCACGGACACGATGGTCGCGACGATCGAGCAGCGCATCAGCACGCTTCGCACCCTCGACGACCAGCTCGGCGGAGGCACGCTCTTGGAACAGGCTCGCGGCGATCTCGCCCTCGTCACTGGCCTCCTGAGCGTCGGCCGGTGCACGGAGAACGTCCGTATCCGCCTCTACGCTCTCGCTGCCCGGGTGTCCCACCTGACCGGCTGGATGGCCTACGACGCGGGGCTGCGGTCCGTCGGACAGCGGTACTACGTCGGCGCTTTACGCGGAGCCCGCACCGCAGGAGACGACGCGTTCGGTGCCTTTGTCCTCGCCGAGATGGGCGTCCATGTCTCCGAGGCCGGGCGGACCGCCGACCGCGTCCACCTCATCACCACCGCCATCGACAACGCTCCTCGTACGCTGTCGCCGTACACCCGTTCCTTCCTCTACCTGCACAAGGCCGAGGCACTGTCCCGCGACGGCGACCACCGCCAGGCCGGAACAGCGCTCCACCACGCCGTATCCCTCTGGGACCAGCGCAGGACGGAGGAGAATCCGGACTGGCTGGCCTGGTACGGCGAGGCCCAACTGCGGTCGACCGAGGGCAAGGTGCTGCTGCGGTCCGGTCAGGTGGAGCGCGCCACGGGCTCCCTGGAAGCCTCCGTGTGGAGCGCGGCTCCCAGGGACAAAGCCGTACGCTCCAGCCGCCTGGCCGAGGCCCGGCTCGCCGGCGGCGACCTCGACGGGGCGCTCGACGCCGCGAACTACGGCGCCGAGCTGCTGGAGAGCAGCATAAGTTCCATACGGGCCTTGGACCGCTTGAAGGAATTCTCCGCGCGGCTCGAACCGCGCAAGTCCGTCCCGTCTGTCCGTGAATTCCGCGAACGGCTTCAGACGCTGCCCGTCGCGGTGTGACCCTCGATCCGTGCGTTTCGTGGCGATCGAGCCCACCTCTCCGGTCTCACCAACCCGGTGCCAGGATGGACCCCATGACGACGATCCATGGTGAGGTCGCGGCTGGGTTCGAACCGGTGCGTGAGGCGTTCGCGGCGAACTTCTCACAACACGGGGACATCGGCGCGGCGGTGTGCGTCTACCACCACGGCCGACCGGTGGTCGACCTCTGGGGAGGCGTCGCGGACGCCGAGACCGGTAGGCCGTGGACGCGGGACACACTGCAACTCGTCTACTCCGCCACCAAGGGAGCCACGGCTACCGCGGCCCACATGCTCGCCGAACGCGGTGCCCTGGACCTTGACGCACCTGTGGCGACGTACTGGCCGGAGTTCGCCGCGAACGGCAAGGCGGACATCCCCGTACGGTGGCTGCTCTCTCACCGCGCCGGCCTGATCGCCCTGGACCAACCCATCCCCCTGGACGAGGCGTTGGCCTGGCATCCGATGACAGCCGCGCTGGCCGCCCAGTGCCCCCTGTGGACGCCGGGCACGGCCCACGGCTACCACGGCCGGACCTGGGGCTGGCTCGTCGGCGAGGTGATCCGCCGGGTCTCCGGCCGGACGCCGGGCCACTTCTTCGCCGAAGAGATCGCCGCCCCTCTCGGCCTCGACTTCTTCATCGGACTGCCGACGCGGGAACGGCACCGGGTCAGCCGCATGTCGTACCAGCGACCGGCCGTCGACCTCACCACCGTCCCCGCCGAGTCGGTCCCGGAGGAAGTCCGCGAGTTGGTCGCCGCCTGGCGCGACCCGAACTCCTTCAGCAACCGTGCCTTCGCGGTCACCGACCCCGCCGAAATCGACTTCGACTCGCCCGAGGTCCAGGCTGCGGAACTCCCCTCCTCCAACGGCATCGGCACCGCCCACGCCCTGGCACGCATGTACGCCGCCCTGATCGGCGAGGTGGACGGCGTGCGCCTGCTCGCTCCGGAGACCCTGGCAGCGGCGACCAAGGAGCAGGCCAGCGGCAAGGATCAGGTGATGCTGATTCCCAGCCGATTCAGTACCGGATACATGCTGTCTACCGAGACTAACCCCATGACTGACCGAAGCTCGTTCGGCCACACGGGACGAGGCGGCTCACTAGGCTTCGCCGACCCTCGGCAGGGCATTGCCTTCAGCTACGCGATGAACAACGTCATCGGGGGAGCTGACGATATGCGTGCGCACACGCTGGTAGAGGCGGTGCGAAGATCGCTCACTTAGGTGCACGTTGTCTGGAAAGCAGGTGCTATCCCAGGTGGCGTCCCGCCGAGTGGCGTAGCCATCCGGACCTCGCCGGTCCGGATGGTGTGTGACCGGTCGGCCGGGCCGAAGTACCACGCCGGTGCGCGAGCTGGTCAGGGCAGCGCGGGCTGCCATGAGCCCGGCGCGTCAGGCCGAACCCGGTCGCGACCTGCGGCGCAGCCAAAGCTGGCCGGCTACACCACTCGGCGGGACGCCACCCGTGACTGTGCTGGGCGACGGCACCTACCTCAACTGCGGGATGGTCACGCCGCATCGCAAACGCCCCCATCTGGCCCTGCTGACGGGTGAGGAACAAGACAACGCCCACCGTAAGTCGCTGTTGTCGTTCCGACCGTGCGGGATGCGGTTCGAACCGGGGTTCCCGTTCAGGTAGTGGTTGCGGGGTTGGCGCATAAAGGTGGGGCCTTCTGAACAGTTCGGTGGTGTCGAATCAACGAACAACGTCAGGAGGCCCCGGTGTTGGAGTGTTCCGTGTCGATGGCAGGGCAGTCCAGTTCCGTCACCCCGGGGTGTGACTGCCTGGCGCACCAGTTCGGAAACGCCGCCGACAACGGCACGCGCCGGGCCCGGTACCCGTCGGACATGACGGAGGCGGAGTGGGTCGTGGTCCGGCCGCTGCTGCCGGTGCCGGGCTGGATGCGGGGCCGGGGCGGGC
>NZ_FRBI01000018.1 GCF_900142575.1 Actinacidiphila paucisporea
CCAGTACTCCCCCACCTCGGAGACCGGGAAGATCACCAAGTCCACCCCCATGGGATCCCTGGACGCCCCCTTCAACCCCCTCTCCCTGGCCATCGGCGCCGAAGCAAGCTTCGTGGCCCGCACCATCGACTCCGACCGCAAACACCTCCAGTCCGTCCTGCGCGCCGCCGCCGACCACCCCGGCACCGCACTGGTGGAGATCTACCAGAACTGCAACATCTTCAACGACGGCGCCTTCGACGCCCTCAAAGACTCCGCGACCGCCCACGAGGCCCTCATCCGCCTCGAACACGGCCAACCCATCCGCTTCGGCACCCCCGCACCCGACGGCCTGGGCTCCAAAGGCGTCATCCGCGACCCCGCGACCGGCGACCTGACCGTCGTGGACACCACCACCACCAACCCCGACCAGATCCTCATCCACGACGCCCACGCCACCAGCCCCACCACCGCCTTCGCCCTGACCCGCCTCGCCGACCCCGACACCCTCCACCACACCCCCATCGGCGTCCTGCGCGACACCACCCGCCCCGTCTACGACACCGACATGGCCGACCAGATCGACCACGCCACCACCCAACAAGGCCCAGGCGACCTCACCACCCTCCTCACCGGCACCGACACCTGGACCGTCACCTGACCCCCTGAGGTGAGGACGTCCCGAAGGGGCCCGGGACCGCGTCCGAGGTGCGGCCGGCGCTCCGTGCGCGCGACCGGACCGCCACCGTGGACAGGCCCCCACGCCCGGTCGAAGCACACGCCGGCGCAGCGGAATCGCAGGAATCCCACGCCCCGCTCGGGGCGCCAACGACCATGACGTGAGGAAAATCGTGCCGCCTACACTCACCGGCGCAGCCACCCGGACGTGGGTGCGCCGCTTCCACCCGTACACGGCCGCGTCCGTGCGACTCGTCTGCTTCCCGCACGCCGGCGGGGCGGCCGGCTTCTTCCACCCGCTCTCCGCGGAACTGCGGGAGCGGACCGATGTGCTCTGTATGCAGTACCCAGGCCGCCAGGACCGATGTCGGGAGCCACTGCTGGACGACATAGCCCGGCTCGCCGACGGCGCCGCCGAGGCCCTGGCCCCCTGGCGCGGGGACCGCCTCGCGCTGTTCGGGCACAGCATGGGCGCGGTCGTGGCCTACGAGGTCGCGCGCCGGATGGCGGCCGACGGCGCCGGGCCCGTACGACTGTTCGCGTCCGGGCGGCGGGCACCCTCGGCATACCGTGACGAGAGGCTGCACCTCGCCGGCGACGACGCGCTGCTCGCCGACATCCGCGCGCTGGACGGCACACCGCCCGAGGTGCTCGCGGACGAGGAGGTGCTGCGGATGTCGCTGCCGGTGCTGCGCAGCGACTACCGGGCGGTGGAGACCTACCGGCACCCGCAGGGGCCCCCGCTGGAGTGCCCGGTCACCGTGCTGACCGGGGACAGCGACCCGCGGGTGACCGACGAGGAGGCGCGCGCCTGGACCCGGCACACCGCGGCCGGCTGCGAGGTGCGCACCTACTCCGGCGGCCACTTCTTCCTGTCGGAGCGCTGGCCCGAGATCGGCAGCCTGGTCCTCGACCGGCTCGTGGCCGCACGGCGCCCCGCGGCGCCCGGCCGCTGACCCCGCCCGCCCGCCGGCCCCCGACCGTCGCCGACGCGCCCGGTCTCAGGCGGTCACGGGACGCCGACTGCCCTCAGGCCGTCGCGGAGACCGCCGGGGCGAGGGCGCCGTCGGACAGAACGGTCCGGTGGGCCGTCCGCAGCTCCACACCGGGCTCGATGCCCAGCTCCTTGATGAGCTGCGCCCGGGCGCGCCGGTAGACGTCGAGCGCCTCGCCACTGCGGCCGCTGCGGTGCAGCGCGAGCACCAGGCGGGCGCACAAGCCCTCGTTGAGGTGATCCTCGGCCGTCAACCGGCGCAGTTCCCCGACCAGTTCGTGGTGCCCGCCCAGCGTCAGGTCGACGTCGATACGGCGGCGCAGCGCGGTCATCCACGCCTCGTCGTACTGCAGGGCGGCGCCGGCCCGCGCGGGGCCGTCCCGCAGGTCCTCCAGTGTCGGGCCGCGGCGCAGCGCCAGCGCCTCGCGGTAGAGGCGGGAGGCGGCTTCCAGGTCGCCGGCGTCGGCACGCTCGCGGCCGAGCCGGCACAGCCGCTCGAACCTGACGGTGTCCAGGACGCCGTCGTCCACCGCGAGTTGGTAGCCGGGTGTCCTGGTCCGCAGCACGCACCAGCTGTCGAGCCCGTGGCGTGCCAGGAACTTCCGCAGCTGCGAGACGTACACCCGCAGCGCCGACACCGCGGTCGCCGGCGGCCGGTCGCCCCACAGGTCGCGGATCAGCGAGTCGCTGGAGACGGTGGCGTTCGGCCGGATCAGCAAAGTGGCGAGCAACTGCCGCAGCTTGCGCTGGGGGAGCGGCACCTCCGTCGTACCGGCGACCACTTCGAGCGGCCCCAGCAGCCGCAGTGACACCGTGGGCGCCGCCGGCTCATGCCCCGCCGCCGGCTCGAAGACCTCCAGGCTGTCCACGTGGTCCCCTCTGAACGATCGCATGCACCCCGTCCCCGTGACGGAGTGGCCTGTCGCCCGGAAGCTGCGAACCGGGCCACCGGGCTGTGCTGTTGCGCATACGGACAGGGTGTGACGTGTCGAACGAACTGGTCACCGTGGTCTGACTGACGCAGCGAGTTTACCGAGCGGCCGTCGTGCTGCCTACGGTTCCCGGCGCGAAGGGACGCATTCTTTTCCGGCAGCGACAGCCGTTACGGGCGGCCATGCCCGCCAGCCGGCGCGACACGTCAGGCGAATCGCCGGCACAGCTGCCCGGCGGGGCCGAATTGCGCGGGGCGAGCGGGGCCGGGGCTCCGCTTAATGCCGGCTTTGCAGCCGCGCTCTATCTTCGCCGGATGAGACGCATCTCCCGGTGGCTGCTGAGGCAATTGACCGCGGGGCTCGGGAGCCTCGCCATGTTCTGGTTCCACATGCCCGATCCGGAGTTGGCTTATCCGGAATTGCCGTCGCCGGCAAGTCTGGACGGGCCCCCCGCCGGGCACCCCGAGCGGATGTGCCGGGAAATTCCGTTGACCCGGACGGAACTCATGCTGATGGCCGAGATCGACGCCATCGGCGACAGCGGAAGGTGACGCGTCCCTCGCGGCCCTCGCGTCACCGCCCCGGCGGGTCGGCCCCACCGGGACCGCACCGGTCGGGCGGCCCGCCCTCCAGCATCGAGTGGTGCAGGTTCTCCACCCAGGAGGACGGTTCGAGCCCCAGCTCGTCACGCAGCACCTGGCGCAGCCGCGCCATCACCACCAGCGCCCGGTCGCGGTGGCCCGAGCGGTACAGCGCCAGCATGTACTGCACCTGGACGTACTCCTCCGCGGGCTGTCCAGCGGCCAACGCGTCCAGCTCGTCGAGCAGTTCGCGGTGCCGTCCGAGGCTCAGGTCCGCGTCGATGCGCTGCGTCCGTACGCTGAGCAGCTCCTCGTGCAGCACCCGCAGCCGCCCGGCGAGCACCGGACCCGCCGGAACCCCGGCGAGCGCCGGACCCTGCCACAGCGCCAGTGCCAGTCGCAGCAGCCGGGAGGCGCCCCGGTCGTCCCGGTGCATCAGCGCGGTGCCGCGGCGGGCCAGCGCCCTGAACCGCTCCAGGTCGAGGGCGTCGACCGGCACCACGAGCGAGTAGCCGTTCTCCCGGGTCTCCAGCAACCGCCGGGCCGCGGGCGCGCTGCCGACGCTCGGCATCGCGGTCAGCATCCGGCGCAGGGACAGCACGTACGACTGCAGGGTGGCCGCGGCACTGTTCGGCGGGGAGCCGCCCCACAGCTCGGTCACGCAGGTGCCGGCCGGGACGACCTTGCCCGCGTCGAGCAGCAGCAGCGACAGCAGCTGGCGCTGCTTGGGCGCGGTGGGCGTGTGGTCACGGTCCGCGTCACGGACCCGTAGTGGCCCGAGTACACCGAACTCCAAACCGGTCACTCCTCCGCGCGTCGGGTGTGGCTGCGGCGGACCTCGGATCCGGCTGCCAGGCCCTCACTCTACCGGCGCCACCCGCTCCCGGCGGGCCGTCGCCACCCCACCCCCAGAGGCACCCCCGGTACCCCGGTGACGGCCTCTCAGGGTGCGCGCCGGCCTGCCGTTTCGCCCGCGAAGAGGTGAATCGACCTTCAGAGCGCGCCGATCGGTGAGACGGGCGTCTCGTCGTCCGGTCCGCCCGCCCGCGCGCTCGCCTGTCGGCGGGTCCGTCTCTCTCCCCCCGCCGGTCCGACTGCCCGCCGGTCCGCCCGCCGGCGTGCCCGCGCCCCCGCCGGTCCGCCCGACTGCCCGTCCGCTGCCAGACTGACTGCCCGCGCCCCCGCCGGTCCGCCCGCCGGCGTGCCCGCGACCTCGCCCGTCCGCCCGCCGGCGTGCCCGCCTGCCGCCGGATTGACTTGCCCGCGGCCCCGCCGGTCCGCCCGCCGGCGTGCCCGCCTGCCGCCGGATTGACTTGCCCGCGGCCCCGCCGGCGTGCCCGCCTGCCGCCGGATTGACTTGCCCGCGGCCCCGCCGGTCTGCCCGCCGGCGTGCCCGCCTGCCGCCGGACTGACTTGCCCGCGACCTCGCCGGCGTGCCCGCCTGCCGCCGGACTGACTTGCCCGCGGCCCCGCCGGTCTGCCCGCCGGCGTGCCCGTTTGGCGCCCGACTGACCGCCCACCGGTTCGCCGGTCCGTCCGTCTGCCCGCCGGTTCGCCGGTCCGCCCGCGCGCCCGCGCATCCACCCTTCCGCCGGCGGCGGTTGGCCGCGAAAATTTTCGGGCCAACCGTTGACGCCCCGTGGGAGCGCTCCCACACTTGGGTTGGAACGTTAAAACGTTCCAACCCACGGCTTCCTTCCCCCCACCTTGGAGGATCCATGACCACCCGTAGGAAGCGCGCGCGCCGCCGCGCCTGGGCGGCGTCGGCGGTCGGCGCGCTCATCGCGGCCGGCACCACCTGGGCCGTCCAGGCCGTTCCGGTGAGCGCGGCCGCCGCACCCGCCGCGGCCGGTTGCAGCGTCGGCTACACGATCACCAACACCTGGCAGGGCGGCTTCGGCGCCGCCGTCACGATCACCAACCTCGGCGACGCGGTGTCGTCGTGGAGCCTGAAGTGGACCTTCGGGTCGGGGCAGACGGTGACGCAGGCGTGGAACGCGGACGTCACGCTCAACACCAGCCAGGTCACGGCGACGAACGTCAGCTACAACGGCGCGCTGGCGACCGGAGGTTCGGCCTCCTTCGGGTTCAACGGGGCCATCACCGGCTCGGGTACGCCCACCGCTCCGACCGCCTTCACGCTCAACGGCGTCGCCTGCACCGGCGGTACGACCACCACGCCGCCCACCACGCCCCCGACGACACCGCCCACCACCACGCCGCCCCCGTCCGGCCAGGGCCGCCAGGTCGAGAAGCTCGACCGCGGGGTCGTCTCGGTCCGCAGTGGCTCCGCCAACCTCGTGTCGTGGCGCTGGCTCGGCACCGACCCGGACGACGTCGCCTTCAACGTCTACCGCGGCGGCACCAAGGTCAACCCGGCGCCGCTGACCGGCGCGACGGACTACCTGGACTCCGGCGCCGCGGCCGACGCGTCGTACACCGTGCGGGCGGTGGTGAACGGCGCCGAGCAGGCCGCCTCGCCCGCGTCGCTGTCGTTCGCCAACGGCTACCACGATGTGCCGATCTCGCCGCCCGCCGGCGGCACCACCCCGGACGGCGTCGCCTACACCTACGAGGCCAACGACGCCTCGGTCGGCGACCTCGACGGCGACGGCCGGCTCGACCTCGTACTGAAGTGGTATCCCACCGACGCCAAGGACAACTCCCAGTCCGGCTACACCGGTGACACCATCCTGGACGGCATCACCCTCGACGGCACCCGGCTGTGGCGTATCGACCTGGGCCGCAACATCCGCTCGGGCGCGCACTACACGCAGTTCCAGGTGTACGACTACGACGGCGACGGCAAGGCCGAGGTCGTCACGAAGACCGCCGACGGCTCCACGGACGGCACCGGCAAGGTGATCGGCAGTTCCAGCGCCGACTACCGCAACTCCTCCGGCTACGTCCTGTCGGGCCCCGAGTACCTGAGCGTCTTCAACGGGCGGACCGGCGCCGCGATGCAGACGGTGAACTACGATCCGCCGCGCGGCACCGTCTCGGCCTGGGGCGACTCCTACGGCAACCGGGTGGACCGCTTCCTGGCCGGCACCGCCTACCTCGACGGCAAGCGCCCCTCGATCATCATGGCCCGCGGCTACTACACCCGTACGGTGATCGCCGCCTGGGACTGGCGCGACGGCAAGCTCACCGAACGCTGGCGCTTCGACACCAACGACTCCGGCAACGGCGCCTACGCCTCCCAGGGCGACCACCAGCTCTCGGTCGCCGACGTCGACGGCGACGGCAAGGACGAGATCATCTACGGTTCGATGGCCGTGGACGACAACGGCCACGGCCTGTGGAACACCAACCAGGGCCACGGCGACGCCCTGCACGTCGGCGACCTCGACCCGGCACGCCCCGGCCTGGAGGAATTCAAGGTCGACGAGAACACCGACAAGTACTCCGCCTGGTTCGCCGACGCCCGCACCGGGCAGATCTTCTGGCACCAGCCCGACTGCGCCTGCGACAACGGCCGCGGCGTCTCCGACGACGTGTACGCCGGCAGCCCCGGCGCCGAGTCCTGGTCCGCCGCCGTCGACGGCGTCTACAACACCAAAGGCCAGAACATCGGCCGCAAACCCGGCTCGGCCAACTTCACCATCTGGTGGGACGGCGACCCGGTCCGCGAACTCCTCGACGGTACCCACATCGACAAATACGGCACCGGTTCCGACACCCGCCTGCTGACCGCCTCCGGCGTCCACTCGAACAACGGCACCAAGGCCACCCCCTCCCTGACCGCCGACCTGTTCGGCGACTGGCGCGAAGAGGCCGTCTGGCCCACCACCGACAACCACGCCCTGCGCATCTACTCCACCCCCGACCCCACCACCCAGCGCATCACCACCTTGATGCACGACACGCAGTACCGCGAAGCCGTCGCCTGGCAGAACACCGCCTACAACCAGCCCCCGCACCCCAGCTTCTTCCTCGGCAACGGCATGGCGACCCCGCCCCGCCCGCAGGTCTACACCCCCTGACCACCCTTTGACCCGGCCCGCCGACCGGCGCGGACGGGGGGACACGGCGCCCCCCGTCCGTCCACCGCGCACCGGCCCGGGGAAGATGGCGGGATGCCGTTCACACTCAGTCATCCCGCCGCCGTGCTGCCGATGCTGCGCGACGGGCGGCCGCGCGGACCCCTGGTGGCCTCGGCGCTGGTCGCCGGCTCGCTGGCGCCCGACGTCCCGTACTTCACCGACTCGCTGGTGCACGGCACCTTCGGCTTCGGGGTGTTCACGCACAGCCCGCTCGGCGTGCCCACCGCCGACGTGGCGATCGCCGCGGTGCTCACCGCCGGCTGGCACTGGCTGCTGCGCGAGCCGCTGGTCGCGCTGCTGCCCGGCCGGTGGGCGGACGCCGCCGACGCCATGACCGCGCCGACCGGGCGGACCCGGGGCCTGGCAGGCGCCGGCCGCTTCGCGCTGTCCGCGGCCGTCGGCGCCGGGACGCACGTGGCCTGGGACGCCTTCACCCACGGCGGCCGGGCGGGCGTCCGGCTGCTGCCGGTGCTCGACCGTACGGTGCTGGGCCGCCCCCTCTACTACGACCTGCAGTTCGGGTCGTCCGTCCTGGGGCTGGGCGTCGTCGGCTGGTACGTGGCGCGCACCCTGCGCGCGGCGCCCGCGGACGCGCCGCCGCGGCCGCGGCCGTCCGCCCGTACCAGGCTCGCCGCCACCGTCCTGGTGGGCGCGGCCGCGGCGGCCGGAGCGGCGGCCCGCGTCGCCCGCCGGGACGGTGGCTCGCTGCGCGGCGCCGGCGTCCTCGACCTGGTGCCGCCCGTCGCTTTCGGCGGCGGAGCCGGCGCCGCGGTGGGCCTGGCCTGTTACGCGGCGGTGGCACGTACCGCACGGGGGCGGCGCAGGAGCGCGGTCTGAACGGCTGGGCCGACGCGCTGGCGCTGGCCGGGATCGTGCTGGCCGGCTCCACCGTGCAGCGGATGTCGCATGGGCTTCGCGCTGGTCGCGGTGCCCTCGCTGGTGCTGCTGATCGGCCCGGCGCACGGGATCGCGCTGGCCAACTGCGCGTCCGGCCTGATCAGCGCGGTGGGCCTGATCGACACCGGTCTGGGCGCCGGCCGTCGGCGGCATGGGTGCCGGGACGCTGGCGGGCCGCGTACGCGCCGACCGGGTGCCGGAGCGCGGGGCCGGCTGACCGTCCTGCTGCTCGCCCTGGCGGGCGGCCTGACCACGCTCGGGAAGGGCGTCTGGGCACTGTGACCCGGGGACCCGGCGGGCCCCCGGGCCACAGCGGCCGCCGTCAGTCCGCGGTCACCGCCGACGGCAGCGTCAGAGCGCCGCTCAGCGGGAGGTTGCGGGACGAGTCGCCGACCAGGATCTGGTACGTGCCCGCGCCGGCGACCCAGTGGCCCGCCGTCGTGGACCAGGACGCCAGCGCGTGGACCGGGACGGTGAAGGTCACCGTGCCGGACGCGCCCGCGGCCAGGCTGATCCGCTGGAATCCCTTCAGCTGGTGCGGCGGCTCACCCGCGGCGGCCGGGTCGGCCACGTAGAGCTGCGCCACCTCGGTGCCGGCCCGGCTGCCGGTGTTGGTGACCGTCGCCTTCACCGTGGCCTGGCCGCCCGAGACCGCGCCGACCTGGAGGTTGCCGAACGAGAAGCTGGTGTACGACAGCCCGAAGCCGAACGGGAACAGCGGGGCCAGGTTGTTGGTGTCGTACCACCGGTAGCCGACCTTGAGGCCTTCGGAGTAGCTGACCTGGCCGTTCGTCCCCGGCCACTGGGCGGCGGTGTTCGCCGGGACCTGGGACAGCGCGGCGGGGAAGGTCACCGGCAGGTGGCCGGAGGGGTTCACGTCGCCGAACAGCAGCGCCGCGATGCCCTGGCCGTACTGCTGGCCGTCGTAGAAGCCCTCGAAGACGCCCGCGACCTGGTTCAGCCACGGCATCAGGATCGCCGAGTTGTCGTTGAGCACCACGATGGTGTGCGGGTTCGCCGCGGCCACCGCGGAGATCAGCGCGTCCTGGTTGCCCGGCAGGTTGAGCGAGGCGTTGTCGGCCTCCTCGTGGCCGTAGTTGTCGCTGGCGAAGACCACCGCGACGCTGGAGTTGCGGGCCAGGTTCGCCGCCGCGGTCACGTCGGTGCCCTCGTCGTAGGTCACCTTGGTGCCGGTGTCGGCGAGCCGCTGCTGGATGCCGATGATCGGGGTGTACGTGCCGCTGCTGGTCACCGTGCCGCTGCCGCCGCCGATGGTCTGGGTGCCGGGACCGCCGTCGGTGCCGATGACCGCGACACCGGACGGCAGCGCCGCCGGGTTCAGCGGCAGCACGCCGTTGTTCTTGAGCAGGACGGTGCCCTCCTCGACGCCCTGCAGGGCCACCTTGTTGTGCGCGGGAGTGGTGACGATGGCCTTGTTGCTGCCGGTGGGCGCCTTGTCGAACATCCCGAAGCGGAACATCTGGGTGAGCACCCGGGAGACCATGGTGTCCACGGTCGCCTGGCTGACCCGGCCGTCCTGCACCGCCTGGATCAGGAAGTCGGCGTAGTAGTAGCCGCCGGGCATCTCCACGGTCAGGCCGGCGTTCGCGGACTCCACGGTGGAGTGGATGGCGCCCCAGTCGGACGTCACGAAACCGGTGAAGCCGGCCTGCTGGTAGAGGCCCTTGTTGAGGATGTCCGGGTTCTGGCACGACGGCTGGTTGTTGACGTTGCTGTAGGCGCACATCACCGCCGCCGCGCCGCCCTCCTTGATCGCGGTCTGGAAGGCGGGCAGGTAGATCTCCTGCAGGGTGCGCGCGTCGACGTTCACCGTGCCGGCCGGCTGCTCGATGTTGTACGCGGCGGCGTGCTTGACCTCCGCCATCACGCCCTGCTCCTGGATGCCCCTGATGTCGGCGGCGCCCATCTGGCCTGACAGGTACGGGTCCTCGCCGAAGGTCTCGTACGACCGGCCCCAGCGCGGGTCGCGGATGATGTTCACCGTCGGGCCGAGGGCGACGTGCACGCCCTTGGCGGCGAACTCCTGGCCGACCGCGTCACCGTAACTCTGCTGCCACTGCGGGTCGAAGGTCGCGGCGGACACCATGCCGGACGGCATCTGGGTCACCCCGCCGAGCCCGTCGCCGACACCGGCCGGCCCGTCCTCGAAGTTGACGTCGGGGATGCACAGCGCCGGGATGCCGATGATCTTCCCGATGTAGTCGGGGGCGTCGGTGCCGTGCAGCATGGCGACCTTCTGCTGGAGCGACATCTGCCCCATCAGCTGGGCGACCCTGGTGGACGTGGCGGCCGTGGAGTTCAGCCACGGGCAGTTGCCGGGCGCGGGCTGCGACGGCGGCGGCGGGATGGTCGCGGTGACTCCGCCGACGGTGTAGACCGCGAACTCCCACAGCGCGTAGCCGTAGGCGGTGGCGCGGGCGGTGCCGTACATCCGGATGTAGCGGCCGCTGCCGGTCACGGCGATGCTCTGCTTGCCGCCGGCGCCGCTGGTGGTGGAGTAGACCTGGTGCCAGTCGGTGCCGTTGTCGGAGAGCTGGATCTGGAAGGCCTTCGCGTACGCGTTCTCCCAGGTGATCACCACCTGGCAGACGGGCAGGCTCGCGCCCAGGTCGACCTGGAACCACTGCGGGTCGGACGAGGCGCTCGACCAGCGGCTGATGGTGCTGCCGTCGACGCCGTAGGCGGCGGAGTAGCCGGGGTCGTCGTCCTGGAGCGAGGAGGCGGTGGCCGGGTGGCCGAGCGCGGCGTTCTCGGTGCCGCAGGTGCCGGTGCCGGTGCCGCCTCCGGTGGTCGTGCCGCCGGTGGTGCCTCCGCCCGAGGTGCCGCTGCCGCCGGTGTGGACCTGGAACTCCCACAAGGAGTAGCCGTATCCGGTGGCGCGGGCGGTGCCGTTCATCCGGACGTAGCGGCCGGTGCCGGCCACCGTCAGGGTCTGGATGCCGCCGGTTCCGGTCGTGGTGGAGTAGACCGGGGTCCAGGTGGTGCCGTTGTCCGAGAGCTGGATCTGGAAGGAAGTGCCGTACGCGGCCTCCCAGTTGAGGACGACCTGGCAGACCGGGACGCTGCTGCCGAGGTCGACCTGGAGCCACTGGGGGTCGGTGGCCGCGCTGGACCAGCGGGTGCCGGTGTTGCCGTCGACGGCGGCGGCGGGCGGGGTGCCGGCGTTCTCGGTGGAGGACGCGCTGGCGGGGCGGTCGAGCGCGGCGTTGTCGGTGCCGCAGGTGCCCGGTCCGGTGGTGCCGGTGGTGCCGTAGACCTGGAATTCCCAGAGGGAGTAGCCGTATCCGGTGGCGCGGGCGGTGCCGTACACGCGGACGTAGCGGCCGGAAGCGTTTACGGGGACCGTTTGTACGCCGCCGGTCGCGGTGGTGGTGGAGTAGGCGTCGGTCCAGGTCTGGGCGTTGTCGGAGACCTGGATCTTGAAGGCGGTGGCGTAGGCCGTCTCCCAGTTGAGGGTGACGGAGCTGAGGGTGTCGGTCGCGCCGAGGTCGACCTGGAGCCATTGGGGGTCGGCGGCCGCGCTGGACCAGCGGGTGCCGGTGTTGCCGTCGACGGCTGCCGAGGCGGGGGTCCCGGCGTTCTCGGTGGAGGAGGCCGTCGCGGTCTTCCCCTGCGACAGCAGCGAAGGCGCGGCGTGGGCGGGCCGTGCGGTGGTGAAGAGTGCGGCGATCAGCGCGAGGACGGCGGCCGAGGCGAGCCAGGCGGCGCGGGTGGTGCGGGCAGCACGGGGTCTGACCCTGTTGCTGGCATACATGAGTCTCCCTCAAGGAGGTGGGGGAAGGCAGGAGGACTCTGAACGGCGGCCGCCGGGAGGGATGTTGCGGTGGGGCGAGGGATGCGATGACGGGAGAGCGCTCTCCAATGCGGAAGTGAACACTCGCGCACAGGGCGCGTCAAGGGTCTCGGCGTGAAGTGGCCCGCGGGACTGTACGGAGGCTGTGCGGGCGCTGTGGCAGCGTGGCAGGGCGGCGGTAGTGGCGGTGGTGTGGGTCACCCACGGGATGCCCGGGCAACCTTCAGGCGGTGCCGAACGGTTGCAGGGGTATGGGTACTGACGTACGACCGGGCCGCCGCGGCCCGGGGGAGCGACCTGCGGGCGGCCGCGGGGCGCCCCGCAGGCCCAACACCCCGTTGTCCGCGACCTCTTGCACCGAAGGGCTCCACCCCATGCCTTCCCCATCCCCCCGCGTCCTGCTGTCCGGTCTCGGCGCCGCGGCGATCGCCGTCATCGCCGGCTGCGGCACCCCGGTCGGCACGGCCGCGCAGGACAGGGCCGCCCCGGTCGTCACGGACGGCAGGCCGGCCGGTCCGGCCGCCACCGCGCCGGCGCCGAGCCGTACGGGTGCAGCGCCGCGGCAACTGCCGGGGCTCGGACCGCAGACGCTGGCGCGTATACCCGCGCAAACCCGGCAGGTCGTCCTGGTGACCGGGCGCTCGCGCAACTCGCCGGACGCCACCGTCGTCCTCTACCGGCGGGCCGCGGACGGAGGTTGGCAGCCGGGCGCCGCCTGGCCCGCGCACAATGCCAGGGACGGCTGGACCGCCGACCACCACTCGGGCGATCTGCGGTCCCCGATCGGGGTGTTCACGCTCTCCGACGCCGGCGGCCTGCTGTCCGACCCCGGCACGAAACTCCCGTACCACCACTCCGGCGGCTTCGACACCGGCGGGCGCGGCTTCCGCGGCGAGCCGCTCGCCGGGTCCTTCGACTACGTCATCGCGATCGACTACAACCGGAAGACCGGGGTGTCCCCGCTGGACTGGACCCGCCCGATGGGCGCCTCGCGGGGTGGCGGCATCTGGCTGCACGTCGACCACGGCGGCCCCACCCACGGCTGCGTCAGCGTCTCCGCGCCGTACATGAAGCAGCTGCTCGCCACCCTCGACCCGGCCCTGCACCCGGTCGTCGTCATGGGTGACGCGGCCTCACTGGCCCGCTGAGGCGGCCCTGAAGACGTCGGCGTGGCGGGCGCACCAGTCGGCGAAGGTGGCCGGCTTGCGCCCGAGCAGCCGCTCGACGGTGTCGGTGCGCAGCCCCACGGTGTCGGCCCGCATCAGTGCGAAGCCCCCGATGACGGCGTCGGCGAGCGCGGGCGGCGCGCCGTTGGGGAAGCGGGCCGCCACCACCTCCTCGGCGGTCCCGGCGGGGCGCACCTCGATCGGCCGGCCGGCGGCGGCCGCGATGATCGCGACCTGCTCGGCCACCGTGAAGGACTCGGCGCCGGTGAGGGCGTAACTCTCGCCCTCGTGCCCGTCGGTGGTCAGCACGTGCGCGGCGACCGCGGCGATGTCCGCCGGGTCGATCGGCGCCAGGCGGCCGGGGCCGACCGGGTCGAGGACGTAGCCGCCGTCGCGGATGGTGGGAAGCCAGTCCAGCGCGTTGGTCATGAAGCCGCCGGGCCGCAGTACGGTGGCCGGGATGCCCGAGCCGCGGACGATCTGCTCGCGGGTGTGGTGCCACCGGCCCATCGCCGGCATCGGTTCGCCCAGCACGTTGGTCGAGGACAGGAACACGATGTGCCGTACGCCCGCGGCCTGCGCGGCGGCGACCGCGTGGGCCGCGGTGTCGACGGCGATGCCCGGGGTGAGCAGGAACAGCCGGTCGGCGCCGGCGAAGGCGGCGGTCAGTGAGGCCGGCACGGTGAGGTCGCCGGTGACGCGCTCGACGCCGGCGGGCAGCGCGGCGGCGCGGGCTGGGTCGCGTACCAGGACGCGGACCTCGGCGCCCGCCGCGTCGAGTTGCCCGACCAGCTCGCGGCCGATGTTTCCGGTGCCGCCCGTAACGAGTATCATCGGGATCTCCTGAGGTCGTTTGCCGTCTAATGACCTGACGGGGGAGAACGCTAGCCGCCTAATCATTAGCCGTCAATCGATTCCGGGAGCGGCCTGTGCCGCGCCCGCCGCCGGAAGGTCGCGATGCCCGAGTTCCTCGACCTGCACAGCAGGACCACCAAGGTGCTGCGGGCGCTCGCCGACGAGGCGATGCGCGCGAACGGTCTGCACTACGGCCAGCACCACCTGCTCGCCGCACTGTGGCGGCAGGACGGCAGGACGCCGGGCGAGGTCGCCGCGAAACTGCACGTCACCACCCCTACGGTGGTCAAGATGGCCGACCGGATGACCACCTCGGGCCTGCTGGTACGCCGCCGCGACGACCGGGACAACCGGCTGGTCAGGCTGTGGCTCACCGACGCGGGACGCGCGCTGCAGGAACCGGTGGAAACCGCCCGGCGCGATCTGGAGCAGCAGGTCACCGCGGACCTGACCGAGGCCGAGCTGGCATGCCTGATGGACGCGCTGGCGAAGGTCGCCCGCACGGCGGAGGGCCTGCTGGGGTCGGGCTCCTGACCGGTCGCCGCGCGCGACTCAGCCGTGCGGCTCCAGGCCCGCGAGCCGCAGCAGCAGGTCCCTGACCTCGGTGACGTGGTAGCGGTCCCGGCCGTACGCCGGGTCGGAGCAGATCAGCACCGGGCCGTCCCGCGCGGTCGCTTGCCTGCGGCCCGGCTGTGGTGGCCCGCGCAGTCCCCCGCGCCCCCAGGGGATGCCCCCTTCAGGTAGGCGTTTGGCGTTTCCGCCGTCGTGGTTGCGCGCGCCGTTCCTCGCGCCCCTTTGGGGCGCCTGCCTCTGCCGGGCATTGGCCCCGTGCGGTCGCGGCGAAAGGCCCTGCGTGCCCAGCTCCCACGAACCGTCGTGTGGGAACGGGCAGCCACCACCCCAGGGGCGCGGGGAACTGCGCGCGTAACCACGGTGCGGCCGCAGGCAAGTGACGCACCGTAAGGGGCAGCCTCCTGGGGGCGGGTGCGCGGGGAGGTCGCAAGAGGCCCGGACGCCGGCCGAGGGGTCATAACGGGGTCCTGGTCCAAGCCAGGAGGCGTTCGTACTGGGGCACGAGCCGATGCTCCCGCGCCCCCATCGGGTCCTTGAAGAAGAAGGCGAACTGCGGCTGCACCCCCACCGCCCCGCGGGCCATGGCGCGGCCCAGGAGTCGCACCAGGTCGAGGACCAGCGGCGCGGCGAGAGCCGAATCGCAGCCCTGCCAGGTGAACTGCATCGTCATCCGCACTCCGAGGAAGCCGTCGAAGGCGATGTGGTCCCACGCCGTCTTCCAGTCGCCCAGCGCGGGCACCTCGTCGATGTGGACCTGGCCCTCGACCGGGTCGGGGAGGAGTTCGGTGAGGCTGCGGGCCTTGGACGCGTTCTTGCTCGCCGCGGCGGACGGGTCCGCGAGCGTCGCCCCGTCACCGCCGCCGAGCAGATTCGTACCAAACCAGGCCCGTACGCGCAGCGCCCGGTGCGCGAACATCGGGGCGAGCGCACTCCTGACCAGGGTCTCACCGGTCTTGCCGTCGTTGCCCGTGTAAGGGACACCGATGCTGCGGGCGAGTTCGTCGAGTGCGGGCAGCCGCATCGCGCCGGACGGGGTGAAGTCGACGTAGCCGCACCCGGCGCCGAGTGCGGCGTAGGCGTAGAGCGCGTGCGGCGGCAGTACGGGGTCGGGTCCGGCCAGTGCGGCGCGCAGGGCGGCCAGGTCGGTGAAGGCGGGGTGCGGGTCGGGCTGCGGGGCGGTGGAGGCGAGGTTGACCACCACGACCCGGTCCAGCCCGTGGCGTTCGCGGAAGTCCGCCAGCTGGCCGGCGATCGCGGCGGCCTGGGGTGCCTGGGAGCCGGCCGCGGCGCCGACGCCGGGGCGGATCTCCCGGTCGGCGGCGGCCAGCGCCCGCTGGAGCGAGGCCGGTAGATCGGCCGGTACGACACCGGCCGCGACCAGCTGTTCGGCCCGTTTGGCCAAGGGGATGCCGGTGATGTCGCAGCCGCCGAAGACCAGGTCGCCGAGCGGGGTGAGTCCTGCGTCGCGGAAGTCGGGCAGTTCGGTGACGCAGCCGACGGGCGGGGCGAGACCCGCCGCCACGGCCGCGGCGCCGACGACGACCGTCGTGGCGACCGAGCCGCGTGCGCCGATGATCCACACCCCGAGACGGGGACCGTGTGCAGGGGTCGAACCCATGCCTTCACCTCCGTGTGTCACCTGCTGCGGAGCGTTCGGAGAAGCGTGCCCTCAAGGCCGGGAAGGAGAGTGGGACGCACGTCCGCCGGGACCTCCCGGTGTGGCGGGGGAGCCCGCGCTCGCGGCGCCGACGGAGCTGTTCGTCAGTTCAGCGAATAAACTAATCACGCCCTCCCCGTGCGGCAAGAGGCAGTCAAGAATCCGTTGAACGCAGTGCGCGCCGTGGTGACTTGGGAAACTCTGATGCGGTGTCCCCGGCGCGCCGGGGGTCGGGGTCGAGTCCGTGGAAGTCGGCGCGTAAGGTGCATCCCCGGCATCCGTAAGCGATCACCGTTGGCGCTCCACGGCGGCCCGCCGCGGCTGCCGCCGTACGGTGCCCCCTGCGTCCCGGCTTTCCTGTGAGTGTGCTGAAGGCCGTTGACCTGCGGTGGAGCGTCTATTAGTTTGGTGAACGAATAAATGGGCCAGAGAGGTTTGCCGGGCAGGACCCGTCGTGGTCCGCGCCGGCGGAGAAAGGTCGCAGCGTGATGAACGGCGGCGGGCAGCCGGCGAGCAAGCAGAGCATGCGCCGGCACAACCTGGCCTTGGTGCTCCGTCAGGTCGCGGCCAGCGAGAGCGCCTCCCGGGCCACCGTCGCCGCCCGGGTGGGCCTGACCAAGGCCACCGTCTCCTCGCTGGTCGAGGAGTTGCGGCTGGCCGGGCTGGTCATCGAGCACGTGCCGGAGAACCAGGGCAGGGTCGGCCGTCCGGGCGGCGCGCTCGCGCTCAACCCGCGGGGCGCGGCCGGCGTCGGCGTCGAGGTCAACGTCGACTACACCGCGGTCTGTGTCGCCGACCTGACCGGCGCCCCCCGGGTCCGCCTGACCGAGCGCGCCGACAACCGCGGGCGCGGCGCCGAGGAGACGCTGCACTCGGCCGGCCGGCTCGCGGCCAGGGCCTGCGCCGCTGCCCGCCGCGCCGGACTCGCCCCGGTTCAGGTCACCTTGGGCGTCCCGGGGCTGGTCCACGACGACAGGGTGCTGCACGCGCCCAACCTGGACTGGCGCCACGTCCCCGCCGGCGACCTGCTCGTACGGGGCCTGGGCCGCCAGCGGCTCGCGGTGTCGGTCGACAACGAGGCCAATCTCGCGGCGATCGGCGAGTTCCAGGCCAGGCCGCCCGGCGCCGGGGCGAGTTTCCTGTACGTCTCGGGCGAGATCGGCATCGGCGCCGGCCTGATGGTGGACGGCGAGCTCTTCCGCGGCGGCGGTTTCGCCGGCGAGATCGGCCACGTCACGGTGATCCCGGACGGACCCGAGTGCGGCTGCGGCGCGCGCGGCTGCCTGGAGCGCTACGCGGGGCAGGACGCGCTGCTGGAGGCCGCGGCGCTGGACTCGGTGAGCGCGACCCGGCTGGGCTCGGCGCCCGCCGTGACCGCCACCGCGACCCGTACCGGCGGCGGACCGGGGCGGCACGCCCTGCAGGAGGCGCCGACCGAGGGCAGCGCCCCGGTGGAGCGGCTCGCGGCGCTGGCCGCCGAGGGCGACGACGCCGCGGTCAGGGCGCTCGCGGTGGCCGGCCGGGCGCTGGGTGTCGCGCTGTCCGGCGCGGTGAACCTGCTCGACCCGCCCGAGGTGGTGATCGGCGGGATATACGCCAGGCTGGCGCCCTGGCTGATCCCCAGCCTCCAGGTGCAGTTGCACGAGCGGGTCACCTCGGGCCGCTGGCGCTCCGACCGGCTCCGGGTCTCCGGGCTCGGCACCGAGGCGGCGGTCAGGGGCGCGGCGGGGGCCGGAGTGCAGGCGATCCTGCGCGACCCGTCGGCGTACATCGACCTGACCAGCCCGGTGCTCTGAGGGGACATCAGTTTTCGCTGCCGCAGGGCCCGTTGATTCCCTGCCCGGCGGTGAAGGCCGGGGCGCAAGCGCTTCGTGGCTTGTCTGTGACAACCCTTGACGCTCCGCGCCCTGCCAATTAGTTTTTTGAACCAACGAACCAATTCATCACTCCGCTCGCGGTTTGCGCTGATCAGCCCGCCGCGTCGGAGCTGAGGCATCCCTTGTCACCACCACGTTCCAAGGCGATGCCGCGATGCCGCAGGACGGACCCGTCGCCGCCCGGCGCGAGCAGACGTGCTTCGCCGCGCCCCGAAGCGGTCCGTCCGCTCCACCCTGCGGCACCATCCCCCCGCAGTGCGTCACCCGAGGAGCCGCCATGCGCACGCCCCGTCCACGCACCCGTCCCGCCCTGCTCGCGGCACTGAGCCTGTCCGCGGCAGCCGTCCTGACCGCCGCCGCCCCCGCGGTGAGCGCCGCCCCCGCCCCGGCCCCGCCGTCCGCCGGCCGGGCCGCGGCGGCGCCCTTCAAGGTCCTGGTCTTCTCCAAGACCACCGGTTACCGGCACGACTCCATCCCGGCCGGCATCGCCGCCATCCAGCAGCTCGGCCAGCAGAACAACTTCACCGTCGTCGCCACCGAGGACGACACGCAGTTCACCGACGCCAACCTGGCGCAGTACGCGGCCGTGATCTTCCTGTCCGCGACCGGCGACCCGGTGACCACGCAGGCCGAGAAGGACGCCTTCCAGCGCTACATCGAGCACGGCGGCGGCTACGTCGGCATCCACGCCGCCTCCGACAGCGGTTACACCTGGGCCTGGTACGGCGACCTGGTCGGCGCGTACTTCAAGCAGCACCCCGCCATCCAGCCGGCCACCGTCACCGTCGAGGAGCACACCCACCCCTCGACCCAGGGCCTGCCCAACTCGTACACCCACACCGACGAGTGGTACGACTTCCAGACCGACCCGCGCTCGAAGGTGCACGTCCTGACGTCGGTGGACGACAACTCCTACACCGGCTCCACCATGGGCGCCGACCACCCCACCACCTGGTGCCACACCTACGACGGCGGCCGCGCCTGGTACACCGGCATGGGGCACACCAACGAGAGCTACACCGAGGCGAACTTCCTGCACCTGCTGCTCGGCGGCATCCAGACGGCGGCCGGCGTGGTGCCGGCCGACTGCTCGGTCACCTCCACCCCGCCGCCCGTGGAGCACGGCATCAGCCTGAAGGCACACGCAAACGGCAAGTACGTCACCGCGCCGAGCACGACGCAGCCGCTGATCGCCAGCAGCACCACGGTCGGCACCGGCCAGATCTTCGACGAGGTCGACCTGGGCGGCGGCAACGTCGCGTTGCGGGCCCACGTCAACAGCCAGTTCGTGACGGCGGAGAACGCCGGCGCGGCCTCGCTCATCGCCAACCGGGGCGCGGCGGCCGGGTGGGAGACCTTCCAGCTGATCCACAACTCCGACGGCAGCATCAGCCTGAAGGCCGCGGCCAACAGCAAGTACGTGACCGCCGAGAACGCGGGCGCGGCCGCGCTGATCGCCAACCGTACGGCCATCGGCCCGTGGGAGGAGTTCGACCTCTCCACCCGCTGAGCCCGCACCGCCCGGCAGCACGGCTGCCCTCGCCATCCGCAGCCGTGGTGACCTGTCATGCCCATGATCACCGCTTATCGAGGAGACCCACGTGCTGTCCGAACGACCACGACCACGACTGCGCCCCCGAGCGCGCGCACGGCTGCTCAGCTGGCTGACGCTGCTGGTCGCAGTGCTCACCCTGCCCGTGCTCGCGGTGCTCGCCACCGTGCCCGCGGACGCCGCGCCGCCGCACAGCGCGGCCGGCACCGCTGCCGCCAAGCCGGCCGTCGCCGGCGTCCCCGACAGCAGCTTCCAGAAGGTGCTGCTCAACAACTCGGGCGGGAACCCGCTGCAGTTGGACATCGCCGCCGACGGCCGGGTCTTCTTCATCGACATGCTCGGCGACGTGCGGATCATCAACACCGGTGGCACCACCGTGACCGCCGGGCACCTCGACGTCTTCACGGCGAACGAGAGCGGCCTGCTGGCCATGGCGCTCGACCCGGCCTTCGCCACCAACCACTGGATCTACCTCTACTACTCGCCCTCGTCGGCGAGCGTCGACCGGCTCAGCCGCTTCACCGTCAACGGCTCCACGATGGACATGACGAGCGAGAAGGTCGTCATGGAGGTACCGGTCCAGCGCGCCGAGTGCTGCCACCACGGCGCCGGCATGGCCATGGACCACAAGAACGGCAACCTGTGGCTCTCCACCGGTGACAACACCAACCCGTTCGCCTCCGACGGCTACGCGCCGATCGACGAGCAGTCCGGCCGCGCCACCTGGGACGCCCAGCGCACCGCCGGCAACACCAACAGCCTGTCGGGCAAGGTGCTGCGCATCCACCCGGAGTCCAACGGCACGTACACCGTCCCGGCCGGCAACCTCTTCGCGCCCGGAACGGCCAAGACCAGGCCCGAGATCTACGCGATGGGCTACCGCAACCCCTTCCGGCTGGCCCTCGACCCGAAGACCGGCTTCGCGGTGGTCGGCAACTACGGCCCGGACGCCGGCGCCGCCAACTCCGCCCGCGGCCCGGAGAACACCGTCGAGTGGGACCTGCTGAGCAAGCCGATCAACGCGGGCTGGCCGTACTGCATCGGCAACAACACCCCCTATATCGACTACAACTTCGCCACCAAGACCTCCGGCGCCCCCTTCGACTGCACGGGCGGCCCGACCAACAACTCCCCGAACAACACCGGGCTGACCAAGCTGCCGCCGGCCACCCCGGCCAACGTCTGGTACCACTACGGCGCGGACCCGAACAACTTCCCGCTGCTCAGCGGCGGCGCCCCGATGGCGGGGCCGGTCTACCGCTACGACGCCAACCTGGTCTCGGACCGCAAGTGGCCGGCCGCGCTGGACGGCCAGGCGATCTTCTCCGAGTGGAACACCAGCAAGGTGTACACCTTCCATATCAAGTCGGACAACACCGGCACCGACGACATCGAGCCCTTCCTGCCGTCGGTCTCGTTCAAGAAGCCGATGGACATGAAGTTCGGCCCGGACGGCGCCCTCTACATGGTCGAGTGGGGCACCGGCTACGGCGGCAACAACGCCGACGCCGGCATCTACCGCATCGACTACCTCAACGGCGGCGCGCTGCCGGTCGCCAAGGCGACCGCCAACCGCACCAGCGGCCCCGCGCCACTGGCGGTGACCTTCTCCAGCAGCGGCTCGAACGACCCGGCGGGCGGCAGCCTGACCTACAAGTGGGCGTTCGGCGACGGTGCCACCTCGACCACCGCCAACCCCAGCCACACCTACAGCGCGGTCGGCAACTACACCGCCGTACTGACCGTCACCAACAGTGCGGGCAAGAGCTCGACCGCGAGTATCGACATCACCGCGGGCAACACCGTGCCGACGCTCACCATCACCGCGCCACCCAACGGCGGGCTGTTCGACTGGGGTGACAAGGTCAACTTCGCGGTCACCGTCACCGACCCCGAGGACGGCACCGTCAACTGCGCCCAGGTCAAGATCCAGGCCATCCTGGGCCACGACACCCACGGCCACCCGCTCGACCAGTACAGCGGGTGCAGCGCCACCGTCACCACGACGCTGTCCAACGGCCACAGCGACGGCGACAACGTCTTCTACGTCATCGAGGCCAGCTACACCGACAAGGGCGGCAGCGGCGGGGCCGCACCGCTCACCGGCCGGGCCCAGATCACCCTGCAACCCAAGCACAAGCAGGCCGAGTTCTTCACCGACACCGGCCGCGCCGGCGACGGGCAGGGCACCGACACCCCGGGCGTCACCGTCGAGAACGGCGCCGACAGCGCGGGCGGCGGCCAGGACATCGGCTTCATCGAGGACGGCGACTACTGGAGCGTGTCGCCGATCGCGCTGAACAACATCACCTCGGTGGGCTTCCGTACGGCCTCGGCGAACGCCGGCGGCCGCATCGAGGTCCGCTGGAACTCGCCGACCGGCACCCTGCTCGGCACCGCCACCGTACCGACCACCGGTGCCTGGCAGACGTACACCGACGTCACCGCCAGCCTGAGCAACGTGCCCAGCGGCAGCGGCAAGGTCTACTTCGTCGCCCGCAACCCCTCGGGCCACACCGGACCCGGCGCGCTGATGAACGTCAACTGGATGCTGTTCGCCGGCGCCGGAGTCGGCACCCCGGGCACCCCCGGCGGCACCGGCATCAGTCTGAAGGCGCACGCGAACGGCAAGTACGTGACCGCGCCGAGCACGACGCTGCCGCTGATCGCGAGCAGCACCGCGGTCGGCACCAACGAGACCTTCGACGAGGTCGACCTGGGCGGCGGCAACATCGCGCTGCGGGCCCACGTCAACAGCCAGTTCGTGACGGCGGAGAACGCCGGCGCGGCCTCGCTGATCGCCAACCGGGCGGCGCAGGGCTCCTGGGAGACCTTCCAGCTGATCCACAACTCCGACGGCAGCATCAGCCTGAAGGCCACGGTCAACGGCAAGTACGTGACGGCGGAGAACGCCGGCGCGGCGGCCCTGATCGCCAACCGGGACGCCATCGGCCCCTGGGAGGAGTTCGACCTGGGCACCGCGTGAGCGCGCGGCGCTGACACGGAACTGCCCCGGGCCGACGGCCCGGGGCAGTTCCATGAGGGGGTTCGGGGTGGCGGATCAGGTGAAGGACGTCGGCAGGTACTGGTCGACGTTGTCCTTGGTGACCGTCGCGGAGAACAGCGTGATCGAACTGGGCACCTCCTGCTCGACCAGGTCGCCCATGCCCTTGCTCTGGCCGATCAGCCGGGCCAGGGTGATCGCGGACGCCGACATGCTCGACGGGTAGACCACGGTGGCCTTGAGCACCCCGCTGTCCGCCTTGATCTCCTGCATCGCGTGCCGGGACCCGGCGCCGCCGACCATGAAGAACTCGCTGCGGCCCGCCTGCTTGATGGCGGCCTCCACGCCGATGCCCTGGTCGTCGTCGTGGTTCCAGACCGCGTCCAGCTTGGAGCGGGCCTGCAGCACGTTGCTCATCACCTGCTGACCGCTGTCCGCGGTGAACTGCGCGGCCTGCCGGATGCTGACCGAGAAGCCCGCCTTGGCCAGCGCGTCCTTGAAGCCCTGGCTGCGCTGCTTGGTCAGGTCGAGGTTGTCGATACCGGCGATCTCGGCGATCACCGGCTTGCTGATCCCCTTGGCCTTGAGCGTCCTGACGACGTACTGCCCGGCGTTGACGCCCATGCCGTAGTTGTCGCCGCCGATCCAGGTCCGGTAGGCCAGCGAGTTGTCGAAGACCCGGTCCAGGTTGACCACCGGGATACCGGCGTCCATCGCCTGGGCGCCGATCGAGGTCAGCGCCTTGCCGTCGAAGGGCAGGATCACCAGCACGTCGACCTTCTTGCTGATCAGCGTCTGGACGGCGCTGATCTGCGCGTTGACGTCGTTGGTGCCCTCGGCGGCCTGGAAGCTGACGTCGGTGTACTGCCCCGCCTGCGCCTTGGCGTTCTTGGTGATGGCCGCTATCCAGCCGTGGTCGGCGGCCGGCGCGGAGAAGCCGACGGTGACGTGCTTGCCCGGGGTGCTGCCCGACGTGCTGGACGCGGCCTTCACATTGGCCTTGTCCGCCTCGCCGTTGGAGTTGCTGGTGCACGCCGACAGCAGCAGACCGCTGCCCAGGGCGCCCGCGCCGAGCAGCATGTTTCTGCGCCCCATGGCCGTGGGTCCGGTCTCTTTCATACGTGTTCCCTTCGAAGGGCGGTGGAGGCGGGAGGTGGAGCGGGGGTGGAGCCGCGCCGGTCAGGCCGGGGGGCGCGCACCTCGGGTGCGCTGCAGCAGGACGGCGACCAGGATGATCAGCCCCTTGGCGATCTCCTGGATGTCCGTGGTCAGGTTGTTGAGCACGAAGATGTTGGTGATCGTGGTGAAGACCAGGACGCCGAGGATCGAGCCGAACAGCGAACCGCGGCCGCCGGCCAGCAGCGTGCCGCCGATGATGACCGCGGCGATGGAGTCCAGCTCGTAGAGGTTGCCGAGGTTGCTGGCACCGCTGGTGGTGCGGGCGGTGAGCATCACCGCGGCGATGCCGCAGCACACCCCGGACAGCACGTACAGCAGCATGGTGTGCCGCCGTACCGCGATACCGGCCAGCCGGGCCGCCTCCGGGTTGCCGCCGACCGCGAAGGTGCGCCGGCCGAACGTCGTACGGTTCAGCAGCAGCCAGCCGAGCACCACGATCCCGGCCATCAGGTAGACCAGCAGCGGGACGCCGAGGATCTTGTCGGTCGCGATCCGGTTGAACGACTCCACCGTCACCACCTGCGACTGCCGGTCCGACAGCCGCTCGGCGACACCGCGGGCCGAGGCCATCATGGCCAGCGTGGTGATGAAGGCGACGATCTTCCCGTAGGCGATCAGGACGCCGTTGAGCAGTCCGACGACCGAGCCGACCACGACCGCGGTGAAGACCATCCCGCCGAGCCCGTACGACTGGGTGGCGACCGTGGTGCACCACACCGAGGCGACGGCGACGATCGCGCCGACGGACAGGTCGATGCCGCCGCCGATGATGACGAACGTCTGGCCGACCGTGATGACACCGATGACCGCCGCGCTGGTCAGGATGTTGACGATGTTGTCGGTCGTCAGGAAGTTGCCGGAGGTCGCGGCGCCCACCACGCCCAGCAGCAGGAGCACCACCAGCAGCCCGAGGCTGTGCACCTGGTGCAGCGGGAAGAGCCGCGGCAGCTGCCGCCGCCGGGCCGCCCCGGGGTCGGGGCCCTCCTTCACCAGCGACGGCCCTCCGGTGGCACCGGTGCCTGACCGGCCCTGCGCCGGCACCACGGGGGCCTCCTGCGCGGGTCTCGGCGTGGTCTGGTCGCTCATGGACGGCTCTCTTCCATCACGAGGTCGAGTACGTGGGATTCCTTCAGCGAGGCGGCTTCGGCCTCGTGGACGATGCGGCCCTCGCGCAGCACCAGGGCGCGGTCGGCGAGGCCGAGGACTTCGGGGACCTCGCTGGACACGAACAGCACCGCCACCCCGGAGTCCGCCAACTCCCGCACCAGCGCGTACAGCTCGGAGCGCGCGCCGACGTCGACCCCCCGGGTGGGCTCGTCGAGCAGCAGCACCCGGCAGCCGCGCAGCAGCCAGCGGGCCAGCACCGCCTTCTGCTGGTTGCCGCCGGACAGCGTGCCGACCGCGCGCTGCGGGTCGGCCGGGCGCAGGTCGAGGGCGGCGACCCGCGCGGTCGCGGCGGCCGCCTCCCGGCGGCGGTCCAGCCAGCCGAAGCGCGCGAAGCGGCCCAGCGAGGAGATGCTGACATTGCGTACGACGCTGTCCTGGAGGAAGAGCGCCTGGCTCTTGCGCTCCTCGGGAGCCAGGCCGACGCCGGCCTTCACCGCGGCGGTCACCCGGCCGGGCGGCAGCGGCCTGCCGTCGACCACGACCGAGCCGGAGGCCGGGCGCGTCGCGCCGTAGACGGCGTGCAGGATCTCCGAGCGGCCGGAGCCGACCAGGCCCACCAGGCCGACGATCTCCCCGGCCCGGACGCTGAAGCTGACGTCCTCGAAGCTGCCGGGCTGCGTCAGGTGCTCCACCCGCAGCACCTCCTCGCGCGCCGGCAGCGCCCGCTGACCGCCGCGCTGCGGGAAGTCGTACGCGCTCTCGCGGCCGGTCATCAGCGCCACGAGCTGGGAGGTGGGGGTGGTGGCCGGCAGGCCGCCGGCGACCGTGCGGCCGTCCTTGAGGACGGTGACCCGGGTGCCGATGGTCCGTATCTCGCCCATGCGGTGGGAGATGTAGAGGACGGCCACGCCGGCCGCGGTCAGCTCGCCGATGACCCGGAAGAGGTTGCCGACCTCGTCCTGGGTGAGGACCGCCGACGGCTCGTCCATCACGATCAGCCGGGTGTCGTGCGACAGCGCCCTGGCCATGCTGACGATCTGCTGCTGGGCGGGGGACAGGCTGCCGACCTCGGTGCCCGGCGCGATCTCCGGGTGACCCAGCGAGCTCAGCAGTTCGCGGGCGGCGGCGGCCGTCTCACCGCGGCGGGTCAGGCCGTAGCGGGCGCGCTCGTGGCCGAGGAAGATGTTGTCCGCCACCGACAGCCCGTCCACCAGGTCGAGTTCCTGGTAGATGGTGGAGATCCCGTGCCGCATCGCCGCGGTGGGACTGGGCAGCACCACCGGTTCGCCGTCCCAGGTCAGATCGCCGCTGTCCGGCTGGTGGGCACCGGCAAGCACCTTGATCAGCGTCGACTTGCCGGCGCCGTTCTGGCCGAGCAGGCAGTGCACCTCGCCTGGCTCGACCTCCAGATCGACGCCGTCCAGTGCCTTGGCACCGGGAAACTCCTTGGTAATTCCCCGCATTCGAAGCAGAGGAGAACTCACATTGCCGCCTAGGGAGGGGGAACTGTGGGTGCCGATAGGGACACAAAGCGTTCGTTCGTCAGTTCAGCGAACAAACTAATGAGGACCGAGGGGGAGGGCAAGAGCGGGGACGGACTCAGTTTGGAAACCTGACGGCACTTCACCGGCGCGGTCGGCGAGGGCGGTGTCACCGATCCCGGCGGGCCGTGCCCGGCGGCTGATGCCGGCGCCGATCCGCGGCGCTCGCGATCGATCCGCGGCGTCCCGCGCGGAGGGAAGGTCTACGGTGTATAGTATACGCTGTATACCGACGCTGGAACCGACAGACGGGTCGACGACGATGACAACCGAGGCGATCGAACTCTCGGCCGGGACCATCGACTACCAGGACACCGGCGGCGACGGCCCGGTGGTCGTCCTGCTGCACGGCCTGCTGATGGACGCCACGCTGTGGGACGCGGTGACCGCGGAGCTGCGCTCCGGACACCGCTGCCTGGTCCCGACGCTGCCGATGGGCGCGCACGCCCGCCCGATGCGCGAGGACGCGGACCTGACGCCCAAGGGGCTCGCCCGGCTCGTCGGTGAGTTCCTGGAGCGCCTCGACCTGCGGGACGTCACCCTGGTGGGCAACGACACCGGCGGCGCGCTGGTGCAGCTGCTCATCGCGCAGGGCGCCGAGCGGGTGGGCGCGGTCGTGCTGGCGTCCTGCGACGCCTACGACAACTTCCCGCCCGGGCTGACGGGCCGGACCGTCGTCATGACCGGCAAGCTGCCGCCGGCGCTGTTCGGGCTGTTCATGCAGCAGATGCGGATCAAGCCGGTACGCCGGCTGCCGATCGCCTTCGGTTGGCTGACCAAGCGCGGCGACGCGGTCACCGCGCGCTGGATGCGGCCGATCCTCTCCCAGGCGGGGGTGCGGCGCGACGCGGTCAAGGTACTGCGCGGCATCGCGGCCGACCGCCACGTCCTGGAAGCGGCGGCGGAGTCGCTGCCCGCCTTCGACCGGCCCGCCCGGGTGGTGTGGGCCGAGCGGGACCGCGTCATGCCGCCCGACCACGGCCGGCGGCTCGCCGAGGCCCTGCCCCGGGCACGGCTGGTCGTCGTCCCCGACAGCTACACGCTGCTCGCCCTGGACCAGCCCGGCGCGCTCGCCGAGGCGATCCGCGACGCCTCGGCCCGCCCCTGACGGCTCGCCCACCGCACGGGACGCAGGCGTCTACCCGGCGCGGGCCACCGCGGCCGGGTCAGTTGTGCCGGGCGCCACGAACGCGCGGTGTCCGCGGCGGTCCGTCAGGTCGTCGCCTCGGCCGCGACCGGGCCGCCGCCGAGCGCGTCGCGGCGCTCAGGCATCCTCAGCGACGTCATCCGCCGCCAGCCGGCAGCGCGCTCGTACGCGTAGACCGCGCGGATCCCCGCGCGAAGGACCGCCGCCCGCGGCGCGGACCAGTGCAGCAGCCGGCCCATGTGCGCCATCACCGCGAGGCTGACCTCGCGGTAGACCCGGATCTCCGCCATCGCGCACTCGCGCAGCGTGCGGTGGATCAGCCGCCCGTGCCCGGCCGCGGCGAGCCGCAGCAACTCCTCGTGGCAGTAGGCCAGGTGGTTGTCCTCGTCGCGGGCGATCTGGCGGACCGCCCGGCCGATCTCCGGGTGGTCGCCGAAGTGCTTGAGCAGCAGCGCCATCTGCTCGGAGGCCCGCTGCTCGGTGACCCGGCTGTGGGCCAGATAGGTGACGATGTCCTGCTCGCCGAGCGGCTGGTCCGCCCGCAGCCGGGAGTGGGCGAGCCCGATCCCGGCACGCTCCAGCAGCATCGTGTAGTCCGTGTCCGCGGGGACCGGCGCCGGGTCGAGGCCGCGGCCGTGCAGCAGGCCGTTGAAGATGCGCCCGTGCTTGTCCTCGTCCGCGCCGTGGCGGGCGATCTTGGGGGCCAGCCGGGTCAGGCCCCGCGGCACCAGTGCCGCGATCCTGCCGTTCTCCCAGCCGCCCTGCGTCTCGCCACTGGCGGCGATGGAGCAGAAGAGCCGAAAGGACTCGTCGTTGTCGAGGATCTCGGTGAACAGGCCGCGCGCCGACAGCACCACGCCTCTCCTCTCGCCGCCCAGCGGATGTCACGACGAGTCAAGGCCGGTGGCCGGGCACCCGCAACCGGGGAGCGCGGCGGCTGGGCCGTACGGAGTATGCCCCCACCGGGACCGGGTGTTCGGTCCCGGTGGGGGAGTCGGTCAGCGTCCGGCCAGTCGGAGGTCCTGGCTGATCGCGGTGTAGGCGGTCTTCGCCTGGTAGTTCTCGTCGTAGATGTTGGCCTGGCCCTCACCGGTGAAGGTGCCGGGGACCCACGAGTACTTGTCGGTGAAGCCCCATACCGTGAAGTCGGTGCAGTGCGCGGTCAGCAGGCAGCCTTCGAGCAGCGTCTGGTACGCCTCGTTCTGGGCCTCGACCTCGGTGTTGTCGGCTGGCAGCGGGATGCGGACGTCGGCCTCGGTGATGGCGGTCTGCACGCCGAGCTTGTCGAAGCGCCCCAGGTTGTCGGCGATGTCGTGCGGCGCCGGGTACTGCACGTCCAGGTGGCCCTGGTCGCCGACGCCCTGGATCGGCACACCCTGCTTGCGCAGCGAGGCGACCAGGTTGTAGACGGCGGTGCTCTTCGCGTTGACGCCGTCGATGTTGTAGTCGTTGTAGAAGAGCACGGCCTTGGGGTCGGCCTGGTGGGCCCAGCGGAAGGCGTCGGCGATGTAGCCGGGGCCGAGCTTCCGCAGCCAGAGGGAGTCGCGCAGGGTGCCGTCCTCGTTGAAGGCCTCGTTGACGACGTCCCACTGCCAGATCTTGCCCTTGAAGTGCGGGACCTCGGCGGTGATGTGCTGGTGCAGGATGTCGCGCAGCTGGTCGGCGGTGAAGTCGCCGGAGGTCAGCCAGGACGGCAGCTGGTTGTGCCAGACCAGGGTGTGGCCGCGCACGAGCTGGCCGTGCGCCCGGGCGTAGGCCACCAGCTGGTCGGCCTGGGTGTAGTCGTACGTGCCGCGGGTGGGCTCGACCGCGTCCCACTTCATCGCGTTCTCGGGCGTGACCGAGTTGAACTGGGCCCCGACGAGGTCGGCGTACTGCGGCTCGTTCGCCAGCGCGTCGGCGTTCACGGCGGTACCGATGCGGATGCCGGCCCGCTGTGCCAGCGCCCGCAGGGTCTGGGCGGACGGCGCCGGACCGGCGTGCGAAGAGCCGGCGGGGGCCGGCGTGGCGGGGTGCTGGTGGCCGGGGGAGCTGGCCATCACGTTCGGCGCCAGGGCGGCCATCAGCCCGGCGGCGGCGGCGACCACGGTGGCGACGCGGGTCATTTTGATCATGCGGGGTCCTTCGAGCAGGCGGAACGACGGCGTTCCGGCAGAGCGAGGCTTCGAATGTTTCGAACTCGGTTACGCAACTTGCGGTCGCAACCTAAGGCCTGCATTCCGGACGGTCAACACCTCGGACGGATCCGCTGCTTGCCGGTTTGTCCCGGACCTGGATCAGCGCAGGCCGCGGGCTTGCCGGAAGCGGTCCAGGGCGTCGGGCAGTGCGACGACAGGTGCCGGGTACCCCTTGCGGTCCTTTTCCGGAAGCTTCCACGGCTCGTGCACGGCCGGACCCCGCACCGCGGCCAGCTCCGGGACCCAACGCCGCACGTAGTCGCCGTCCGGGTCGTTGCGGCGGCCCTGGAGCACCGGGTTGAGCACCCGGTTGGGCCGCGTGTCGGTGCCGGTGCCGGCCACCCACTGCCAGTTCAGCTGGTTGTTCGCGATGTCGCCGTCCACCAGCAGGTCCAGGAAGTGCCGGGCGCCCACCCGCCAGTCGACGTAGAGGGTCTTGGTCAGAAAGCTCGCGACCACCAGGCGCCCGCGGTTGTGCATCCAGCCCTCCGCGAGCAGCTGGCGCATCGCCGCGTCGACCAGCGGGTAGCCGGTACGGCCCTCCCGCCACGCCGCGGCGTCCGCGTCGGCCGCCCTGCCGCTACGCCAAAGGTCGTGCCTGGTGCGGTAGTCCGCCGCCGATACGCCCGTCCTGGCCGCCAGGAGCTGGCGGTTGAAGTCGCGCCAGCACAACTGCCGTACGAAGGCGTCCGCGCCGGGACCGCCGGCGGCCCGCGCACGGTGCACCGTCTCGAGGGCCGACAGCGTCCCGAAGTGCAGATGGGCCGACAGCCGGGAGGTCGCGTCGGCGGCCAGGTCGTCCTGGCCGGTGTCGTACGCCTCCAGGCCGCCGCGCAGCCACTGCGACAGCCGCCGCCGCGCCGCGCGCTCACCGCCCTTGGCGGGGCCGCCCGCCGGCAGTTCGGCCGACCGTACCGACTCCGGCACCCGCACCGTCCGCGGCGCGGGCAGCGTGTCGCGCAGCCGGTACGCCGACCAGTGCCGGAAGTACGGGGTGAAGACCGCGAAGTGGTCGGAGCCCTGAGGGGTGAGCGCGCCCGGCGGCACCGCCGTCACCACCGTGTCGTGGACGTGCAGCCGCCGCCCCGAACCGGCGAGCGCCACCCGCAGCCGGTCCTCGCGGCGCTGCCCGAAGCCGCTGTCGGCCGCGGCCACGTGCACCTCGTCGGCGTCGCACTCCGCGGCCACCGCGCACACCTCCGCGGCCGGTTCACCGCGCCGCACCACCAGCCGGCCGCCCCGCTCCCGCAGCCCGGCGTCGAGATCGGCCAGGCACCCGGCGAGGAAGTCCCGCCGGGCGGGCGCGTCGAAGCCGGCCCGCGCGACGGCGGGGTCCAGTACGAACAGCGGCACCACCTCGTCCGCCGCGGCGAGCGCCGCCCGCAGCGGCGGATGGTCGTGAAGGCGCAGATCCCCGGTGAAGAGGACGACCGCGCGCCTCACGTGCGACCTCCGCGGCGGGCCCCTGCCCCGTGCGCCGTGCCGCATCCGGCCCGGCCCGGTGCGCCGGCCGCGCGGCTCACGCCGCCTCCTCCGTCCTCGCACGGGCCGCCGCCTGCGCGATGTTGCGGGCCATGCCGCCGAACACGGCGGCGTGGAAGGGGGAGATGGCCCACCAGTAGGCGTGGCCCAGCAGGCCGCGCGGGTGGAAGACGGCGCGCTGGCGGTAGCGGGTGCGGCCGGCGGGGTCGCGGTCGGCGGACATCTCCAGCCAGGCCAGGCCCGGCAGGCGCATCTCGGCGCGCAGCCGCAGCAGGCGGCCGCGTTCGATCTCCTCGACCCGCCAGAAGTCGAGCGAGTCGCCGACCCGCAGCCGGGTCGCGTCGCGGCGCCCCCTGCGCAGGCCCACCCCGCCGACCAGCCGGTCGAGCAGGCCGCGCAGCGCCCACGCGAGCGGGAAGGAATACCAGCCGTTCTCGCCGCCGATGCCCTCGATCACCCGCCACAGGTCGGCGGGGCTGGCGTCGACGACGGTCTGCCGCCGGTCGGTGTAGAGGCTGCCGCCCGCCCAGTCGGGGTCGGTGGGCAGCGGGTCGCTGGGGGCGCCGGGCACCGCGGCCGACGACCAGCGGGTGCTGACCTGCGCGTCCCGCACCCGGCGCAGCGCCAGCGTCAGCGCCGCGTCCACCCCGATGGGCGCGCCCGGCGGGTCGGGCACGTGGTCGGCGATGTCGTGCTCGTCGCAGACGACCTCGTGCCGCAGCGACTCGGCCAGCGGTTTGGCGACCGACGCGGGCACCGGGGTGACCAGCCCGACCCAGTGGCTGGACAGCCGCGGCGTCAGCACCGGCACCGGCACGATGACCCGCGGCGGCAGCCCGGCCACCGCCGCGTAACGCTGCATCAGCTCGCGGTAGGTGACCACGTCGGGGCCGCCGATGTCGAAGGCCCGGCTGACATGCGACGGCATCGCGGCGCTGCCGACGAGGTAGCGCAGCACGTCCCGTACCGCGATCGGCTGCATCCTCGTACGGACCCAGCTCGGCGTGACCATCACCGGCAGCCGCTCGGTGAGATACCGCAGCATCTCGAAGGACGCGGAGCCGGAACCGATGATGACCGCGGCCCGCAGCACCGTCGCCGGCACCCCCGAGTCCAGCAGGATCCGCCCGACCTCGGCGCGCGAGCGCAGGTGCGGTGACAGGTCGCTCTCGGCGACCCCGCGCGGGGTGAGGCCGCCGAGGTAGACGATCCGCCGCACCCCGGCCGCCCGCGCCTGCTCACCGAAGACCCGGGCCGCCGCCCGGTCGGTGCGCTCGAAGCCGGCGCCCGTACCGAGCGCGTGCACCAGGTAGTAGGCGACGTCGATGTCGCGCAGCGCGTCCCGTACCGACGCCTCGTCGGTCACGTCGCCCGCGACCACCTCGGTCCTGCCCACCCAGGGGTGGTCGCGCAGCTTGACCGGTGTGCGGGCCAGGCAGCGCACCTCGTGGCCGGCGTCCAGCAGTTCGGGGACCAGCCGGCCGCCGATGTAGCCGGTCGCCCCGGTGACCAGGCAGCGCAGCCCCGGCCGCGTCTGCGCCTGCCCCGCGAGGCTGTTCACATCGGCACCTCTGCTCGACCCGGTCTGTCACCGCCCAGCAGACCACGGCCCCGGCCCGTACGGCGTCAGCCTCGGTGCACAGTCACCCGAAGTGCGCAATAGCCGGTGGCCGGTTGGTCCGGCCGTACGGTTGTCGGGCCGCCTGCGCGGCGCCGGATCGGGGCGGCCACCTCGGCCGCCGGTTCCGCCGCTGGTTCCGCCGTCGGCGCTCGCCTTCGGTGCGCGCCGCAGGCCGCCGTACGCCAGGGCGGGCCGGATTCCGGCCGGCCCGCCCGGGCAGGTCACACCTCCAGGTCGGCCTCGATGGACTTGAGCTGGTGCCTGGCCATCGCCAGATTCGCCCGGCCGCGGTCGAGCGCCAGGTAGAGGAACAGGCCGCTCTTGCCGCGGCCGCGCAGCAGTCGGATCAGGTGGTACTGCCCGCTCAGGGTGATCAGGATGTCCTCGATCTCGTCCTTGAGGCCGAGCATCTCCATCGTGCGGGCCTTGGCCCGGACGACGTCGGTGTTGCCGGCGGCGGCCACGGACAGGTCGAGGTCCTTGCCGCCGCCGAGGGTGCCCAGCGCCATGCCGCTGGTGTAGTCGACGAGCGCGACGCCGATGACGCCCTCGATGGAGGTCATCGCGTCCTTGAGCGCGGTTTCGGAGTTGGCCATGATCTTCGTGCTTCCCTTCGACGGTGTGTGCTGTGCTGTCGGGTTCTTCGTGGGGTCCTGGGCACGGGGCCTGGCCCGGGTGCCGCGGGGCCGGGGCGGCTGGTCGGTCACGGCGCACCGCCGCCTTCCGGCACGGTGGGGACGCCGTCGAGCAGGTCCGCCAGCCGGGCGCTGCTGCGGCGGGCCTCCAGGTGCAGCCGGCCGACGTTGGCGCGCGGCCCGGCGATGACCGCGATCACCGCCTCACGCCCGGCCGCGTGCAGCGCGACGAAGCCGGTCTCGCTGCGGACCAGCAGTTCGCGCAGCGAGTGCTGCCCCGCGCCGTCGGTGAGCCGCAGGGCCACGCCCAGGGCGGCGGCGGTCAGCGCCGCGAAGCCTTCGGCCTGCACTCCGGGCGCGTCCGCGGCCAGCAGCAGGCCGTCGGCGGTCGCCGCGAGCGCCCCGGTCGCCTCCGGCAACCGCGCCCGCAGCCCTTCCAACTCGGTACGTATAGCGGCTTCGTGCACCATCGACCTCCTCCGCTCGGCACGCAGGGCGTGCCGCTGCAACGCCCGCTTCACAACCGCTCCAGCGCGACCCGCAGCCGGCGCAGCAGCGCCGCGTCCGGGTCGTCGCCGATGTTCTGGAACCAGGCCGGCGCCCGCGCCGGCGCCCGCGTGCCGCCGCGCGGGGTCTCGACGAGCCCGAGCGCCGCCAGCCGCCGTACGTCGAGCAGCGCGTGGAAGGCCGGCCGGCCCAGGAGTGCCGCGATCGCCGACGGGGTGCGCACGCCGTCCGCGAGGTCGAGGACCGCGGCCTGCCGGCGCGGCACGAAGGGCGGCCACGCCGCGGGCCGCAGCGCGGCCCTGGCCACCGTCACCGGCGCCGCGTCCAGCCGCGGGTGCGGCCACAGCGAGTCGAGCAGCAGCCGGCGCCGCCGGGTCTCGTACTCCACCCTGGCCACCGGGACACCGCCCAGCGAGCCGAACCAGTGCCGCACCCCGTGCCGGAACCGGGTCGGGCCCGCGGCGGGTAACAGCACGAAGTAGGCCGCGTCGTACAGCGCGCCGAGCCGGCTGATCTCCAACTCGCCCGCCGCCAGCCTGCGGTGCTCGATCAGCCAGCGGCCGGTCGCGCAGGCGGCGCCCGCGGCGGCCACCGCCTCCTGCCAGGTCTCCGGTGAGAGCCGGCCGCCCGCGGTCAGCAGCACCTCGATGCCGGGCGCCGCCGGGCTCTCGGCGTGCACCACCTCGCCGTCGGCGAGGTAGAGCGCGCCGGTGTCCCGCAGCAGCACACCGGTGGCGCGCTGCTCCGCGAGCCGGAACAGCATGGGGGAGTGGCCGTCCGCCGCGCTCACAGCAGGACCAGCCCTTCGGCGAGTTCGCGCAGGCCCCGCAGCGCCAGCGCGAGGTTGCCCTGGTCCCGGTCGAGCCACAGGTAGAGGAACACCCCGCCCTCGTAGGGTGCTTCGAGGAAGCGCAGCAGGTGGTAGCCGGTGCCGGTGACCACCATCGCCTCCTCGGCCGCGATTCCCGTGCCGCGGTGGCCCGCGGTGAAGACCGGGTGCTCGGCGGTCGCCCTGGCGTAGGCCGCGGTCTCGGCCGCGACCGCCTCGTGGTCGCCGCCCGCCGCCTCGCCGATCACGCCGAGCGCCAGCCCGCTGACCCATTCCACCAGGGCGGCACCGCGTGCCCCGGGCAGCGCCATCGCCCGCAGCAGGCACTCGTCGATCCCGGACACACCGCTCCCCTCGATCCACGCGCCGCGCGGCCGCCCCGGCTCAGGCGGTGACGAGCAAGTTACGCTGCGTGCCATCCGTTTCGGGGAGTTCTGGCATTTTCCTGCGGTACATGCGGGCGGTTGGCCTAAGATGCCCGCCACGCGCCCTGTGGGGGCCGCTACTTGCGGGCCGACAGCGTGGCGACGCCGAGGTCGAAGAGACCGTCGAGCACCAGGTCGACACCGACCGCGGCGAGCAGCAGCCCGATCAGCCGGGCGCCCAGCTCCACGACGGCGGTGTGGGTCCGCTGCAGCAGGCCGCCGAGCAGCAGGACGCAGACCAGGTCCACCGCGATGACCGAGATGAAGGCCGCGACGACGGTGCCGCGCCAGCTCCAGTCGTCGCGCTCCGCCGCCTCGATCAGCACCGCCGTCATGGCCAGCGGGCTGACCACGTACGGCACCAGCAACTCCCGCAGCCCGCTGGTGATGTCGGGTCCGTCCTCGCCCTGCGCCTCGGTCCCGATGTGCAGGCCGAGCACCAGGCCGATGGCGTAGAGGAAGAAGATGATCCCGCCGGCCAGCGCCAGCGCGGGGGTCGAGATGTGGAACAGTTCGAGCAGCCAGGGCGAGAGGAAACCGGTGGCCACCCCGATGACCACCGCGCCGGCCGACGAGATCAGCGCGATGGTGCGCAGGTCCCCGCGCGGGTGGTGCTGCGCGAGCCCGGCGAAGGCCAGCAGCACCTTCGGCGGCCCGATCACGGAGAAGAACGTGATGAATGCGGCGGAGTACGTCAGGGTGATCATAACGGGCATGATGCGCAGTTCCCGGCCGTGGGACGGGTATTGACGCCCGCCGGGTCGGCGCTTTCCGGCATCCCGCAGTATCGTTGCCCAGGGCAAGCAAGGATCCGGAGAAAGAGTCCCCATGAGCGCCCAAGCAGACGCCGCGCAGACCGGCACCGCCGCACCCCCGACGGGCTACACGCACCGGCAGATCATGATCATCCTGTCCGGACTGCTGCTGGGGATGTTCCTCGCCGCACTGGACCAGACGGTGGTCTCCACCGCCATCTACAAGATCGGCGAGAGCCTCAACGGCCTGACGGCGCAGGCCTGGGTGACCACGTCCTTCCTGATCACCTCGACCATCGCCACGCCGCTGTACGGCAAGCTGTCCGACCAGTACGGCCGCAAGCCCTTCTTCCTCTTCGCGATCTCGGTCTTCGTCGTCGGATCCGCGCTGTGCATGCTCTCCACCTCGATGTACATGCTGGCCGGCTTCCGCGCCTTCCAGGGCATAGGCGCCGGCGGCCTGTTCTCGCTGGCCTTCGCGATCATCGGCGACATCATCCCGCCCCGCGAACGCGCCAAGTACCAGGGCTACTTCATGGCCGTCTTCGGCACCTCCAGCGTGCTCGGCCCGGTCATCGGCGGCGCGCTCGCCGGCCAGGACTCGCTGCTGGGCATCGACGGCTGGCGGTGGATCTTCCTGGTCAACGTGCCGATCGGCGTCCTGGCGCTGATCGTGGTGGCCAAGGTGCTGCACGTCAAGCAGGACCGCCGCCCCCACAAGGTGGACTCGCTCGGCGCGCTCGCGCTGATCGTCGCCCTGGTGCCGCTGCTGATCGTCGCCGAGCAGGGCCGCGAGTGGGGCTGGGGCAGCGGCACCGCGCTGCTGTGTTACGTCGTCGGCGCGGTCGGTGTCGTCTGCTTCCTGTTCGCCGAGCGCAGGGCCGGTGACGAGGCGCTGCTGCCGCTGCGGCTGTTCCGCAACGGCGTCTTCGCGCTGGGTTCCGCCCAGTCCGCGATCATCGGCATCGGGATGTTCGGCGGCATCACCCTCATCCCGCTCTACCTCCAGCTGGTCAAGGGCAACTCGCCCACCAAGGCGGGCCTGCTGACGCTGCCCCTGGTGCTCGGCATCATGGTGCTGTCGATGGTCTCCGGCCTGATCACCTCGCGCACCGGCCGCTACAAGATCTTCCCGATCATCGGCTGCGCGCTGCTGGTCGCCGGCATGCTGATGTTCTGGCAGATGGACGCCGACAGCAACCTGCCGTACGTCGACGCCGCCATGTTCGTGGTCGGCGCCGGGCTCGGGCTGAACTTCCAGACCATCGTGCTGGCCATGCAGAACGCCGTACCGCCGCAGGACATCGGCGTGGCCACCTCGTCGACCACCTTCTTCCGGCAGATGGGCGGCACGCTCGGCGTCGCCGTCTTCCTGTCCATCGTCTACTCGGTGGTCGGCGGCCGGATCAGCTCGGCCTACGCCGACGCGCGCGGCAGCGCCGCCTTCGACAAGGCCGCGGCCGCGCACCCCGACCAGCTCAGGATGCTCACCTCCGGCGGCTCGGGAAGCCTCAACGACACGTCATTCCTCAACCACATCGACCCGGCGCTCGGCCACCCCTTCAAGGTCGGCTTCACCGGTGCCATCAACGTGGCCTTCCTGGTCGGCGCCGGCGTCCTGGTGATCGCGCTGGTGCTGTCCACGCTGCTCAAGGAGGTGCCGCTGCGGACCACGGCGGCCGCCTTCGCCGACCAGGACGAGGAGCAGCCCGCGGCGGGGAAGGCCGCGGGCGGCGGTCCGGCCGGCGGTCCGGTGGCGTAGCGCCGGCACGGCAAGGCCGTGGGTTTCGATCGGGCCGCCGCCCCGCGGGGCGGCGGCCGTGTCGTGGTGGTCGGACTGGACGACTCCGACTCCTCGTGGCGGGCCGCCGCCTACGCCGTCGGTCTCGCCCGCCGGCAGGACGCGCTGCTGGTGATGGTCCACGTGCTGCCGGTGCACACCACCGCGATGCTCGCCGGCCTGTCCTGGATGCTCGCCGCGGACGACCTGGCGCTCGCCGAGCGGCTGCGGCACCGGGTGGCGAGCGGGCTGGCCGGCACGGTCGGCCTGCCGGCCCCGCGGTGGGAGTTCCAGGTCCTGCGCGCCGCCGACGTGGTGACCGGGCTGGCCGAGACCGCCGACGAGCTGCGGGCGGACACCGTGGTCGTCGGGGCGTCCAAGGGCCTGCGCCACCGGCTGTTCGGCTCGCCCGGGGTGCGGCTGGTCAGGACCGGGCGCTGGCCGGTGATCGTGGTGCCGTGAGCGGGGGAGCAGGCCGGTGGCGGAAGGGCTGCCGGCCACCACCGGCAGGTGACCGGCAGTCAGCGCCCATGGCTGCCCGGAGTGACTCCTGTCGCTCCCGGTGACAGGTGGGGCCACGGTTGCTTCAATGCGGGTGGCGCCCGGCATGCGGCGCCGCCCGCCGACCGCCCGGAGCGTCCGCCGTGCAGATATCCCGTCGTGCCCTGATGTCGATCGTCCCGGCCGGCACCCTGCTGGCTCTGGCCGGGCAGACGCGCGCCGCCGCCGTACCCCCGGCCGGCACCGACCGGGACACGCTGCTCGGCAATGTCACCGCGATATTCTGCGGCACCCCGGAGTCCAACGCCCGCCCCGAGGTCGCGGGCAAGCTCGCCGCCCTCCAGGCCACCGCCACCGCCAGGCTCGCCGCGATGGACGCGGCCGGCACCGGCGAGCTCTTCCGCGGGCTCGGCCTCGGCACCAGCGACCCGCACCTGGCCGGCTCCTTCCAGTACCTGTACGAGATCGCGCTGGCCACCCGCGCCCCCGGCTCCGCCCTGCAGGGCGACCCGGCCGTGCAGCAGCGCGTCATCGACGGTCTGACCTGGCTCTACGACGGCTACTACGGGGACCAGGCCGCCGGCTACTACGGCAACTGGTTCACCTGGGAGATCGGCATCTCGACCTACGCCGGCCGCACCCTGGTCCTGCTCGCCGACGTGCTCGCCCAGGCCGCACCCGACCTCACCGCCACCTACGTCGCCGCGATGGACGCCTACCTGCGCAACGGCAAGGACGGCGACGTCGACCTCGACTCGCGCTTCCACACCGGCGCCAACCTCGCCGACATCACCACCAACCGCATCCTGCAGGGAGCCGCGCTCGGCGACGCCGCCCGTGTCACCAAGGCGGTCGCCGACCAGCTGACCGTCTACGCGACCGTCGACCCGTACGCCCCGCGGCACGGCGTCACCGACGGTTTCTACGCCGACGGCTCCTTCCTCCAGCACTCGTCGGTGGCCTACACCGGCTCGTACGGCACCGGGCTGCTCACCCGGGTGGTGCAGACGGTCAAGATCCTCGACGGCACCGGCTACGCACCCGGCGACGGACGCCTGGTGGGAGCCGTCACCGGCTGGGTCGCCGACAGCTTCGCGCCGCTGATCGTCGAGGGCTGGATGTCCGAGATCGTCAAGGGCCGGGCGGTCTCCAGGACCGGCACCGGATACGCCGACGTCGCCGCCGTGGTCGAGGCCGTCGTGGACCTGTCCGGCTACGCGGCCGGCGACGCCGCCACCGCGCTGGCCGGCTACGCCAAGCACCTGCGCCAGGTCACGAAGGCCGCGCCCGACCCGGCCGGCTTCGTCTCCCCGGTCAGCGTCGCCCGCTACGCCGACCTGCTCGCCGACCCCGCGATCCCGGCCCGCGACATCAACCCCGCCGCCCTGCACAGCGCTTACCCCGCCATGGACCGCAGCGTCCACCGCCGCCCCGGGTGGACCTTCGCGCTGGCCCGCAGCTCCACCCGGATCAGCGGCTACGAGTACATGAGCGGCGAGAACCTGGCGCCGTGGTTCCAGGGCGCGGGCGCCCACTACCTGTACCTGTCGGGGCAGGACCAGACGCAGGCATTCGGCGTCGACTACTTCACCGCCGTCCCCCCGGACCGGCTGGCCGGCGTCATCGCCCCCGCCGAGACCCGGCTGACCGTCCCGGAGCTGTACGGCACCCAGTGGTACGACAACCCCGCCGCCGGCTTCACCTCCTCGTCCCAGTCGCAGAACACCTACGTCTACTTCCCGCGCGGCACCAACCCGCTGTCCGGCGGCGCCGTCCTCGGCCCGTACGGCGCCGCCGCGATGGTGCTGGCGCCCGACGCTGCCTGGGCCGCGAAGCAGGCCGGGCAGCTCCCCGCCGACTTCGTCGCCTACCGCGGCGCCGACGGCACCCGGTCGTGGTTCATGCTGGACGACGAGATCGTGGTGCTCGCCGCCGGCGTCGGCGACAGCGCGGGGCGCGCGGTCACCACGACCGCCGACGCCAGGATCGCCGGCGCCGCCGACCCGGTCGCCCTCACCGGCGAGGTCCGCGGCGGCGCCCCCTGGTCGGGCACCGGCACCGCCCCGCTGGCCTGGCTGCGGTACGCCGACCCGGCCCAGGGCGCCGCCGTCGGCTACGTCCTGCTCGACCCGCGCCAGCCGCAGCCCACCGTCGCCCTGGACACCGTCACCCGCAGCCGCCGCGCGGTCCGGCTCACCAACCCCGACACGCCGGTCACCAAGCAGGTCTTCACCCTGGCCTTCCACCAGGAGCCGGGCGCCGGGCACACCGCGCTGGCCTACGCCATCGTCCCCGGCGCCACCGAGCGGGCCCTGCGGTCGTACGCCCGCGGCCCGCTCGCCGTGCTCGCCAACACCACCGCCGTCCAGGCGGTCGGCCACCGCGGCCTCGGCCTGCTGGCCGCCAACACCTTCACCGCCGGCTCCCACCGGGTCGACCGCCTCACCGTCGAGGGAACCGCCTCCGTCCTGCTGCGCGAGGCCCGCGACGGGACCGTCTCGCTCGCGGTGGCAGACCCGACCACCGGCCGCGCCACCGTGACGCTCCAGCTGCGCGGACGGCGCCTGCACCCGGTGGCCGCCGATCCGCGGCTGCGGTTCCGCTCCACCCCCGGCGGTACGACCGTCGAGGCGGACACCGCCGGGCTGTACGGCCGCAGCCTGACCGCCACCCTGCGCTGACGGCGGGTCAGCGCCGCCGCAGCCGGGCGGGCAGGCGGGTGAGGCCGCCCGGCAGGGCGACGACAGTGGCGACGAAGAGGGCGCCCAGCAGGAACAGCGGCTGCGACAGCGGCACCCGCAGGAAGGACGGCAGGCCCGAGACCGCCGGCGACCCGGCGAGGTCGCCGAGGCGGTGGTCGGCCCAGGTGTAGAGGACACCGCCGACCAGCGGCCCCCAGCGCGACCCGGAACCGCCCAGCACCACCATCACCAGCAGGGACAGCGTGAAGTCCGACGTCGTGGTCTGCGGTGTCGCCCCACCGGTCAGCAGCAGGTGCACGATCCCGCCGACCGCGGCCAGCGCACCGGCCAGCACGAAGGCGACCAGCTTGAAGCCGTACGGGCGCAGGCCGAGCACCTCCACCCGGCGCTCGTTCTCCTTGATGCCCTCCCAGACCCGGCCGGTGGGGGAGCGCACCGCCCAGTGCACCACCGCGAGGGTCAGCACCAGGTAGGCCAGCGCGATCCAGTAGAGGTTCGCGGTGTTCCCGATACCGGCAAGCGACGCCGGCAGCCGGTCCGCCGGGATGGCCCGGCCCTCCTCGCCGCCGGTGACACCGCCCGGGTCGCGCTCCACCAGGATCGATCCGGCCTGCGCGAAGGCCAGCGTGACCATGGAGAAGGCGATACCGCCGACCCGCAGCGCCACCGACCCCAGCGCCGCGGCCAGCGCGATGCCGCAGCACAGCCCGAGCACCGCAGCCACCGCGAACGGCAACCCGGCCTCCACCATGATCAGTTCGGTGGCGTAGCTGCCCGCGGCGAAATACAGCGCGTGCCCGAACGACAGCAGACCCGTACGCCCCAGCAGCAGGTCGTACCCGGTGGCGAGCGCCCCGAACACCAGGCACAGGGCCAGCAGTTGCAGGCTCCCGGCGCTGCCGATCGGGCCGTCGAGCAGCCCGGGCAGCGGCAGCGAGCTGTAGGGCGCCGCGAGCAGCGCGGCCAGCGCCACGGCCGGCCACCAGCGGCCGTAGCGGCGCAGTGACCCGGCTGGCGCGGCCACGTCGCCGCCGGTCGCCGCCTCGCGGGCGGTCGTGGCGGTGGTCATGCGAGCCTCCCGGTGACGCCGCCCGGCTTGAGCAGCAGCAGTACGGCGAGCAGCACGACGACGGCGAGGTCGCCGAGGCCCGACGCGGTGTAGTAGTTGGCGAACTGCTGGACCAGGCCCACCACGACGGCGGCCAGCGCGGCGCCGGCCACCGAGCCCGTGGCCGCCCCGGAGCCGCCGGCCCCGAAGGTGCCCCCGATCACCACCACCACGAAGGCGAAGATCAGCAGCGAGGTGCCCTGGCCCGGGTCGACCGAGCCGTAGTACAGCCCGCCCAGTGCCCCGCCCAGCGCGGCCGCGGCCCCGCCGATCGCGAAGACCAGCGTGAAGGCCCGCCGTACGTCGATGCCCAGCGCGGTGACCATCGCCCGGTCCTCCACCCCGGCGCGTACGACCAGGCCGTGCCGCGTGCCGCCGAGGAAGAGCCGCAGCGCCACCAGGACCACCGCGGCGGCGCCGATCAGCACCAGCCGGTTCACCGGGATGCGCGCCCCCAGCAGCCCGAAGGTGCCGGACAGCGCGGCGGGCCCCGGGAAGGGCCGGGCGTCCGGACCCCAGATCGCCGACAGCAGCGCCGGCACGGCCAGCCCGACGCCCACGGTCGCCAGCACCTGCTCGCGCGGGCGGTCGTACAGCGGGCGGATCAGGGCCAGTTCGAGCACCACGGCGGCCACCGTGCCGACGGCGGTGCCGAAGCACACCGCCAGCACGAAGCCGAAGCCGCCGGAGCCGGCGCCCGGCAGGTGCCCGCCGGCCGCCCACCAGGTGGCGTAGGCGCCGACGGAAAGCAGCGCCCCGTGCGCGAAGTTGAGCACGTCCATCAGCCCGAAGATCAGCGACAGGCCGGCGGCCACCAGGAAGTACAGGGCGCCCAGGCCCAGTCCGGTGACCGCGAGCAGCACGGTGGTCGACATCACGCGCCCGCCTTTCCGCTGTCCGCCGCCGACGTGGCGGCCGTCCCGGTGTCCTGCGGTGCCATGGGATTCTCCTCGGATACGGCGTCGGCACGTCGGCCGACGCCCAGCAGCCGCCGGGTGGCCTCGGGGTCGGCGAGCAGGTCGGCCGCGGGGCCGCGGTGCGCGGTGCGGCCGTCGGCGAGGACCACGCAGTGCTCGGCGAGCCTGCGCACCATCGCCAGGTTCTGCTCGACCAGCAGCACCGGCACCGCCTGCGCGGCCCGCTCCAGCACCCGCGCCACCTCGGTGACGACCTTGGGCGCCAGGCCCTTGGTCGGCTCGTCGGCGATGATCAGCCGGTTGCCGTTCAGCAGGGTGCGGCCGATGGCCACCATCTGCTGCTGGCCGCCGGACAGGGTGCCCGCCAACTGCTTTGCGCGAGCCTTGAGTTCGGGAAAGAGTTCGTGCACCAGGCCGTAGGCGGGACCGCCCGCGCCCGGTCGTTCCGCCAGCCGGAGGTTCTCCGCGACGGTGAGCGCGGCGAAGATCCCACGGTCCTCGGGCGCGTAGCCGACACCGCGGCGCACCAGCGCGTGGGTCGCCAGCCGTACCGTTTCCTCGCCGAGGAAGCGCACGCTGCCCGTGCGCGGCACCAGGCCCAGCACCCCGCGCACCGTCGTGGTCTTGCCCGCCCCGTTGCGGCCGAGCAGCGCGGTGACACCGGACGGCGCGACGTCCAGGTCCACCCCGTGCAGGATGTGCCGGCCGCCGATGACGACCGCCAGGCCCCGCACGGCGAGCAGCGGTTCGGTGCTCACAGCGCCTCCCCGAGGTAGGCCTGCTGCACGACCGGGTCGGCGGTCACGGCCTGCGGGGTGTCGAGCGCCAGCAGCGTGCCGTGGTGCATCACCGCCAACCGGTCGGCCAGGCCCAGCAGCACGTCCATGTGGTGCTCCACCATCAGCACCGTCCTGCCCTCGTCGCGGTGCAGCGAGCGGATCAACCCGGTCAGCGCGGGCACCTCTTCCGCGCTCACCCCGGCCATCGGCTCGTCGAGCAGCATCAGCCGCGGCTCGCCGACCAGCAGCACCGCCAGCTCCAGCTTGCGTTTCTCGCCGTGCGACAGGTCCGCGGAAGGCACGCCGGCCCGGTGCGCGAGCCCGGTGCGCTCCAGCACCGGCCCGACCCGCTCCGCGAAAGCCGACGCGCGCCGCCAGATCCGGTACGAACCCCCCGAAGCCGCCTGCGCCGCCAGCCGTACGTGGTCGGCCACGGTCATCGCCGGCCACAGGCTGGAGGTCTGGAACGTACGGCCGAGCCCGCGCCGCGCCCGGGCGGGCACGCTCTCGGCCGTCACATCGGCGCCGTCGAGGGCGATCGACCCACGGGTGGCCGGCACCAGACCGCTGATCAGGTTGAACAGCGAGGTCTTGCCGGCGCCGTTGGGACCGATGAAGGCCAGGAACTCACCCTCCCGCACGTCGAGGGACACCTCGTCCACGATGGTCGCGCCGCCCACCGACCAGCCCAGGCCGCGCAGCCGCAGTACGGGGGCCACGGGTCAGCCCGCCATCTGCTTGGACGGCGGGGTGACCGCGTCCTTCGGCAGCCGGCTGACCAGCTCGGGCTTCGCGGCGGCGCCCGTCCCGGTCAGCTTCGCGGTGAACATCGGCTGCAGCAGCGCGTGGTCCGCGGTCCTGATCTGCTCGTCGCCCTTGGGCCCCTGGAACGACCAGCCCTCCAGGGCCTTCGCCATCGCGGCCGGGTCGGTGGCGCTGCCCGACTCCACCGCGTGCACGATCATCTGCGCCGCGGTGAAGCCGTCCGGGCTGAACAGGTCGGGGGTGCCGCCGGCCTTGGTGATGCCGTCCAGCATCGCCTTGTCCACCGGGTTGTTCCCCGCGCCGGGGAAGTAGTGCGCCAGGAACGACACCTTGGACCCGGCGGCGCCGAACAGCGGGTAGGACGCGGTGCCGGCCAGTCCGGTCACCACCTTGGTCGAGGTGACCACACCCTGCTGGTCCAGCGCCGTCCACAGCGCCGGCGCGCTCGCCCCGGCCCACGCCACGAACACCAGGTCCGGCTTCTTCGACCTGACCTGCTGCGCGAACGGCGTCAGGTCGCCCGCGCTCGGCGGCGCCAGCACCGAGTCGACCTTCGCGCCCTGCCCCTGGCCCAGCACCCGCTTGACCGCGGCCACGTTCGCCTGCCCGAAGGCCGAGTTCTGGGTCAGCACCACGACCTTCCTGCCGCGCGAGTCGCCGAGCAGCGAGCCCGCGGTGAGGATGTCCTGGTACGACTGCCGCCCGGAGCGGAAGGTGTACGCGTTCAGGCCGGTGAGCGCGTCGGTCGCGGCGGGCCCCGCGACGTACAGCACGCGGTTCTGCGCGGCCAGCGGCGCCAGTTGCAGCGCCACCCCGGAGTCGGTGGTGCCCGCGAGGATCTTCGTGCCCTTGCCGATCAGCGTCTTGGCCGCGGCCACCGCCTTGGCCGGGTCGCCCGCGTCGTCCTGCTCGGTGACGCGGATCTCGTGCCCGGCCGCCTTGCCGGTGCCGTGGGTGGCGTAGTCAAGACCGGCCTCGAAGCCTTCGAGGTACTGCTTGCCGTACGCGGCGAGCGGCCCGGTGCGGGAGTAGACCAGGCCGACGTCGACGGCGCCACTGCCGCCCTTGCCGCCGCCGTCCGAGGAGCTCCCGGCAGTCCCCGCCTTGCTGCACCCCGCCGCCCCCGCGAGCAGGACGGCGGCGGCCAGCAGCGCAAGCGCGGGGACGGATCTGCTTCGGTTCGTGCTCGATGTGCTGCTGCGACGCATGGCGACCGGCTCCCGGAAAGGTGGAATGTTGCGCACACCGTAGAAGTGCGGGGTCCGGGCGGACATGTGGCCGAGACATGTACCTCGGCGGGACGGCATGTCGGCGGGCACCATGGTGCCCCCGCCTGACCTAGAGCGCGGCGCGGATGTGGGAGGCGACCACGGATGCCCCCCGCCGGCCGAGGAGGATCGAGTAGTGGTTCACACCGGGCACGAAGTGGAGTGACGCCGTGGTGAGGGCGGCGGACTCGATGACGGCCGGGGGGTAGAGCCCGGTGGGCTCGTCGCGCAGGCCGCGCTCGGCCCACAGGAGCCGGGCGGGGACGCGCAGTTCGTGGATCGCGGCGAAGACCGCGGGATTGCGCAGCTCGTCCTCGGCGTCCTCCCGGATCGCCGCCGGGCGGCACGCCGACCGCAGCCGGGGCTCCTCGCCGACGAGGTCGCGGTCGAGATAGGTCCGCACCGCCTCGCCGGTCAGCTCGGCGAAGGCCGGGTGCGCGGCCCAGAAGGCGTGGTAGGCGGCGCGGTCGGCGAACTCCATGTCGAGCTTGGCCATCGCCGGGCCGATCACCGCGTGCAGCACCTGGTCGATGTCCATGTCGCCCGGGACGGGGAAGCCCAGACCGCCGTCGACCAGCACCAGGGCCCGGTAGCGGTGCGGGTCGCGCCGGGCGGCGACGCAGCCGGCGAAACCGCCCATCGAGTGGCCGGCGAGCACCGCCCGGTCCGCCCCGAAGCGGTCGAGCACCGCGAGCAGGTCGTCGGCGTGCGCGGCCATGCTGCTGCGGCCCTTGACGTCGCCGCTGTGCCCGCGCCCGCGCAGGTCGGGGGCGATCACCTCGACACCGTCGAGGGCTTCGGCGACCGCGGTCCACGACAGCCCGTTGCTCGCGATGCCGTGCACCGCCAGCACCGTGCCACCGCCCGGTGCCCCGGGCCAGCGGCGTACCGCCAGCGTGCCGCCCCGCACCTCGACACCGACGTCCTGGTGATCCCTCATGCCCCGCCCGCCCCGCATCAGCGCCGTCCGCCCGCACGCCGTCCGTGCGGCTCCAGCAGGCTAGGTGTCACCCGGCCGGGTGACGCATGGCGGTGGCCGACACAGCTACCCGCGCGGCTGTGTCGGCCGGGACCACCCCCGCCTCACTCCAGCAGCCGCCGCGCGAGGCCGGGAGGCTCGCGGCCCGCCGACAGCCAGCCGGCGGCCGTGGCCAGCAGTGGGATGCCGGGGAAGGCCATGAGCAGCGGCACGACGGGGACATGGCCGAGCGAGCCGAGGTCGTCGCCGAAGGCGGACAGCAGGACCAGATAGGCGCCCAGCGTGCCGAGGACGGTGCCCGCCAGCGCGAGACAGCCGGCCGTCGCGGCGGTCAGGGCGCGCCGGGTCCGTGACGTGGCGCCGGTCGCGGTGAGGGTGCGCAGGTCGTCGGTGGACTCGGCGCGCAGCGTCCCGACCGTCATGGCCAGCACGCCGAGTGCCAGAGCGGCGCCGGCGGCGACCGAAGCCCAGCGCACCGTGCGCAGCCCGTCCTGCCGGTCGCGCACCTCGACCGACAGGCCGTTCAGGGCCGCCATGTCGCGCGCGGCGGCGCGCTGGTCGCCGGTCAGGTCGTGCGGGGCGGTGACCAGCCAGCCCGCCGTGACGGTGCGCAGGCCGCGCGCCCGGACCGCGCCGGGGGTGAGGAAGGCCCGCGGCACCGACGTGTACGCGCTGCCCGCGAGGTGCGCCGTGGGCGAGGCGCTGCGGGCCCGGTCGCGGCCCTCGGTGCCGAGCACGGCCAGCTGCTCGGAACCGGGCATCGAGGTGAGGATCTCGGCGTGGGGTGCGGCGGCCGCCGCCGTGCCCAGGCCGAAGGCCCGCACCGCCGCCGGGGTGGCGACGTACAGCGGGACGCCGGCCCAGGTGTTCGCCCCGGTCCGGTGGCCCGTCTCGACCACCGGCTGCCCTTCGACGCCGCTCTGGGCGGTGGTCCGCGGGACCGCCGGGTCGTACGCCATCTCCAGCGGGACAGCGGTGGCGCCGGCACCGGCGGCCCACTTCCGCACGGCCGCCTGCTGCGCCCGTGCCGCCTCTGCGGACAGCGCGGGGATCACCGGGTCCCGGTCGCCGGAGCGGATCATCAGCTGGCGGGCGGACAGATTGCCGGTGCCGGCCGTGTGCTGGTTGACGGGGGCCAGCACGCTGATCGCCACCGGCAGGCCGATCGCCAGGGTGATCGCGGCCAGCGCGGCACCTGACCTGGCCTGGTGCCGCCCCAGGTCGCGCAGCGCCACCCGGGTGGTGAAGGGCGCCCGCGCCGCGGCCGCGGCCATCAGCCGGACGGCGGGCGCGCTGAGCAGCAGCACACCGAGGACCGCCGCCACCAGGCCGACGACCAGCAGCAGGCCGTTGGTGCGGTGCGAGGCGACCAGCGCCCCGGACCCCGCCGCGGTGAGCAGCGCGGCGGCCCACACCGACTGCCGGGCGGGCACCGGCCGCGGCGGGCGGGCGGAAAGCGCCTGGGCGGTCGGGATACGCGCCAGCGCACGGGCCGGCCACCACGCGGCGGCGGTCGGGGTGAGCACCCCGATCACCAGCAGCACGGCCAGCAGCGGCCAGGGCAGTGCCAAGGGGTCGATGCGGTGGTCGGCGGCGGACTCCAGGTGCGGGGCCAGCGCCAGCCACGCCGCACCGCCCAGCACCGCGCCGCAGCCGGCCGCCAGGACGCCGGTCAGCGTGCCGTGTCCGACGAGCACCAGCCGCAGCTGGCGGTCCGTGGCGCCGATCGTGCCGAGCATGCCGATCTGCCGCAGCCTGCGCTGCGCGACCACGGCGAAGGCCGCCGCGGCGACCAGGGAGATCAGCAGCAGCGCCACGGTGGCCAGCGCGAGGATGAGGGTGTCGGCCGCGGCCCGGCCGAAGTCTCCCCGCACCTGGACCATGACGGGTGCTGCCCGGTCCGGCGCGGACCTGCGGAAGGCGTCCACGGCGTCGGCGGACGCGTCGGTGAGGACGTCGGCGGACGCGGCGGCCGGCCCGGCCACGGTCGTCCCCGCGGCGCTTCCGGTGCCGGGCGCGGCGAGCGCGAAGGTGTCGCCGAGCAGGCCGGGATTCTCCACCCGGCCGACGACGGCGAACCGCCGCCCGCCGAGGTCCACGGTGCCGCCGGTGCGCGCGTGCAGCAGGTCGGCCGCCGACGCGGTCAGGGCGATCTCGCCCTGACCGGCGGGATAGCGCCCCGACACCAGCCGCAGCCGCCCTGCGCCGTACGGACCGTGCGGGTCCTCGGCTCGCAGGTCGAGCGGGTCGAGCGAACCGGGCACCGGTACCGGGCGGTGGGCGACGATGTCGACCGGCGCCAGGTCCTTGCGCGCGGCGGCGACCCGAGACGGCAGGGTGCCGCCTCCCAGGTGCAGCAACTGCGAGGCGGAGCCGAAGGTGCCGGCCGGCGTCCGGACGTAGGCGTGCACGGCGGCGAGCCCGCACACCGCGGCGCCTACGGCCGTGGTGATCAGCGCGAGCAGCAGCACCTGGCGCCGCCACTCGCGGCGCAGCAGCCGCCAGGACCAGCGCAGCACGGCGACCCTGGCGGGCAGCCCGCCGTGCCTCGGGCCGTACGGCAGCCCGCCGGTCGTCGGCCGCGGGCCCGGGTGGGTGGCGGTCATCAGCGGCTCTCCTCGCCGGTCAGCGGGCCGCCGGGGGTCAGCAGCGACTCGGGACCGGGCAGCGGAGTGGTCGAGTCGACGATCTCGCCGTCCCGCACGAAGACCACCCGGTCGGCCCAGGAGGCCAGTTGGGGGTCGTGGGTGACCAGCACGGCCGCGGCGCCGCCGTGGCAGGCGGACCTGATCAGCCGCATCACGCCCTCGCCGCTGTGCGAGTCCAGCGCGCCGGTCGGCTCGTCGGCGAGCAGCAGCCGGCGCTCGCCGACCAGTGCCCTGGCCAGGGCCACCCGCTGCCGCTGCCCGCCTGACAGCTCGTCGGGGAAACTGTCGGCGCGGTCGGCGAGCCCCAGCTCCTCCAGCGCCGCCAGGCCCTGCCGGCGGGCCTGCCGGCTCCTGACCCCGTCCAGCTCCAGCGGCATCGTGATGTTCTCCACCGCGGTGAGTCCGGCGAGCAGGTTGAAGTCCTGGAAGACGTAGCCGATGTGGCGGCGGCGCAGCCTGGCCCGGTCGTCGCGGCTGAGCCCCGACAGCACGGTGCCCTCGATGAGGACCTCGCCGCCGGTCGGCTCCTCCAGGCTGCCCGCGATGGTCAGCAGGGTGGACTTGCCCGACCCGCTCGGCCCCATCACGGCGACCATCTCGCCGGCGGCGACGGTGAGGTCCGCGCCGATCAGCGCCTGGACGGCGGCGGGGCCCTCGCCGTAGGTCTTGGACACCCCGCGCAGTTCGAGCGGTGCGGTCACCGTACGGCCCCCGTACTGCCGGGCGCGGCGGACTGCGTGGCGGACGGCGCGGCGGACGGCGCGGGCCCGGCGGCCGGCGGCGCGGCGGGCAGGGTGCCGGTGGCGCGGTCCGGCGGGCCGTAGCTGTGGTGCCTGAGCCTGGCCTGTGTCGCGTCCAGCCAGCGGACCACCGCTTCGAGGCGGTAGAGCTGCGCGTCGGCGACCAGCAGCAGCGACAGATCGTCGAGCGCGTGCTCCTTGAGCCGGGTGTACTGCTGCATCCGCTCGATCGTGGCCCTGCGGTGGGCCTGGAGGAGGCCGGACAGGTCCACCCCGGGCAGCCGCAGCGCGACCAGCACCTTGATCAGCAGCTCGTCGCGCGGCGGCGCGTCGGGCGACGGCGCGTCGGGCGACGGCGGGGTGCGCAGCCATGACGCCAGCTCGGCGCCGCCGGCCGGAGTGATGCGGTAGGCCTTCTGCGGACCGGCCTCGGCGGCCTCGTCCTGGTCGGACTCCACCAGCCCGTCGCGCTCCAGGCGCTGCATCGTCGAATAGACCTGTCCGACATTGAGCGGCCAGACCTCCCCGGTCCGCGCCTCGAACTCCTGGCGCAACTGCAGGCCGTACTTCGGTCCTTCGCTCAGCAGGGCGAGCAAAGCATGGCGCACGCTCATCGGATCGACCTCCCCATCCCTTTGTATACCCGGTATCATACCGGGTATACATAACGACGGAAGACGGCCCGCGGGATTATTTCCCGCGGGCCGTCCTCTGTGTTGCCGCCCAGGTGCGGGCGGGATCAGTCGCGCCCGTCCGACCGCTTGCGGTGCAGCGTGAACTTCTCGAAGACCGACAACTCGCCGTGCGGCTTGTTCACGTTGTAGTACGTCACGTGCATCCGGGTGGTGTCGCCGGGGAAGCGGCCCGGGTCCACCGTGAAGGCGGCGAAGCCGTAGGGGTGCTCGATGTCGCGCACGCCCGTCCAGACCGCCTCCTCCTTGACGTACGTCGCCGCCCGCTTGCCGCCCTCGGGACGGGTCGCGGCCACCGCGGTGATCACCTTCGCGGTGCCGTCCTTGAAGAAGGCCTGGTTGGTGGTGCCCGAGACACCCCCGCCGCCCAGCACCATGTGGACGGTGCCCAGACCCGTGTCGATGTCGTCGGTCCTGGGCGAGGCCGGGTTCGGGGTCAGCGTCTCGCTGCCGCCGACGACCCCGCGCACCGCGAGCGACCGCTCGTAATTGTGCTCGTGGCCGCACACCACCAGGTCGACCTGGTAGCGGTCGAACAGCGGTCCGTACGCCGCGCGCAGGCCCAGGTCGGCGCCGTTGGCGTCGGAGGAGCTGATCATCACCTGGTGCATCGCCACGACGACCCAGTCGATGTCGCTGTCACGCCGGGCCGCCTTCAACTCCCTTTCCAGGAATGCCAGCTGGCGTCCGCCCGAATAGCCGTGGACGTAGACGTCGCCGCCGTCCTGCAGCGCGACGTCGTCGTTCTGCAGCACGATCACCCGCACCGAGCCGGCGGTGAACGCGTACCAGAGGCCCGCGAGTTCGTCGTCGCTCTCGGTCGAGGGCAGGTCGAAATACGTCTGGTAGGCGCCCAGGCCGATCGGGCCGTTCCCCGACTCGATCTCGTGGTTGCCCGCCGCGGGCATCCACGGCCGGAAGCGCGCGGAGCGGGTGTTGTTGGTGAAGAAGTTGTTCCAGGTGCGGACCCGGTCCACGTCCAGGTTGGCGTAGCACAGGTCCCCGTTGAGCAGGTGGAAGAGCGGCGCGACCTGCTCGATGCCGGTGACGATGTCCTTGGTCGCCGGGGTGGAGTTCGCGTCGAAGGCCGCCGTGCCGTCGGCGCCCCAGGTCACCTGGGGCGCCGACTGGTCGCCGAAGCTGGTGAAGGTCAGCGGCCGGCGGCCGCGCGGCGCGGTGCGGAAGGTGCCGCTGTCCGGCGTGGCACCGTCGTGCGAGACCAGGTAGTAGTAGTCGGTGTCCGGGCGCAGGCCGCTGATCGGCGCGTGGTGGACGTGGACCGCCCGGCCCGACTTGCCGTCGGTGTAGATCCGGGTGTGCGCGGAGGCACCGGAGCCCAGGCCGTGCTCCAGGGTTCCGTAGAGCACCCGGGGGCGGTTGACCGGGCCGTCGGTCAGCCAGGACACCACCATCTGGCTGGACGGGTCCTTGCCGAAGGTCAGATGCAGCCCCTGTACGGGGGAGGCGCCGCCGGCGTCGGGGGTGGGGTGGAAGGCGGGCGCGCCGGCCGGCGCCGCCGCGGCGGGGCCCGCGCTCAGCAGTGGCACGGCCACCGCGCCGACCCCCGCCGTCCCCAGCAGACCGACCGCGGTACGCCGGGTCAGGCGGTCTCCCGACGGCTCCGGGGTGTCCAGATGTGCGACCATCGTTGCTCCTTGGTGCATGGGCTGCGAATGTGTGAAGACTCGCGCCCCACGGCGACGTGCGGTTGAACGCCGCCTGTCCGTACCGCGTCGGATGGTGGCGGACCGGCGCCGGTGACCGCGTCGGAAGGCGGCGGGGTCGGCGACAGTGACCGCGTCGGATGATGGCGGCACCTGCGCCGCCGACCGCGGCGCGCGCCCTCCGGGCCGCCGGTTCCGCTTTCCGCACAGGGGAGTCGGCTTGTTCGCGACCCGTACCGCAGGCTTTCACCCGGGCGACACGGGCAGGTCGCCCGAGGTCGCTGCTGTGGGGGCAACCCCGCACGCCCCCGCACCTTCCCATGCGAAGAGGTACTCCGAGCCATGGCAGAACCCACCCGGCGGCGCTTTTTGCAGATCGCCGGCGCCACCGCGGGCTTCACCGCCCTGTCCAGCAGCATCAGCCGCGCCGCCGCCATCCCCGCCGGACGCCGCACCGGCACCATCAAGGACGTCGACCACATCGTCGTCCTGATGCAGGAGAACCGGTCCTTCGACCACTACTTCGGCTCGCTGCGCGGAGTGCGCGGCTTCGGCGACCCACGTCCGGTGCGGCTGGCGAACGGCAAGCCGGTCTGGTACCAGCCGGACGGGGCCGGCAAAGACGTACTGCCCTACCACCCGGACGCCGAGGACCTGGGCCTGCAGTTCATCGAGGGCCTCAACCACGAGTGGACCGGCAGCCACGCCGCCTTCAACGACGGCCGCTACGACCGCTGGATCCCCGCCAAGTCCGCTGGCACGATGGCGTATCTCACCCGCGACGACATTCCGTTCCACTACGCATTGGCCGACGCCTTCACCGTCTGCGACGCCTACCACTGCTCCTTCATCGGCGGCACCGACCCCAACCGCTACTACATGTGGTCGGGTTGGACCGGCAACGACGGCAAGGGCGCGGGCCCGGTGCTGGACAACTCGGAGCTGGGCTACAACTGGACCACCTACCCCGAGCGCCTGGAGAAGGCCGGAGTCTCGTGGAAGGTCTACCAGGACGTCGGCGACGGCCTGGACGCCGCCAACTCCTGGGGCTGGATCCCGGACGCCTACCGTGGCAACTACGGCGACAACTCGCTGCTGTACTTCGACAACTACCGCAACGCCCAGCCCGGCGACCCGCTCTACGAGAAGGCCCGCACCGGCACCGACGCCAAAGCCGGCGACGGCTTCTTCGACATCCTGCGCGCGGACGTCAAGGCCGGCCGGCTGCCGCAGGTCTCGTGGATCGCCGCCCCCGAGGCCTTCTCCGAGCACCCCAACTGGCCCGCCAACTACGGCGCCTGGTACATCTCGCAGGTCCTCGACGCGCTCACCTCCGACCCCGAGGTGTGGAGCAGGACCGCGCTGTTCATCACCTACGACGAGAACGACGGCTACTTCGACCACGTCGTGCCGCCGTTTCCCCCGCCCGCCGAAGGCCGCGGCGCCTCCACCGTCAGCACCGGCCTGGAGGTCTTCCCGGGCAACGGCACCTACGCGGCCGGCCCCTACGGTCTCGGCCAGCGGGTGCCGATGACGGTGGTCTCACCGTGGAGCACCGGTGGCTACGTCTGCTCCGAGGTCTTCGACCACACCTCGATCGTCCGCTTCATGGAGCGCCGCTTCGGTGTGCACGAGCCGCAGATCTCGCCCTGGCGGCGGGCCGTCTGCGGCGACCTCACCTCGGCCTTCGACTTCGGCCTCACGCACGGCAGGCCCGCGCCGCTGCCCGGCACCGACGCCTACCAGCCGCCGGACCGCGAGCGGCACGACAGCTACGTGCCGGTGCCGCCCGCACACCAGGTGCTGCCGGTGCAGGAGAAGGGCAGCCGCCCGACGCGCCCGCTTCCCTACGCCCCGCAGGTCGACGCGGCCGTGGCCCCCTCCAGCGGGACCGTCACCCTCACCTTCGGCGGCGGGGCCGCGGCCGGCGTGTGCTTCCACGTCACCGCCGCCGGCCGCGCCGACGGCCCGTGGACCTACACCGCGGAGGCCGGCAGGAAGCTCTCCGGCAGCTGGGACACCACCGCCCAGGGCGGCAGCTACGACCTGACGGCGTACGGCCCGGCGGGGTTCCTGCGCGCCTTCAAGGGCTCCACGGCACACGCGGGACCCGAGGTGACCGCCCGTCACGAGGCAGCCGCCGGCCGGATCGAGCTGACCTTCACCAACTCCGGCCGCGACGACGTCCGCCTCACCGTCCGCAATTCCTACGACGGCCACCACGAGACCTGCACCGTCCGGGCCGGCCGCCGCGAGACCCGCACCGTCGACCTCCACCGCAGCAGGCGCTGGTACGACCTCACGGTCACGGCCGACCACGACCCCGGCTTCCTGCGCCGCCTGGCCGGGCACGTGGAGAACGGCAGGCCGGGGGTGAGCGACCCCGCCATCGCCACCGGCTGACTCGTAACCGGTGACCCGTAACCGGTGACCCGTGACTCGTACGCCGGCTTCCGGCGGTGCGCGCGTGAGAGCTACGCGCCGCGCCGCCCGAAGCGGGCCGGCGGCACCCCCATGTGGCGGGTGAAGTGCCGGCTCAGATGCGCCTGGTCGTAGAAGCCGACCGCGCCCGCCACGTCGACCGGCCGCTCGCCCGCCAGCAGCAGCGCCCTGGCCCGGTCGATCCGCCGCCCGGTCAGATACGTGTGCGGCGGCAGCCCGTAGGCGCGGGTGAAGCAGCGGATCAGGTGCGTGGGGTGCGCGTGCAGCACCTCGGTCGCCTCGTCCAGCGACAGGCCGGTCCGCACCCGGGAGTCCAGCAGTTCGCGCAGCCGTACCGCCAACCGGTGGTCCGTCCGTTCCTGCCGGGGCGGCCTGCGGGCGTCCAGGTGCGTCAGCAGCCGCTCGCGGACGAAGGCCAGCCGCGACTCGGCCTCCAGCGTGTCCTCCTCGTGCCGCAGCGCCCCGTGCAGCAGGTGCACCCGGTCGTGCAGCGCCGGGTCGAGCAGGATCGGCCCGTCCACCGCCGGTCCCGCCAGCCGCTCCGGCAGTACCGCGGTCGACAGGTACAGCACCCGCTTGCGGAAGCCGAGGCCGCCGATCGACCGCCCGTCGTGCGGCACGCCGGGTGGCAGCAGCACCACCCGCCCGGCGTCCGTCGCGCCGTGCCGTGTGCGGTCCAGCGCGAAGTCGACGGCGCCGTCGTCCAGCAGCATCAGGTCCCAGGTGTCGTGGGTGTGCACCGGATAGGCGTGCTCGTCGAAGCGCGCGTGCAGGACCTCGCTGATCCCGGCCACCGCGGGCTGCCACGCGTGCACCTCGGCACCGGGACGCGATCGGCTCATACCGGAAAAGGTAACAAGCCGCCGATCGGGCGACCCCGGCAGGTCAGTGGCCCACTCGGCGTCAGAGCCTGTCCGGAAATGTTGACTCGGGGCGGGGTCGACCGGGATCTGCGCGCACAAACAATACTTTGAAAACCTTTCCGCGCATCTTGACGCACCGAAACCCTCACGAGTTATCTGTCCCCAGCGACCGCCGCGGCCTGCACCTCCACCCCCCACCTCCAGGAGACGCACCGTGAGATCTCGAGGGCTTCGCACACCCGGAACCGTCCGCCGCACGCTGTCCGGCGCCGGCGGCCTCGCCCTGGCCGCGGCGCTGCTGCTGCCCGGCGTGCCGCTGGCCGCCGTCCTGACGGCCGCCCCCGCGGCCGCGCTGGGCAACGGCCTGGCGCTGACACCGCCGATGGGCTTCAACGACTGGAACGCCTACGGCTGCAACACCTCCGAGGCACTGATCGAGCAGACCGCCGACAAGATGGTCTCCTCCGGGATGGCCGCGGCCGGCTACACGTACGTCAACATCGACGACTGCTGGCTCCAGCACTCCAGGGACGCCGCGGGCAACCTCCAGCCGGACTTCACCAAATTTCCCGACGGGATCTCCGGTACCGCCGCGTACGTGCACTCCAAGGGACTCAAGCTGGGCATCTACGAGGACGCGGGCACCGCGACCTGTGCGGGCTACCCCGGCAGCCTCGGGCACGAGACGCAGGACGCGAAGTCCTTCGCGTCCTGGGGCGTGGACTACCTGAAGTACGACAACTGCAACAACACCGGGGCGCCGGCCCTGGGCCGCTACACCGCGATGCGCGACGCGCTGGCCGCCACCGGCCGCCCGATCGTCTACAGCCTGTGCGACTGGGGCCAGGAGACGGTGCAGAACTGGGGCGCCGGGGTGGGCAACCTGTGGCGCACCACCGGTGACATCAACGCCTCCTACGGCAGCATGCTGTCGATCTTCCACAGCAACCTGGCCCTCGCCGCGGCCGCGGGACCCGGCCACTGGAACGACCCCGACATGCTGGAGACCGGCAACGGCATGACCACGGTCGAGGACCGCACGGAATTCACCCTCTGGTCCGAGATGGCCGCCCCGCTCATCGACGGCAGCAATCTCCTCAGCGCCAGTTCCGCCACCTTGTCCATCCTGACCAACAAGGCCGTCATCGCCGTCGACCAGGACTCGCTGGGCGCCCAGGGCGTCCAGGTCGCCGGCGGCGGGCTCGACGTGCTGGCCAGGCCGCTCGCGGGCGGCGACGTCTCGGTCGTGCTGTTCAACGAGACCGGATCGACCGCGACCATCACCACCAGCGCGGCCGCGATCGGCAAGAGCGGCGCTTCGAGCTACGGCCTGACCGACCTGTGGAGCGGGGCGAAGTCCAGCACCTCGGGCGCCATCAGCGCCTCGGTGCCCGCGCACGGCACCGTGATGTACCGCGTCTCCGGCGGTACCACCACACTGCCCGGCGCGGCGCCCGTGCACGCGGTCGGGGCGGGCAAGTGCCTGGACGCGTACGACAACTCGCTGACCAACGGCTCGGCCGCAGAGATCTGGACCTGCAACGGCGGGGTCAACCAGGCCTGGACCCGCGCGTCCGGTGGCCGTATCACCGTCTACGGCGGCACCAAGTGCCTCGACGCCTACGACAACCAGACCGCGGCCGGCACCAAGGTGGAGATCTGGGACTGCAACGGCGGCGCCAACCAGCAGTGGCGGGTGAATTCCGACGGCAGCATCACCGGCGTCCAGTCCGGCCTGTGCCTGGACGTCACCGGCGCCTCCACCGCCGACGGCGCCCTGGCCGAGCTGTGGACCTGCAACGGCGGTACGAACCAGCGCTGGTCGTAGGGCCCGCCCGACGCGCCCCGGCCCCGGCACCCTCGGGTAGCGTTCCCGGAGTTGCCCAGGTCGGGGCGCACGGACGAAGGGTGAGCGTGGACGACGTGAGCGCATTCCAGGACATCCCGCCGACCACCCTCGCCGACCTCCTCGGACGCGGCCAGGTCATGGACGCGGGGCTGCGGCCGCTGTGGGGCCCCGGGCCGCGGATCGCCGGACCGGCCTTCACCGTGCGCTGCCCGCCCGGCGACAACCTGATGCTGCACGCGGCGATCCACCGGGCGCCGCCCGGCTCCGTGATCGTCATGGCGGCCGGCGACCTGGACTACGCGGTGGCCGGCGGCAACGTCTGCGCCGTCGCCCACCGCCGGGGGATCGCCGGCTTCGTCATCGACGGGGTGATCCGCGACCTCGGCGAGATCCGCGCGATGGGCTTCCCGGTCTTCGCCCGGGGCGTCGTCCCCTGCCCCGGCGGGAAGTCGGCGGTCCTGCCGCTCGGCGAGCCGGTGCGCTGCGGCGGCGTCGAGGTGCACGCGGGCGACATCGTGGTCGCCGACGAGGAGGGCGTCGCCGTCGTCCCGGCCGGCCGGGCCGACCAGGTGCTGGCCGACGCCGGGAAGAAGCTGGGGAAAGAGGCCGGCGAGAGCCTCGACGCGTGGGAGGCCGCGCACCGCGCACGTATCGACCGGATCCTGGCCGACAACGGCTACCAGGGCTGATCCGCCCGCGTCCCCGCCGCCGGCCGGGGGGCCACCACGACATCGCCGCGCCGGGGTTGCCTCGGCGCCGTAAGATCCGCACACTTGATACCGAACGAACGGTCGGTTGGCGTAGTGAGGAGAAGCGGCCATGCCACTCGAAGGCCCGCCGGGCGACAGCGGCGACGACCGGGGCGAGCCCCCGCTCCAGGAGCGCTTCGACGCGACCATCGGCAGGGACCAGCGGATCGAGCCGCGGGACTGGATGCCCGACGGCTACCGCGGGACGCTGATCCGGCAGATCGCGCAGCACGCGCACTCGGAGATCATCGGCATGCAGCCGGAGGGGGAGTGGATCACCCGGGCCCCGTCGCTGCGCCGCAAGGCGATCCTCTTCGCCAAGGTGCAGGACGAGGCCGGCCACGGCCTGTACCTGTACTCGGCGGCGGAGACCCTGGGCGCCGACCGCGCGGACCTGACCGAGCGGCTGATCGAGGGCCGGCAGAAGTACTCGTCGATCTTCAACTACCCGACCGAGAGCTTCGCCGACGTCGGCGTGATCGGCTGGTTCGTGGACGGCGCGGCCATCTGCAACCAGGTGCCGCTGTGCCGCAGCTCGTACGGCCCGTACGCGCGGGCGATGGTGCGGGTCTGCAAGGAGGAGTCCTTCCACCAGCGCCAGGGCTACGAGCTGCTGATGACGATGATGCGCGGCACCGACGCCCAGCGGGCGATGGTCCAGGACGCGGTGGACCGCTGGTGGTGGCCGTCGCTGATGATGTTCGGCCCGCCGGACGGCGACTCGCCCAATTCGGCGCGCTCGATGGCATGGAAGATCAAGCGGCACAGCAACGACGAGCTGCGGCAGCGGTTCGTCGACATGACCGTGCCGCAGGCGGAGCGGCTCGGCGTCACCCTCCCCGACCCGGACCTGCGGTGGAACGAGGAGCGCGGCCGGCACGACTTCGGCACGCCCGACTGGTCGGAGCTGCAGCGCGTCATCAGCGGCGACGGCCCGTGCAACACCGCGCGGGTCGCGCGGCGGCGCGCGGCCCACGAGGACGGCGCCTGGGTCCGCGAGGCGGCCACCGCCCACGCCGCCAAGCAGGCGGCCCGCGCACGGCACGGCGAAGGAGCGGCGGCGTGAGCGGCGGTATGAGCGGCGAGGAGACCGGCACCGGTACGGCCCGGCAGGACTGGCCGCTGTACGAGGTGTTCGTCCGCGGCAAGCGCGGGCTGAACCACGTGCACGTAGGCTCGCTGCACGCCGCCGACGACACCATGGCGCTCACCCACGCCCGCGACCTCTACACCCGGCGCAACGAGGGCGTGTCCATCTGGGTGGTGCGCTCCACCCACATCGCCGCCTCGACCCGCGACGAGAAGGACCCCTTCTTCAAGCCCAGCGCCGACAAGGTCTACCGCCACCCGACCTTCTACGACATCCCCGACGATGTCCCGCACATCTAGGAGGCCGGTATGAGCGACGACATCGACGACCACGTCTACCTCTCCCTGGCCGAGCAGCACGACCAGGAAGGCGACGCCCGCTGGGCGTTCGGCACCGGGTTCGAGGACCCGCTGCACGGCGTCGACACCGCCGTGCCCGACGGCGTGGACGGCGCCGAACTGGCCGCGGTGTGCCTGGCGCTCGGCGACGACGCCCTGGTCGGCGCGCAGCGCCTGGCGCAGTGGTGCACCCGCGCCCCCGAGCTGGAGGAGGAGGTCGCGCTCGCCAACATCGGCCTCGACCTGCTCGGCCAGGCGCGGCTGCTCTACGCGCGCTGCGGCCAGGCCGACGGCACCGGCCGCGGCGAGGACGCCTATGCCTACACCCGCGACCCGGCCGACTTCCGCAACGTGCGGCTGGCCGAACTGCCGGACGGCGACTTCGCCTTCTGCGTCGTGCGGCTGCTGGTCCTGTCCACCTGGCGGCTGGCCCTCTTCGGCCGGCTCGCCTCGACCGCCGACCCGGTGCTCGCCGCGGTCGCGGCCAAGGGCGTGCCCGAACTGACCTACCACCGCCAATATGCCGCCGACTGGGCGGTGCGGCTCGGCGACGGAACCGACGAGTCGCACCGCCGGATGCGCGCCGCGCTGGCCGACGTGGTGCCGTATCTCGACGAGGTCCTCGACGCCCGGCCGCAGTTCGCCGCCCACGCCGACGCCGTACGCCAGGAGACGCTCGCCGTGCTCGACCAGGTGCTGCTCGCCGCCGGACTGTCGCTGCCCGCCGCGCCCGCGGTGCCGGGCTCCGGGCGGCAGGGCGACCACACCGCCCATCTGGCCCCGCTGCTGGCGGAACTGCAGAGCGTGGCCCGCGCGCACCCGGAGGCGACATGGTGACGCGGCAGTCCGCCCTGCGGGCCCGGCAGGTCGCCGCACAGGTGCCCGACCCCGAGCTGCCCATGCTCACCCTCGCCGACCTCGGCGTGCTCAGGGACGTCCGGCTGACCGAGGACGGCACCGTGGTCGCCAGCCTCACGCCCACCTACTCCGGGTGCCCCGCGATGGCCGAGATGCGGGCCGACGTGGCCGCCCGGCTGCGCGGCGCCGGCTTCGCCAAGGTGGAGATCCGCACGGTGCTCGACCCGCCCTGGTCCACCGACCTGATCACCGCGCACGGCCGGCGCACGCTGCGCGCGTACGGCATCTCGCCGCCCGGCCCCGCACCCCGCCGCACCGCCGGCCCCGTGCCGCTGGTGCTCGGCGCGGCCCGGCTCGCGGTCGGCTGCCCGCGCTGCGGCTCGGCCGACACCGAGGAGACCTCCCGCTTCTCGGCCACGGCCTGCAAGTCCCTGTGGCGCTGCCGCACCTGCCGGGAGCCCTTCGAGCACGTCAAGGAGCTGTGATGGCCCCGACCACCACCACCGCCGCGGGGACCGTACGGCCGCGCCGCCGCCCGGCCTTCCACCCGCTGCGGGTGGCCGACGTCCGGCCGCTGTGCGAGGACGCCGTCACGGTCGGCTTCGAGGTCCCCGACGAGCTGGCCGCCGACTTCGCCCACCGCCCCGGGCAGTCGCTGACCCTGCGGCGCACCGTCGGGGAGCGCGACGAGCGGCGCTCGTACTCCCTGTGCTCACCGGCCGGCGCGCCGCCGCGGATCGGCGTGCGCGTGGTGCCGGGCGGGCTGTTCTCCGACTGGCTGGTGCACCAGGTGCGCCCCGGCGACACCGTGGAGGTGCTGCCGCCGACCGGGGCCTTCACGCCCGACCTGGCCACGCCGGGCCACCACGTGCTGATCGCCGCGGGATCCGGGATCACCCCGATGATGTCCATCGCGGAATCCGTGCTGGCCGCCGACGCCCGCTCCCGGGTGACCCTCTTCTACGGCAACCGGCGCACCGGCACGGTGATGTTCGCCGACGAGCTGGCCGACCTCAAGGACGCCTACCCCGCCCGCTTCCAGATCGGCCACGTGCTCTCCCGCGAGCCGCGCGAGGCCGAGCTGCTGTCCGGCCGACTCGACGCGGACCGGCTCGCCGCGCTGATCGCCGGCCTGGTGCACGTCCCGGGCGCCGACCACTGGTGGCTGTGCGGGCCGCACGGCATGGTCACCGGCGCCCAGCAGGTGCTCGCCGGCCTCGGCGTGCCCGGCGACCGCGTCCACCAGGAGCTGTTCTTCGCCGACGACGAGCCGGTCGCCCCGCTGCGCCACCCCGACGACGTCGCCCGCGGCCCGGTCAGCGAGGTCACCCTCGTTCTCGACGGCCGCACCTCCACCGCGGCCCTGCCGACCGGCGCGACGATCCTGGACGGCGCCCAGCGGGTCCGCCCCGACCTGCCCTTCGCCTGCAAGGGCGGCGTCTGCGGCACCTGCCGCGCGAGGATCACCGACGGCCGCGCCGACATGCGCCGCAATTTCGCCCTGGAAGCGGCCGAGGTCGAGGCCGGCTACGTGCTGACCTGCCAGTCCTTCCCGGCCTCGCAGACCCTGACGGTCGACTACGACGCGTAGGGCCTGCCGGGTGGATCTCCGCCGCGTCGCGGCGCCCGGCACGCACGTCCGCCGCGGCCGAGAGCCGTCACGGCATCGGCTGGCCGCGGTCGTCGTAGTCGACCCGGGCCGCGGCCACCTCGGGCAGGTGTGCCTGCGACCACTCGGCGAGCGTGTGGAAGAGCGGCGCCAGGCTCAGCCCCAGCTCGCTGATCTCGTACTCCACCCGGGGCGGCACCTCGGGGTGATACGTCCGGATGACCAGCCCGTCCCGCTCCATCTGCCGCAGCCGCTGCGTCAGCACCTTCGGCGTGATGGTCCCGATCCGCCGCTCCAGCTCCACGAAGCGCTGCCGGCCGAACTCGTTGAGCACCCACAGGATCGGCGTCGTCCACCGGCTGAACACCAGGTCGACGACGGGGCCGATCGGGCAGGGGTCGGCATGGGCCTTCCCCGCGGAGCGGCCGGCGGGGCGGGTGAGCGGGGGAGCGGTGTCGGCCATGCAGGGTGCCTCCGGAACGGGTAGTCACTATCCTCTAGGTACCTACTATATTCGCGCGCTAGCGTCATCCCATGACACTCGCCGCCGCTTCCCAGCGCCGCCGTCCCTCCCGCGCCCCGGTCACCGAACGACCGGGCCTCATCCTGGCCTTCCTCTGCGTGGTGCAGTCGATGGTCTACCTGGACGTCACTATCGTCAACGTGGCTCTGCCCTCGATCCAGGGCAGCCTCGGCATGGCCGACGGCGACCTGCAGTACGTCGTCACCGCCTACGGCACTGTTCTCGGCGGCTTCCTGCTGCTCGGTGGCCGTCTCGCCGACATCCTCGGGCGGCGCAGGCTGCTGCGTATCGGCGTGGCACTCTTCGGGGCGGGCTCGCTGGTCGCCGGTATCGCCCACGACCCCGGCGTCCTGGTCACCGCACGCGCCGTGCAGGGACTCGGCGCCGCCCTGACCGCGCCCGCCGCCCTGTCCACCCTGACCACCGTCTACGGCGAGGGCGCCGCCCGCAACAAGGCCCTGGGCATCTGGGGCGCCCTGGCCGGCGTCGCCTCCGTCCTCGGAGTGCTCTTCGGCGGGCTGCTCACCCAGGGGCCCGGCTGGCGCTGGGTGTTCTTCATCAACGTGCCCATCGCGGTCGCCGCGGTCGTGCTCGCGCCCTATGTGGTGCCCGAGAGCCGGCTTCCCCAGACGAGGCGGCGCTTCGACACGGCGGGCGCGGTGAGCCTCACGGCCGGACTGCTGCTGCTCATCTACACCCTCGACCAGGCCGTCAACGTCGGCTGGTCCGCCGCCAGGACCATCAGCGGGCTCACCGGTGCCGCGGTGCTGCTCGCGGCGTTCGTGACCGTCGAGCTGCGCGCGGAGGCGCCGCTGCTGCCGCTGCGGATCTTCCGGCTGCCGACGCTGCGCGCCGCGAACCTCGCCATGGCGCTGATGCTCGGCGCGATGCTGACGCTCTTCTTCTTCGCCAGCCTGTTCATGCAGCAGGTGCTCGGCTACGACGCGTTGCGGACCGGGCTCGCCTACGTCCCGCTGGCCCTCGCGGTGGTCGTCGGCGCCGGGTTGGCGTCCGGTCTGGTCGCCAAGTTCCCGGCCAAGCCGGTCCTGATAACCGGCCTCGCCCTCAGCGCGGCGGGCCTGCTCGTCCTGGCCCGCCTGCCGGTCTCCGCGGCCTACGCGCCGGACGTCCTGCCGCCCTTCCTGCTGGTCGGCGTCGGCCTCGGCATGTCGCTGGTCCCGGTGCAGATCGCCGCGGCCACCGGGGTGCCCGAGCAGGAGGCCGGTACGGCGGCGGGCCTGATCAACACCAGCCAGGAAGCGGGGGGTTCGGTGGGGGTGGCGATCGTCTCGACCGTGGCCTACACCCGCATCGGCCACGCGATGTCCGGCCCCGGCCACCCCGCCCTGCGGTCCGCCAGGGCGACCGGCTTCCACGAGGCCTTCCTCCTCGGGTCCGGCTTCGCGCTGGCCGCACTCGTGGTGGCGGTGCTCCTGCTGCCGCGCGTGCGACCGTCCGTGTGACCTCCGCCCTGCCGTGCCGGTCCGGGGGCCGTCCCCGCGTCCGGCGGCAGGGTCAGGAGCGCAGGCCGGTGGCGGCGGTGAGCAGCACGTTTTGCAGGACGCGGGCCGCTCGCGGCGGCGCCACGTCGCTGCGGTGCGCCAGCGCCACCGTCCGCCGCAGTCCCGGCCGCGCCAGCGGTGTCACGCGCAGGTCGTGGCCCGCGCGGGTGGCGACCATCCGCGGGACCACCCCGATTCCCAGCCCCGCACGGACGAAGCCGAGCACCGCGTCCATCTCGCCGCCCTCGACGGTGAGGTACGGCTCGAAGCCGGCCGCCCGGCACGCCGCGAGCGTCAGGTCCCGCAGGTCGTAGCCGTGGCGGAACATCACCATCGGCCGACCTTCGAGGTCGGCGATCCGCAGCGGCGAGGCCGGCGCCTCGTCGCCGGCGGAGGAGACGACGACCAGGTCCTCCTGGAAGAGCTCCACCGTGGTCAGCGCCGGCGACGGGCTCGGCAGCGGCAGGACCACGAGCGCGAGGTCGAGCGCCCCGCGGGCCAGGTGGCGCACCAGGTCGTGGGAACCGCCCTCCTCGATGATCAGCCGGATGCCCGGGTGCCGGTCGTGGAAGGTGCGCAACACGTCGGGCAGCAGGCCGGTGGCCAGGCTCGGGGTGGCGCCGAGCCGGACCCGGCCCCGGCGCAGCTGCGCCAGTTCCAGCACCTCGTGCCGGGCGGTGTCCGCGTCGGCGAGGATCCGCCGGGCCAGCGGCAGCAGCGCCGCACCGGCGTCGGTGAGCGTGATGTTGCCGCGCGCCCGGCTGAAGAGCGCGGCGCCCAACTCCTTCTCCAGCGCCTTGATCTGCTGGGACAGCGAGGGCTGCGAGACGTGCACCGCCTCGGCGGCCCGGGTGAAGTGCCGGGCGTCGGCGACGGCCACGAAATAGGCCAGCTGCTGGAACTGCATGCCCTCACGATAACCCGTCGATAGGTATCACCTATCGACTCCAGCTCAATCATGTCTTGGACCACTGGACATTCCCCGCCGTAGCGTCGTGTCCATGGCACTGGCAACGCGGACGGACCGGCGGCCGTCGATGGCCCGTACGGTCTGGGGATCGACCGTCGGCAAGAAGGCGGTCATGGCGGTGAGCGGCCTGGTGATGCTGCTCTACCTGGTCGTCCACATGTTCGGCAACCTCAAGATCTTCTTCGGTCCCGGCACCTTCGACAGCTACGCCCACTGGCTGCGCACCCTCGGCGAACCCTTCCTGCACTACGAGTGGGCCCTGTGGATCATCAGGGTCGGCCTGGTCGTCGCGGTCGTGGCGCACGGCGTCGCCGCCTACCAGCTCAGCCGGCGCGATCTGCGCTCCCGGCCGGTCGGCTACGTCCACACCAAGGCCCGCAGCAGCTACGCGACCCGGACCATGCGCTGGGGTGGGGTGATCCTCGCCCTGTTCATCGTGTGGCACCTGCTCGACCTGACCACCGGCACCGTCCAGCGCGGCTTCGTGCCCGGCCACCCGTACCACAACGTCGTCGCGGCCTTCCACGACTGGTGGAACAACGCCATCTACATCGTCGCGATGCTCGCCCTCGGCCTGCACGTCCGGCACGGCTTCTGGTCCGCCGCCCAGACCCTCGGCGCCGGCAGCGCCACCCGGAACCGGGTGCTGAAAGGCACCGCCAACGCCCTCGCCCTGGTGCTGACAGCCGGCTTCGTCGCCGTCCCCGTCGGCGTCATGACCGGACTCGTGAGCTGAAGTGATGACATGACCGACTACGCCCGCTACACCACCGGCGACCCCCTCGCCGACACCAAGGCCCCCGACGGCCCGATCGAACAGCGCTGGGACACCCGCCGCTTCACCGCGAAGCTCGTCAACCCCGCCAACCGCCGCAAGCACACCGTGATCGTCGTCGGCACCGGGCTGGCCGGCGGCTCCGCCGGCGCCACCCTCGCCGAACAGGGCTACCACGTCGTGCAGTTCTGCTACCAGGACTCCCCGCGCCGGGCCCACTCCATCGCCGCCCAGGGCGGCATCAACGCCGCCAAGAACTACCGCAACGACGGCGACTCGATCCACCGGCTCTTCTACGACACCGTCAAGGGCGGCGACTTCCGCTCCCGGGAGTCCAACGTCCACCGCCTGGCGCAGATCTCGGTGGAGATCATCGACCAGTGCGTCGCGCAGGGCGTGCCCTTCGCCCGGGAGTACGGCGGCCTGCTCGACACCCGCTCCTTCGGCGGCGTCCAGGTCTCCCGCACCTTCTACGCCCGCGGCCAGACCGGGCAGCAGCTGTTGCTCGGCGCCTACCAGGCGCTGTCCCGGCAGATCGCGGCCGGCAACGTCGAACTGCACGCCCGCACCGAGATGCTCGACCTGCTCGTCATCGACGGCCGCGCCCGCGGCATCGTCGCCCGCGACCTGGTCACCGGCGAGATCTCGGCGTACGTCGCGGACGCCGTCGTCCTGGCCTCCGGGGGCTACGGCAACGTCTTCTACCTGTCGACGAACGCCATGAATTCCAACGCGACCGCGATCTGGCGGGCCCACCGCCGGGGCGCGCACTTCGCCAACCCCTGCTTCACCCAGATCCACCCCACCTGCATCCCGCGCACCGGCGACCACCAGTCCAAGCTGACCTTGATGAGCGAGTCGCTGCGCAACGACGGCCGGATCTGGGTCCCCAAGGCCAAGGGCGACACCCGGCCGGCCGCCGGGATCCCCGAGGAGGAGCGCGACTACTACCTGGAGCGCGTCTACCCCGCCTTCGGCAACCTCGTGCCCCGCGACATCGCCTCCCGCGCGGCGAAGAACGTCTGCGACGAGGGCCGCGGCGTCGGGCCCGGCGGCCAGGGCGTCTACCTCGACTTCGCCGACGCCATCGCCCGCCTCGGCCGCAAAGCCGTCGAGGCGAAGTACGGCAACCTCTTCGAGATGTACGAGCGCATCACCGCGGAGGACCCGTACGAGGTCCCGATGCGGATCTACCCCGCCGTGCACTACACGATGGGCGGCCTGTGGGTGGACTACGACCTGCAGACCACGATCCCGGGCCTGTTCGCGATCGGCGAGGCCAACTTCTCCGACCACGGCGCCAACCGGCTCGGGGCGTCCGCCCTCATGCAGGGCCTGGCCGACGGCTACTTCGTGCTGCCCGCCACCGTCAACGACTACCTCGCCAGGCACCCGGGGAACGACACCCCCGGCCCCGAACACCCCGCCGTGGCCGCGGTGCTGGCCGAGGCGAAGGAGCGGCTGCACCGCCTGGTCGGTGTCGGCGGCGACCGCAGCGCCGACTCCTTCCACCGCGAGATCGGCGAGCTGATGTGGGAGTTCTGCGGCATGGCCCGCAACGAGGAGGGCCTGCGCAAGGCGCTCGACCGCATCCCGCAGATCCGCGAGGAATTCTGGCGCCGGATCAAAGTCCCCGGCACCGAGGGTGAGTTCAACCAGTCCCTGGAGCGTGCCAACCGCGTTGTGGACTACCTCGAACTGGCCGAGCTGATGTGCCTGGACGCCCTGCACCGGGCCGAGTCCTGCGGCGGCCACTTCCGCGAGGAGTCGCAGACCCCGGACGGCGAGGCGGCCCGCAGGGACGACGACTTCAGCTACGCCGCCGCCTGGGAGTTCACCGGCACCGGCAGCGCCCCCGTCCTGCACCGCGAAGACCTCGCCTTCGCGTACGTCCACCCCACTCAGCGGAGCTACGCATGAAGCTCACCCTGCGCATCTGGCGCCAGCACGACACCGAGGCGCCCGGCGGCATGGCCACCTACGACGTCGACGGCATCTCGCCCGGCATGTCCTTCCTGGAGATGCTCGACACCCTCAACGAGCGCCTCACCGTCGAGGGCGAGGAGCCGGTCGCCTTCGACCACGACTGCCGCGAGGGCATCTGCGGCGCGTGCAGCCTGGTCATCAACGGCGAGGCGCACGGCCCGGAGCGCACCACCGCCTGCCAGCTGCACATGCGGTCCTTCCGCGACGGCGACACCATCGACGTCGAGCCCTGGCGGGCCGCCGCCTTCCCCGTGGTGCGCGACCTGGTCGTGGACCGGGCCGCCTTCGACCGGATCATCCAGTCCGGCGGCTACGTCAGCGTCCCCACCGGCTCCGCGCCCGAGGCGCACGCCACCCCGGTGCCCAAGGCGGCCGCTGACAGCGCCTTCGAGCACGCCGAGTGCATCGGCTGCGGCGCCTGCGTGGCCGCCTGCCCCAACGGCTCCGCGATGCTCTTCACGTCCGCGAAGGTCAACCACCTGGGCGCCCTGCCGCAAGGGGCGCCGGAGCGCGAGACCCGGGTGCTCGACATGGTCGCGCAGATGGACGCCGAGGGCTTCGGCGGCTGCACCCTGGCCGGCGAGTGCGCCACCGCCTGCCCCAAGGGCATTCCGCTCACCTCGATCACCGCCATGAACAGGGAGTGGCTGCGCGCGTCGCGCAAGGTGCCCAGAAGCTGAGTGCCCCGGCTGCGGAAACACCGGTCCGCCGCGGCTGCCGCCACGAAATACGGTTGCCGCCCGCGCGAGCGCTCTGCTGTAGTCGGAAGGTCAGCCGCAGCCGACCCGAGGAGCAGTGATCATGCGCGGTCCCGTCATGCCACCCCAGACAGGAATGACTCCCTATCTTGAGGACATGACCGGCTGTGCCTTCGCTCAACCTCGGCATTCTCGCGCACATCGACGCAGGTAAGACCAGCCTCACCGAACGGCTGCTGTACTCCGCAGGAGTGATCGACACGATCGGCAGCGTCGACCGGGGCAGCACGCTGACCGACTCCCTCGCGCTGGAGAGGCAGCGCGGCATCACCATCAAGTCCGCCGTCGTCTCCTTCACGCTCGGCGGCACCACCGTCAACCTCATCGACACCCCCGGCCACCCCGACTTCATCGCCGAGGTCGAGCGGGTGCTCGGCGTCCTCGACGGAGCGGTGCTCGTGGTCTCCGCGGTGGAGGGCGTCCAGCCGCAGACCGCGGTCCTGATGCGGACGCTGCGCCGGCTGCGCATCCCGACGCTGGTCTTCGTCAACAAGCTGGACCGCCGCGGCGCCGACCTGGACCGTACGCTGGCCGGCATCGCCGCCCGGCTGACCCCCGACGTCGTCCCGCTGGCCGCCGCCGAGGCGCAGGGCACCAAGGACGCGGCGGCGGCGCTCTACGACGGCGCCGACACCGGCTTCACCGCCCGGCTCACCGAGCTGCTGGCCGGCCACGACGACGACCTGCTCGCCGCCTGGGTGCGCGACGGCACCCTGCCGTACCCGCGGCTGCGGCGGGCGCTCGCCGCGCAGACCGGCCGGGCACTGGTGCACCCCGTCTACGCCGGCTCCGCCGTCACCGGCGCCGGTGTGGACGCGCTGATCGACGGTATCGCGGAACTGCTGCCGGGCTCCGGCGGCGACCCCCGCGGCCCGCTCGGCGGCAGCGTGTTCAAGATGGAGCGCGGCCCCGCCGGCGAGCGCATCGCGTACGTCCGGCTGACCTCGGGCACCCTGGCCGTCAGGGACCGGGTGCCGGTGTACCGGGACGGCGCGGGCGTGGGGGAGGGCAGGATCACCGCGCTCAGCGTCTTCGACCGGGGCGGCGACGTGCCCGCCGCGTCGGCCGCGGCCGGCCGGATCGCCCGGGTGTGGGGCCTGGGCGAGGTGCGGATCGGCGACATCGTCGGCGAAGCGGCCGGCACGCCGGGGGCGGCGCACCACTTCGCCCCGCCCAGCCTGGAGACCGTGGTCGTCGCCCGCAGGCCCGCCGACCGCGCCGCCCTGCACACCGCGCTCGGGCAGCTCGCCGAGCAGGACCCGCTGATCAACCTGCGGCGGGACGAGGACCGCGGGGAGATCGCCGTCTCCCTCTACGGCGAGGTGCAGAAGGAGGTCATCCAGGCGACGCTGGCCGACGACCACGGGGTGGACGTCGACTTCCGGGAGACGACCACGATCCACATCGAGCGGGTCACCGGCAGCGGTTCCGCCGTCGAGTTCATCAAGAAGGACCCCAACCCCTTCCTGGCGACCGTGGGCCTGCGGATCGACCCGGCGCCGCCCGGCAGCGGCGTCGCGTGGCGCCGCGAGGTCGAACTGGGCTCGCTGCCCTACTCCTTCTTCGTCGCCGTCGAGGAGACGGTGATGTCCACCCTGGCCCAGGGCCTGTACGGGTGGCAGGTCACGGACTGCACGGTCACCATGACGCACTCGGGCTACTCGGCCCGGCAGAGCCATGCGCACGCCGTCTTCGACAAGAGCATGTCGAGCACCTCGGGCGACTTCCGCAACGTCACCCCGCTGGTGCTGATGGAGGCACTGCGGCAGGCCGGCACCCGGGTGCACGAGCCGATGCACCGCTTCACCGTCGAGTTGCCGTCCGACGCGCTCGGCGCGGTGCTGCCCGCACTGTCCCGGCTGCGGGCGGTGCCGCGCGCCCCCGCCCCCACGCGGTCCGGGGGCTGGCTGCTGGAAGGCGACATCCCGGCCGCCCGGGTGCACGACCTGGAGCAGCAACTGCCCACCCTCACCAGCGGCGAAGGCGCCCTGGAGACGGTCTTCGACCACTGGGCACCGGTCCACGGCGAGATTCCGCTACGCCCCCGCAGCGGCCCCGACCCGCTCGACCGCAAGGAGTACCTGCTGCGGGTGCAGCGCCGACTGGGAGCCGCACCGTCCCGTCCCACGGCGGGCCGTGCTTGACGCTGCTCGGACGACCTGCCTACCGTCGACAGCGTCGCACCATGGACGGAACCGCCCACCCACATACGGAGATGTCATGGAACGCACCGTCAAGATCCCCGGCCCCGACCACCCCATCACCGTCGAGCCCCACCCGTCGCGGGTCGTCGTCCGGGCCGGCGGGCAGGTCGTCGCCGACACCACGCGGGCGCTGACCCTGCGTGAGGGGTCCTACCCGCCGGTGCACTACATCCCGCTGGACGACGTCCAGCCCACCGCCCTGGTGCCCAGCGACACCGTGACGTACTGCTCCTACAAGGGCGACGCGTCGTACTTCTCGCTGGTCACCACGGACGGCACCGTCGCCGACGCGGTGTGGACGTACGACAAGCCCTACGACGCCGTCGCCGCCATCGCCGGGCACGTCGCCTTCTACCCGCAGCACGTGGAGCTGGCCGGGTCCTGACCGACGGGCCCGCGCGGGTCCGCGATGAATTCCCTCGGACGCCGGTGTCTTTACTGACGAGGCATTTCCGGCAACCGAGGAGAGAACATGTCCGTCAACGAGCCGGCGGGAACCACCGTCGTCGTCACCGGCGCGGGGCGCGGCTTCGGCCGGGGCATCGCGACCGCGTTCGTCCGGGCGGGGGCCAGGGTCGTCGGCCTCGCCCGGGACGCGGACGCCCTGGAGAAGCTGCGGGCCGAGCTGGGCGAGGCCTTCGTGCCCGTACGGGGCGACGCCACCGACCCGGTGCTGGCCGAGGAACTGCTGCTGCGCCACACCCCCGGGACCGTGGTGCTCAACGCCGGGGCCGCGCCGGTCCTGCGGCCGATCCAGGACCACACCTGGGAGACCTTCCGCACCACCTGGGATGTCGACGTCCAGCAGGCCTTCCACTGGGTGCGCGCCGCCCTGCGGCTGCCGCTGCCGCCCGGCAGCACGGTGGTGTCCCTCTCCAGCGGCGCCGCCCTGCGCGGCTCCCCGCTCAGCGGCGCTTACGCGGGCGCCAAGGCCACCGTCCGCTTCGTGTCCGAATACGCCGCCGCCGAGTCGCGGCGGCAGGCGCTGGGCATCCGCTTCCGCGCTGTCCTGCCCGGGCTGACCCCGACCACCGACCTCGGCCGCGAGGCCGCGGCGGCCTACGCCGCCTACCAGGGGGTCGACACGGACGCCTTCGTGCGGGCGATGGGCCCGCTGCTCACCCCGGAGAAGGCCGGCGCGGCCATCGTGTCGCTGGTCGATGGGGGCGACGGGGACGCGCTGGCGTACGCGCTGTCCGCCGAGGGTCTGCAGCCGCTGTGAGCGGGCCGCGCCGTCACCGGCGATGACTTTCGGGTCCGGGGGGTGTCTGTATTCACGGAGGGATCCCCCAGACACCCGGAGACATCACGTGAATGCGCTGAGCGGGCAGGCCGCCGCCGGGGAGGCGTCGCAGGACAGCGACGCCTTCCTCAGGAAGGCAGCCGAATACCGTCCTGAGCTGCTGGCCCACTGCTACCGGATGCTCGGCTCCGTGCAGGACGCCGAGGACCTCGTCCAGGAGACGTATCTGCGGGCCTGGCGCGGCTACGGCGGCTTCGAGGGCCGCTCGTCGCTGCGCTTCTGGCTCTACCGGATCGCCACCAGCGCCTGCCTGACCGCGCTCCAGCACAGCAGCCGCCGCTTCGTGCCCGCGGGGCTCGGGACCGCGAGCGACGACGTCACCACGCCGCTGCATCCCGCCGGTGCCACCGAGATCCCCTGGGTCCAGCCGATGCCCGACCTGGCGCCCGACCCCGCCGCGGTGGTCGCCGAGCGCGGCAGCGTGCGGCTCGCGCTGGTCGTCGCGCTCCAGGAGCTGCCGCCCAGGCAGCGGGCCGTGCTGATCCTGCGCGACGTCATGGCGTGGCGTGCCGCCGAGGTGGCCGACCTGCTCGGCACCAGCCCCGCCGCCGTCAACAGCGCGCTGCAACGCGCCCGCGCCCAGCTGCGGCAGGCCGCCGTCACCGAGGACGAGGTCACCGACTCGCTGGACGACAGCGGCCGGGCGCTGGTCGACCGCTACGCCAAGGCCTTCGAGGACGCCGACGTCGACGCCCTGGCCCGGCTGCTGAGCGACGACGTGCGGCTGGAGATGCCGCCCGAGCCGCAGTGGTTCGCCGGCCGCGAGGTCGTCCTGCGCTTCCTGGCGGCGCGGGTCTTCCCGATCGCCGGCGAGCAGCGCCTGCGGGGGCTCACCGTCAACGACGGCCAGTCGGCCCTGGCGACGTACTGGCGTGCGAACGACGGCCGCTTCCACTCGCACGCGATCCAGGTCCTGACCCTGCGCGGGCACCGGGTGGCCGGAATCCTCGTCTTCCGCGAGGCGCACTTCCCGGCGTTCGGGCTGCCCGCGACGCTGGACGCCGACGCCCCACCGGCCCCGTCGTGGCCGAGGTGACCGGGCCGGACACCGCGCCGCCGCTGCTGCGGCAGGCCGTCGACTACGCGCTGGGCTGCGTCGACCAGGTGCCGCCCGACGGGCTGCGGCGGCCGACGCCCTGCCGGGGCTGGGATCTCGACGCGCTGCTGTGCCACCTGTACGAGTCGGTGTGCGCGCTGCGGGAGGCGGCGCAGGACGGCGAGGTGGCCCTGCTGCCCGCGGCGCCGCCGCCCGCCGACCCGGTCGCCGCCGTGCGCCGCGGCGCGCGGGAGCTGCTGGACAGCCGGCGCGAACGGTCCTGCGGGGCCGCCGGGGAGCCCCCGCAGACGTACATCGGCGGCATGCCGGTGGCGAGCGGGACGGTGGCCTTCATCGGCGCGGTCGAACTCGCCGTGCACGGCTGGGACATCGCCCAGGCCTGCGGCACCCCGCGGCCCATACCGGTGCCGCTGGCGCTGGCGCTCCTGCGCAGGTCACCGATGCTCACCGGCGGCGCGGACCTCTTCGCCGCGCCCGTCCCCGTGTCACCACTGGCCTGCCCCGGCGACCGGCTGGTCGCGCTGCTCGGCCGCGCACCCGGCGGCTGACGGCCGGAGCAGCGGCCGGTACGTGGCGCGGCCCGTTCTCGCGGCACGCAGGAGGCCGCCGCGGCACCCGGAGGAGGTGCTGCGGCGGCCTCCTTCACGCTGCCGCCGGGCCGGCCGTCAGACCTTCTCGGGCTGCGGGAGCGCGCCGGCCACCGGAGCGGCGTTCGGGTTCGCGGCGTCCGCCTGCCGCTTGCTCGGCGCCAGCACCGCGACCGCGGCGCCGACGGCCGCGGCCACCGCCGCGACCACCTCGGCGGCCTGGAAGCCGTTCATGAAGGAGGCCTGCGACCCGTAGCCGCCGTGCGCGGAGAAGACCGCCACCAGCACCGCGACCCCGAAGACGCCGCCCGCCTCGCGCACGGTGTTGTTCGTGCCCGCCGCCACCCCCGAGTCCTCGACCGGCACCGCGCCGACGACCGCGTTCGCCACGGTCGGGAAGGTCATCGAGATGCCGATACCGGCCACGATGAGCGGCGTCACCAGCTCGCCGTAACCGGCGTGGGCCGAGGAGACCAGGGCGAGCCACAGCAGCCCCGCAGCCTGGAGCAGCAGTCCGAGCACCATGAAGGGACGGTTGCCGAACCGGTCCGACAGCGCGCCCGCCAGCGGCGCCACCAGCATCGGCATGCCCGTCCACACCAGCAGCCGCAGACCTGTCTGCAACGGGTCGTATCCCAAGCCCAGTTGGAACATCTGGGCGATCATGAACAGCGAGCCGATCAGCGAGAACATCATGAAGAAGACGACCGCGTTGGCGGTGGAGAAGCCGCGGCTGCGGAAGTAGCGCAGCGGCAGCATCGGGTAGCGCGCCCTGCGCTGCCAGGCCACGAAGGCCGCCGTCAGGGCCGCGCCGACGACCAGCGCGCCGATCACCTGCGGGTCGCCCCAGCCGATGGACGGCGCCCGCACCGGCGCCCACACCAGGGCGAAGAGCCCGGCACTCACCAGTGCCACACCGACCAGGTCGAGGTGCGGGCGCGTACCGCGGCTGTCGCGCAGCTTCAGCATGCACAGCGCCATGACGGCGACGCCGACCGGTACGTTGATCCAGAAGATCCACTGCCAGGCGATGTCCTGGATGATCAGCCCGCCGAGCACCGGCCCCGCCGCCACCCCCAGGCCCGTGACGGCCCCCCAGATGCCGATCGCCGCGCCCCGCTTCTCCAGCGGGAAGGCGTTGCTGATCAAGGTGAGCGTCAGCGGCAGTACGACTGCCGCGCCCGCGCCCTGCACCACCCGGGCGGCGATCAGCGCGGATGACGAGCCCGCGGTCGCGCAGGCGATGGACGACAGGGTGAAGACGCCCACCCCGAGCACGTACATGTTGCGCCGCCCGAAGCGGTCGCCGAGGGCCGCGCCGGTCAGCATCAGGCACGCGAAGGCCAGGTTGTAGCCGTTGATCGTCCATTCCAGGTCGGCCGGGCTCGCGTGCAGATGGCTCCGCAGCGTCGGCAGGGCAGTCGAGACGACCACCACGTCGAGCGAGGTGAGGAAGGCCCCGAGCGAGGCGAGGATCAGTGTCCACCCCGTCCGCGACGCGGGCGGTTCCGTGCGTGTTGTCACCTGAAAAACCTCCAGTCCGGCCCCGGCCGACAGCCGGCGGCACCCGCGGGCGGCCCGTCTGCGCCGTCTCCACCGGACGCCGGCGAGCCGGTTGTCGCGGGGGGACGGAGGCGGGCGCGGCCCTCAGGAATAAAGACCAGGGCGTTGCTGGAAAGTCATCGCGGCGGGGAGCCGGCCGGGACCCGTCAGGAGGCCGGTTCGCGGGCGGGGACGGGGCCGGTGGAGCCGCGCAGCACCAGCTGGGTGGCCAGCTCGACGTGCAGCGCGTCGACCGTGTGCCGGTCGAGCAGCCGCATCAGCAGCGAGACCGCCATCCGCCCCATCTCCTCCAGCGGTTGGCGGACCGTGGTCAGCCGGGGCACGGTGCTGCGGCTCAGGTCGATGTCGTCGAAGCCGGTGATCGACAGGTCCTCCGGGACCCGCAGGCCCCGCTCGTACGCGGCACGCAGCGCGCCGACCGCGGCCTTGTCGTTGAAGGCCACCAGCGCGGTCGGGCGCTCCGGCAGGTCGAGGAGCTGGCAGGCGGCGTCGTAGCCCCAGTCGGCGGTGGGCTCGATGCTGCGCAGCAGCTCGGGGGAGGGCAGCACCCCGGCGTCGGCCAGCGCGGAGGTGTGGCCGGCCAGCCGGGACTGGCTGGCGAGCCAGTCGCCGGGGCCGCCGATCACCCCGATCCGCCGGTGGCCGAGGTCCACCAGGTGGGCGCTGACGGTACGCGCGGCGGTGAGGTTGGCGGCCGAGACCGACGCGATGTCCTGCGGCAGCGGGGTACGCGGGTCGACCACCACGAAGGGGAAGTCGGCGGCGCGCAGCGCCTCCAGATCCCGCTCCGGCTCGGGCGGCACGACCAGGATCGCGCCCGCGACCGCCGGGTCGTCCGGCAGGTCGGCGAGCACCTGCAGCTCGCGGGCCGCGTCGCCGGCGCTCAGCACCAGCCGCCTGCCGTACAGGTCGAGCGTCTCGGCGATCGAGGAGACGATCACCCCGAAGTAGTCGGTGAGGACGTAGGGGCAGCGCACGTAGATCGCGCCGCTCGCCGTACCGCGCCTGGCCGGGGCGGGCGCGCCGAGCCTGGCCACCGCGCGGCGCACCAGCTCGCGGGTGTCGGGGGCGACGTTGGCCTGGCCGTTCATCACCCGCGAGACGGTCGCGATCGACACGCCCGCCTCCGCCGCGATGGCCCGGACCGTGGCCCTGGAACCCGGCTGCCTAGCCATCCGTTACACCGCGCCGTTTCATGCGCACAGCCTAGCGCCGCGCAGGCGGGTGTTGACATGGCCGGGTCGCAAGCGGTGTCCTGGATTCGCACCGGATGCCGCCGGGAAACGTTACATCCTGTTCCAGGCGTCCGCCGGGTGGCCGGACGCCCCGCGTCCCGGACCGGGCCGACCGCAGCTGCCGAGGGATCAGCTGCGGTCCGGCTCAGGAAGCGCCTGATCCGCCGCGGGTCCCTGCGCCGCCACGCCGCCGGGTGCGCCGGCCGCCGCCCGCCGCGACTGCCAGTGGCGTACGCCGTAGAGGGCGCCGCCCGCCAGCAGGCCCCAGAAGGCGCCGCTGACACCGAAGAAGGTCACGCCGGAGACCGTCACCACCGCGGTGACCACCGCGGCCTCCCGCTGCCCGGGGTCGGCCATCGCCGCGGTGAGGGAGTTCGCGAGGGCGCCGAGCAGCGCCAGGCCCGCCACCGCCTCGATGACGTGCGGCGGCGCCGCGTCGACCAGTGCGACGGCAGCGCTCGCGACCAGCCCGAGCAGGATGTAGACCCCGCCCGCGGTGGCCGCCGCGCGGTAGCGCCTGCTCCGGTCGGGGCCCGCCTCGTCGCCCGCGCACAGGGCCGCGGTGATCGCCGCCAGGTTGACCGCGTGGCCGCCGAAGGGCGCCGAGAACAGCGAGAAGATTCCGGTCCAGCCGAACAGCGGGCCGGGCCGCGGGTGGTAGCCGTTGGCGCCGAGCACCGCGATGCCCGGGATGTTCTGCGAGGCCATGGTCACCACGTACAGCGGCAGCGCGATACCGATCGCGGCGGCGGCGGTGAAGTGCGGTGCCACCGCCACCGGGTGCGGCCACATCGGGCCGAGCGTGTCGGCCTTGATGTGGGTGGTGGTGGCGATCAGCACCACCGCCACCACGACGGCGGCCGGCACCGCGTAGAGCTTGCGCACACTGCCGACGACCGCCCAGGTCACCACCACGGCGAGCCCGATGGCCGGGTCGGAGCGCACGGCCTGGGCCGGTGCCAGGCACAGCGGCAGCAGGATGCCCGCCAGCATGGCGTTGGCCAGCGGCACCGGGATCGCCGCCACCCAGCGGCCCAGCGGCCGCCACAGCCCGGAGACCACGATCAGCGCACCGGCGATCAGGAACGCCCCCACCGCGGCCGGGAATCCGCCGTGCGGCACCGCCGAGCCCGCGAGCAGGGCGCCACCCGGCGTCGACCACGCGATGCTGATCGGCAGCCGCGAGCGCAGGCTCAGGAAGATCGCGCAGACGCCCATCGCGACCGACAGCGCCATCAGCCCGGACGCCGCCTGGGCATGCGAGGCGCCGACCTTGGTCAGGCCTTCGAGGACGACGGCGAAGGAACTGGCGAAGCCGACGAAGGCGGCGATGACGCCGGCCGTCGCCGGCCGCCACATCCCGCCCATGCCCTGGCCCCCGCCCTGGCCCCCGTCCGCGCTCTCGGCCGTCCTTCCCGGTGCGGCAGTGGCCACCGGAACCCCTCCGATCCGCCCCCGGAAGACGTCCACCGGGGCAACCGCCGCATCCTAGTGCGCCACCGCGCTCCGGGGCGCGCGGATTATCGGGCGCCCGGGCATCAGGCCCGGCGCCCGGCGGTCGCGGCGGGTGCTCTACGGCGCGGTGCCGTGGGTGGTGACGGTCGTCGCGGCCGACCGCGCGCTGGTGTTGCCGGCCCCGTCGGTGACGGCGACCTGGTAGTGATACGTCGTGCCCGGCTTGATCTTGCTGTCGGTGAGGACGAGCGTCGGGCGGATCCAGAAGGTCGAACTGGCGTTGACCGTGGCGAATTTGGCGCCGTTGCGGTAGATCGTGTACGTCAGCGCGGAGTCGTCGAGGTCGAGCGAGGCCCGCCACCCGAGTCGTATGCCGCCGCCCAGCAGCAGCCGCGCGTGCACCGGCTGCGGTACGGACGGGGCGCCGACGTCCGGGGTGTTCGCGAACCGGATCAGGCCCTGCTGCGGCCGATTGCCGTCGCTGGCGATCCGGGTGAACTCGCCGCCCACCCACAGGTAGTCGGTGCCGCCCGCGGACGCGGTGGTCAGCGCGCGCGGGCCGATCTGCTCGGTGCCGGCCGGGCCGTCGTCGGTGTCGGGGAACCATCCGAGCAGCGGGCTCGGGTTGTCGACCGACTCGGCGAGCAGATGCTGCCGGGCGTCCATCTGGGGGAACTGCCCCATGCTGGAGCAGTCGTGGGCGTGCGAGGCGCTGTAGAGCACGCCCTTGTAGACCAGCACCGCCTGCGTCGCACCCAGGCAGGTGTCGCGCCAGCGCTGGTCCAGCGTGCTGAAGGCCACCGCGATCCGGCCGTCGAAGACCCCGTGGCCGGTGCCCTCGTTGCCGGTGTAGAAGCTGGTGGCGTCGGCCGTCAGGGTCTGCACGGTCGAGGTCGGCGGGATGAAGCCCGGATACGTCCGGACGTTCGCACCGGTCGTGGCGCTCACCACGGCGAGGGCGTGCGAGTCGGCGCCGTTGACGGTGTTGAAGTCGCCGCCGAGCACCACCTTCGAGCCGTCCGGGGTGGGCAGCACCGCCTTGCCGGCGTCGTCGGCGTCGGGCGCGAAGGGCTTGAGCGCGCCGGTGGTGTCGACCGCGGCGAAATGCCGCCGGGTCTGCCCGTCCACCGAGGTGAAGTCCCCGGCGAAGTAGACGGTGTCGGCGGTCACCGCGATCCCTCGCACCCTGGCGGGCACCGCCACCTTGAAGTCGGTCTTCACCGTACAGGTGGCGATGTCGATGGCCGCCAGACTGCTGACCGGCGTGCCGTTGACCTTCCCGAACGTACCGCCCGCATACAGCGTCGACTTGTCCGGCGACACCGCCAGCGCCCGCACGGTCGCGGCGCCGCTGCCGACGGTGAACGACAGCCGGCACGAGGTCGGAGCGCCGGAAGCGGCGTCGAAGGCCTGGAAGTTGAGGGCCGGCTGCTCGCTGGTCCCCGCCGCGGCACCCGGCGGCCTGACCGAGGAGAAGGTGCCTCCGGCGAAGACCACGCCGTTCGCCTGCGCCAGCGCCCACACGACCCCGTTGACCTGCCAGGTAGGCAGGTCGTCGGCGGTCATCCCCAGCGGAGCCGTCAGCGCCCCCGCCGGACCCGCCGACGAGAACCCGACCATCGAGGCCGCCGCCATCCCCGCCGCGACGACTCCCGCACTTCTTCTTCTCATACGCCACCCTGCCCCCACCAGGCACGCGCCGGTCGAACGCGTGCAACATGTGGCAAGGCTAGCGTTTGCACCCCTATCGGGTACCGGGATCTCCGCTTCCCGGCCCCCAGTCGAACGGCGGCGGGCCGGGATGGCGCAGGCCGGCGGGTCAGTCGCTGCCGCGATGTGCGGCGGCCACCTGTGCGTCCGTCGCGCCCGGCGCGTCCTGAACGGCCGGCGCCGCGGCCGGGGTTCGGCGGCTGCCCGGGATGCCGAGGGCGATGAGCGCCCCGAGGAAGGCGTATCCGGTCACCGCGGTCATCGCCGCCCTGAAGCCCCGGGTGAACTGCTCGGGGGACGCGTAGCCGCCGCGGCCGGAGAAGACCGCGACGGTGACCGCGACCCCGAGGACCCCGCCGAAGATCCGCAGCATCATGAACACCCCGGACGCCTGGCCGATCTCCTGCGGCCGCACCGCGCCGACGACCGCGCGCTGCGCCGCCGGCATCGCCATGGTCAGGCCGATGCCGCTGGTGATCAGCGCGGGCAGCAGCGTCGGATAGCTCGTGCCGGTGCCGGCGACCAGCGCGATCCAGCCCATGCTGGCGGCCTGCAGCAACAGGCCGCCGACAACGAAGGCCCGCTCGCCGAGGGTGTCGGCGAGCCGTCCGACGATCGGCGCGCACACCATCAGCGTCGCCGACCACGGCATCAGCCGCAGCCCCGCGCCCAGCGGTCCGGTGCCGAGCACCGTCTGGAAGTACTGCGCCAGGAAGAACAGCGTGCCGTACAGCGACGCGAAGACCATGAAATTGGCCGGGTTGGCCGTGGCGAAGGCCCGTGCGCGGAAGAAGCGCATCGGCAGCATCGGCGCCTTCGTCCGCTGCTCCCAGCGCACGAAGGCGGCCAGCAGCGCGGCCCCCAGCGCCCAGGACCCCAGCACCTCGACGCTGTTCCAGCCCGCCGCGTTGCCCCGGACCAGCCCCCACACCAGGCCGAAGGCGGACAGCGTCACCAGCACCACCCCGGCCAGGTCGAAGCGGTTGTTCGGGCCGACGCTCTCGACGACGCGCCGGGTGGTGAACGCGATCGTGACCAGCCCGACCGGCAGGTTCAGCCAGAAGATCCACTGCCAGGCCAGGCCCTCGGCGACGACGCCGCCGATGAAGGGGCCGCTGAAGGTCGCGAGCCCGGTGAAGCCCAGGTAGAGCCCCATTGCCCTGCCCCGCTGCCGCGGCGGGAAGATCGCGCTGATCATGGTCAGCGACAGCGGCAGCACCATCGCGGCGCCCGCACCCTGCAAGGCGCGGAAGGCGATCAGCGCGCCGATGCCGGGCGACAGCGCGCACGCCGCCGACGCGACGGTGAAGAGCGCGAGCCCGCCGGTGAACATCCGCCGGCGGCCGAAGCGGTCGCCCAGCGCCGCCCCGGTCAGCAGCAGTACCGCGAACGCCAGGTTGTACGCGTTGACGACCCACTCGAGTGATGCGGTCGAGGCCGTCAGATCCCGCCGTATCGTGGTCAGCGCCGTCGAGACGACGACGCTGTCCATCGCCATCATGAACGACGCCAGTGACGCAAGTCCCAGCACCCATGCCTGTTCGGACGTCATCCGTCCCGTGTCGCCGGCCACCGTTCTCCCTCTGCTCACCTCGCCCGGGGCACGCGGTACGCGCCGTTCGCGTCCGAGCCCTGAGCTGCTCTCCCGGGTAGACACCGGCGCCGCGGGAAACTGGTCGGGACCCCGGGAGAGCAGGGCGACCCGGCGGGGCCGCCGGGTGGCTCAGGAGGTGACGAGGTCGAATTCCTCCCACGGTCCGACGGCGTCCCGGTTGGCGATCAGCGACGCGGCGCCCCCGTTCTCGGCGGTCACGTACTTCCCGTTGACCTGGGCCTTGAGGCTGACGCTGTGGTCGGGGTTCTGGATCAGCTGGAAGGTCTCCCAGGAGCCGACCGCCGTCCGGTTGGCGATCAGCGGCGCCGCGCCCGCGTTCTCCGCGGTCACGATCATCCCGTTGGCGTGCGCCCGCAGCGCGACGAGGCCGTTGCCCTGGTTCAGCTCGTCGAACTGCGAGGCCGTGCCCGCCGAGTCCGCCGACGCGATCAGCGCGGAGGCGCCGCCGTTCGGCGCGGTCACGTACTTGCCGTTGGCGTGCGCGCGCAGCGCGATCCCGCTGCCCCCGGGCTGGGTGGCAGGGGCGAAGTACGACAGGTTCACCGCGTCGGCGATGGCCTGCAACCCGGCCTCGTTCGGGTGCAGATGGTCGCCCGCGTCGTAAGCGGGCAGATAGCGGGTGGGGTTGGCCGGGTCGTGGGTCGCGGTGTCCTGGTCGATGAGGCCGTCGCATCCGCTGCCCGAGCCGCGGACGAAGGCGTTGATCGCCGCGCGGGCGTTCTCCCCGGCCTGGGTCCAGCCGCCGGAGCCCTGGTAGGGCGTCAGCGTCGAGCACAGGAAGGACAGCCCCGCCTGGTGCGCCCGGGAAATCAACTGCTGTATGCCGGATATCAGTTGGGCGCCGCTCGGCGGATTGCCCGAGCCGAGGTCGTTGATCGGGTCGTCGGACAGCACCACCCAGCGCACCCCGGGCTGGCCGATGACGTCCCGGTCGAAGCGGGTCAGTGCGCTCTGCCCGGCGCCGTCGCTGAGCAGCTTGTTGCCGCTGATGCCCTGGTTGAGCACGCCGACCGTGCGGCCGCTGTCGGCCAGCCGCCTGGCCAGGTCGTTGGGCCAGCGCCGGTTGGAGTCCTGGGCCGAGGCGACCCCGTCGGTGATCGACGCGCCCAGTGTGACGACCGCGCCCTGCGCGGCCGCGTTCTGCACGTCCAGATTGGTCAGGAAGGAGTAACTGCCACTGGTCGAAGCTCCGTTCAGCGTGCCGCTCGCGCTGACGTCGCCGCCCGCCAGGAAGTTGGTCTGGGTGCCCTGCTGGTGGTAGGTCGCCGAGCCGGTGGGCTGCGGCAGGTAGAGGCTGACCGCGACGTCGGACAGGGCGGGCACGGTGAAGGCCGCCGAGTCGCTGACCGCGGAGCCGCCGGCCGGCACGGTCACCGTGGTCTGCCCGCCGAAGGTCACCGCCCGGTCGGTGCCGGTGTTCACCGACGAGCCCGAGGTGCGCTGGGCGAGGTGCACGTCGGCCACGGTCAGCGGGGCGGAGCCGAAGGCGTTGGAGATCCGGACCCGCGCCGCGGTGCCGCCGATGCCCGTACGGACGATCTGCCGCAGCGTCTGCTGGTTGTAGGAGGGCCCGCCGCTCTGCGGCGACACCGACCACGTACCGGTCCAGCCGTCGGCGACGGCGGGCGCGACAGGAGCGGGGGCGGGAACGGCGGCCGGTGCGGCACCGGAGGCGCGGGCGGGAGCCGGTGCGACCGGGGTGGCGGCGGTCGCACCGGTGGCGGGGGCCGAGACGGACAAGCCGACGGCCAGGACTGCTGCCGCCAGGACGGCGGCGCGGCGCACGGAGCGCGTATGACGTTGCACAGGGGCCTCCTGTGGTGTGGGGGAGTGGAACTGTAATCCCCCCGCTGGTCCACGCCAATCCCCTTGCGGCGCCGGAGAGTTCGGATGACTTATCCGGTCCGGAAGCTGTTCGTGCGTGATTCGACTCCTCCGGCGCCCTGACATCGGATCTCTCGCGGGGTGATGATCGTCAACGCTTGGGCGTAATGCCGGAATTTGCTATCGTGAGGGGAACCCGACGAGCGCGTCGTACCGGGACCATGCAAAGACGGCGCACCCCCGTAAGTCCACATCCCACGGAGGTGCCTCTCATGGCATGGGTCCTGATCGTCATCGCCGGGCTGCTGGAAGTCGCCTGGTCGATCGGCATGAAGTACACCGACGGCTTCACGCGCCTGTGGCCGAGCGTCCTCACCGGCGCCGGCATCGTCGCCAGCATGCTGCTGCTCTCGCGGGCCGCCCGATCGCTCCCGATCGGCACGGCCTACGGCGTGTGGGTGGGAATCGGTGCGGCCGGCGCCGCCGTCGTGGGCATGCTGGCCCTCGGCGAGCCCGCCACCGCCGCCCGGATCTCGTTCGTGACGCTGCTGCTCGTCGCGGTGGTCGGCCTCAAGGCGACCTCGGGCCACTGAGGCGTCTTCGCCACGTCGCCGGCTCGACGTGTCCTTCGCGGGCCGGGCGGCCCGGCCCGCCGGCGACGCGGCGGCCGTCGTGGCGTTGTCGCGCCGCGACCCGGTCCACGCCGACAATGTGAACAGTGCCAGGACCGGGTCCGTCCGCCCGGGACGACCCCGCCGGCGCCGGCGGGCGAACACATGAGATCACCGGCAGCGGGCACAACGGGAAGCGACGGCCGGGAGCGGCGTACGGGCGTGAGAGGTGTCCCCGGACGCGGCCGCTGTGCTGTACGGGCTGTATCGATAATTCCGCAGTTCCACTGACGGGCCGGCGGGGAAAGGCGAAACATGGTGGGTACGGACACCGGAGCGGCGCTCCTGGCGGGAATGCGGGTCGACTACACCGACCAGGACGACCCGGTCCTGGTGCGGCCCGACGGCAGCGTCGTGGACACCTGGCGGGAGAACTACCCGTACGACGCCAGGATGGAGCGCCCCGAATACGAGGTGCACAAGCGGCTGCAGCAGATCGAGCTGCTCAAGCTGCAGAGCTGGGTCAAGGAGACCGGGCAGCGCATCGTCATACTCTTCGAGGGCCGGGACGCCGCGGGCAAGGGCGGCACCATCAAGCGCTTCATCGAGCACCTCAACCCGCGCGGCGCCCGGGTGGTCGCGCTGGAGAAGCCCAGCGAGCGGGAGAGCGGGCAGTGGTACTTCCAGCGCTACGTCGCCCATCTGCCCACCGCCGGTGAGATCGTCCTGTTCGACCGGTCCTGGTACAACCGGGCGGGCGTCGAGCGCGTCATGGGCTTTTGCACCGACGACGAATACCGCCGCTTCATGCGGCAGGCGCCCGGCTTCGAGCGGATGCTGGTCGACGACGGCATCGCCCTGATCAAGTTCTGGTTCTCCGTCTCGCGCGACGAGCAGCGCACCCGCTTCACCATCCGGCAGGTCGACCCGGTGCGGCAGTGGAAACTCAGCCCGATGGACCTCGCCTCGCTCGACCGGTGGGAGGACTACACCCGGGCGAAGGTCGCGATGTTCCAGGACACCGACACCGAGTACGCGCCCTGGACGGTGGTCAAGAGCAACGACAAGAAGCGCGCCAGGGTCGAGGCGATGCGCAGCGTCCTGGCCCGTTTCGACTACGCCGACCGCGACGACGAAGTGGTCGGCGCCCCCGACCCGCTGATCATCGGCGCGGCCGCCAACCTGTTGGAGGCCGGTGAGGACGCGGCCGCCGACTCGCGGCTGCCGGGCACCGACGGGGAGCCGGCGCATGGGTGACGAGGTGCACGCCGGCGCCGCCGACGCGCTCACCGATGTGGCCGGCCTGAGGGTCGGGCACGCCGGCCGGACCGGCGACGGCTGGCTGACCGGGGTCACCGTCGTGCTGGCCCCAGCGGGCGGCGCGGTGACCGCGGTCGACGTGCGCGGCGGCGGCCCCGGCACCCGGGAGACCGACGCGCTCGACCCGCGCAACCTCGTGCCCGCCGTCGAGGCGGTGGTACTGGCCGGCGGCAGCGCCTTCGGCCTGGACGCGGCCTCCGGGGCGGTGGCCTGGCTGGAGGAGCGGGGCCGCGGCTTCCGGGTCGGCGGTCCCGGGCAGGTGGTGCCGGTGGTGCCGGCCGCCGCGCTGTTCGACCTCGGCCGCGGCGGCGACTGGGGCGCCCGCCCGGGACCGGACCTCGGCCGCGCGGCCGCCGAGGCCGCGGCGGCGACCGCGGAGGGCGCACCGGTCCCGCAGGGCAACGTCGGCGCCGGTACGGGCGCGGTCGCCGGCGCCCTCAAGGGCGGCGTCGGCACCGCGAGCCTCGTCCTGCCCTCGGGTACGACGGTGGCCGCGCTCGCGGTGGTCAACGCGGCCGGTTCGGTCGTGGACCCGGACACCGGCGCGCTGTGGGCGGGGCCCGGGCATGCGGCGGATACCTGGGGCGCAACGGCTCCCGTCGGCGGCCCCGTGCCGGCCGAGGTCCGGGAAAGGGCGCGGCAGCGGCTCGCCGAGGCCGCCGCGGCGACCGCGGACCCGAAGGCGGCACGGCCGCTCAACACCACGCTGGCCGTGGTCGCCACCGACGCCGTACTGACCCGCGCTCAGGCGCACAAGCTCGCAGGCACCGCGCACGACGGGCTGGCCCGCGCGGTCCGCCCGGCGCATCTGCTGTCCGACGGCGACACCGTCTTCGCCATGGCGACCGGCCGCCGCCCGCTCGTACCGCCGGACGAGAGCGCCGCAGCCGATCCCCCCTTCGGCCTGCACATCGAGGCGGGCGTGCTGGACGCGGTGCTGGCCGCGGGCGCCGACGCGCTCACCCGCGCGATCCGGCACGCCGTCCTGGTCGCCGAGACCGTCGAGGGACCCGGCGGCGTCTTCCCCGGCTACCGGGACCTCTACCGGGCCGCCTGAAGGCTGTCCGGCGATCCCCGGCGCGTCAAGCGGGCGGTTGCCGTGCGGGACGCGCCGCAGCGGGAAGGCTCGTTCCATGCACTCCATCACCAACTGGCTCGCGAACTCCTCCGGCATCGCGGTGTACGCGGTCGTGGCCGCCCTGGTCTTCTGCGAGGACGCGCTCTTCTTCGGCTTCGTGCTGCCCGGCGAGACGGCGGCGGTGCTCGGCGGGGTGGTCGCGGGACAGGGGCGGGTGTCGATCTACTGGCTGTGCGTCGTGGTCGTGCTGGCCGCGATCGCCGGTGACTCGGTCGGCTACGAGGTCGGCCGGCGCTTCGGCCCGCGCATCCTGGAGACCAAGGCGCTGCGCGGGCACCAGGCGCGGATCGAGCAGGCCAGGGACTTCATCCGCCGCCGCGGCCCCGCCGCGGTCTTCCTCGGCCGCTTCATCGCCTTCTTCCGTGCCCTGATGCCGGCGCTCGCCGGCATGTCGCGGATGCCGTATCCGACGTTCCTGCTCTTCAACGCGCTCGGCGGGCTGGTCTGGGGCGTCGGCTTCACCCTGCTGGGTTACTTCGCCGGCTCGGCGTACAAGCAGGTCGAGAAGACGGCCGGCACGGCGGTGGCCGTCGTCGTGGCGGTGGTCGTGGTGGCCGCCGCGGTGGTCTGGGAGGTCCGCCGCCACCGCGCCGGGCGCGTCAGCGACGACGACGGCGACAAGGACGACGACGACACTAACGCCAACGGAGGCGACCAGGACGGCACCGACGACGACGGCACTGACGACGGCACCAACCACCACTGAGGCGTACGGATGTTCGTGCGCCGCGTGTGCGTGCTGTTTCCGGTGTTTCCCTGTGGTGACAATGTGCCGAGACGGCAACAATTCGGGCTCCAGGGGTTGAAACGGGCCCGCTGCGAGCAAATCGAGCAGTATGCCTACTTCGTCTCCCCGTCCCGCGGCCGCCGACCCGAAGCGGTCGCGCCGCCGCGGCACCCTCCTCGTGGCTGCCACCGTCACGCTGCTGGCCGCTGCCGCCGCGGGCTGCGGCGACGAGAACGCGTCCGGCTCGCCCGCGGCCTCCACCGGAGCACTCCCGTCCTCGTCCTCCGCCGCGGCTGCGGCGCCCGGCACCCCGGGCGACCCGGCGTCCGGCACTGCCGGCGACCCCGCCGCGACCGGCTCGCCGGTCGACCCGCAGCCGGCCGCGCCCACCGCCGGCAGACCGCCCGCCGACACGTCCAAGGACGCCAAACCCCAGGCCCGTAGCGCCCGCTGCACCGTCACCGGGCTGAAGATGACCCTGGGCCGCGGCGACCCGGGCGCGGGCAGCATCTACTTCCCGCTGAACTTCACCAACACCACCTCGCACCCCTGTACCCTCGACGGGTTCCCCGGTGTGTCACTACTGCGCGGCGACGGCAGCGTCATCGGCAGGCCGGCCGTCCGCCGAGGCGGCAGGCCGGCCGCCGTACGCATCGCGCCGGGACGGACCGTCGAGGCCGATCTGCACACGCTCAACCAGGGCGTGAAGGGCAACAGTTGCTGGCGCAAGCCCACCCTGATCATGGTCTATCCGCCGGGATCGACCGACTCCATGACCCTTGCCACGTCGAACCCGGTCGTCTGCGGCGACACCTTCGACGTCGGCCCCGTGCACTGAGAGGACCGCCGTGACGGTCAACGGAATCGATATCGCCTCTTACCAGAGCACCGACTACAGCACCAGCGGCCTGGACTTCGTGCTGGTCAAGGCCACCGAGGGGTCCAGCTACGTCAATCCCAAGCACGCGGCGCAGGTCGCCACCGGGCGCGCGCACGGCCTGGTCGTCGGCCACTACCACTTCGCCCGGCCCGGCTCGATGACCGCGCAGGCCGACTACTTCCTGGCGCACTGCGGCGCCCAGGCCGGCGACGTGCTGGCCTTCGACTGGGAGGACACCGGGGTACCGGGCGCCGACAAGGACGCCTGGCTGCGGCACGTGCAGGCCAAGGCGCCCGAGCACCGGGTGATCCTCTACTGCAACCGGGACTTCTGGCTGCACCGCGACAGCACGTCCTTCTGCGCCGACGGCCTGTGGATCGCCGACCCGTCGGCGCCCGAGGGCCATCCGAGGGTCGAGCACCCCTGGCTGTTCCACCAGTACAGCTCGGCCGGCGGCCTGGACCGCAACGTGGGGAATTTCGCCAGCCCCGGCGCCCTGCGCGCATGGGCGGGCAAGGGCCCCGCACCGCGCTACGAGCCCTTCCCCGGCGCCGGCTGGTTCACCCTCGGGCGCCGCTCGCCGATCGTGGCCGCCATGCACGACCGGCTGGTCGCGGCCGGCTGCGACCACTACACCAGCACCGCTGACAAGGACGTCATCGGCTCCGGCGACGTGGCCTCCTACGAGGCGTGGCAGCGCAAGTACAACGCCGCCCACCACAAGGGCTGGACCGGCTCCGCCCTGAAGTGGCCGCCCGGCAAGGAGACCTGGGACGCGCTGCACGTGCCGAACGTGTGACCCCGCGAAGGGGTGACCGCCGCGAAGGGGTGACCGCCGCGAACGTGTGATCCGGGCGGCGTCGCCGTTACGCGGCACGCCGGACCGGGAAACGGGTCTGCATGGAGCCGATCGAGGCACTGGAGCGGATCGCGTTCCTGCTGGAACGCGCCGACGCGCCCGTCTACCGCGTCAGGGCCTTCAGGAACGCCGCCGCGGCGCTGTCCGAGCTGCCGCCCGCCGAGCTCGCACGGCGGGCGGCGACCGGCCGCTTCACCGACCTCAAGGGCATCGGCTCCACCACGGGCAAGGTGCTCACCGAGGTCGCCGCCGGCCGCACCCCCGGCTATCTGGCGGACCTGGAAAGGGACAGCGGCGGCCCGCTCACCGAGGGCGGCGCCACCCTGCGCGCGGCCCTGCGCGGCGACTGCCACCTGCACTCCGACTGGTCCGACGGCGGCAGCCCGATCGAGGCGATGGCTCGCGCGGCGCGGGACGTCGGGCACCAGTGGGCGGTGCTCACCGACCACTCGCCGCGGCTGCGGATCGCCAACGGCCTGACCGCCGGCCGGCTGCGCCGCCAGCTGGACGTCGTCGCCGAGCTGAACACCCGCCTCGCCCCCTTCCGGCTGCTCACCGGCATCGAGTGCGACATCCTGTCGGACGGCGCGCTGGACCAGGAGGACGAGCTGCTCGACCGGCTGGACCTCGTCGTCGCCTCGGCCCACTCGGAACTGCGGATGCCCGCCCCGGCCTTCACCCGGCGGCTGCTCGCCGCCGTCGGCAACCCGCTGGTCGACGTGCTCGGCCACTGCACGGGACGGCTCATCGGCGACCGCGAGCGACCCGAGTCGACCTTCGACGCCGAGGCCGTCTTCGCCGCGTGCGCCGCCGCGGGCACCGCCGTGGAGATCAACAGCAGCCCCAAGCGCCTCGACCCGCCGCGCCGGCTGCTGGCGCTGGCAAGGGACGCCGGCACCCTCTTCGCGATCGACAGCGACGCCCACGCGCCCGGCCAGCTGGACTGGCAGGTCTACGGCTGCGCGCGCGCCGAGGAGGCCGGGATCCCGGCCGGGCGGATCGTCAACACCTACAGCGCCGAGGGCCTGCTCGGCTGGACCGCGACGCGGCAGGTCCCGCCCGGCGCGGAGCAGGGCTGAACTGGACCTGCCGCGCCCGGCGCCCCTGACAGGCACCGGGTGCGGCAGGCGGTTCTGGGGGTGCGGTCACCAGGTGGTGCGGTCACCCAGGGGGTGCGGTCACAAGGTGGTGCAGACCGCGCCGTTGAGGGTGAAGACCGTCGGGTCCTGATAGGCGCCGTTGTTGGCGCCGGTGAAGCCGAAGGTCGCCGAATTGCCGCCGTTCGCGGCCAGCGTGCCGTTCCAGTCCACCGGGGTCGCCACCACATGGGTGCCGTCGGTGCGCAGGTTGGCGTTCCAGAAGCCGCTCACCGACTCGCCGCTGCTGGGGAAGGAGAAGGCCAGCGTCCAGCCGGTGATCGGGTTGGGGCTGGTGTTGGTGACCGTCACGTTGGCGTTGAAGCCGTTGCCCCAGCCGCCCGTCAGGTCGTAGGAGACCGTGCAGGGCGCGTTCTTCGGAGTCCCGGTGCGTACGGTCACCGGGTCGGAGGGGCGGGAGAGCTTGCCGGTGGAGTCCCTGGCCAGCACGTTCCAGGTGAAGGTGCTGCCCGGGGTGAGGTTGGGCACGGTCGCCGAGGTGCCGGTGCTGGTGGCCAGCAGCTCGCTGACCCCGCCGAGCTGCCGGTAGACCTCGTAGCGGTCGACCTTGCCGCCGCTGGACGGCGTCCAGCTGACGGTGGCGCTGGTGGCGCCGGCGGCGGTGACCTTGGGCGCACCGGGAGCGGTGAGCGCCGAGGCCGTGCCGGTCTTCGGGTGCACGGTCACGGTGGTGATCGAGTACGGCGGTACGGTCCAGGTCCCGGTGTTCGCCGCGGTCGTGCTGTCGATCGAGGTGGCCCGGTCGCGGAAGGTGGCCACGGTCGCCGCCGAGCCGTCGGGGGTGAAGCCGGCGTAGTGCAGCGCGACGGTCTGGGAGTTGGCCGGGTCCTTGTTGATCAGCATGACGCTCAGGTCGCCGTTCGCCCGGTGCACCGCGTGCGCGGCCACCAGCCGGCTGCCGCTGGCCGCCGCGATCAACTGGTCGCCGGGGGTGCCGAGACGGCTGAGCATCGAGATCGCGTGGTAAGGCGCGAACGGGGTGTTCAGCGGCGGCTCGCACACCGTGCCGACGCAGGTGCCGCTGGACAGGATGCCGTAGTCGTTGTAGTCGGTGGCGCCGTCCGGGGCGGTGCTGATGCTGCCGGGGCCGTTGTGGGTGTCCCACCAGTCGACGGTGAAGACGCCGTTCTGCAGCGCGGTCAGGTACGCGTCGGCGCCGAAGAGCGCGTTGGGCTGGGTGTCCTCGAAGACGTTGGAGTTCAGCTCGGTCAGCGCGATCGGCAGGGCGCCCACCCCGGCCGCGTCCAACTGGTCGTGCAGCTGGTCCAGTTCGCCGGCCAGCTGGTCAGGGGTGCCCAGCATGCCCGCCGCGTCGGAGCCGCCCGGGTACCAGTGCACGATGACGAAGTCGGCCTTGCCGGCGATCAGCGGGATGACCGTGTGGTTCCAGTCGGCGGTCTCCCCGGCGCCCATCACCCCGTCCGGCCAGTTGCCGGGCAGCGTCAGGACCGCGCCGACCTTCACGGAGGGGTCGACGGCCTTCATGGCGGCGGCGTAGTCGGCGACGTTGTGCGCGTAGGCGGTGGGGGAGGTGTCGGCGTGGTTGTCGGTCTCCCAACCGCTGCCGTAATGGCCGTTGCCGTACAGCTCGTTGCCGACCTCCCAGAACTTGGCGCCGTAGTGCTGGGTGACGTTGGAGTAGCGCACCCAGTCGGCGGCCTCCTGGGGGGTGCCCGAGCCGTAGTTGGCGATCAGGATCGGCTGGGCGCCGATCTTCTTGACGGTGCCCATGAAGGCGTCGAAGTCGGTGCCGGGTGCCACGTAGCCGCCCGGTGCGGTGTTGTCCTTCCAGTGGTAGATGTCGCCGTAGGAGCCGCCGGGGTAGCGCATCATGCCGATGTTCGCCGCCGAGAGCAGGTTCTGCACCTCGGGGACGTTCATCTGCGAGTCCCAGACCGCGCTGTTGAGGCCGTAGGCGGTACCGGGGATGGTGCCCTGCCCCTCGTTCGCGTTCACCGTGACGTCCACCGCGGAGGGCGTCGGCGCGCCGGGGTCGTCGGCCAGGGCGGTCCCGCCGCCGGCCAGCAGCGCGGCGCCGAGCGCCACGACGGAGGCGCAGGCGGCAAGCCGTCTGCGCAGAGGGGCCGAGCTGATCGAAGTGCCTGGGCGCACGGGAGTTCTCACCTTCGCGAGGCGGGACGTGGGGGGTGTGCGACTGCTTGGGAGCGCTCCCATATTTGGCACGGCGACGCTTCTTGTCAATGCCCCGGTCAGGAACCGGAGTCCGGTGTCCGCCGCGGCCCCGCGGGTCAGTCGCCGAGCCGGTCGATCTGCCGGATCCGGTTCGTCACGTCCAGCGCCGCGACCTTGTACGACTCCGCCAGCGTCGGGTAGTTGAAGACCGCGTCCACCAGGTAGTCCACGGTGCCGCCGCAGCCCATCACCGCGTGTCCGATGTGGATCAGCTCGGTCGCCCCGGTGCCGAAGCAGTGCACGCCGAGCAGCTTGCGGTCCTCGGGCGAGACCAGCAGCTTGAGCATGCCGTGCGCGTCGCCGATGATCTGGCCGCGGGCCAGCTCCCGGTAGCGGGAGACGCCCACCTCGAAGGGCACCGACGCCTCGGTGAGCTGGTCCTCGGTGCGCCCGATGAAGCTGATCTCCGGGATGGTGTAGATGCCGATCGGCTGCAGGTCCTGCAGGCCGCGCGCCGGCTCGCCGAAGGCGTGGTAGGCCGCGCACCTGCCCTGCTCCATCGAGGTCGCCGCCAGCGCGGGGAATCCTATGACGTCGCCGACCGCGTAGATGTGCGGCACGGCCGTACGGTAGCTGCCGTCCACCGCGATACGGCCGCGCTTGTCCGCGCTCAGGCCCGCCCTGTCCAGGTCGAGCCCGTCGGTGAGGCCCTGCCGGCCCGCCGAGTACATCACCGCTTCGGCCGCGATCTTCTTGCCGCTGGCCAGCACGGTCAGGGTGCCGCGCTCGTGCCGCTCGACGGCCGACACCGTCTCACCGAAGCGGAAGGTCACCGCCAGGTCCCGCAGGTGGTACTTCAGCGCCTCGACGATCTCCGCGTCGCAGAAGTCCAGCATCGCGTCGCGCTGTTCGACCACCGTGATCCTGCTGCCCAGGGCGGCGAACATCGAGGCGTACTCCATGCCGATCACCCCGGCACCGACGATCACCATCGAGCGAGGCACCCGCTCCATGTCGAGCACGCTGTCGGAGTCCATCACCGTGCGGTCGTCGAACTCGACGCTCGCCGGGCGGGCCGGCCTGGTGCCGGTGGCGATCACGATGTGGTCGGCGGTCAGCACCCGCTCGTGTCCGCCGGCGCCGGTGACGGCCACGGTGTGCTCATCGAGGAAGCGCCCGGTGCCGTCGAGCACCGTGATCCGGTTGCGGGACAGCTGGTTGCGGATCACGTCCACCTCGCGGCCGACCACGTGCTGGGTCCTGGCCGTCAGGTCGGCGACGGTGATGTCCTCCTTCAGGCGGTAGCTCTGGCCGTACAGATCACGCTGGTTGAGCCCGGTGAGGTAGAGCACCGCCTCGCGCAGGGTCTTGGAGGGGATGGTGCCGGTGTGCAGCGACACCCCGCCGAGCCGGTCGGCGCGGTCCACCAGGGCCGCCCGCCGCCCGAGTTTGGCCGCCGCGATGGCAGCCTTCTGCCCACCGGGGCCGGAACCGATCACCAGGATGTCGAAGTCGCGCACCGGGCCAGTCTGTCAGCCCCGTCCACCCCGCGTCCCGGCTTCGCGGGGTGGAGGGCCCCGGCTACGTCAGGTGCTGCGGGCGGCGCAGCGGAGCGCGGCCGGGCGGCTGGGGCGGCGAGGGCTGGTGGGCGACATGGGGCAGTTGGTGGACCACCGGACGGTCGGCGGTCAGGGTGAACGGCTCGTCGTAGTGCAGGATCTCCAGCGGCTCGCCGGCGGCCAGGGTGTAGGTCGCGGTCTTCCTGTCGACCTCCACCCGCAGCCGTCGGCCGCGGAAGAGCAGCCGGAAGGCGATCCGGCTGAGCGCGTCGGGCAGCCGGGGCGCGAAGCGGATCCCGTCGCCGTCGATGAGCCGCATCCCGCCGAAGCCCGCCACCAGCGCGGTCCAGGTGCCGGCCAGCGCGGCGATGTGCAGCCCGTCCCGGGCGTTGTTCTCCAGGTCCTCCAGGTCGATCATCGCGGTCTCGCCGAGGTAGTCGTAGGCCAGTTGCAGATGCCCGACCTCGGCGGCGATCACCGACTGGCAGTAGGCGGACAGCGACGAGTCGCGTACCGTCAGCGGCTCGTAGTAAGCGAAGTTGCGGGCCTTCTGCTCGTGCGTGAAGGCGTCGCCGCGCAGGTACATCGCCAGCACCAGGTCGGCCTGCTTGACCACCTGTTTGCGGTAGAGGTCGAAGTACGGGTAGTACAGCATCAGCGGGTAGTGGTCGGGGTCGGTGCCCTCGAAGTCCCAGATCTGGCGCCGGCAGTAGCCCTTGGACTGCTCGTGCACCCCGAAGTCCTCGTCGAAGGGCAGCGCCATCGCCGCCGCCGCGTCCCGCCACGCGGCCGTCTCCTCGTCGCTGACGCCGAGCGCCGCCGCGTGCCGCGGGTGCCTTTCCGCCGCGTCCGCCGCGGCGGTCAGGTTCGCCTGCGCCATCAGGTTGGTGAAGGCGTTGTCGTCGCTGACCGCGCTGTATTCGTCGGGCCCGGTGACGCCGTCGATGTGGAAGGCGCCCGCGTGGTCGTGGTGCCCCAGCGAGCGCCACAACCTGGCGGTCTCCACCAGCAGTTCGAGGCCGGTGTCGCGCTCGAAGACCTGGTCGCCGGTGATGGCGACGTAGCGGACCACGGCGTCGGCGATGTCGGCGTTGATGTGGAAGGCGGCGGTGCCGGCCGGCCAGTAGCCCGACGCCTCGTCGCCGTTGATGGTCCGCCACGGGAAAGTGGCACCCGCCAGGCCCAGTTGGCGTGCCCGCTCCTGCGCGACCGGCAGCATGTTGTACCGCCAGCGCAGCACCTCCGCGGCGGCGTGCGGCGAGGTGAAGCCCAGCAGCGGCAGCACGAAGGTCTCGGCGTCCCAGAAGGAGTGCCCGTCGTAGCCGGAACCGGTCAGGCCCTTGGCGGGAATGGCCCGCTCCTCGGCCCGGGCACCGACCTGGAGGACGTGGAAGAGCGCGAAGCGCACCGCCTGCTGGATCTCGGTGTCGCCGTCGACCTCGACGTCGGCCCGCTCCCAGAAGTCGTCCAGGTAGGCCCGCTGCTGGTCGAGCAGGCCCTGCCAGCCGGTGTCCCTGGCACCCACCAGCGCCGCGTCCGCCTGGTCGCGCAGCGCGGGCAGCGAGCGGGCCGCCGACCAGCCGTAGGCGACGAATTTCTCCAGCCGCAGCCGCTGGCCTGCCTCGACCACCGACGTCACGGTCAGCCGGCTCACGTCGTCGTCGGACTCCGCCGACACCTGGGTGCTGTCCGGGCCGTCGATCCGGTGGTCGGCGGCCACCGCGACCCGCAGCCGGCTGCGGGTGGTGGAGTGCACCAGCCGCAGCCTGGTGCCCGACGCGTAGTGCTCCTCGGCCAGCAGCGGCGAGTCCAGCGCGGCCGACACCCGCGGGTCGCCGGCCGCGTGCGGCACGTCCTCGTTGGCGGCCAGCTCCGACTGCACCACCACCCGGACCTCACCGTCCAGCGGCTCGATCTCGTAGGCGATGGCGGCGACCGCCCGCTGCTGGAAGGACACCATCCGAGTCGAGGTCACCCGTACCGCCCGCCCGGCCGGCGACACCCACTCGCACACCCGGTGCAGCACCCCGGCCCGCAGGTCCAGCTCCCGCTCGTGCCGGCGGATCGTGCCGTAGCGCAGGTCGAACGGCTCGTCGTCCACCAGCAGCCTGATGAGCTTGCCGTTGGTGACGTTGATGACGGTCTGCCCGGACTCCGGGTAGCCGAAGCCGGCCTCCGCGTACGGCAGCGGGTGCAGCTCGTACAGCCCGTTGAGATACGTGCCAGGCAGGCCGTTGGGCTCGCCCTCGTCGAGGTTGCCGCGCCAGCCGATGTGCCCGTTGGACAGTGCGAAGACCGACTCGCTCTGCGGTAGCAGATCCAGGTTCAGCTCGCACTCGCGCAGCGACCAGGGCGAGACCTCGAAGGCCGGATCGGTGATCACGCGGTGGCCCCCAGCAGCTCGGCCAGGTCGGAGACCACGGTGTCGGCGCCGTGCCGCCGCAGTTCCTCGGCCTGCCCGGTGCGGTCCACGCCCACCACGTAGCCGAACCGCCCGGCCCGCCCGGCGTCCATGCCGACCAGCGCGTCTTCAAAGACCGCTGCCTCACCGGGGCCGAAGCCCAGGTCGCTCGCTGCCTCCAGGTACGTGTCCGGTTTCGGCTTGCCGCGCAGGCCCCGCTCGCGCGCGACGACCCCGTCGATCCGCACGTCGAGCAGGTGCTCGATCCCCGCGGAGACCAGGACGTCGCGGCAGTTGGCGCTGGAGGAGACCACGGCGGTGCGCAGCCCCGCGGCCCGCACCGCCTCCAGGTAGCGCACCGAGCCGGGGTAGGGCTTGACGCCGTCCTGGCGGATCTTCTCCAGCACCACGATGTTCTTGCGGTTGCCCAGGCCGTGGACCGTGTCGTGGTCCGGCGGGTCGTCCTCGTCGCCCTCGGGCAGCTCGATACCGCGCGAGGCCAGGAAGGTGCGCACCCCGTCGGCGCGCGGCCGGCCGTCCACGTACTCGTCGTAGTCGGTGGTCGCGTCGAAGGGCTGGAATTCAGGGCCTTCGAGGTGGCGCAGAAAGCCGTCGAAGGTCTCCTTCCACGCGGCGGCGTGCACCAGCGCCGTCGGAGTGAGGACCCCGTCGAGGTCGAAGAGGCAGGCGCGGATACCACTGGGCAGGCCGATCTCGCTCATGACGCAGCTTGTGCCCCCATCACCCCCGGGGTATGTCCGCTCGCCGTGAAGTCCGCCCGACTCGCCGAACGGGTCAGGACGCGTCCGGGGCGCCGAGCCGGTTGATGTCGGCCGCGGACAGGATGTGCGGCCCGCGGCCTTGCAGGCGTACGACACCGAGCATGGAGCGGCCGAGCAGCTCGGTGGTGGTGACCTGGTCCGGTGCGAGCCGGTGCACCAGCGGGTAGAGCCAGGACGTCAGCCGGTAGATGATCCGGTACGTCCGCGTGCGGGAGACCGCGCCGTGCATCGGCCGGATCCAGCCGGGACGGAACATGTACGCCCGCATGTCCATCGCCAGCAGCGCGTTCTCGGTGCGGCCCTTGACCCTGGCCCAGGCCACCCGGCCCTGCTCGGTGCTGTCGGTGCCGGCGCCCGAGACGTAGGTGAAGGTCAGCTCGGGATTGCCGGGTGCCAGCAGCCGGGCGGCGGCCAGCGGGAAGTCGTGGCTGACCCGCTCGTAGACCTCGGCGGTGTGGCCGGCGGTGGAGACGCCCAGGCAGTAGAAGCAGGCGTCAGCGCCGGCCAGCTCGCCGGCGATCGGGGACAGGTCGGTGAAGTCGGCGTGGGCGACCTCGCGCAGCTTGGGGTGCGCGACACCCAGCGGGCCGCGCCCGACCGTGACCACCTCGGTCACCTCGTCGTCCAGCAGGCACGCGCGCAGCACACCGTGCCCGACCATGCCGGAGGCACCGAAGACCACCACCTTCATCGCGGGTCGCCGCCGCCTTCCTGCTGTTTCGCGGATGCGGACGCACCCACCGGCGGGGACGATGGTAACGCCCGCCGCGGGCGGCTCAGTCGGCGATCACCGCGATCTTGCGCAGGTAGTCGCCCGCGGTGACCCGGCCGAGGACGAAGTCGGCGACGTCGGCGCGGGAGACCGTCGGCACGCCGCGCAGCTCCAGGCGCTCGCCGTGCCGGTAGCGGCCGGTGCGGGCGCCGTTGGTGAGCATCACCGGGTAGACCAGTGTCCAGTCCAGCGAGCTGCGGCGCAGCAGCTGCTCACCGGCCGCCTTGTCGGCGTAGACCCGCCCCAGCACGCGGTAGGCCAGCCGCGGCAGGGCGGGCACCTGCGCCATGGTGTCGCCGACGCCGAGGCCCGACAGCCACACCAGCCTGCCGACCTCCGCCTCTTCCATGGCGCGGACGATCCGCGGGGTCGCCTGTGCCATCACGGTGGGCGAGCGCAGGCCCTGCAGGTTGCGCTCGGTGCCCAGCGCGCTGACGACCGCGTCGGCGCCGGACACGGCCGCTGTCACCGCGGCCTGATCGGATGTCACCTGCCCGACCGCGATCCGCAGGCCGTCCCTGGCGGGCGGCGCCTTGGCCGGATCGCGCACGAAGGCCGTCACCTCGTGGCCCGCGGCCAGCGCCTGCGCGACGACCTGGCGTCCGGTGGCGCCGGTGCTGCCGAAGACCGCGATCCGCATGGTGTCCCTCCTGGTGCGTGCCGCTCGCCGCGGCGCGGCCTGCCGCGCGCGCGGCAGTCGGGTTTCCCCCCGGGCGACCGACCGGCCAGCCGGATGGGGAAGGCGGCGCCCGGCGGCCAGGATGAAGCGGTCGTCACCTTCGCACGGACCACAGGAGCCACCTTGCAGACACGCCGCGCCGCCGTCCTGTCGGCAGCCGTCGCAGCCCTGTCCGCCGTCCCGCTGCCGGCCGTCGCCTCGTCGCCCGCCCCGCCGCGCCCGCGCGGCCTCGGCCGGCTGCGGCTGCCGCCCCCGAGCGGTCCGTACGCGGTGGGCACCGTCGCGTTGCGGCTGGTCGACACCGTACGCCCCGATCCGTGGGTGCCGCAGCCCTACCGCGAGTTGATGGTGAGCCTGCGCTACCCGGCCCAGGGCGTCCGCCCCGGTCCAGGCGCCCCGCAGATGCTGCCGGGGGAGGCGGCCGGCTTCGCCGAACTGGCCGGCTACACCGGGGTGCCCGCCGCCCGGGTGGACTGGGCGGCCACCCGTACCCACGCGCACCAGGGTGCGCCCGCGGCCGCGGGACCCTTCCCGCTGGTGCTCTACTCGCCCGGCGCCGGCGATCCGCGCTCGCTGAACAGCACCTTGTGCGACGACCTCGCCTCACGCGGCTACGCGGTCCTGACGGTCGACCACACCTATGACGCGGCCGCCGTGGAATTCCCCGGCGGCCGCGTCGAGTCCACCGTGCTGCCCGCCGAGCTGGCGAAGGTCGTACCCGATCCCGAGCACCCCGACCCGGCACGGGTGGCGCCGCTGCTGCGCAAGGTCCTTGACGTGAGGGTCGCCGACATCGGCTTCGTCCTCGACCGCCTGCCCGACGCGCTGCCCCGGCCGCTGCGCGGCCTGCCCGACTTCGCGCGGGTCGGGATGTTCGGCCAGTCGGCGGGCGGTTTCACCGCGCTTCAGGCGATGTACGGCGACCCGCGGATCGCGGCCGGTGCGAACTTCGACGGCGTCACCGCCTACGTCGAGGACGACGCCGACCGCGGCTACCTCCCGCCGGTGGCCGCCGGCGGCCTCGACCGCCCGTTCCTGCTGGTCGGCAAGGACGGCAACACCCGTCGTACGGTGCCCTCCTGGGATGCGCTGTGGCGTCACAGCCGCGGCTGGCACCGCGGTCTGAGCCTGGCCGGGTCCGAGCACGCGACCTTCACTGACGCCGAGACGCTGATCCCGCAGATCGCCCGCCGCCTGCACCTTCCCGCCGGCACCGTGCCGGCGAACCTCGGCGCCCTCGACCCCGGGCGCGCGGTCCGCGCCCAGCGCGCCTACCTGGTGGCCTTCTTCGACCGCTGGCTGCGCGACCGCGACGACCACGGCCTGCTCGACGGCCCGTCCCCGTGCCACCGGGAGGTGCGCTTCTTCTCCTGACCGGAACCTCGTACGGCCCGGACGCGCGGCGCTCTCGCGACCGCGACACCGTCCGTCCCGGTGCCGGTTGCCGGTGCCGGGACGGTGCGGCTCAGGCCGGGACCGGGCCGCGGATCTGCTCGACGGCGGTGACCAGCGGCGCCAGGTGCGGGTCGCCGGCTGCCTGGTCCAGGGCCTCGCGCAGGGCCGCGTTGTTGGTCGGGCGGGCCGCGGCGAGCAGGTCGGCGCCCGCGGGGGTGACGTCGGTGTAGATGCCGCGGCGGTCGGTCGGGCAGAGATAGCGGGCCAGCAGGCCGCGTTCCTCCAGGCGGGTGACCAGGCGGGTGGTCGCGGACTGGCTGAGGACCACGGCGTCGGCGACCTGCTTCATCTGCAGGCGCCCGCCGACGCCGTCGTGCTGCCTGCTGAGCACGTCGAGCAGCGAGAACTCGCGGACGCTCAGCCCGTGGCCGCCCTGCAGCGCCCGCTCGATGTGCGCCTCGATGCGGCCGTGCAGCAGGGACAGCGCGCACCAGCCGTCGGCGAGTGCGGTCAGTGCCGGATCGGTGGCGGTCATCGGTCCTCCAGGCCCTCGGCGGGCGGTCCCGCGCCCGGCCCCGGTGCCGTTTTGGGCGCATGCACCACTCTAACGCGCTTGCAATTAACCCGCGTATGCAATTATTGTCCACGCTTGTAAGACGCTCCTGCACTCACTCGGGAAGGGTGCCCCTCATGCCTCTCGCGCTGCTGGCCCTGGCCATCGGGGCCTTCGGGATCGGCACCACGGAATTCGTCATCATCGGGCTGCTGCCCCAGGTCGCCGGCGACTTCGGCGTCTCGGTGCCGACCGCGGGGCTGCTGGTCACCGGCTACGCGCTCGGCGTGGTCGCCGGCGCCCCGCTGATGACCGCGCTGGGCACCAAGGTGACCCGCAAGCGGATGCTGATGCTGCTGATGGGCCTCTTCGTGGTCGGCAACCTCATATCGGCCGCTGCCCCGGTCTTCGCCGTCATGCTGATCGGCCGGGTGGTCACCTCGCTCGCGCACGGCGCCTTCTTCGGCATCGGCTCGGTCGTCGCCGCCGAGGTGGTGCCGCCGGCCAAGCGGGCCGGCGCCATCGCCACGATGTTCACCGGACTGACCGTCGCCAACGTCGTCGGCGTGCCGCTGGGCACCCTCGTCGGGCAGGGCGCCGGCTGGCGGATCACCTTCGTCCTCGTCGCCGCGCTCGGCGTACTCGGGCTGCTCGGCGTCGCCCGCCTGGTGCCCGACCTGCCCCGCCCTCCGGGCGTCAGCCTGCGCCACGAACTCGCGGTCCTGCGCAACGTCCAGGTGCTGCTCGCGATGGGCATGACCGTGCTCGGCTTCGGCGGGGTCTTCGCGGCCGTCACCTACCTGGTGCCGATGATGACCGACGTCACCGGATACGCCGACGGCTCGGTGACCTGGCTGCTGGTGCTGCTCGGGCTGGGCATGGTGGTGGGCAACCTGGTCGGCGGCCGGCTCGCCGACCGCCGGCTGATGCCCATGCTGATGACCGCGCTCGGCGGCCTCGCGGTGGTGCTCGCGCTCTTCACGGTGACCGCGCACCACAAGGCCGCGGCCGCGGCCACCGTCTTCGCGATCGGCGCCCTCGGCTTCGCGACCACGCCACCGCTGCAGAAGCGGGTGCTCGACCAGGCCGCGGGCGCCCCGACCCTCGCCTCGGCGCTCAACATCGGCGCCTTCAATCTCGGCAACGCGCTCGCGGCCTGGATCGGCGGCCTGGTCATCTCGGCCGGCCACGCCTACACCGCGGCGAACTGGGTCGGCGTGGCCCTGGCCGGCGGGGCGCTGCTGCTCGCCGTGCTGTCGATGTCGCTGGAGCGCGGCGGCGCCCGCCGCCGCGGCCGCCTCGTCGCCCGCTCCGCCGCCGGTGGACCCGGTGCGGAGGACGGCGGCAGCACGGCGGGCGCCGCCGGCGCCGGGCTCAGCTCCCGGAACTGACGCCGATGCTGACGTAGCTGACGCCGACGGTGGCGGTCTGCGCGCCGGGGCTGGTCGGCGCGGGGACGAAGGAGACCGTGCCGGTGCCGAAGCAGGGCAGGTTCAGCGTCGCCGGGATGGCCGCGCCGATCCCGTACGCCTTGATGTCGGTGACGGGCGTGACCGAGGTGGCGTTACCGAAGCCGACCAGGTCGTGCGTGGCGGACGCGCCGGTGTAGCCGACGGTGGCCTGGGCCGGCGCGGTGCCCGCGATGAGCTGCACGGACACGGTCTGGCCGGTGAGCGGGTGCCCGGTCGAGGTGGGGGTGACGGGACCGAAGCAGGCGACCTTGATCACCGCGCCGATCGTCACGCCGTTGACCTGCCCGACGAAGGTCTGGCCGGGGCCGATCGGTACCGGTGAGAGCGGGGCGGCGCCGGCCGACGCCATGCCGGCCGTACCGCCGAGTGCGGCGAGGGCCGCGACCGTGCCCAGGGAACGTAACCGAGAGTGCCGCTTGCGCATGTCTACCTCCGGATGCGGGGGGACCGGGGCCGTTCGCGGCCCCGGGGAAGCGAGGGCGAACCGTGCGGGAGCACCAGCATGTTAGCGAGCCGCCGGGCAAACCGACCCCGGCCGTACCACCCCGCTGGCGGGGCGGGGGAGGGCGCGGTAGGACAGGAGGTGCGAAGCCGCCGCAGGCGGGCAGACGTCACCCCGACCGACGGTGGCCCCAGAAGGGACGGACAGCGTGGCACGACCGAAGATCCTCGTGGTGGGCGCGGGATTCGCCGGGGTGGGGTGCGTGCGCCGGCTCGAGCGCAGCCTCGGCCACGACGAGGCGGACATCTGCCTGGTGACCCCGTTCTCCTACCAGCTCTACCTGCCGCTGCTGCCGCAGGTGGCCTCCGGCATCCTGACGCCGCAGTCGATCGCGGTGTCGCTGCGCCGCAGCAAGAAGTACCGCACCCGGATCGTCCCCGGCGGCGCGATCGGCGTGGACACCAAGGCCAAGGTCTGCGTGGTGCGCACGATAACGGACGAGATCGTCAACGAGTCCTACGACCACATCGTGCTCGCCCCCGGCAGCGTCACCCGCACCTTCGACATCCCCGGCCTGGTCGACAACGCGCGCGGGATGAAGACCCTCGCCGAGGCCGCCTACGTCCGCGACCACGTGATCTCGCAGCTCGACCTCGCCGACGCCTCGCACGACGAGGCCGAGCGGGCCTCCCGGCTGCAGTTCGTGGTCGTCGGCGGCGGCTACGCGGGCACCGAAACCGCGGCCTGCCTGCAACGGCTGACCGCCGAGGCGGTGCACCGCTACCCGCGGCTCGACCCGAAGCTGATCAAGTGGCACCTCATCGACATCGCGCCCCGGCTGATGCCGGAGCTGGGCGAGAAGCTGGGTACGAGCGCGCAGAAGATCCTCACCGACCGCGGAGTGGAGATCTCGCTGGGTGTCTCCATCGCCAAGGCCGGCCCCGAGGAGGTCACCTTCACCGACGGCCGGGCGGTGCCCTGCCGCACCCTGATCTGGACCGCGGGGGTCGTCGCGAGCCCGCTGATCGCGACCCTCGGCGCGGAGACCGTACGCGGCCGGCTCGCCGTCACCCCGGAGATGACGCTGCCCGGCGCCGACGGGGTCTACGCGCTCGGCGACGCCGCGGCCGTACCGGACCTGGCCAAGGGCGAGGAGGGCGCCGTCTGCCCGCCCACCGCGCAGCACGCGATGCGGCAGGGCGCCGTGGTCGCGGACAACGTCATCGCCGCGATCAGGAACCAGCCCATGCGGCCGTACCGGCACAAGGACCTCGGCCTGGTGGTCGACCTCGGGGGCCGGGACGCGGTCTCCAAGCCGCTGGGCATCGAGCTGCGCGGCCTGCCCGCGCAGGCCGTCGCCCGCGGCTACCACTGGTCGGCGCTGCGCACCAACGTCGCCAAGACCCGGGTGATGACCAACTGGCTGCTCAACGCGGTGGCCGGCTTCGACTACGTCCGCACCGGCTTCCAGTCCCGCCAGCCCGCCACCCTGCGGGACTTCGAGTACACCGACGCGTACCTGTCGCCGGAGGAGCTGCGCGAGCAGGTCGCGGACGCGATGCCGCGCGCCTGACGGCGTAAGGCCGCGGTGCCCGGGGGCGCCCGCCGTCCGGGAAGCCGGGCGCCGGGCGCCCTCAGTCCGCGAAACCGGACAGCGGATCGGAACCGGCCGGCTCCTCGTGGGTCGGCTCCTCGTCCTCCCACAGCGAGAACCACACCGTCTTGCCCTCCGATTCCGGCCGGACGCTCCACTGGCCCGACAGGATGTCGAGCAGCATCAGGCCGCGGCCCGAGGACGCCATCTCGCCCGGCGTCCGCTGGTGCGGCAGCTCGTCGCCGCCGTCGGAGACCTCCACCCGCAGCACGCGCCGCCCCGGCTCGCCGGTCACCGACGCGCTGAGCGCCGCCGACTGGTCGGTGTGCACCAGGACGTTGCCGACCAGCTCCGAGGTCAGCAGCACCGCGGTGTCCACCTGGTCGGGCTGCGCCCAGTCGTGCAGCAGCGCCTGCAGCTCGGCCCGCGCCTCCGCCAGGCCCTCGGCCTGGTCCTGGTCGATGGTCAGCACCAGCCGGCGCTCGGGCACCGCCCGATGGTGCACCCCGGCATCGCGGCGCAGCAGCAGCAGCGCGATGTCGTCCTCGTTGCGCGGCGCCAGGTCCGCGCGTACGCCCGCCGCGTCCGGCTCGCGCCGCCCGACCTCCTCGTCCGCCGCCTGCCCGGCCTGTTGGACGGGGTTGTGGACGGCGTTGATCAGGCGGTCGGCGATGCCTTCCAGGTCCTCGGTCGGGCCGGGGGACAGCGCGTCCCTGACCCGGATCCAGCCGCTGTACATGTCGTGGCCGCCGGTCTCGATCAGGCCGTCCGTGCACAGCATCAGGATCTCGTCGGGCCGCAGCTCCAGGTCGGTGACCGGGTAGTCCTCGGCGCCCGGCATCAGGCCGAGCGGCAGGCCGCCTCCGACGTGCTTGAGCATGCAGGTGCCGTCCGGCAGCCGCAGCACCGGGTGCGGATGGCCGGCCCTGGCGATGTGCAGCATTCCGGTGGCGGGCTCCGCCTCGATGTAGATGCAGGTGGCGAAGCGGTCCTCGTCGACCGCGGCCAGGAAGCGCGACGACCTGGCCAGCACCGCGTCAGGGCCGTGGCCCTCGGCGGCGTAGGCGTGCACGGCGGTCCGCAGCTGGGCCATCAGCCCGGCCGCGTGCACGTCGTGGCCCTGCACGTCGCCGATCACCACGGCCAGCCGGCCGTCCGGCAGGTTGATCACGTCGTACCAGTCGCCGCCGACCACCAGACCGCCGCCGGTCGGCACGTAGCGGGTGGCCACCGTCAGTCCGGGCGCCGCCGGAGCCGTCGCGCCCATGCTGCGCCGCAGCCCCCGGGACAGGGCCAGCTCCGCGCTGCTGGTCCTGGTCCGCTCCAGCGCCTGGGCGACCAGCCGGGCGGTCAGCACCAGCAGGGCCCGCTCGTCGGCGGTGAAGGCCATCGGCCGGTCGAAGGCCAGCAGGCACACCGCGCTGATCCGCCCCGAGGTCACCAGCGGCAGGAAGGCCCACGACTGCCGGCCGAACCGGGCGGCGATCGGCCAGGTGGCGGGGTAGCGCTCGCTGTACTCGTCGGGCGAGGACAGGTAGACCGGCCGTCCCGACTTGACCACCTCGGTGGCCGGGAAGTCGGTCGTCACCGGCATCCGGAAGACCCGCTGGGCCTCGCTGCTGCGGTATCCGTACTGGCCGAGCACGTTGATGAACTTGTCGGTGACGCCGAAGACCACTATGCCGTCGAGGGCGAAATCCGGGGCGGAGAGCCTGCTCACCGTCCTGAGGGCGGTGGACAGGGATTCGGCCTCCGCCAGGTCGTGGCCGGCTTCGAGCACCAGCGCGTCGCGCAGCCGCGGCCGCGCGGGACCGGTACCGGCCCCGGTTGCGGAATCCGCCGCGGGCACGGTGCCGGGTTCGGCCGCCGCCCCGGCGTCGTCCTCGTTCGGCCGCGACCCGAACCGGTTCATGGCCTCGATCTGCCGCAGTTCCGCTGTGTCGGCCTCCGGCCGCTCGTGCCGCGCCGGGCCTTCGGCTCCCTTGCCCATCCGGCGCCCTCTCGCCACGGGGGTGGTCCTGTCGGTACCCATGCTCGGCGACGTCCGTGCCGCCCGCATGCGGAGCGCCCGGGCGCGGCGCCGGGGGGGCGATGTGCTTTCCCCGGTGGTCGCCTGGCATGCTCGGTGTCGTGGGTGAACGCATCATCGCCGCGTGTGACGGGGCATCGAAGGGCAATCCGGGGCCTGCGGCATGGGCCTGGGTCATCGCCGACGACCGGGGAGAACCGGTTCGCTGGGAGGCCGGTCCGCTGGGCACCGCGACCAACAACGTCGCGGAACTGACCGCGCTGGAACGGCTGCTGACCGCGGTCGACGCCGACGTCGCGCTGGAGGTCAGGATGGACTCGCAGTACGCGATGAAGGCCGTCACGACCTGGCTGCCCGGCTGGAAGCGCAAGGGCTGGAAGACCTCCGCCGGCAAGCCGGTGGCCAACCAGGAGCTGGTCGTACGGATCGACGCGCTGCTGACCGGCCGCTCGGTGGACTTCCGCTACGTGCCCGCCCATCAGGTGGACGGCGACCGGCTCAACGACTTCGCGGACCGCGCCGCCAGCCACGCCGCCATCGTCCAGGAGCCCGCCGGCAGCGACCTCGGCTCGCCGCTCCCGCCGCGTACGCCCGACACCGTTCGCAAGGCCCCCCGCGCGGGGGGCTCCGCCCCCGCCGGGGGACCGGCCGGGGCCGGGAGCGGCGGCGCCGCGCGCACCCTCAAGGCCAAATACCCCGGCCGCTGCCGCTGCGGCCGCGCCTATGCCGCGGGCGAGCCGATCACCAAGAACGCCGACGGCTGGGGCCACCCCGACTGCCGCTGACCTGCCGCGACACGCCGGCACCCGACCGCCGCCCCCGTCACCCGCGCTCCCGCGGTGACGGGGGCGGCGGCGTTCCGCGCCGCCCGCGGCCCGCGAAGGGATCCCGCGCAGGGCATTGACGCCCGCCGCGGGCGGCCCTACTTTCATCGCGTCGTACTTCGTACGTCATATATGAGACGTCATACGCGAGAATCCGAGAGCCCATGACCTTCGCTCCCACCCCGATCCCCTCCCGGACGCAGTACGTCCTCGAAGCGATCAAGCACCGCATCCTCACCGGGCAGCTCAGCCCGGGACAGGCCCTGGTCGAGGCGGACCTGGCGGCACAGTTCGGGGTGTCCAAGACCCCGGTCCGCGAGGCGCTGAAGACGCTGGCCGGGACCGGGCTCGTGGTCATGAGCCAGTACAAGGGCGTGACCGTGCGGACGGTGGACGCCGCGATGGCGCGCGAGGTCTACGACGTACGCCTGCTGCTCGAACCCGAGGCGCTGCGCAGGACCATCACCCGCGAGGCGTCGCTGGCCGAGGCGCAGGAGGCGCTGGTCAGGGCCGAGCAGGCGCAGGACCGGGCCGACCGGAGCCTCGCGAACCGGGACTTCCACCGCGCGCTCTACCTGCCGTGCGGCAACCCGCTGCTGGCCAGCATGCTCGACGAGGTCCGCGACCAGGCCGCGCTGGTCTCCACCGTCGCCTGGGCCGCCGACCCGTCGTGGGAGCGGGAGGCGCACGAGCACCAGGAGATCCTGCGGGTCGCGCTGGCCGGGGACGCGCCGGAGGCCGGCCGGCTGCTGCACGCGCACATCGCGCACTTCGTCCGCCGCGCCTTCCCCGACGACCAGGAGGGTCTGTGATGGACCGGTCCGCGCTCACGGCCGCGCTCGCCGGCGTGGTGGCGATCCCGGTGATCCCCTTCGGCGCCGGCGGCGGCATCGACAGGCCCGCCTACCGGCTGCTGCTGCGCCGGCTGCTGGACGGCGGCATCGGCACCGTCACCCCGAACGGGAACACCGGCGAGTTCTACGCCCTCACCCCGCAGGAGCGGCAGGTCGTCGTCCAGGACACCCTCGCCGAGACCGCGCACCGCGAGGCCACCGTGATCGTCGGCGTCGGCCACGACCTGCCGTCCGCGATCGGCGCGGCCGAGCACGCCCGCGACTGCGGCGCGCGGATGGTGATGGTGCACCAGCCCGTGCACCCGTACGTCTCGCAGGACGGCTGGGTGGCCTACCACCGCGCGATCGCCGAGGCCGTGCCCGAGCTGGGCGTGGTGCCCTACATCCGCAACCCGCTGCTCGACGGCAGCTGGATGGCGGACCTGGGGGAGGCCTGCCCCAACGTGATCGGCGTGAAGTACGCGGTGCCCGACGCCGCCCGCTTCGCCGCCTTCGCCCGCGACGCGGGCCTGGAGCGCTACGTGTGGCTCGCGGGCCTGGCCGAGCTGTACGCGCCCGCCTACTTCGCGGCCGGCGCGACCGGTTTCACCTCGGGACTGGCCAATGTGGCGCCCCGGATCTCGCTGGACATGCTCGCCGCGCTGCGGGCCGGCGACTACCCGGCCGCGATGAAGGTCTGGGAGCAGATCCGGGCGTTCGAGGACCTGCGGGCGGCACGGCAGTCCGCCGACAACGTGACGGTCGTCAAGGAGGCGCTGGCCGCCCTCGGCCTGTGCCGCCGCGAGGTGCGGCCGCCCAGCAGCGCGCTGCCCCCGGCCCGCCGGGCCGAGGTCGCCGCCGCGGTGGAGGGCTGGGGACTGTGACCGGGGACGGAGCGGCCGGCCGGCCGCCGCTGCGCAGCAGCCGCTGGTACGAGGGAGAGGGCCTGCGGGCGTTCAGCCACCGGGCCAGGACCAGGCAGCTGGGCTACCTGGCCGAGGAGCACCTCGGCAAACCGGTGATCGCGGTGCTGAACACCTGGTCCGACATCAACCCCTGCCACAGCCACCTGCGCGACCGCGCCCAGGCCGTCAAGCGCGGGGTGTGGCAGGCCGGCGGCTTCCCGCTGGAATTCCCGGTGGCCACCCTCTCCGAGACCTTCCAGAAGCCCACCCCGATGCTCTACCGCAACCTGCTGGCGATGGAGACCGAGGAGCTGCTGCGCTCCTACCCGGTGGACGGGGCGGTGCTGCTCGGCGGCTGCGACAAGACCACCCCGGCGCTGCTGATGGGCGCCGCGAGCGCCGACCTGCCCGCGCTGTTCGTCCCCGCGGGGCCGATGCTGCCAGGCCACTGGCGCGACCGGGTGCTGGGCTCGGGCACCGACATGTGGAAGTACTGGGACGACAAGCGCGCCGGCCTGATCGGCGACTGCGAGATGGTCGAACTGGAGAGCGGTCTGGCCCGCTCCGCCGGCCACTGCATGACGATGGGCACCGCCTCCACGCTGACCGCCGCGGCCGAGGTGCTGGGCATGACGATGCCCTGCGCGTCCTCGATCCCCGCGGTCGACTCCGGCCACGAGCGGATGGCGGCGGCCGGCGGCGCGCGGATCGTGGATCTGGTGCTGTGCGACCTGAAGCCGTCCGCGATCCTCACCCGCGAGGCGTACGAGGACGCCGTCACCACCGTGCTGGCGCTGGGCGGCTCCACCAACGCCGTCATCCACCTGATCGCGATGGCCGGCCGCTCCGGAGTCCGCCTCACCCTGGACGACTTCGACCGGCTGGCCCGTACGGTCCCGGTGCTCGCCAACGTACGCCCCGGCGGCCGGTACCTGATGGAGGACTTCCACTTCGCCGGCGGCCTGCCGGGACTGCTGTCCCGGATCACCGGCCTGCTGCACCTGGACCGGCCCACCGTCGCGCACGCCAGCCTGCGCGACCAGCTCGCCGGCGCCGCCGTCCATGACGACGACGTCATCCGCGGCACCGAGCGGCCGCTCGCCGGCGAGGGCGGGATCGCCGTGCTCCGCGGCAACCTGTGCCCGGACGGCGCCGTCATCAAGCACATCGCCGCCGAGCCGCGGCTGCTCACCCACACCGGTCCGGCCGTCGTCTTCGACGACTACCGGACCCTGCAGGCCACCATCAACGACCCGGGCCTCGGCATCACCGCGGACAGCGTGCTGGTGCTGCGCAACTCGGGCCCGCTCGGCGGCCCCGGCATGCCCGAGTACGGCATGCTCCCGATCCCCGACCACCTGCTCGAACTGGGGGTCCGTGACATGGTCAGGATCTCCGACGCCCGGATGAGCGGCACCAGTTACGGGGCCTGCGTCCTGCACGTCGCACCCGAGTCCTACGTCGGCGGCCCGCTTGCGCTGGTCCGCACCGGCGACCCGATCACCCTCGACGTGCCGGCCCGCACCCTGCGCCTGGACGTCCCCGACGCCGAACTCGACCGCCGCAGAGCCGGATTGCAGGCACCGCCGGCGCGTTACGGCCGCGGCTACGGCGCGCTCTACCAGGAACAGATCACCCAGGCCGACACCGGCTGCGACTTCCGCTTCCTGGCCGCACCCGGCCACGTCCCGGAACCCTACGCGGGCTGACCCGGGCCGCCCCACTCGTCCGTCCGGGCGACCGAGAACCCCCACACGCCCTCCATAGCGAAGGAGCCCCCGGTCATGGCCATCGCCGTGGCGAAGCACCCGGTCACGAACCGCAGGCGGCGCACCCGGCGCCTGCCGTATCTGCTGATAGCCCCGGCAGCTCTGCTGATGCTCGCCTTCATCGCCTACCCGATGATCAGCGTCCTCTACTACAGCCTGCAGGACTACAACGTCACCAAGCCCTGGCGCAACGGCTTCGCGGGGATGTCCAACTTCACCAGGATCTTCACCGGCGACCCGCGGTTCTGGCACAGCCTCGACTTCAGCGTGCGGTGGGTCGTGGTGGAGATCGCGCTGCAACTCGTCATCGGCCTGGCCCTCGCGCTGCTGGTCAACCAGACCTTCGTCGGCCGCGGGCTGTCCCGCGCCCTGGTCTTCTCCCCGTGGGCGGTCTCCGGCGTGCTGACCACCACCATCTGGATGCTGCTCTACAACCCCTCGACGGGCATGAGCCGCTACCTGGCGGACGCCGGCATCGGCTCCTACGGCCACTCGGTGCTGTCCGACCCGCACACCGTCTTCTGGGCGGCGGTGCTCGCCGAACTGTGGCGCGGCGTCCCCTTCTTCGCGATCCTGCTGCTCGCCGACCTCCAGTCGATCCCCGGCGAGCTGTACGAGGCCGCGTCCGTCGACGGCGCGAGCCGGCTGCGGCAGCTGTTCCACATCACCCTGCCGCATCTGAAGGACGCGATCGTGCTGTCCACCCTGCTGCGGGCGGTCTGGGAGTTCAACAACGTCGACCTGCTCTACACGCTGACGGGCGGCGGCCCCGCGGGCCAGACCACCACGCTGCCGCTCTACGTCGCCAACACCGGCCTGGACGGGCACGACTTCGGCTACGCCTCGGCCCTGACCACCGTCGCCTTCGTGATCCTGCTGTTCTTCTCCGTCCTCTACCTGCGCCTGAGCAAATTCGGAGGCGACCGCACATGACCGCCGCACTCGTCGAGGAGGGCGCCCTCGTACCGTCCGCCGCCGTCCCCCGCTCCGGCCGGAGCGGGCGCCGCGGGCGCGGGCCCACCGACGGCCCGCCGCACTGGCAGATCTACCTGCCGCTGGGCCTGTACCTGCTGTTCACCCTGGTCCCCTTCTACTGGATGCTGCTGTTCGCGGTACGCCCCGACGGCTCCACGTCGCTGCTGCCGTGGCCGGCCACCGGCGCGCACTTCGACAAGGTCTGGAACGACCGGTCGTTCGGGATCTTCTTCCAGAACAGCATGCTGGTCGGCGTCGCCACCCTGGTCCTCACCACCGTGGTCGCCCTCAGCGGCGGATACGCGCTGGCCCGCTTCCGCTTCAAGGGCAGGACCGCCTTCCTGATCGCCCTGCTGTGCTCGCAGTTCGTCCCCGGCGCGCTGATGCTCGTCCCGCTCTTCCAGATCTTCCGCCACCTGCAGCTGATCAACTCGCTGTGGAGCGTGGTCATCTCGGAGACCGTCTTCCAGCTGCCGCTGTCCGTCATCCTGCTCAGCGGCTTCATCCGGGGGATACCCGAGGCGCTGGAGGAGGCCGCCTGGGTCGACGGCTGCACCCGGCTGCGGGCCTTCTTCGCCGTCGTGCTGCCGATGCTGCGGCCCGGCCTGGTCGCCGTGGGCTCCTTCGCCTTCGTGCACAGCTGGAACCACTTCCTTTTCGCGCTGATGTTCCTCAGCGAGCAGGACAAGCAGACGATCCCGGTCGGCCTGAACACCCTGATCGGCGCCGACAGCGTCGACCTGGGCGCGCTGGCCGCGGGCGGCGTCATCGCGGCGGTGCCCGTGGTGATCGTCTTCGCCTTCATCCAGAAGTGGCTCATCACCGGTTTCAGCGCCGGCGCGGTGAAGGGGTGAGCGGCATGAGCGGCGCCCCCGCGGCCGGCCGCGAACCGGTGCGTGTCGTCCTGGCCGGCGGGCGCGGACACGGCCACTGGCACCTGGACAACCTGCGCCGTCTCGCCGCCCGCGGCATCGTCCGGCTGGCCGGGGTGTGCGACGTCCAGCCGCTGGAGGCCGCCGCGCTGACCCGGCTCGGCCGGCCCGAGCAGGGCGCCGACCTCGGCGAGCTGATTGAGCGGACCGGCGCCGGCGTGGTGGTCGTCTGCACCCCGATCCACACCCACACCGACCTGGCGCTGACCGCCGCGTCACGCGGCGCCGACGTCCTGCTGGAGAAGCCGCCCGCCCCCTCGCTGGCCGAATACCGGCGGCTCGCCGCCGGGTTGGCCGGCACCGGCCGGGCCTGCCAGATCGGCTTCCAGTCGCTCGGCTCGCACGCGGTCACCGCGGTGCGCGCGCTCATCGAGGACGGCGCCGTCGGCGAGCTGCGCGGTATCGGCGCGGCCGGCAACTGGGTGCGCGAGGAGCACTACTTCACCCGCGCCGCCTGGTCCGGGCGGCGCCGCCTCGCCGGCCGTGACGTGGTCGACGGCGTGCTGACCAACCCGCTCGCGCACGCGGTCGCCACCGCCCTGCGGCTGGACGGCAGCAGCCGCGAGCAGGACGTCGACTCGATCCGCACCGAGCTCTTCCGCGCCCACGACATCGAGTCCGACGACACCTCATGCGTCCGCGTCCGCACCGCACGCGGCACCCGGATCGTGGTGGCCGCCACCTTGTGCGCGGCGGCGGCGGCGGAACCCTACGTCGTGGTGCACGGCAGCAGGGGGCGGATCACGCTGTGGTACAAGCAGGACCGGGTGCTGCTCCAGCGGGCCGGGCACGGCCCCGAGGAGCGCGTCCACTGCCGCACCGACCTGCTGGAGAACCTGCTCGCGCACCGCGCCGGCGGCGCCGGCCTGCTGGTGCCGCCGCAGGAGACCGGCGCCTTGATGCGGGTCGTCGAGGCGGTACGCACCGCGGGAGACCCCCGGCCGGTCCCCGGGTCCCTTTGGCACACCGTTGCGGGGGAGCGCTCCCACCGCCGGGTGGTGGACGGCGTGGACGGCCTGGTCGACGCCGCGGCCGAGCGCCTGGCGACGTTCGCCGAACTGGGCGCCCCCTGGGCCGGTGCCGCACGGCGGAAGGCGGCACACCGGTGACCGCCGGCCTGCCGCTGCGCTGCGGCGACCGGACGGTGGCCACGTACGTCCACCGGCCCGACGTGCGGGGGCGGTTGTCGCCGCGCCCGTATCTGCACCCCGTGACCACCCTGGGCGGCGCCACCGTCACCGAGCTGATGCCCGCCGACCACCTCCACCACCTCGGCGCGGGCATCGCGGTGCCCGACGTGGCCGGGCGGAACTTCTGGGGCGGCCGCACCTACGTGCGCGACCAGGGGCCGACCGAACTGGACAACCACGGCGAGCAGCGCCACCTGCGCTGGGCCCGGCGGGACGACGACGGCTTCGCCGAGGAGCTGTCCTGGACCGCGGGCGGCGACCAGCTGCTGCACGAGCAACGCACCGTCCGCACCCGCCGGCTGTCGCCCACCGCGTGGGAGCTGGACCTCGCCTTCACGCTGACCAACACCACCGCGGAGCCGCTGCGTATCGGCAGCCCCGCCACCAACGGCCGCCCCGGCGCCGGATACGGCGGCTTCTTCTGGCGGGCGCCGCGTACCGGCACGCCACCGCTGGTCTTCACGCCGGACGCCGCGGGCGAGGACGCCGTGCACGGCCGCCGGGCCGACTGGCTCGCGCTGGCCGGCGAGCGGTGGACGCTCGTGCTGCGCGCGACCGACCCCTGGTTCGTCAGGACCCGCGAATACCCCGGCGTCGGGCCCGCACTCGCCTGGCGCACCCCGCTGACCGTACCCGCGGGCGGCACGCTCACCCGGCGGGTCGTCACCGCCGTAGCCGACGGCCGGCTCGCGCCCGACGAGGCCGCCGCGCTCGCCGCCCGCACCATCCGATGATCCCGACAACCGAAAGAGCCGCCATGCCACGACCGCAGCACAGACCGCGCACAGCCCGGCCGGCCGCCGGCGTCGCCCTCGCCGCAGCACTCGCCCTGACCGCCACCGCCTGCGGTGACTCCGGCAGCGGCAAGTCCGGCGGCGAGGGCAGCGGCAAGGGGAAGATCGTCTTCTGGGACAACAACGGCGGTGTGCGCACCGACGCCTGGAAGCAGATCATCGCCGCGTTCGAGAAGAAGTACCCCGACATCCAGGTCGAGTACGTCGGCATCCCGATCGCCGACGTGCAGAAGAAGTACGACACCGCCATCGCCGGCGGCGGACTGCCCGACGTCGGCGGCGTCGGCACGGCGTACCTGGCCAACATGGTCGCGCAGAACGCGCTGGAGCCGCTGTCCGACCGGATCGGCAAGAGCGGCCTGAAGGGCAGGCTCGTCACCGGCATGGTCACCGGCGTCCAGGCGGCCGGCGGCCGGGGCAAGGAGATGTACGAACTCCCCACCTCCGCCAACCAGGGCACCCTCTGGTACCGCACCGACCTCTTCGGCGCCGCGGGACTCCAGCCGCCCACCACCTGGTCGGCCTTCTACCAGGCGGCGTCCACCCTCACCGACGCCTCGAAGAACAAGTTCGGCTTCACCATCCGCGGCGGCAAGGGGTCGATCGCCCAGGCCCTGGAGATGATGTACGCCCAGTCCGGCATCGACGACTTCTGGAACGGCGACAAGACCACCGTCAACGACCCCAGGAACGTGGCGGCGCTGGAGAAATACGTCGGCCTGTACAAGAAGTCGACCCCCGAGGCCGACCTGAACAACGACTTCGTCAACATGGTCGCCGAGTTCGACCACGGCGACGTCGGCATGCTCCAGCACAACCTCGGCTCGTACAACGACCACGTCAAGGCCTTCGGCAAGGACAAGGTCGACGGCATACCGCTGCCGCCCTCGCAGGACGGCGGGGTGCGGACCATCGTCTCCAACCCGGTCGACGGCCTGGGGCTGTTCAAGTCCGGCAAGAACAAGGCCGCCGCCTGGAAGTTCATCGAGTTCGCCGCCTCCGAACCGATGAACAGCCTGTGGAGCCAGGCCGCGGGCGCCGTCCCCGCCAACACCGGTGCGGAGCAGGAGCAGTGGATCAACGACGCCAGGCCCACCAAGGCGGCGATGGAGTCGCTGAACGACCCCAAGACCAAGATCGTGCAGTTCCCGTACTACCTGCCGGACTGGAACACCATCACCAAGGCCGACACGGAGCCCGACTTCCAGAAGGTCCTGCTCGGCAAGATGACCGCCAAGGACTTCGCGGACGAACTCGCCGGCAAGCTCAACGACGCCCAGGCGGACTTCGCCGGGCACGCCAAGTGAGCCCCGCGGCGGTGGCCGGCCCGCTGAGCGCCGGCTACCGCCGCGGCCACCGCCCCCACCGTCTCCTGCACGCCGTCATCCCCCACCCCCCACCCCCCACCCCCCACCGGGAGCCGCAGTGCGTAAGAGCCATGTCCCGATGATCGCCATGCTCGTCTCCGCCGCCCCGCTGATGCTCGCCGCCGCGCCCGCGCACTGCGGGACCGGCGCCGAACCGCCGCGCTACGCCCGTCAGGCGCTGCCCGCCGGTGACGGCTGGGCGTCGCAGGGCGCGGGCACCACCGGCGGCGCGGCCGCCGACGCCGCGCACGTCTTCACCGTCACCGATCGCGCCCAGCTGGCCGCGGCCCTGGACAAGGGCAGCAGCACCCCCAAGATCATCCAGGTCTCCGGCACCGTCGACGGCAATGCCGACGACACCGGCGCACCGCTGTCCTGCGACGACTACGCCACCGACGGCTACCGCCTGGACGCCTACCTCGCCGCCTACGACCCGGACGTGTGGGGCAGGACCGAGGTGCCCGCCGGAGCGCTGGAGGACGCCCGCGCCGCCTCCGCCGCGAAGCAGGCCGCCCAGGTGGAACTCAAGGTCGGCTCCAACACCACCATCGTCGGCATCGGCCGGCAGCCTCGGCTGCTGGGCCTGGACCTGCAGGTGTCCGGCTCCGACAACGTCATCGTCCGCAACCTCACCTTCGAGGACGCCTTCGACTGCTTCCCGCAGTGGGACCCGACCGACACCGCGGTCGGCAACTGGAACTCCGAGTACGACAACCTCGTCGTGACCGCCTCCACCCACGTCTGGGTGGACCACGACACCTTCACCGACGGCCGCCGCCCCGACGCCGACCAGCCCCTCTACTTCGGGCGCATCTACCAGCAGCACGACGGCGAACTCGACATCGTCAAGGGCGCCGACCTGGTGACCGCCTCCTGGAACGCCTTCACCGACCACGACAAGACCCTGCTGTTCGGCAACAGCGACGGCGCCGCCGCCACCGACGCCGGCCACCTGCGCATCACCTTGCACCACAACCTCTTCAAGGACATCGCCGAGCGCGCCCCGCGGGTCCGCTTCGGCCAGGTCGACGCGTACAACAACCACTACGTGGTCACCGACGGGCCGTCCTACGTCTACAGCCTCGGCGTCGGCGTGCACTCCCAACTGGTCGCCGAGAACAACGCCTTCACCCTGCCGGCCGGGGTCACCGCGGACCGGACCATCGCGTACTGGAAGGGCACCGCGATGACGGAGGACCACAACTACGTCAACGGCCGCCCGGCCGACCTGCTCGCCGCCTTCAACGCCGCCCACCCCGCCACCCCGATCGCCCAGGGCGCCGGCTGGACGCCGGCCCTGCGCACCCGGGTCGACGACCCCCGGTCCGTGCCGCACATCGTCGACGGCGGGTCCGGCGCGGGCCGGCTGTGACGCCGCCCAGGGCCTGAACAGCGGCGCTCCGGCGGATCCCCGGTGGGGATCCGCCGGAGCGCGGCGGGCACATGGGCGGGCGGGTCAGGGGCGGTTCGGCTCCCAGACCGGCAGCCAATCGGTGACACTCCGCAGTGTCGATCGTCACCGCCTCAGGACGGCGGATTACCGGTGCTGCCCGCGGTGAAGGGGGTGACGGTGAAGAGGTTGTCGCAGTTGGTCACGCTGCCCGGGAAGTCCAGCCATGCGGTGTTGCCCGGCGGGTAGATGCGCAGCTTCACCGACGCGGGCAGGCAGGTGCCCTGCTGGTTGACGGTGTGGATGGTGTCGCTCACCGCCCCGCCCGGCCGCAGCACCACAGGGCGGTAGCTCATCGGCTGCCGGTCGGCCGGCGCACCGATCTGCGCGCCCTTCGCGTCCAGCATCGACAGGCCCGGGTAGCCGGTGAGGTGGCAGGCCGTGGAGCTGTGGTTGGTGAGCACCAGATAGCGGAAGAGGCTGCCCGCGCCCGCGTCGCCGCCGCCCAGCGCCGCGGACAGTTGCGAGGTCGCGCACATCGGGGTCGCCCCCGCCGTCTGCGTGCCGGCGTCCCTGGTCGGCGTCGGGCCGGGGGGCGTGGTGGCCGTGCCGGTGGCGCCCCGGGTGCCGCGGCCGCCCGTGGTCGCGGTCGTGGTCGGGGCGGGGTTCACGGTCGGCGCCGTGTCCGGGCTCGGCCCCGGGGTCGAAGGGGCTGTGCTGGTCAGCGAGTCGCTGACCGGCGGGCTCACCACCTCGTCCGAGTCGTGCGAGGTCAGCGCGCCCACCAGATAGACGGAACCGGTCAGCACCACGGCCGCCGCGAGGCCGCCGCCGGCCGCCCGCATCCTGCGCCGCCGCGCCGCCCGCCGCCGGATCCGCCCGAAAGAGCCGGGCGGCGCGTCCAGATACCCGGGCGGCTGCCGCAGCAGCGGCTCCACCGGGTCGCCGCCGGCGCCTTCGCCGTCCAGGCCGCCCCCCTGGTGGTCAGGAAATCCGGTCATGGTGCCCCTCGAGTCGGGCGCGGAGCAGTTCGCGTGCCGCGTGCAGGTCGGCCTTCACGGTTCCCTCGTTCCGGCCAAGCAGCGCGGCCACCTCACGGACCGGCAAGTCGGCGTAGTAGTACAGGAGGACGGGATTGCGCAGCCGCTCGGGGAGCGACTGCACCAGCAGGCGTACGGACGGGTCGGCCGCCTCCGCCTGCGGGCGTAGGGACTGCTCGGTCGTCACCCGGCGCAGCGCGCGGCGCTCGCGCTCCATTTTGCGCCAGTGGTCGCGGACCAGGTTGGCCGCGGTCACGTAGAGGAAGCCGCCCGGCTCCTCGACCCTGGTCCAGCGCGCCCACAGCCGGGTGAAGGCCTCCGCGGCGATCTCGTGCGCCGTGCCGTCGTCGTCGACCAGCCGGCGGCACCAGCCCGCGAGCCGCGGGTAGACGGCTTCGAACAGTTCGGAGGCAGCGCGCTCGTCTCGCCGGATGACCGCTCCCCTCACTCCTGTCGCCGAGGTGCTGACCGCCGCCGGCCAGTCGTTCACGGGCCGCCGACCAGCGAGGCGTAGACGATCACGTTGTCCGGGTAGCCGCCGCCGTCCGAGATCCTCGTGCCGCCGCACGTGATGAGACGCAGCGCGGGGTGGTCGACGTTCCCGTACACCGCGTCCGTCGGGAACCGCGGCTTCGCCACGATCTGCACCTTGTCGACGGCGAAGACCGCGTCGCTGCCGTCGGCCCGGGTGACCGTCACCCTGTCGCCCGGCCGCATGCGGTCCAGGTGCCGGAAGACGCCGTCGCCGTACTCCCCGACCGTCACATGCCCCAGCAGCACGGACGGCCCGATCTGCCCGGGCGTCGGCGAGCCGTCGTACCACCCGGCGGGCGCGTGCGCCTCGATCGGCGGTACGCGCACCGCGCCGTCCGCTGCCAGGCCGAGCGACATGACGGCGGTGTCCACCCCGATGCCGGGGATCCGCAGCCTTTCCGGCGCCGACCTCGCCATCGCCCTGGCGGACGGTGTGGCAGTGGTGGTGGTCGGCGCGGCCGACGCGGCGCTCGTGCCCGGCCGGGTCGGGGCGGGCCCGTCGTCCCCCTTTCCCCCGGTCGCACCCGTACACGCGGTGAGCACCGCGACCGCGGCGGTGGCGGCCACCAGCCACCGCCCGGCGGCCGCCTGCCCGCGCCCCTTCCGGGCACCGGCCGGCGGCCACCAGCCACCGCCCGGCGGCCGCCTGCCCGCGCCCCTTCCGGGCACCGGCCGGCGTACGGGCGGCGATGCCACGCCGTGGTCGCGCGCGCCCCCGGGGTGGCTGATCACCGCGCGACAGGCCACCTCTCGGTGGCGCGAGGGACCGCGGCCGTGACGCGGTCGCCCCGCGCGGGGAGGGCTCAGGGGTGGCGGCCAACGCTCAGTCCCTGGCGCCGCGGCGGCGACGTGCGGCGGTGGCGACGGCCAGGCCGCCGAGGAGGGCGCTACCGGCGGCCGCGCCCGCGGTCATGGCGGGGGAGTGGCCGCCACCGGTCGCGGCGAGGCCGGTGTCGGGCGCGCCCGAGGGGACCTGCGGCACCTGGCGGCCGGCGGCCGAGGTGGACGTAGGGGTCGGGGCCGGTGCCGTCACCGGGTCACTGCCGTTGCGCCCGGCAGCCATCGGCGTGACCGTGAGGGTGTGGTAGCAGTTCGTGATGGTGCCGGGGATGACCATCGCCGCGGTGTTGCCGGGCGGGTATATCCGCACCTTGGCCGACGGCGGCAGGCACGTCCCCTGGTGGTTGACGGTGTGGATCGTGTCGCTCGCCGACCCCCCGGGTTTCAGCACCACCGCCGCGTAACGGCTGCTCTGCCGGTCGGCCGGCGGTCCGATCTGCCTGCCGGCCGAGTCGAGCAGCGACACCCCGGGGTAGCCGGTGAGGTGGCAGGTCGTCGAGCTGTGGTTGGTGAGGACCAGATAGCGGTAGAGGTGGCCCGCGCCCGCGTCCCCGCCGCCCAGCGCGCCGGTCAGCTGCGAGGTCGTGCACATCGGGGTCCTGGGGGCCCGGCCGACGGGGGCCGAGGCGGCGGCGGGGACGGCTCCCGCGACCGCCACCGCCAGGACCACCGCCGCGCCGGCGGCGAGTGAAGTGCTGCGCATGTCCCGTTCCTCGTTTCTCCCGCGGGGCCCGCCGCGCCCGGAAGCGGACGCGGACCCGGGCCGTACCGGGATCGGGAGCAGAGACGACGCGGCGCCCGCCCGGGTTGTAAAGACTTGGCCAAGTCCGCCCGGACGGAACGGAGTCCGGCATTCCGGGTGCCAGGTCCTCGCGCTGACCAGCCGACTTCATGATTGGGCCGGACCTTCACTACGATCCTGCGATGATCATGAGAAGACTCGTGGCCACGGGAATGGCCGGTGGCCTGCTGGCCACCCTCGCCTGCGGGCTGCTGCCCGCGAGCGCCGCCGCGGACGAACCCGCGGCGCAACCCGCACCGAAGGTCGAACTCGTCCTCGACGTCAGCGGCTCCATGCGGGCCAAGGACATCGACGGGCAGAGCCGGATGTCCGCCGCCAAGCAGGCCTTCGACGACGTCCTGGACTCGACGCCGCCGGAGGTCAACCTCGGGATACGCACCCTCGGCGCGGACTACCCGGGCAACGACCGCAAGACCGGCTGCAAGGACACCAGGCAGCTCTACCCGGTCGGCCCGCTGAACCGCACCGAGGCCAAGACCGCGGTGGCCACCCTCGCCCCCACCGGCTGGACCCCGATCGGCCCCGCCCTGCTCGCGGCGGCCGCCGACCTCAAGGCGGGCGGTGACGGCACCGCCAGGATGGTGCTGATCACCGACGGCCAGGACACCTGCAACGCCAACCCCTGCGATGTCGCCCGCGACATCGCCGCCCAGGGCATCCACCTGGTCATCGACACGCTCGGCCTGATCCCCGACTCCACCACCCGCAACCAGCTCAGCTGCATCGCCGAGGCGACCGGCGGCACGTACACCACCGTGCAGCACCGCGCGCAGCTCACCACGAAGGTGAAGCAGCTGGTCAACCGCAGCACCGCCCCGGTGATCACCCCGGTGGCCACCGACGGCGCCGCGAACTGCGCGGACGCGCCCGTGCTCAAGGCGGGGCTCTACTCCGACCGGGAGACCTTCTCCGAGAACCGCTGGTACCGCGTCGACGTACGCCCCGGCCAGGAGCTGCGCGCCTCGGTGAGCATCAGCGACGACCGGGCCGTCAACGCCGGCTACGGCGTCCTGCTGCGCGGCGTCACCCTGCACGGGCGGGAGATCGTGCGCGACGACGAGGGCGGCACCGGGCGTACCGACGCAGTCTCGGCCGGCATCCGCTACCCCAAGCCGAAGGCCGACTCGGACACGCCCGCGGAGACCGTGTGCCTCCAGGTCGGCAACTCCTTCTCCGCGCCGGCCTCCGTCAAGACCATCCCCGGCCTGCCCGTCGAGCTGTCCATCGACCTGGTGCACAGCCCCGACCAGCCGTCCGACGTGGCCTTCTACGGGCTCGGGCGCGGCTGGTGGCTGCTGGGACTGCTGGCCGTCACCGGCGCGGTGGCCGGACTGCTGACCGGCTGGGCCGCCCGCTGGCGGATGAACTCGGGGAGGACCTCCTGATGCGCACCGCACGACGTTTGGCCGCGGTGGGACTGCTCGCCGCGACCGCGCTGACCGTACTGACCGGCCGGGCCGCGGCCGACGCCACCCCGAGCGCCACGCCCAGCGCGAGCGCGACCTCGGGCGAACAGGGGCCGCCCACCGAGGCGGGCACCAACTTCCGTACCGCCACCGTGATCAAGCAGGGCCAGCAGGCCACCGCCGGCGCGTCGGCGGGCGACTACCTGTACTGGGTGGTGCCCGCTGACACCGGGCAGAAGGTCACGGTCAAGGCGACCGTGACCTTCGGCTCGGGCTCAGGGGCCGCCGCCACGCACGGCGCCTCGACCTGGCAGCTCGACGTCTACGACGGACTGCGCCGCCGCCAGCCGTGCCGTTACGGCGCCCAGACCCGTACGGCCGCCGCCGGCGCGGCGACCGTGGAACTGGCCTGCACCCTGCGCCCGGTGCGCGCCTACGCCGACACCTGGTCCAACGACCCGCTGCGCGGCGCCTACTACCTGCGGCTGACCGCGCTGGACGTGCCGGAGGCCGACCTCGGCCAGCCGGTGCGCGCGGCGATCACGGTCACCTCGCACGGCACCGCCGGCCGCGACGCGGTCGACGGCTCGGTGGCCCCGGTGGTCTCCGCGAACGCGCCCGACGTCGCACCCGCCGGCGGTTGGGCGGGCACCTGGTGGTCGCCGCGCTGGCTGTGGACCGGTGGCGGCGGCCTGCTCGCCGTCCTCGCCGCGCTCGGCGCCCACCGGCTGGCCCGGGGCCCGCTGCGGACGGCCCACCGCCCCCGTCCGCACGACGCGGACCGGCCCCCCTACCCGCGCGAAGGCGCGGGCTACTCCGGCTGACCGCCCTCCGGCCGGGCGCGGCAGATCGCCGCGCCCGGCCGGACAACCGCGGTCCGGCTACTCGTCGCGGACGAAGTTCGCCTCCCACAGCTCCTTGTCCACCGCACGCTGCGCCGCGAAGTACAGCTCGTGGACGAAGAAACGGGCCTGCTCGGGCGCCAGATCGGGCGCCTCGACCAGCAGCCGCTCGGTCCAGGCGGTGATGTTGTCGTCGTTCGTGGTGGTGGTCATCGTCGTTCACCTCCGGCCGGGCGGTCGTCTACGGATTCTCCCGGTCCGCGCCGGCGGCCGGGCCCGGCGGCTCCGGCGGCAGACCCACCTCCTCGCGGTCCTCCTCCGCGCGTTCCCGCAGCTCCTCGTCGTCCGGGCGCTCCGGCATGCCGCGGCTGTGCCCCGAGTAGGGGTCGCCCTCGACGGCCTTGTTGGACTTGTGGTGGTGATGCGCCATGGCTGCTTCCCCTCGTCGTGGGAGTCGGCGCCGCGGACCGCGCGGGGCGGCGGTCGTCCCGCACGCCGGCGACGGTGGCGTCTCCCGCCTCCGCGCCTCGTGCCGGCCCGGTCGCCCCGGCCTGCTCGGCCCGGGTGGCAACACCTGGCGAAGGAGGGACACTCCCACTCAAACGCCTCGCTTCCCGGCCCGCAAGCGGGGGCGCCCGCGCCGCACACCGCGTGGCGCCACCCGCCCGCTCAGGCCGCGTCGCCGATGGCGACCACCTGCGCGGACGCCGGCCCCTGCGGCGTCTCGTAGTCCACCGCGTCGCCGGCGCGGCGGCCGAGCAGCCCGCGGCCGAGCGGACTGTCGGCGGTCACCAGGGCCTGGTCCTGCTCGTCGGCGACCTCGCCGACGTGCAGCGTGTCGGTGGTGCCGTCGGCGAACCGTACGGTGACGGTGCTGCCGACGCCCACCACGTCGGTGCTGGGCGGGCCGCTCACGACGGCGTCGTGCAGCCGCTCGGTGACCTCGTCGATCCGGTTGTCCAGGCGCGTGACGTCCGAGGCGCGCTGCAGTTCGTCGGCCTGGTCGGCACTGTCGCCCGCCGCGTCGGAGTCACCGCCCCGCAAGGTGACGGCGACCGCGCTGCGCTCCTCGCGCAGATCGGACAGCTCCTTTTCGAGCGCCTTGCGGGCGGCGGGGCTGAGGGGCTCGGGGTCACCGGTCATTCCTGCTCCCGTGGTGGTGGAGGGACGAACCGAATACGCGGCCGACCGGCCGTCAGGGAAAGTCGGGCACTCGTCGATATTTTAGTCGACCGGCCGGCCGAGGGCGCGGTCGCAGCCGCCGCGGGTACGGCGTAGCGTGAATCGTACGAACGGGCGGCCCCGAATGGGGCTTTCCGTACGCGGGGGAAGCCGATCGAGGGGAGCTGAAAGGCATGAGCAACAAGAACTCCCCGGCCAGGGGCCAACACGGTCTGGGCGCGCGGGGACAGGGAAAGCCGCTTTATTACCACACGCAGATTCCGCATGCGGAGCGGCAGTCGAAGGACCCCCTGCTCGCCAAGCGGCAGCAGCCGCACGACCACCGCCGGCAGAACGGCCACTGGGTTCCGTGACGTTCCCCGACCGCCGGTACCGCGGGGTCGCCCGACCGACGCGCCCGGTGACCGCTCCCCGCCCGGACCCGCACGTCTTTCACCTGCCCGCAGCCGCAACCACAGTGAGGGTGGCATGGCCGACACGTACGATCTGACACCCGAAGTCCTGGCCGACCTGCGCACACCGCGGCCGTATCCCGCGATCACGCTCGCCATGCCGACCGATCCCGATCTGCCGTTCGGCGACAAGGAACGGATCCTGCTGCGCGATCTCGTGACCCAGGCCAAGCGCCAACTGGCCGCGGACACCGACGTCCCGCGGGACGCGAAGCTGGAACTGCGGGACCGCCTGCTGGATCCGGACGCCATCGAGGAGGCGGGCTTTCCCCTGCACCCCGCCGGCGCGCTGGTGGTCCATATCGCCGCCGGGGAGCCCATTCGCGTCTGGCAGTTGACATCGCCGCCCGTCCAGCCGCGGGTGGAATTCGCCACGGTTTTCCTGACGCGCTATGCGGTCGCCGCCGAGCAGCGCTCCCATCCGTATCTGGTTCTCGTGCTCGACCGGGAAATGTGCCGGCTCTACAACGGTTCGGTACAGGAACTGGCCGAGGTGACGCGCTACGGATTCCCCGCCGCGCCGCAGATTCCCTCCCCCGAGGACTCGATTCCCGGACCGATACCCCGCGCCGCCCCTTACGAGTCGCACCAGGAGCGGGTCAAGCAGTATCTGCGGACCGTCGACAGCCACCTCGGCAGGGCGCTCAAGGAGCACAACGGGGCGCCGCTGTTCGTCGTCGGCGGCGAGAAGGCGCTCTCGATCTTCAACGGCGTCACCGTCCACCGGGACCGCGTCGCCGGCACGTTGCCGCTGGTCGGTATGGACAAGGACCCGAAGCCCGACCTGGCGAAGCGCCTCACGCCCCTGCTGGACGAATTCCGCGTCGGGCAGATCGCCGAGGCCGTCGAGGAGGCGGAAGAGGCACGCTCCCAGCAGAGGTACGCCGGCGGCGCACCGGAGGTGTGGACCGCGGTCGCCGACAAGCGGGTGCGCCGGCTGCTGGTGGAGGAGGGCCTGCTGGTGGCGGGCCGGATCAGCGAGGATGCTCGGATCCTTGACGTCGTCCCCTACCCGGAGCCGGTGACGCTGCCCGACCCGTGGCCGGACGTCGAAGGGCTTGTCCACGCCGATGTGGCCACCGACGTCGTCGAGCAGATGGTCGAGAGGGCCGTACAGGCCGACTCCCAGGTGCTCTTCGTGCCCGACGGCTCCCTCCTCGCCGCCGACGGCGTGGCAGCAGTGCTGCGGTACTGACCGCGCAGGCTGATCCGCCAAGATCCGCCGGACAGGCCCTAGCTGACCGCTCCGGAGCGCGTGAGCGCCGCTGCCAACTCCGCGGCGTCGGGCGGGTTCGCCCCCGCCCTCGACACCGTCAGCGCGGCAGCGGTACCCGCCCGGTGCAGCGTCCGGGCGAGCGCGGGACCGTCGAGCCCGGCTGCCAGGCCGGGCCGGGCCGCCGCGCCGATCAGGCCGAGCGAGGCCAATGCGTCCAGCGCGGCGGCCATGAAGGCGTCGCCCGCCCCCACCGTGTCGGCGACCTCGGCGGGCACCGGCGCCGCCGTCACCCGCCCGGCCCGGGTGAAGGCCAGCGCGCCCTCCGCGCCGAGCGTCACGAAGACGGCGGCCGGGCCGAGTTCGAGCCAGCGCAGCGCCACGGTGCCGGGCTGCTCGCCCGGATACAGCCACGCAAGGTCCTCGTCGCTGGCCTTGACCACGTCGCTCAGCGCCACACACCGCTCCACCCGGCCCGCCGCCTCCTCGCGCGCGCCCAGCAGCGCCGGGCGTACGTTCGGGTCGTAGCTGACCGTCGCCGACCCCCGCAGCCGCGCCACCACGTCGAGGGCGGCAGCCGCGCCCGGCGGCTGCACCGCGCCGATCGACCCGAGATGCACATGCCGCACACCCGCCGGTAGCTCCACCGGCCGCAGCGTCCAGCCGATGTCGAAGTCGTACCAGGCCGCGCCGTGCCCGTCCAGCGTCACCACCGCGGTCGGGGTGGCCACGCCCGGCTGCCCGTCGGTCAGCACCTCCACCCCGGCGGACGCCAGGTGCGCGCCGATCAACCGCCCCGCCTCGTCCTGCCCGAGCTGGGTGAGCAGCGTGACCCGTCGCCCCAGCCGGGCGAGCCCGTAGGCGACGTTCGCGGAACTGCCGCCGGGGTGCGGGACGTCGGGCCTGTCCGGGGTGCGGACGATATCGGCGACGGATTCGCCGATCGCGAGGAAGTCGGTCATCCGGCCATCCTCCCGCGCCCGGCCCCTCCCTGCCGCCCGGCCCGCTACGGGTCGGCCGCGACAGGCCGGCGAGCAGCGGTCCGCCGCCTGACGCGGCCGGGAAGCGGCCCCGACGCGCGGCCCGCGACCCCGGGGATGCAAGGATGGGGCCCATGAACAATGTGTACTTCGACATCTCCGTCGACGACGCCCCGGCCGGACGCATCGTCTTCCGGCTGTTCGACGACGTGGTGCCCGAGACCGCCAGGAACTTCCGCGAGCTGGCCACCGGCGAGCACGGCTTCGGCTACGCGGGCTCCGCCTTCCACCGGATCATCCCGGAATTCATGCTCCAGGGCGGCGACTTCACTTCCGGTGACGGGCGCGGCGGCAAGAGCATCTACGGGGAGAAGTTCAAGGACGAGAACTTCCAGCTCAAGCACGACCGCCCCTTCCTGTTGTCGATGGCGAACGCCGGGCCGAACTCCAACGGTTCGCAGTTCTTCATCACCACCGTCGTCACCAGCTGGCTGGACGGCAAGCACGTCGTCTTCGGCGAGGTCGTCGAGGGCGAGGAGCTGGTCAAGCTGATCGAGGGCAAGGGTTCGCGCAGCGGCAAGCCCTCCTCCAAGGTCGTCATCACCGCTTCCGGCACCGTCGACTGACAGCCGACCGACCTTCGCGGTCATGCCGCCGGGTTTCCCGCCCGGCGGTTCCGAGCAGGGAGGGGCCTCCGCGGGCTGCCGTCCGCGGGGGCCCTTTCGTGTGCGTACGGGTGACACATGTGACCGCTATGTTCGGTTTGCGGCTTTCGGAACCGGGCAGGATTTCTGACACCAAGAGGCCGGGCGCGGCAGCGTACGCCGCCGTCCGGTGACGCCCCTACGCGCGTACGGGAACGGACGGCTCGTGATGCACCACGACACCGCGGCGCAGCCGCGCACCAAGACCTGGACGCTGAATCTGGAGATCGCCGAGGAGAACCGGGACGCCACCACGGTGCGGGCCGCCCTCGACACCGGCGACCACACCCTGCGCACCCGCACCACCGCGGTGCGCAACCCGGAGGACCCGCCCATGCCCGTCATCGGCGACGAGTACGCCGCCGGGCGCGCTCTGCTGGACCTGGGCAGGCAGCTCCTCAGCGAGGCCACGGCGAGCGCGGCGGACAACGCCAAGTCCGCCCACCCGGGCTGACGACCCGGCCGGGAGGCGTGGACCCTCAGGTCAGGCCGACTCCTGGCCGTCCAGCCGCACCCGGCCGCCCACCTCGATCAGACCGTCGGGGCGCGGCGCCGTCATGATCTGTGAGCCGAGGCCCTGGGCGATGTTGAGCGCGCGGCCGAGCCGGTCGGTGAGCAGCAGCGCGGCCGCACCGGTGGCCTCGTCCTCGCCGATCCCGTCGTCGCGGCCGGGGAAGGCTCTGGCCCTGATCCGCCCCGCCGCCTTGTCCTGCCACGCCCAGGCGTAGACCCACTCGCCCGCCGGCGGCACCTCAAGTGCCTCGACCTCCTCGGCCGAGCCGTACTGCCGCAGCGTGCGCGGCGGCGCCCAGGCCGCCATCGCCTCGATCCAGGTGAATTCGCCGTCGAGCCGCACGCCCACCACGCCGGCCGGTGTGACCAGCTCCGGCAGGTCCAGCAGCCAGCCGGTGCCCACGCAGGGGTGTCCGGCGAAGGGCAGCCGCAGGGTCGGCGTGTAGATGTCGATGACGCCCCGCTCGGGGTCGTCCACGAAGACGGTCTCGCTGAATCCCAGCTTCCCGGCCAGCACCTGGCGCTCCCCGGGGTCGGCGACGTCGGCCCCGTCCCTCACGACGGCCAACTCGTTGCCGTGGCGGCCGTCGGCTCCGCAGAAGACGCGCAGTACGTCGTAATCGGTCACCGGGGCAGTCAACCACGCCCACCGGCACGGGCCCGCGCGTCCTGCCCACGCTGTCCTGCGTGGCGCGCGGCCACCTGCGGACGCGGGAGACCTTCCAGCCCGCCGACCGGATCGGGCACTTCCACCTCGTCCTCGCCGCCGGCTACGCCGGCATCGGCGTCCTCGCGCTGGCCGCTGTCTGGCTGGCCGTCCGCAGTACCGGCCTCAGCGCGGGCTGACCCCCGCGGCCGCCGCCCCGGCGCCGGGGCGGCGGCCCTTGACAGACGGGCAGAGTGAACGCTAACAATTGTCCGGCCATGATCCGTAGGACTCACCCGGTCGCAGGTGCGCAAGCACCGACCCGGCGGGGGAGTGGCGATTGTGAGCGCTCACCGACCCGCCTCGCCGGCAGAGAGGGCACCCGCCCGATGAACCACCCCGCCCGCTTCGCCCTCGACCCCGCCTTCACCGTGGCCCCGGTGGACCCCCGGCTCTTCGGCTCCTTCGTCGAGCACCTCGGCCGGTGCGTCTACACCGGCATCTACGAGCCGGGCCACCCCGCGGCCGACGGCGACGGGCTGCGCACCGACGTCCTGGACCTGATCCGCGAGCTGGGCGTCACCGCGATCCGCTACCCCGGCGGCAACTTCGTGTCCGGCTACCGCTGGGAGGACGGCGTCGGGCCCGCGGACGAGCGCCCGCACCGCCTCGACCCGGCCTGGCGCACGACCGAGTCCAACGCCTTCGGGCTCGCCGAATTCATGGGCTTCCTGGGCAAGCTGGGCCCGCAGGCCGAGCCGATGATGGCCCTCAACCTCGGCACCCGCGGTGTCACCGAGGCCCTGGAACTCCAGGAGTACGCCAACCACCCGGCCGGCACCCGGCTCTCCGACCGCCGGATCGCCCACGGCGACCCCGAGCCTTTCGGCATCCGCCTGTGGTGCCTGGGCAACGAGATGGACGGCCCCTGGCAGATAGGCCACAAGGACGCCGAGGACTACGGCAAACTCGCCGCCGCGACCGCCCGCGCCATGCGGATGGTCGACCCCGACGTGCAGCTCGTCGCCTGCGGGAGCTCCGGCCGGTCCATGCCGACCTTCGGCGCCTGGGAGTCCACCGTCCTGCAGCACACCTACGAGCTGGTCGACTACGTCTCCATGCACGCCTACTACGAGGAGGTCGACGGCGACCGGGACTCCTTCCTCGCCTCGGCCGCCGACATGGAGTCCTTCATCGGCAGCGTCGTCGCGACCTGCGACGCGGCGGGCGCCCGGCTGAAGTCCGACAAGCGGATCAACATCTCCTTCGACGAGTGGAACGTCTGGTACATGCAGCGCTCCCAGCAGGAGGCGCGCGACAATCCCCTCGACTGGCCGCACGCGCCGCGCCTGCTGGAGGACAACTACTCCGTCACCGACGCCGTCGTCCTCGGCTCCCTGCTGATCACCCTGCTGCGTCACGCGGACCGCGTGACGGTGGCCTGCCTGGCCCAGCTCGTCAACGTCATCGCCCCGATCATGACCGAGCCCGGCGGCCCCGCCTGGCGCCAGACCACCTTCTTCCCCTTCGCCCAGGCCTCCGCGTACGGGCGTGGACGCGTGCTGCGCGTGGAGCCGGAAAGCCCCGTGCACGCCACCGCCCGCCACGGCGAGGTGCCGCTGCTGCACGCCACCGCCGTACGGGACGACGAGACCGGCGCGGTCACCGTCTTCGCGGTCAACCGCGACCAGCACCACCCCCTTCCCCTGGAGGTCGCCCTGCACGGCGCCGCCGCCGACCTGGCAGGAGTCGTCGAGCACAGCGTCCTCACCGACCCCGACCCCGACGCCACGAACACCCTGGCCGCACCGGAGCGCGTCGTCCCGCGCCCGCTGGCCGGTACGCAGATCACCGGCGGCGTGCTCCGTACGACCCTGCCGCCGCTGTCGTGGAACGTGATCCGCCTGACCTGAGCGCACCGTCCGGGACGCCATGCCGAGCCCGTCCCGCCGCCCGGGAGCTTCCGCGCGGAAAGGCCGTGGAGCGGGGTCGGCGGCACGGGCTACGATCCCGGGCACAAGGGGGACCGCGGCCTTCGCCGGTGCCCGCCGACCGGCCCGGAGGTGCCCCGCCCGTGCGGATGAAGCTGACCGCGATCACGCTCGACTGCCCGGACCCGCAGGCGCTGGCGGCCTTCTACCAGCAGGCCACCGGCCTCGACCCGCACCCGGATTCCGACGCGGACTTCGCCGGCCTCAGCGGTGAGGACGGCCTCTTCATCGGCTTCCAGCGCGTCGACGGCTACCGTGCGCCCCGCTGGCCCGAGCAGACGGTGCCCCAGCAGTTCCACTTCGACTTCACGGTCGAGGAGGACCTGGACGAGGCCGAGGCCCGCCTGCTGGCGCTGGGCGCGGCGAAGCCGGCCGGGCAGCCGGGCGGCGGCAGATGGCGGGTTCTCACCGACCCGGCCGGCCACCCCTTCTGCGTGGTCGCGAGCCGGAGGAGTGAGCCGCCGGCCGCCTCCGCGCGCCAGGACGACCTCGCCGCACGGACGGCGCCGGGCCGGCCCGCTTGACCCGGTTGGCGGTCGCAAGGGGTGGACGCGCTCACCGGATCCGGTGACCCGCGGTGCGGCGGAGCCGCCCGTCCCCGGGGTGCGGCTACGCTCCACCAGCGTGGGACGGACCCCGGCGGGCGGCCTGGTGGTGCGTCACACCTCGCACGGGCGGGGCCGGTTCGAATCCATCACCGAGGAGATCTGACGATGAGCACCACCCCCGCGGCCGCCGAGGCACCCGGCCGCATTCTCGTGGTCGGCCGCAGCCCAGGCGTCCTGGTCGCCGCCGTCGACATCCTGCGCGCCAAGGGCTACGAGGCGAACGCGACCAACCAGTTCGACCAGGTCCTGGACGACTACGACGTCACCGACCTCGACGTCATGGTCTTCGGCGGGATGGTCCCGGCCGAGACCAAGCAGCACCTGCGCGAGGAGGTCTCCAAGCGCAACCCGCGGGTGGACTTCATCCAGGGACTCGCCGGCATCCCCGGCGTGATCGCCGCCCAGGTCGAGGCCGGCACCTCCGACGGGCGACGCGGCCAGGACGGCGCCCGGATCGCCTACGACGTCGACCGGCGGCGGGTGCAGGTGACGCTCAGGGAGCCCGCGCACGTCACCGCGGACGCCTTCTGGCACACCTCCTTCACGCCGCCCGAGCCCAAGAGCACCTCGGCGCGGGTCCTCGACGACAGCCTCGACGCCGGGCCGCACGAGATCCAGCTGCCCGACGAGGTGCCGTCGGAAGCCTCCTTCCTCGCCGTCGCCGCCGGCGACCAGGTCCGCGTCTTCACCGTCGGCGAGATGCCCAAGGCGGTCAGGCGGTCGGTCCCGACCTCGACCAGCGACAAGCGGATCACCGAAGCCGACCCGGTCACCACGCGCAGCGATGACCACTGACGCGAACGCGGGCGCCGCCGGCTCCCGCCCCCAGGCGCGGGCGCGGACACTTCCCGGCCAGCGCCTGGTGAACGTGCTGGTCCGCGGCCTGCTGCGGACACCGGGCCTGTCCCGGGTCATCGGCACCAGACTGGTCACCCTCTACGTGGTGGGCCGCAAGTCGCAACGCCGCTATTCGGTCCCGGTCGCCTACCTCGCCGAAGGCGACGATCTGCTGATCGGCACCTCCTTCGGATGGGGTCGCAACCTGCGCACCGGCGAGCCGGTCGCGATCCGGCTCAAGGGCCGGCGCCGCTGGGCCGACGTGCAGGTCGCCACCAGGGAGTCCGACGTCCTGTCGGCCTATGCGCACATGGCACAGGTCAACCCGACCTTCGCCAAGTTCAACGGCATCCGCGTCGGCGCCGACGGCGAGCCGGACCGGGACGACCTCCGGTCGGTCTGGCAGAGCGGCGCGCGAGCGCTGAGGCTGACCCCGCGGTGACAGCGGCTTTCCGCCCGTCCGGGCGCCACCCCGCCGCCCGGAGTGGCAGCGGCCGCCGCGCACCGCGTACGGCCGCCGCGTAGAACCCGTTCGGTCCCGGCGGCAGTCGGCGTTCCGGGACCGCGGCGTGGGCGGCGACCGGCAGGTGACGATCCCGCAGGGCCGGTTCGACAGGGGCCTCGACCTGAGCGGGCTGACCGGGTCCAGGTCTGGACCGGCTACCGGTTCGTCCACTGACGGCGGGAGCGCGGGGGACCGCGTGCCCGGACGTACGCGTACGGGGCGGCTGCCGGGGTATCCGCAGGGGCGGCGGTTCGCGCGGGGCCTCGGGGGTGCGGTCGGAGGTGGCGGGGATGGGCGGGACGGCGGCCCGGGTGCGGGAGGCGTGGCGGGGCTCGGTCGCGGGACGGATCTGGCGGCAGGGCGCCGAGGTGGAGCTGATGCACCGTTCGATGGGGTTCGCGGCGCTCGGACTGGTGACGCTGATGCCGCTGCTGATCGTGGTGGCGGCGGCCGTCCCTTACCAGCGGGCGGGCTTCGCGCAGTGGATCGTGGACGGCATGGGGCTGTCGGGCCGCCCGGCGGGGACCGTGCGGCGGCTGTTCTCCACCCCGGGCGCGGTGCTGAGCACCACCAGCGCGCTGAGTCTCGCGTCGCTCGCGGTGTTCGGCCTGTCGTTCGCGGCGAGCGTGGCGACCGGCTACGAGCGGATATGGGAGCTGCCGGCGGTGCCCTGGCACGCGGTGTGGCGGCGGGTGGTGTGGCTGGCGGTGCTGACGGCGTATCTGTTCGTGGAGGCGCAGAGCGGCACGCTGCTGGACGGCGGGGCTCCGGCGGCCGGGCTGCGCATCGCCTTCACCCTCGCCTGCGGGGTGCTCTTCTTCTGGTGGGGCCAGCGCTTCCTGCTCGGCAACCGCGTCCCGGGCCTGCCGGCCCTCACCGGCGCGGTGTGCACCATGGCCGGCCTGGTGGGCCTGCGGGTCTTCTCGATCCTGGTGCTCTCGCCGCTGACCTTGACCAGCGCGGTGACCTACGGCCCGGTCGGCACCGTGCTGACCGTGCAGAGCTGGCTGATCGGAGTGGGCTTCGTCATCTTCGGCGGCGCGCTGGTCGGACGGCAACTGCACCGCGGGGTGGCGGTGGAAGCGGGCGCAGGGACCGGCGAGCCGGCCGGCGGAGCCGCCTTGCCGCCCGGCGACGGTGCCGCGGAGCCGAGCCTCGACCCCCAACCGCGGGGCAGCGCCTAGGGTCCGGCCGTGGGCGCGACCCACCGTCCCGTACGCCGCGCGCAGCGCCCGGACCTCCTTCCGGGTCAGCGGGCCAGCGCCCGGGCCGCGCGGCGGCCGGCCCACGCGAAGACGTCCGGGTCGTCCAGCCGCCTGACCCACAGGTCGACGCGGGCGGCGGCCTCCTCGCCCGGCCAGGGGCCGACGCCCAGGACGCGCAGCCCGGCCCGCAGCGCGGACTCCACCCCGCAGGCCGAGTCCTCCACGGCGAGGCTCTGCGCGGGGTCGGCGCCGCACAGCCGGACCGCGGTGAGGTAGACGTCGGGCGCGGGCTTGGGGCGGACCGTGTCGTCGGGGACCACGATGTGGTCGAAGTACGGCAGCAGACCGGCGGTGGACAGGCAGGTCTCGACCACGTCGGCGGGGCAGTTGCTGGCCACCGCGAGCGGTGCGAACTTCGCGGCGTGGGCGACCAGTTCCGGCGCGCCCGGCATGGTGGTGGGCCGGGCGGCCACCAGGGTGCGGAAGCCCGCGAGCAGCTCGTCGGTCAGCGCGCCGCCCAGTTCGGGCCGGCCCGCCTCGTCGGCCATGAGCTGCCCGCACTCCGTGTAGTGCAGGCCCTTCGCGCGCTCGGCGAATCCCGGCGCCGCGTTCAGGCCGTAGGCACGCAGGGTCAGGTCGCGCGCGTCCTGCCAGTGCCGCTCGGTGTCCATGAGCGTGCCGTCGCAGTCGAAGACGACCGCGGCCGGCGTCCAGGACAGCGGTGGCGCGGACTCGCGGGACGGCGCGGGCGGCGCGGAGGCCGACGCGTCCGGGGGCGGCGCGGCGGCGGAGGGATGGGACGGGGCCACGGATTGAGTCACGGAGTGGGTCACTGGCGGGAGTTCCGTTCGGGAGTGCCGGAGCACACGGAGCAGGATCGTTCCGTCGGCTCCCGGCGACGAGGGGCCGCACACCCTCCCGATGCCGTGACAGGGCGGCAAAGGGCGTGGCGGAGAGTTCTCCGCGGCCACCGGCACCGCCGAGAACATAACGTTCATTACGCTATGGACGGCGACGAGGCGTAGTCAAGCAACTCCGCCGTGTCACGTGTCGTGTCGCCCGAAGCCCAGGACGCCGTAGGTGGTCGCGCCGCCGCCCTGCCGTACCCGGAAGACGCAGGTCCGGTCGTGTGCGACGGTGTCCACCACGGCCGGCGGGTCGTACTCGGTGAAGGACACCGCGGCCATGCGGCCGCTGGTCGGCCGCAGCAGGCAACCGGCGGAGATCTCGGCGGCTGCCTGACGGGCCGCCTCCAGCAGCACCATGCCGGGCACGTGGTCGCTGGCGTGGTCGAAGTAGAACGGGTGGCCGGGGTCGGCGGGTTCGACGGCCAGCCCGCCGGCGCGGCGGGCGACGACGACGTCGGCGGCCCGCGCGACACCGAGCAGCGCCGGGTCGGGCCGCCCGCCGGGTACGGGCGCGGGCTGGGGGGAGCCGAGCCGGTCGGCGCGGACCGCCGCGTAACGCGCCTCGGACAGGAATCGCGCGCCGCCCCCCGCACGCGCGAACAGCCGGCCGCCGGCCCGGTAGGCGACGGCCAGCCGCACCGAGGCGAGGCGGCCGTCCGGGCGCCGCCGCGGGTCCGTCACCTCGACGTCGCAGGTGACCTCGGTGCAGCCGAGACCCACCCGCGGCTCGCGGCCGGGGTGCAGCACGAAGCGCAGGTCGTCGATGAGCATCCGGGCGGTCGGCGGCACGCCGAACCACCGCAGCGGCAGGTAGATGCCGAGCTGGCGCAGCGTCTCCACGACGAGCAGCGGGCTGTGCCGGTCGCTGCCGTCGCCCGGGAAAGTGATGTGCGAACGGGGCCAGCAGGCCGCGGCGCGAAATCCCCCGGCCCGCTCCGCCCGCACGTCCGTCAGCAGGACCTCGGCCACCGACGTACGGTGCACCAGCTCGCGCGGAACCGTACAGGACCAGCTCAGGTCCCCGGTCCGGTCGGAGGCGAGTGGCAGGCCGAGCGAATCCCTCATATGACAAGAGAAACGCGCGTCCGGTGAATTCGCACCCGCTTGCTTCCGGAATGTAACGGAGAGAAGTCACGCAGGCACTACATTGCTGCCCATTGATGGCAGGCCTTGGCCGCGTCCGCTGCCCCCCGGGCGGGACACGCGGCCGGGCGGCTCGACCGCGAGCGGAATTGTGGAGTGGATGTGCAGGAACGTGCCGAGGCGACGCGCAGGTATCTCGTGGAGGCCGCGGCGCAGCTTTTCGAGGAACGCGGATACGCCGGGACCAGCATCAGCGACATCAGCGCGCGGTCCGGCCGCACCAGCGGGGCGATCTACTTCCACTTCACCAGCAAGGAGAAGCTCGCGCTCGCGGTGATCGAGGCGACGCTCGCCACCTGGCCCGCGGTCATCGCGCAGGTCCGGGCGTCGTCCGCGCCGGCGCTGGACAAACTCGTGTCGCTGAGCTTCACCGTGGCGCGGGCCTTCCGTGACGACGTGGTGGTACGCGCCGGGTCGCGGCTGTGGACGGAGCGCAAGGCCATCGACGCGGCCGTGCCCGGCCCCTTCGCCGGGTGGATCGCGACGGTGACCGAGCTGCTGCGCGAGGCGCGGGCCCAGGGCGAGTTGGCCGTCTCGGTGGTGCCGGAGACCGCCGGACTCGCTGTGGTCTACGCCTTCTTCGGCCTGCACACGGTGTCCGACGCGATGGACGGCCGGGCCGGCATCGAGGACCGGCTGCGGGAGCTGTGGGAGGTGCTGCTGCTCGCCCTGCAGGCGGAACCCGACCCCGACGCACTGCTCGTCCGCGTCCACGGGCCCGCATCCGCGCCACTGCCCGCCTGAGCCGGCCTGGCCCCGGCGCTCTCAGTCCAGGACGAAGGACGTCTCCGCCTCTCCGAACGGCGGCGCCGACACCTGTGCCAGATACGTGCCCGGCGCCGCGGTCCCCGCCAGAGGCGCCGCGCACCGGGGAGCGCTCGGTCGGCGGTTCCACCGCACGGTGTTCGTCACGGCTTTGTGGGAGGGCGCGAGGAACCACCGGCTTCCGGTGGTCGTGAGGCAGTCGGCCGAGGACCAGTAGGGCGCGTCACCGCCGGCCTTCGTCACCGTCAGCACCGCCTTCGCCGGGCCGAGATCGACCTTGCAGTCGCTGTCCGAGGAGTTCGTCGCCGTCACCAGCACGGCGGGGGTGTCGTCGCGTGCGTAGGTGGCCCGGAGGCTGCTCAAGGTCACCTCCACGGCGCTCGGGGTGCAGGCGGGCAGGGCGCCGACGCCGGACACGGCCGGCATGCTCGGTCCTGACGAGCCCGATGACTTGCCCGGGTCGTCGGAGTTGCCGCCGTAGGTGGTGACCGCCCAGGCCGCGACGCCGATCGCGCAGGAGGCGGCCAGCGCGGCGAGCGCCGTGCGCGCCGGTCGGGGCCTACGGGCCGGTCGGGGCGCACGGGCGGTGGCGGCCGTCGCGGTGTCCGCGCGCGCCGGCGTACCGGCGTCCTGTGGGGGAGGAGGGGGAGGCGCGACGGACGGTCCTGCGGTTCTGCCCGGCCGCGCGCCCGGCGTCCTCGGCGGCGGCAGGAAGGGGAAGTCGCCGGTCGGGATGTCGGTGACGACCCGCAGCGTCTGCGGCTGCCCGGCCTTGCGGTACGCCCGGTGCAGCTCGGTGATCCGGTCCTGGACGCGGTGCTGGAAGTCCTGGAGGCCGAGCGCCTCCGTACCGGGATGGGCGGTGATGACGTCCGCCACCGACCGCGAGAAGATGCTGAACGACTCGCCGGGACGCACACCGTCCAGCGGGTCGACGGGCTCGTCCCGGGACCGGACGAACAGCGCGAACTGCCCGGCGGAGCACGCGTAGACGTAGGCCACCTTGCGGTGCAGCGCGGCACCGACCTTCCGCCGGCCCCACCGCCGGCTGCTCGCGAGGCCGCCCATCGACTCCTGCTCGATGCCCTCCCGGCAGGCGTCGATCAGGAAGACGACGCGGCCGGCGGGAGTCTCGTCGAGGTGTGCGCTCCAGTCGATCGCCACGCACCCGGACTCGAAGGGGTAGGTGTCCTCGTGGACGTCCTCGGGGACGAGGAAGTCGCGCCCCGACACGTGCACGCCGTGCCCGCTCAGCAGGACGAGCAGCGTGTCGTCCCTGCCCGCGCGCCGGAGGAACCCGGTCACCTGGCCGTCCACGAAATTCCGCGAGACCTGCCTGCCGCCTTCGCGTGCGGCCACGACCGAGACGTCGAAGCCGCGGTTCCCGAGCACCGATCCGAGGCGGGCGAGGTCACCGGGGACGAAGGGAAGCCGCGGGACACCGCGCATCTCGTAGTCGCTCGCCCCGATCAGCAGGGCTCTGTGGCGTGCCATCCCGCAGCGCCCCTCGGTCGGTGACAGTAGATCAACTGTACGTAGCCGGCGGGGCGGTGCGCGGCCGAATCGACGGACTCGGCTCGGTCGCGGCGGCCCTCAGAGCGACGGCGCGCGGTCCGCCAGCAGGGAGGCCACCAGGCCGCGCGCCCACTGGCTGGACGCGGGCCGGCTGCTGAAGACGGCCCGGTAGTACAGCGGCCCGAGCAGCAGGTCGACGGCCCGCTCCACGTCGGGCGCCGCGCCGCCGCGCGCCCTTTCACGCTCGATGATCGCGCCGAGCTGCTCGTGGCGGTCGACGGTGCAGGCGCAGCCGCCCTCCGGGCCCGAGCCGATGGTCGCGCGCATCAGGGCCAGGACGTCGGGGTCCGCGAGGTCGGTGGCGACGTCGCCCATCCAGCGCTCCAGGTCGCCGGCCAGGGAGCCGGTGTCCGGCACCACGACGTCGCCGCTGAACCGGCTGGTGGCGACGTCGGCCAGCAGTTGCGACACCGATCCCCAGCGCCGGTAGACCGTGGTCGGGTGCACCCCGGCGCGTGCGGCGACGGCGGGAATCGTGAGGGTGTCGGCCGACTCCGCGCCGACCAGCTCCTCGACGGCGCGGTGCACCGACGCGCGTACCCGCGCGGAACGGCCCCCGGGGCGTACGTGGACGTCTTCAACCATGCGGAAATTATCGCACTGATCGTTGCGTTAGGCTAGCCACCACTAACGCAACGATCACTGCAATCGGAGGTCCGTATGACCGTCGCGCGGATGCGCCACGACAGGAGTCCCGTGCCCCCGGCCGCAGCGGACAGGGTGTCCGGTCGGCGCGGGCTGAGCCGCGGTGGCGCCTTCGCCGCCATCGCGGCGATCTTCGTCCTCTTCATGGCCGCCTCCAGCGCGCCATCCCCGCTCTACGTCGTCTACCAGCATGAATGGAGCTTCTCCGCGTCCATGCTGACGACCGTCTTCGCGGTCTACGTCGTCGGCATGATCGGCTCGCTCCTGGTGGTCGGGGCGCTGTCCGACCACATAGGCCGCCGCCCCGTCCTGATCTCGGCGATCGCCCTCGAAGCGGTGGCGATGCTGCTGTTCATCGTCGCCGGTGACGTCTCGCTGCTGCTGGTGGCCCGTTTCGTGCAGGGCGTCGCCACGGGCGCGGCCATGACCACCCTCGGCGCCACCCTGGTCGACCTCAACCCTCCGCACGCACCGCACCGCGCGGGCGTCATCACCGGTGCGGCGCCCACCTTCGGCCTCGGCCTGGGCGCGCTCGGCTGCGGATTCCTGGTGCAGTACGGTCCGCACCCGACCCGGCTGGTGTACGTGCTGCTGCTCGCCGGCCTGGTGCTGGCGGGCCTGGCCGTCGCCGCGCTGCCGGAGACCTCGGCGCTGCGGCCGGGCGCCGCACGCTCGCTGCAACCCCGCCTCGGCGTCGCCCCCCGGCTGCGCGCCGACCTGATCGCGCTGGTGCCGATCCTGGTGGCGAGCTGGGCCCTGGGCGGCCTCTACCTCGCGCTCGGCCCGTCGGTGGCCGCCGGCCTGTTCGGCCTGTCCAGCCACGTCATCGGCGGCCTGGTCGTCACGTTGCTCTGCGTACCCGCCTCGGTCACGGCGTTCGCGCTGCGCGGCTGGCCGACGGAGCGCACCCTGGCTCTCGGCGCGGCCCTGCTGGTGGTCGGCACGGGCGTGGGCCTGACCGGCGTCGAGGTGAACTCGGTCACCGCCGCCGCCCTCGGCACGGCGCTCGCGGGCATCGGCTTCGGCGCGGCGGGCCTGGCCAGCTTCGGCACGCTGGCCCGTATCGCCGAACCCGCCGAGCGGGGCGAGCTGTTCGCGGTCGCCTTCGTGATCTCCTACCTCGCCTTCAGCATCCCGGCCGTCGTCGCCGGGTTCGCCACCACGGACGTGGGCCTGCACAGGACCGCGGTCGTCTACAGCGCCGCCGTCATCGCCTTCGGCGCCCTGGCGCTGGTCGCGCAGCGCGTCCGTACGTCCCGGGTCCGGCCCGCCGCCTAGAGGCCGTCAACTGCGGTGCCCGCGCGGTCCGGGGGGCGCACACTCCCCGGACCGCCGGTGCCGGTCAGGGCCGGAACTGGATCACCGCGTAGGTGCCGCTCGTCCGCCACGCTTCGCCGCTGCCCTCCAGAGCGTCGAGCGTCGACGCCTCGATCCCCACGGCGACGTCCGACTTCAGGGTCCGCAGCGCCAGCAGGGGGCCGGGGAAAGCCGCGGTGCGCTCCGCGAAGCCGGCTGTGCCCGGCCACCGCCTGTCGCCCACGAGGCGCCGGTAGTTCAGGTCGCCCTTGGAGACGGTGACGGCGGCTGCGGAGAGATCGGCGCGCAGGTCCGCCGGCATGTCGGCGTAGGGGAGCGGCGCGCAGGAGAAGGGGTGGGTGCGCACGGTCAGCCTTCCGCCGGTGAGGGCGTCCCACAGCCTGGCGCCGATCCGCCCCGCCCGGCCCGGGGCGTCGGTGATGCGGCGCAGGCAGTCGACGACGTCCGACGTCGTGGCGTCGGAGACGAAGTACGGGTACGGCTTGACGTGCAGCACGGCCTTCCCGGCGCGACCGGTGCGGAGCAGGTGGTCGAGCAGGATCAGGTCGGGGATGAGCTCGCGGCCCGCGTTGTCGGCGAGCAGGTGGACGGTGGTGGGGGCGGACTCCGCCAGGTGCCGCCAGAACGGGGCGCTGTCGTCCGCGACGACCCGGGTGCCCGGGTCGCCGGGATCGGTCGCCTCGCGCGGCTGACCGGCGGAGATGCGGAAGCCGAGGTCGGCCCGGTTGCCCCACAGCGCGCCGCCGAGCACGGCCTGGTCCCGCGCTTCCAGCGGCAGCGCCGCCACGTCGTCGAGCGCCGCCAACTCCTCCGCCACGGCGGCGCCGCCCAACTCGGCGCGCTTGAACGGCGCGAAGGGGTCGATGCCCTGCCACGGACCCGGCCGGAAGTAGCCGACGGCTTCGAGGAGCCTGCGGTAGAAGTAGCTCTCCGCCCACAGGAACGGCACGTCGAACCATGACCGGCCGACGTGGGGCGCACCCCACACCGCCCACCGCTCGCCGTCATGGGCCCCGGGCAGCAGCGGCGCGATCACCCCGTGCTGCGTCTCCTCCAGCAGCGCGTCCAGGGCTCGCTGTCGCTCGGGCGGGTAGGGGAAGGCATCCCGGACCTGCCGGATGAGGGCGGGGTGCCGCCGGGCGAGGACACTCCGCGCGAACGACCCGGGCTCCTCGCCCGTGACCACCCGCGCGCCTGCTGCTTCTGGCATCTCCACCGGATTCCTTCGTCCTGCCCGTTCGTGGTCGTCGGCTGGGGGCCCGTCAGGTCCCGGGGCGGATGTCCCCCCCCAGAAGGCCCGCACCCGGGCGTCGGAGCCGTCGACGCTGAAACCTTACGATCCGGGCATCGGGCCCGCTCCGTGCGACCCGCGTCATCCGGGGGCCGGCGCGCTGCGCCGAACGGGGGAAGTACGCACCGGCCAGGTGTGGCCGCGGGCCGGAGCGGCGACGGTCCGCCCATGGCCGTCCTTCCCGAGATCCCTCCCATGCTCGCCACCCCGGGGTCGCTGCCCGCGCCCGCCGTCGAGGACCGCTGGGCGGTGGAGACCAAGCACGACGGCCAGCGCGCCACCGTCTACCTGCCCGGCGACGGCTCGGTGCTGCTGCGGTCCCGCGCCGGCCTGGACATCACCCCGGCCTACCCGGAGTTGCGCGGCCTGGGGGAGGCGCTCGGCGGCGTACCGGCCGTACTGGACGGCGAGATCGTGGCGTACGACGGGAACGGGCGCCCGGACTTCGAACGGCTGCAGTCCCGGATGGGGCTCGCCGGCTCACCCGCCAGAGCCGCCCAGGTGGCGACGGCCGTCCCGGCCCACCTCGTCCTGTTCGACGCCACCTTCCTGGCGACGGAGAACCTGACGGGGCGCCCGTGGACGGAGCGGCGCGAGGCCCTGGTCTCGCTCGGTCTCGACGGGCCCAGCTGGTCGGTGCCCGGCGCCCTGGTCGGGCACGGCGCGCAGGCTCTCGAACACACCCGCGCCGCGGGGCTGGAGGGCATCGTGTGCAAGGCGACCGGATCCCCGTACGAGCCCGGTGTGCGGTCCCGCTCGTGGATCAAGATCCGCAACGTCCGGACGGTGGACGCGATCGTCGGCGGCTGGATCCCCGGGCAGGGCCGGCTCGCCGGGCTACCCGGGGCCCTCCTGCTCGGCCAGTACAGGGACGGGGAGTTGCGGTACATCGGGAACGTCGGCACAGGGTGGAGCGACCGGCAACGGAGCGACCTCGCTGCCCTTCTCACGGTCGCCGAGGTCAGCCGCAGCCCGTTCAGTCCGGCACCGCGGGTCGCCCGCGCCAGGTGGGCGCTGCCGCGCCTGGTCGGCGAGGTCGGCTACACGACCTGGACCCGCGCCGGCCTCCTCCGCCACCCGTCCTGGCACCGCCTCCGCCCGGACCTCGCGCCCGACGACATCGGGTGAGAACGGTCGCCCCGCGACCAGGAAGGGCCCCGCGAAAAGTGGGTGCGCTCAGTGCGAGCCCCTGGCACCCTGGGCGCATGCCCCGACGGATCATGTTCGTGCAGCTGAAGACCGGCTACGACACCGACCGCGGGCCGTCCTGGATCGGGTGGGTGGACTTCTCGAAGACCTGGAGCACCGCGTACTTCCACGGGCGGACCCTGCGACGGGCCGCCGGGCTCTACGACGCGAACTTCCACGACGTCGACACCGGCGAGGAATTCTGGGTCTCCGGCCCGAAGCAGGACAGGACCGACACCCGCTACGGCCCCACCCGCCCCGAGATCGAGCCGGACGCCGCCCGCGCCTACAGAGCTTTCCTGGACGGCACACCCCTGCCGGGTAGGGAGAACGGCTAGCACCCCTCCACCGGACGGATCAGGTGGCTGTCGTGGACGTACCAGCTGACGTGGCCGCCGAGTTCGACCTGGCAGCGCCACCGGACCGGGTGTCCGTTGTCGTTCCACGTCCATGCCCACACCACGGCCTCCTCCCAGCCGCCGTCGCGGGTGGCCACGACCACGTCGCTCCGTCTGGTCGAGCACAGGTCGCCGTCGACCGGCGGGTCGGCCCGCGCCAGGAGGAAGGGCCAGTCGCTCGGGACCTCCTCGTGGCGTGAGCGATCGGGAGGAGGAAAGGAATCGAACATCTGTGCATCATAGGGGCGCGACCGCCGCCCGGACCGCGGGCGCGCCGGACGCTCTTCCCGCACCGCGGCCTCGTCGCGGCCGTGCCGGCCACGCGTCAGCCGGAGGCCGTCGCGTACATCCGGTCGAGCACCGCGGTCGTCACCGCCGCGTAGGCGAGGTGGGGGACGATGTCGGAGACCCAGTCCGACGCCGACCAGGTGCGCGGGTCGGTCACGCCCAGGAAGGTCATCGGCCCGTTCGTGCCGATCAGCGCCCCGACCGCGGCCACGACGTATTCGGGGGCCTTGGACGGGCGCCAGCCGGCGCTCCGGGCCAGGGCCAGCACCGCTCCCATGGCGAGGCCTGAGGCGAAACCGGTCAGCGGGGCGAGGCCCGCGACCCGGTTGTCCAGCTCCTCGCCCTCGCCGGGGATCCTCACGTGCAGTTTCGCCGCGAGTTTGCGCAAGCTCACCTCGGGCGTGCTGCTCGCGGGCCTGGCCCGCAGCGCCATGTCCGCGTAGCTGACGATGTTCAGCGCGGTCGTACCGGCGGCTCCGGCCGCGGCTCCGTACAGCAGCGGGCGCGTCACGCAGTTCATGGCTGTCCCTCCTGCCGTCAGCGCGGATCCGGGCGGGCCGGCGGCCCGCGGGCCCGCCCGGGGCACGCTGCAAGCCTCGCACCGCGGAAGGGACCTCGCACCCCATGCGGCCCGGTGGCGGCAGGCGGGCGGTCGCGCCCGCATGCGCCCGGCCTGATGCCTGCCTAGGGTGAGAAGGGACCGCGGGAGGCGCGAATCGTGGACATGAAACTCGAAGTAGTCGTGGTGCCGGTGTCCGACGTGGACCGCGCCAAGAACTTCTATACGGCGCTGGGCTGGCGCCTCGACGCCGACATCGCCCCCGACGAGAACTTCCGGGTCGTGCAGGTGACCCCCCCGGGCTCACCGGCGTCGGTCATCTTCGGCACCTCGGTGACGAACCAGCAGCCGGGCTCGGCGGAGGGCCTGCAACTCGTCGTCGCCGACATCGAGGCCGCCCACGGCGAGCTGAAGCGGCTGGGGGCCGACCCGAGCGACGTCTTCCACGACGCCGGCGGCGTCTTCCACCACGGCGGGACCGACGCCCGAGTGCCCGGCCCCGACCCCGGGCGGAACAGCTACGGCTCGTTCCTCTCCTTCGATGATCCGGACGGCAACGGCTGGATCCTGCAGGAGATCACCACCCGGCTCCCCGGGCGGGTGGACGCCGCGACCACGGAGTTCGCCTCGGCCGACGACCTGGCGGACGCGATGCGCCGGGCCGCAGCGGCGCACGGCGAGCACGAGGCCCGCACCGGCGCGGAGGATCCCGACTGGCCCGCCTGGTACGCGCGCTACATGGTGAACGAGCAGGCCGGCACCGAACTGCCCGCCTGAGTCGGCGCGGACCGGCCGGAAGGCCGCTGCCCGCCGACGAGGGCGATGCGTTGCCGGCGGGCAGGAGGGCTGGAGTGCCGGCGCGGGATTCGAAGTGCGCCCGACCGCCCGGCGCAGCAGGCTGGGGGCATGGAGCCCGGAGCAACCCGCAGCGCGGCCGCAGCCCCCACCGCGGCGGCCGCCGCCGGCCGGGGAGGCGGACGTGGCCGCGCGTAGAAGGTCCGCGGGCCGGTCCGGCGCAGCTCCGGACCTGGAAGCGGTCTGCGACGACCTCTACACCGGTGCTCCCGGCGACTTCGTCGCGCGCCGCGACGAGCAGGCCGGCGCCGCGAAGGCCGCCGGGGATCCCGGCACCGCCCGCGCGATCCGCGCACTGCGCAAACCGAGCCTGTCGGCCTGGGCCGCCAATCTGCTCGTCCGCCGGCGGCCCGAGGAGGCACGGCAGTTTCTCCAGCTGGGTGAAGCACTGCGTCGCGCGCACGACGAGCTGGACAGCGCGCAGATGCGTGAGCTCGGCTCCCAGCAGTGGCGCGTCATCTCGCAACTGGCACGGCAGGCGGCGGGACTGGCCCAGGAGGCCGGCCACCGCTTGAGCGACGCCGTCCAGCGGGAGGTCGAGTCCACGCTGCGGGCGGTCATCGCCGACCCCGAGGCGGCCGAGCAGTGGGCGCGCGGCCGGCTGAGCGGTGCCCTCACCCCGCCCACCGACCTCCCCGCGGCCGGCGCACGCTCCGCTCCCACCGAGCCCGCGCCGTCGAAACCGGCGCCGCCCCGGGCGGACCGCCACGACGAACTCGCCGAGCGGCGGCGCGAACGGCAACACCGGCTCGCCGAGGCCCGCGAAGCGGCGAAGACAGCCGAAGCAGGCCTGCGGGGAGCCCGCAAGGAAGCCGCTTCCGCCGCCGCGGCATCGGCCGAGGCGGAGGACCGGGTGGGACAGGCCGGAAGGGCCGTCGCCGAGGCGGAGGACCGGGTGGAGCAGGCCCGACGGGCCGTCGCCGTCGCCGAGGACCGGTTGCGGCAGGCCCGCGAGGCCCATGCCGAGGCCCGGACGAGCGCTCAGGAGGCCGAGGCCGGCCGGCGGGCGGCCGACGACGCGGTGGGCCGGGCCGAGCAGGTGCGACACGACGCCTCCGCTGCCGTCGAGCGACTCAGCCGGTGAGGTCGGCCCGCCACGCCCGCAGGAATGATCCGCCGACCGGACCCTGCGAGAGACCCGATCTCTACGTGCAGCAGCCATCGGAGTTCGGCTCACGGGTAGGGCAATAGCTCGCATCTTTGCCGCAGCCCTGGACACCGTTCGCGCCCTACTCTATAAATTCATCCGATGTACGCGCGTGACTGCCGAGTCCGGGCCCAGTGCGTCCGCGGCGCTCACCGGCCGGGTCCCCCACCCTCCCGCCCCTTCGCCCCCACACCGCAGGAGTCGCCCTGTGTCCTCTGTCCCCATGAGCCGACGGTCCCTCATCAAAGCCGCCGCACTGGCCGGCGGCACCGTGGCCTTCGGGCTGCCCCAGTTCCTGGACGCCGCGCCCGCCGCGGCGTACACCGTTCCCGCGAAGATGGACTGGTGGTATCAGGCCCGGTTCGGCATGTTCATCCACTTCGGGTCCTACTCCTACCTCGGCCACGGCGAGTGGGCCTTCACCAACGAGAACTGGGCCAAGGCGAACTACCAGACCCAGGTGTCCGCGCACTTCAATCCGACGTCCTTCAACGCCGCCACCACCGCCACGCTGGCCGCCAACGCCGGCATGAAATACCTGGTGATCACCGCCAAGCACCACGAGGGCTTCGCCATGTGGGACTCGGGCGTCCCCGGCTTCACCGACACCACCGGCACCAAGTCGTACAACCTGCACGACTACACCGCCTACCAGGGCGACCTGCTGGCGTCGCTCAAGACCGAGTGCGAGGCGCGGGGCGTCAAGTTCGGGCTCTACTACTCCATCCTGGACTGGAACCACCCCTCCCAGACCGACCGAGGGGGCCTCACCACAATGTCCTCGCTGAGCGCCCGCAGCGCCTACATCGCCGACATGAAGGCCCAGCTCCAGGAGCTGCTCGACCGCTACGACCCGGCTGTCCTGTGGTTCGACGGCGACTGGTTCGGCGAGCCCGCCGGCCCCACCCTGAACGACTGGTGGCTCCGCGCCGACGGCCTCGACCTCTACAACTGGCTGATCGCGCGCAAGCCCGGACTCGTCGTCAACGAGCGGGTCAAGCGCAACCTCGGCCTCGGCGACTTCATGTGCCCGGAGCAGACCGTGCCCGCGGCGCCGCTGTCCCGGCCCTGGGAGACCTGCGCCACCATGAACGGCGCCTGGGGTTACAACTCGGGGTCGGAGAATTCCTACCGGTCCGTGGCGGACATCGTCCGCGAACTGGTCACCGTCGTCTCCCGGGACGGCAACTACCTGCTCAACATCGGCCCGAAGGGCGACGGCACGGTCACCGCCGGGTCCGTGACCATCCTCCAGGGACTCGCCTCCTGGATGTCGACCTACGGCGACAGCGTCCACGGCACCACCGCGAGCCCCTACGCCACCGACCCCTCCTGGGGCAGGGCCACCAAGAAGGACGGCACGCTGTACGCCCACGTCTTCACCTGGCCCGCCGATGGCCGGCTCCAGATCCCGGCGCTCACCAACACCGTCAGCCGCGTCTATCTGATGAACAACCCGTCGGCCTCGCTGCCGTACACGGTCAGCGGCGGGCAGATCAACGTCACCGTGCCGACCGCCGCGCCCAACGCCGCCGACTCGGTGGTGTGCGTCGCGGTCACCGGCGTACCTTCCACCACCTCCAGCACGACGGTCTTCCAGGACACCGGCTACGCCGGCGGCCACGCCGTCCTGGCGCTGGGCGGCTACACCGCCGCCCAACTGTCCGCCGCGGGCAGCGGGCCGTCCCTCATCTCCTCGCTCCGGGTGCCCAGCGGCTACCAGGTCACGGGCTACTCCGGCGACAACTTCACCGGCACGGCGTGGGCCTTCACCGCGGACGCCCCTGACCTGCGGCAGACCGGCAACAACGACGCGATCGTCTCGCTGAAGGTGGCCTTCAACCCGTCCGCGTACTTCCGCCTGGTCAACGTCACGGACGGCCTCGCCCTGGACAGCGGCGGCAGCGTCCCCGCCGGGTCGAACCTCAAGCAGTGGACGCCGGTGGACAGCACCAACGTCCAATGGCAGGCGATCGACCTGGGCACCGGCTACTACCGGCTGGTCAACCGCACCAACGGCATGGCAGCCGACGGCGGGGGCACCACCACCTCCGGCGACCCGGCCCGCCAGTCCGCCTGGACGGGCAGCCCCAACCAGCAGTGGCAGATCACCGACCGCGGCGCGGGCCGCTACTCGGTCGCCAACCGCGCCACCGGCCTCGTACTCGACGGCGGCGGATCGGTCCCCTCCGGCTCGGTGTGCAAGCAGTGGCCCTGGCAGGACAGCCCCAACCTGCTCTGGACCTTCCAGCCGGTCGGCTGACCACTCGGGCCCGCCGCGGCGCCCGGCGGCCACGCAACGGGCGTGGCCGCCGGAGCGCGGGGTCAGCTGGTGCGGCGGGCGACCGTGAAGTGGTCGATGCGCTCGCCGGTCTCGGCGATCGCGGAGACCGTCAGGGTCGACTCGCGGCCCGGGCGGCCGGGCTGGACGTCGATCGAGACGAACGAGTAGCCGGTGTAGCGGACCCGCGACCAGGTGACGGTGTCCACCACGTGGGCGCCGCCCTTGGCGGAGTGCCAGGTGGTCACCGTGTCCACCGGGTGCTCGCTGCCCTCGAAGGTGTCGGGGGCCGGGAAGCTGTACAGGCTGCGGCCGGCGCCGCCCGCGGTGATGTAGACCGTGCCGTCGGTGGCCGGGCGGGTGGTCTCCCCGATCGGCACCGCGTGCGACACCTCACCCTTGCGGATCGCGTCGGTCCGCTCGTAGACGTGGTTGTGGCCGTTGATCACCAGGTCGACCTGGTATTTGTCGAAGATCGGCACCCACTCCGTCTGCACGCCGCCGTCGGAGGCGTGCGAGTTGGTGGTGGAGTACGCGCAGTGGTGGAAGAACACCACCAGGAAGTCGATGTCGTGGCGGCCGCGGTAGCCGGCCAGGGTGCGGTCCAGCCATGCGGTCTGCTTGCCGCCGGTGATCCCGTAGTTGGCGGGGATCTCGTACGACACGTCGTTCGCGTCGAGCGCGACGACCGCGGTGTTGCCGTAGACGAAGGAGTACGCGCCCGGCTGGTTCTTCGGGTCGTGGCCGTTGCCCGGCAGCGTCCAGCGGGCCTCCTGGCCGCCGTAGCCGTTGGGCGAGTACCAGGCCTCCATGTCGTGGTTGCCGGTGGTCACCATCCACGGCACGCGCGCCGAGACGGACTCGGTCTGCGCCAGGAAGGAGTCCCAGGTGCGCGCGTCGTAGTCCGCCGAGTCACTCTGCTGGCCGGACCCGTCGGGGTCGGCGTAGCAGATGTCGCCCGCGTGCAGGTGGAAGGCCGGGTTCTGGGCCAGGATCAGGGAGTCGTTGGCCAGCGCGTGGTAGCTGACACCCTGGTCGCCGAACGCGGTGAAGGTGAAGGGCTCGCTGTGCGCGGGCGCGGTGGTGAACGAGCCGATCGTCCCGAACGCGGCGGTGGTCGCCGGGTCGAAGCCCTCGTGGCCGACGCCGTAGTAGTACGTGGTGCCGGCGCGCAGGCCGTCGAGCCGCACGTGCAGGTAGTACTGGTCGACCGCCGGCAGCTTGCTGTTCAGCAGCTGCGGGGTGTGCAGGGCGCGCACCTCGGCCTCGATCCGGTGGCTGAGCGACCAGGGGGCCAGGCCGATCCGCACGAACGGCCGGCGGACCGCCAGCGGCACCTGCCAGGAGACGGTGAACTGTGACTTCGGGTCGGCTCCGAACTGGAGGTGCCGCCCGAACGGGGCGACCAGGGCACCGTCGACGTGGTGGTCGGTGGCCGGCCGGGTGAGCAGCGAGGGAGCGGGGCTCTGCGCCTGCGCGACCCCACCCAGCAGCCCGGAGGCGGCGACCGTGCCCGCGGTGGCCATCCCGCCGAGCACCACGCGCCTGCGGGTCACCTTGGAGCGCAGGTACTCGTGCTGTTCCGCCATGCTCATCTTCGCCGCGAGCCTGGCGGCAATACCCATCTGAGGTGTGTCCATGCGGTGCAATGTGGCAGCGTTCGGCAACCGCTGGGCGATCACCGGATGAACAGTCGACGGTGGTTCGCGCAGGACGAGAGGAAAGACCTGTTCAGGGCGCCCGGGGTGGGACGTGGGTGAGGCAATGGGGCACGTGGGCACCACGCGACCGGCCGCTGACACACCTGCCGGGCCGGTCCTCGCGGACCGGCCCGGCACATGAGGGCGGGGCTCAGCTCAGGCCGACCGACTTCAGCCAGGCCTGGGCGACGTCCAGCGGGTCCTTCTTCTGGTTCTGCACCTGGTTGTCCAGGTCGAGCAGTGTCTTGGTGTCGAGCTTCGCCGACACCGCGTTGAGCGCGGCCACGCCGGCGGCCGGCAGGCCCGCCTTGGAGACCAGGGGCTGGACGTTCGCGAAGCCGAACAGCTTCTTCGGGTCCTGCAGGACCACGAACTTCTCCCGTGCCACCGACGCGTCGGTGCTGAAGACGTCAGCGGCCTGGACGTTGTTGTTCTTCAGTGCCGCGACCGTCAGCGGACCGCCCGCGTCGAGCGGCTTGAACGACTTGGGGACCAGGCCGTACTCGGACTTCAGACCGACCAGGCCCTGCTGGCGGGTCTGGAACTCCGGGGAGCCGCCGACAACGATCTGCGAGCCGACCTTCGCCAGGTCCGCGATGGTGGACTGGGACGTCAGGTGGTATTTCGCGGCGGTCGCCGCGTTGATCGTGACCGAGTCCTTGTCCTCGGCCGCGGCGGGGTCGAGCATGGTCAGCTTCGGGTCCAGCTTCGCCTCGATCGCCGCCGTGGCGGCCTGCGCCGAGGTGGGCGCCGCGGACTTGTCGAGATAGGCGAGCAGCGAGCCGTTGAATTCCGGCAGGACGGTCACGGAGCCGTTCTTGAGCAGCCCGTAGCTGACCTCCCGGGTGCCGATGTTCGGCTGGTAGCTGACCTTGACGCCCTTGGCCTTGAGCGCCTCGCCGTAGACGTCCATGAGCAGGATGCTCTCGGCGAAGTTGTTGGAGCCGACGACCACGGTGCCGCCTGCCGCCGGCGCCGCCAGCGGGTCCTTGGGTTTGCTGCCGCCGCCGGAGGACGACGCGGACGGGTCCGACGAGGAGTCGGAGGAGGAGGAACAGCCCGCGAGCAGCGCCGCGGCCGTGGCGGCGGCGATCACGATCGCCGTCGCGCTGAGGTGTCGAGGGCCGGTGGTGCTCTTCGTGTGTGAGATCACGATTCCCGCTTCCGGGGCTGAGGGTTCGGATGGCGTCCAGTTGACATCGAAACGTCGGTTCCGTAGTTCAACTGATCCAATCCAGCGGGCTCAAACCGAGTCAAGGCCAGCATGGTCACCGATAGGTATCGATACACGGTGTTCACAAACCAGGCGTCCGCCGATCAACGGCCGCCCCGCACGCCCGGGGAGACGGTCAGCCGCTCGACCAGCCAGAACAGCGCGATCATGGCCAGCGCCAGACCCGCGATCAGCGTCGCACCGCCCACCACGATCTCGTAGTTGCGCTGGTAGAGCCCGTCGATGACGAACCGTCCGAGTCCGCCGAGCGAGACGGTCGCGGCGATGGCGGTGGTGGAGACGACCTGGATCGCCGCGGACCGCAGCCCGCTGAGGATCAGCGGCAGCGCGACGGGCAGTTCCACCTGGAAGAGCACCGCGACCGGCCCCATGCCCATCCCGCGGGCCGCGTCGACCGGCGACGGCTCGACGGTCCGCATCGCCTCGTAGGAGTTCACCAGGATCGGCGGTACGGCGAGTGCGACCAGCGGGATCATCACCGGGGTGAGCCCGATGCCCAGCCAGAAGAACATCAGCACCAGCAGCCCGTAACTCGGCAGTGCGCGGGCCGCGGTGGCGATCAGCGCCAGCGCGTTGCCGCCGCGGCCGGTGTGGCCGGTGACCAGGCCCACCGGCAGGGCGATGCCCGCCGCGATGCCCAGCGCCATGAACGAGTACTGCAGATGCTCCAGCGTCCGGTGTGGGATGCCGGACTGGCCGTGCCAGTGTGCGCTGTCCCGGAAGAAGTCGCTGATGAACTGGAAGATGCTCATACGGTGGTGTCCTCCAGGGCGGGCCGGGCCGTGGGCTCGACCGCCGCGGTGCGTGCCGCGCGGCGGGCCGCCCGGCCGCCGCGCGGCATCCACGGGGTCAGCGCCATCCGCAGCAGCACCAGCGCGATGTCCATCAGGACGGCGAGCACGGCCGTGGTGACCACCGAGTTCATCGCGAGGTTGGAGCGGTGGTAGAGGATGGCGTCCTGGAGCAGGTTGCCCAGCGCCCCCTGGTTGCCGATCAGCGCCCCGATGCTGACCAGCGAGATGCTGGACGCCACCGCGACCCGCAGCCCCGCGACGATCGCCGGCACCGCGATGGGCAACTGGACCTTGAGATAGCGCTGTACGGGTCCAAAGCCCATCGCGGTGGCCGCCGACATGGTCTCCTGCGGCACCGATCTGACGCCGTCCACGATGGACGGCACCAGCAGCACCAGGCTGTAGACGGTCAGCGGGATCATCACCGTGGTGCGGGTCGCCCCGGTGTAGTCGATGAGGAAGATGAAGAAGGCCAGCGACGGGATCGCGTACAGCACGGTGGTGACCCACAGCACCGGTGCGTACAGCCAGGAGAAGCGCACGCACAACTGGCCGAGCGGCAGCGCGATCGCCAGCCCGATCGCCACCGGTATCAGCGCCTCCTCGACGTGCAGGCCGATCAGGCCCAGGTAGGACGTCTGCAGGTCGCTGGGGATGTCGAAGAAGCCGGCGCCCCTCATGTGGCGGCCCCGGCCTTGGTGAAGTCGTCCCGGTCGGTGCCGCCGGCGCCCTCATGCCGTGCGTGCGCGCTGCGGATGGCGGCGCCGATCGTCTCCTGGGAGACCACCCCGACCGCCTTGCCCTCGCCGTCCACCGCGACCGCCCACCCGGTGGGGGAGAGCACCGCGCAGTCCAGCGCGTCCCGCAGCGACTCGCGCCCGGCCGCGAACGGCCGCCCGAAGGGCAGCAGCCGGCCCACCGCGACCTTGTCCGCGCCGCCCGCCGCGTCCTGCGCCGCCACCCAGCCGAGCGGCTTGCCCTCGGCGTCGGTGAGCAGCAGATACGGCGCCCCGGCCGCGGCGCTGCGCGCCACCTGCTCGGCGTCGGCGTCCACCGCGACGAGGGGGCCCTTGGACAGCTCCAGGCCGTCGGAGGAGAAGAACGACAGCCGCCTGATGCCGCGGTCGGTGCCGAGGAAGTCCTCGACGAAGGCGTCGGCGGGGGAGCTGAGCAGCTCGGTGGGCGGTGCGAACTGGGCCAGCCGGCCGCCGGTCCGCATCACCGCGATCATGTCGCCGATCCTGATGGCCTCGTCGATGTCATGCGTGACGAAGACGATCGTCTTGCCCAACTCCTGCTGGATGCGCAGCAGCTCGCCCTGCAGGCTCTTGCGGACGATCGGGTCGACCGCCGAGAACGGCTCGTCCATCAGCAGCACCGGCGGATCGGCGGCCAGCGCCCTGGCCACCCCGACGCGCTGCTGCTGCCCGCCGGAGAGCTGGTACGGGTAGCGCCTGGCCAGCGCCTCGTCCAGACCGACACGCGCCATCAACTCCCTGGCGCGGTCGCGGGCCCTGCGGCGGTCCCAGCCGAGCATCCGCGGCACGGTCGCGATGTTGTCCACGATGGTCCGGTGCTGGAAGAGGCCGGCATTCTGGATGACGTATCCCATCGACCGGCGCAGCGCGTTGACCGGCTGCCCGGTGATGTCCGAGCCGTCCAGCAGGATGCGGCCCGACGTCGGCTCGACCATCCGGTTGATCATGCGCAAAGTGGTGGTCTTCCCGCATCCCGACGGCCCTACCAGCACGGTGATCGAGCCGTCCGGTATCTCCAGCGACAGGTCGTCGACCGCTGTCGTGCCGTCCGGGTATCGCTTCGTAACTGACTCTATCTGTATCAAAGTGCCGAGTACCCCTCGGGATCGGGCATGGACGGCCTGTCTCCGGTCACCTTCGTACAGGCCGGTGCCAGGAGAGTTTAGACCGCGGCCGCCGCGCGCGGTCAGGGCGTCATTCCGGCGGCGGCGCCGCCCGTCTGCCAGGTCGCCTCAAGAGGGGTGTCAGCTGGTGATGAGGTCGAATTGCTCCCATCCGCCGATGGTGGGTCGGTTGGCGATGAGGGGGGAGGCGCCGGCGTTTTCTGCGGTGACGTATTGGTTGTTGATCTGGGCTTTGAGGCTGATGGTGCCGTTGGTGTTGTGGATGAGTTGGAAGGTTTCCCAGGCGCCGGGGGTGGTGCGGTTGGCGATGAGGGGGGAGGTGCCGGCGTTGTCGGCGCAGACGAGGAGGTTGTTGGCGTGGGCGCGGAGGGCGATGGTGCCGTTGCCCTGGTCGAGGAGGTCGAACTGTTCCCAGGGGCCGATGGCGGTGCGGTTGGCGATGAGGGGGGAGGTGCCGGCGTTGTCGGCG
>NZ_FRBI01000040.1 GCF_900142575.1 Actinacidiphila paucisporea
GTACTTCTCGGTGATCTCCCCGCTGCTGTCCCGCTCCCTGCTGCTGACCCTCGAACCCCTCACCGACGACGACGTGCGCGGGGTGCTGCGCCGCGCCCTGGGTGACGAGCGGGGCCTGGCGGGAGCGGTGAGCCTGCCCGGGGACGCCGAGGAGCACCTGCTGCGGATCGCCGGCGGCGACGCCCGCCGCGCGCTGACCGCGCTGGAGGCCGGCGCGGGCTCGGCGCTGGCCAAGGGCGAGGGCACCGTCACGCTGGCCACCCTGGAGGAGGCCGTCGACCGGGCCGCGGTCAACTACGACCGGGACGGCGACCAGCACTACGACGTGGCGAGCGCCCTGATCAAGTCCATCCGCGGCTCCGACGTGGACGCGGCGCTGCACTACCTGGCCCGGATGATCGAGGCCGGCGAGGACCCCCGCTTCATCGCCCGCCGGCTGATGATCTCGGCCAGCGAGGACATCGGCCTGGCCGACTCCACGGCCCTGCCGACCGCGGTCGCCGCCGCGCAGGCGGTGGCGATGATCGGCTTCCCCGAGGCGTCGCTGATCCTCTCGCACGCCACCATCGCGCTGGCGCTGGCCCCGAAGTCCAACGCCGCCACCACCGCGATCGGCGCCGCGCTCGCCGACGTCAAGGCCGGCAAGGCGGGGCCGGTGCCGGCGCACCTGCGCGACGGGCACTACAAGGGCGCGGCCAAGCTCGGCCACGCGCAGGGCTACGTCTACCCGCACGACGTGCCGGGCGCGGTCGCGGCCCAGCAGTATCTCCCGCAGGAGCTGGCCGGCCGCCGCTACTACGAGCCGACGCGCTACGGAGCCGAGGGGCGCTACGCCGACGTCCTGGAGTGGGTGCGCGAGCGTCTCGCGGGCCGGGGCGAATAGCGGCCCCGACCCCGACCCCGTACGGCCGGCGGTCAGTCCGCGCGCGCCGCCGCGAACAGCTCGCGCAGCGCCCGCTGCGCGCCCGGCAGCCCGTCCACGGGCTCGGGGAAGTCGAAGCGCGCGTCGAAGCCGCCGCCCTCGGCGCGGAAGCGCACCCGCAGGCCGAAGCGGTCCAGCGCCACCGGCACCGCGCCCGTCGTGCAGCGGCCCGCGCCGGACACCAGCGAGCACAGCGAGCCGACCTCGCCGGCGTGCGCGGCCGCCAGGTGCTGCAGGGCCTCGGCCTCGTGCGCCGCGAGCGGATCGGCGGCGGCGTCGGCGAACTCGTCGGGGTCCACCTGGGCCGCGCCCCACAGGTCGTCGAGCGAGATGTCGCCGACCTCCAGGCGCAGCAGCTCCGCGCCCGTCTCGAACGACCCGCCCGGCACCGCGGTCAGCCAGCCGGCGACCCATGCCCGGCCGCGGATGCGGTACGGCACCGCGACCGGGGCCACGTCAGTGATCTCCAGCACAGCCGCCGCCTCGTCGTCGGCGGCCGCGCGCACCGCGCGGACGGCGGGCGACTCGCGCGGGAACAGCAGGAAGACGTCTCCGGCGGGCCCCACCGAGTGCCGCAGCGGCACCAGCGGGGTGGTGGGCGCGGGGGCCAGACCGGGAATGACCAGCGCGGGGGACGAGTTACCCTCGACCAGAGTGCGTGCGCGCTCCGCGGCCGTGGGCTGCCGGGGCGCATCCTCCACTTCGGGACGCGGCTGACCGTGCGGCGACCGTTCCGCCTGCTCGTGCGGGCCGGACACGTCGGGTACGGGGTTCCCGGGTCGAATCATGCGCACTCCTCAGTTAAGGTAAGCCTTACCTAATTTACACGGAGGTTCGACGCACGTGAATCAGTCGCGTCCCAAGGTCAAGAAGTCCAGGGCGCTGGGCATCGCGCTCACCCCGAAGGCGGTCAAGTACTTCGAGGCCCGCCCGTACCCGCCGGGTGAGCACGGCCGTGGTCGCAAGCAGAACAGCGACTACAAGACCCGCCTGCTGGAGAAGCAGCGGCTGCGTGCGCAGTACGACATCAGCGAGCGGCAGATGCAGCGCGCCTACGACCGGGCCAAGAAGGCCTCCGGGCTGCGTACGGGCGAGGCGCTGATCATCGAGCTGGAGCGCCGCCTCGACGCCCTCGTGCTGCGCTCCGGGCTGGCCCGCACCATCTACCAGTCCCGGCAGATGGTCGTGCACGGCCACATCGAGGTCAACGGCCGCAAGGTCGACAAGCCCTCCTACCGGGTCCGTCCCGACGACGTCGTCCAGGTCCGCGAGCGGTCCCGCGAGAAGACCCCCTTCCTCGTCGCCCGCGAGGGCGGCTGGGCCGGCGACGGCGAGGCCCCGCGCTACCTGCAGATCAACCTCCAGGCGCTGGCGTTCCGGCTGGACCGCGACCCCAACCGCAAGGAGATCCCGGTGATCTGCGACGAGCAGCTGGTCGTGGAGTACTACGCCCGCTGACCGCCGCACCCCGCAGCACCCTCAGCCCGCCGCCTCAGGAGAGGCGGCGGGCTCGCGCGGTACCGGCGCCCGCACCGCGCCGTGCTGCTCGCCGCGCCCCGCGCCGCGCGGCCGGTTCAGCGCCCGGTGCGCCGCCGCGTCCAGGCCCAGCCTGCCCCCCTCGCCCAGCGCCGCCGCGTAGGCCGCCTCGCCCAGCGCCGCCCGCACCCGCTGCTCGCACACCGCGTGCGGAGCGTTGAAGTACCGCGAGCCGAACAGCCGCAGGCCCACCGACTCCCACAGCCGGCCGGCCGCGCCCTGCAGCACCGCCGCCTCGTGCGGCGCCCCCTCGCCCTCGGTGATCAGCGCCAGCAGCTCCAGCGCCAGCACCGCGCCCACCAGGTCGTCGAAGGCGTGGTCGATGGCCAGCGCCTCCTCGGCCAGCCGCCTGGCCCGCTCCGGCTCGCCGCCCAGCCAGGCGGCGTAGCCCAGCACGTACAGCGCGTACGCCAGCGTCCAGCGCTCGCCGTGGTCCCGGCAGATGTCCCTGACCTCCTCGGCCAGCCGCACCGCCTGCTCCACATCGCCCTGGAAGGCCACCGACATCGCAAGCTCGACCTGCGCCATCAGCACGTTGCTGTTCAGCTCGCCGATCGAGCGGTAACGCAGCAGCGCGTCGTCGATGAACCGCTCCGCGCGCGGCATGTCGTCGGAGACCAGCGCCAGGCAGCCGAGCCGGTGCAGCGCGTACGCCTCCGCCACCGCGTTGCCCGCCGCCCGCGCCTCGTCGCGGCACTCCTGGAGCACTGCCAGCGCCGCCGCCGAATCGCCCTGGAGCAGCGCCACGTAGCCGTACACCCACATCACCTTCGCGCGGGCCTCCGACCGCTCCGCCGGCAGCTCCAGCGCCCGGCCCAGCCAGTGCCTGCCTTCCGCGAGCCGCCCGCAGCCCACCCAGCAGAACCACAGGGTGCCCGCCAGGTACTGGCCCACCGCCGGGTCCTCCGACGGCTCGCCCGCGACACCGTCCAGGCTGAACTCCAGCGCCAGCCGCAGATTCGGCAGGTCCGCCGCGACCCGTTCCGCGACCTCCGCCTGCCGCGGGCTGAACCAGTCCAGCTCGCACCAGGTGGCCAGTCCCAGATACCAGTCCCGGTGCCGGCGCCGCACCCTGGCCTCGTCGCCCAGCGCGGCCAGCCACCCGGCGCCGTACTCGCGGACGCTGTCCAGCATCCGGTAGCGGGCGGGGCCGCCGCCGGCGCCCTCCTGCCGGCTCAGCACCGACTGGTCGACCAGCGCGGCGACGGCCTCCACGACCTCGTCCTCGGCGATGCCGCCGCCCGCGCACACGTACTCCACCGCCTCCAGGTCGAAATAGCCCGCGAAGACCGACAGCCGCGCCCACAGCAGCCGCTCGGCCGGGCCGCACAGCTCGTGGCTCCAGCCGATCGCGGTACGCAGCGCCCGGTGCCGCGCCGGCGCGCTCGGGTCGCCGCCGGTCAGCAGCCGGAAACGGTCGTCGAGGCGTTCGAGCACCTGCTCCACCGACAGCGCGCGCAACCGCACCGCGGCCAGCTCCAGCGCCAGCGGCAGCCCGTCGAGCCGGGCACACAACTCGGCCACCGCGGCGGAGTTGTGTGCCGTCACGGCGAAATCCGGCAGCACCGCGGACGCCCGCTCGGCGAACAGCCGCACCGCGTCCGAGCCGACGGGCAGCGGCTGGAGCGGCAGCAGCTGCTCGCCGGTGATCCCCAGCGGCCGCCGCCCCACCGCGAGCACCCGCAGTCCCGGCGCCCGCCGCAGCAGATCGGCGACCAGCTCCGCGCACGGCTCGGCCAGCCGGTCGAACCCGTCGAGCACCAGCAGCAGTTCGCGGTCGGCGAGGTGCTCGGCCAGCGCCTTCCGCGGCGCCCTGCTGGTGTGGTCGGGCAGCCGCAGCGCCTCGGCGAGGGTGTGGTCCACCAGGTCCGCGCCGCGCAGACCGATCAGCTCGGCGAGCCAGACGCCGTCGCGGAAACGGTCCTGCACCAGCCGGGCGGCACGCAGCGCCACCCTCGACTTCCCGACCCCGCCCGCCCCCGTGACCGTCACCAGTCGCGATCCGGCCACCAACGCCCTCAACCGATCGACTTCCGACGCCCTGCCGACAAAGCCGGTCAGCTCGGACGGGAGGTTACCCGCAGTCTCCATGGTGCACGGAGCGTACTTGACCGCCAACGCTACGTACAGCGCGCGTCGGGCCCCGCCACCCCGCGCGGCAGCGGGCGCCACCGGCCGCGGCGCGTCCCGGGCGCCCACGCGGGGACGGCCTGGGCTCCGCCGGGAATGCGGTACGGGCCGAACCTCGCGGCGCGATAGGCTCGGGAGCCAACCGACCTGGTGACGAGAGGGAGCGCGGCAAGGTGTCCGGTGGAGAAGTGGCCGGCGTGGCCGGCCTCGTCGTCGCGGTGTTCTGGGCGATCCTCGTATCGTTCCTCGCCGTCGTGCTCGCGCGCCTGGCCGGGACGCTGCGGCGTACCACGGAGCTGGTCGCCGGCATCACCGAGCAGGCCGTACCGCTGCTCGGCGAGGCCTCGGACGCGCTGCGCTCCGCGCACACCCAGCTCGACCGGGTGGACACCATCACCGCGGACGTCGCCGAGGTGACCGCGAACGCCTCCGCGCTGTCCTCCACCGTCGCCAGCACCTTCGGCGGCCCCCTGGTGAAGGTCGCGGCCTTCGGCTACGGGGTGCGGCGCGCGGTCGGACTGCAGGCCGGCGGCGCCGGCAAGGTGCTGCCCGCCGCCCGACGCGCCCGCCGCCGCAACCGCTCGAAGGACTGAGGCCCCATGTTCCGCCGTCTGTTCTGGTTCCTGACCGGTGCCGCCACCGGAGTGTGGGCCACCACCAAGGTCAACCGCGCGCTGCGCCGGCTCAGCCCGGAGAGCCTGGCCGCGACCGCGGCCGACCGCGCGCTGGAGACCGGCGCCCGGCTGCGCACGTTCGCCCACGACGTCAGGGCGGGCATGGCGCAGCGCGAGGGGGAACTGCAGGACGCCCTCGGGCTGACCGGCGCGGACGACACCCGCCGCCCCGCACCGCGGGAACTGGACACCGACCTCCCGGCACCGCGCCGGGGCATTGCGTACGACGCGTACGACCGGAAGGACGATCACTGATGGAGTCGGCAGAAATCCGCCGCCGCTGGCTGCGCTTCTTCGAGGAGCGCGGGCACACCGTTGTGCCGTCGGCGTCCCTCATCGCCGACGACCCGACGCTGCTGCTGGTCCCGGCGGGCATGGTCCCCTTCAAGCCGTACTTCCTCGGCGAGGTCAAGCCGCCCTTCAAACGGGCCACCAGCGTCCAGAAGTGCGTGCGCACCCCGGACATCGAAGAGGTCGGCAAGACCACCAGGCACGGCACGTTCTTCCAGATGTGCGGCAACTTCTCCTTCGGCGACTACTTCAAGGAAGGTGCCATCCGCTACGCCTGGGAGCTGCTCACCACGCCCCAGGACAAGGGCGGTTTCGGCCTGGAGCCGGAGAAGCTCTGGATCACCGTCTACGAGCAGGACGACGAGGCCGAGCGGATCTGGCGCGACGAGATCGGCGTGCCCGCCGAGCGCATCCAGCGGCTCGGCATGGGCCCCAACTTCTGGTCCATGGGCGTGCCGGGACCCTGCGGCCCCTGCTCGGAGATCAACTACGACCGCGGCCCGGACTTCGGCGTCGAGGGCGGCCCCGCCGTCAACGACGAGCGCTACGTGGAGATCTGGAACCTGGTCTTCATGCAGTACGAGCGCGGCCCGGGTGAGGGCAAGGACGACTTCCCGATCCTCGGCGAGCTGCCCGCCAAGAACATCGACACCGGCCTCGGCCTGGAACGCCTCGCGATGATCCTGCAGGGCGTGCGGAACATGTACGAGACCGACACCCTGCGCGTGGTGATCGACAAGGCCACCGAGCTGACCGGCGTCCGCTACGGGCAGGGGCACGACACCGACGTGGCCCTGCGGGTCGTCGCCGACCACATGCGCACCTCGATGATGCTGATCGGCGACGGCGTCACCCCCGGCAACGAGGGCCGCGGCTACGTGCTGCGCCGCATCATGCGCCGCGCCATCCGCAACATGCGGCTGCTCGGCGCCCACGACCCGGTCGCCGCCGAGCTGATCGACGTGGTCCTCACCACGATGGGCGAGCAGTATCCGGAGCTGCTCACCGACCGCAAGCGGATCGAGACCGTCGCGCTCGCCGAGGAGGCCGCCTTCCTCAAGACGCTCAGGGCCGGCACCAACATCCTCGACACCGCCGTCACCGAGACCAAGCAGGCCGGCGGCACCGTGCTGTCCGGCGACCAGGCCTTCCTGCTGCACGACACGTGGGGCTTCCCGATCGACCTCACCCTGGAGATGGCCTCCGAGCAGGGCCTGTCCGTGGACGAGGACGGCTTCCGGCGGCTGATGAAGGAGCAGCGCGACCGCGCCAAGGCCGACGCCCGCGCCAAGAAGACCGGCCACGCCGACCTGTCCGCCTACCGCGAGGTCGCCGACCGCTCGGGCGGCACCGAATTCACCGGCTACACCCACGACCACAGCGAGGCCACCGTCGTCGGCCTGCTGGTCGACGGCCTGCCCTCCCCGGCCGCCACCGAGGGCGACGAGGTCGAGGTCGTCCTCGACCGCACCCCCTTCTACGCCGAGGGCGGCGGCCAGCTCGCGGACACCGGCCGCATCCGGGTCGAGGGCGGCGCCGTCGTCGAGGTCAGGGACGTCCAGCAGCCGGTACCCGGCGTCAGCGTGCACAAGGGCGTCGTCCAGGTCGGCGAGGTCACCGTGGGCGCCGCCGCCCTGGCCCAGATCGACCTGGTGCGCCGCCGCGCCATCGCCCGCGCCCACAGCGCCACCCACCTCACCCACCAGGCGCTGCGCGACGCCCTCGGACCCACCGCCGCCCAGGCCGGGTCGGAGAATTCCCCCGGCCGCTTCCGCTTCGACTTCGGCTCGCCGACCGCCGTCCCCGGCGGCGTGCTGACCGACGTCGAGCAGAAGATCAACGAGGTGCTGGCCCGCGAGCTGGACGTCACCGCCGAGGTGCTGCCCATCGCCGAGGCCAAACGGCAGGGCGCCATCGCCGAGTTCGGCGAGAAGTACGGAGAGCACGTCCGGGTCGTCACCATCGGCGACTTCTCCAAGGAGCTGTGCGGCGGCACCCATGTGGGCAACACCGCCCAGCTCGGCCTGGTCAAGCTGCTCGGCGAGTCCTCGATCGGCTCCGGCGTGCGCCGGGTCGAGGCCCTGGTCGGCGTGGACGCGTACAACTTCCTGGCCCGCGAGCACACCGTCGTCGCCCAGCTGACCGAACTGGTCAAGGGCCGCCCCGAGGAGCTGCCGGACAAGATCTCCGGCATGCTCGCCAAGCTCAAGGACGCCGAGAAGGAGATCGAGCGCTTCCGCGCCGAGAAGGTGCTGCAGGCCGCCGCGGGGCTCGCCGAGACCGCACAGGACGTCAAGGGCGTCGCCCTGGTCACCGGTTCGGTGCCGGACGGCACCGGCGCCGACGACCTGCGCCGGCTGGTGCTCGACGTACGGCAGCGCATCACCGGCGGCCGGCCGGCCGTCGTGGCGCTGTTCACCGTCGCGGGCGGCCGCCCGCTGACGGTGGTCGCCACCAACGAGGCCGCCCGCGACCGCGGCATCAAGGCCGGCGAGGTGGTCCGCACCGCCGCCAAGGCACTCGGCGGCGGCGGTGGCGGCAAGGACGACGTCGCCCAGGGCGGCGGGCAGAACCCGGCCGCCGTCCAGGACGCCGTCGAGGCCGTGCAGCGGCTCGTCGGCGAGAAGGCCTGACGGTGGGCGACACGGCGGACGGCGACGGCACCGAGCCCGGCAGGCCCGCCATGCGGCGCGGCCGCCGGCTCGGCGTCGACGTCGGGGACGCCAGGATCGGGGTCGCCTCCTGCGACCCCGACGGCATCCTCGCCACCCCGGTGGAGACGGTGCCCGGCCGCGACGTGCCCGCGGCCCTGCGCAGGCTCGCCGAGATCGTCACCGAGTACGAGCCGATCGAGGTCGTCGTCGGTCTGCCGCGGTCACTCAACGGCACCGAAGGCCCGGCCGCGGCCAAGGTGCGGACCTTCGCGCGAGGTGTGGCGAAAATCATCGATCCGGTGCCGGTGCGCCTGGTGGACGAGCGGATGACCACCGTGACGGCCACCCAGGGCCTGCGGGCCTCCGGTGTGAAGGCGAAGAAGGGACGCTCCGTGGTCGACCAGGCCGCGGCCGTCATCATTCTGCAGAGTGCGCTGGAAACCGAGCGGGTGTCGGGCAGAGCGCCGGGAGAGAGCGTCCAATCCTTTATCTGATCGCGATACGGTAACGTTCCGCGCGACACGGCGGCGCCTTCTGGCGCCGCCCGTTTCGCAAGGTCGGCAGACCCGATGCCGACCGCGTACCAAGGGGACCGATGACTGACTATGGCCGGGGCTCCGGCTCCGAACCGTGGCACCCGGACGACCCGCTGTTCGGCGATGCCTACGACCGGGGCCAGGGCTACCCCCAGCAGCAGCCGCCGCCCCAGGACGGCGAGTGGCAGGACCCGTACGCCACAGGTCAGCATCAGCAGCACCAGCAGTACCCGCAGCAGGGCGGCGGGCAGTACCCCCAGCAGCCGCAGCAGGATTACCCCCAGCAGGAATACCCCCAGCAGGAATACCCCCAGCAGGAATACCCGCAGCAGGGATACCCGCAGCATCAGCAGCAGTACCCGATGCAGCAGCCGCAGCAGTACGACACGGGCCAGCACCCGCACCAGCAGCCGCAGCAGCAGTATCCGCAGCAGGGCGGCTACGGCTACGACACCGGTTCGCACGGGACGTACGACAGCGGTTCGCACGCCACCGGCGGCTACCCCGCCCAGGACCCCTACGGCGGCCCGCAGCCCGACTACTACGGCCAGGGCGGCGGCTACCAGCAGCAACCCCAGCAGCAGTACCAGCCGGGCCCCGGCATGCAGCCGCCGCAGCACCCCCAGCAGCCGGGCCCCGGCATGCAGCCGCCGCAGCACCCCCAGCAACCGCAGCAGCCGCAGGGGCCGCAGGCCGGACAGCCGGGGCAGGCGCGGCTGCAGCAGCCGGGACCCGGCGGCCGCCCGCAGGAGCCGGGCGCCAGGCCGCTGCGTACCGCCCCCGGCAATACCGGCGAGTGGAATCCGGAGGAGGACTCCGACCCGCGCGAGCACGCCTTCTTCGCCGACCGCGACGATCCCGACGACCACGACGACACCCCGACCGGCAACGAGGCCGGCGGCCGGCGGGCCGGCAGGAGCCAGCCCAAGGGCGGCAAGAAGCGCCGCAGCGGCTGCGCCTGCCTGACGGTCCTGGTGGTGCTCGGCGGCGGCCTGGCCGGCGGCGTCTACTACGGCTACGGCGTCTACCAGAGCCACTTCGGCCCGGCCCCCGACTACTCGGGCAACGGCACCGGCTCGGTCCAGGTCGAGGTCCCCAAGGGCGCGACCCTGACCACGATCGGCAACGTGCTCAAGAAGGCCGGCGTGGTCAAGAGCGTCGACGCCTTCACGGCGGCGGCCCGCAAGAACCCCAAGGGCCAGACCATCCAGGCCGGCTACTACCAGCTCAACAAGAACATGTCCGCCGCGGCAGCCGTCACGATGATGCTCGACCCCAAGTCGCAGAACGCCATGATCATCCCCGAGGGGTGGCGGGCGACCCGGATATACGCCGCGATCGACACCAAGCTCGGCCTGAAGACGGGCACCACCGCCGCCCAGGTCAAGGGCGTCGACCTCGGCCTGCCCGCGTGGGCGAAGGGCAACCTGGAGGGCTTCCTCTTCCCCGCCAAATATGGCGCCGGGAAGGGGATGAAGCCGGTTGACGTCGTCAAGTCGATGGTCAACCAGGCCAAGGCGGAATACACCGCGGACGGCATCGAGACCGCGGCCTCGAAGGTGGGCAAGACGCCGCTGGAGATCATTGAGATCGCCAGCCTCATCCAGGCCGAGGCGCAGGAGCCGGAGGACTTCGGCAAGGTCTCCCGGGTCATCTACAACCGGCTCGACCAGGACATGAAGCTCCAGTTCGACTCGACCATCAACTACGCCATGGGCCGGTCGACCCTCAACACCAGCAACAAGGACATCTCCTACAAGTCGCCGTACAACACGTACGACCACAACGGGCTGCCGCCCGGCCCGATCGACAGCCCCGGCCACGACGCCATCGAGGCCGCCCTCAACCCGACGAGCGGCAACTGGCTGTACTTCGTGACGGTCAAGCCCGGTGACACCCGCTTCACCGCCAGCTATTCGACGCACCAGAAGAACGTGCAGGACTTCAACGACTACCAGAAGAAGCACGGCGGGTGACCGCGGTCCGCCGGGCCGCCGTGCTCGGCTCGCCCATCGCCCACTCGCTGTCCCCGGTCCTGCACCGGGCCGCGTACGCCGCGATGGGCTTGGCGGACTGGCGCTACGACCGCTTCGAGGTCGACGAGGAGGCCCTGCCCCGCTTCCTCGACGGCCTCGACCCGGCCGAGTGGGCAGGCCTGTCTCTGACCATGCCGCTGAAGCGCGCGGTGATCCCGCTGCTGGACGGCGTCAGCGACACCGCCGCCTCGGTGGAAGCCGTCAACACCGTCGTCCTCGGCCCTGACGGGCGCCGCAGCGGCGACAACACCGACATCCCCGGCATGCTGGCCGCCCTGCGCGAACGCGGCGTCACCACGGTGGCCTCCGCCGCGATCCTGGGCGCGGGCGCCACCGCTTCCTCCGCCCTGGCCGCACTCGCCCGCATCTGCACCGGCGAGGTGACGGCGTACGTGCGCGGCCCGGCCCGCGCCGCCGAGATGCGGGAGTGGGGGACCCGCCTCGGCGTCACCGTACGCACCGCCGACTGGGCCGACGCGGCGAAGGCGCTGGACGAGCCGCTGGTCGTCGCGACCACCCCGGCCGGCGCCGCCGACCACCTTGCCACGGCCGTCCCCGACCACCCCGGCACCCTCTTCGACGTGCTCTACCACCCCTGGCCGACCCCGCTGGCCACCGCCTGGACGGACCGCGCCGCCCCGGTCGTCAGCGGCCTCGACCTGCTGGTCCACCAGGCCGTACTCCAGGTCGAACAGCACACCGGCCGCGGCGGCGTACCGCTGGCGGCGATGCGCGCGGCCGGTGAGGCGGCCCTCGGCGGGCACTGACGCCCCCCGCCCGGGCCGCGTCCCGCACCATGGACGCCGGTCCTGGCGGGCGGGGCAAACGTGGGAGGATCGAAGCGGCAGACGGCAGGGCGTTTTCGAGGGAGCACCGTTGAGCAGGTTGCGCTGGCTGACCGCGGGGGAGTCGCACGGACCCGCACTCGTCGCGACGCTGGAGGGGCTGCCCTCCGGGGTGCCCGTGACCACCGAGCTGGTGGCCGACGCGCTCGCCCGGCGCAGGCTCGGCTACGGTCGCGGCGCGCGGATGAAGTTCGAGCGCGACGAGGTCACCTTCCTCGGCGGGGTGCGGCACGGCCTGACCATGGGCAGCCCGGTGGCGGTCATGGTCGGCAACACCGAGTGGCCCAAGTGGGAGCAGGTGATGGCCGCCGACCCGGTGGACCCCGAGATCCTCGCCGGCCTGGCCCGCAACGCGCCGCTGACCCGGCCCCGCCCCGGCCACGCCGACCTGGCCGGCATGCAGAAGTACGACCTGGACGAGGCCCGTCCGGTGCTGGAGCGCGCCAGCGCCCGCGAGACCGCGGCGAGGGTCGCGCTCGGCGCGGTCGCCCGCTCCTACCTCAGGGAGACCGCGGGCATCGAGATCGTCTCGCACGTGGTGGAACTGGCCGGCGCCAAGGCCCCCTACGGCGTCCTGCCGGTGCCCGGCGACGAGGCCAGGCTCGACGCCGACCCGGTGCGCTGCCTCGACCCGGACGCCAGCGAGGCGATGGTCGCCGAGATCGACCAGGCCCACAAGGACGGCGACACCCTCGGCGGTGTCGTCGAGGTCCTCGCCTACGGCGTGCCCGTCGGCCTCGGCTCGCACGTCCACTGGGACCGCAGGCTCGACTCCCGGCTCGCCGGCGCCCTGATGGGCATCCAGGCGATCAAGGGCGTCGAGGTCGGCGACGGCTTCGGCCTCGCCCGCGTCCCCGGCTCCCAGGCGCACGACGAGATCCTGCCGGGGCCCGACGGCGTCCGCCGCGCCTCCGGCCGCTCCGGCGGCACCGAGGGCGGCATGAGCACCGGCGAACTGCTCAGGGTGCGCGCCGCGATGAAGCCCATCGCGACCGTCCCGCGCGCGCTGGCCACCATCGACACCGCCACCGGCGAGGCCGCCCAGGCCCACCACCAGCGCTCCGACGTCTGCGCGGTGCCCGCCGCCGGCATCGTCGCCGAGGCCATGGTCGCCCTGGTGCTCGCCGACGCGGTCGCCGAGAAGTTCGGCGGCGACTCCGTCGCGCAGACCCGGCGCAGCGTCCGCGGCTACCTCGACCACCTGGTCGTCCGGTGACCGCCCCCGCGGGCCCCCCGGCGGTCGTCCTGGTCGGCCCGCCCGGAGCGGGCAAGACCACCGTCGGCCGTCTCGTCGCCGACCGGCTCGGCGTCGCCTACCGCGACACCGACGCCGACATCGAGGCGACCGCGGGCAAGCCCATCCCCGACATCTTCATCGACCAGGGCGAACCGCACTTCCGCGAGCTGGAGCGCGCCGCCGTACGCGACGCGCTCGCCGGGCACGACGGGGTCCTCTCGCTCGGCGGCGGCGCGATCATGGACGAGGCCACCCGGGCGCTGCTGCGCGGGCTGCCGGTGGTCTTCCTCGACGTCGGCCTGCACGCGGCCGTCCGCCGGGTCGGCCTCGACGCCCCCCGCCCGCTGCTCGCGGTCAACCCGCGGCAGAGCTGGCGCGACCTGATGGAAAAGCGCCGCCCCCTCTACACCGAGGTCGCCAGGGCCGTCGTCGCCACCGACGAGGGCACCCCCGAGGACGTGGCCGAAGCCGTCCTCGACGCACTCCAGCTGAAGGACGCATGAGCGAGAACAGTCCCCAGACCGCGCCCCCCGTCCGCATCTCCGTCGCGGGCAGCGCGGGCACCGAGGGCTACGACGTACTGATCGGCCACCAACTGCTCGGCGAGCTGCCCGGGTTGATCGGCCCCGCGGCCGGGGGCCCCTCCGCCGCGGGGAAGGGGCGGGTGGCCGTACTGCACCCCGAGGCGCTGGCCGGCACCGGCGAGGCGGTCCGCGAGGACCTCGCGGAGCAGGGCTACGAGGCCATCGCCATCCAGCTGCCCAACGCCGAGGAGGCCAAGACCGCCGAGGTCGCCGCCTACTGCTGGAAGGCCCTCGGCCAGAGCGGCTTCACCCGCACCGACACCGTCGTCGGCGTCGGCGGCGGCGCGACCACCGACCTGGCCGGCTTCGTCGCCGCGACCTGGCTGCGCGGAGTGCGCTGGATCGCCGTCCCCACCACCGTGCTCGGCATGGTCGACGCGGCCGTCGGCGGCAAGACCGGCATCAACACCGCCGAGGGCAAGAACCTGGTCGGCGCCTTCCACCCGCCCGCCGGAGTGCTCTGCGACCTGGCCGCACTCGACTCGCTCGGCGAGCACGACTACGTCAGCGGCCTCGCCGAGATCATCAAGGCCGGCTTCATCGCCGACCCGGCGATCCTCGACCTCATCGAGGCTGACCCGCAGGCCGCCCGCAGCCCGCGGTACGCGCACACCGCCGAGCTGATCGAACGCGCGATCCGCGTCAAGGCCGAGGTCGTCTCCAGCGACCTCAAGGAGTCCGGGCTCCGCGAGATCCTCAACTACGGCCACACGCTGGCGCACGCCATCGAGAAGAACGAGCGCTACAACTGGCGGCACGGCGCCGCCGTCTCCGTCGGCATGGTCTTCGCCGCGGAGCTGGGCCGGCTCGCCGGCCGCCTCGACGACGCCACCGCCGACCGCCACCGCGCCGTCCTCGGCGCGGTCGGCCTGCCGCTGACCTACCGCGGCGACCAGTGGCCCCGGCTGCTGGAGACCATGCGGGTCGACAAGAAGTCCCGCGGCGACCTGCTGCGCTTCATCGTCCTCGACGGCCTCGGCAAGCCCAGGGTCCTGGAGGGCCCCGACCCGGCGATCCTGCTCGCCGCCTACGGGGAGGTGTCCGCGTGACCCGCCCGGTCCTGGTGCTCAACGGCCCCAACCTCGGCCGCCTCGGCTCCCGGGAGCCCGACGTCTACGGCTCCACGTCCTACGCCGGCCTCGTCGACGAGTGCCGCAAGGTCGGCGCCGACCTCGGCTTCGACGTCGAGGTCCGGGAGACCAACGACGAGGCCGAACTGATCGGCTGGCTCCACGAGGCGGCCGACGGGCGCATCCCCGTCGTCCTCAACCCGGGTGCCTTCACCCACTACTCCTACGGCCTGCGCGACGCCGCGGCCCAGCGCACGGCGCCGCTCATCGAGGTCCACATCTCCAACCCCTACGCCCGCGAGGCCTTCCGCCACACCTCAGTCATCGCGGCGGTGGCCTCCGGCACGATCGCAGGCTTCGGCCTGGCCTCCTACCGCCTGGCCCTCCAGTCCCTGGCCACCCCCACCGCTCCCTAGCCAACGCCCCGGGGGGGTGCCCCCCAGGGGCGCGGGGAACTGCGCGACAAGCCCCCGCCGGGGCGCGGGGCGTCACCGTCTCGAAGGGGCTGTTCGGTCCGCCCCGGCCCACCGCCCGGTGGGTGGTTGCCCGCGCAGTTCCCCGGCGCCCCTGAGGGGGCATCCCCTGCCCAGAGGGGGAACCGCGGAACCGCCGGGTCCGGGGAGGGCGGACCCTGCCGCGCGGAGGGCAGGGGCACCTGGGAGGATCCCCGGGCGTTCACCAAAGGACGCACGGGGACGGTACCGTTCCATGTCAACCCGCGCGGCAGCGCACCCCGCACGAGAGGGAGTCGGCCGACATGCAGCACGCTGTGGGGGCGCCGCAGCCCGGCGGGGGGCCGACGCCGCCCGTCGTCAGCCTCACCGGGCACTTCCCGCTGCCCGCGGCGGCCCCCGTGCAGATGCCCGCCCCGGAGGGCAACGGCTCGCTGTCCGGCGGCGCGCACGGCCCGGTGGCCGTCCTGCTGATCGGCGCGGCGGGCGCTGGCAAGACGACGATCGCCCGGCACTGGGCGGACAACCGCGGCGCCCCGACCGCGCACATCAGCCTCGACGACGTACGCGAGTGGGTGAGGGCCGGCTTCGCCGATCCGCAGGCCGGGTGGAACGAGCACTCCGAGGCGCAGTACCGCCTCGCCCGCCGCACCTGCGGCTTCGCCGCCCGCAGCTTCCTGGCCAACGGCGTGTCCTGCATCATCGACGACGCCGTCTTCCCCGACCGCCCCGCCGTCGGCCTCGGCGGCTGGAAGCGCCACGTCGGCCCCGGCCTGCTCCCGGTGGTCCTGCTGCCGGGCCTGGACATCGTCCTGACCCGCAATGCCGAGCGCACCGGCAACCGGCGGCTCTCCGACGAGGAGGTCGCCCGTATCCACGGGCGCATGGCCGGCTGGTACGGCTCCGGCCTCCCCATCATCGACAACTCCCAGCTCGACGTCACCGCGGCCGCCGCGGCCCTCGACCGGGTCGTGGCCCGCAGCATCCAGGGCCCCCCGGTCTGGTAGCCCGCGGTCCTTCGGCCGCACCACGGCCGGGGGTCGGCCTCCTGCACGACGGCCGGGGGTCGGCCTCCTTCGGGCGCCGAAAAGGGGCGAAGGGAGGGTGGGCGCCATAAGCTCACGGCATGGCCGAGGTGCATGCGACCCGCAGGGACCGGCTGCGCGAGCGGTGCGCGGCGGCAGGGCTGGGTGCCGCGCTGGTGACGCGGCCGGCGAACGTACGGTATCTGGCCGGATGTGCGCCGCCCGGATCGGCGCTGCTCGTCGGGCCGGGTCCGGAGGACACCCTGGTGCATCTGCGGCCACCGCCGGACGACCAGGGCGAGGCCGACCCGGACGACCTGCGCTCGACGGTGCTCGCGTCCCCGGACGGCGACGCGGCCGTGGCCGCGGCGACGATGGCCCGGGAGCGTCACGCGGACTCCCTCGCCGTCGAGGAGCACCACCTCACCGTGGCGCGCCACCGCGCCATCGGCTCGGTGGCCGACGCCCTGCCGCTGTCCGACCTCGGCGGAGCCGTCGAGCAGCTGCGGCTGGTCAAGGACGAGCACGAGATCGCCGCCCTGCGGATAGCCGCGGAGATCGCCGACCAGGCGCTCGGCGAGCTGCTGGAGTCGATTCTGGTCGGCCGCACCGAGCGGCACCTGGCGCTGGAGCTGGAGCGGCGGCTGGTCGACCACGGCGCCGACAGCGCCGCCTTCCCCACCTCCGTGGGCACCGGCCCGCACTCCGGGACCGCCCGGCACGTCCCGACCGACCGGCGGGTCGAGGAGGGCGACTTCCTCACGGTCCGCCTCGGCGCCTGCTACCGCGGCTACCGCTGCGAGGTGGGCAGGACCTTCGTGATCGGTACGGCTCCGGCCGGCTGGCAGATCGATCTGTACGACCTCGTCTTCCACGCCCAGCGGGCCGGCCGCGAGGCCCTGGCACCCGGTGTGGCCTGCCGGGACGTCGATCGGGCGACCCGCCAGCCGCTGGTCGCGGCGGGCCACGGGGACGGGGTGGCGCAGTGGTCGGGGCACGGTGTGGGCCTGGAAATCGACGAGGACCCTCAGTTGTCACCTGCGGCCATGGGTAAACTGGACGCTTGCGTGCCGGTCACCGTCGAACCGGGGGTCCACCTTCCGGGCCGCGGCGGTGTCCGCATCGACGACACACTCGTCGTACGTCCCCTGGCGGACGGCGGGCCCGAGCTACTCACCATCACGACCAAGGAACTCCTCGCCCTGTGACGGGCGCGGGTCTCCTCGGTCCCCGAAGCAGCACTTTCAGGAGATTCCGCAACCGTGGCCACCACGAACGACCTCAAGAACGGCCTCGTGCTCAAGCTCGACAGCGGCCAGCTCTGGACCGTAGTCGAGTTCCAGCACGTCAAGCCCGGCAAGGGCCCCGCCTTCGTGCGCACCAAGCTGAAGCACGTGCTCTCCGGGAAGGTCGTCGACAAGACCTTCAACGCGGGTGTGAAGGTCGAGACCGCCAACGTCGACAAGCGCGGCATGCAGTTCTCCTACAAGGACGGCACCGACTTCGTCTTCATGGACACCGAGACCTACGACCAGATCACGGTCAGCCCCGAGGTCGTCGGCGACGCCGCCAACTACCTGCTCGAGGGCTTCGAGGCCGTCGTCGCGATGTACGAGGGCGCGCCGCTGTACATCGAGCTGCCCGCCTCCGTCGAGCTGGTCATCGAGTACACCGAGCCCGGCGTGCAGGGCGACCGCTCCACCGGCGGCTCCAAGCCGGCGCGGCTGGAGACCGGTTACGAGATCGGCGTCCCGCTGTTCATCACCACCGGTGAAAAGGTGAAGGTCGACACCCGTACGGGCGACTACCTCGGCCGGGTGAACAGCTAACCGTGGCTGCCCGGAACAAGGCCCGCAAGCGTGCCTTCCAGATCCTCTTCGAGGCGGATCAGCGGGGTGCAGACCCGGTGACCGTCATGGCGGACTGGATCCGGCTCGCCCGGACCGACGACCGGCAGCCGCCGGTCACCGAGTACACGATGCAGCTGGTCGAGGGGTACACGGCACATGCCGCGCCGATCGACGACCTGCTGTCCGCACACGCGGTGGGCTGGACGCTGGACCGCATGCCGGTGGTGGACCGCAACCTGCTGCGGCTCGGTGCCTACGAGCTGATCTGGGAGGACGACGTCCCGGACGCGGTCGTGCTGGACGAGGCGGTGCAGCTCGCCAAGGAGTTCTCCACCGACGAGTCGCCCTCGTTCGTCAACGGCCTGCTCGGCAAGCTGATGGAGCTGAAGCCGACACTGCCGCGGTAACGACCCGCGCATCTTCCCTTGACCAGGCCCGACAGCAGAAGGTGAACAATATTCTGCTTCGGGCCTGGTGTCTGCCGCGGGTCCTGGCCTAGATTCCTGCCGCATGGACCACGTGGCGGGACCCGGCGGCGACGAGGCGATACTGGCCCGGCTCGACCGGCTGCGGGCCGCCGACCTGCCGGTGCGCGGCGGCCGCACCATGGCGTACGTCTACGACTCCGGGCTCGCCGGGCTCGACGAGCTGGCCGCCCGCGCGCAGGCCGCCTTCGCAGGCGTCAACGGCCTGGACATGACCGCCTTCCCCAGCGTCGTCACCCTGGAGAACGACATCGTCGGGCAGGCCGCCCGGCTGCTCGGCGGCGGCCCCGCCACCGCGGGGACCTTCACCAGCGGCGGCACCGAGAGCTGCCTGCTGGCCGTACTGACCGCCCGCGAGCACGCCGCCAGGACCCGCGGGGTCGCGGCGCCCGAGATCGTGCTGCCGCAGACCGCGCACGCCGCCTTCCACAAGGCCGCCGCCCTCTTCGGCCTCACCGCGGTCACCGTCCCCGTCGACCCCGGCACCTTCCGGGTACGGCCGCAGGACGTCGCCGCCGCCCTCACCCCGCGCACCGCCCTCGTCGTGGCCTCCGCGCCCTCGTACGCGCACGGCGTGATCGACCCGGTGGCGGAGGTCGCCGCGGCCGCCGCCGAGCGGGGCGTGCTGTGCCACGTCGACGCCTGCATCGGCGGCTGGTACCTCGGGCACCGCAGGCTCGCCGGCGGCATCGCACCGCCGCCGCCCTTCGACCTGGCGGTGCCCGGCGTGAGCTCGCTCTCCGTCGACCTGCACAAGTACGGCTACACCCCCAAGGGCGCCTCCGTGCTGCTCTTCCGGGACGCCGAACTGCGCCGGCACGGCTGGTTCGCGCACGCCTCCTGGCCGGGCTACCCGGTGGTCAACGCCACCCTGCAGGGCACCAAGTCCGCCGGGCCGCTCGCCGCGGCCTGGGCGGTGCTGCACAAGGTCGGCACCGCCGGGTACGTCGAGCTGGCCCGGCGGGTGCACGAGGCCACCAGGCAGCTGGTGGAGGGCATCGCGCGCATCGACGGGCTCCGGGTGCTCGGGGACCCCGACGCCTCGCTGGTCGCGGTCGCCGCCGACGACCCGGCGCTCGACCCCTTCGTGGTCGCCGACGAGATGCGGCTGCGCGGCTGGTACCTCCAGCCGCAGCCCGCCTACGCCGGCTCGCCGCCGAACCTGCACCTGACGGTGACCGCGGCCGTCGCGGACCCGGCCCGTATCGCCGACCTGCTGGCCGAACTCGCCGCCGCGGCGGACCGGGCCCGCGCTGTCGGCCCGGCCACCGTGGACCCGGGCATCGCCGGGATCGCCGCCGCCCTCGACCCCGCCACCCTCGGGCCGGCCGAGGTCGCCCTCGCGCTGGAGGTCGCCGGGGTCGGCGCCGACGGCAGCCTCCCGCAGCGGATGGCGCCGGTCCTCGCCGTACTCCAGGCGCTGCCCGCGCCCCTGACGGAGCGGCTGCTGCCCGAGGTGGTCTCCCGGCTGTACGCCGGCTGAGCGCGGCGGCCCGCCGGCACGGCTTTCCGACGGGCAGCCGGCCAGGGACGCCCCGGAAAAAGCGGCGCCCGGAGCGGGGACCCCCGCGAGGGGGCCGCCCGCCCCGGGCGGCGGGACGTTTCTGCAACTTGTGGGAAAAGCCGGGCGCTAGTTCTCTTCGTGCTGGACGGCCCGCCTGGCGTCGGCGTCGAGGACGCCCCACCCGATGAGCTGCTCGGTCAGGACCGAGGGCGACTGGTCGTAGATCACGGCCAGCGTGCGAAGGTCGTCCTGCCGGATCGAGAGCACCTTCCCGTTGTAGTCGCCGCGCTGGCTCTGGATCGTGGCCGCGTAGCGCTGCAGCGGCCCGGCCTTCTCCGGCGGGACCTGGGAGAGGCGCTCGAGGTCGAGCACGAGCTTCGGCGGCGGCTCGGCGGCCCCGCCGGGAGTCGTGCCCGGCAGCAGTTCCTGGACGGGCACGCCGTAGAAGTCGGCTAGCTCGGCGAGGCGCTGCACGGTCACGGCACGGTCGCCGCGCTCGTACGACCCCACGACCACTGCCTTCCAGCGGCCCTGGGACTTCTCCTCGACACCGTGCAGAGAAAGGCCCTGCTGCGTGCGGATGGCGCGGAGCTTGGCTCCGAGCTGTTTGGCGTAATCGCTGGACATATGGCTCCCCGGACGGAAACTCGGTGACTCACTGTGAGGTTACGCAGCGTAATCCGTGCTCGTCAAGCCGAAAGGGTCCGACCGGTCCCTGACCTGCGCGGTCTGTGCCACCTGATACCGTGAAGCGGTACCCCCGACGTCCTTTAACACCGTCCCGTGAGGCGGGGAAGGAGGTCCCCGACCGATGGTCGACGACCGCATGACAGCAGGACCGCAGGACCGCCCGGTGCTGGAAGCACCCGACATCGCCCGGGTCCTGACCCGTATCGCCCACGAGATCGTCGAGCGCGCCAAGGGCGCCGACGACGTGGTGCTGCTGGGCGTCCCCACCCGAGGGGTGTTCCTGGCCCGCCGGCTCGCCGGCAAGCTCGCCGAGATCACCGGCCGCGAGGCCGCCGTCGGCTCGCTCGACACCACCATGTACCGCGACGACCTGCGGCTGCACCCGCCGAGGGCGCTGGCGACCACCGACATCCCCGGTGACGGCATCGACGGCCGGCTCGTCGTCCTGGTGGACGACGTCCTGTTCTCCGGCCGTACCATCCGCGCCGCCCTGGACGCCCTCAACGACATCGGCCGCCCCCGCGCGGTGCAGCTCGCCGTGCTGGTCGACCGCGGGCACCGCGAGCTGCCGATCAGGGCCGACTACGTCGGAAAGAACCTCCCGACCTCCCAGCGCGAGACCGTCAGGGTCCTGCTCGCCGAGCACGACGGGCGCGACAGCGTCCTGCTCGGCCAGCGCGAGCCCGGCGCCGGCGCACGCACCGGCGCAGCCGCGGACGAGTAGCTCCGCCGCGCCACGACCCCGGCCAGGGGTCCCGCGCGTCCGCATGCCCGCTCGCCGCCCGCCAGGCCCCCCGTACCCCCGGAGACCCCGATGAAGCGCCACCTGATCTCGGCCGCCGACCTCACCCGTGACGACGCCCTGCTGATCCTCGACACCGCGGAGGAGATGGCCCGCGTCGCGGACCGGCCGATCAAGAAACTCCCGACCCTGCGCGGCCGTACCGTCGTCAACCTGTTCTTCGAGGACTCGACGCGCACCCGCATCTCCTTCGAGGCGGCCGCCAAGCGGCTGTCGGCCGACGTGATCAACTTCTCCGCCAAGGGCTCCTCGGTGTCCAAGGGCGAATCCCTCAAGGACACCGCGCTGACCCTGGAGGCGATGGGCGCCGACGCCGTCGTCATCCGGCACCACTCCTCCGGCGCCCCGCACCGCCTGGCGACCTCCGACTGGATCAACGCCTCGGTCGTCAACGCCGGCGACGGTACGCACGAGCACCCCACCCAGGCGCTGCTCGACGCCTTCACCATGCGCCGCCGGCTCTCCGGCGTCGGCCGCGGCCTGGAGGGCCGCCGGGTCACCGTCGTCGGCGACATCCTGCACAGCAGGGTCGCCCGCTCCAACGTCCTGCTGCTGACCACGCTGGGCGCCAGGGTCACCCTGGTGGCCCCGCCCACGCTGCTGCCGATCGGCGTCGAGACCTGGCCGTGCGAGGTGTCCTACGACCTCGACGCGGTGCTCGCGAAGTCCGACGCGGTGATGATGCTGCGCGTGCAGCGCGAGCGGATGAACGCCGCCTACTTCCCCACCGAGCGCGAGTACGCCCGCCGCTACGGCCTGGACGGCCTGCGGATGGCGGCGCTGCCCGAGCACGCCATCGTCATGCACCCCGGGCCGATGAACCGGGGCATGGAGATCACCGCCGAGGTCGCCGACTCGCCGCGCTGCACCGCGGTCGAGCAGGTCGCCAACGGCGTCAGCACCCGCATGGCGGTGCTCTACCTGCTGCTGGGCGGCTCCGAGCCGGCCATCGGCACCGACCGGTCAGACAGCGCCCGCACCGAGGAGAGCAAGTAACCATGAGCGAGATCCTGATCCGCGGGGCGAAGGTCCTCGGCGGCGCCGTCCAGGACGTCCTGATCAGCGGCGAGACCGTCACCGCGGTGGGCGCGGCCCTCGAAGCGCCCGGCGCCACCGTCGTCGAGGCCGCCGGGCACATCCTGCTGCCCGGCCTGGTCGACCTGCACACCCACCTGCGCGAGCCCGGCCGCGAGGACTCCGAGACCGTGCTGACCGGCACCCGTGCCGCCGCCGCCGGCGGCTACACCGCCGTGCACGCCATGGCCAACACCTTCCCGGTCGCCGACACCGCCGGCGTGGTCGAGCAGGTCTGGCGGCTCGGCAAGGAGTCCGGCTACTGCGACGTGCAGCCGGTCGGCGCGGTCACCGTCGGCCTGGAGGGCAAGCAGCTGGCGGAACTGGGCGCGATGGCCGACTCCGCCGCCCAGGTGCGGGTCTTCTCCGACGACGGCAAGTGCGTGGACGACGCCGTCATCATGCGCAGGGCGCTGGAGTACGTGAAGGCCTTCGACGGCGTCGTCGCCCAGCACGCCCAGGAGCCGCGGCTCACCGAGGGCGCCCAGATGAACGAGGGCACCGTATCCGGCGAGCTGGGCCTGACCGGCTGGCCCGCGGTCGCCGAGGAGTCGGTCATCGCCCGCGACGTCCTGCTGGCCGCCCACGTCGGCTCCCGGGTGCACATCTGCCACCTGTCCACCGCGGGCTCCGTCGAGATCGTCCGCTGGGCCAAGTCCAAGGGCTGGGACGTCACCGCCGAGGTCACCCCGCACCACCTGCTGCTGACCGACGAGCTGGTCCGCTCCTACAACCCGGTCTACAAGGTCAACCCGCCGCTGCGCACCGAGGCCGACGTCGTGGCGCTGCGTGAGGCGCTCGCCGACGGCACCATCGACTGCGTCGCCACCGACCACGCCCCGCACCCGCACGAGGACAAGGACTGCGAGTGGGCCGCGGCCGCCATGGGCATGGTCGGCCTGGAGACCGCGCTGTCGGTGGTCCAGCACACCATGGTCGACACCGGCCTGCTGGACTGGGCGGGCGTCGCCGACCGCATGTCGGCCCGCCCCGCCGCAATCGGCCGGCTCGCCGGACACGGCCGCCCGGTCGCCCCCGGCGAGCCCGCGAACCTGGTGCTGCTCGATCCCGCATACCGTGGAGTGGTCAACCCCGCGGGCTTCGCCTCCCGCAGCCGCAACACCCCCTACGAGGGGCGCGAGCTGCCGGGCCGCGTCGTCGCCACCTTCCTGCGGGGCCGCGCCACGGTCATGGACGGGAAGCTCACATGACACCTGTTACGCAGCTCGCCGCGGCACTCGCCGCCGCGACCGACGGCGGGAAGCACTCGGCGAAGGTCACCGACTGGACCGACAGGATCGGCTGGATCGTCGGCCTGGTCCTGGTCATCGGCCTGGTCTACTGGCTGATGCGGCAGGGCTGGCAGTGGCGCCGCACCCTCCAGGGCGGCCTGCCCGCCCTCCCGCAGGCACCGCAGGCCGCCGGCGAGGCCCTGCTGACGATGGACGGCCGCTACCACGGCAGCACCACCGCCGGTCAGTGGCTGGACCGGATCGTCGCCCACGGCCTGGGCGTACGCAGCCGGGCCGCGCTCACCCTCACCGCAGAGGGCCTGGACGTGGACCGCACCGGCGCCCCCGGCTTCTTCGTCCCCACCGCCGCACTGCGCGGCGCCCGGCTCGACAAGGGCATCGCGGGCAAGGTGCTCACCGAGGGCGGCCTGCTGGTCGTCACCTGGGAGCACGGCGGCATCCTCATCGACTCCGGCTTCCGCTCCGACCGTGCCGCGGAGCACCCGGCATGGGTCGAGCAGATCAACCGGCTCAGTGGCGACAGCGTCGTCGCCTTCACCGACACCAGGCCGGGCACCAGGCAACACGAGAAGGAAGGCGCACAATGACGACCTCCACCCGGGCGGCCACCGCACCCGCCGTACTCGTACTGGAGGACGGCCGCTCCTTCCGCGGCCGCGCCTACGGAGCGGTGGGGGAGACCTTCGGCGAGGCGGTCTTCTCCACCGGCATGACCGGCTACCAGGAGACGCTGACCGACCCCTCGTACCACCGCCAGGTGGTCGTCATGACCGCCCCGCACGTCGGCAACACCGGCGTCAACGACGAGGACCCCGAGTCGTCGCGCATCTGGGTGGCCGGCTACGTCGTACGCGACCCCGCGCGCGTGCCGTCCAACTGGCGCTCCCGGCGCTCGCTGGACGACGAGCTGGCCGCGCAGGGCGTCGTCGGCATCAGCGGCATCGACACCCGCGCCCTGACCCGGCACCTGCGCGAACGCGGCGCGATGCGGGTCGGCATCTTCTCCGGCGAGGCGCTCGCCGACGAGGAGACCCTGCTCGCCCGGGTCAGGCAGGCCCCCGAGATGACCGGCGCCGACCTGGCCGGCGAGGTCGCCACCGAGCGGCCCTACGTCGTCCCCGCCGTCGGCGAGAAGCGCTTCACCGTCGCCGCGCTCGACCTGGGCATCAAGGGCATGACCCCGCACCGGATGGCCGAACGCGGCATCGAGGTGCACGTGCTGCCGGCCACCGCGACCGCCGAGGAGGTCTACGCCACCGCCCCCGACGGCGTCTTCCTGTCCAACGGCCCCGGCGACCCCGCCACCGCCGACCTGACCGTCATCCGGGAGGTGCTGGAGCGCAGGACCCCGCTGTTCGGCATCTGCTTCGGCAACCAGCTGCTCGGCCGGGCGCTCGGCTTCGGCACGTACAAGCTCAAGTACGGCCACCGCGGCATCAACCAGCCCGTGCAGGACCGCGCCACCGGCAAGGTCGAGGTCACCGCGCACAACCACGGCTTCGCCGTGGACGCCCCGCTCGACCGGGTCAGCGACACCCCCTACGGGCGCGCCGAGGTCAGCCACGTCTGCCTCAACGACCAGGTGGTCGAGGGGCTGCGGCTGCTCGACCGGCCGGCCTTCAGCGTCCAGTACCACCCCGAGGCCGCCGCGGGCCCGCACGACGCCGCGTATCTGTTCGACCGCTTCACTCAGCTCATGGAGGCCCAGCGTGCCTAAGCGCACCGACATCCGGTCCGTTCTGGTCATCGGCTCGGGTCCGATCGTCATCGGCCAGGCCGCCGAGTTCGACTACTCCGGCACCCAGGCCTGCCGGGTCCTGAAGTCCGAGGGCCTGCGGGTGATCCTGGTCAACTCCAACCCGGCCACGATCATGACCGACCCGGAGATCGCCGACGCCACCTACGTCGAGCCCATCACCCCGGAGTACGTCGCCAAGATCATCGCCAAGGAGCGCCCCGACGCCCTGCTGCCCACCCTCGGCGGCCAGACCGCGCTGAACACCGCGATCTCGCTGCACGAGGACGGCACCCTGGCCGAATACGGCGTCGAGCTGATCGGCGCCAACGTCGAGGCCATCAACAAGGGCGAGGACCGCGAGCTGTTCAAGGGCGTGGTCGAGGCGGTCCGCGCGAAGATCGGCCACGGCGAGTCCGCCCGCTCGGTGATCTGCCACTCCATGGAGGACGTGCTCGCCGGCGTCGACACCCTCGGCGGCTACCCCGTCGTGGTCCGCCCCTCCTTCACCATGGGCGGCGCCGGCTCCGGCTTCGCCCACGACGAGGAGGAACTGCGCCGCATCGCCGGCCAGGGCCTGACCCTCTCGCCGACCACCGAGGTGCTCCTGGAGGAGTCCATCCTCGGCTGGAAGGAGTACGAGCTGGAGCTGATGCGCGACAAGCACGACAACGTCGTGGTCGTCTGCTCCATCGAGAACTTCGACCCGATGGGCGTCCACACCGGCGACTCCATCACCGTCGCCCCGGCGATGACGCTCACCGACCGCGAGTACCAGACGCTGCGCGACATCGGCATCGCCGTGATCCGCGAGGTCGGCGTCGACACCGGCGGCTGCAACATCCAGTTCGCCGTCAACCCCGAAGACGGCCGGGTCATCGTCATCGAGATGAACCCCCGGGTCTCCCGCTCCTCGGCGCTGGCCTCCAAGGCCACCGGCTTCCCGATCGCCAAGATCGCCGCGAGGCTCGCCGTCGGCTACACCCTGGACGAGATCCCCAACGACATCACCCAGAAGACCCCGGCGTCCTTCGAGCCGACCCTGGACTACGTGGTCGTGAAGGTGCCGCGGTTCGCCTTCGAGAAGTTCCCGGCCGCCGACGCCACGCTGACCACCACCATGAAGTCCGTCGGCGAGGCCATGGCCATCGGCCGCAACTTCACCGAGGCGCTCAACAAGGCGCTGCGCTCGCTGGAGAAGAAGGGCTCGCAGTTCGACTTCACCGGCGAGCCCGGCGACAAGGACGAGCTGCTGGCGCTGGCCGGCGTGCCCACCGACGGCCGGATCAACACCGTGATGGCCGCGATCAGGGCGGGCGCCACCCCCGACGAGGTCTTCACCGCCACCAGGATCGACCCCTGGTTCGTGGACCAGCTCTTCCTCATCCACGAGCACGCCGAGGCGCTCGCCGCCGCCGACCGGCTCGACCCCGAACTGCTCGCCGACGCCAAGCGGCACGGCTTCTCCGACGCCCAGATCGCCGCGATCCGGGGCCTGCGCGAAGACGTCGTCCGCGAGGTGCGGCACGCGCTGGGCATCCGCCCGGTCTACAAGACCGTCGACACCTGCGCCGCCGAGTTCGCCGCCGACACCCCGTACTTCTACTCGTCCTACGACGAGGAGAGCGAGGTCGCACCGCGGACGAAACCGGCCGTGATCATCCTCGGCTCCGGACCCAACCGGATCGGCCAGGGCATCGAGTTCGACTACTCGTGCGTGCACGCCTCCTTCGCGCTGCACGACGCCGGGTACGAGACGGTGATGGTCAACTGCAACCCCGAGACCGTCTCCACCGACTACGACACCTCCGACCGGCTCTACTTCGAGCCGCTCACCCTGGAGGACGTCCTGGAGATCGTGCACGCCGAGACCCAGGCAGGACCCGTCGCCGGCGTCATCGTGCAGCTCGGCGGCCAGACCCCGCTGGGCCTCGCGCAGGCACTCAAGGACAACGGCGTGCCCGTCGTCGGCACCTCGCCCGAGGCCATCCACCTCGCCGAGGACCGCGGCGCCTTCGGCCGGGTGCTCGCCGAGGCGGGCCTGCCCGCGCCCAAGCACGGCACCGCCACGTCCTTCCCCGGCGCCAAGGCCATCGCCGACGAGATCGGCTACCCCGTCCTGGTCCGGCCCTCGTACGTGCTCGGCGGCCGCGGCATGGAGATCGTCTACGACGAGACCCGCCTGGCCTCGTACATCGCGGAGTCCACCGAGATCAGCGCCGACCGGCCGGTCCTGGTCGACCGCTTCCTCGACGACGCCATCGAGATCGACGTCGACGCCCTCTACGACGGCCACGAGCTCTACCTCGGCGGCGTCATGGAGCACATCGAGGAAGCCGGCATCCACTCCGGCGACTCCGCCTGCGCCCTCCCCCCGATCACCCTCGGCGGCCATGACATCAAGCGGCTGCGCACCTCCACCGAGGCCATCGCCAAGGGCGTCGGCGTCCAGGGCCTGATCAACATCCAGTTCGCGCTGGCCGGGGACATCCTCTACGTGCTGGAGGCCAACCCGCGCGCGTCCCGTACCGTCCCCTTCACCTCCAAGGCGACCGCGGTGCCGCTCGCCAAGGCCGCCGCCCGCATCTCGCTCGGCGCCACCGTGGCGGAACTGCGCGCCGAGGGCATGCTGCCCGCCACCGGCGACGGCGGCACCCTGCCGCTGGACGCGCCGATCTCGGTCAAGGAGGCCGTCCTGCCCTGGAGCCGCTTCCGCGACGTCCAGGGCCGCGGCGTCGACACCATCCTCGGACCGGAGATGCGCTCCACCGGCGAGGTCATGGGCATCGACGCGGTCTTCGGCACCGCCTACGCCAAGTCCCAGGCCGGCGCGTACGGCGCGCTGCCCACCAAGGGCCGCGCCTTCATCTCGGTCGCCAACCGCGACAAGCGCGCGCTGATCTTCCCCGCCCGCGCGCTGATCGAGCACGGCTTCGAACTGCTGGCCACCTCCGGCACCGCGGAGGTCCTGCGGCGCAACGGCATCCCGGCGAGGGTCGTGCGCAAGCAGTCCGAGGGCGTCGGACCCGCCGGCGAGCCGACGATCGTGACCCTCATCCACGAGGGCGAGGTCGACCTCATCGTCAACACCCCGTTCGGCACGGGGGGCCGCCTGGACGGCTATGACATCCGCACGGCCGCGGTGGCCCGCGGTATCCCCTGCCTCACCACGGTCCAGGCCCTGGCCGCCGCCGTGCAGGGCATCGACGCCCTGACCAGCGGCGAGATCGGGGTCTGCTCCTTGCAGGAGCACGCCAGTCGCCTCACGGCGAGCCGAGGCGAATAACGGCCCCGGGCGCCCCCCTACGCAGGGGGGCGCCCTTACCCAGGTGGGCGCCCCCCAGGGGCGCGGGGAACTGCGCGCTCAGCCGGCCACCGGCCGGTGGTCCGGATCGGGCCGAACACCTCCTTCGGACCGGTGGCGACCCGCGCCCCGGTGCTGGGTTGCTCGCCCAGTCCCCCGCGCCCCTAGGGGGTACGGCACCCCCTTGCGGAAGGGGCACCGCACAACGAGACAAGGCGAGGCATGTACCACCTGTTCTTTCGGCTGGTCTTCCGGCGGATGGACGCCGAGAAGGCGCATCACCTGGCGTTCAGGTGGATCCGCGCCGTCGCGCGGATCCCTGGACTGCGGGCACTCGTGCGTGCCGTGCTGGCCCCGCGCAGGCCCGGCCTGCGCACGGTGGCGTTCGGGCGCGAGATGCCGGGCCCGTTCGGCCTGGCGGCCGGCTTCGACAAGAACGCCGTCGCGATCGACGGCATGGCGATGCTCGGGTTCGACCACGTCGAGATCGGCACCGTGACCGCGCGGCAGCAGTCGGGCAACCCGACCCCGCGGCTGTTCCGGCTGGTGGGGGATCGGGCGCTGATCAACCGGATGGGCTTCAACAACGACGGCTCCGCCGCGGTCGCCGCCCGGCTCGCCGCGCGGCGCACCGTCTTCCCGACGACCGTGGGCGTCAACATCGGCAAGACGAAGGTCGTCCCCGAGGGTGAGGCCGTACAGGACTACGTCACCTCCGCCGAGCGGCTGGCGCGCCATGCCGACTACCTGGTCGTGAACGTGTCGTCGCCGAACACCCCGGGCCTGCGCGATCTGCAGGCCACCGAGGCGCTGCGGCCGCTGCTCGCGGCCGTACGCGAGGCCGCCGACCACTGCGCCGACGGCCGTCGCGTGCCGCTGCTGGTGAAGATCGCGCCCGACCTCGCCGACGCGGACGTGGACGCGGTCGCCGACCTCGCCGTGGAGCTGGGGCTCGACGGCATCATCGCCACGAACACCACGATCGCCCGCGAAGGCCTCGGCCTCACCTCGGACCCGGCGGTGGTCGCGCAGGGCGGCGGGCTGTCGGGGGCGCCGCTGGCGGACCGCTCGCTGGAGGTGCTGCGGCGGCTGTACGCCCGGGTCGGCGACCGGATCACCCTGGTCGGCGTCGGCGGTGTCACGACCGCCGAGGACGCCTGGCAACGCATCCTCGCCGGTGCCACCCTGGTCCAGGGATACAGCGCCTTCATCTACCAGGGACCGCTGTGGATGCGGGCGGTCCACAAGGGCCTGGCGGCCCGGCTGGCCGCGAGCCCCTACGCCACCCTCGCCGACGCGGTCGGCGCCGACACCAGGAAGGTCACCCCGTGACGACCGAGCGGCAGGAAGACTTCGGCGCGCGGCTGCGCCGCGCCATTGACACCCGCGGACAGCTGTGCGTCGGCATCGACCCGCACGCCTCGCTGCTGGCCGACTGGGGTCTGGGCGACGGTGTCGGGGGCCTGGAGCGCTTCACCATGACCGTGGTGGAGGCGCTGGGGGAGCAGGTCGCGGTCCTCAAACCGCAGTCCGCGTTCTTCGAGCGCTTCGGCTCGCGCGGTGTCGCCGTCCTGGAGCGGGCGGTGGCGGCCGCACGGCAGGCGGGCGCGCTGGTGCTGATGGACGCCAAGCGCGGCGACATCGGCTCGACCATGGCCGCGTACGCCGCCACGTACCTGGACAAGGACTCTCCGCTGTTCAGCGACGCGCTCACCGTCAGCCCCTACCTCGGCTTCGGCTCGCTGCGGCCGGCGCTGGACGCGGCGCGGATCTCCGGTTCCGGCGTCTTCGTGCTCGCGCTGACCTCGAACCCGGAGGGCGCGCAGGTCCAGCGGGCGACGGCGGCGGACGGCCGGACGGTCGCGCAGCTGGTGCTGGACGACATCAGGGCGGAGAACGCCGGCGCGGCCCCGTTGGGCTCGGTCGGCGCGGTGGTCGGCGCGACGCTGGGCGAGGCGGGCGTGGACCTGGCGGTCAACGGCCCGCTGCTGGCCCCCGGCGTCGGCGCCCAGGGCGCGACGCCCGCGGACCTGCCCGGGGTCTTCGGCGCGGCGCTGGGCGACGTCCTGCCGAGTGTGAGCCGCGGCGTGCTCAGGCACGGTCCCGACGCGGCCGCGCTGCGTGCCGCGGCGCTGCGCTATGCCGACGAGGTGCGCGCGGCCGTCGAAGGGGCCTGAAGACGATCTCCGCAAGGCCCGAAGGGCGGGGCAATAGTGCGGTAATACCCTCCGGTAATACGGTCGAATATCGAACCGAAAAAGGGCCGCTTTCAACCACCTGCGGCATTGGGCTCGCGACCTGTTCCGCTATGTCCCAAATATCCCCTCGGATCAAGGCTGACCAGGACTTTTCGACTGTTCTCGCTGACTTGAGCCGTCCGGACCGCTAGTCTCCGACAGGAGCGCGCAGTTCACCCGCGCGGCTCTTCATCCCGCAGGTGCGGGGTGAGTGTGTTTCACACGGTCCATATCCGATGCTCTACATCCGAGGTGACGTAGGCGTGGCTCTTCCGCCCCTTACCCCTGAACAGCGCGCTGCCGCGCTCGAAAAGGCCGCCGCGGCTCGCCGGGAGCGCGCCGAGGTCAAGAACCGGCTCAAGCACTCCGGCGCCTCCCTTCACGAGGTCATCAAGCAAGGCCAGGAGAACGACGTCATCGGCAAGATGAAGGTCTCCGCCCTGCTCGAATCCCTCCCCGGTGTCGGGAAAGTGCGCGCCAAGCAGATCATGGAACGGCTCGGCATCTCCGAGAGCCGCCGAGTGCGCGGTCTTGGCTCGAACCAGATCGCGTCCCTGGAGCGCGAGTTCGGCGGTACCCCCGCCTGAGGTCCCGGTACCTCCGGGAACCAGGGATAATCGCTCCATGAGCTATGCAGTCTCCCGGGGGGCAACGCGCCCCCTCGCTTCGCAGGGGGTCGCCCCGACCCCCCCGGTCAGACGTCCGCGGCTGACCGTGCTCTCCGGCCCCTCAGGGGTCGGCAAGAGCACGGTCGTCGCACATCTGCGCACGGTGCATCCCGAGGTCTGGCTCTCGGTGTCGGCGACCACCCGCAAACCGCGCCCCGGCGAACAGCACGGTGTGCAGTATTTCTTCGTCGACGACGACGAGTTCGACAAACTCGTCGCGAACGGCGAACTCCTGGAGTGGGCCGAATTCGCCGGTCACCGCTACGGCACACCCCGCCGGGCGGTGCTCGACAAGCTCGGCGCGGGCGAGCCGGTGCTGCTGGAGATCGACCTCCAGGGCGCCCGGCTCGTGCGCGAGTCGATGCCCGACGCCCACCTGGTCTTCCTCGCCCCGCCCAGCTGGGACGAGCTGGTCCGCCGGCTCACCGGGCGCGGTACCGAGTCGCCCGAGGTGATCGAGCGCCGGCTGGCCGCCGCCCGCGTCGAACTGGCCGCCGAGTCCGAGTTCGACCGGACCCTTGTCAACACCTCCGTCGAGGATGTAGCACGTGAGCTGCTAGCCTTGATGGAGATTGTCTGAACGGTCTATGTGTTCGTCCCCGCCGGCCTTCGCCGGCAGGCACCATCAATCAGTAGGGGTAGGTAGCGCGTGTCCTCTTCCATCAGCACGCCCGAGGGCATCATCAACCCGCCGATCGACGAGCTGCTCGAAGCCACCGACTCCAAGTACAGCCTGGTGATCTACGCGGCCAAGCGCGCCCGCCAGATCAACGCGTATTACTCCCAGCTCGGCGAAGGCCTGCTGGAGTACGTCGGTCCCCTGGTGGACACCCACGTCCACGAGAAGCCGCTCTCGATCGCGCTGCGCGAGATCAACGCGGGTCTGCTGACCTCGGAGGCCGTGGACGCCCCCGCGCACTGAGCGCTCGTACGACATTGCACAGGCCCGGCGGCGCGACCGCCGGGCCTGTGGTGTGTCATGGGACGAGCGGTTCCTTCGACACCGGCGGGAGAGACGATGACGCGCGAGGCCGACGACGGGCGCAGGGCGGACGGCAGGCCACGGGTGGTGCTCGGGGTGAGCGGCGGCATCGCCGCCTACAAGGCCTGCGAGCTGCTGCGCCGGCTCAGCGAGTCCGGGCACGACGTCACGGTGGTGCCGACCGCTTCCGCCCTGCACTTCGTCGGCGAGGCCACCTGGTCCGCGCTGTCCGGCAACCCCGTCTCCACCCGGGTCTGGGACGGCGTCCACGAGGTGCCGCACGTGAGGATCGGCCAGCACGCGGACCTGGTGGTGGTCGCCCCCGCCACCGCGGACCTGCTCGCCAGGGCCGCCCACGGCCTGGCCGACGACCTGCTCACCAACACCCTGCTCACCGCCCGCTGCCCGGTCGTCTTCGCGCCCGCCATGCACACCGAGATGTGGGAGCACCCCGCCACCCGGGAGAACGTCGCGACCCTGCGCCGCCGCGGCGCCGTGGTGATCGAGCCCGCGGTCGGCCGGCTCACCGGCGTCGACACCGGCAAGGGCAGGCTGCCCGACCCCGCCGAGATCTACGAGGTCTGCCGCCAGGTGATGGCCCGCGGCACCCTGCCGCGCGACCTGGCCGGACGCCATGTGGTGATCAGCGCCGGCGGCACCAGGGAGCCGCTGGACCCGGTGCGCTTCCTCGGCAACCGCTCCTCGGGCAAGCAGGGCTACGCGCTGGCCCGTACCGCGGTCGCCCGCGGCGCCCGGGTGACGCTCGTCGCCGCCAACGCCGCGCTGCCCGACCCGGCGGGCGCCGAGGTCGTGACGGTCGGCACCGCGGCGCAGCTGCGCGAGGCCGTGCTCAAGGCCGCGGGTGACGCCGACGTGGTCGTGATGGCCGCCGCCGTCGCCGATTTCCGGCCGGCCGCCTACGCCACCGCCAAGATCAAGAAGAAGGACGGCGAGGAGCCCGCGCCGATCGCGCTGACCCGCAACGCCGACATCCTCGCCGAGCTGTCCACCGGCCGGCCGCGTGCGGGGCAGCTGGTCGTCGGCTTCGCCGCCGAGACCGACGACGTCCTCGCCAACGGCCGCGCCAAGCTCGCCCGCAAGGGCTGCGACCTGCTGGTCGTCAACGAGGTGGGGGAGCAGCGGGCCTTCGGCAGCGAGGACAACGAGGCGGTGGTCCTCGGCGCCGACGGCAGCCGGACCGCGGTGCCCTTCGGCCCCAAGGAAGCCCTCGCCGACACGGTCTGGGACCTGGTCGCCGCCAGGCTGCCGACGGGTACCGAACGGAATTCCTCCGACCGGGTGTAGTAAAGCGGGCAATTCACTCGATATGGTGTCGGTACGGGACTGATCGTCGTACCGTCGGAGGCGGCGACGCGAGTGCCGGCATATCCAAAGAACGAGATGCCGTGCCCGTACGAGCGGCGCGACCGATAAACTGGCGGCGGAGTGCCGGGCGCAGCCCTGTGCGCACTCCGCCAAAGATCTAGCCAGCAGCCGCTGCAACCCCAGGGAGCGATGTGTCCCGCCGCCTCTTCACCTCGGAGTCCGTCACCGAGGGCCACCCAGACAAGATCGCTGACCAGATCAGTGACACGATCCTCGACGCACTCCTGACGGCCGACCCGGCATCCCGGGTCGCCGTGGAGACGATGATCACAACCGGCCAGGTGCATATCGCGGGCGAGGTGACGACGACCGCCTACGCGGACATCGCCACCCTGGTACGCAACAAGATCCTCGACATCGGGTACGACTCGTCCAAGAAGGGCTTCGACGGCGCCTCCTGCGGCGTCTCGGTGTCCATCGGCGCGCAGTCCCCCGACATCGCGCAGGGCGTCGACACCGCGTACGAGAAGCGGGTCGAGGGCGCCGCGGGCGACAGCGCCGGCGACGACCTGGACAAGCAGGGCGCCGGCGACCAGGGCCTGATGTTCGGCTACGCGTCCGACGAGACGCCCGAGCTGATGCCGCTGCCGATCACCCTGGCGCACCGGCTCTCCAGGCGCCTCACCGAGGTCCGCAAGAACGGCACCATCCCGTACCTGCGCCCCGACGGCAAGACCCAGGTCACCATCGAGTACGACGGCGACAAGGCCGTCCGCCTCGACACCGTCGTGGTCTCCTCGCAGCACGCCTCCGACATCGATCTGGAGTCGCTGCTCGCCCCCGACATCCGCGAGTTCGTGGTCGAGGTCGAGCTGAAGGCCCTCCTGGACGACGGCATCAAGCTCGACACCGAGGGCTACAAGCTGCTGGTCAACCCGACCGGGCGGTTCGAGATCGGCGGCCCGATGGGTGACGCGGGCCTCACCGGGCGGAAGATCATCATCGACACCTACGGCGGCATGGCCCGCCACGGCGGCGGTGCCTTCTCCGGCAAGGACCCGTCCAAGGTCGACCGCTCCGCCGCCTACGCGATGCGCTGGGTCGCGAAGAACGTGGTGGCGGCCGGCCTCGCCGCCCGCTGCGAGGTCCAGGTCGCCTACGCCATCGGCAAGGCCGAGCCCGTGGGCCTCTTCGTGGAGACCTTCGGCACCGAGAGTGTCGACGTCGAGAAGATCGAGCAGGCCATCTCCCAGGTCTTCGACCTGCGCCCGGCCGCGATCATCCGCGACCTCGACCTCCTGCGGCCGATCTACGGCCAGACGGCGGCCTACGGCCACTTCGGCCGCGAGCTTCCCGACTTCACCTGGGAGCGCAAGGACCGCGTCGACGCGCTTCGCTCGGCCGCGGGCCTGTAGGGACGTAGGACCGCCCCTCGCGGCGGGCACGTCGCCTGCCGCACCGTCGTGACCGATCGCGCGAATCCCCGCGCCCTGACGGCTCGCCCTCCGCACGGAGGGGGAGCGTTCGCCAGGGGCGCGGGGATCGTGCGTTCCGCCGCGGGCGGAGAGCCGTGTCCGACCCCTCTGGGAGAATCGGACGGTGACCGACGAAGAACCCCCTGCGGCCGAGCAGCTCGCTCTGATCCGCGCCACCGCGCGAAAAGCCAAGCCGCGGACCTGGCGCGGAGCGCAGCTGGCCGAGGGCCTGCCGGTGGCCCGCGTCCTGGTGGACAAGGGGCTGCTGCACCTGGACCAGTTCTTCGACTACGCCGTGCCGGCCGCGATGGACGCCGACGCCCGGCCCGGCGTGCGCGTGCGGGTGCGGTTCGGCGCCCGGGTCGTCAAGGGGCGCCGGGAGGGCGGCACCCTCCACGACGGCTTCGTCGTCGAGCGCCGGGCCGACAGCGACTACGCCGGGCCGCTGGCCCCGCTGGCCCAGGTGCTGTCCGACGAGGTCGTGCTCACCCCTTCGCTGCTCGCCCTGTGCCGGCAGGTCGCCGACCGCTACGCCGGCGCGCTCGCCGACGTCGTCCAGCTCGCCGTACCCCCGCGGATGGCTCGCGCCGAGCGGGACCCCTCACCCGAGCCGCTGCCCGCCCCGGCACCGCCGGAGCCCGGCAGCTGGGCGCGCTACGCCACCGGCCCCGCCTACCTGCAGGCCCTCGCCCGGGGCGACATCCCCCGGGCGGTCTGGCTCGCCCTGCCCGGCCCGCACTGGCCCGCCGAGCTGGCCCGCGCCATCGCCGCCACGCTCGCCTCGGGGCGCGGCGCCCTGGCCGTACTGCCCGACGGGCGCTCCGTCGCCCGCGCCGACGCCGCACTCACCGAGCTGCTCGGCGCCGGCCACCACGTGATGCTCACCGCCGACGCGGGACCCGAGGAGCGCTACCGCCGCTGGCTCGCGGTCAGCCGGGGAGCGGTCCGCGCCGTCGTCGGCACCCGGGCCGCGATGTTCGCACCCGTCGCCGACCTCGGCCTCGTCGCCCTGTGGGACGACGGCGACTCCAGCCACGCCGAACCCCACGCACCACAGCCGCACGCCAGGGACGTCCTGCTGCTGCGGGCCGCGGAAGAGCGCACGGCCTTCCTGCTCGGCGGCCTCACCAGCACCGTCGAGGGCGCGCAGCTCGTCGACAGCGGGTGGGCGCTGCCGCTCGCCGCCACCCGCGACGAGGTGCGCGCCGCCGCGCCGCTGATCCGTACCGTCGGCGACGCCGACCAGGCCCGCGACGCCGCCGCCCGCGCCGCCCGGCTGCCCTCGCTGGCCTGGCAGGTCACCCGCGACGCCCTCGCCATCGGCCCGGTCCTCGTCCAGGTGCCCAGACGCGGCTACGTCCCCAAGCTCGCCTGCGACTCCTGCCGTACAGCCGCCAGATGCGCGGCCTGCGCGGGTCCGCTGGAGCTGCGCGAACAGGGCGGCACGCCCTCCTGCGGCTGGTGCGGGCGGCCCGCGGCCGACTGGCACTGCCAGGAGTGCGGAGGGTTCCGGCTGCGGGCCCAGGTGGTCGGGGCGCGGCGCACCGCGGAGGAGCTGGGCCGCGCCTTCCCCCGGGTGCCGGTGCGCACCTCAGGACGCGACACCGTCCTCGCCTCGGTCGGCGCCGCGCCCGCGCTCGTCATCGCCACGCCCGGCGCCGAGCCCGTCGCCGACGGCGCCGGTTACGCCGCCGCTCTGCTGCTCGACGGCTGGGCCCTGCTGAACCGGCCCGACCTGCGGGCCGGGGAGGAGGCGCTGCGGCGCTGGGCGGCGGCGGCGGCGCTCGTGCGGCCTGCGGGGGAAGGCGGCACCGTGCTGGTGCTCGCCGAGCCGACACTGCGGCCCGTGCAGGCGCTCGTACGGTGGGATCCGGCCGGGCACGCCGTGCGGGAGCTGGCCGAGCGGGCGGAGCTGCGGTTCCCGCCGGTGTCGCGGATGGCGTCGGTGAGCGGTCCTGCCGGTGCGGTGGCCGAGCTGCTGGCGCTCGTGCGGTTGCCGCCGGGGACGGACCAGCTCGGGCCGGTGCCTGCGCCGGGTGGGGGGGAGCGGCTGCTGCTGCGGGTGCCGCCGGGGAATGGGGCGGCTCTTGCCGTTGCCCTCAAGGTGGGGCAGGTGGCTCGGGCTGCGCGGGGGGGTGGCGAGCCGGTGTCCGTCCGGTTGGACCCGACGGACATCGGGTAGTCCGTTTGCTCCGGGCCTGTCCGGGGTGTTTTTGCCCGCCCGCCCACCCGTGCGGGTGGTTGGTCGGGTGCGGGTGCGGGTGCGGGTGCGGGTGCCGGTGGTGGGTGGGCCGGTGCCGCTTCGGGGGTATCTCCTCGGACTGCGCACCTCGGCTCTTTCCGAACGTTCCAGCGGGTTTTGGTGCGCAGTCCTGCGGGGACACCCCCGAACCGTCCCCTTCCCACCGCCGGCGTCCGCACCTCCGTGGGGGGTGAGGGAGGCCGTTCGGGGGCACCGCTCATCGCTCCCGCGCCGCCAGGCGCGGGCAAACCCCGCACGGGCGTGCACTCGCCGACGGTGGCGCGGGTCGGCGTGGAGTCGGGTGTTCAGCCGTTGCGGGGGCTGGGGAGGAGGGGGTCCGACGGCATGGAGCGGGCCGCCGGCACGGTGGGGAGGGGCTGCTCCTCCCCCGAGGAGGAGGGGGGCGCGGCAGGCCGGCGGCCCCCGTAGCGGCGGTGGACCGCCTGCTTGGTCACGCCGAGGGCGGAGCCCACCGCGTCCCAGGAGAAGCCGAGTGAGCGGTCGAACTCGACCGCGGCGGTGACCAGGGTCTCCACACTGTCCCGGAGCTCCTGCGCGAGCCGCACCGTGGGGGCGGGTGCGCGGCCGTAGACCACGAAGCCGGCCGTGGGGCCGCTGCGCCGCGGCCGGTAGACGTTGCCCAGCTGGGCGGTGAGGGTCCGCAGCGCATCCACCTGCCGGCGGACCCTTTCGATGTCCCGCACCAGCAGGTGCAGACTTGCCCGCGCCTGGGCGTCAGGGGTTGCGTGGTCGGGCATCAACAGGCCTCTCCAACCGACGGGTACATGGGTCAAACTCTCTTGACCAACGCGCCACCGGCCCTCGGAGTCACGCTCCTGGGGCGTGCGGCCGGTGTGCACCCCCTGACGCGGGCCGAACTAGAATCGGCATTCGTCCCCGTCCGGCAGGAGAAGCGCCCGTGACCGTCAAGCCCATCCGCCTGTTCGGCGACCCGGTGCTGCGCGCGACGGCGCAGCCGGTGACGACGTTCGACGCGGAATTGCGCACCCTGGTCAAGGACTTGACCGAGACGATGCAGGCCGCACCGGGTGCGGGGCTGGCCGCGCCGCAACTGGGGGTGTCGCTGCGGGTGTTCACGTATTTCGTGGACGGCGAGCTGGGGCACCTGATCAACCCGGACCTCACGTTGACCGAGGAGGAGCAGGACGGCCCCGAGGGCTGCCTGTCGCTGCCGGGGCTGACGTACGACTGCCGGCGGGCGTTCGGCGTGGTCGCCCGGGGGGTCGACATGTGGGGTGAGCCGGTCGTCGTGGAGGGTACGCAGCGGCTCGCCCGCTGCATCCAGCACGAGACCGACCACCTGGACGGCATCATCTTCGTCGACCGGCTCGACCCCGAGCAGCGGGCGGCGGCGATGCTGGCGATCCGCGAGGCCGAGTGGGCGGGGGAGCCCGCGCCGCAGGTCAGGATCTCCCCGCACGGCACGTCGGGCCGTGCTCTGTGACACCGTCGAACCGAGAGGCACACCCCGCACGATGAAGCTCGTCTTCGCCGGCACCCCCGAGGTCGCCGTTCCCGCGCTCGACGCCCTGATCGCCTCCGGGCGGCACGAGGTGGCCGCCGTCGTGACCCGGCCGGACGCGACGGCGGGCCGCGGGCGCAAGCTCGTCGCCAGTCCCGTCGCCGAGCGGGCGGCCGCCGCCGGGATCGAGGTGCTCAAGCCCGCCAGGCCGCGGGACGAGGACTTCCTCGACCGGCTGCGGGAGATCGCCCCCGACTGCTGCCCGGTCGTCGCGTACGGCGCGCTGCTGCCGAAGGTCGCGCTGGACGTGCCCGCGCGCGGGTGGGTCAACCTGCATTTCTCGCTGCTGCCGGCCTGGCGCGGTGCCGCGCCCGTGCAGCACTCGGTGATGGCCGGCGACGAGGTCACCGGGGCGTCGACCTTCCTGATCGAGCAGGGGCTCGACTCGGGGCCGGTCTACGGGGTCGTGACGGAGGAGATCCGCGGCACCGACACCAGCGGTGACCTGCTGGGGCGGCTCGCGGTCAGCGGGGCCGGGCTGCTGGTCGCGACGATGGACGGCATCGAGGACGGCCGGCTGTCGGCCAGGCCGCAGCCCACCGAGGGGGTCACCCTCGCGCCCAAGATCACCGTCGAGGACGCCGCGGTCGACTGGTCGGCCCCCGCGCTGCGGGTCGACCGGCTGGTCAGGGGCTGCACCCCGGCCCCCGGTGCCTGGACCCTCGTCGGCGGTGAGCGGCTCAAGCTGGGCCCGGTCACTCTGGTGCCGGAGCGTACGGATCTGGGGCCGGGGGAGCTGGCGGTCGGCAAGAACGCCGTGCACGTCGGCACCGGGAGCCACGCGGTGCTGCTGGGCGAGGTCCAGCCGCAGGGCAAGAAGCGGATGCCCGCCGCCGACTGGTCGCGCGGCACCCACCTGCCCGCCGGTACGGTCCTGGGCCGTTGAGCCCGGCGTCGCCCGCTGCCCGGTGACGCGGGCCGCGGGACGTAGGCTGGCGGGGAGTCGAGGACGAGGATGCGGAGCACATTGAACGCGAAAGACCAGCAGCGCCGCCCGCAGGGCACACCGTACCGGCGGCCGCAGCGGGACCCGGTGCGCGTGCTCGCGTTCGAGGCGCTGCGGGCCGTCGACGAGCGGGACGCGTACGCGAACCTCGTGCTGCCGGGGCTGCTGCGGGCCGCGGAGCGCGAGGCGGCGGGCAAGGGCCGGGAATTCGACCGGCGGGACGCGGCGCTCGCCACCGAGCTGGTCTACGGCACGCTGCGGCACCAGGGGACGTACGACGCGGTGCTCGCCGCGTGCGTGGACCGGCCGCTGCGCGAGGTCGACCCGCCGGTGCTGGACGTGCTGGCGCTGGGCGCGCACCAGCTGCTCGCGACCCGTATCCCGCCGCACGCGGCGGTATCCGCGACCGTCGACCTGGCACGGGTGGTGCTCGGGGAGGGCCGGGCCCGCTTCGTCAACGCCGTGCTGCGCCGGGTCGCCGCGCAGGACCTGGCCGGCTGGCTGGAGCAGGTCGCGCCGCCGTACGAGGAGGACGCCGAGCGGCACCTCGCCGTCGTGCACTCGCACCCGCGGTGGGTCGTCTCCGCGCTGTGGGACGCGCTCGGCGGCGGGCGGGCCGGCATCGAGGACCTGCTGGCGGCCGACAACGAGCGGCCCGAGGTCACGCTGGTGGCCAGGCCCGGCCGCGCCACCGCCGCGGAGGTCGCCGCGTCGCTGCCGGAGGGCACCACCGAGCCGGGCCGCTGGTCGCCGTACGCCGTGCGCCTCGCCGAGGGCGGCGACCCCGCCGCGGTCGAGGCGGTGAAGGAAGGCCGGGCGGGCGTCCAGGACGAGGGCAGCCAGCTGGTCGCCGCCGCGCTGGCCGCCGTGCCCGTCGAGGGCCGCGACGAGCGGTGGCTCGACGGGTGCGCCGGGCCCGGCGGCAAGGCCGCGCTGCTGGCCGGCCTCGCGGCCGGGCGCGGCGCCACGCTGGTCGCCGCGGAGAAGCAGCCGCACCGGGCGCGTCTGGTGGCCCGCTCGCTCGCCGGCAATCCCGGGCCCTACCAGGTCGTCGTGGCCGACGGTACGCACCCGGCCTGGACGCCAGGGTCCTTCGACCGGGTCCTCGTGGACGTGCCCTGCACCGGGCTCGGCGCCCTGCGCCGCCGGCCCGAGGCGCGGTGGCGCCGCCGGGAGGAGGACGTCAAGGGTTTTGGGCCCCTGCAGCGCGGGCTGCTCACCGAGGCGGTGCGCGCGGTGCGCGTGGGCGGCGTCGTCGGGTACGCCACCTGCTCGCCGCACCCGGCCGAGACCCGTGCGGTCGTCGACGACGTCCTCGCCCAGCACCTGGGCGTCGAGCTGCTGGACGCCCGCCCCTTCTTCCCCGGTGTCCCCGCCCTTGGGCCCGGCCCCGACGTCCAGCTCTGGCCCCATCTGCACGGCACGGACGCCATGTATCTGGCCCTCCTGCGCCGCACCGCCTGACGCCGGCCGGGCAGCACGCCGGCGGGGCCGGGAGCGGGTTTTCCCCGGGGGCGGCGGATCTGGTTTGCTGGGCTCATGAGCGTGCAGATCAGCCCCAGCATCCTGTCCGCGGACTTCGCCCGGCTCGCCGAGGAGGCGCGGGCCGTCGAGGGCGCCGACTGGCTCCATGTCGACGTCATGGACAACCACTTCGTGCCCAACCTGACGCTGGGCCTGCCGGTGGTGGAGTCGCTGCGCAAGGCGACGGACACGCCGCTCGACTGCCATCTGATGATCGAGAACGCCGACCGCTGGGCGCCGGCCTACGTCGAGGCGGGCGCGTCGTCGGTGACCTTCCACGCCGAGGCGGCCGCCGCCCCGGTGCGGGTCGCCAGGGAGATCCGCGCCAAGGGCGCCCGCGCCTCGATGGCGCTCAGGCCGGCGACGGCGATCGAGCCGTACGAGGACCTGCTGCCGGAACTGGACATGCTGCTCATCATGACGATCGAGCCGGGCTTCGGCGGCCAGGCGTTCCTGGACATCATGCTGCCCAAGATCCGCCGCACCCGGGCGCTGATCGACAAGCACGGCCTGGACCTGTGGCTGCAGGTGGACGGCGGGGTCTCCAGCGAGACGATCGAGCGCTGCGCGGAGGCGGGCGCCGACAACTTCGTCGCGGGCACCGCGGTCTACGGCGCCGAGGACCCGGCGGCGGCGGTCCGGGCGCTGCGCGAGCAGGCCGCCGCGGTCCACCGGCACTGACCGCTCAGTCAGGCTACGCGCCCGTAACCCCCGGCGTCTGCGAGGATGACCGCGGAGCCGAACAGCTGGGCAACTGGGGAGAACCGACGTGAGCACAGGTCGCACGCACGTGCGCATGGGCCCCGGAGAGATGGTCCAGGCAGCGGCGATGGCACGTCGCTTCTACCTGGAGGGCAAGTCCAAGATCCAGATCGCGGAGGAGTTCGGGGTCAGCCGTTTCAAGGTGGCCCGGGTGCTGGAGACGGCGCTGGAGCGCGAACTGGTCAGGATCGAGATCCGGGTCCCCGCGGAGCTGGACGCCGAGCGCTCCGACGCCCTGCGCGCGCACTACGGTCTGCGGCACGCGGTCGTCGTGCAGACCCCGGCTGACCAGGCCGACGCCCCCGACCCGGAGAATCTTGGCGGGGTCGCCGCCGGCCTGCTCGGCGAGCTGGTCAGCGACGGCGACGTGCTGGGCCTTGCATGGGGCCGCTCCATCATCACCATGGCCAACGCCCTGGACCGGCTCGCCCCCTGCACGGTCGTCCAGCTCACCGGCGTCTACGACGTCGGCACCGCGGAGCGCGGCTCGGTGGAGGCGGTGCGCACCGCGGCCGCCGTCTCCGGCGGTGAGGCCCACCCGCTGTACGCCCCGATGGTGCTCGCCGACCCGGCGACCGCGGCGGCGCTGCGCGCCCAGAGCGGTATCGCGGCGGCGATGGGCTACTACGACAAGGTGACCGTCGCGGTGGTGTCGGTCGGCTCGTGGGAGCCGGGCGTCTCCACCGTCCACGACGCGCTCACCGACGCCGAGCGCGAGCACTACGCGGGGCTCGGGGTGGCCGCCGAGATGTCCTCGCACCTGTTCGACTCGCAGGGCCGCAGGGTCGGCCGCGACCTGGGCGAGCGGTGCATCACCATCGACGCGGACCGGCTGCGCCGCATCCCCGAGGTGCTGGCCATCGCCGGCGGTACGCGCAAGGCCGCCGCGATCGACGCGGTGCTGCGCTCCGGGCTGGTTACCAGCCTGGTCACCGACACCGCGGCCGCCGAGCAGTTGCTGCGCTCCACCGCGGCCGCCCGCCGTCCCGCGCTGGACCGCGCCGACCCCGACGGGTCCTGAGAGCGCTCCGCGAGCCCCGGCCGCGCTGCCGCGCCGCCGGTGACCTGCTGTGGCAGCATCGGCCCATGCTCGTGCTCGACCTGACCGGCGTCGGCGACCGGCAGGCGTTCATGGATCGGTGCACCGCCGACCTGGGCCTGCCGGAGTGGTTCGGCCGCAACTGGGACGCCCTCGCCGACTGTCTCACCGACCTGTCGTGGTGGCCGGTGGAGTCCGGCGGGCGCCGCCATCTGTACGTCAGGGGGTGGCGCGAATACGCGGCGACCCTGCCGCGCGAGTGGCGGATCGTGAAGGACGTCCTGCGGGACGCCGAGCTGTTCTGGCGCGGCACCGACACCGAGCTGGAGGTCGTGCTGGAGGAGTGACCGGGGGAGTGCGGGTCCGCTGACGCGGTGGCGCGAAGGGCCGGCCGGTTCGTACGCTGCTAGCGAGGGTGCCAGGCGGCTGAGGGTCTGGGCTGATCATGACTTCGAGTCGTACTGCTGTTCGTGGCGGAACGTGGGAGACTCGTCCCGGCAAATCTCTGGAGCGCTGGAGGAGGCGCGGAAGGTCGTGTCCGACTTCGAGGCTGACAACGCGCCTGCGTCCGGTTCGACCCGTCCGGCGGGTCTTCCCGACATGCTGGACGCAGCGGTATGCCTGGTGGACGAACGTGGGACGTTCACCCAGGTCAACACGCATGCGGAGCGTCTCCTGGGCAGAGGCGCGACCGAACTCCTCGGCCAGGACGCCCACGAGCTGCTGCACCGCGACCGGTACGGCCAGCCGCTGGCCAGGGCCCAGTGCGGGATGCTCGAGGCGTTCCTGGCCCGGCGCACGCAGATCGGCGGTGGCTGGTTCGAGCGGGGTGACGGGTCGCTGGTCAAGCTTTCCTGGCTCGTGGCACCGTACGCCTCCGCGGGCGGGCATGCCGGAACGGTGGTCGTCTTCACCGACCCGGACCGCGGGTCGGGCCGAGCCGATCTGCCGGGTGCGCCCGGCTCGGTTCTGCCGGAGCTGGAGCGGTTGGCGCTGCTGGCCGAGACCACCACGCAGCTGACGTCGACGCTCGACAGCGACGAGGCTCTGCGCCGCCTGGTTCGCCTGGTGGTTCCCCGGATCGCGGACTGGGCGGTGATCGACCTGATCACCGAGGCCGACGAGGTGGAGCGCGCCATCGTCGTGCACTACGAGGAGGGCGCGCTCGTCGCCCGGGAGGATCTGCAGGGGCCGATGCCACCGGTGCCTGAGGAGTCTCCGATGCCCCTGTCGCGGGCGCTGCGCGGCGCGGCCTCCACGCTGGTGACACCGCAGACCTATCAGGGGGCACCGGACTCCGGTATAGCCATCGAGCAGAAACGGCTGTTCGAAGCGACCGGCATGGTGTCGGCGGCGATCGCGCCGATACGGGGACTGCGGGATGTGCTCGGTGCGTTGACCCTGGGCCGGTCGGCGGACCGTGAGCCGCTGACCGGGGCGGAGCTGTCGTTGCTGGGGGACATCACCCGCCGCACCGGGCTGGCCCTGGACAACGCCCGGCTCTACCAGCGCCAGCGCAAGGTCGCCGAGACCATGCAGCGCCACCTGCTGCCGCAGCTGCCCTCGGTGCCGGGGCTGCAGATGGCCGCGCGGTACCTGCCCGCGCCGGACGACTCGCAGGTCGGCGGCGACTGGTACGACGCGTTCACCGTGGCCAACGATACGACCGCGCTGGTCATCGGAGACGTGGTCGGCCACGACCTGGACGCCGCCGCGGGGATGGCGCAGGTGCGCAGCATGCTCCGCGCTTACGCGTGGACGCACCACGAGCCGCCCAGCGCCATCGTGCACCGGCTGGACGGCTCGATGGCCCACCTCACGGGTGTATCGATGGCCACGCTGGTCTTCGGCAGCCTGGCCCAGACCGCTGACAGCGCGTGGCAACTCACCTGGACGAACGCCGGCCACCCGCCGCCGCTGCTGGTCACCCACGACGGGCAGGCCCACTACCTCACCGACGGACACGGCCTGCTCCTGAGCACCGGCCTGGCGGCCGCCCGCACCGACGCCACCCTTCTGCTGCCGCCCCGCTCGACCCTGGTCCTCTACACCGACGGCCTGGTCGAAAGCCGGGATCGCCCCATCGACGACGGCCTGGAACAACTCCGCAAGCACGCGGCATCCCTGGCCCACCGCCCACTGGCCGCCTTCACCGACCTGCTGCTGGAACGCACCCGCCCCGCCGGCACGAGGAACGACGACGACATCGCCATCCTCACCGTGCGCACGCCGGACAACTGAGGGAGACGTGCTGAAGCCGCCTTGGCCGAGCGCGCCCAGCAGACAGTAGCCGGGCGTTGCGGCCGTACGAGAGGCTGACCGAACCGGGAGCTAGACGACGGGGAGTTCACCGCCGTCGACTGTCAGGCTTACTCCGGTGACCCACTGAGCCCGGTCCGAGGCGAGATAGGCGACGGCCTCGGCGATGTCGCGCGGGTCTCCGGGACGCCCCAGGGGGACGCCTGCTGTGGTGGCGGCAAGCGGGACGTCCATCGCGTCGGCGAAGTCCTGGCGGATCGCGTCGGCGCCCGGGGTGAGCACATTGCCGGGGATGATCGTGGTGACGCGGATTCCGGCAGGCGCGAGCTCGGAGGCGAGCGCTTTGCTGTAGGCGTTGAGGGCGGCCTTGGCGGCACCGTAGTGAGCCAGTGGCGGCGCCGGCGTGAGGGCCGCTCCCGACGAGATGTTGACGATGACGCCGCCCGGCCCGGCCTCGCGCAGCGCCGGCAGCAGCGCGTTGTTGACCCTCACGGCGGACAGGTAGTTGAGGTCGAGTGCGTCGAGCCATTCCTCGTCGGGGATGGACGAGATGCCCCCGATGTGGGCGCGTGCCGCCGCCGCGTTGTTGACCACGATGTCGACGCCGCCGAGTTCGTCGAGCGCTGCCGCGGTGAATGCCTGCACGCCCGCGAGCGTGCGGATGTCGCCGCGAATGAAGGTGGCGGCCTTCGGCGTCTCGTCGGTGGCGTTACGCGCCGTGGTGACGACGGTCGCGCCGCCGTCGAGCAGCCGCTGCACGATGGCCGCGCCGATCCCCCGACTGCCTCCCGTGACGATCGCGCGCTTTCCTGCGAACTCGGTGGCGTCGGGCGAAGTGCCGGTTCTGAACATACGGTCCACTATAGTGAGTTCTGGACCGAACGTCCAGAAGATTTGGACCGATGGTTCAGAACGGCATACAGTGGTGGCATGGGGCGACCACGGAAATTCAGCGAGCAAGACGTCCTGGCCACCGCGCGCCGGCAGTTCACTGAAACCGGCTACCACGGCACCTCGGTCGACGATCTCTCCCGCGCGACAGGACTCAGCAAGGGAAGCCTCTACGGCGCGTTCGGCGACAAGGAGGCCCTGTTCCGGCGAATATTCGAGGACTACTGCGCAGACTCCGAAGAGGGCGTCGCCGCCATGCTCGAAGGCCCGGAGGACCAGGCCCTCGACCGCCTCCGCAAATGGCTCACAGCGCCGGACGACCACACCGGTCAGCCTGGCTGCCTGCTGGCCAAGGCCACGGCCGAACTGGCGTCGGAGAACGACGCCATCGCGACCAGGTCACTCGCGGCGTACGAAACGCTGCTCGACAGCTGCCGCCGGCTTGTCGAGCAGGCGCAGCGCGCCGGGCACCTTGATCCGGCCGCCGACGCCGAGGCGCTCGGCGGACTGATCCTCACCACGCATCGCGGGCTGGAAGCGCTCGGCAAGGCAGGGGTCGACGCGAAGACCAGGAACCGGATCGCCGACGCCGCGATCGACAGCATCGCACACCGTGTCAGGTGACCATCGGAACCGCTGAGGACCTCCTGGTGGTGCCGGGGCTGCTGGAGGGTTGAACCGTGAGTACTGCGGGGGAGTGCCGGTGAATCCGGGGTTGCCGCCGCGATGGGAGACATCGGCCTCGTCTGTCGTGGAGGCGGAGGCGATGAAGAACCGGTTCACCTGCGTTGCCCTCGCTGCGGTCCGCGTCTAGCGTAGAGGCTGTGGCATTTGGCGGCGCCACCTGCCGCGGGCCATCAGGCGGCTCAGGGGAAAATGGCCCCGCCTCCGCGGCGCCCGCCTCAAGCCCGGTCGCATCGAACCGGGCTGTATGCGGGCGGATTGCACGCTGTTCCGCGCCCAGGGCGCCCGGAGGTCTATATGCTACCCACGCGACACAAGACCGCGACCGTGAACGGCCAGGAAGTCTTCTACCGCGAGGCCGGGCCCAGCGACGCACCCGTCGTGGTGCTGCTGCACGGATTCCCCAGCAGCTCGCATATGTTCCGCCACCTCGTCCCCGCGCTGGCGGACGACTGGGACGACCTGTTCGCCTACGCCACCGGCCCGAGCCGCGACACCGAGCCGGGCGCACGGGCCAAGTTCAGCCCCGGCACGACACGCTGGCAGTACGAGAACGGCGCGAGCGACACCAGCCTGGTCAGCCCCGACACCTGGACCCTCGACCAGCTCCTGCTGGAGCGGCCCGGCAATGACGAGGTCCAGCTCGCGCTCTTCCGCGACTATCCGACGAACATCGACGGATACCCGAAGCTGCAGGAATACTTCCGCACCAGCCAGGTGCCGCTGCTCGCGGTGTGGGGCGAGCGGGACGAGATCTTCGGGCCGGACGGCGCACGGGCCTTCTCCCGCGACCTGCCGGACGCCGAGGTCCATCTGCTGCCCGCCGGGCACTTCGCCCTGGAAACCCACCTGGACGCCATAAGCGGCTACATCCACGGTTTCCTCGGCCGCGTCCTCACCTAATGCGCGGCGGCGCGTGCCGCACCTTCCGCTGGATGTGATGTGCGCGTGACGGAGATGCGCATACGGATCACGCCACGGTTCAGCCGTCACGGCAGCCAGGGCCAGAACCTGATGCGACGTCCTTCCCAGCCGGAGCGGATCGGGAAGGCGCCGCAGGCAAGGAGGCATGATGGCTACGTTGACGGCAGTGAACGTGGGGATGCCGGTAGACGTTCCCTGGCACGGGAAGACCGTGCACACCGGCGTCTACAAGCAGACCGTCGCCGGGCCTCGGCTCGTCAGGCGGCTGAACATCGACGGCGATGGCCAGGGGGACCTGAGCGGGCACGGCGGTGAGCAGCGGGCCGTGCTGGCGTACCAGCTCGACTCGTACCGCTTCTGGGCGAACGAGCTGGGGCGCAACGACCTCGCGCCCGGACAGTTCGGCGAGAACTTCACCGTGGACGGGCTGCCCGACGACGAGGTCTGCATCGGGGACCGCTACCGCGTCGGCGGTGCCTTGTTCGAGGTCACCCAGCCCAGGGTGACCTGCTACCGGGTGGGTCTGCGCATGGGCGAGCCGCGGATGGCGGCACTGCTGGTGGCCCACCACCGCCCCGGCTTCTACCTCCGCGTGATCGAGGAGGGCGAGGTCGAGGCCGGGGAGGAGATCATCAAGGTCTCCACCGGCCCGGAGGCGATGACCGTCGAGGAGATCGACCGAGTGCTCTACCTGCCCGGGCACACCCGGGACCAGGTCGAACGGGCGCTTCGCATCCCGGCGCTCAGCCCCGGCTGGCAGGGCTCCATGAAGGCCCTTCTGGACCAGCCCGACGGCGAGGGCGGCGGTTCGTCGGGCAGCGCGGGGCTGAACACCGCGGCCACCGCACCGCCACCCGGCTGGCCGGGCTTCCGCCCCCTGACCGTCACGCGCGTCCAACAGGAGAGCCGCAGCGTGTTCTCCCTGAGCCTGGCCGCCGCGGACGGCTCCGCCCTCCCGGATGCGCTGCCGGGACAGTTCCTCACCGTCAAGGTCCAGCCCGAAGGCGATGTGCCACCTCTGATCCGCAGCTATTCACTGTCCGGCGAGCCGGGCACCGGCACGTACCGGATCAGTGTGAAGGTCGAGCCGCACGGCGCCGCCAGTAACGAGCTGCACGCGCACATCCGGGTCGGTGACCGCCTGGAGGCCGCCGCACCCCGCGGTACCTTCTGCCTGGCCGACGGCGACAACCCGGTGGTGCTGATGTCGGTCGGCGTCGGCGTGACCCCTGTTCTGGCCATGCTGCACACCCTCGCCCGCCACCACTCCAACCGCCAGGTGCGGTGGCTGCACGGAGCACGCGACGGCACCGAGCACCCCTTCGCCCAGGAGTGCCGCGACCTGATCGACGCCCTCCCCAACGCACAGTCGACCGTCTACTACAGCCGACCCACCGACGCGGACCGCCTGGGCGTCGACTACACCGAAGCAGGCCGCCTGTCGTCAGAGCCCGTCCGCCGGCTCGGCCTGCCGACCGACGCCGACGCCTACCTGTGCGGGCCGGCCGCCTTCATGGACAGCCTCACCGCCACTCTCGTGGAATGCGGTCTCGACGCCTCCCGCGTCCACACAGAGGCCTTCGGCGCGGGCGCCGCGATCACCCCCGGAATCAAGAGCACGACGACCACGGCCGCCCCCCACCAGCCCGCGGGCCCGCCCGGCACCGGGCCCGAGATCTCCTTCGCCCGCAGCGGCCTCAACGTCCCCTGGAACGACGACGCACAGGATTCCCTGCTCGAACTCGCCGAAGCCTGCGACGTACCCGTCCAGTGGTCCTGCCGCACCGGCGTCTGCCACACCTGCGAACTCGCCCTGATATCGGGCAGCGTCGACTACTCACCCGACCCCGTCGAACCCCCCGCCGACGGCAACATCCTCATCTGCTGCTCCAAACCTGCCGGAGACGTCGTCCTGGACCTGTGAGACGACGGCCCCGCTCTCGCAGGGACCAGCCCGTGGAGCCGGGCCAGTCGGCAATTTCCATAGATTCTAAATATAAAACTGTTATGCTTTGAGCATGAGTCGTCACGACACCGCTCCTGGCGCGTCCGCCGCCATCGGGGCAGCCCTCTACCGCCTGGCCACCAGGACCGCGAGACGCCTGCCCCGGGACATGAGCCTGACGTCCGCCGCGACCCTGGCCACCCTGGACCGGACCGGCCCGCGGCGCATCACCGATCTGGCCGCGGTCGAGGGCGTCACCCAGCCCGCGATGACGACCCTGGTCCGGGTGCTGGAAGAATCCGGCCTGGTCGAACGGCGGGGCGACGCGTCCGACAAGCGGGTCACACTGGTGTGCCTGACCCAGGCCGGCGCCTCCT
>NZ_FRBI01000017.1 GCF_900142575.1 Actinacidiphila paucisporea
ACCGGTACGAGCACGGGTACGTCGGCGGGTACGAGTTCGGGTACGTCGGCGGGTACGACCGGTGGTACGCCGCCGCCGAGTGCGGGGTGCTCGGCGACGTATCGGACGGTGAACGCGTGGACGGGTGGTTACCAGTCCGAGGTCACGGTCAAGAACACCGGTAGTTCGGCGATCTCGGGGTGGACCGCGTCGTGGTCGCAGCCCGCGGGTGACACGATCACCAGCCTGTGGAATGCCGTGCAGGGCAGCTCCGGTGGCCTGACCACGGCGAAGAACGCACCGTACAACGGCACGCTCGGTGCCGGGGCGAGCACGACCTTCGGCTACACCGTCAACGGCGGAGCCGCGCCCACCCTCACCCTGAGCTGCCAAGCGAGCTGAACGCGCGGTAGCTGAACCAGGGGAAAGACCGGCGGCGCGGCAGCCCTCCCTGACTGCCGCGCCGCTTCCCTGCCTGCTTCACGCCGGTGGCGGCTCAAGGGCGTCGTCCCGCCGGTAGGGCGCCAGCCGGCCGCACATCCCGAGGGTGTCCTGCGGCGGCGGCGCGAGCCGTGCGACGGCCGCGTCGCCCAGGTGGCGTACGTCGCCGCGCCGCAGGGCGGCGATCTGCTCCCCGGTGCGTTCCGCCGCGGCCGCGGCGCGCTGCCGCCAGGCGGCCTCCCACGCGTCGAGCCGCGGGGCGACGAGTGCCGCGGCGGCCTCGTGGAAGGCGTTGAGCGCCTCGGGGTGCCCCGATTCGACCTGTTCCACCAGGTCCCGGTAGCCGGCGACGGCGAGGTCCCTGCGGGCCCTGGCGCGTACCGCGCGCTCCTCGGGGGTGCCGTCGCCGAGCCAGGCGGCCGCGCGGTAGGCGGCGGGGTCGGCCAGGTGCTCGGGCGGGAAGGTCATGACGGCGTCGCCGGCCTCGGGCAGGCCGTCGTTCTGCATGAGCACCATGACGTCGAGGCCGCCGGTGTCGACCGCCCGGTGGATGGTGCCCGGTGTGAACCAGACGGCGTCGCCCGCGGCCAGCGGGGTGCGGCGGAGGCCCTCGGCGGTGAGGGTATGCAGCTCACCGGTGCCGCCGAGCACGCAGTAGCACTCGGTGCAGGTCAGGTGCAGGTGCGGGGAGCCGCCGTGCAGGCCGTCCTCGGTCGGCCAGGGGTAGACCCGCAGCCGGGACAGCCCGATTCCCCCCGGCAGCAGCGGTACGTCGTCGGTCATGCGCGTCCCCTCCGGATCGTGCGGAAACTTTTCTGACTGCCCGTGGCCGTGCCGGCCTGCGGATGGTGACCCGGTCCCGCCGCCAACCGTAGCGTCGTGCGGGTTATCGTCGCCGGAGGGAAACCGACACTTTCGGTCCGGCGGGAGGCACGTACCGGGGGCCGCGGAGTGCCGCGGACAGCCCCCACAGCCGGCGCCGCTCCCGGCCCGCCGGCCCTCCCGCCGACCCCGAGGAGACCTCCCGGTGAACGACCGCCGCCAGCAGCCGCACCCGCCCGGCACCGAGCCCGAGCCCGCCGGCCTCACGGTGACCCACGAGCTCGGCACCTCGCTGCGGGTCGGCTACCGGGGGCGCCCGCTGACCCGTTACGTCCACCGGCCCTGGGACGCCCCGCTGGAGTCCCCGCGGCCCTACTTCCACCCCCTGCGCACCCTGGGCGGGGACCTGGTCAGCATCTACCGCCCGCACGACCACATCTGGCACAAGGGCCTGTCGCTGTCGCTGCCCAACGTCGGCAGCGAGAACTTCTGGGGCGGCGTCACCTACCGGCGCGGCACCGGGTACGGGCAGTTCGACAACAACGGCTCCATGGACCACCAGGCCTTCGACGAACTCAGCCTGACCGGGGGGCGGTTGCGGGTCACGGAGCGCCTGCGCTGGCACACCGCGCACGGCGAGCCGTACGTCACCGAGACCCGGCGTCTCGGCATCGAGGTGCTGCCGGACGACGACGCGTGGGTGCTGGTCTTCGAGACCGCGATCACCAACGTCCGCGGCGCCCGTACGGTCATCGGCAGTCCCACCACCGAGGGCCGGGACAACGCCGGTTACGGCGGCCTGTTCTGGCGCGGCCCGCGGTCCTTCACCGGCGGCACCGTCCACACCCCCGACGCGACCGGCGGCGACGAGCTGATGGGCGTCCGCGCGCCCTGGCTCGGCTTCACCGGACGGCACGACGACCACGGGCGGTCCTCCACGCTGGTCTTCGTGGACGACGCGGCCAACGAGCCGGGCGCCGGCCACGTCAAGTGGTTCGTCCGCGCCACGCCCTTCGCGTGCGTGTGCCCCGCGCCCTTCTTCGACCGCGAGGTGGCCGTCGAGGACGGCGCCACCCTCAACCGGCGCTACGCGGTCGTCATCGCCGACGGCGACCGCGGCCGGGACGGCAGTGGGCAACTCGCCCGCGCCGGTGCCGCGTCGCTCGCCGCGCACTGAAACACGCCCGCAATCCGGGCGTGCTATACCTGGCGGAAGTCCGTATTCCCGCGGCCTGAGAAGGCCCTTGGCCGGGGATTGCGGCACGGAATGGCGTACGGCAAAGCCGGTAGCATGGGAACGTGACCGTGCAGAAATCGAGCAAGCCGCAAACCGCGAGTGCACGGGGCGAGTCGGCGTCCGGCGGAACAGCCACGCTGGCGGAAATCGCCAGGCAGGCAGGGGTTTCCGCGCCCACCGTTTCCAAAGTCCTCAACGGCCGGGCCCATGTGGCGCCCGCCACCAGGGAAAAAGTCGAGCTGCTGCTGCGTGACCACGGTTACCGCCGTAAGCGCGGTGCCGCCAGGCCGCGCCCTTCCGGATTGCTGGAACTCGTCTTTCACGAGCTGATCAGCCTGTGGGCGACGGAGATTATCCGCGGCGCGGAAAACGTGGCCAGGCAGGAAGGGCTCACCCTCGTGCTGTCCGAGTCGTCGGGCCGCGAGGAGATGGGCCTGTCGTGGGTCGACGGCGTGCTGACCCGGGACCCGGCCGGCGTCATCCTCATCATGTCCGACCTCACCGCGGGGCAGCGGGAGTCGCTGGCCAGCCGGGACGTGCCGTTCGTGGTCATGGACCCGGCCGGCTACCCCGCCGACGACGTGCCGTCCATCGGCACCACCAACTGGCAGGGCGGTTACACGGCGACCCGGCACCTGCTGGAGCTGGGCCACCGCCGTATCGGCGTCATCTGCGGCCCCGCCGACGTGCTGTGCAGCCGGGCCCGTATCGACGGCTACCGGGCCGCCCTGGAGACCGGAGGAGTCGTCTGCGACGACGCGCTGGTCCGCCACGGCACCTTCCAGACCGAGGCCGGCCACCGCATCGCCCTGGAACTGCTGTCGGCGCCCGACCGCCCCACCGCCGTCTTCGCCGGCAACGACGTCCAGGCCATGGGCGTCTACCAGGCCGCCCGCGACCTCGGCCTGCGCATCCCGGAGGACCTCAGCGTCGTCGGCTTCGACGACCTCCCGATCTCCGGCTGGATGGGCCCCCCGCTGACCACCGTCCGCCAGCCCCTGGTCGACATGGCGGAGGCCGCCGCCCGCCTCGTCCTCGACCTCGGCCGCAACGTCCAGCCCACGATGCGCCGCGTCGAGCTGGCGACCACCCTCGTGGTCCGCGCCAGCACCGCCCGCCCGGCGGCCTGAGCCGTCCCGCGGGCCGCGCCCCCGACCGCGCGGAGCCGGGGCGGTTGGGCCCGCCGCGGACACGGGGCCGCGGCGGGCCGCCAGGCCCGCGTACCGACGGCTACGGAAGCGGTACGCCCCCCCCGGGGTCCGGGCCTGGCAGAAACGACTTCATCAGGCCCGGAATTGTTCAGCAGCCCCGGTTGCGGGGCGGATCAATGGCCGGGGCACTGCGGGCGGAACCGCGCCGGCCACTGGTCGGAAACCTCACCGTCATCGGCCGGGGCTACGATCCGCTCACCCCATGATCGGCGCAGCACCGGTCGCGTGCTGTTCAAACGGCGAGGAGCTTCGCGATAGCGCTTCGAATATGGCTCAGCAGCGCGGGAGTCGCCTCGACGCAGGTGATGTCGATGCTCCGCGACAACCCGGACGCCGTCGGCGTCCACATCTACGGGACGAACGTCGACCGGGACGCCGCCGCGCTGGCCGCGTGCGACGTGGCAGAGGTCGAGCCGCGGCATGTGAGCGACGACGAATACTCCGCCTTCGCCCTGGACTTCTGCCGGCGGCACCGCATCGACGTCCTCGTACCGCCCCGGCGGCTGACCGCACTCGCCGGGCTCGGCGCCGAATTCGCCGCAGTGGGCACCCGGTTGATGTGCTCGCCGCTTGCCGCGATCGAGGTGCTGACCAGCAAGACCCGAACGTACGAGGCCGCGCTGGCGGCGGGCGTGCCGGTGCCGCCGTGGCGGTCGGTGCGCGACGCGGCGGAATTCCGGGCGGCGGTCGCGGAGTTGTCGGCGGCCGGCGAAAAGGTCTGCATCAAACCCGCGGGCGAGTATTCGGCGTTCGGCTTCCGCGTCCTGGACGACGGCCCGCTGCGGATACGTGACCTGCTCGCGCCGCCGGTTCCGCAGGCCTCGGTGGCAGCCGTCGCCGACGCCTTCGAGCGGGCCGTGGACGAGGGCGACCCGGTGCCGGAATTCCTGGTCATGCCGTATCTCGACGGGCCGGAGATCAGCGTCGACTGCCTGTCGGCGCCCGGCGGCCACCCGCTCGCGGCGATAGCGCGGTCCAAGGCGGGCCGCTACCGGCTGCTCCTCGACGACCCCGAAGTCACCGCGATCGCCCGCCGACTGGTCGAGCACTTCGGCCTGGCGTACCTGTCCAACGTCCAGCTGCGGCACCTTGAGGGAAGACCGGTGCTGCTCGAAGCCAACCCCCGGGCATCGGCGGGCATCTTCCAGACCGCCTTCACCGGCGTGAACCTCCCCTGGGCCGCGGTCCGCCTGCTGCTGCGCGGCGAGACCGGCCCCCTGGCCGAGCCGCGCCTCGGTGCCCGTATCGCGGTCACCGAGTCCGCGACCCAGGTCGACGCGCCGCCCCCCGCCCTCACCAGCGTCGACGGCGGCCTGGCGGCAGTGCCGACCACCGTCCCGGCCGCGGCCGCGATCCCGCCGCCCTTCCTGGAGGAGGCGGCGGCGGGCTGAAGCGGGTTGCCGGGTCGGCGGGTCGGGCTGAAGGCGGCCGCATTCGCGCCCGCCGCGGTCGGTGAACCGCCGGCGGCGCGCCCGCGGCAGGAAGCGACTCCGCGTGCCTGGGACCGGTTGGACCACGGGCGGTGCGGTCGGTGCGCCGCTGGTGCGCGACGCCCGGGTGTGCCCGCCGCAGGAAGCGGCTCGCCGTGCCCGGAACGGGCCGGACCTCGCGCCGCCCGGCGCCCGGTCCGCGCCGGCCCGTGGTCCGGTGCGGGCCGGTGACCTGGACAGATCGGCCGGGGTCGGTCAGTCTTCTCCGCCATGGACGTATCCCTCTTCCCCGAGGCCGCGCCGGCCACCGCCATAGCCGAGGTCGCCGAGCGGATCGGCGACCTGGTGCGTACGGCCGCCGACACCGCGGTGCGCATCCCCGGGGCCGAGTGGACCGTCGGCGAGGCCGCTGCGCATCTGGTGCTGGCCAACGAGCTGATGGCCGACCTCGCGGCCGGCCGGCCGCGCCCCTACGGCGACGGCACGCCCGGCAGCCTGGCCGCGGTCAACGCGGCGGGGCTCGCGGGCTTCACCGAGCGCCGCGGTGCCGTCCTGGCGGACGGCATCGTGTCGCACGCGAAGGCCTTCACCGCGGCCGCGGCCGTCCGCCCGCCGGGCGAAGAGGTCGTCACCCCCATGGGTCCGATGGACCTCGGCACCCTCGGCTCGTACCTGCTCACCCACATGCTCGGCCACGGCTACGACATCGCGCTGGCCCTGCGCCGCCCGCACATGCTCGACGCGGCGAACGTCGCGCTGACCCTGCCCTTCGTGACGCTGGCGATGCCCCGGGTGGTCGACGCGCGGGCCGCCGCCGGGCACAGCGCCTGCTACGACCTGCGGGTGCGCGGCGGCGGCGGCTTCACCGTGACCTTCACCGACGGCACGGCGGTGGTCGGCGCCGGGCGCCCGCGGCGCCCCGACTGCACGATCGTCAGCGAGCCGGTCACCTTCCTGCTGATCGCCCTCGGCCGGTGCGGCCCGGTGTCCGCGCTGACCCGCGGCAAGATCCTCGCCTGGGGCCGCAAACCGTGGCTCGCACCCCGCTTCCCCCGCCTCTTCCGGGCACCTTAGGGCTGCCGCTTCACGAGAAGGCGGCCACCGACGTCGGCTCCCACGCGGTGCCGTTGTAGAAATACGCGGGGTCGCCCGCCAGTCCGACCGTGCGGAAGGGCTTCCCGTGGTCGTCGACCCGCAGCGTGCCCTGCCGGTCGCCGCAGCTCCACAGGATCTCCAGATACCAGCTGACGTCCCGGTCCGCGGTGCGCGCGGCCACGTCGAGCACCTGCGCGTCGGACGCGGTGACCTGGAAGGGGAAGTCGGCGACGACGCGCGCCTGGTCCTTCCCCGCGAAGCCGGGTACGGCTTTCGTACGGGGTGCGGCGGCGTCGAGGTCGACGTCGAAGGACGCGGGCGTGAGCGCGCCGCCGCAGCCGGACCCCGTCGTGTAGCCGATGCCCCTGGGCGCGGGGCGGTTGCCCGTCTCCCGTACGGAGAGGGTGTGCAGGACGACGGGCCGGCCCGGCGCACCCTGCACGGTCAGTTCGAGCCGCAGTTTCCCCGCCGGTGTCCCGCCGAGCGCGTCGGCCCAGCCGTTCGCCTGCCGTACCTCCGGTGGCGGCGGCACCTTCGCCGGCTGCTGCGCCAGCAGGAACCACTGGTCGCAGGGGGTGTTCCAGTTGTCCGCCAGGACGGACACCTGGAGGGGCGCGGGCGCGGTGGACGTCGGCGCCGCGGTGGCGGTGGCGGTCGGACGGGGCCCGGCGGCGGGCCCCTCGTCGGCGAGGGCGCTGTGCAGGGCCAGCGCGGCGACGACGGCCAGCGCGGCGGCAGCGGCCAGCACGGCCGCGATACGGCGCCGCGGCCGGCGGGCGCGCGCGGCCGACTCGGCAAGGGGCGCCGCTTCGGGAGCCGCTTCGGGAGCCGGTGCGGGTGCCGCGTCCGGAGCCGGTGCGGGTACTGCCTCCGCTTCCGCCGCGGACGCGGAACGCTCACGTCGGGCGGCGTCCGCCAGCAGCCACCGCCGGTGCAGCGTCAGCAACTCCTCGTGGCTCGCGCCGCACAGCCGCGCGAAACGCTCGACGGGGGCGTAGTCGCCGGGGACGGCGCCGCCGTTGCAGTAGCGGTGCAGCGTCGAGGTGCTGACGTGCAGGCGGGTCGCGAGCGTGCCGTAGCTGAGACCCGAGCGTTCCTTCAGTTCGTGCAGTTGAGTCGCGAAGTCCCCGATGCCCGTGGTCATTCCACCCTCCCCGTCGTCCCGGACCGGCGTTCCAGGAGGGTTCATCCTCGCAGGTCAGGATGGTGGAAGCGTTCTGCCGTCCCCTTTTGTCGCGAGACTGTGGCATCCGGGACAGGACGTGGCGGACGGTGGCGCCATCACCACCGACTCCAGCGAAGGCAAACCACCGTGTCCGTGAAGTCCGCTCTCCCGTCCGCTCTTTCCTCCTCCGCCGTGCTGCTGCTCGGCGCCCTCGCCCTGACCGCCTGCCAGTCGGGTTCCACCGAAGCGGCGGGCGGCCCTGCCCCGTCCCACCGGACCTCGGCCGCTGCGTCCGCGCCGACCACCGTGTCCCCCCCGACCACCGAGGCACCCGTCCCCACCGCATCCGCGACCACCGCCCCGACCACCGCAGCGCCCCAGACCAAGCCGATGAGCGGCACCGGCGGGGGCACCGACACCGACGCCTACGCGTGGAAGCACCCCTGCGCGATCGAGCAGTTGACGGTGCGCGTCACCGCCAGGGCGGGGGCGCCGACGCAGCGGGTGATCGCCGTACGCAACAACGGCGGGCAGGCCTGCGGCCTGAGCTACTACCCGCGGGTCTACCTGGACAGCGCGAAGTCCGCCGACGGCACCCGGGCCGTCAAGCCGCGGGTCCCCGGCGGTCTGGGCGGCCCGCCCGCCTACCCCGTGCACGCCCGGCAGACCGCCTACGCGGTCATCGACCTCGACCCGAGCGGCGCGACCACCGGCACCGCCCCGGGCGTCGACGAGCTGAACGTCCTTCCCGACGCGGACCACATGCCCGCCGCGGCCACCGAGAGCTTCCCCCTCGGCAAGGGCGCCCTGGTCCTGCGGCCGAAGCTCGGCCTGTACCGGACCACCGTCGCCGACGCGGTGGCGTCCATGAAGTCGGCGGACACCCAGCTGTAGGGGTCAGCCGACCTCGGGGGTACGGGAGGCGGCCGCCGGGTGCGTACGGACCGGCGCCGGGGCCGTTTGCCGTGACGGCGCGGACCCCGGTTCGTACGCCGTGCCCGCCGCGGGCGCCCTGCTCGGCGGCATGGGCGCGGCCGTCATCAGGACGTGCCCGGAGGCGGCGGTTCGGTGGTCAGCCGAGGGTGACGTCCGACGAGGCGGACAGGCCGCCGGCGGTCACCGTGAGGGTGACGTGGCCGCTGCGGACCGCGGCCAGCGTGGCCGTGGTCAGGTCCAGTACGGCCAGGGTGGCCGGTTCGCGGCGGGCCGAGCGGGCCTCGGAGGACGAGGCGGCGACCGCCAGGCCGCGGCTGCCCGACCAGGTCACGCTGGCCGGGAAGCGCAGCGGGAAGCGCAGGCCGAACTCGCTGGTGAGGCCGGTCGCCACGACGGGGGCGGACGCGCCCGGCGCGAGCTGTCCCGGCGCGGACAGGTCGATGCCGTCGATCAGCGGGCGGCTCTCGGCCTGAAGCCAGTCGCGGGTCTCCGGGCTCGGCCGGCCCGCCCGGATCCTGGCCGGGTGCGGCTCGACGCCGATGTGCATCCAGCCGAAGAAGCCGCCCTGGTCGGGTGAGCTGTAGGGCGTCTTGCCGACCGCGGGGGTGGTCACGTCGAGCACGCCGTCGGCGCGGCTGACCGACGCGGTGTGGGCGTGGCCGGTGAAGAGCGCGACCGGTTTGCCGGATTGCTCGCGGAAGTCGGCGAGCCAGCGCTGGAGCAGCCCGGCCTCCAACCGGTCGGACAGCTGGGAGGCTTCGGCCCCGGACGGGTCGTGCAGCGGGTGGTGGAAGGAGACCACCACCCCGGTCACCGACCTGTCGTCGGCGGCCTTCGCCAATTCGGCCTGGAGCAGCGGCACCTGGGACCAGTCGGAGGTGCGCATGTCGCCGGTGTGCGAGTCCAGCAGGATGAAGCGGGTGCCCTTGTGGTCGAGGATCTGCTTGTTGGGGCGCCCGGTCACCGACAGGAAGGTGTCGAGGCCGCCGGTCGCGGACAGGCCCGCCTCGTGGTTGCCGGGCGTCCAGTACACCGGCAGGCCGGCCGGTACGTGGTCGCGCAGCAGGCCGTCGGCGAGGTCGAAGTCGGCGGGGGTGTTGTTGTCGACGAAGTCGCCGTTGATGAGGATGAAGTCCGGCTTCGCCGCGACCACTTGGCCGAGCGCCGCCACCGCCTGCCGCCCGGAGAAGGAGTCCAGGCCCGCGGCCGCGCTGATGTGCAGGTCGGACAGCACGGCGAAGGTCCAGCGCCGGTCGGGCAGTTCGCCCTGCTCGACCACGTAGGGGTCGGGCTGCGGCGGCTCCGCCAGGTCGGGCTGCTGTCCCACCTGGGCGGTGAGGCCGTCGAAGTCCAGACGGCCGGCGTTCTTGCTGGTCTGCGAGGTCTCCGCGATGTAGAGGCGCAGCAGGGTGACCGGGTCGGAGAAGCCGGCCGGTATGTCGCCGACGACGCGGCGCCAGCCCGTCCAGTCGACGGCCGTGGCGAAGGTGAACGGCACGTTGGTGGTGCCCTGCGAGGAGAGCATCGCGCGCAGCCAGTGGTTGTTGCCGTCGCCGTTGACCCACAGCGCGAGCTTCTTGGTGCCGGCCGGCAGCGTGATCGGGCCGGGCGCCCTGACCGCGTAGGCCGCCGAGGTGCTGCCCTGCCCGGTGAAGTCGTACGCCAGCCGCAGCGCGGAGTTGTCCGCGGCCGCGCCGGGGCGGTCGGGGGCGGCGACGACCGAGACGGACGCCGTACCGCGGGCGGCCAGTGCCGTCCACGTGTCGCCGGGCTCGAAGTCCGCCAGAGCGACGTCGATCAGGCCGACCGTCACCGGCAGCCGCGCCGCCACGCCCTGCACCGTCGCGGTGAGCGTCGCCGACCTGCCGCCCGCGTCGGCGGCGCCGGTCACCGTCAGGCCGTCCTTGCCGGCCACCACCGTGATCACGGAGGTGTCGTAGTCGAGCGCCACGTCGCGCGGTGCCACGGGCGCGTCGAAGCCGTCCGCGTCGTAAGCGGTCAGGGCGACGGTGACCGTCGCGCCGGGGTCGAGGGTGACCGTGCGGTCGGTGAAGGCCAGCCGGTGCAGGTCGCCCAGCACGCGCAGCCCGTGCTCGCCCTCGGCGCCGCCCGCGTGCGCCCGCAGCACGCCGGCGCCGGAGCGCCGGGCGCGGAAGACCCCGTCGCCTACCTTGCCGAGCGAGCCGGGCTCGGCCGTCCAGCCGACCTGGTGCCCGGAGGTCGCCGCCGGACCCCACGCCTCGTCGTAGCCGGCGACCGCGACGTCCACGGTCAGCCCGGGGACGACCCGGTCGGCCTGCGGCCGGACGTCGAGCCCGGTGAGCCGCCCGGAACCGGGACGGCCGAACAGGCCGACACCGTTGGGCACCGGGCGCTCGGCTCCGTCCGAGGGGGTGTTGACGACGCCGACCGCGGTGTCGCCGGGCCGCCGGGCGACGATCTCGGTGGAGCCGCCGCCGTCCAGCATGAAGGCCTCGTCCGCGCCCAGTTGTGCCAGCAGCCGGGCCATGTCGTCGAAGCTGAGGCCCGCGGAGACGTTCGAGGACCCGTCGACCGCCACCAGCAGCAGCCGGTGCCCGCCGGCCGGCCAGCCCACCGCGGTACGCGGCTTGGGCGCGTCATTGCCGGTGCTCGGCGGGAAGTCCACCGGCGTACCGCCGTTGACCAGCACCGAGCCGCTGCCCAGCGCCATCCGCAGCGCGCCGGGCGCGTCGCTCCGCGGCGCGAAGTCCACGCTGACGGCGTCGCCGACGCGCGTCCCGGCCAACTGGCCAGCGGCGGCGCCGCGTCCCAGCACGATCAGCCCGTCCGCGGGCACCGGTGCCGCGGTGATCCGCGCGTTGACGGCCGTCACCAGGCCGCCGACGACGACGAGTTCGGTGTACGGCCCCGGGTCCTGGAGCAGCGTGCGGTCCCCGTGGCCCCACAGCGGGGTGAAGACGGCGACGCCGTCGGCGGGCGTCGAGGGCGAGTTGAGCGCGGCCAGCGGCTGCTCGGCGCCGGCCACCGTGACCGTGCCGGCGATCATCAGGTCGGCGAGTCGCGCCACCCGGTCGGCGCCGACGGCCATCACCGTCGAGGACCGGTTCGTCCCCTTGCGCAGCCGGCCGCCCTGGATCTCGGGCCCCTCGGCGGCGAAGGTCTCGGTGATGTCGAAGTAGTCGCCGTTGACCGCGGCCACCGCGTGCTGCGCGTCGGTGGCGCCCTTGAGCGGCCGCGGGTCGCTGACCTTGTCCGCGACCAGGTCCACCGACGCCTCGCCGAGGTCGGCGTTGAGCACGTGCGCCCGCAGCCAGCCCGTACGCCCGAAGACGTCGAACGAGGTCAGCGCGATGCCGGGCGCGACCGGGTGGTCCACCCGGCTGCTGAGGACCGACTCCCCGTCGACGGTCAGCCGGTACGCCGGCGGCCTGAAGCCCGCCGCGCCCTTCCCCGGGGCCTGCCCGTTCGGCCCGCCGCCGTGCTCGTCCCCGGCCGCGAAGGCGGTGCCCCCGCCCCCGGCGACTCCCGTGGCGACCCCCGCGGCGGCGACGGCGCCCACGATGAGTCCCCGGCGCGTCATGCCTGCTGTGCCCGTGCACTCCATGTCCATGACGCACGACGCTAGGCCTTCGGGCCCACGCAGGAGTGGACCTCCGGATGAACAGATGTAGGCGGCATGCTTTTTCGCCTGGTTCGGATGGTTCTTACGGTTCGCGCGATGCGGACGGTTCGGCGGTTCGTGCGGCGCCGAAGGTGCGCGGGTTTCGTGGCGGGTCGCGCGGGCGGGGCGTCCGCGGTGGGCCCGGCGTACCGCCATCGGGTGCTCTCGCGGGCCGCTGCCGTGTCGGGGCGGGCCGTCGGCCCCGGTCACCGGAATCATCTGAGCGTTGCTCGCGGTAGCCACGAACGGTTTCACGATGGGAGCGGTCGTCATGGACAGCAGCATGCGCGGACGTCTGGCGGCGCTGACGGCGGCGACGGCGGCGGTGGTCGGCCTCGCCGGCGGCCTGGCCGGGCAGGCCTACGCGGCCCCCGGCGGCCCCGCGGCGGCGTATTGCGCCCTGGGACAGCACCGGAACCACCCGATGGCGGGCGGGGAGTCCGCCCACGGCCTGTGCGATTCCGGCCGGCTCGGCCCGCGCGGGGGGCGGCCCTCCTACGCCGGACCCTCGACGTACGTCGGCGACCAGGCGTCCTCCCCGGCCCTCGACGCCCCCACCGAGGGCGCAACCGCTGAGGGCGCCCCCACCGAGGAGGCCCCCTCCCAGGGCGCCACCGACGCCGTGCCGCCGGCGACCGCGCCCACCCCCGCCGACCCCGCCGTCGACCTGCGCGCCTGAAGCTTCCTGACGGGACGTCCGGAGGCGGCTGCGCAGGCGCGGGCGCCGAAGACGCCGGGCGGGTGAAACGGGACTCGGCGCGGACGTACGGCCGCGGCCGCGGCCGCGCGGTATGTGTGCGGCCGTGTTCCGCGAACAGCAGCAGCAGAAGCAGCAGGCCGGCCGCGGCCGCCGGCCCGGTTGGGGCGGCGCCGTCGCGGCCGCCGTCACCGCGGGGTTGACCAGGACGGCTTCGCCGTGCTCAACAGCTTCCTGAAGCGCAGCTGCTCGACGGCCGCGGCGGCGATCCCGTCGACCGGGTGACCCCGCGGCTGGAGACCGAGGTCCTGCGCTACTGGGAGACCACCCCGGACGCCACGCTGTTCAGGGAGGCGCAGCCGGTCCTCGGCGTGGACGGCTCGCCGGCGGGCGTGTGCGAAGGGGAGCCGACGTGTCCCGGCAAGGGCAGGGTGTGGGCCAAGCCCGGCACGGTCACCGGTCTCGACGCCCTCAACAACCGGCTGGCCGTCGGTGCCCAGACGATGGGCGGCTACCTCGACGCGGGGCACGGGCGGCTCTGCACCGTCTACCTCGCCGTGAACGGCGCCACGACGCCCGACATCCCGGGCCTTTTCGGCCTCATCGACGACGAGGCCCGCATCCTGGGCCTGCTCCAGCAGCAGGCCGCAGGCCGGCACCGCCGCTGACCGCCCCGCCGGTCCCGGCACAGGAGGTCGCCCCACCCGCTCGGCCAGGCCCCGGTCACCCGCGGCCGGACCTGCCGGGCGGCCCGACCCGGCGCCCGACCGGGCCGCCGGGATGCGGGCGGGGCGCGGCGGCGAGAGGGTGGAGGGAGGGGCAGGTCCTGTTCCGGCCGCCGTGCGGCCCGCGAGGGGTGCCGCCGCACCGGCCGCCCTGCGAGGGCGGAGCCGGGCGGGCCGCCCGCGACGACGTACGACGCACGGACCACGCACCGCCCCCGCGCCCCGCGGGGAGCGCGGAGCCGTATCGCGCCCCGGCAAGGAGACCGTCATGGATGCCGCGACGCTGCAGGGGCTGAGGACCGCGCTGCGCGGCCCGGTCGTCACCGCGGAGGACGCCGGGTACGACGAGGCACGCCGGGCCTACAACGCGATGATCGACCGCCGGCCGGCCGCGCTCGTGCGGTGCCGGGACGCGGGGGACGTACGGGACGCGGTCACCGCGGTCCGCGAGAAGGGGCTGGAGATCGCCGTCCGCGGCGGCGCGCACAGCGGCCCCGGCCTGTGCCTGGTGGACGGCGCCGTCACCGTCGACCTGTCGCCGATGCGCGGCGTACGCGTCGACCCGGTGGCGCGGACCGCCCAGGTGGCCGGAGGCGCTCTGATCGGCGACCTCGACCACGCGGCGCACGCCTTCGGTCTGGGCGTGCCGGCCGGGATCGTGTCGACGACCGGCGTGTCGGGCCTGACCCTCGGCGGCGGGCACGGGCACCTCACCCGCAAGTACGGCCTGACTGTGGACAGCCTGCTGTCCGCCGACGTCGTGCTCGCGGACGGCTCCTTCGTCACCGCGAGCGAGCAGGACCACCCGGACCTCTTCTGGGCGCTGCGCGGCGGCGGCGGGAACTTCGGCGTCGTCACCTCCCTCACCTTCGGCCTGCACCCCGTGGACACCGTCGTCCTCGGGATCACCCTGTGGAGCCTGGACCGCATCCGCGACGTGCTGCGGTGGTACCGGGAGTTCCTTCCGCAGGCGCCGGACGACGTGAACGGCTTCTTCGCGGAGCTGACCGTCCCGCCGGCCCCGCCCTTCCCCGAGGAGATCCACGGGCGGAAGATGTGCGGAGTCGTGTGGTGCCTGACCGGGGACCCGGAGGGCGCCGAGGCGGCGCTCGCGGCGGTGGCGGAGCCCGCGCCGCCGGACTTCCACTTCACGGCCCCGATGCCCTACCCGGCGGTGCAGACGATGTTCGACGGCCTGCTGCCCCCGGGGCTCCAGTGGTACTGGCGCGGGGACTTCTTCGACCGGATCACGGACGACGCCGTCGAGGTGCACGCCACCTATGCGGAACGGATGCCGACCGCCCTGTCGACCATGCACATGTACCCGGTCGACGGCGCCGCCCACCGGGTCGACCCGGCGGCCACGGCGTGGGCCTACCGGGACGCCGTGTGGTCCGGCATCGTCGCCGGCATCGACCCCGACCCGGCCAACGCCGAGGTGATCAGGCAGTGGTGCGTGGACTACTGGGAGGCGCTGCACCCGCAGTCGATGGGCGGCGGTTACGTCAACTTCATGGGCACCGGCGAGAGCCAGGACCGCGTCAGGGCCACCTACCGCGACCACTACGAGCGGCTCGCGCAGGTCAAGCGGACCTACGACCCCGACAACTTCTTCCACGCGAACCAGAACATCGCGCCGGCCTGACACCGCCTTCCGGCACTTCCGGCACCTGACACCGCCTTCCGGCACCTTCAGGCGACGTCGACGCCGTAGTCGCGCAGGAGCGCCTCCAGGCCGCCCGGATAGCCCTTGCCGCCCATCACGAAGTCCCAGTCGCCCCCCGCGCGGCGGCGGAACGAGCCGAGGACCAGGGCGGTCTCGCCGGGGCGGCCGTCGGAGACCTCCAGGCGGCCCAGCTCGGCCGCCGACCCGTCCAGCAGCCGGATGCCCGCACGGGTGAAGCCGGACAGGTCGGCGTCCGGATTGACGGTGGGGTCGATCGCGGTGGCCAGCACGAGGCGGTCGGCCCGGTCGGGGAGGGCGTCGAAGGCCACCCGCAGGGCCGCCCTGTCGGGGGCGGTCGGCGGGATCGCGGTGACGGTGCCGTCGGGGGTGCGGGGGTTGTTGTAGAAGACGAAGTGGTCGTCGCTCAGCACGTTGCCGCCCCGGCAGACCAGCGCGCAGACGTCGAGGACGACCGTGCCCGACCACGACACGCCCAGCACGTTGTGGTCGGGCGTGGGCGGGGCCGCGGGCACCGGCGGCCGCTCGGTGGGGCCGAGCCGGCCGCGCAGACCGTGCTGGTGCAGCAGCTCGACCAGCTGCTCACCGGAGACCAGCTCCAGCGGCTTGCCGCGGGCGAAGGCCTGCGAGCCGGGGCCGAAGCGGGAGGTCGTGACCAGGACGCCCTTGTTGGCGCCGGTGTGCTGGACGGTGCCGTACAGGTCGCGGACCGCGGTGGGCTGCACGGTGTGGCGGTAGCGCTTGACCTGCACGACGATCGTGCCGCCGCGTATCGGGGTCGGGTCGACCGCGTCCACGTCGACGCCGCCGTCGCCCGAGCGCTGGGTGGTGACCGCCTCCATGCCCATGGCGCGGAAGAGGTCGGCGACCAGGAGCTCGAAGTCCAGCGGGTCCATGGCGTAGAGGTTGGGCTCGTCGTCGTCCGCCGCGGAGTCCCGGGCGGCGGAGTCCCCGGCGGCCGAACCCCGGGCCTCGGGGACCCGGGGCGCCGGGGTCTGGGACACCGCTCCGGCGCCCACGTCGTCCGGGAGCCGGCCCGGGCGTACGGCGACGCAGCTGTCGGGGCGGGCCGAGAGCCGGCCGTGGAAGCCGTCGACCAGGCAGTCCACCGCGCTCAGCCGCGCCAGGTCCAGTGCGTCGAAGGCGGTGCGGGTGGCCGTCACGGCGGCCAGGAAGATCCGGGCCTCGCGGCCGGTCGCCGGGTCGTGGTCGTCCACGAAGCCGCTCAGCTCGACCGACTCCAGGGCGCCGGACTCGTCCGCGGCGAAGACGTCGCGCAGCGCCAGCAGCACGCACTGGGCGAGCAGGTCGCGGTAGAGCGCCCGGCGCTGGGTCACCGGGCGGGCCGTCTCCTTGTAGCGGTCGGCGGCCGGCATGTACCGCACCGACTTCACCTCGGGGATGACGCCGTATCCGGGCAGCTCCCACGTGAGCACCAACTGCTGCGCGCCCGGGTCGTACGCGGCGTCCACCTGGCGCGGCATGTCCTCGGGCCACGCGGTGGAGGAGTAGAGGGCGGCGGAGAAGTACTGCGCGACCGCGTCCGGCTCCCCGGCGCGCAGGGCGGCCGCCAACTGGCCTACCCCGGTGTTGTGCCGGCGGATCTCGGCGAGCCGGCCCGCCGCCCACTGGTCGTACTGCTGCCGGTAGGCGGCCAGTTGCTGCTGCCGCTGCGCCTCCGCGGCCTGCGCGGCGGCCAGGTCGCGGGCGTAGTGCGCCTGCGCCTCCTCCTGCGCCCGCCGGGCCGCCCGGCCCCAACCGCCCTGCGCCTGGTTCTGGTAGCGCTGCGGGTCGGGCATCGGGACGGGCCGGGCGAGCGCTCCGGGGGCGAACGGTTCGAGCTGCTCGGAGCGCAGCAGCGCGGCCGTACGGAAGGCCGGGGCGCGGCTCCCGGTGGCCAGCAGGCGGCCGAGCGCCTCGACGCGGGCGTCCAGTTCCTCGGTACGCCGCAGGGCGTCGGCCTCCTGGTGCTGCCGGTAGGCGGCCTGCTGCTCGCGGCTCTGCCGGGCCATGTCCCGCTCGTACGCCCGCTGCTGCCGCTCCCGCTCCCGCTGCTGCTGTGCCCGCGCCCGCAGTTGCGCCTCCTGCTGCCGCTGCTGCTGGCGCTGCGTCTCGGCCCAGATGCCGATCGGACCGCTGTTGGAGCGACGAGTCATGCGGTGTTGCCCTCCCCCGGGGGACTTGCCGTCCCGGAACCGCGCGCCGGGGCGACCGGCAGCACACATGTCCGACTCTACGGCGAAGTCGCAGCCCAGCCCATCCACTTCACGCACCCGGGGGCGCCGCGCCGCCCGCCGGGCGCCGGGGACGGCGCGGGGCGGGCGGCGCGGCACCGGCCGCGGTCACCCGGTCGTGAGCACCATGCGGAAGCGCGCCGCGCCGGACATCATCCTGCTGTAGGCCTCGCCCACGTCCGCGAGCGGCGCCGTCTCGGTCATCGGGCGGATGCCGTGCAGCGCGCTGAAGCGCATCGTGTCCTCGATGTCCTGCGAGGTGCCCGACGGGTGGCCGCGGACGGCCCTGGCCGGGAAGATCAGTTGCAGGGGGCTGATGGCCATCGGGTCGGCGGTCGCGCCGATGACGACCAGCTCGCCGCGGCGGGAGAGGCCGTCGGCGGTCGCGGCGATGGCGTCGGAGTTGCCGACCGTGGCCAGCACGACCTTGGCGCCGCCCAGGGCCTGGAGGGCGTCGGCGACCGTGGCGCCCGCGGTGCTGTCGACGTAGTGGTGGGCGCCGAGCCGCCGGGCGAGGTCGGCCTTGTCGGCGCCGCGGGCGATGGCGACGGTTTCGAAGCCCATCGCGGCGGCGTACTGCACGCCGAGGTGGCCGAGGCCGCCGACCCCGAGGACGGCGACCAGGTCGCCGGGCTCGGCGGAGCTGCGGCGCAGGCCGTTGAAGGTGGTCACGCCCGCGCAGCCGAGCGGGCCGGCGTCGGCGGGGGCGAGGGTGTCGGGGACGCGGGCCAGGGCGTCCACGGGGGCGACGACGGACTCGGCGAAGCCGCCGTCGTAGGCCCAGCCGGGGACCTTGAGGTTCTCGCACACGATGAAGTCGCCCTGCCGGCAGGGTTTGCAGTAGCCGCAGCTGCCGCCGAACCAGCCGACGACGACCCGGTCGCCGACCTGCCAGCCGCGTTCCGCGACGCCCTCGCCCAGCGCGTCGAGGCGCCCGGCGATCTCGTGTCCCGGGACCAGCGGGAAGGTCAGGCCGGGGAGGCCGCCCTCGACGAACGCGGCGTCGCTGTGGCAGATTCCGCAGGCGTCGACGGCGATACGCGCGTGCCCGGGCCCCGGTTCCGACAGTTCGCGCTCGACGAGCTCGAACGACCCGCCGGCGGCGGAAATCTGCGCAACGCGGTAGGTGGCCATCCTGACCTCCCCAATCCTGCCGGAAACAATGGTTGCCGGAAATGTGCTGGAAGCGGACATCTCCTCCATCAGAGCACGGGGGGCGGCTCCTCGCGCGCCGACCGCGGGCGGGCGGGCCGACTTGCGGAAATGCGGCACGGCTCTTGACCCCGCCCGGTCGCGAGCTGCAAGAATCCGGTTGGCCTTGGTGGATTCTGTTCGGTGCTGATCTGTTGTGATGCCCGCGCGCTGCTGAGGCCTGTCGCGTACGCCCCGCCTATGCCCTCGACGAGGAGTGGTCGCAGTGCCGGTCAATCGCAGGTCGTTCCTGGTCACCGGAGCCGCGGGAGCCGCGGCGCCGGCCCTGCCGGGCCTGGTCCACAGCGCGGCCGCCGGACACGGCCGTACGCCAGGCGCCACCCTCGACACGACCGCGGGCAGGACCGTCGACCTCAGCGACGGCTGGCGCTTCGCCCTGGTCAACCCGGCGGGCATCACCGACCCGACCGGTGCCTACGCCGACGCCGCCGCGCCCGGCTACGACGACTCGCGGTGGCGTACGGTCGCCGTCCCGCACGACTGGAGCATCGAGCAGACGCCCACCACCGACTCGGGCACCTCCGGCGGCACCGGCTTCCTGCCCGGCGGCCTCGGCTGGTACCGCAGGACCTTCACGCTGCCGGCCGCCACCGCGGGCCGCCGGGTGTCGGTCGAATTCGACGGCGTCTACATGGACAGCTACGTCTACTGCAACGGCACGCTCGTGGGCAACCACCCCTACGGCTACACCGGCTTCGCCTTCGACCTCACCGCGCTGCTGCACACCGACGGCCGCACGCCCAACGTCATCGCCGTGCAGGTGCGCAACCAGCTGCCGAGCAGCCGGTGGTATTCCGGCAGCGGGATCTACCGGCACGCCCGGCTGGTGATCACCGACCCCGTACACCTGGCCCGCTGGGGCACCTTCGTCACCACCCCCGGCCTCGCGGAGACGCTCGGCACCGGACGCGCCACCGTGCGCGCGGAGATCACCGCGGTCAACGAGACCGCCGCGGGCCGCGAGGCCACCGTCGTCACCACCGTCAGCGACCCCGACGGCCGCCAGGTGGCCAGGGCCACCGCGCCGCTCGACCTGCCCGCGGGCGGACAGGGCACCGCCACGCTGGAGATGACCCTCACGCACCCGAGGCTGTGGTCCCTGGAGTCGCCGCACCTCTACCGGCTCGACGCCGAAGTGCGGGTCGACGGGCGGACGGTGGACACCGTGCCCACCACCTTCGGCGTCCGCCACGTCGCCGTCGACCCGGAACTCGGCCTGACGGTCAACGGCGCGTACGCCAAGCTGCAGGGCGTCGACCTGCACCACGACCAGGGCGCGCTGGGCTCCGCGGTCAGCTCCGACGCGCTGCTGCGGCAGATGACCCTCATGAAGTCCATGGGCGTGAACGCCTTCAGGACCTCGCACAACCCGCCGTCGCCGGAGATGATCCGGGTCTGCGAGCAGTTGGGCATCGTGATGATGGTCGAGGCCTTCGACTGCTGGCACACCGGCAAGACCACCTACGACTACCACCGCTTCTTCGACGCCAACAGCGCCGCCGACATCGCCGAGATGGTCAGGGCGGCCCGCAACTCGCCCGCGGTCGTCATGTGGTCGATCGGCAACGAGATCCCCGACTCCACCAGCACCGCGGGCCTCGCGATGGCCCAGGGCCTGATCGACACCGTGCGCTCGCTGGACAGCACCCGCCCGGTCGTCATCGGCTCCGACAAATACCGCGGCCTGCCCGCGGCCGGCTCGGCGGCCGACCTGATGCTGGCCAAGCTCGACGGCCTCGGCCTGAACTACAACACCGCGGCCTCGGTCGACGCCCTGCACGCCCGCTACCCGCACCTCTTCCTCTTCGAGTCCGAGTCGTCCTCGGAGACCTCGACCCGCGGCGCCTACCAGGAGCCGCGGCACCTCAACACCGGTGAGAACCACACCCCGGGCAGGCGCGAGACCTCCAGCTACGACAACAACCTCGCGTCCTGGACGATCAGCGGCGAGTACGGCCTGAAGAAGGACCGCGACCGGCGCTTCTTCGCCGGGCAGTTCCTCTGGTCGGGCATGGACTACATCGGCGAGCCGACGCCCTACGGCGTCTTCCCGGTCAAGGCGTCCTTCTTCGGCGCGGTCGACACGGCCGGCTTCCCCAAGGACATGTACCACCTCTTCCGCAGCCAGTGGACGACCGAGCCGATGGTGCACCTGGTCCCGATGGACTGGACCGACCACAAGCCGGGGGAGACGGTGGAGGTGTGGGCGTACTCCAACGTCGACACCGTGGAGCTGTTCCTCGACGGACGCTCGCTGGGCGTGCGGCGCTTCGACACCAAGAAGACCACCGACGGGCGCACCTACCTGGAGACCACCGAGGCCACCGGCGACGACCGCACGGTAACCGGCGGCCCCTACCCGGGCAGTTACACCAGTCCCAACGGCAGCGCGGGCAAGCTCCACCTCACCTGGCAGGTGCCCTTCGCACCGGGCGAGCTGAAGGCGGTGGCCAGGCGCGGCGGCCGGACGGTGGCCACCGACGTGCTGCGCACCGCGGGCGCGCCGCACACCGTACGGCTGCTGCCCGACCGCGACCGGCTGCCCGCCGACGGGCGTTCGCTGGTCTACGTCACCGCCGAGGTCATCGACGCGCGCGGCACCGTCGTGCCCGGCGCCGACCACCTGCTCACCTTCGCGGTCGACGGCGGCTCGCTCGCCGGTGTCGACAACGGCCGCCAGGAGAGCGCCGAGCGCTACCAGGCCACCACCCGCACCGCCTTCCACGGCAAGGCGCTGGCCATCGTCCGCTCCGGCACCGAGCCGGGCCGCCTCACCGTCACGGCCACCGGGCCCGGCCTGCGCCCGGCCACCGCCCAGGTGCGGACGGAGCGCGCGTCCGATGTGGCGACCACTCCGCCGGCGCGATTCGCCGCCGGGCCCGCGCCCGCCGCCCCCGACTACCCGCTGGCCGACGCGAGTTATTCGGGCGCCCCGGACACCCTGCCGGCCGCGATGCTCGACGGCGACCCGGCGACGGGCTGGTCCAACGCCTTCAAGAAGAGCGCCACCGCCCTGCTGCCCGCCTTCAGCGGCGCCCGCGCCGCCGACTGGGTCTCGGTCGCCTGGGCGGCGGCCCGCGGCATCGGGTCCGTCGCGGTCTCCTTCACCGTGGACGCCACCCACTCGCTGCCCGCCGCGGTCACCGTCTCCGCCTGGGACGGCGACCGCTTCGTCCCCGCCCGCGACCAGGCCGTCAGCTGGGCGACCGCGTCCGGCGAACCGACCGTGATCACCTTCGCCCCGGTCCACACCGACCGCATCCGCCTCGACCTGACCAGCGCCCGGCCCGACACCGCGGACGGTGCCCAGCGGATCACCACCTTGGAGGCGGGCCCCGCGTAGGGCGGCGAGCAGCTGTGACGCCCCTGTGACGGGAAGTGTGGCCTCCGTCACAGGGGAAGGGCGGCGCCTCTGGTGGGGTGGTCCGATGCGCACCTCCCTCGCGGCTCCCGCCGCGGCACTGACCGGCGTTCTGCTCCTGACGGCCTGCGGGAGCGAGGCGCCGGGGCAGCCGGCGGACGCCCGCCCCGGCTCGACCTCCGGCGCCCGGTGCGGCTTTCCGCACGACCCCGCCGCCCGGACGTCGGGCGGCGTCGAGATCACCGGCGTGAGCGGCGCCGCGCTCGGCTGCGGTACGGGGACGCCCTCCGATCCGCCGAAGGTCGGCTTCCTGGTCAGCAACCACGAGGGCCGACCCCTGACGTACACGGTCGAGTTCACGCTTTACGACGCCTCGGGCGGCCCGCTGACGAACGGCGGCGCGACGGTGGTGAACGTCGCTCCGGGCCGAACCGCCCGGGGGAGCGCGGACTTCGGGGAGGTCCTGCGCAATGCGGAGGGCGGCCACGTGGGGATCGCGAAGGTCAGAAGCGTCCCCGCGGACGAGACACCCGTCGCCTCGGGCACCTGCCCGCCCTCCGGTGTCCACGTCACGGCCGACCAGGGCGACGCCGCCATGGGGCTGCGGGTGGTGGGCCTCCACCTGCGCAACTGCTCGGCCGGCCCCTACCGCGTCAGCGGCTTCCCGCAGATCCAGCTCCAGGACCTGGCCCACGAACCCGTCACCGGCGTCCGCGTCCTGCACGGCAGCGGCGGCATCTCCACCGGCACCGACTTCGACGTCCCGCCGCACCCGTTCACCCTCCAGCCGGGACAGAGCGCGACCTCGGGCCTGATGTGGCGCAACACCGTCACGGACGGCACGAACGTCGACGTCCCCTACGTGCGGGTCGTCGCGCAGCCCGGCACGCACGCGGTGACGGTGACGCCGGAGCTCGACCTCGGGACGACGGGGAAGCTGGGCGTCGGCCCGTGGGCGAAGGACGACTCGGGCCGCTGATTCCCGCACGGCCGTGCCTGCGTACCGCCCTCAGCGACGGGTGATTTCCTCGTAGGGGTTTCCGAAACTTTCGTTTTTCTGCCGGAAAGTGGCTGAAAAGCGCTGCTCGGTGAACTGCCAGTTCAGGCGGCTGTACGTGGCCGGTTTCCGCTGTTCCGCCCGCCTCTGGAGGGGCTGAGGGCGTCCTCCTGGGTGGGAAAACGGCCAAGCTGAGGCGCCCGCGTTCGGCATATTGCCACCCCTGGAGGCCGTATCTACCATGGGAGCGCTCCCGGCCCTTCCCTCCCGAAACGGCCCCGCCGCCCAGCGGCGGCGCCACGTCGGCGGCCACGAGTACGGGCACGTCGACCGGTGTCCCGACCGGCACCACCGGCGCCTGACCTCCGCATCCCCCCACAGTTCCCACCGAGGAGGACCCACCCGTATGCGCACTCCACGAAAGCTGTCGCCGCGCGCCCTGATCACCGGGCTCGCCGTCGCCGCGCTGGCGGTCGCGACCACCCTGACCTTCACCACCGGCGCCACCCCGTCGCACGCCGCCACCTGTAACGGCTACGTCGGGCTGACCTTCGACGACGGCCCGTCCAACGACCACACCCCCGCCCTGCTCAACGCGCTCAAGCAGAACGGGCTGCGGGCCACCGTCTTCAACGAGGGCCAGTACGCGGCCGCCTATCCCGGGCAGGTGCAGGCCGAGGTCAACGCCGGCATGTGGGTCGGCAACCACAGCTACACCCACCCGCACCTGATCCAGGAGAGCCAGGCGCAGATCGACTCGGAGGTCTCCAGGACCCAGCAGGCCGTCTCCAGCGCCGGCGGCGGTACCCCGAAGCTCTTCCGCCCGCCGTACGGCGAGACCAATTCCACCCTCCAGGCGGTCGAGGCCAAGTACGGCCTGACGCAGGTCATCTGGGACATCGACTCGCAGGACTGGAACGGCGCCAGTGTGGACGCGATCGTCGCGGCCAACGCCCGGCTGCAGAACGGGCAGATCATCCTCATGCACGAGTGGCCCGCCAACACGCTGGCCGCGATCCCGCGCATCGCGCAGGGCCTGGCCTCCCGCGGCCTGTGCTACGGCATGATCTCCCCGCAGACCGGTCGCGCGGTGGCCCCCGACGGCGGCGGTACGACCGGCGGTACGACCGGGGGTACGACCGGCGGAACCGGGGGTACGACCGGTGGCGGCGGTGGCGGCAGCTGCACCGCGACGCTGTCCGCGGGCCAGGCCTGGAGCGACCGCTACAACCTCAACGTCGCGGTCACCGGCTCCAGCACCTGGACGGTGACGGTCAACGTCCCCGCCCCCGAGAAGGTCATGTCGACCTGGAACATCACCGCGAGCTACCCCAGCGCCCAGCAGCTCGTCGCCAAGCCCAACGGCAGCGGAAACAACTGGGGCATGACCCTCCAGAAGAACGGCTCCACCACCTGGCCGTCGGTCTCCTGCAGCGCGAGCTGACCCTCCCACCAGGAGCACCGACCCCGGCGCGGCGGCCCTTCGCGGCCGCCGCGCCGCTGTGCGCTCCGCCCGTACGCCGCTGAGAGCCAGGTCACAGGAGGCCCGGTCACAACCTCCCGGTCCCTTACGTCAAAGGGGTGTACCGGCCGGCGACGGCAGAGCGAAGCAGCAGATCAGGGAGCCAGTCATGGAAGCACGCCTGAATTTCTTCACCAACCCGACCGCCCAGAAGTTCACCAAGTACATCAACTCCGCGGGCAAGGCGATCGCCGACTCCACGCTGCCGCGCGAGGTCCAGGACCTGGCACTGCTGCGCGCCAGCCAGATCAACGGCTGCGGCTTCTGCACCGACATGCACACCAAGGACGCCGAGGCGGCGGGCGAGACCGCGCAGCGCCTGCACCTGGTCGCCGCCTGGCGCGAGGCCACCGTCTTCACCGACGCCGAGCGCGCCGCCCTGGAACTGACCGAGGAGGGCACCAGGATCGCCGACGCGGCCGGCGGCGTCCCCGACGAGGTGTGGGCGAACGCCGCCAAGCACTTCGACGAGGACCAGCTGGCGGCGCTCGTGGGCCTGATCTGCGTCATCAACGCCTTCAACCGGATGAACGTCCTCATCAAGCAGCCGGCCGGCGACTACCAGCCAGGACAGTTCGCCTGACACACCGCCGGGTCCTGACCCGGGCGCCGTCCCCGCCGCGCAAGCGGGAAGGACCGCGTCCGTACCGCTCGCGCGGCGGTTCGGAGGCGGTCCTTTTATGGACGGGGGGTGTCAGGCAGTGGCGAGGAGCTGGAGGGTGTCGATGACGCGGTTGGAGAAGCCCCACTCGTTGTCGTACCAGGCGACGACCTTGATGTGGCGGCCGTCGACGCGGGTCAGGGCGGAGTCGAAGATCGCCGACGCCGGGTTGCCGGTGATGTCGGAGGAGACCAGCGGGTCCTCGGAGTATTCGAGGATGCCGGCCAGCGGGCCCTCGGCGGCCGTGCGGTAGGCCGCGAGCACCTCCTCGCGGGTCACGTCGCGGGCGACGGTGGTGTTCAGCTCGACGATCGAGCCCACCGGGACCGGGACGCGGATCGAGTCGCCCGACAGCTTGCCGTCGAGGTTCGGCAGGACCAGGCCGATCGCCTTGGCGGCGCCCGTCGTGGTCGGCGCGATGTTGACGGCGGCGGCGCGGGCCCTGCGGGCGTCGCGGTGCGGGCCGTCCTGGAGGTTCTGCTCCTGGGTGTAGGCGTGCACCGTCGTCATGAAGCCGTGCTCGATGCCGGCGAGCCGGTCGAGCACCGCGGCGAGCGGCGCGAGCGCGTTGGTCGTGCAGGAGGCGTTCGAGACGACGGTGTGCGCGGCCGGGTCGTACGCGTCGGTGTTGACGCCGTAGGCGAGCGTCGCGTCAGCGCCCGCCGAGGGGGCGCTGACCAGCACCTTCTTCGCGCCCGCGGTGATGTGGGCGCGGGCGGCCTCGGCGGAGGTGAAGCGGCCGGTCGACTCCAGCGCGATCTCGACGCCGAGTTCGGCCCACGGCAGGTTGGCCGGGTCGCGCTCGGCGAGCACCTTGATGCGGCGGCCGTCGACCACGAGGGTGTCGCCGTCGACCGTGACCGGGCGGCCCAGGCGGCCGGCCGTCGAGTCGTAGGCGAGCAGGCGGGCCAGGGCGGTCGGCTCCGTGAGGTCGTTGACGGCGACGACATCGAGGTCGCTGTCGCGTTCGAGCAGTGCGCGCAGCACATTGCGGCCGATGCGGCCGAATCCGTTGATGGCGATACGAGTCATGGCTCCAGGTTCGCCGCTGGACTGCGGGGGTGGCGGCGGCGTGAGCGCCATGGTTCGAAAGGATTCCGCCAGCCGCCCCGGCGGGGGCTACTCGCCCTGCGCGAAGGTGCGGCGGTATTCGCTCGGCGTCGTCCCGAGGATCTGCTGGAAGTGCTGCCGCAGGTTCGCCCCCGTGCCCAGGCCCACGTCGGCGGCGATCTGCTCGACACCGCGTTCCGAGCGCTCCAGCAGCTCGCGGGCCATGTCGACGCGGGCCCGCATGACCCACTGCATCGGGGTGTAGCCGGTGTCGTCGGCGAAGCGCCGGGAGAAGGTGCGCGGCGACACCGCGGCGTGCCGGGCGAGCGCGTCGAGGGTGAGCGGCTCGCCGAGCCGGTGCAGCGCCCACTCGCGGGTGGCGGCGAACCGCTCGCCGAGCGGCTCGGGCACGCTGCGCGGGACGTACTGCGCCTGGCCGCCGCTGCGGTAGGGCGCGGCGACCAGCCGCCTGGCCGCGTGGTTCGAGGCGGCCACGCCGAGGTCGCCGCGCAGGATGTGCAGGCACAGGTCGAGGCCGGAGGCGGCCCCGGCCGAGGTCAGGACGGCGCCCTCGTCCACGAACAGCACGTTCTCGTCCACCCGGACGAGCGGGTGCTTCGCGGCGAGGCTGCGGGTGTAGTGCCAGTGGGTGGTGGCGCGCTTGCCGTCGAGCAGCCCGGTGGCGGCCAGCGCGAAGGCCCCGGTCGAGATCGCCGCGAGTCGCGCCCCGCGGTCGCGCGCGGCGACCAGCGCGTCCAGGACGGCGCCCGGCGGGTCCTCGCGGTCGGGGAAGCGGTAGCCGGGGATGAAGACGATGTCGGCCCACGTCAGGGCGTCCAGGCCGTCGGCGACGTGGTAGGACAACCCGTCGCCGCCCGCCACCAGCCCGGGCGCCGCGCCGCACACCCGCACCTCGTACGGCATGCTCGCGCGGGTCGTGAACACCTGCGCGGGGATGCCGACGTCCATCGGTTTGGCCCCTTCGAGCACGAGGACGGCGACGCGGTGCAGACGGCGAGAGGCGGACACGTCCGCCAGCGTAAACGGCCGCCGGCCCCGCCCCGGCCGGCGCCTCGCCCCCCTCGCGGGAGGTCGCCCCCGCAGCCGGGGCGGCTGCCGCCAAGCCGGCGCCAAGTCACCCCATAGTCCCCGCCAAGCCCCGCGTCCAATGCTCAGGTGACAGAGCAGCAGGACACGGACGGTGAGGGTTGCCCGGCTGTCGGTGCTCTTGTTCTCAACCGAACTTGGAGGGCGTATGGCCGGGACGACGGAACTGGAAGACCTTTACTCGGTCATCGAGGCATCAGCTCGGCAGCTGGGCGTGACGTGCTCGCGCGAGACGGTCTGGCCGGTCATGACGACGTATCAGGACCTGATACCGCAGTCCGCGATCGCCTTCCGGGTGGAGACCAGCGCGCGCCGCGGCGACGACTTCAGCTGCCGCTTCACGATGCTCCCCAAGCAGATCGACCCCTACGCGCTCGCGCTGTCCGGCGGCCTGACCCCGCGCACCGACCACCCCGTCGGCTCACTGAGCGCCGACATCGCCGCCGCCTGTCCCATCGACAACTACGGCGTCGACTTCGGCGTCGTCGGCGGCTTCACCAAGACCTTCCAGTTCTTCCCGCCGGACGAGCTGCAGCCGGTCTCCACGCTGGCCGGCATCGCGGCCGTACCACCCGCCCTGGCCGCGAACACCGCCTTCTTCGAGCGCCACGGCGTCGCCGACCAGGTCGCGCTGACGGGCATGGACTACGAGCACAAGACCTTCAACGTCTACTTCAAGACGCCCGACGGCTACCTGCTCGAACCCAAGAACGTCGCCGCGGTCCTCGGTGACATCGGCATGCCCGAGCCGAGCGAGCAGCTGCTGACCCTCGCCCGGTCGGCGGGCGGCTTCTACGTCACCCTGAACTGGGACTCCCCCGGCGTCCAGCGGATCTGCTTCAGCGCGATGACCAAGGACCCGGCGGCGCTGACCGGCGGGCACCTCGAACCCAAGATCGAGCAGCTCGCGCGGAACGCCCCCTCCGCCGACCCGGGCTCCGACCGCGCCTTCATCTGCTACGTGGCCTCCTCGCCGGCCGGCGAGTACTTCAAGCTGCTGTCCTTCTACCGGGCGCAGCCCGACGTCGTGCGGCTCTGGCGCGAGTACGAGGACAACTGACCCCACGGGTTGGGGCCGGTCCCGCCGCGGCGGAACCGGCCCCTTTGGCGTACGGCCTCCGCCTGCGCCGTCGCCACGGCCTCAGCGGTCGGCCGCAGCGGCCTCGGCCTCAGTGCAGGGTGAACTTCTGCGCCGGGGTGCCGTTGCAGTCCCAGATCTGCAGCCGGGTGCCGTTGGCGGTGGCACCGCTGGGGGAGTCCAGGCAGCGGCCGGACTGCGGGTTGAACAGCGACCCGTCCGAGCGCTGGTTGAAGACCTGGCCGCCGACGCCGTTGCAGTCCCACAGCTCGACCTTGGCGCCGTTGGCCGTGCCGTTGCCCACGATGTCCAGGCAGCGGCCGATCGTGGACAGCGAGCCGTTGGTGTGGTGCGCCCAGAACTGGTCCTCGGCCCATGTCTGGCAGTCCCACAGCTGGACGGCCGCCCCGTTGACGCCGGTGTCGTCGGCCGCGACGTCGACGCACTTGCCGCCGGGCCCGGTGATGGTGCCCTGCGGGCCGTTGGGCACGTTCGTCTCACCGGAGTAGCCGACCGAGACGATGTTGGACTGGACGGCGTTCTCGGCCGCGTCGGTGGGGTAGCCGGCGACCATCACGCCCTCGAAGAAGGTGCCCATGTTGCGGTTGCTGTTGTCGCCGCCGGTGCCCAGGATGATGCCGCCCTCCTGCTGCATGGGCCGGTAGCCGCCGCGGGTCGGCAGCCCGCCGTTCCACCAGGTGCTCAGGCCACCGGACTGCGAGTTGCCGCCCTTGAGCGCGTACGTCGTCTGCCCGTTGTTCTTCAGGACGGCGGTGACGAACGCGCTCTTGTTGCCGGCGTTGGCGGTGTTGGACCCGTTGTCGCCCTGGAACATGCCGTTCTCCATGTCGGCCTCGACCCAGGGGCCGGTGCCGTTGCACGGGGCGAAGTAGCAGGTGGTGGCGATGCTGACGGCGTCCATGTGGCCGTTGCCGGTGTCGGCGGGGGTGCTCTCGGCGTTGCCGTAGTCGAAGCAGCAGTCGGAGCCGACATGGGTGCCGCTGGCCACCATGTAGGCGCCCTCGGGCTGCCCGTTCACCGCCGTACCGGACGCGGCGCCGTTCGAGCGGTAGCCGACACCCGGCGAGACCCAGATGCCGTACACCTTGTGGCCGCCGGCCGTGACCGACAGCTCGGCGGCGTCCGCTCCGCGGTCGGCCCCGCCCGCGGTGCCCGCGGGGCCCGGGTAGAGGTCGTTGTGCCGGCTGGTCTGGTCGTAGACCTTGCTGATCCGGCAGGTGGTGTCCGCGCAGAAGGAGTCCTGCGCCGCGGCGTTCGCGTAGCCGCCGGCGGAGAGCACGCCGATGTCGGTGGCCGCGCCGTTCGAGGCACGGATGACCTGGTAGAGCGGGCCGTTGTAGGCGGAGAAGAGCGCGCGGGTCGTGCTGTGCGCGGCCACACAAGGGGTGCCGGCGCCGGCGTAGATGTCACAGGGCAGGGTGCCGGCGGCCTGCGCTGTCGTGCCGGGCAGGGTCAGCAGCGCGGCGAGCAGGAGTCCGAAGGTCGCGAGGGCGGAGAGCAGCGCGGATCGCGTTCTGCGCATGGTGTGCTCCTAGGTGGGGGGTGGGAGCGGAACCCGCCGGCGGAGCGGTGCTTGTGGCACTGCTGCCGGCGGCTGCGACGGAACGTACGCGCGCTGATTGTTTGCGTCAATATTTGTTGCTTTTATTTTTGCCGGGCCGATGATGTTGTCCGCATCTGTTGTTTACAACGTTGGATTCGGCCAGGCTGGTGTCGGCTGTCACGCGGACGGGTTCTCCCACGCGAAGCCGTCGGGGTCGGTGAAGGTGCCGGCGTCGCCGTTGACGGTGAGGCCGTGCGAGCCGGTGCCCTCCGGCGAGACGCCGGCGTCCTTGGCCAGGGCGCGGTGGCCGTAGAGCGCCAGCTTCACCGGGCTCGACGGCAGCGCGAACTCGACGTACTTGCGGGCGAAGCTGCGGCCCACCGTCAGGCCGCGCCCGACGTAGAACTTCCGGCTCGCGACGATGTCGTCGACCCCGAGCAGCAGCACGAGCTGGTCGATCTCCCCGGTGTCGGGGCCGGTGTCCTTCTTCGCCGAGGTCGCGAGCTTCCACAGGGCGCCGTCGGGAGCCCGCACGACGCCGCCGTAGCCCCACAGCGACTTCGCGACCGGCTTCACCGGCGTGGCGCCGGCCTTGACCGCGGCCTCGAACAGGCTGGTGACGGTGGCCGGCTGCGACACGGTCAGCGACAGGGTGAACCCGCGGAAGCCGGTGCTCGGCGCCTGCGCGGCCCGCACCCGCACCTGGGTGTCGAGGCGGAAGGCGCCGGCGTAGAAGTCGGCGGCGGCGGCGGGGTCGGCGGCGTCCAGCGTGACTGATGCGATGGAGGTCATGGAAAGACGCTAAGCGCGGGTACGGGACCCGCGCTTCTCCAAACCTGACCGGTGTGCTCCGGCGGGCTCCGGTGCGGTGCCGGCGGTGCGGGTGTGCCGCCGTGCCGTCCCCTGCGGTGCCGGTGGTGCGGTCATGCCGGGGTGCGGCGCGCGTGGTGCAGGCAGGACAGGACGACCACCACGGGCCACAGCGACTGCACGATCGTCAGCACGCGCTCGGCCACGCCCGCGGCGCCGTTCACCTGGATCTCCACCAGGAACCAGGCGGCCCCCAGCGCCATCAGCGTGGTCGCCGCGAGCGACGGCAGGCGCCGCAGCCCCCAGGGGGGAAGCGCGGGCGGGGCGGTCGCGCCCGCTGACCCGGGCGCGGCCTCCAGATCGGGCGCGGGGCCGGGGTCGGGTGCGCCCTCGGGCGCCGTCGCGGCCTCCGGGTCGGGCGCGGCCGCCTGCTGGGGGCCGGGCGGGACCTGCGGGCCCGCCGCCAGGGGGGGATCGGGCGCGAGCCGCGGGCCGGCCGTGGCCTGGGGGTCGGCCGCGCCCGGGGAGCCGGTCGCGAGCCGGGCACCGGCGGCGACCCGGTTCCCGGGCGCCAGCGGCCACCGGTCCCGGGTCAGCACCGGCCACGCCGCGAGCACCGGCCACAGCGCCAGCAGCGAGAAGCCGACCGCGACCACGGACCCGTGCGAGAAGGAGCCCCCCGTCTTCGGCGCGGGGAAGAACGCGAGCACCATGGCCGACACCCCGCCGGCGCCGAGCGCCAGCCGCCCGGCGAGCCGGGCCGCGCGCAGCCCGCAGGCGGTCGCCAGGTGGCACACGCCCAGCGCGATCAGCATCCCGGTCAGCACCCAGTACCCGGAAGGGCCGCCGGCCGCCAGGACGCTGATCGTCTGGTGGACGGGGTTGTAGCTGGGCCCTTCGAGCACCGCCGCGGTCGTCGAACCGCCGATCAGCAGGACGGGAGCGCATCCGGACGAGACAACGGCCCACCAGGTCACATAGCCCATAAAACCACCGTAAGTCGGACCAGCCGTCCGGCTTCGTATAGACGCGCTCCGTGGAGGCGCGGTCCCGTGGGGGCGGGTCGATAAAAGAAAACGAACGTTCGTCTTGACGCATTTCCGGGACGAACCTAGGCTCGGTCCCGTGAAGAACCCGCTGGGCGTCCTGTCATGGCGTCAGATAGTGGTCACGACGGTGGCGCTGCCGCTGGTGATCTCGCTCGCCGTGCTGGCCTACGCCTGGCCGGCGGCACGTCTCGCGCCGCGCGACCTGCCGGTGGGCGTGGTGGGCACCGGCCCGGCCGCCCGCGCCGCGGTCGACGCGCTGGACCGGTCGGCGCCGGGCGCCTTCGCCGTCCACCGCTACCCCGACCAGGCGGCGGCGCGGTCCGCGATCGAGCACCGCGACGTCTACGGCGCCTTCGCCGTCGGGCCGGGCGGCGTCACCGTGCTGGAGGCCACCGCGGCCGGCCCGAGCGTGGCCCAGCTGCTCGACGCGTCGGGCAGCAGGCTCGCGGCGCACGCGGCGTCCCCGCAGGGCCGTACGCCGGCCGCGTCCGGGACCGCGGACGCCGCCGCGGCACCTCTGCGGACGGTGGACGTGGTGCCGCTCTCCGCGGGCGACGCCCGGGGCGTGGTCTTCAGCTCCGCCCTGCTGCCGGTCACCATCTGCAGCGTGCTCATCGCCCTGGTCGTCACGATGTCGGGCACCGTGAAGCCCGGCGGGGCGCGGCTGGTGGGGCTGCTCACCGGATGCGCCGCGGCCGGCCTCGCCGTCTACCTCGTCGCACAGGGCTTCCTCGGCGCGCTGCCGCACGACCACGCGGCGACCTGGGCGGCGCTGGCGCTCACCATGCTCGCCATCGCCGCCCCGACCGCGGGCCTGGTCACCCTCGTCGGCCGCGCGGGGCTCGGGATGGGCGCCGTGCTGATGGTCTTCCTCGGCAACCCCTTCTCCGGAGTCACCTCGGCGCCGGAGCTGCTGCCCGCGGCGGCGGGCGGCATCGGCCGGTGGCTGCCGCCGGGTGCGGGCGCCGAACTCGTACGCGGCACCGCCTACTTCGGCGGCAGCGGCTCGGCTGCCCCGCTCACCGTCCTCGCGGTGTGGAGCGTGCTCGGGCTGGCCGCCGTCGCCTCCGGGCGCCCCGGCCCCGCCGACACCGGCGACAACCTCCTGGCGGAGGGCCGGTCCGAGGCGCGCGGCCTGGCGGCGGAGGGCCGCTCGGACGGGCTGAACCTCGTACGGGAGGGCCGGCCCGAGGGGCTGAGCCTCGTGCGGGAAGAGCAGGGAGAGGGGCTCAGCCGCCTTCGCCGGACGCCCGCTGCCGGGTCACAAGAGCGCGGACACCGGCCCTGATCTGCTGGTGGGCCGCCAGGCCCATGGTGTTCCACTGGATGATCCACCCCTGGAGCAGCGCGATCAGCACGCGGGCGGTGTCCGCCGGATCGAGGCCCGCGTCGAGGACGCCCGCGGCCTGGTAGCGCCGGCACAGCTCGGTCAGCCGCTCCTGGATGGCGCCCAGCATGTCGGCGACCGCGCCCGCGAGCTGGTGGTCGCGCATCATCTCCGACCACACCTGGAGCGCCATGGGCGCGGGCGCGGTCCCGGCGCCCAGCGCCGTGAGATCCTCCACGACCGCCGGCAGCAGCTCCTCGGGGGGCGCGAGCCGCGGCGCCGCCAGATGCGCGTCCAGGATGTCGACGAGCTGCCGCGTCGACACCTCGGCGATCGCCGTGATGAGCGCTTCCTTCCCGGCGAAGTAGCGGTAGACCGCGCCGGCCGACAGCCCGGCCTCGGCGAAGACGTCGGGCATGGACGTCTTGTGGAAGCCGTTGCGCGCGAAGCAGATCCAGGCGGCGTCCAGGATCTGCCGGCGTCGGGCTTCGCGGTGCTCCGCACTGACCTTGGGCATGCGGGCATCGTAAAACGAATGTTCGTCCTGCGCCGCCCACTCCGGGGTCCGACGGGTGATTCCGGGAGCCGCCGCCCGACGCGGCGCGCGGGCGGCCGTCGGGTGCTGCCGCCGCTCCCGGCGGCCGGCGCGTCAGGAGGGCGTGCCGTCCGTGTCCCCCGCGGGCGCCGGGCCCCCGGACTGGCGGTAGTACGCCTCCACCGGTACGCGCGCCTCCGCGAGGAGGGCGGGGCCGTCCTGCGGGACCACCGGCCAGGCGCCCGACTCCGGGTTGAGGCCGACCAGCTGGTCGGTGGACAGCGCGTAGACGACCCGGCCGAGACCGGAGCGGGCGATACCGCCCGCGCACATGCCGCACGGCTGGCAGCTGGTGTACATCGTGGTGCCGGCCGCCGTGTCGCCGTCGAGCTCGCGGGCCGCCCAGCGGGCGAGTTTCAGCTCCGGGTGGGCGCTGATGTCGTTGTCGCGGCGCACCGTGTTGTGCGCCTCGGCGAGGACCGCGCCGTCCGGGCCCGCGAGCAGCGAGCCGTAGGGGGCGTCGCCCAGGGTGACGGCATGGGCGGCGATGGCGACGGCCCGGCGCAGCAGGTCCTCGTCGGCGGAGGTGATCACGATGGTGCGTTCCCTTCGGCGTGCTGGTGCGGCGCGGACCGCGCTCGTACGTGCTGGTGCGGAGCGGACTCCTGCGGGCGGTTTTCGGCTGGGCGGACGTCCCTCATCCGGACCCCATCCGGACCCCGGATCTCATCCGGACCTCATCGGACCTCATCCGGTTTTCTGCTGGGCGGCCACCGTGGCGAGCGCCTGCCAGGCCGCGTGCGGCCTGCGGGTGTCCTCCGGGTCGCCGTGGTAGGGGTCGAGCAGGACGGCGCCGGCGCCGAGCCGGCGCAACTGGTCGAGGTCGTCGGCGATCTGCTCGGCGGTGCCGGTGCCCGCGAGCCGGTCGGCGTCCTCGACCGGCGCGGCGGTCAGGCGCAGGGAGATGCGGGGCGCGAAGGCCGGCGGTGCGTGCCGCTCCACGGCCGACCGCAGCCACGGCAGGGTGACCCGCAGCGGGTGCCAGGCGTCGCCGTACCTGGCGGCCCGCCGGATCGCCGCGTCGCTGTTGCCGCCGACCCAGACCGGGACGGCGCCGGCGCCGCCCGCGTCCGCACGCCAGGCCTCCCGCAGCGCGGCCAGGTGCGCGTCGGTCAGCCGGCCGCGCTCGCGGAAGGGCACGCCGAGCGCCTCGAACTCCTGCCGCGCCCAGCCGACGCCCACCCCCAGCACGAACCGTCCGCCGCTGAGCTGCTGGAGGTTGGCGGCCATCCGGGCCACCAGCAGCGGGTGCCGGTAGGGCAGGATCAGCACGGTGGTGCCCAGCCGGACCCTGGTCGTCAGACCGGCCAGCCAGGACAGCGTGGTGAAGGGCTCGTAGAAGGGCTCCGGGTACCTCTCGGCCACGTCCGGGGTGATGGCGACATGGTCCGAGACCATGAGCAGGTCGAAGCCGAGCCCTTCCACGACGCGCGCCCATTCGCGCAGCACGCCGGGGTCCGTTCCCGGCCCGAAATTGGGCACGTTTACGCCTATTTCCATGCCGGAATGCTATAGCGGCGGTTGCCGCCCGAGGAAGCGATCCTCGCGGCAGCGGCCGCCAACTGCCGGTGATTTCCCGGTAGTATGGCGAGGTGACCGCGAATCTTGACGACGTCGACTGGGCGATCATCGAGCACTTCCAGCGGGAGGCGCGGATCTCGGTCAGCGAGCTGGCGCGGCGGGTGAGCCTGAGCGCGTCGGCCGCCGCCGAGCGCGTACGGCGGCTGGAGACTGCGGGTGTCATCACCGGCTACCACGCGACCGTCGATCTCACCGAGGTCGGCTATCCGCTGCTGGCCGTCGTCCGCCTCAAATACCCGGGCAACCGCCACCAGCCGCTGCGCCGCCTGATCGAGGAGCGCCGCGAGATCCTGGAGTGCCTGCGCACCACCGGCGACGACTGCTACACCCTGAAGGTCGCCGCGACCTCCATGGAGCACCTGGAGGCCCTGGTCGACGAACTCGCCGGCTTCGGCAGCACGACCACCGGCGTCGTCTACCGCCAGACTTTGCCGTACCGCGGCCCCGCCCGGCCGCCCCTCACGTCCACTTCATAGCCGCCCGGTCGGCCCAGTACGCCGGCGGGTCGACGGCGAGCGCCGCGTAACGGCCGGGGTCCGGCGGCTCGGCGGCCATCGCGGCGAGGTTGGCCCGCAACTGCCCCGCGGTGACGGCGCCCGACAGGACGACGTCGGCCCACGGCTGGGACAAGGCGGCGGCCAGTGCCGCCATGTCGGGCCGCGGCCCGAGCCGCGCGGTCGCCGGACCCGGCGCGGCGAGCAGGCCGTTGGCCAGCGCCTCCTTGACGACGACGGTCCAGCCCGCGGCCTTGGCCTCGGCCAGCGCGGCGCCGGCCGACGGCTCCAGCACGTTCCAGGTGGCCTGCACCGCGGAGAAGACCGGCCGCCCGTCGACCCGGACCTCCAGCGCCTTGCGCAGCGTGTCGGCCTGCCGCGGACCGCTCAGGCTGAGCCCGGCGGGAACGGGCAGCCCGGCAAGCTCGCGCAGCACCACCGCGTCGTCCAGGACGCCGGACTCCAGGGTCGCGGAGTGGACCGCGTAGAGCCGCAGCCAGGGCCCGAGCAGCGCCTCGGTCCGCGGCCACTGGCGGGCCAGGGCGGCGGCGGAGTGGTCCTTGACCTCCTGCACCTGGGCGTGCGGCTGCCAGTCGGCGGTGTAGGCGTAGCCCCACTTGGAGGACACCGTCACCTCCCCGGCCGCGATGCCGCGCCGCTCCAGCCACCCGGCGAGGAAGTCCTCGGCCAGGCCGTAGGAGCGGGCCGCGTCGAACCACCGCACCCCGCCGGCCCAGGCGGCGTCGCAGACCTCCTCGCAGCGCTTGCGCAGCCCCTCGGCGGAGCGGTCGCCGCCGAGGGCCCCGCCATGACCGACGGTCAGGTACTCGGGGCGTCCCAGGGCCGCGAGGCCCAGTCCGAACACGGCCATCGGGCGGCCCCTTCCGCTCTGCTCCGGTCGCCAGGATGACCCGGATTGCGGTCATTGTTCCACGTGGAACGGGGGTCATGGGCGTTCGTGGCCGGGCGCCCGGGGCCGGTCGCGCCCCGGGCGCCGGGGACGGGTCAGCCGATCCTGACGACCTGGCCCGAGGTCGACAGGGCCGGGTCGCCGAAGGGCCACATCGAGGAGTAGTTGCTCACGTAGATCGAGCCGTCGCGGCCGGCCAGGAAGCCCGCGGGCGCGAACAGCTTGCCCGCTCCGAGGGTCGTCCGCCGGCCGTCCCTGCCGATCTGGATGACGGCGCCGTCGGGCCGTACGGCGTTGGACGGGAAGCCGGTGGTGTCGAACTCGGTCACGTAGAAGTCGCCGTCGGCGCCGAAGCCGCAGCCGTTGATGGCGCTGAAGCCGGACTGCCACACCGTCAGGGCGCCGGTACGGGGCGCGTAGCGGTAGACGTTCGCGTCGGTGGCCGAGCTGCCGAACCCGGTCAGCTCGCCGATGTAGACCGCCCCGTCCGGGCCGACGTCGAGGCAGGTGGGCACGGAATTGGCGCCGCCCGGGGTGTTGGGGACGAGGGCGAGGACCCGCACGTCGCCGTGGCGGTCGATCGAGTCCAGCGTGTTCGACCCGCCGTCGAGCACGTAGAAGCCGCCGCGGGGGGCCGCCGCCAGCGCGTACGGGTTGCTGTCGTGGTAGGCCTTGTCGTCGACGTCGCCGGGGTTCGCCAGCGCCCTGGGGGCGGGGCCGGTGACGTCGAGCAGCGCGCCGTACTGCGTCTTCAGCGTCGCGCTCAACTCGGGGGTGAGGCCGGGCAGATCGGCCGGGACGAATTCCGGTGACGCCGGCTCCACCGTGTAGAGGTGGCCGCCGACGTATTCCAGGTCATCGGGGCCGACCATCTCGCCGCCGTTGAGCAGCGAGGCGATACCGGTGCGGACCCGCACCGGCGTGCCGGACGAGACGTCCGCGATCGAACCGGTCAGGCCGAAGCAGTTCACCGCCGCCGGGTTCGCGGTGTCGCACAGCGAGGGGACGGTGCCCGCCTCGCCGACCAAGAGGTGCCCGTGCGGGCCCCAGACCAGGCCCCGCGGTCCGTTCAGGCCGCTCGCCACGACGGTCGTGGGCGACGTGGCGGTGAGTTCGGCCGGGCGGGTGGCCGCCTCGGCCACCGGTCCCGACGGTCCCGCGCCCAGACCGGCGAGCGCGGCGGCCGCCGCGGCGGCCACCAGCATCCGGCGTGGTGCGAGAGGTCGCAGTGGTGTGAGAGACCGCAGTGGTGTGAGAGGTCGCATCAGCGCCTCGTCTCCTCCCCATGGGGTGAGCCTTGGGGGGCGCGCGGACGCTCGCCGTCGACGTGGACCACGCACCCGGCTCACGGAAGGGCCGGTCATGACACCGCCGCCCAGGCCACTCCCGCACCCCGCACCGGGTCACTCCCAGCCGGGTGACACGCAGGAGCATCGCCCACCCGGCTTGGCACCGGCCTGGCGCCCGCTTGGCGCCCGCCCGCAAGGTGTCCCGCCCCCGCGGGGCGCGGCGCCCGTGCCCGGTCGGCCCATCGCCACCCGCACGGGCCGGTGGCCCCCGCCGGCCCGTGCGAGCCCTGCCGGCGATCCGCCAAGCCCACGCCAAGCCGGCGCCAAGCGCCATGTGGTCCGGCGCCCCCGGCCGGCGGCGCCGGACGGGCCGTCATCGACGGCGACCGTGTCGAGGGGGGGTCGCGGTGGAGCCGGTCGCCGTCGGCCGCCCATCGGCCGATCCGGCGGCTTGCGCCTGCCCGCCCAGGGGGGACGTCGGCCCGGCCGTCCCCGTGCGCCATGTCCCAGTTGCGATGAAATGTGGGGAATGTCAGTCTGAAGATCCACCCCGAGAGAAGGAGATGGTCCCATGGCTACGGAGCTGACAGCCCCGGTCGAGACGGCAGCGCTTGCCGCTGAGGTCGAAGGACTGCTGGATTCCGCAGAACCGGAAGGCATCTACCGGGACACCCGCGAGTGCGGGGGCGGCCTTCTGCTCGCCGCCCTGCTGCTGATCTCGCCCCCCACCCCCCGCGCCCCGAAGACGGACGCCCGCTGACGGTCAGGGGGACCCATTGGCCGAGCAGGCGCAGCAGAATTCCGCTCTGAGCGCTGCGGTGGCCGATGTCGCAAACGGAGTCGCACTCGCCCTTGACGGCGAGGGCGACTCCTATGCGCTGTCGGCCCTCCTCGCGCAGGAGGACACGGTGGCACTCGCCGCCGTCCGGGTGCTCGGCGCCGACGTGCTGGCGCCGTACGCGCTGCGTGGCGATCCGGCGCGCGGCAGCACCGACCGCCAGGTCGTCCGCAGGGCGCTGGCCGCGTATCCACCGGGCGCCGACGCCTCCGACGTGTCGCTGTGGAGCTACCGGGGCCTGGTCGAGGCGTCCCGGGCCTTCCTGCCGGAAACCGGCGCGGACGGCGTAGACGGAGCGGACGGAGGCGGGAGGGACGGCGAAGGCGGCGAGCCCGGCGCGGAGCGCCCGCCCGAGCCGCGGCCGGGCGACGCCTGGGTGCAGACCGACCCCTGGCCGGCGCTGGCCCACCGGGCGTCGCAACTGGCCGCGCTCTCGCTGCCCAGCCTGGCCCCCGCGCTGGCCGTCGGGCTCGCCGCCCGCACCGACGACCTGGCCAGGGGCTTCGTCCGGGCGGTACGCCGCCGCGACTGGCTGCAGGCGGCCGGCGTCGGCCGCTGGCTGGTACGCGCGCCGGACGTGCCCGACTCCCTCGGGCTGGCGGCGGGCCTGGTCTTCGTCCGCCGGATGAGCGGCAGCGACCCGCGGGTGGTGCTGCACACCACGGCGGCGCAGCGCTTTCCCGGCGGCGGGCCGTGGTGAGCGGGGGACCACCGCCCGCCCGCCGTGCGCACCCCGACGCCGACCTGCTCGACACCGTCGCCGCCGGCGCCCTGGACTGGATCGGCGCGATGCGCGGCTCCTTCCGGCTGCCCGCCGACGTCACCACCGACGCCGACCCGAACCTGACGCTCAAACCGCTCGGCGAACTGGCCGAGCTGGCCCAGGTGACGCAGGCGCTGCACCCGGTGGCGGCGCTGCGGGAGGCCGCCGCGGACCTCCTCGCCTTCGCGTGGAAGGAGACCCGCGGCGGCGAGCTGTTCGTGGAGCTGGTGCGCGGCGAGCCGGTGGCGACCTACCCGGTGGAGCTCTACGGGGTGTTCGCGCGGGCGGGCCTGCGCCACCCCGGCGTCGAGGAGCTGGTCGGGGCGACGACCTCGCTGCGCCGCTGGCGGGTCGCGCGCGAGGACCACACCCGCACCCTCAACGTGCTCAATGCCGAGCGGAGGATCGGCCTGCCGCCGCACGCCGACTTCGACACGGTGCTCGCGCACACCGGCCTCGGCCTGCGCCCGGAACCGTGGGCGCTGGACCGCAAGGCCGCGTACGGCATCACGCACGACGTCTTCCACGCCACCGACTGGGGCCGCACGCCGGGCGGCCTGCCCGCCCCCCTGGCCGGCTACCTGCGGCTGTGGCTGCCGGCCTGGACCGAGACCTGGGCGGAGGAGCGGCTGTGGGACCTGGTCGGGGAATTCCTGGCCGTGTCCGCGTGCCTGCCGGGCGCGCCCTACGACCTCGCGGCCTGGCGCGTCCTCGCCGCCGCGCAAGCCCCGGACGGCGCGGTGCCCGAGACCGGCGGGGTGCCGCCGCCGGGCGCGTCCCCGGGCGAGGCCTTCACCGCGTGCTACCACTCCACGCTGGTGGCCGCCTTCGCCGCCACCCTGGCCCGCGCCGCCGGGCACCCCGACCCGCCAGAAAGCGAGGCGACACCGTGACCGCCGCATCCCCCGCGCTCCTGCACCGCGTCGGCGACCGGGCGCTGGCCTGGCTCGACGCCCACCGCGAGCACTTCCGGCTGACCGACGAGGACCTGGCCACCGGCCGCGGCATCGTCGAACGGCTCAAGCCCGTGGGGGAGCTGGCGGTCAACATGCGGGTGCTCGCCCGGGAGGGGGTGGCCGGGTCGCGGCAGCACGACATCTCGGTGCGGCTGCTCGACCACGTATGGCGCGACCTGCTCGACGGCGGCAACCTGCTGGCCGAACTCCAGCACCAGGAGCCGCTGTCGCCCGTCCCGCTGGAGATCTACGCCAGCCTGCACGAGCTGGGCCACCGCCACCCCGGTCTGGAGAGCGCGATCGGCCTGGCCCGGGGCACGGCGAGTTGGCGGGCGCTGGAGATGATGCCGACCCGGCGGCTCGGCCTGCTCAACGCCGAACGCAAGATCGGCCTGGTGCCCAGCGGCGACACCGGCCGGGCACTCGCGGCCACCTGGCTCGGCCGGATGCCGGAGCCCTGGACCGTCCAGCTGCACATCGCCTACGACATCACCCACACCGTCTTCCACCTCACCGACTGGGGCGCCGCCCCCGACCGCGTCCCACCGGAGATCGCCGACTACCTGGCCCGCTACCTGCCCGCGTGGACCGCGGACTGGGCCGAGTTGGAGCACTGGGACCTGCTCGGCGAACTCCTGGTGGTCGACGCCTGCCTGCCCCGTCCCACCCTGGAGGCGGAGATGTGGGAGCGGTACGCCGCCGCGCAGGGGCCCGACGGCGCCATGCCGGTGCAGGGCACGATGCCGGTCGGCGACCGCGGCGAGGTCTTCGACCAGCTCCACCACCCCACGCTGGTCGCGGCGTTCGCCTCGGCGATGGCCACCTCCCGGTCGCTGTCCGCGGACGTCGCTGCGTGACGCTGCGGCCGGCGGCGCCTCCTGACGGGACCGAGGACCCGGCGCCGCTGCTGGCCGCCGCCCTGGCCCGGGTACGGGCGCCCGACGTCGTGCTGGCCGTCAGCCGCGACGGCCGCCGTACGTACGCGACCGGCGGTACGGACCCGGACCCCGCGGCGCCGCGAGAGGAGCTGAGCTTCGCGCTCGGCTCGCTGACCAAGACCTTCACGGTGCTGCTGCTGGCCGGCCTCGCCCGCGACGGCGTCCTCGGGCTCGACGAACCGCTCGGCGCGCACCTGCCGCTGCCGCCGGGCCACGCCCGCCGGATCACCCCGCGCCACCTGGCCACCCACACCTCGGGCCTGCCGCGGGTGCCGCGCGACCTCATCGCGGGCGCGGTCCTGCACCCTTATGCCAACGGGTACGCCGGCTACACCCGCGACCGCCTGCTCGCCGCACTGGCCCGCACCCGCGTCCGGCACGCCCCCGGCACCCGCAGGCACTACTCCAACTTCGGCCTGGCGCTGCTCGGTCCGGCACTGGAGAGCGCGGCGGGCGCCCCCTTCCCCGACCTGCTCGCCGACCGGGTCCTGCGCCCGCTGGCCCTGACCGCGACCACCCTCGGCGCGGACGCCCTGCCCCCGTCCCGCCTCGCCGCGGTCGGCCGCCGCGGCGACGGCCGCACCCCGCTGCCGCCCACGCACATGGCCGCCTTCGACCCCGCGGGCGGCCTGCTGTCCACGCCGGGCGACCTGCTCACATATGCCGAGGCGCACCTGCGCCCGACCGCCGCCCTCTCCGACGTCCAGGTCCCGCAGCTGCGGCGGGGATCCGCACGCCGCCGCGAGACGCACACCCTCACCTGGAACCAGCACGAGGTGGCGGGCGGCCCCATGCTCTTCCATGCCGGCGCCACCTTCGGGCAGCAGTGCTTCCTGGGCTTCCACCCGGCTTCCCGCACCGCCGTCGCCGCCTTCGCCACCCGCCACGACCGCACCTCCGCGGTGGTCGCCGCCGCCCACCGGCTCCTCCAGGACCTGGCCCGCCGCCCCGGCGCGCGCTGAGCCCGACGCGGGACCTGCCCGTTCGCGTCCCGCACGCGGCGCCGGAGGGGGCCATAGGGGTGGCTTATACCGGGTCCTGTCCGTGCGAGGAGGCCTTCGGCGGCGGAGGGCCCGTCGTGGTGGTTACGTGGAAGGGCAGCCCACACCGTCATGCGAGGACATATGAACGACGTACGCGACAGCCAGGCGGACGACACCTACGACGTCATCGTGCTGGGCGCCGGTCCGGTCGGCCAGAACGTCGCCGACCACGCCCGCGCCGGCGGCCTGACGGTGGCCGTCGTGGAGAGGGAACTCGTCGGCGGCGAGTGCTCCTACTGGGCCTGCGTCCCCAGCAAGGCGCTGCTGCGGCCGGTCATCGCCGTCGCCGACGCCCGCCGGGTGGACGGCGCCCGGCAGGCCGTCACAGGCCGCCTCGACACCGACCGGGTCTTCGCCCGCCGCGACCACTACGTCACCGACTGGGACGACAGCGGGCAGGCCGCCTTCCTCAAGGACATCGGAGCCGGCCTCGTCCGCGGCCAGGGCCGCCTCGACGGCCCGCGGCGCGTCACCGTCACCGCGGAGGGGGCCGCGCCCAGGACGCTCACCGCGCGGCACGCCGTGGCGATCGCCACCGGCAGCGACCCCGTGCTCCCCGACATCCCCGGCATCGGCGGGGCCCGGCCCTGGACCAACCGGCAGGGCACCGACTCCAGCACGGTGCCCGCGAGGCTCGCCATCGTCGGCGGCGGCGGGGTCGGCGTCGAGATGGCCACCCTCTGGCAGGGCCTCGGCTCCCGGGTGACCCTGATCGCCCGCCACCCGCTGCTGCCGCGCATGGAGGCCTTCGCGGGCGAACTGGTCGCCGACGGCCTCACCCGGGCGGGCGCGGACGTACGGATCGGCGTGCAGGCCACCGCGGTCCGCCGCCCCGACCCGGCGGGACCGGTCACCCTCACCCTGGACGACGGCAGCGAAGTCGTCGCCGACGAGGTCATGTTCGCCACCGGCCGGGCCCCCCGTACCGGCGACATCGGCCTGGACACCGTCGGCCTGGCCCCCGGCTCCTGGCTGGACGTGGACACCACGTGCCTGGTCCGCGGCGTCGAAGGCGACTGGCTGTACGCCCTCGGCGACGTCAACCACCGCGCGCTGCTCACCCACCAGGGCAAATACCAGGGCCGCACCGCCGGCGACGCCATCGTCGCCCGCGCCGCGCGCCGCCCGCTGGACGACGCCCCCTGGGGCGACCATGCCACCACCGCCGACCAGCACGCCGTCCCCCAGGTCTTCTTCACCGACCCGGAAGCCGCCGCGGTCGGCCTGTCCGCCGACGAGGCGACCCGCGCCGGCCACCGCGTCAGGACCGTGGACGTCGACTTCACCGCCGCGCAGGGCGCCAACCTCTTCGCCGACCACTACCAGGGCCGCGCCCGCATGGTCGTCGACCTCGACCGCGACATCCTGCTCGGCGTCACCTTCGCCGGCCCCGGCGTGAGCGAACTCCTCCACTCGGCCACGATCGCGGTGGCCGGCGAGGTCCCCCTCAAGCGCCTGCGCCACGCCGTCGCCTGCTTCCCGACGGTCAGCGAGGTCTGGCTCTTCCTGCTGACCGCCTACGAACGCGGCTGAGTACGCCGGTCGGTCCCGCAGGTGCCGGTCATGCCCCGCGGGAAGGCGCGGACCACCAGCCGCTCGTGGATCTCAGGGCCGTGTGTCGATCGACGGGAGTCCCGTTCGACGCTTGAGTGGAACCCGACCGCGATCACCCGGAGGACGACATGAGGATCCGCGCCCGCGTGAGCATGAGCGCCGACGGCTACGTGACCACCCCGAGCGGCTGGCCCGCGCAGACCGCCGACCCCGCCTTCGTCTCCGGCGAGAGCCACGGCATCAGGGAATTCCTCGACGGCTGCGAGGCAGCCGTGATGGGGCGCACCACCTTCGAGCCGGCCCTGACCAACTCCCGCTGGCCCTGGCCCGACCTCGACGTCTTCGTCCTGGGCTCGCACCGCCCGCCGGGCACGCCCCGCCACGTCGTCACCGACAGCGACCCGGCCCGCCTGCTGGACAAGCTCCGCGCGGCCAACCGCGGCGGTGACGTCCATCTGGTCGGCGGCCCGCGCACCATCGGCGCCTTCCACGCCCTCGGCGCCCTCGACACCCTCGAACTCGTCGTGCTGCCGCTGTTCTTCGGCGCCGGCACCCAGCTGACCCCCGCCCTCGACCACGCCGCCGCCCTGACCTTCGAGCGCCAACGCGCTCTGCCCGGCGGCTCGGTGGAGATCGTCTACTCCTGCCGCGGCGCCCGCGCCCCGCTCCCCGCCGAGCCGGCCAGCCAGCGCTGAGCGGCCGGGACGCAGGCCGCGGGTCCGCCGGGCCGGCGCCGCCGAATTGTCCACAGGCTGTGGAAAACCCGGCGGCCGGAGCGTCAGGGCGCGGCCAGCAGCGCGCTGAGGGCGGATGCCTGGGTGCGCCAGTCCCGGGTGTTGGGGTGGGCGGCCGGGTCGGCGCCGGCCCAGCGTTCGCCGAGGCGTACGAGGGAGTCGCGGTCGGCGTTCCACACGCTGTCGGCCTGGGTGCGGGCGAAGGCCGCGTAGGCGCCGCCGGTGGCCGTGTCCAGCTCGTCCAGGTAGCGCATGAAGACGCCCTTGAACTGCTTGGCGTTGTCGTCGCAGCTCGCGGACACGGCGTCGCAGGACTCGGTGAGCACCCCGCCGGAGACCAGGGAGGGCGAGGCGAGGGCGGCGTCGGCGAGGCGGCGCGCGGTGCCGAGCGCGGCGGCGTCACCGGTGGCCCGCCAGATCTCGACGGCGCCGCCGATGGACAGGCCCTGGTTGTAACTCCACACCGTCTGACCGTTGTTGGCGCAGGAGGCGGTGAGCCCGTCGTTGACGAGCCCGGCGGAGTTGATCAGCCCGCTGTGCTGGAACCAGGTCCACGCGGTGGTCGCCCGGCCGAGCCACTGCGTGTCGCCGGGAATCCGGTTGTGCAGGGCCGCGGTGATCCGCACCCACAGCGCGTTGGTCACCGCGTTCTTGTACGTGCGCTCCCGGTCCCACCACACGCCGCCGCCGCACGAGCCGGTGTCCCACAGGCCGTTGACGTAGTTGGCGATGACCACGGCCTCGTTGAGGTACGTCGCGTCGCGGGTGAGGTCGTAGGCGTCGATCCAGGCCAGTGCCCACCACTCGGCGTCGTCGGTGGCCCTGCTGATGAAGTCGCCGTCGATGGGGTCGGAGCTGCGCGCCCCCGCGGGGAAGGCGGCCTTGTCGACCTGGTAAGTGCGGTTGACGATCCACGCGTAGCGGGTGTCGCCGGTCTTGCGCATGTAGTCGACGACCGTGGTCAGCGCCACCGCCGAATTCCACCAGCTCGACGGCCAGTAGGCGGTGTTCGGGTCGTAGGAGTACATCAGCGCGTCGGCCGCGGCGGCGGCGCGGCCGGCGGCGGGCCGGGCCCAGGCCGTACAGCTGCCGCTCTGGCCCTCCACCGCCCGGCCGCAGGCGCGCACCGCGCCGCCGTACAACCTGCCCAGCGGGTCGGAGGTGTTGAAGCGGGCGGTACGGGTGCCGGTCGCGCCGGCGGGCACCGCGGTCCTGCCGAGCGACGAGCCGTCGGGCCAGCTCGCCCCGCTGTTCCACGAGCGGTCCAGCCACACCTCGTCGCCCGCGGTACCGGCGCTCAGCGTCGCCCAGGCCATGCCCGAGTCGTCCGTGTGCAGCGCGATGGCGCGGCCGCTGAGCGTGGTCTGCGGCACCGGCCTGCTGTCCCCGGCCGCGGTGCCGCCGCCGTCGCAGGCGGCCGCGCAGACGGTGGTCCTGGCCCAGGAGGTGCAGGCCACGCCCTGGGCGTCGCCGCAGGCGCGCAGCACCGCGCGGCGGTGCCCGGCCGGGTCGTAGAGGTTGTACATCAGGGTGCGGGTGCCGGTCCACGAGCCGGGCACCGCGGCCTTGCCCAGCAGCCCGTCCCAGGTGGCGCCGCCGTCCCAGGACCGGTCGATCCACACCGAATCGCTCGGAACGGCCCTGTCGATGCTGGCCCAGGCCATGCCGTCGGCGTCGTCCACGTGCAGCCGCAGCAGCCGGCCGTTGACGTTCACGTCCGGTACGGGGAAGGCCTCCTGGGCCGCGCGCGAAGGGTCGGCGGTGTCGCAGTAGAGGGCGCACACGGCCGTGGCCGCGGAGGCGGCGGTGCCGGTCGCGCCCGCCAGTCCGGCGACCAGCGCCAGCAGGACGCACCACAGGGCGGTTCTCCGCACGGGGTCTCTCCCTCCTCGGCGGCGCCCGCCGCGGCGGGCGCGCGCGGGTCAGAACAGCCGGTTGCGCAGCGCGTTGATCCTGCCGAGCGCCGCGGTGAAGTTCGACGCGCCCAGGGTGCCGCCCTGCAGCGCGGCGGCCAGCGAGGAGACGATCGCCCGGCCGGTCGCGACATCGCCGGAGGCGTCGAGGACGAGGTCCATGCCGGCCGCGGCGGCGGCGACCGCGTTCTGCCCCGGCGTGCCCAGGGCGCTCAGCGCGCCCGCCCCGATCGCGTCGGTGACGGTCACGCCGGTGAAGCTGTACCGCTGGCGCAACTCGCCCTGCACCACGGTCGAGGAGAGCCCCGCCGGATGCGCGGCGTCCAGGTGGGAGTAGATCGCCCAGGACACCATCACCAGGTCGACCCCGGCGGTGAGCGCGGCGACGTAGGGCACCTCGTCGACGTTGCGCAGCTGGGACAGCGACGTCGTCAGGGTGACGGGCCGCAGGTCGGTGTTCTGCGAGGCGGTCGCGGGCCCCAGGCCCGGGAAGTGCTTGGCGGTGGCGGCGACGCCGGTGGCCTGCTGGGCGGTGATGAACGACCGGCCGCAGAGCGACACCACCTCGGGGTCGGTGCTGTACGAGCGCTGGTATTGGTCCTCGAAGTCGCCGGCCGTCCGGTAGACGTCGAGCACCGGGGCCAGGTTGACGTTCATCCCCACGCTGCGCAGCAGGTTGCCCGCGCCCGTACCGGCGTCCGTCGCGGCGCCCGCGGGGTCGGCCGAGGCGCCGATCTGCTTCGCGGACAGCGCCGGGGCGCCGGGCAGCCGCCGTATCTGCCCGCCCTCCTGGTCGGTCATCAGCAGCAGCGGCGCGGGGTTCGGGCTGCGCAGGTTCGCCTGCCGCATCTGCTTGATCGCCGCGGTGATCTGGCTCAGGCTGCTGATGTTGCCGCCGAAGAAGATGACGCCGGCCGCCTGGCCGGAGCTGATCTGGTCGAGCAGGCTCTGCGGCACGGTCGTCCCCGAGTAGGAGAAGACGACCCGCTGCCCGGCCTGCTGCTGCGGGGTCAGCGCGGTGGGCTGTGCCATGGGCTGGTGCCCGGACGGCGGACGGGGGAGGGGGAGGGCGCCGGCCGCGACGGCTCCGGTGCCGGCCGCGAGCACGCTGCGGCGGGAAGGACGGTGACCGGAGCCGACCATGGGAGGCCTCCTGGGGGTACGCGCGGGGTGTGCGGACTGCGGTGGGGGCGCGGGTCGCCACGCCCCCACCGGGTGCGGGCGGGTCAGCCGTTGGCCAGCGCCTGTACGCGGCTGAAGTCGCCGTTGAAGGCGTCCTGGTCGCCGGGGAAGACGCCGCTGTCGGCGTACTGCCAGATCGTCTGGTAGGCCCAGTGGTAGGGCATCGTGCCGGGGCTGCCGTTGTAGTTGGCCAGCGCCAGCGGGTTGGTGGACGAGAAGTCGCCGGTGTTGCCGGTGCACTGGCTCCACCAGCTCGTCGCAGTGTAGATGGTCACCCAGCGGGTGGTCTTGGCGTGGTATTCGTTGCTGAAGGACAGGATCCAGTTGACCATCGAGGACGCGGACAGGCCGTAGCAGGTCGCGCCGTAGGGGTTCCACTCGATGTCGAGCATCCCGGGCAGCGTCTTGCCGTCCTTCGACCAGCCGCCGCCGTGCGCGAGGAAGTAGTCGGCCTGCGCGGCGCCCGAGGAGGTGTTGGGCGTCGCGAAGTGGTAGGCGCCGCGGATGAGGCCCGCGTTGTAGGAGCCGTTGTACTGCTGGGCGAAGTACGGGTTCACGTACGACGTGGACTCGGTGGCCTTGACGTACGCGAAGCGGCCGCCGTTGGCCGCGACCGAGGACCAGTTGACGTTGCCCTGGTAGCCGCTGACGTCGAGGCCCGGCGTGCCCGCGACGTTGGGCGTGACGACCGACCGGCCGCCGGAGGCGGGCTGGTGCAGGGCGATCTGCGAGCCGGCCCAGTCCAGTTCGGGGTGCGTGATCTGGTTCGTGGCCGCGGTGGGCGTGGCGGCGGCGGCCGGCACGGCGGTGGCGCCCAGGGCGGCACAGGCGAGCGCCGCGCAGGCGGCCAGACCCCACTTTTTGGCGGGGACATGCCAATTAAACACGAGATCCTCCGAGGGGGAAGCGTGGTGCGGGGGGGTGTGGGCGTCGTCGTCCACGCCAAGAGTGAAGGAAACTTTCTTCTCGCACAAGACGCGTGAAAAAAAGGGCCAAGGTGCGGCTGGGTCCCGTGGGACCCGCCCGGCGGCCTCAACCGCCCCCGCACGCCCGCCTCGACGTGCCGCGGCCCGGAGGCGGCCGCCACCGCCACGGTCGTCGGAGCGGAACCGGAGGCCACCGCGCCGGTCGGGAAAAGCGAGGTGGTCGCTACTGTGCGGGGATGAGCACCGAGCTGACCTTGTTGTCGGGTGTGGGCTACCGGGGGCGGGAGATCACCGCGCCGCGGTTGAGGGGGCTGCTCGCGCTGCTCGCGGCGGATCTGCGGACGGGGTGCAGCACGGGGCGGCTGGTCGAGGGGCTGTGGGCGGACGAGTTGCCGGATCGGCCGGGGAAGGCCGTCCAGGTGCTGGTCGCCCGGGTCAGGTCGCAGCTGGGGGCCGACCTGGTCGTGACGACTCCGACCGGGTATCGGCTGGCGCTGGACGAGGAGCAGGTCGACACCTCCGCGCTGCTGCTGCGGGAGGCGGCGGCCGCCGAGCGGCACCGGGCGGGGGACCACGCGGGGGCGCTGGCCGAGGCGGAGGCGGGACTGGCCCTGTGGGACGGCGGCGTGGGGGCCGCGGCCGACGAGGACCTGGACGACCCGGTGGTGGCCCTGCGGGTGGAGCGGGTCGCGGCGCACCGGTCGCTGGGCCGGGTGAGGGCGCTCGCGCTGGCGCGGACCGGGCGGCGGGACGAGGCCGCCGCGCTGCTGGCCGCGCTCGCGGAGCAGCAGCCCAGGGACGAGGAGGTGCTGGCGGAGCTGTTGCGCTGCGAGGCCGAAACGGCTGGCCCCGCGGCCGCGTTGACGCGGTACGACACCTATCGCCGGCAGCTGCGCGACGCGTTGGGGACGGACCCGGGGGCCGCGCTCAAGGCGGTGCACCGCGAACTGCTGCGCGGCACGGCGCCGGTGGTGCGGCACGGGGTGCTGCACGACCCGAACCCGCTGGTGGGACGGGACGCCGACGTCGCCGCGGTGGCGGGGCTGCTGGCCTCCTCCCGGGTGGTGTCGGTCGTCGGGCCCGGCGGGCTCGGCAAGACGCGGCTGGCGCACGTCGTCAGCCGCGGCGCCACCCAGCGGGTGGTGCACTTCGTGGCCCTCGCGGGCGTCCTCGCCGACGAGGACGTGCTGGGCGAGGTGGCCTCGGCCATCGGCGCGGGAGCCGCGGGCACCGGCGCCGGTATCGCCGCGAGCCTCGGCCCCGGCCCGGCGCTGCTGGTGCTGGACAACTGCGAGCAGGTCGTCGGGGGCGTCGCCGCGCTCGTACGGGAACTGGTGTCGCTGTCGAAGGACCTGCGGGTGCTGGCGACCAGCAGGGCGTCGCTGGGGCTGACCTCGGAGGCCGTCTACCAGCTTCCGGCACTGAGCGAGACCACGTCGGTGGAGCTGTTCGTGCAGCGGGCGCGGGCCGCGCGGCCCGGGTCGGAGCTGCCGGAGCAGGCGGTGGCGGAGCTGTGCCGCCATCTGGACGGGCTGCCGCTGGCGGTGGAACTGGCGGCCGCCCGGGTGCGCGTGCTGTCGGTGCCCGAGATCGCCCGCCGCCTCCAGGACCGCTTCTCGCTGCTGAGCGGCGGTGTCCGCGACGTGCCGGAGCGGCACCGCACCCTGCACGCCGTGGTGGAGTGGAGCTGGAATCTGCTGGCGCCGGACGGGCAGGCGGCCCTGCGCACCCTGTCGGTCTTCCCCGGCGGATTCACCGCCGACGCGGCGGACCACGTGCTGGCCGAGGGCCTCGACGGCCTGCTGCTGCTCGAACAGCTCGCGGACCAGTCGCTGGTCACCGCCGTGGAGACCGACGCGGGTCTACGGTTCCGGATGCTGGAGAGCGTGCGGGAGTTCGCCGCCGCCAGGCTTGCCGCGTCCGGTGACCAGGAAGCGGTCACCGGCCGGTTCCTGGACTGGGCGCGGGACTTCGGGTGCGCCAACCACGACGTGCTCTTCCGCACCGACCCGCTGTCCTCCTGGGAGCGGGTCCGCGCCGAGCAGGACAACCTCGTGGTGGCCCTGCGCCACGCGCTGGCCCGCGGCGACGGCGACTCCATCGCCGCGGTGGCGGCGGTGCTCGCCACCATCTGGTCCACCGGCTCCAGTTACGCCCGCCTGGTCGGCCTCGCCGCCGACACCGGCTACCCGCTGTCGCACTACCGCCCGGGTCCGGCGTACGTCGAGGTGAGCAGGACGGTCGCCGTCGTGTGCACGGCGAGCCTGTTCATGGGCCTGGGGCCGCGGGCGCTGCGCTCGCTGGTGACCCTGCGGCGGCTGCCGCCCGCACAGCCCGACACCATGGTCCGGGCCCTGTCGGTGGTGCTGTGCGCCTTCCCGGAGATCCGCCCGCCGCACTACCCGGTCCTGCGGGAGCTGTGCGCGAGCCGCGAGCCGCTGCTGGCGGGCATCGCCGAGTGCGTCGCCAGCTACGTGTGGGAGTACGAGTACGACGTCGACGCGGCACTGGAGTCCGCCCGCCGGATGCTGGTATGCCTGGAACCGCTGCGCCACCCCTCGATGCGGATGCTCAGCCACGCCCGGATCAGCGAGCTGTGCCTGCGCACCGCGCAGGGCGAGGACGCCTACCGCCACCTGCTGGCGACCATGGCCGCCCTGGAACTGCTCGGCGACCGGTCGGACTCGATGGGCATCCGCAGCGCCCTGGCCCTGGCCTGCCTGCAGCGCGGCGAGGCCGGCGAGGCCGAGCACTGGCTGGCGCAGGCCGAGCGCAGTAGGACCGCGGAACAGGCCGACGTCTTCAGCACCGACGGCGGTGCGCGCGCGGAGATCGCACTGGCCCGCGGCCTCACCGAGATAGGGCTGCGGCTGTGGCGCGACGCGGTGGAGCGGCTGGGGGCCGAGCAGCCGCTGCCGCCCGGCGCCGATCCGTACGACGACCCGTACGGGGACCCCTACGGCGATCCGTACATCGGGCCGTGGGCGCTGCAGATCAGGTCGGTGGCGGTGATCGCCCACGCGCAGCACCGCAGGCTGGAGCCGGTGGCGGAGCTGATCGCCCAACTGCGGAAGCGCCTGCCGCAGTTGCTCGCCGCCGCCACCGCGGGCGGCGACGCGCCCGCGCCGCCCGCCGAATTCCCGGCGTGCGGCACGGCGCTGCTGGCGCTCGGCATGGCGCGGCTGGCCGCGGGCGACACCTCGGCCGTACGGCTGGTGGCGCTGTCCGAACGCCTCGGCGTGGCACGGGACTTCCAGCCGACGATGTCGTCGGACCGTATCCGGCAGGCCGCGGAGGAAGCCGACAGGGCGGCGTACGCCGACGCGGTGTCGGAGTATGCCGCCCTGGGACGTGCGGAGTTGCCCGCGGTGGCGCTCGGCCTCATCGGCTCGACGGGTCGCGGTTGAAGAGCGACGTCGACCACATCCAGCCCAGGACGGTGAGCGCGACGGCCCAACCGAGGGCGAGCCAGCCGTTCTTGCCGATCGCGTCGCCGAGCAGCAGGCCGCGCAGGGTCTCGATGAAGGGCGAGAAGGGCTGGTATTCGGCGAACCAGCGGAACCAGCCGGGCATCGAGTCGACCGGCACGAACGCGCTGCCGAGCAGCGGCAGCACCATCAGCGGCAGCCCGGTGTTGCTGGCGCCCTCGGCGTTCGGCGAGGACAGGCCGATGCCGACCGCGAGCCAGGTCAGCGCCAGGCCGACCAGCGCCGTCAGTCCCGCGGCGGCCAGCCACTCCAGCGGGGTGGCGTCCGTGCGGAACCCGATGGCCAGCGCGACGCCGATGACGAGCACCACGCTGATCATCACCTGGAGCACACCGCCGGCGACGTGCCCGAAGAGCACCGAGCCGCGGGAGATCGCCATGGTGCGGAAGCGGGCGATGATGCCCTCGGTCATGTCGGTGCACACCGACACCGCGGTGCCGAGCGAGGCGCCGCCGACGGTCATCATCAAGATCCCGGGCACCACGTAGGCGATGTACGCCGACCGGTCGGCGTGGCCGCCGAGGCCGGTGCTCATCACGTCGCCGAAGACGTAGACGAAGATCAGCAGCAGCACGACCGGGGTGAGCAGCAGCTGGAGGGTCAGCGACGGGTAGCGGCGGGCGTGCAGCAGGTTGCGCCGCAGCATCGTGGACGAGTCGCGGACGGTGAGGGACAGGGACGAGCTCATCGGACGGTCTCCTTGGAGTCGGCGGTGCTGTCGGCCGCGGTACGGGCGGCGGGGGCGGTGCTCCCTGCGTTGCTGCCGGAGGTCGTGCTGTCGGAGGTCGTGCTGTCGGCGGCGGTGGTGCTGCCGGTGAGGGCGAAGAAGACGTCGTCCAGGTCCGGGGTGTGCACGGTCAGCTCGTCGGCCTCGACCTCGGCCGCGTCGAGCCAGTCGAGGACGGCGCGCAGCTCGCGCTGGCTGCCGTTGCTGGGGATCTGCAGGGACAGGGCGCCGTCGTCGCGTACGGCGTCGCGCAGCGCGGCGGCGGCGGACTCGTACGCCACCGGGTCGGTGAACCGCAGCCGCACGTGGCCGCCGGGCACGAGCCGCTTCAGCTCCTCCGCCGTGCCCTGGGCGACGATCCTGCCGCCGTGCAGCACCGCGATGCGGTCGGCCAGCTCGTCGGCCTCGTCCAGGTACTGCGTGGTGAGGAAGACGGTGACGCCGCCGGCCACCAGCTCGCGGATGATCCCCCACATGGTGTGGCGGCTGCGCGGGTCGAGCCCGGTGGTCGGCTCGTCGAGGAAGATGACGCGCGGCTCGCCCACCAGCGTCATGGCGATGTCCAGGCGCCGCCGCATGCCGCCGGAGTAGGTGGACGCGGGCTTGCGCGCCGCCTCGACGAGGTCGAAGCGCTCCAGCAGCTCGGCGGTGACCCGGCGGCCCTCGCGGCGGCCCAGGTGGTGCAGGTCCGCCATGAGGAGCATGTTCTCCTCGCCGGTGATCAGGTTGTCCACCGCCGAGAACTGCCCGGTCACACCGATCGCCGCCCGCACGGCGTCCGGCGCGCTGGCCAGGTCGTGGCCGCCGACGCGCAGCTCGCCCGCGTCGGCGCCGATGAGCGTGGTGAGGATCTGGACGGCGGTGGTCTTGCCCGCGCCGTTGGGGCCGAGCAGCGAGAAGACCGTGCCGGCCGGCACCGCCAGGTCGATGCCGTCGAGGACGGTCTTGTCGCCGTAGGCCTTGCGCAGCCCGGTGGCCGCGATCGCGAGTTCCCGTGGAGCGGATGTCGTCGGCGTTGCCGGTGTCGCCGGTGTTGTCGGTGTCGTCATGCCGCAGAGCGTGCGGCCGGCCGGTTTCAGCGCGGCTTCAGCGCGGCTTCACCGTGCGCGCCCCGGGGCGTCGGCTCGCGGGCGCGTGGCTCGCGGGCGCGTTCGGCCGAAGCGTGCCGCGACGTCCGCCGCGGCCGCCGTCAGCCGTGCCGCCGGCCGGTGACGAGGAAGACCCGGTAGACGTCTTCCGCCAGGTCCCGCGGCGGGACCGGGTCGGGCCAGCGGCCGAAGTCGGCGCCCGCCTCGCCGGGTTGCGTCACATCGGCCTTGAAGCCGTGCCGCGCGAACAGCACCTCGGGCTCGTCGCAGCCGAACAGCCACGGGCACCCCCAGCCCGCGAAGACGTCCAGCAGCGCGCGCTGCCCCGGCATCGCCAGCGCGGCCGCGTTCACCAGGTCGGCGGCGATCAGGCTGCCGGGGGCGGACAGGTCGGCGATCTGGTCGAGCACCCGGTGCACGGCGGGCTCCGGGAGGTAGAACAGCAGGCCTTCGAGCAGCCAGGCCGACGGCCGGTCGGGCCGGTAGCCGGCGCCGGTCAGGGCGTCCGGCCAGGACGGCGACGCGAGGTCCGCGGGGACCGCGCGGCGGTCGGCCCGCGGCGGCTGGCCGGCCAGCCGCTGCCGCTTGTAGTCCAGGACGGGCGGCCGGTCGACCTCGAAGTAGCGGACGCCCTCGGGCCAGGCCATGCGGTAGGCGCGGGAGTCCATGCCCGCGCCGGCGACCACGACCTGGCGCATGCCGGGCTCCCGGGCGGCGGCGCTCAGGCACCGGTCGAAGAAGCGCGTGCGGATGGCGTTGACGGCCCGCCTGCCCGACGCGCCGGACCCGCCCGGACCCGCGGCCAGCAGCTCCGCCAGCAGCGCAGGACCCAGATCGCCCGCGAGGGCCGCGGCGTACGGGTCCCGGTGGATCGCGTCGGTCCTGGCGGTCTCGGCGGCCCGCATCGCGGCCGTGACCAGGGCGGTTCGGCCGACGGCGTCCAGGTTCACCTGGCCGCCGCGATCAGCGCGGTGGTCTCCGCGGGCAGGTCGGCGACGCGCTCCACGTCCAGACCGGCCCGGTCGAGCAGGGCGGTGAACGCCGCCAGGGTGCGGTGCCGCCCGCCGTTGGTCATCAGCAGGTGCAGGTCCCACAGGGCGGGCAGCACGGTGGAGTCCTCGTCCACGACGACCCGTTCCAGGATGACCAGCCGCGACGAGGCGTCGGCCATGGCCCTGCGGCAGTTCTCGAACAGGCCGACCACCGCGTCGTCGCTCCACCCGGCGAGCACCCGGCACAGCAGGTAGACGTCCCTGCCCTGCGGCACCGCCTCGAACATGTCGCCGCCGACCAGCTCGACGCGGTCCAGGCCCACCGAGGCCGCGAGGTTCCCTGCGGCGACCGGCACCACGTGCTCGCGGTCGAGCAGGGTGCCGCGCGCGTCCGGCACGGCGGCCAGGATCGCGGCGGTCAACTGGCCGATGCCGCCGCCGATGTCGGCGAAGGTCCTGCCGGTGAAGTCGATGACCTCGGGGACGTGGTCGAAGAAGAGGTTGCCGGCCTTCATGGCGCGCTGGAAGCGCGCGTTGACGTCGTCCTCGTGGCTCAGGTAGCGGTAGAGCGGTTCGCCGTAGGCCAGCTCGAACCCGGCGGTTCCCGTGCTGATCGCCTCGTGCGCGTGGCCCCACGCGGTGTAGAACTCCTCGCCGTAGAGCAGGCACATGTCCCGCAGCGAGTCGGGCTCGTCGAGCAGCACGCTGCTGACCGGCGTGTTGCGGTAGCCGGTGCGCCCGTCGCCGTCGAAGACGCCCATCGCGACCAGCAGCCGCATCAGCCGGTGCACGCCCTCCTCCCGGGCCCCGGTGGCCTCGGCGAGCAGGGCGTCGGTGGTCAGGCCGGCCGCGAGGTGGTCGGGTATCCCCAGCTTGAGCGCGGCATGCAGGCACTGGGCGCGCCAGCCGCCGGTGATCAGCTCGACTGCTTCCCGCGCGGCTTTCAGGTCGATCTTCACTGCGGATCCTCCTGGCGGGCCGGCTTTCCCTCAGGTGGGGATGCCGCCACGGTTGATGACCGGAATCTCGATGCCCAGCGCCCGCAGCTGATTGAAGGGGTTCATGAACTCGCGCTGCGTCACGATCCTGCCGTCGGCGAGGTCGAACGAGTGGATGAAGTGATTCCTGTACTGCCCGGGGGGATACGACGGGTAAAGAATGCTGCCCTCGCCGTCGCATTCCGCCCAGAACCGGTTCGGGTCCTGGGTCTCGAATACTTCAATGTTGTACCAGACCCAGTCGGGAAACATCCGCAGCGACCACTCGCCGTGCGCTTTGAGCTTCTCGTGCCCGCGCGACACGATCGGCTCCACGGCGTCACCGGTGTACAAACCGGCGCTGCCGTCCTCGGTGAACAACAGGTAACGGGTGAGCCGATTCTCGCCCTTCCGGCTCAGGTAGTCCTCGACCACCGCACGGTGCCGGCGCCGTAACTCGATATCCTCGGCGAATTCAGCCATCACGCCTCGCAATCCGGGTTTTCCCCAGTGGAGCCGAGGCGGGTCCCCGATGTCAAGACCGTGCGGAGACCGGCCACCGGCGCGATCGGGCAGCTTTTGACTTTCGGCCAAGTGTGCCGCCTTCCGCCGCCGGAAATACCACCTCATCACTCGGTGAATTTGCAGGTGGCAGTCGGAACGTGATGCGCGCCGACATGTCAAGTACGCCTGCTTCCCGCCATTTCACCGGCCATCGGGGAGAGGGCCGTCTGGACGCTGAGATCGGGCCGTCGTTAGGCTGCGCAAGCGGCTGGCGAGGTCCTTCTCCCTGTTCACGGCGAAAGAGCCCACCGATGACCGGCTTACCCCCTATCAGCGCCTATCCGCTGCCCACGGCCGCGGATCTCCCCGAAAACGTCGCCCACTGGACAGCGGACCCCGAACGCGCGGTCCTGCTCGTCCACGACATGCAGCGCTATTTCCTCCGCGGTATCCCGGAACCCCTGCGCGCCGACGTCGTCCGGCATGCGGCGAGCCTGCGAAAACGCTGCTCCGCCGCCGGAATGCCGGTCGCGTACACGGCGCAGCCCGGCCGGATGTCCGCGCGGGACCGCGGCCTGATCGCGGACTTCTGGGGCCCCGGCATGCGCACCGAGGCCGCCGACCGCGCCGTGGTGCCCGAGCTGGCGCCCGAGGACGACGACTGGCTGCTGACCAAGTGGCGCTACAGCGCCTTCTTCCGCTCCGACCTGCTGGCGCGCCTGCGGGCCGCCGGCCGCGACCAGCTCGTCCTGTGCGGTGTCTACGCGCACATCGGCGTCCAGGCCACCGCCCTTGAGGCCTTCACCCACGACATCGAGACCTTCGTCGTCGCCGACGCGGTCGCCGACTTCTCCGCGTCCGACCACCGGCTCGCCCTCGACTACGTCGCGCGCACCTGCGCCGTGGTCGTGCTCACCGAAGAGGTCCTCCCCTGATGAAGACGCCGGCCACCCAGCCCGAGGGCGACCTGCCCGACGGCGATCTGCTCGACCGGATCCTGGCCCTGGAGCCGGCGTCCTTCGCCCTCATCCGCCGGCCGGGCACGCCCGACGTGGTGGACGTCCTGGTCGGCGACGTCTCCCCGTACGCGTCGCTGGCCGACCTCCCGCTCGACGACGGGCCGGCGCACCCCGCCGCGCCCCGGCACGACATGCTGGTCCTCGTGCCCTACCGGCAGCTCGCCGAACGGGGCTTCGCCGCGCCGGACGACGGGGAGGCGCTGCTGGCCATGTCCGTCACCGGGCAGCAGCGGGTGCCGGTGTCCGAGCTGGTCGCCAGGGTGCCGCGGACGCCCGTGCGGCTGGGCAGGCGCCGCTTCGACGTCGGGGACGAGGAGTACGCCGACATCGTCCGCCGGATCGTCGCGGAGGAGATCGGCACCGGCGAGGGCGCCAACTTCGTCGTCAAACGCTCCCTGCTGGTCGACATCGCCGACTACTCGCCGCGCAACGCGCTGTCCTTCTTCCGCGGGTTGCTGACCCGGGAGCAGGGCGCGTACTGGACGTTCGCCATCCACACCGGGGGCCGCACCTTCGTCGGCGCCAGCCCGGAGCGCCATGTCTCGCTCAGCGGCGGCACGGCGGTGATGAACCCGATCAGCGGCACCTACCGCTACCCGCCGGGCGGCCCCACCCTCGCGGGCGTCAGGGACTTCCTCGCCGACCGCAAGGAGACCGACGAGCTGTACATGGTTCTCGACGAGGAACTCAAGATGATGGCCAGGATCTGCGAGCACGGCGGCCGCATCACCGGGCCCTACCTGCGGGAGATGTCGCGGCTGGCCCACACCGAATACTTCGTGGAGGGCCGCTCCGACCGCGACGTGCGGGACGTGCTGCGCGAGACGATGTTCGCCCCCACCGTCACCGGCAGCCCGGTGGAGAGCGCGGCGCGGGTGATCAGCCGCTACGAGCCGGGCGGCCGCGGCTACTACAGCGGGGTCGCCGCGCTGATCGGCAGGGACGCGGGCGGCGCCCGCACCCTGGACTCCGCCATCCTCATCCGCACCGCCGACATCGACGCCGGGGGCCGGGTGCGGATCAGTGCGGGCGCCACGCTCGTACGGCACTCGGACCCCTACGCCGAGGCGGCCGAGACGCGCACCAAGGTCTCCGGGCTGCTGGCCGCGCTGGAGGCCGACGAGGGGCCGCGGTTCGCCCGGCACCCCGAGGTGGTGTCCACCCTGCGCCACCGCAACGCCGACATCGGGGACTTCTGGCTCAGGGACCCCGACTCCCGCCGCACGGACGGGGCTTACGGCGAGCCGGCCGAGCTGGCCGGGCTGAAGACCCTGGTGGTCGACGCCGAGGACTCCTTCACCGCGATGCTGGGGCTGCAGCTGTCCACCCTGGGGATGCAGGTGATGATCCGCCGCTTCGACGAGATCGAACCGGCCTTCGACGGCTACGACCTGGTGGTGATGGGCCCGGGACCCGGCGATCCGCGCTCCGGCGACGACCGGAAGATCCGCGCGCTGCGCACGGCGGTCGACACCCTGCTCGCCGAGCGCCGCCCCTTCGTCGCGGTGTGCCTGAGCCACCAGGTGCTCAGCAGGCGGCTGGGTCTGGGCCTGACCCGCCGCACGGTCCCCAACCAGGGCGTGCAGCGGGAGATCGAGCTGTTCGGCAGCCGCGAACGCGTCGGCTTCTACAACACCTACGCCGCCCGCGCCGCCGAGGACCGGCACCACGTCCAGGGCGTCGGCACGGTGGAGGTCAGCCGCGACCCGCGCACCCGCGAGGTGCACGCCCTGCGCGGCCCGCACTTCGCGTCCCTGCAGTTCCACGCCGAGTCGGTGCTGACCGTCGACGGGCCGCGCATCGTGGCCGACACCGTCAAGGGGGCGCTGCGCCATGCGCGTTGACATCGCCTGGTGGGACCTGGACGCGTCGGCGGCGACCGTCGACTCGCTGCGCGAGCACCTGCGGGACGGCGCCGCCGAGCAGTGGGCCGCCGTCGAGGGGCTGCGGCTGAAGTTCTGGATGGCCGACCGGGAGGGCAACCGCTGGGGGGCGGTGATGCTGTGGGAGGCCGAACGGACCGCCGACCTGCCGCCCAACCGGGCGGCCGACCTCATCGGCTACCCGCCGACCCATCGCTTCGGTTTCGAGGTCGAGGCCGTGGTCGAGGGCGCGTTCACGATCGAGGCCCTGCACGGACTGGGCCCGGTGTTCCTTCCCTAGGGCCCGTCCGGCGGATCTTGGCGGGCCTGCGACGCCCGGCACCGCACCCCTCCCCCTGCCTTCGGCGGGAGGTGCCCCCAGCGTTGTCGAATCATCCTTGTACGGCCCGGTACGAGGACGATTCTCCGCCTTGCGATGTACGGCACCGGACGCCGCAGGCTGATCCGCCAAGATCCGCCGGACAGGCCCTAGGGCCTTCCGGCCGTTTCCGAGACCCCACGGAGATCCCATGCACGAATACGCCGTCGTGGACGCCTTCGCCCGGGAACCGCTCACCGGGAACCCCGTCGCCGTCTTCTTCGACGCCGCCGACCTCACCGCCGGCCTGATGCAGCGGATCGCCAGGGAGATGAACCTGTCCGAGGTCACGTTCGTCCTGCCGCCCGAGCGCGGCGGGGACGCCCGTATCCGCATCTTCACCCCGGTCAACGAGCTGCCCTTCGCCGGCCACCCGATGCTCGGGACCGCCGTCGCGGTGGGCCGGGCGCTGCGCAAGGACCGGTTGCGGCTGGAGACCGCGATGGGCGTCGTCCCGTGCGAGGTGGACTTCGAGGCGGACTTCGAGGCGGACCCCCAGGCGCGCGGCGGGGGCGCCGCGGCGGTCCGGATGCGGCAGCCGGTGCCGACCTGGGAGCCGTACGAGCACGCCGCCGCGCTGCTGGCCGCGCTGGGCGTCGCGTCCTCCACCACCCCGGTGGAGATCTACCGCAACGGCCCGCGCCACGTCTTCGTCGGGCTGCCCGGCGTGGCCGAGCTGTCGGCGCTCGAACCCGACCACCGGGCGCTGGCCAGGTTCCCCGACATGGCCGCCAACTGCTTCGCCGGCGGCGGCACCCGGTGGCGTACCCGGATGTTCTCGCCGGCCTACGGCGTGGTCGAGGACGCCGCCACCGGCTCCGCGGCCGGGCCTCTGGCCATCCACGCGGCCCGGCACGGGCTCGCCGCCTACGGGCAGGAGCTGGAGATCGTCCAGGGCGTGGAGATGGGCCGCCCTTCGCGCATGCTGGCCACGGCCGACGGCTCGGCCGCCGGGGTGGACGAGGTCCGGGTCGGCGGGCACGGCGTCATCGTGGCCCGCGGCACCATCTACGTATGAGAGGTCGGCCACCGATGAGCGAGGGCAGCAGCAGGCTGGAAAGCCTCACCGGCGAGGTCGGCCTCGCCTTCCCGGAGTACGAGGCGCCGCCGCCGGAGCCGATGGGGCTCGTCATGGAGTGGATCGACCAGGCCACCGCGCGCGGCGTCCGGGAGCCGCTGGCCCTGGCGCTGGCCACCGCCGACGCGCGGGGACGCGTCTCCAACCGGATCGTCGCCGTCATCGAGGTGACCGGCCGCGGCCTGCTCTTCACCAGCCACAACACCAGCCGCAAGGGCCGCGACATGGCCGCCACCGGCTGGGCGTCGGGCGTCCTGTACTGGCGCGAGACAGGCCGGCAACTCGTCCTGTCGGGCCCGGTGGAGGAGTGCCCGCGGGCCGAGTCCGACGCGCTGTGGGCCGGCCGCCCGACCCCGCTGCACGCCATGTCCGCGGCCTCCCGCCAGAGCGATCCGCTGCCCGACGTGGCCGCGCTGCGCGGCGAGGCCGCCCGTCTGGCGGCCACCGGCACGCCCCTGCCCCGGCCGCCCCGCTACGTCGGCTACCGCCTGCGGCCCACCGCGGTCGAGTTCTGGTCGGCGGACCCGGACCGCCTGCACCGCAGGCTCCGCTACGACCGTGACGCCGACGGCTGGCACACCGCCCGCCTCCAGCCCTGACACCCCGTTCGGCGGCCGGGCGGTGAACCGCGGACGACCGCCGGAGGAGGGCGATCCGGCGGCCGGTGACGACCCGGGTACGCCGAAGAGTCAGGCCCGGCCGGTCCATTGAGCTGGGGTTCTCTGCGCCCTCCCGAGGAATCCGGCCACCGGCCGCACCGCCCGCCACCGCCCGGCTCACCGAACAGGTGTGCAGCTCGCGAAGCCCGGGATGCGGCGGGGCCGGCGGCGCGGCGTATACGGAGCCGGGGCCGGCGAGCTGTTCTCGGCCACCGGCCCCGCCGGGTGAAACATCGACGTAACGTCAGGGCCTGCTTACGATGCGCTGCACCCGTGGGCCCGTCTCGCGAAAAGCTGGAGTGCAGACATGTCTCCTGACAATCCCCCCGCAGAGCCGCACAGAAGATTCCGCCGCATCGTCGGCCTCGTCGCCGCCGTCGTCGCCGCCCTGGTGACGACCCTGCTGATACCGCCGGGCGCCACGGCGGACACCTCGACCCCCTCGGCGCTGTCGACGCAGGCCTGGCACACCGCCATCACGCAGCTCGCCACCCCGGCCAAGGGCTGCTACACCGCCTCCTACCCCACCCTGGCCTGGCAGAGCACCGGCTGCACCACCGCGCCGGACCGCCGCTACGAGCCGGCCGCCGGCGCGTACTTACCCGCCGTCCCGCCCGCGGCCGGGGCGGGGCCCTACGTGGTGGGCAACGGCATCGACTACTCGGCCGGGGTGTCCGGCCTGCTGACCGGGGCGACCGGTTCGTTCGCCACCGTCTCCGGCGTGACGGGCGAGACCGGCGGCGGCGTCGCCAACTCGTACTCCCTGCAGTTGAACAGCGCGCCCTTCACCAGCCCGGTCTGCGCCGGGCACGCCGGCTGCCAGGGCTGGGAGCAGTTCATCTTCGCCAACCCGGGCTCCGGCGGCAGCGCGGCCTTCATCCAGTTCTGGATCCTGAACTACTTCACCACCTGCCCGGCCGGCTGGTCGTCGTACCTCAGTGACTGCTACCGCAACGGCCCCGCCGTCGGGGTCGCCTCGCAGCCCATCACGAACCTCGCCGGCCTCAGCCTGTCGGGCAACGTCACCAGCACGACGGACACCGTCGTCATGACGACCGGCGGCGGCAGCGTCAGCGCCTCCACCGCCGACAGCACCCTGAGCCTGTCCGCGGCCTGGAACACCGTCGAGTTCATGATCGGCGGCAACGGCGGCGGCTCGCAGGCCACCTTCAACCCCGGTTCCACGATCACCGTGCAGACCGCCACCCACAACGGCACGACGAACGCGCCGACCTGCCTGACCGAGGGCTTCACCGGCGAGACCAACAACCTGAACCTGGTCAGCACGGCCGCCTACGCCCCGGGCGCCTCACCCTCCATCCGGAGCACCCAGAGCAACATCGCGACCACCCCGCCCTCCTGCGCCGCCGCCCACGGCATCGGCGACACGCACCTGGAGACCTTCGGCGGCACCTTCTACGACTTCCAGGCGGAAGGCACCTTCACGCTCGCCCGGTCCTCGGCCATGACCGTGCAGTCCCAGCAGGTCTCCGGCGCCTCGCTCGGCTGGCCGGGCGCGTCCGTCAACAGCGGCGTCGCGACGCAGATGGGCGCCGACACGGTCGCGGTCTGCGCCTCCCGCGGCCTCGTGGTCGACGGCACCGCCACCTCGCTCGCCTCCGGCGGGACGCTCAGCCTGCCCTCGGGCGACAGGGTCGTCAGGACCGGCAGCCAGTACCTGGTGACCAACCCGCAGGGCGACAGCATGGCGGCCACCCTGAACACCGGCTACGTGGACGTCCACGTCGGCCTCGGCACGTATCCGCAGCCGGTCACCGGCCTGCTGGCCAACGCGCCCGGGACCACCGACAAGCTCAGGACGAGCACCGGCACGGTCCTCGGCATTCCCGTGGACCTCAAGACCCTCTACACCGTCTACGGCGACAGCTGGCGCGTCCCGGACAGCCAGTCCCTGGTCGCGGTCTGCGGCGACAAGGCCCAGCCCGCCGACCCGACGGCGCCCTTCTGGGAAAACCAGCTGCCCAAGGCGCTGCACGACAAGGCGCAGGCGATCTGCCGGCAGGACGCGGTGAAGGACGCCACGCTGCTGGAAGCGTGCACGCTCGACGTCGCGGTGCTCGGCGAGGGCGCGGCGGCCGGCTTCATCGGCGAGCCGGTGCCCGCGAACGTCGCCTTCAGCGAGGACACCGCGGGCCCGCCCAACGGCGCGAACACCTGGCGGCCGTAGCGGTCGTCGGGTAGCGGGCGGGCCCGGAGCCGGGGCGGCTCCGGGCCCGCCCGGCCGGACCGGGGTGGAATCCCGCCGTCACACGCCGGGATTCCACCCCGGGACGGTGGGCAGCACCGCCTCGGCGACGTGGAGCAGGACGTCGTCCTGCGGGACGCCGCCGTCCATGCGCCACACGGCGACGTCGAAGGAGCCGCCGGTGTCCTTCGCGTCCCGGGCCACGGAGAGCATGAAGGCCTGGTGGCCGGGGAGGTTCCCGCCGCCGGTCCCGCCGCCGCCGATCGTCAGGTCGACGCTGATGGTGCGGTCCGCGTAGGAGATCGCGGGGCGGCCGAGGACCGTGCGCCTGCGTGCGGTGCCGCCGAGGAGGGTCGCGGCGTCGGCCACCGGGAGACGGTTGTAGGTGGCCGTCAGGCTCACGGCGTAGGTGTCGAACACGACCTGGGCCGAGGGGCCGAAGAGCTTCGAGCCGCCCCCGCCGCTGGTGCCGGTGGACTTCGCGACCTCCCCCGGCGTCCCCAGCAGCGCGGCGAGGTCGCGCCGGTTCAGCAGCTCGCACAGCCGCGCCCGGGAGACCTCCGCGGACGCCGTCTGATCGGGCTCGGCCGTCGAGCACACGGCGGCCGGCGGTGCGCTGTCCTTCGCCGCCGACGTATTCGCCCTCTCGACGGTCCACAGGCCCACCCCGAGGCCCCCGACGAGGACCACGGCCGTGATGACCTGCCCCCACGTGCCCGCGCCCTTTTCCGGCGTGCCGACGCCGTCTGCCATGTCCCCACCCCGGTCTTCCCCCGATACGTGCCCGGGGGAACGTAACCCCGTGATCATCGGGCGCACAAGCGGGGTGGCCGGGCGCCCCCTCGGTCAGGCGCCCGCCGCGGTGAAGGCGAGCACCACGTTGTGGCCGCCGAAGGCGAAGGAGTTGGAGAGCACCGCGGTCAGCGGCAGTTCGCGGGGGTCGGCGCCGACGACGTCGAGGCCGATGCCCGGGTCGGGGTCGTCCAGGTTCACGGTGGGCGGCACCACCTGGTGGACCAGCGCCTGGACGCCGGCCACCGCCTCGATCGCGCCGGACGCGCCGAGCGCGTGCCCGGTCATCGACTTGGTGGCCGACACGGGCACCGCGGCCGCCGCCGGCCCCAGGGCGCCGTGCAGCCCCAGGGCCTCGGCGGCGTCGTTGTACGCGGTGCCGGTGCCGTGCGCGTTGACGTACGAGACCTCGTCCGGCGCGAGGCGGGCCGAACGCAGCGCGCGGGTGACGGCCTGCCGCGCCCCGGCGCCCTCGGGGTGCGGGGCGGTGATGTGGTGGGCGTCGCAGGAGCGCCCGTAACCGCGCAGCTCGGCCAGCACCGTGGCGCCGCGCCGGGCGGCGTGCTCGGCCGACTCCAGGACGAGGACGGCGGCGCCCTCGGCGAGGACGAAGCCGTCCCGGTCGGCGGCGAAGGGCCGGCTCGCCAGCTCGGGTGCGTCGTTGCGGCGGGACAGCGCCCCCATCCGGGCGAAGCCGGCGACGGTGAGCGGGTTGACCGCCGCTTCCGTACCCCCGGCCAGGACGACGTCCGCCTCGCCGCACACGATCATCTGGAAGGCGGCGACCAGCGCCTCCGCGCCGGAGGCGCACGCGGTGACCACCGAGCTGCACGGGCCGGTCAGTCCCAGGTCGACGGCGATGGTGGCGGCCGGCGCGTTGCCCATCGCCATCGGGATGAAGCGCGCCCCGAGCCGCCCCGGTCCGGACTCGACGAGGGTGCGGGTGGCGGACTCCCAGGTCTCCAGGCCGCCGGCGCCGGTGCCGATGACCACCCCGCACCGGCTCGGCTCCTCCCGCTCCAGGTCGAGACCGCTGTCGGCCAGCGCCAGGGTGGCGGCCGCGCGGGCCAGGTGGGTGCAGCGGTCGGCGGCCAGCGTCTCGCGGCGGCCGGGCGCCAGCGCGGCGGGCAGGTCCACCTGGCCGGCGATCCGCGAGGACAGGCCGGAGGCGTCGAAACGGGTGAGGGGGCCGATCCCGCTGACGCCCTTGATCTGCGCCTGGTGGAATTCCGCCGCGCCGATCCCGATGGAGGTCACCGGGCCCAGACCGGTGACCACGACCGCGGGCGAGCCGTCGCTCCTGGTCCCGTTCACGCCCGGACCTCCTCGCGGCCGGCGCCGCGTTCCAGCAGGAAGGCGACGACGTCGCCGATGGTGGCCAGTGAGGACAGGGTGTCGTCGGGGGAGTCCAGCGGCTCGCCCAGCTCGTCCTCGACGACGGTGAGCAGTTCCACCATGTCGAGCGAGTCCATCCCGAGGTCCTCCCGGAACCTGGCGTCGGGCACGACCTCCTCGGGGAGCAGGCCGAGGCGGTCCACGAGTACGTCGGCGATCCGGTGCCGCAGCAGGTCCGCGGCGGTGGCGTCGGTTGTCACAGGTCTTCTCCTGACGGGCGGGTGGTGGTCCGGGCCGGGGCCCGGCGCGCTTCGAGGCCCGCGTGCAGGCCCAGGTCGCGGCATACGGCGTCGGCGGCGGCGACGAACCGGTCGGCCTCGCCGCGGTCCAGCACCAGCGGGGGCTGGATGCGCAGCACCCGGCCGTGGTTGGCGGTGACGAAGGTGAGGATGCGGTGGTCGCGGCCGAGGGCGTGCGCGAAGCGCAGGCACATCAGGTCGCCGAGCGTGGCCTCCAGGGCGCCGCCGGCGTTCCTGATCGCGTCGCGCACGTCGTCGGGCATCCAGTCGGCGAGCGCGTGCAGATCGCCCGGCAGCCTGGTGAGCAGCTCGTCGGCCAGCGCGCGGGCGGCGCCGGAGAAGTCGCCGTCGAATTCGATCGCGTTCATCAGGCCGATCCCGCGCACGTCGCGGATGAAGTCGTAGCGGCCGGCCAGTTCGCTGAGCCCCGCGCGCAGGTGGGCACCCAACTCGGCGGCGCGGGCGGGGAGTTTCTCCGCCTCCAGCGCGTCCAGGGTGGCCAGCCCGGCCGCCGCGGCGAAGTTGCCGCCGCCGAAGGTGGACGAGTGCAGCATCGCCCGGTTGCTGCTGCCGTACGCGGCGTCCCACAGGTCCGCGCGCGACAGCGTGGCGGCGATCGGCACCATGCCGCCGGACAGCGACTTGGCCACGCACAGCACGTCCGGCTCCAGCCCGTCGTGCTCGGCGGCGAACATCGCGCCGGTGCGGCCGAGCCCGGTCTGGATCTCGTCCAGCACGAACGCCGCCCCGGCCCGCCGGCACAGCTCCTGCGCCGCCTTCAGGTAGCCCGGCGGCGGCAGGACCACACCGCCCTCGCCCTGCACCGGCTCCACGATGAAGGCGGCGGCCCCGTCGATGACCGCGGCCAGCGCGACGATGTCGCCGTAGGGGACCGCGACGCACTCGGGCAGCAGCGGGCCGAAGGGGGCGCGGTGCGTGTCGCGGCCGGTGACCGACAGGGCCCCGAGCGTCTTGCCGTGGTCGCTGTCGTGCGTGTGGACGAGCCGCTGCCGGCCGGTGCCGGCGCGGGCCAGTTTGAGCGCCGCCTCCACCGCCTCGGCGCCGGAGTTGCTGAAGAAGACCCGGTCCAGGCCCGGCGGGGCGAGTGCCGAGAGGCGCTCGGCGAGTTCGGCGGCCTGGGCGGGCAGGGACACGTACTGCACGAAGGCGGGCGCCGCGTCGTCCATGAAGCCGCGCAGCGCCCGGGTCACCGCCGGGTGGTTGTGGCCGAGGTTGAGACACCCGTAGCCGGCCACGAAGTCGAGGTAGGGGACGCCGTCCGCGGTGGTCAGGGTGCAGCCGCGCGCCTCGGTGAAGACCCGGTCCATGTCGTGGGCGGCGAAGAGCTTCGCCATCGGCGGGTTGACGTGGGCGCGGAAGCGCCACCTGGTGGCGGCGGTGACGTCCGCGGCGCTCGCCCGCCTGGTGCGGGACGCGGGGTGGTGCACCGCCAGCCGGGCGATGTCGCCGTCGGCGAGCGGCCGTCCGAAGGCGGCCAGCGGCGAGGGGCGGAAGCCGTGCCGGCCGGCGAGTTCGCCGATCTCGCGGACCGTGCCGACATCGAGGTCCCGGCCCAGCGAGCAGGACGCGGCCCGCCCCTCGAGGGCCAGCACCACGGTCTCGGCGAGGCAGCCGTTGAGCTGCTGGCTCGGGCCCGGCAGCGAGCCGTCGCCGAAGGCGACCTCGTCCGTGGCGGTGACCAGGCCGCCGTCGATGACCAGCACGTCGTGCCCGGCCCGCGGCGCGGTGGGCACGTCGCGCGGCAGCGCCACGTCGACCACGATCGACCCCGGGTGCAGCCGGGCGGTGTCCACGACCGCGCCGGTGGAAGAGGCCGTCACGTACAGCCGCGGCCCGTCGTAGCAGGCGCCGATGTCGTCGTGCAGCGCCACCCTGTCGCGCTGCGCCGGTTCGAGGTGCCGCAGCAGCGCCGCCGGGGAGCGGTTGCCGCGGCGGGCCACCAGGTCCAGCGGGAAGCCGTCGGCGAGCAGCAGCCGGGTCATCGCCAGGCCGATGGAGCCCGGATAGCCGACCACCACGATCCGGGTGCTGTCCACCGGCAGTTCCAGCAGCCGCACGCAGGTGCGCACCGCGTGGTGGGCCGCGTAGGTGGTCAGCGAATTGCCGCTGGTGACGGGGGTGCCGGTCCGCTCGGCCGTCCACAGGCCGCGGTCCCCGACGATGGAGGTGGCACCCCCGAGGCCGACGATGTCCGCGCCGGCCTCGCGCAACGCCAGGACCTCGGCGGCGACCACCTCCTTGGCGGTGCCGGGCAGCCGCAGCAACTCCGCCGCCGTGTACGGCAGGTACCGCACGTCGCCGGTGCAGCGCGCCCCGGTCGCCGAGGTCACCGACGACAGCAGCGGCAGCCGCAGGTGGTGCCGCGGCGCGTCCTCCCGTACGGTGCCGCGCTGGTCCTCCAGCAGCCGGCTGACCAGGTCCATCCCGCGGACCTGGTTGCGGTGGCCCGAACTGGTCGGGTGGGCCAGGAATCCGAATTTCACCGTGTGCTCCTACGTGCTGCCGGGCGGGGTGTGCCGCCCATGGCGAGGGCCAGATCGGAGAGGTGGTCGCGCTGCCAGCCGAGGGAGGACAGCAGGCTCAGGCCGTCGCCCTCGTTGTTGTGCGCGAGCAGGACCGAGTAGAGGTTGACCGTCGCCGGGCGGGTGAGCTGGTCGCGCAGCGCGTCGGGGTCGACGCCGGTGAGGCGGCGGCGGCTGACCGTCACCGGGCCGAAGGACTGCTCCCGCTCGTCGTCGAGCAGGTGCAGGATCCGGGTCTGGCGGGCGGCGGCGGCGCCCGACCGGCCCTCGCGGTAGGTGCGGATGACGGAGTGACCGCCGTCGATCAGCCGGAAGACGCTGACATTGCGGGCCGGCCGGCGGCCGTCCAGGCAGATGTGCTCGACCAGGGTGGGCACCATGTCGGGGACCAGTGCGGCGGCGCCGTCCCCGACGAAGGCGAGCACGTTGCCCTCGCGGGTCAGCGCCAGCGCGGGCACCGCCGACAGGGCGTCGCCCATCAGGGCCCTGCCGTACCAGCCGGAGAAGCCGGGGCCGGTACGGGGCAGGTTGCGGATCGCGGACAGGCCGCCGCGGCCCACGTCGTAGACACCGGTGTAGGTGTAGCCGTGCCGGGTGATCAGGTCGTCGAGGACGGCCGCGAGGCGGTGGAAGAAGTAGTTGGCGCTCATCGGCGCCACCGGCAGCAGGTGCACCACGTCTGACGGGCTGTCGGCGGTGCGCGCGAGGGCGGCGCGCCGCTCGGCCCGCAGCCGCTCCGGCACCGCCAGCCGGCGCCGCACCTCGCGCAGGAAGTCGGCGCCCTCCGCGTGCACGGGGTGGTCGGCGAAGGGGGCCAGGTGCCCGGCCTCCCGGGTGACCTGCACGATGCGCAGCATCCGGTTCAGCGTGCGGGCCGCGAAGGGCGTGGCGGCCTCGGCGATCCGGCTGTTGAGGAAGAAGAGGGCCTGCCGGTCGCGGCCGCGCAGCCGGCCGCCCTCGTGCAGGTAGTCGTGGACGCGGGCGGAGTAGCCGTACATGCCCAGCGTGCCCAGGTACTCCTCGACGCGCCGGCCCTCGTGGTGGCCGGCGACCGTGCCGGGCCGGGTGAGGGAGTCGGCCAGGGCGACGCCGGCCGCGGCGGCGATCTCGTGGACGAGGCCGCGCTGCTCCGCGTCGACGGCGCCGCACTGCCACAGCACGTGCGCCGGACCGTTGTTGATGATGTCCATGACGGGCGCGAGCGCGTCCTCGGTGACCGCTGCCCGCGGCCTGACGGCGGCCGGCCGCGGCGGCGGCGCGGCGCCGGCCGGCACCCGCAGCACCTCGGGGGTGGCCAGCAGCACCACCGGGCCGCGGTCCTGCCCGTACGCCTCGAAGGCCGCGGCCAGGTCCTGGTCCAGCCGGCCCGGGTCGTCCAGGTAGAAGTACGGCAGCCGGCGGGCCCGCAGCACCTCGCGGGAGTCCTCGGCGGCGTGCACGGTGCCCTGGAAGGGATACCAGGCGCCGGCCGGGGAGTCGGCGCAGACGATGAAGCCGCGGGCCCTGGCCTCCCTGAGGTTGGCCAGGGTGCCGCGGAATTCGTCCACCATGCCGCTGGTCGCCACGATCAGCGCGGGCGCGCCGTCCACCTGCCAGCGGGCCAGCGCCCCGCAGGCCAGGCTGTGCTCGCTGGGGCCGCGCAGCACCGGGTTGCCGGGCCCGGCGACGATCTCCTCCAGGTCGCCGATCAGCCCGCTGACGGCGGAGCCGGTGTAGTAGTGCAGCCCCCAGGCGGCGCCGGCCTCGCCGTTCAGGAAACCGGCGAGCGCGGCGGCGAGCGCGCAGGTGGCGGCCCGGGAGGCGGCGCGCAGCGCGGCGGCGCTCTGCCTCAGCTGGAGGGCGTCGGTCAGGCAGCACACGATGTCGCCGGCCAGCACCCAGTCCTGCTCGGGCAGCAGGCGGTGGGTGAAGGGGGAGGCCACGTGCACGGTGTCCGGCACGGCCGCCTCGTAGACCACCACGGAGCAGCCGGACGGCCCGGAGCCCGCCGCGCCCTCCGGGCCGGTGCCCAACTGGTCAAGGGCCGCCTGAAGTTCGCGGTCCAGCGGAGCCGCGCCGACACCGGCCGCGGCCGCGTCGATCAGCAGCAGCGCCGGCGCCTGCGGGCCGCCCGGTCCTGCGGCCCGCCGCTGGAGGGTGTGGCCGAGGCCGGTGAGGGAGTCGGCCTTCACCAGCCGGAATCCGGCGTCGGGCAGCACCGCGTCCAGGAAGCGCCGGGACCGGTCGAGCACCTGCCCGTAGGCCGGCGCGTCGAGTGCCCGCGCGGCCTGCCCGGGGTCGTCCTCGTCCAGGAGCCGGCCGGAGTCCCTGACCAGGTCGCGCAGCGCCGTCGTGACGGTCCGGTGGAACGACGCCCGCTTGCCCACCGCCGCGACCAGGAACGGTGCGGGCCGGCCCTCCGCGTCCTCTTGCGTGCTCAAGACGGGCTCCTCGCGCGCGTGTTCTGTCCGCTCAACGACAGCCCGACTCGGCTGTCCACGGGCAGTATGTTCCGCGCGGACTGCAGAGGTTCTGCACGTCTTCTGCACGATCGGTGCAGCCTGCCCCGGCCTGCCCCGACCCGTCCGGACCTGCGCGGCCGGGCGGCGCGAAGGGGGGCCCGCCCGGCCGCGCGGCCGGGGTCAGGAGTCGGTCAGCCCGACCTTGCGGTGCAGCCGCCGGAGCGGGCCGGGCGCCCACCAGTTGTGCCGCCCGAGCAGCCGCATCAGCGCCGGCACCAGCAGGCCGCGTACGAGCGTGGCGTCCACCACCACCGCCAGCGCGAGACCGGCGCCCAGCAGCTTCAAAATGCTCAACTGCGAGGTGGCGAGCGCGCCGAGCACGGTCGCGACGACCAGGGCGGCGGCGGTGATCAGCCGGCCGGTGCGTTCGAGGCCGACGGCGACCGCACGGGTGGTGTCGCCGGTGGCCAGGTACTCCTCCCGGATCCGGGACAGCAGGAAGACGCTGTAGTCCATGGACAGGCCGAAGGCGACGCAGAACATCAGTATCGGCACCGTCACTTCGAGCCGCCCGGTGCTCACGAAGTCGCCGACGAGCCACTTGAGACGGCCGTCCTGGAAGACGTAGACCATCGCGCCGAAGGACGCGGTCAGGCTCAGCATGTTCAGCGCCAGCTGCTTGACCGGGATGACCACGCTGCCGGAGAAGAGGAAGAGCAGCACCAGCATGCTCGCGGCGATCACACCGCCCGCCCACGGGAGCCGGTCGGCCAGCACGTCCTTGGTGTCCACCTGGGTGGCCGCGGCGCCGCCCACCAGCACCGGGCCGGGAGCGGGCGCGGACACCGCCCGCACGTCGCGCGCGTGCCGCTCGCCGGCCGCCGAGGACGGGTCGACGTCGGAGAGCACCGACAGCCAGGTGCCCTTGCCCCGCGGGGCGAGGTAGCCGGCGGCCGCGCCGGCCACCCGGCGGCCGGCGGTGAAGCCGCCGGCGGCGCAGTCCACCCGCACGGTGTGCGGAACCAGGGACAGCCGCCGCGCGTAGGCGGCCAGCGAGCCGCGCTGTGCGGCGGCGTCCAGGTCGGGCAGCACCACCACGTCGGGTGACGTCTGCGCCTCGCGGAACTGGTCGCGCACCACGTTCGCGGCGACCTGCGCGTCGCTGTGCCGGGGCAGCACGCGGTCGTCCATCAGCGCGAACCTGGCCTGCAGGAAGGGCAGCGCCAGGGCCACCAGGACCACCGCCACCACACCGCCGACGGCCACCGGACGGCGCATCACCACCATCGCGGTGCGGTGCCACACGCCCTGCTCGGGACCCCGCGCGCCGGGGAGCCGGCGGCGGATCGGCGCGAAGACGTCCCACCGGTCGATGCGGTGGCCGATGACGGCCAGCATCGGCGGCAGCACGACGAGGGCGGCCATCGCGGCGAGGAGCACGACCAGCACTCCCGCGTAGGCGAGCGACCGCAGGAAATACAGGGGGAAGACCAGCAGCGCCGCCATCGACAGCGCCACCGTCAGCGCCGAGAACAGCACGGTACGCCCGGCGGTCCGCAGCGCGGCCGCGATCGCCTCCGTCACGTCGCGGCCCGCGGCCAGCTCCTCGCGGTAGCGGCTGATGAGGAACAGGCTGTAGTCGACGGCGAGTCCGAAGCCGAGCGCGGTGGTGATGTTGAGCGCGAAGACGGACACCGACGTGACCTGGGCGAGCCCGGCCAGCATCGCGTACGTGGCGAGGACGGCGGCGAGCCCGACCAGCACCGGCAGCAGCGCTGCCGGCAGCGAGCCGAAGGCGGCCAGCAGGATCAGCAGCGTGAGCGGCGCCGCCAGCACCTCGGCCCGGGTGAGGTCCTTGGAACTCTGGTCCTCCGCCTCGGAGTTGACCTGCGAGAGCCCGGTGATCCCGACGTCCAGCGGCCCGTGCCTGCCCCCCAGCACGGGCGCCAGGTCGTGGGCCCGGTGGTAGGCGGCGTCCTCGTTCCCGGCCAGCTTGACCAGGACCAGCGCCGTACGGCCGTCCCGGGAGCGCAGCGTGGGGTCCCCGGTGGACCAGTACGACCGGGCGTAGACGACCCCCCGGGTGCGGCCGGCCTGTTCGGTGAGCGCCAGCCCGGCCTGCCTCGCCGCGGTCTGCGAGACACCGCCGGGGGCGCCGGCGACCAGGATCAGGTCGGGGGCGCCGGCGTGGAAGCGCTGCGCCAGCAGCCGGTCCGCGGCCACCGACTCGGCCGACTGCGGGGTGTACCCGCCGCTCGACAGCATCCCCTCGACCCCGCCGCCCGCGACGGCCGCCACGACCGCGACCAGCCCGACGAGCAGCAGCGTGAGCCGCCGCCGCGCGACCAGTAGGCGGGCCAGCCGGGCCAGCCGCCCGGTGGCGGGCGCGACCCGACTGCCCGTCTCGGGCGGGACCTGAGCGGTTGCGGACATGGGGGGATCCTCCCGTGAGGCCTGTCGTAGGGGCTGCCGCCGCTCGCGCCACGCCACGCGACGCCGCCGTCCGTGCGACGCCGGCGGCGCCCGGACCGCCCGTGCGGTCGGCACCGCGCCCGTCACAACCCCGTTGCCGCCCCGATTGTGGCCCAGCCCCCGGGCACGACACCACGTCCGCCCCGCGCGCCGCACCCGCACCGGGCCCGCCACCAGCGAGGCAGCGCCGCCAGGGCGCACCGCAGTTGACCGCCGGCACGGTCGGGCGGGCCCCGGAACGCCGAACCGGGGGTGGTCACGGAACGGGCCCCGAGCGGGCGGCGGGGGTGCTCGCGGGGTGCCGAACGGGTGAACCGGCGAGCGGGCGGCGGGCTGTCCGCGGGCGGGCGGGGCGGGTCCCCGGCGGGTCCGGCGCGGGTCGGCGGGCGCGGACCGCCGGCCGATCGGCCGCCGGACCAATCCGCGGGGCGCCGTGCGCCGAATGCCGGGTGTGAGCGAAGAGCGGCGCGGCCGTCCGGGCGGCGGGCACGGCCCGGCGGGCCACGCCGTACGGTGCTCAGGGCCCCCGCGCGCGGGATCCTGGGCGCGGCGGTGACGCGGCCGGCGGCGGGCCCGGCCACCGTTGCGAGCGACTGCCCGTCAGGAGGTGTCCATGCGCGTCGCAGCACGCGACGACCAGCTTCCGGAGCCCCGTTCCGGGGCGCTGGAGGCGTTGCTCGACCGGGTTTCCCGGGGCGACCAGAAGGCGTTCGAGCGGCTCTACGCCGCCGTCGCGGGTTCCGTGGTCGGTCTGGCGCGGCGGGTGCTGCGCGACCCGGCGCAGTCCGAGGAGGTCGCGCAGGAGGTCATGATCGAGGTGTGGCGCTGCGCGGCGCGGTTCGACGCGCGGCAGGGCAGCGCCATGGCCTGGATCATGACGATGACGCACCGCCGCGCGGTGGACCGGGTCCGTTCCGCGCAGGCGTCCGCCGACCGCGACCACCGCGCCGGGCTGCGCGAGCACACCCCGGCCTTCGACGAGGTCAGCGAGCAGGTCGAGCGCCGTCTGGAACGCGAGCAGGTGCGGCGCTGCCTGGCGCAGCTGACCGACCTCCAGCACGAGTCGGTGACCCTGGCCTACTATCGCGGTTTCACCTACCAGGAGACCGCGGACCTGCTCGGCGTGGCCCTGGGCACGGCCAAGACACGGCTGCGGGACGGGCTGATCCGGCTCCGCGACTGCATGGGGGTGGGCGCGTGACGGGCGGCGACCTGCACACGCTGACCGGCGCCTACGCCGTCGGGGCGGTCACCGGGCCCGAGGCGGAGAGCTTCCGCGGCCACCTGCGGGAGTGCGAGGCGTGCGCGCAGGAGGTCCGCGAACTGCGTGAGACCGCGGCCCGGTTGGCCATGGCGGTGGCCGAGCAGCCGCCCGCCGGGCTGCGCGAGCGGGTCATGTCGGCCATCCCCGAGGTGCGGCAGCTGCCTCCCGGGGTCCTCGACCCGGTCCTCCCCGCCCCCTGGCGGCGCGGTTGGCGGCAGCGGCTGCCCTTGCTCGTCGCCGCCGCGTGCCTGGCCGGCGCCGTCGCCGCCGCCGGTGTGGCCGTCGACGCCCGGCACGAGGCCGGCGCCGAGCGGGCCCGTACGGCGGGCGTCGAGCGGCAGGCGGCCGCGGTCAGCGCCCTGTTCGCCGTGCCCGACGCCACCTTCCGCACCGCTGCCCTCACGACCGGCGGCACCGCGACGGTGGTGGCCTCGGCCCGGCTGCGGCAGGCTGCCGTCCTCTACCACGGCCTGCCCGCGCTGCCCGGTTCGCGGGTGTACGAGCTGTGGTACCGCCGCGCCGGCGCCATGGTGCCCGCCGGGCTCCTCGACCGGGGCAGCGCCGCCGGCTCCGCGCTGCTGGACGGAGCGCCGGCCGGCGCCGACGGCGTCGGCATCACCGCTGAGCCACGCGGCGGCTCGGCGTCCCCGACCGGCGCCCCCCTGGTGCTGCTGCCGCTCTGAGCGGCCGGCTCCACCCGGTGCACGGGGAGGCCGGTCCGTCGTGCGGCCGCCGGCACGGCCCGGGGCGGCCGCCGGCCCGTCAGACCTCGATGTCCGAGCCCAGGATGACGGTGCGGTCGCGCGGCAGCCCGAAGTGCCCGGCGGCGTCGGCCGTGATGTAGGACGTGGCGATGAACAGGCGCTTGCGCCACGGCCGCAAGGTGGTCGCCTTCCCCCGGCGCAGCTCGATCTTCGACAGGAAGTAGGACGCCCCCTCGATTGCCAGCGGCCCCTCGGTCAACGTCGGGTCGCAGGCCGCCAGCGCGCCGGGCACGTCGGGCGTCTCCATGTAGCCGTAGCGGGCGGTCACGTGGATGATCCCGTCGTCGGCGTAGCCGAGGTCGTCGATGAGGACCCGCTCGGCGGGCGGCACGCGGGGCACCGGCGTGGTCTCGATGGACAGGATGACCACATGCCGGTGCCGTACGTGGTTGTGCTCCACGTTGGCCCGCATGGCCAGCGGCGTGGTGTGCTTGTCGCGGTTGAGGAAGACGGCCGTGCCCGGGACCTGGAGCACCGTCCGGTCGTGCTGCAGCCCGTCGACGAACTCGCGCAGCGAGCCCTCGCGCCGGGACCGCTCCGCGGTGACCATCGCGCGCCCCCGGTGCCAGGTGGACATGACAGTGAAGGCGGTGAGCCCGATCAGCAGCGGCAGCCACGCGCCGTGGACGAGCTTGGTCAGGTTGGCGGCCACGAACAGCAGGTCGAACGCGAGCAGTGCGGTCGCTCCGCAGACCACCAGCCACAGCGGCGTCCCGAAGCGCGTCCGCGCGACGTAGAAGAACAGCAGCGTGGTGATGGAGATGGTGCCGGTGACCGCCGTCCCGTAGGCGAAGGCCAGCGACGTGGAGCTGCGGAAGGCGAAGATCAGGGTGAGGACCGAGACCATCAGCAGCCAGTTGATGAAGGGCACGTAGATCTGGCCGAAGGTGGACTCGGAGGTGTGCGCGATACGCAGCCTCGGCAGGTAGCCCAGCTGGGCGGCCTGCGAGGCCACCGAGAAGGCGCCGGTGATCACCGCCTGGGAGGCGATCACCGTGGCCGCCGTGGCCAGGAAGACCACCACCAGCCTGCCCCAGCCCGGCACGAGCAGGAAGAACGGGCTGCTGACGTTGTGCGTGTCGGCCAGGATCAGGGCGCCCTGGCCGAAGTAGCTCAGGACCAGGGCCGGGAAGACCAGGAAGGCCCACGCGCGGGTGATCGGCCAGCGGCCGAAGTGCCCCATGTCGGCGTAGAGCGCCTCGGCGCCCGTGACGGCCAGCACGACCGCGGCCAGCGAGAAGAAGGCCGTACCGAAATGGCCGAACAGGAAGCCGGCGGCATAGGTGGGCGACACGGCCCGCAGGATGCTCGGGTGGTCGGCGATACCGCCGATGCCGCAGGCGGCGATCACCGTGAACCAGAGGATCATCACCGGCCCGAACACCCGGCCCACCGCGGCGGTCCCCCTGCGCTGGAACAGGAAGAGCACCACGATGATCGCCGCCGTGACGGGCACGACGGCGTCGCCCAGCGACGGCTCGACGACCTTGAGCCCCTCGACCGCGGACAGCACCGAGATGGCCGGGGTGATCATGCTGTCGCCGAAGAACAGCGACGCGCCGAAGACCCCCAGCCCCGCCAGCGCGACGGCCGCCCGCCGGCCCCGCTTGGCCTTCCCCTGCCGCAGCAGGGTGATCAGGGCCATGATGCCGCCCTCGCCGTCGTTGTCGGCGCGCATCGCCAGCAGAACGTAGGTGACCGAAACGATGATCGTGATCGACCAGAAGACGAGCGACACGACCCCGTAGACGTTGCGCTGCGAGATCGGGACGGGGTGCGGGTCGTCGGGGTTGAACACGGTCTGCAACGTGTAGAGCGGGCTGGTCCCGAGGTCGCCGAAGACCACGCCGAGCGCGCCGACCACCAGGGCCAGCCGCGCCGTCTCCCGCGCGCCCCCGGCCGCCACCCGGCCCCCGGGCGTTGGGTCCTGGCTCTCGCCGGACGCACCTTCCTGCCGACGATCGGCCATGACAGTCCTCTCCGCGCGGTCTTCGTCGCCCGGTCAGCGCACTCTCCGGACGATATCCCGTTACCCGCGTCCCCCCTCGGCACGCGTCCGGCCCGGGGCGTCGCGGATGCCGCGGATGCCGCGGGCGCCGTGGGTGGCGCGGCCCTCGTCCCGGGCCGGGCCCGTCACCGCGTCAGATCCGCGCCGCCAGGCGGTCGAGGAAGGCCGCCTGTGCCGCGACGACGGCGCCGCGCGCCGCGTCGAGCGAGAACCACGCCACCCGGTCCAGCTCGGGGAATTCGGCCGTCCGTCCCGAGCCGCGCGGCCACTCCGTCGTGAAGGTGCCCGGCACCACGTCCGCCGGATCGAGGTCGCCCTCCACCGCCCACACCGTCACGTGCTTGCCGCCCGACTGCACCACCTCGCCGAGCGGCAGCGGCGTACCCTCCGGCGCGGGCAGCCCCAACTCCTCGCGGAATTCCCGGCGTGCCGCGTCCCAGGGCTCCTCGCCGCCCTCGTACTCGCCCTTCGGCACCGTCCACGCCCCGGCGTCCCTGCGCGCCCAGAACGGCCCGCCCATATGGCCGAGCAGCACCTCCACCCCCGAGGCGCCACGGCGGAAGAGGAGCAGGCCCGCGCTGCGCTTGATGTCAGCCATGAGGCCAGTCTCGCGGCGGGAACCCCGAGGGCGCGAGCATCCGCGGGCCGGCGCGCGCCGTGGCCGTCCCGCGCCTGGCCGCGGAATAGCGCGCGCGGCCCGAGCGCTTGCCGGTGCATGGAGCTGGCGGAAGGCACGGCCGCGCCCGGCAGTGGTGCGGGCGGGGTGCCGACGTGGGACATGGTGGAAGTGACGGTCCTTCGGCTCGGGCCCGGGGAGGGACTGGACGGGGTGTGCGGCGCGATCTGGGCGCTGGTCCTGGACGGTGACGCGCGGCTGGAGAGCGCGGCGGGCGCCGAGGAGCTGCACGCGGGGGACGCCTTCCAGGTGGACGCCACGAGCACCTACCGGCTCGTCGCGGTGACCCGGGCCGAGGTCGCGGTGGGCACGCTGCGCGCTGTCCCGCCGCTGCCGGGCCCGCTGGTGGCGCGGGACTTCGCGCAGAGCAACAAGGGCCTCGTCGAGCTGGTCCGGATGTGCCCGCTGGACCCGCGCCGCAGCCGGCCGCTCTTCGCCGCCAGCTACGGCGGGCTGATCCAGGCCGCGATGGCGGATGCCGTCGACCAGGCCGGGCGGCGGGACGCCGACCCGCGGCTGGCCGCGCTGGTGTCGGTGCTCGACGCGCACCCGGGGCGCCCCTGGACGGTGGAGAGCATGGCCCGCGTCGCGCACCTGTCCCGCTCCTCGCTGGGCGAGCGCTTCCGCCGCGAGTTCGGCCGCAGCCCCGCGCAGATGCTGCGGGACGTACGCATGCGGCACGCCCGCGAACTCCTCACCGGGACCGACCGGCCCGTCGAGCGGATCGCCTTCGCCGTCGGATACGGCTCCGCGGCGGCCTTCAGCCGGGCCTTCTCCGCCCACCACGGCAGTTCCCCGCAGGCGTGGCGCTCACGCCCTGCGGCCGCTCAGCACCCCGAAGCCGACGCTTCCCGCCAGCGCGGCGCCGGTTCCGACCAGTAGCGCCGCCCGGACCCCGCCGCTGTCGACCACCGCCCCGCCGATCGCCGACCCTGCCGTAATGGCCACCTGGAAGGCCGTCACCTGCAACGACAGGGCCGACTCCGCGCGTTCCGGCTCGGCGCGGGTCACCCACAACTGGGTCGCGACCGGCACCATGTTGAAGCCGAAGCCCCAGACCACGATCGCCGCGGTCGCGGCGGGAAGCCCCGAGGTCGTCGCCAGCACCAGCAGGCTCGCGCCCAGCAGGGTGGGTGCGGCGACCACGGCGACCCCGAGGCGGCGGGACAGCGCGCCCGCCGCGAGGTTGCCCGCGAGGCCGCCCACACCCCAGCCGAGCAGCAGCCAGACCGTACTGCCCGAGGTGACCCGCTCGATCGCGAGCCGGATGTACGGATAGGCGGCGAAGTTGCCGCAGGCCACCAGCGCGATGCAGCCCACCCCGGCCATCAGCCGGCGGTTGGCCAGGGCCCGCCGGAGCATGCCGAGCCCCGATCCCGGCTGGGCAGGCACCGGCGGCACGGTCGTCGCCACCGCGAGCAGCGCCAGCGCGCTCAACCCGGCGGCGGCCCAGAAGACCGGCCGCCAGCCCACCGCGTCACCGAGGACCGAGGAGAGCGGCACGCCGACGATGGTGGCCGCGCTCACGCCCAGCGCCAGGCTCGTGGACACGACATGGTCCCGCCCCGGCGCCGCGTGCGTGCCCGCCCCGAACGCGAACGACCAGAAGCCGGCGATGGCGACGCCCAGCAGCAGCCGGGCCGCGAGCAGCAGCGGGAAGTTCGGCGTCACAGCCACCGCCGCGTTGGACACGACGGCCGCGGCGAGCAGGCCGACGAGCACCGCCCTGCGGTCCGTACGCGGCAGCAGCACGGCGATCGTGGGAGCGGTCACCGCGCCCGCGATCGCCGTCGCCGCGACGGCGAGCCCCGCGGTCCCCTCACTCACCCCGACGTCCGACGCCATGGCCGGCAGCACGCTCGCCGGCAGGAACTCGCTGGCCACCAGGGCCGCGATCCCCAGGGTGAGCGCGGCGACGGGCGCCCACGGGGCCGCCGCGGAGGCACCGTCCTTCGCGGACGGGTCGTCCTGCGCGGACGGGTCGCCGCCGGTGCCGGTGCCGGTGCCGCCGGGCGCCGTCGCGGACTCCGGACTGGTCACATAGCCCTCAGAGGTCATGCGCCCAGTCTCGTGCGCGCGGTCAGCGCCGGATTGATCCTCCGGCCACTCTCCTTGATACCGACGCCGGACCGACGCCGGACCGGACCGACGCCGGACCGGACCGACGCCGGACCGGACCGACGCCGGACCGGACCGGACCGACGCCGGACCGGACCGGCGGACCGGCGGACCGGCCCGGCCCACCGGGTCCGCTCGATCCGCGGCGACCGCGGTGGTCGCGTCGAGCGCACAACGCGCAAGACCCGGCGGGCAAGAGTGGCGAGGAGTGCCAGGTCGCCGTCATGGGCAGGAGGTCAGGGCCCCCGTCGCCGTGCGGGATACCGCCGATACGCGCCGGGCGTCAGTCGGGCAGCGGCCCGGCTGATCCACGGCGGGGTCGGGCAGGCTACCCCTTGCCGCGGTACTTCGGGCCGCCCATCAGGACCACGAAAGTAGCGACGCAGATGCCGATCACCAGCAGCGAGTAGCCGATCGTCTCCAGTGCTCTCATCCTCGGGTCCTCTCCTGGGGCGCGGCTTGCTGCAAGGGTCACCGCGCGGCCGCTCAGGCCCTGCCCCCTCACCGTCTCACGGGTCCGGGCGGTCGGCAGGTCGCGCCTCACCTGCCGGAACGCGGGTCTCGCGGACTGGACGGCGCCGCGGACCCGCACCCCGGGTGGTCAGCGGCCGTCGCGGGGCCGGTGCCCGGCGAGCGCGGTGGTGAGCCAGGCGTGGGCGGCTCCGGGGGTGGGGTGGGCCGGGCCGGTGACGCGGGCGACGAGGTCCCAGTAGTGGTCGATGCGGGGGTCCGCCGCCAGTACGGAGCCGAGGCCGCGGCGGAAGGCGGTCGTGTCGGGGACCCGCTGGGAGGTCGCGTACGCCGCGACGAAGCAGTCGAGTGCCTCGCCCGCGTGCGGGGGGCGTCCGGCGCGCAGGTGGGGCGCCGCCAGCTCGTAGGCCTCTTCCAGGCCCTGGTAGAGCACGGCGGGCCGGTGCCCCGTGTCGGCGCCGTGCGCCGCGGGCTGGCCGCTGCCGGTGCGGCCCGTGCAGTCGGCGGAGACGAAGGCGTGCAGCCGGGCGAAAGCGAGTGCCTGCTCGGGTGTCGGGTCGTCGGGGGGCTGCGGTACGGCCAGCTCGATGACGCGCGCGGCGACCCGCTGCGGCATCCGCGGGGGCAGCCAGCGCCGCCAGAACCGCGCCATCGCGGCGGTGCTGGGCGGCGCCGCGGTCGCGCACACCGCACCGAGCAGCCGCAGGCGCTCGGCCCGCTCTCCGGGACCGCAGTCGTGCAGCAGCCGCAGCGCCGTCTCCTGCCAGCGCAGCGCGGCCAGTCGGGCACCGACCTCGCGCAGCCGCCCCGCGACCGCGTCCTCCAGCGCGCCGCCGGCCGGTAGCGCGTCGAGTACGCCGCCGCCGGCGTCCCCGTCCTCCCGCAGGACGCGCGCGATCTCGGGCACGCCGAGTCCGAGCGCCCGCAGCGACCGGATGGTGCGCAGCCGCTCCAGCGCCCCGGGGCCGTACCTGCGATGCCCGCCGGTGCTGCGGTACGCCTCGGGCAGCAGGCCGCGGTCGGAGTAGAACCGCACGGTCTTGACGCTGACGCCGCCGCGTCCGGCCAGCTCGCCGATGCTCCACAGGTCGTCGGGTGGCATGGCTTGAACCTCCCTCAGGGGGAGTTCCTACGGTACCGGCGGACCGGGCGGCGGACCGCCGTCCGGCCGTGCGTGCGCCGACCGCGCGTACGAGGTCACGAGGCGTGCGAGGCGTACGGAAGCGTGGGAGGAGACGGCGATGGCGGCTGATACGGCGTTCGTCCTGGTGCCGGGACTGCACACCGGCGGATGGATCTGGCAGGACGTGGCAGGCAGGCTGCGGGAGGCGGGCGCGGAGGCGTCCTGCCTGACGCTGACCGGCATGAGCGGGCGCGGCGAGCGGGAAGAGGGGACGGGCGCGGGTCTGGAGACGCACATCGCGGACGTGCTGCGGGCGGTGGAGGAGGCGAACGCCCGCGAGGTGGTGCTGGTCGGCCACTGCTACGGCGTCCACCCGGTGGTCGGCGCGGCGGACCGGCTGCCGGACCGGGTCGCGCGGATCGTCCTGGTCGACACCCCGATGCCGCAGGACGGGGACCCGCCGGCGGCGCTCGTACCCGAACAGGCCCTGCGGGAGCAGGTGTTGCGGGGGGCTGAAGGCGGCTTCGCAGCGGGGACCTTGGCACCGCCGTCGGAGGAGGGGTGGCGCGAGCGCGGCAGCTTCGAGGGGCTCGGCCCGGCCGCGGCGGAACGGCTGGTCCGCCAGGCCGTGCCGCAGCCGTGGGCGACGCTGGCGCAGCCGTTGCGGCTGAGCGGCTCCGCCGGTGCAACGGGCACGGTGCCGGTGACCGGCGTGCTGTGCGCAGCGAACGGGTCGAGCCTCGCCATGGTCGAGAGGGCGCTCGCGCTCGGCGACCCCCGGCTCGGCTATCTCGCCGCCCCGCACCTGAGCTACCTGGAGATGGCCACCGGGCACTGGCCGATGCTGTCGGAGCCCGACGCGACGGCCCTGATCCTGCTGCGCGCCGCGGCGGGCGAGGGGACCGCCGCACGCGGGCCCTCCGCGGCCGAACGGCCCGCGCACCTGGGGCCGTTCCTGATCGACGCGCCGGAGCGCCCGCGCGAGCGGTCGGGCCGGGTGGACCTCCACCTGCCGGACGGCGACGGCCCGTGCCCGGCGGTGGTGTTCGTGCACGGCGGACCCGTACCGGAAGGGGCACGGCCCACACCGCGCGACTGGCCGGCACTGGTCGGCTACGCCCGCCTGGTGGCGGACCTCGGCGCGGTCGGCGTCACGGTGGACCACCGGCTGCACGGACTCGCCGACTTCGAGCGGGCGGCGCGGGACGTACAGGACGCGGTCACGCTGGTGCGGGCGCATCCGCGGGTCGACGCGGAGCGGGTGGCGTTGTGGTTCCTGTCCGCGGGCGGGCTGATCGCGGCGGACTGGCTCGCCGCGCCCCCGCCGTGGCTGCGGTGCCTCGCCTTGACGTATCCCCTGCTGGCGCCGCTGCCCGGGTGGGGAGCGGGGCCGCGGTTCCGCCCCGCGCGGGCGGTGCGCACCGCGGGGCGGCTTCCGGTCGTGCTGACCCGGGTGGGGCGCGAGCGCCCTGAATTCGCCGCGACCGTCGAGGACTTCCTGGTGGCCGCGCAGGCCGCGCGGGTCGGCGTCCAGGTCGTCGACGTGCCGTCGGCGGAGCACGGCTTCGAGACGCTGGACCACTCGGAGGAGGCCCGGCAGGCGGTCGGCCTCGCGACCCGCGCCGTTCTCTCGCACCTGTGCGCGTAGGGAAGGTGCACCTGCGCACGTGGGGAAGTCGCGGTCCCCGGCGGACGGGTGTAACGCCTCCGGGGTCTCGCCGCGTCGATGAGGTGGGAGGAGGACCGCTCCTCCGTGAAGGGAGAACCCGACGTGTCGTTCCAACGCAGGGCCGCGCAGGCCCTCGCCGTCACGGGAGCCGTCACGCTGGCCGTGAGCGGCCCGGCCGTGGCAGCGGCGGCGGACAGCAGTACGTGGGCGGAGACGTCCACCGGCGCGGTCTCGGTGATGAGCGTGGCGCAGCCGACGCCGTCGGTCACCTGGGCCGCCGGCGCGAAGGTCGTGACGCCCGACGACGGGACCGTCGCGTTCACCCCCACCCTCTACGAGCGCGACCTCGGGAAGGGCGGGACCTGGCGGCAGCTGCCGCTCGCCGGCGCGGACGCGTGGAACAGCAGGATCAACGACATCGCCACGAATCCCGACGGTTCGGCCTTCTTCGTCGGGGACCAGGGGGCGGGCGACCAGGGCGTCCTGGTCGGACGCTACGCCGCGGGCTCGTGGAAGCTGACGGCCGACAGGACGCTGCCCGCCGGCACGGTCAGCGGCAGCCTGCTGTCGGTGAGTTCCGTCTCCGGGCAGGACGCCTGGGCGGTGGGCCAGGGCTACACGCGGGACACCTTCGCCCAGGTCCCCGTCGTCCAGCACTGGGACGGCCGGCAGTGGCGGTCCGTACGGATCCCGGGGTCGGACGACTGGGGCCTCTACCAGGTCGACGAGGTCGCACCGGACGACGTCTGGGTGGCCGGCACGGACTACGCGACCGGCCAGTCCCTCGCCGTGCACTGGGACGGACAGCGGTGGAAGCGGACGGCGACCCCCGCCTTCCCCGACTCCTCGGTCCTCTTCGACATCGCCGCGCGTACGCCGTCCGACGTGTGGGCGGTGGGATGGTCCCGCGACACCGACAAGCAGCGTCCCGCGGGGCTGGCTCTCCATTGGAACGGCACCTCGTGGGCCCAAGTGCCGCTGCCCGCAGGCACCTTCGCCCTGCAGGCGCTGACCCTTCGCCCGCGCGGTGGTCTCGCCGTGGTCGGCGGCAACGACGACGCGGCGGTCGGCCTGGCCTGGAGCCCCGCTGCGGGCTGGAGCTCCCTCGGCCTGCCGGAGAACGACCCGCAACTGCCGCTGGGCGTCTCCTCGGTGGTCTCCTCGGGTGCCCATCTCACCGTCGGGGCCTGGCACTACGTGTCGAGCGACGGGGGCGACTCCTTCGCCTCGGGCGCCGTCCTGACCCGCTGACGCCGTACGGGCCCGGCCACGGGGGGCGGGCCCGTACGGGGTGGTCAGGGAGCCACCAGCTCGGGAGGCAGCGAGGTCAGGGCCTTCCGTCGAGCCTCGCGGACGCCTCGCCGAAGACCCAGGGGCTGGTCTGGGCGATGAAGTCGGTGGGGAAGCCCGCGGTGAAGTCCACCGCCGCGTCCAGGCGTTCGACCGCGTCCGCGGGGAGGGTGACGTCGACGGCACCGAGGTTGTCCTTGAGCTGTGCCACGCTGCGGGCGCCGATGATCGGGTGGACGGCGCGGGAGCGGGCGCGGGTCCAGGCGAGCGCCACCTGCGACGCGGTGACCCCCAGCTCCCCGGCGACCTCCTGGACGGCCCGTGCCGCGGCCAGGTCGCGCTCGCCGAGCGACTCGGGGGCGACGCGGGTGGGCCCGTCCGGGCCACCGGGCCGGGTGAACTTGCCGGAGAGGACCCCGCCGGCCAGCGGTCCCCAGGTGGCCACGCTCATCCCGAAGGCCTCGGCCATCGGCAGCAGTTCGCGCTCGATGTCGCGGTTGAGCAGGTTGTAGGGGACCTGCAGACCCGCGAACGGGGTCCAATCACGCCATTGCGCCAAGGTGTTGGCACGCGAGACGACCCACGCCGGGGTGTCCGATATGCCCACGTAGAGGATCTTCCCGCCGCGTACGGCGTCGTCCAGCGCCCGCATGGTCTCCTCCACCGGGGTGTGCCTGTCCCACAGATGCACCCAGTAGAGGTCGATGTAGTCGGTGCGGAGCCGTCGCAGGCTCGTCTCCAGGGACAGGGCGAGGTTCTTGCGGTGGTTGCCCGCGGCGTTCGGGTCGCCCCCGTCCCGGGAGACGGTGTATTTCGTGGCCAGGACGAAGCGGTCGCGGCGCCCTTCGAGCAGCTCGCCGAGGATGGTCTCGCTCTCCCCGCCCCGGTAGTTGATCGCCGTGTCGACCACGTTGCCGCCGGCGTCCGCGTACGTGTCGAGCATGCGGCGGCACTCCTGCGGCGGGGCGCCGACGCCCCCCTGCTCGCCGAAGGTCATCGCGCCCAGGAACAACTCCGAGACACGCAGCCCGGTCTGGCCCAGCAGCCGGTAACGCACAGTCGATCTCCCCCTTGACTCCGCCACATCGCGGTCGGGCCGACGCCGCGTCCGCTACGGCTCCGATCGTCGTTCCCTGAGCGGGCCCCTGTCCAAGAACCTCCGTGATAGCCAACGGCTATGGGCCCCGGATGCGATCTCGTCCGTCGTCTTCGGCTTCATTTCCCGCTCAGCGGTCAGGAGGTCACCATGACGCACTTCAGGATGACCACACAGAGCACCAGCCCGTGGGGCGCCGACGCGTCTGTCGGCCACCCGCACAAGCACGCACGAGAGGGGCGCCCCAGCCACCACGCTGCCGGATCCCTGTCCTTGGGGCGCATCGTCCTGCTGTCGGCGGCGGTTCTGATCGTCATCGCCGCCGCGCTCGTCGTCGGGCTCGGCTGAGGACCTGGCACCGCCCGGGCGGATGGCTTGAAGTGGTGCCGCGTGCCCGCTTGAACCCGTGGCTTCCCCACATTGTGGTTGGGCTCCATCTCATCGGAAAGGCGAGCCGGAGAGCGCAGCCGCCCAGGGGGGCGGAGAAGTCGAGGCCGGCCCGCCGGCCGCACCCCCGCCCGGCCGCTCACCCACCGGAAGGCCGATCGAGCGATGGAGGAACCATGACCCCCGACTGGCAACACCGCGCCGCGTGCCGTGACGAGGACCCCGAACTGTTCTTCCCCGTCGGCAACTCCGGCCCCGCGCTGCTGAAGATCGAGGAAGCCAAGACCGTCTGCCGCCGGTGCCCGGTCATGGACCAGTGCCGAACCTGGGCACTGGAGACCGGTCAGGACTCCGGCATCTGGGGCGGACTCAGCGAGGACGAGCGCCGCTCGGTGCGACGCCGCGCCAACCGCGCCCGAGCCCGCCGCGAATAGTGCCGCCGGAGACGTCGCGGGCGACGAGTCGCCGTGCCCGTCGCCGCCTTCCTCCCCTCGCTCCGCCCGCGCCCTTCAGGCGCCGTGTGCGGAGTGCGGGTCAGCAGATGCCGTGCCGGTGCTGGGGCCGGGGATACGGGCGTGGCGTCCGGGACTTGTCGAGCTGGTGTCGATCCCCGGCTCCGACCGCCGAGGCGTCGCCGCAGCCGGACGCGCCGGGCAACCCGACTCCCATCCTACCGACGCCGCGGCACGGGCGTCATACGGTGCTGTGCCGCGCCTTGGCGAACCGGGTGAGTTTGGTGATCTGCGCGGGGATGAGTGGGGGCGCGATGACCGCGGGGGTGGCGCTGGTCGCGTCGCCCTGGTTCCAGAAGGTGACGACGGTGGTACCGGTGCGGACGACGGTGAAGGTCATGGGGACCTCGAGGGGCTCGGGGTCGAGGTCGTCGCCGGCGACGTTCTGGGTGATGCGGTAGGTGAGGGCGTCGTCGCCGAGGCGGGGGCCGGGCCGGAGGGTGGGGCGGGTGAAGGAGATGCCGCCGGCCAGGGGGTCGTGTCGTTCGATGTGGGCGCCGGCGCAGGCCTTGAGCGAGGTGCGCAGATCGGCCATGGCTGCGGAGGCGCCGGTCGCGCTGTAGTCGGTGAGGACGACGTTGCCGAACTGTTCGGGGGTGCCGGTGGTGTGGGCCATCGCGTCGATGCGGGCGCCGGCCGGATAGGCGCTGGCGGCCTGGGTGCTCCAGTAGGCGGGGGCGCAGGCGGCCGGGAAGACGGCGGGCAGGCGGTTCGCCGGGATTCCGGGCCGGAAGGGGGCGTTCCTGCTCTGGACGTAGTCGACCTCGAAGCCGGGGACGTCCTCCGCGGTGATGACCGCGTTCCACAACTCAGCCTGGCTGAGGGGCCGGGCGGGGACGCCGGACACCGACGTCGCCGACTGCGCCGCCCGGGCCCCGGGGGTGGTGCTGTCGCTGCCGCAGCCGGCCAGGGAGGCCAGGACAAGGACCGCCCCGCTTGTCGTGACGGCTGCTCTCCGTATACGCGTGCGCATGCCTTTTTCCGCTCCCCGCCCCTGCCCTTTCGGGCATGACTCCCAGCTCAAGCTTGGCACTTTACCCGCTGGACGCCGCGCGGAAGTGGCCCGGCGGTAACGCTTGCAGGGCGCTCGCGCGACGGCCACGCGTCCCGAAGTGCCCGCCGGAGCCGCGCCGGAGCCGTGCCGTCGGCGGCCTCGGCCGACCGGACGTACCGCCCGTGCGACCCGGCCGCGGGCACCGCCCCTCCCCGTTCGGTACGCGGCCTCAGCGCAGCACCGCCGCCAAGAGGTCCGCGCCCAGCGTCGAGGCGGCGGTGAGATCGAGGGCGTAGTGGACGTAGCGGCCGCGACGTCGGGAGGTGAGCAGGCCGGCCCGGCGCAGCATGGCCAGGTGGCGGGAGACCTCGGGCGCGGTCAGGCCCCATGCGTCGGCCAGTTCGCCGGTGGTGTGGGGGCCGCGGGCCAGGGTGCGTACCAGCCGGAGCCGGACCGGGTGGGCCAGCGCCTCCAGCCGCAGCTGGACCGTTTCCAGCGGCACCGGCCCGGACGTGCCGCATGCCGTGACCGGGTACTGCAGGGTGGGCCGGCGGCCGGCGGCGTGCACCGCGACGAGGTGCGGATGGCCGAACACGCTGGGGATGAACGTGACGCCCGATCCGCGCGCGCTGCTCGCGTTGTCCTGCAGCTTGTCGACGAGGATGCGCTCGCCGTCGCGGTCCAGGGTGACGGCCGCCGAGACCGAGGCCAGGGCCGAACCGAGTCCCTGCCGGGCCCTGAGGTCGGCCTTGAGCCGTATGTCCGCGGCAAGTTGGGTGGCCAGGCCGGGCCAGGCGGCGTCGAAGAACGCCTCGGCGCACTGCTGGAGCGTCTCGCGCACCCGGGCCCGGACGCCGGTCGGGTCCTTCAGCAGGCTCTCGGCGAACGCCTCCTGGAGCGTGCCCCGGGCCTGCGCCCGGTCCAGGGCGCGCTCACGGGCCCCGGCGTCGGTGAGCGGGGACGGCCCGCCGAAGAACAGGCGGCTGCTGCCGCAGGTCGTGATCAGCGCGGAGGTCACATAGGCGTCGTCGTCGAGGCGGTCGACGTCGTCGAGTTCCTCGGCGAGGGTCGCCCGCGGCCTGGCAGGCAGCAGGAAGTCCGCGCGCGACGACCGCCACAGGAATTCGGCCTCCTGCAGCCGCTCCGCCAGCTCCGGACGCAGCGCGGCCCGGACACCCGCGGACCACGCCGCCAGGTGCGGGTGATGGTCAGGAGCGGCGAGCACATGCAGCATCGCCGTCAGTTCGGCGAGCGGCGACGCGGCGAAGCACAGCCGCTCCGGCGGTACTCCGGCGATGTCGATGTGCAGAGTCACCTCCCCATCATCGCCGGTGGACGGGGTCGGCCCCGCCCCGGTTGACGCGAACCGTCAACCCGCGTGACCGGCCGGTGCGCGGCCGCGCACGGTGACGGCATGACGACCACCGTGCCCCGCGACCTCGTACAGGCCTCCGGGGGTCCCCGCTACGCCGTCGCCGTCGCCGTGGACGCGCTCGGCACCGGCATGCTGCGGCCGTTCCTGCTGCTCTACGGGATCAGGGTGCTGGGGCTGTCCGCCACGACCACCGGCATCGCCATGACGGCGGGCATCGTCACCGGTCTGGGCTGCACGCCCGCGCTCGGCCGCTGGCTGGACCGGGGCGCGCGCAGCGACGCCGTGGCCGCGGCCATGCTGGTGCGTGTCGTCGGCGTGGCGCTGCTGCTGGCCGCACCCGGCGGGAACCCGGGGATGTTCGCGGCCGCCGCGCTCTTCCTCGGCATCGGCAACCAGGCGTGGCCCGCCGCGCACGCCGCACTCGTGGCGACCGTCTCCAGCGGCCGTACCCGCGACGCGGCCCTGGCCGCCGCGCGGTCGGTGCGCAACGCCGGGATGGGCGTCGGCGCGCTGGTCGCCACCGCCTGCCTCGCCGGTGGCACCCCGGCTCTGAGAGCGCTGGCCGCCGCCACCGCCGTCGGTTACCTGACCGCGGCGGTCCTGGCGTGGTCGGTCCACGTCTCCGCCGCTCCGCCCACCCGCCCGGCCTCCTCCGCGCCGGACGCGCCCGCCCCGTCCATGAGCGCGGTGCTGCCCGCCAACGTCGTCTTCGCCTTCTGCCTCAACGTCCCCGAAGTCGCCCTCCCCCTGGTCCTCGCGACACAGGTGCGCGCCTCCCCGGTCTGGTCGGCGGGCATCTTCGTCGTCAACACGGTGCTGGTGGTCGCCTTGCAGGTCGGCGTGACCGTCAGGATGTCCCGCTTCCCGCGCCACCTCACCCTGATGACCGCCGGGGTGATCCTCACCCTCTCCTACCTCGGCTTTCTCCTGGCGAGTCCGCTGCGCCACGGGCTGGCCGCCCCGGCGATCACCGTGGTGTCCGTCCTGTGCACGCTCGGCGAGATCCTCTACGCGGGCAGCGCCACCGCACTCGTCGCGGCCACCGCACCACCGCACGCGCTGGGCCGGGCCCTGGCCCGACTCCAGCTCTCCACCGGCCTCGGCCTCGCGATCTCCCCCGCCGTCATGACCGCCCTCGCCGCCCACGGCCCCGCCGCGCTCTGGGGTTCCCTCGCCGCCGCGACGCTGCTGGCCGCCACGGCGGTCGGCCGCCAGGGCGGCCGAGGGCGGAGGGAGTCGGTCACGGCGGCGGTCGGCCCGGCGGCGGTCGGCCCTGCAGCCGTGCGATCACGACGAACGGTCCCTCCCGAGTGAGCACCACCTGGCCCAGTGCCGCCCGCCCTCCTCAGGACGGTGGGGGAGTGGCGACGGCCCCCGGGCCGGGCGGCTGCCTACGGTGTGGTCATGAGACTTCCCGGCGCGGCTGAGCGCCCCGTCCGGCCCTGGTACCTCCTGGCCGCTGTGGTGTTCGCCGTGGGAATGGCGGGAACCACGCTGCCGACCCCGCTCTACGGGCTCTACCGCCAGGAGATCGGGTTCTCCGAATTCATGGTGACGGTGGTCTTCGCCGTCTACGCGGGCGGCGTGATCGCCGCCCTGCTGGTCGCCGGCAACTTCTCCGACCTGCTGGGCCGCCGCCCCATCCTGCTGCTGGCGCTGGGCCTGTCCATGCTGAGTGCGGTGTGCTTCGTGTTCGAGGGCGGGCTGGCGCCCCTGTTCGCGGGGCGCCTGCTGTCGGGCTTCGCGGCGGGACTCCTCAGCGGCTCCGCCACGGCCGCCGTCATGGACCTGGCCCCTCCCGGGCAACGCGGTCGGGCCGCACTGGCGGCGACGGTCGCCAACATGGGCGGCCTCGGCTGCGGGCCGCTGCTGTCCGGAGTGCTGGCGCAGTACGCGCCCCACCCCTTGCGGCTGCCCTACCTGGTGCACCTCGGCCTGCTCGTGGTCTGCTGCGCCATCACCTGGGCGCTGCCGGAGACGGTGGCCCGCCAGGACCCCCGACCACCGCTGCGTCCGCAGGGCATGTACGTGCCCGCCCAGGTGCGGGGGGTGTTCGTACCCGCGGCGCTCGCCGCCTTCGCCGGGTTCTCGGTGCTGGGCCTGTTCACCGCCGTGTCCCCCGCCTTCATGTCCCAGTACCTCCAGGAGGACAACCTCGCCGTCCTCGGTGCCGTCGTCCTGTCCGTCTTCGTCGCCTCGACCGTCGGGCAGTTCCTCATGGGCCCGGTCGGCCCGTCACGCGCCCTGCCCCTGGGCTGCCTGGTCCTGATGGCAGGACTGGCCCTCATCGGCTGCTCCCTCCTGCTGAAGTCGCTGGGCGTGCTCGTCGCGGGCGCGGTGGTCAGCGGCATCGGCCAGGGCCTGGCCTTCCGGGGAGCCGTGACCACCGTGAGCCGGGTCGCCCCCGCGGAGCAGCGCGGCGCGACGATCTCGGCCCTGTTCGTCGCCGCCTACGTCGGCATCTCCGTACCGGTGGTCGGCATCGGCGCCCTGGCGGTGGCGGTGGGACTCCGCAGCGCGGGCGTGATCTTCGTGGCCTGCGTGTTCGCCGTGTCCGGCGCGGTGGCCGCGTATCTGCTGCGCCGACCGGTGCCGACGCCGTGACCGCACGGGGTGGACGTCCCACCGGGCCCTAGCCGCCCGATGTCCGCGTGAAAGGCCCTCGTCAGCCCAGCCAGCGGTACGGCAGCCGCAGGATCTCGACGAGGCGTCCGGCCACTTCGTCCGCGTGCGGCGGAACGCCGCCCTCGGCCAGGCCCCGGTTCAGGTGGAGATGCAGGGACTGCAGCGTGGCGAAGGTGTTGAAGGCCCATGCGGGTACGGCGCCGGGGCCGCCGTCCGCAAACGCCGCCGTCACGATGTCCAGCCAGCCCGTCGCCTGTCCGGCGGTGAGTCCGGGCGCGAGCAGGATACGGGTGATCGCCGCGGCGAGCCGCGCGTCCTCGACCTGGACGTAGCGGTAGTCGCCGCCTTTTGCCGTCATCCGCTGGGCGCACAACTCCAGCAGCTCGGTGCGGTGGTCGGGCAGCGCTGCGGCGAAGCTCGCGGCGGCGTCGGCGCCGTGGGCGACGGCGTGCAACCAGCCCATGGCGTCGTCCCAGCCGCGGGTGTCGCGCTCGTGCGGGTACCAGGCGGCGAAGTCGGCGTACCAGCGGAGCACGGCCGCTTCCGGCACGGCCCCCGGCACCTGCCGGCCCCGGTCGAGCACGCACGTGAGCACCAGCGGCGCGAACGTGCGGGCCTGCACCTCGGGGTGGACGAAGCGCTCGGCGGCGGCGTCCCCCATGGCGACCAGCACCTCGTCGAGGTACCCGCCGCGGATCCAGCCGGCGGCGGCCGTATAGGCGTACTCGTCGCGCACTCGCGGGTCGGGGGAAACGAGCATCCCCGCCAGTTCGTCCCCGATCCGCCGCGCGCCCACCCCGGCCGGAAAGGCGAAGTTTTCAGCGGCGACAGCGGTCCAGTCGACAGGGCTCGTATGCACCGCACCACCTTTCCACGCGCCCCCGACCCGGGCCAAGGCCCGTTGGGCACCCTGACCTCGCAACTCCGGTCCTCACAAAGGCGCTTGCTTAGGAGCTTGGCACCGTCCCGGACCTCACGCAGTCAGGCGGAGGGGCGGAAGGTGCGGCGGTAGGTGTCGGGGGGGACGCCGACGCTGCGGTGGAAGTGGCGGCGCAGGGTGGTGGCGGTACCCATGCCGGTGGCCACCGCGATGGTGTCCACGGTGGCGTTGGTGGTCTCCAGCAACTCCTGGGCGTGGCGGATGCGCTGGGAGTGGAGCCACTGCAGCGGCGTGGTGCCGGTGAGCTGCTTGAAGTGGCGGCCGAGGTGGCGTGAGCTCATCCGGGCCCGGCGGGCCAGGTCCTCCACGGTGAGCGGTTGGTCCAGCCGCTCCAGCACCCAGGGGAAGAGCTCGCCCAGGGGGTGGTTGCCCGGCGTGGGGACGGGCGTCGCGATGAACTGGGCCTGGCCGCCGTCGCGGTGCGGCGGGATGACCAGACGGCGGGCGATCGTGTTGGCGATGGCCGATCCGTGGTCGAGGCGTACCAGGTGCAGGCACAGGTCCATGGCGGCGGCCTTGCCCGCGGAGGTGAGGACGTCGCCGTTGTCGACGTAGAGGACGTCCGGATCGACGGTGGCTGCCGGGTGGCGCCTGGCCAACTCCCGCGTGTGGGCCCAGTGCGTGGTGGCGCGCCTGCCGTCGAGGAGTCCCGCCGCGCCCAGGACGAAGGCGCCCGTGCACAGCGAGGCCACGCGCGCGCCGGCCGTGTGGGCGGCGCGGACCGCCTCGACCAGTTCTGCGGGCGGTTCGCGATCCGTGTCGGCCCAGGCGGGGACGATCACCGTGTCCGCGTACGTGAGGTGCTCGAGTCCGTGGTCGGGTTCCAGGCGGAAGCGGCCGACGCGCACCGGACCGCTGCCGCAGAGGAGGAAGTCGTACCAGGGGTCCACGATGTGGGCCACGTCCGACCCGAAGATCTCCACGGCCACGGACAGTTCGTAGGAGAGCATGCCGTCGGCGACGGCCAGCGCGACAGTGGGCATGTCCGGAACTGTACGCGTCCCGTCGTTTCCGACACTCGTGCGGGTGCCGCCGCGAGGACAGGATGGGGGTGTCAGGCCGCGGGGATCGGTAGCGCGGGCCGGCGTCCGAATGCGAAGGAGCAGTCCCATGGGGTCAGGTCAGCTGGTCGCGGTGTTCGGCGCGTACGGTCACACCGGCCGGTTCGTGGTCGCGGAGCTGGCCCGGCGGGGGTACGTCCCGGTGCCGTCCGGGCGCAACGCGCGTGCTCTGGAGGAGCTGGCCGGCGAGCACGGGCTGACGGCCCGGGTGGCGTCGGTCGACGACCCCGCCTCGCTGGACCGCGCCCTGGGGGGAACGGTGGCGGTCATCAACTGCGCCGGTCCCTTCGCCTCCACCACTGGCCCGGTCATCGAGGCCGCGCTGCGCGCGGGGATCCCGTACCTGGACGTCGCCGCCGAACTCGAGGCCAACCTCGACACCTTCGCCCACTACCGCGAGCGGGCCCGGGACGCGGGAGCGGTCATCGTCCCGGCCATGGCCTTCTTCGGCGGTCTCGGCGACCTGCTGGCCACCGCGGCGATGGGCGACTGGACCGAAGCCGACGAGGCTCACATCGCCTACGGCCTCAGCAACTGGCACCCCACCGCAGGCACCCGGCTCTCGGGCGCAGTCTCCCGCGAACGGCGCGGCGACGTCCGCCTGCGCTACACCGGCGGACAGTGGGAGCACCGCACCGACGAGGCTCCCACCCTGGAGTGGACCTTCCCGGACCCGATGGGACCCCGGCAGGTCATCGGGGAGTTCACGATGGCGGACGTCGTCACCGTCCCCCAGCACCTGTCCATCCCCGAGGTGACCACCTACATGACCGCCGAGGCGGTCCGCGACATCGCCGCCCCGCACACACCGGCCCCGACCGCCACCGACAGGACCGGGCGCTCGGACCAGACCTTCCTCGTCGACGTGGTCGTGCGCTCGGCCGGAGCCGAACGCCGCGCCACGGCCGGCGGCCAGGACATCTACGCCGTCACCGCCCCCCTGGTCGCCGAGGCCCTCGACCGCGTACTGACCGGCCGCACCAGGACCACCGGCGTCGCCTCCGCCGGCGAGATGTTCGACGCCCAGGGCTTCCTGCACGCGCTCGCCCCGGTCATCACCTTCGGCCTGCACCCCGAGAAGCCTGCTGACCTCCCGCCGGCCGGACCCCTCCGGCCGGCCGGCCTCTCCCACTGAACCGGGGAAGCCCTTCGCGCTCGTGGCGCGTGGCGCCGGGGGCGGGCGCGCCGGCGCAGTTTGCGGTGGGCTGCCACCCGGTCCGCGGCGCCTGCCGGCTCGCGGCGCGGCCGTTTCAGCGCAGGCGCTGGTAGACCGAGCCGTCCGCGGTGCGCCCGAGCAGGCCCTCCTCGATCAGGTACCGCCGCAGCGCGGAGGTGTCGTCGTGCACGGTGGCGATGGCCAGCCGCAGACAGTCCTCCACGCGGCCACACGCGCTGTCGCGTCAGCCCGCACGCCCCCCTCCTCGGGCGAACGCCGGTCACCGGCGAGGGCGTATGCCGCTACGTACCGCCGACGCGCGGGCGTTCCTGCTGCGGTTCGTTCACGCCGGCGTGGCTCGTCATGTGCGTGGCGTATCCCGGGTCGGCGCCTGCATGCCGAGGCACCGGTCTCTTCGGGCGAGTCGCCCATCGGTCACGGCGGCGACGATGCTGCGCTGCCCCGCGCGAAGTCGAGGGTCGGGGGGCGGCCTGCGCCTCGGCAACTCTGGCTCGTGAGGGGCCCGGAATCCAGGCCCCGCACGGGGATCACTCCGCTCGCTTCGGCATCACGATTCTCCGGCCCACGCGTAGCCCGGGTCGGTGGTCCGCCAGTCCAGCGCAAGCACCAGCCACGAGCGGCCGGCGGCCTGGAAGACGTGCGCGGTGTCGTAGGCGGTCGGGTCCGACCCGACGAACGACTTCGAGCGCCGGAAGCGCTGCGGTCCCATCATCTGCAGGTACGGCGTGTCACCGCGGCTGTCGTCGCCGCTCACGTCGTGGTTCCCGGCCGGCACGCTGTACGCGGCGCCGTGCGAGTCCAGCAGCGCGAACGCCTTGTCGACCTCGCGGAAGGACAGCGGGTCGGCGTCCTGCGTCAGGTCGCCGAGGTGCGCCACAAAGACGATGTTGGTGTCGGGGGTCCCGCTGTGGTCGATGACGAAGCGGAACGACTCCTCCTGCGGTTCCCGGTTGACGCTGTCCTGGCTTCCCCAGTACGGGAACTGGGTGTCCGGCATGACCGCGAAGGTGAACTGGAGGGCGGTCGGATCGGGGTTCCAGGTGCCGGGCTTCCCGCGCCTGGCGTTCGTCGCGGCGTGCCGTCGATTTGGAGGGGCGCGCCCCGTCATCCCCACGTCACGGTGCTGTCCGCGGACCAGTAGTTGACGTCGAACGTGCTCTCCTCGCCCGACACGGCCGCCGGGACGGGCGACAGGCAGTCGCAGCACAGTTTGTAGCCGGTTCCGTGGCGGGGGTCGGTCTGCCACCTCACCCATTCGGTGGCTTCTTCCGCTGTCATGATCTTCATCCCGGCCGCCCACAAGGTGCTGCACACTCCGTGGTGGGCGAACGCGGGCAGGCCGGCCAGGGGCCACGGCGGCCCCATCGGTTCGGCATAGCCGACATACCGCGCCACCCGGGGGCAGTAGCTCCTGTGCAGCGTGGTCTTTCCGGCCGCATACGGGTAGCGGTCCGGGTCGGAGTGGCGCACCTTGTGCATGTATGACTCGGCGGCGATCGCGTCGAACTCCGGCCGCGCGCCGATGCACACGGGACAGTTGTGCGGGCAGTCGTACCCGGTCGTCTCCTCCTCGGCGTAGTGATTCCGGTAGTCCGGCGGGCTGATCCGTTGTGCGAAGGCGTCCAGCGCCTCGTGGAGCTCCTGCCCGGTGACGTACCTCTGCGCAAGCATCTCGATCATTTCCTTGACTGCGGGGAGCTCAACCACCAGGCGCGGGACACCCGGAGTGTCGGGAAGGTCGGTGGAGTGCATCCCCCAGACGAACCAGCCTTCTGTTCGCGGGTTTTCCATCATCGTCCGGTCGCTCTCTCTGAGGCGTACGCTGGCCTTTCTGTGGGGACTGCCCACCCTTTCCGTCAGGACTGCCCGGCCGCATCGGCCGCCTTGCTCGGGCACCCGCGCCGCTGGTCGTCCAGCTTTCCAGCCGTCTAGTCGTGGCCCGAGGCCCCCCACGCCCGCTTTCGCCGGGGTCAATGTCTGCGCTGGCGCGGCAGCTTCGTCCGCCGCGGATGCTTCGTCTGAGGGGGCGGCTTCGCATGGCGTGGGCGGAGAAGGGTGATCTGGCGGGAGAGGAGGAGGAAGCTGGTCAGCGCGGAGAACGGCGGCAGGCCGGCGACCGCGCTGGCAGTGATCGTCCTCGGGGCGTGGATGACGCACAGAGCCGTGGCGATCATCGAGAAGAGGATCATCGCGACCCATCCGGCCCGCCCCGTGCGCCGATGCGTGGCGGCGTTCAGGATGGACAGGCAGCCGACGAGCCACGGACCGTACACCAGGAGCGGCCACGCACCGGCCAGGCCCTGGGTGGTCGGAGCGGCCAACTGGCGCATCGGGCCGTACGCGACCATGGCGCTGAGCACGCTGACGGTGCCGGTGGCCACGGCGCTGATGCCCGCGACGGCTCCCCCGATGACTGCCGACCGCTGCAGCCGCGCGACACGGGGACGCCTGCGGCGGCGGTGGACCAGGGGCGGCGGCGCGGGCAGGTCGACCTGGGGCGGCGGCGCCGTCTCCGGCACCGGCGGCTGGAACAGGTACTCGAACTCCGCGTCGATGTCCCACGGTCGTCCGGTGCCGTCGGCCTGCGCCACAAACTGCGTCTCGAACTGCGTCCCTTCCCTCTGCGTCTCGGGGACGACGTCCTGTTGCTGCCCCGGCCGGGGGGCGTACCAGTCAGAGTCCAACACCCCGTAGGTGTCGTATTCATACAAGGGGGGCCCAGTGGTGCTGCGGGTCCTGACGGTGGGCGGCGCTCGTCGGGTCTGCGAGCAGTGCGGTGTCCGGACGCCGCACGAAGTCGACTTCCATGCGCCCCATCAGGACGAGGAACTCACCCAGAAGGGAACGGTACGGCGGGAGGACGACGGCCGGTTCGCAGCCGCGTCCCGCATCGCCCGGCACCTCCACGTCGTCCACGGGAGTGAATGTCTGCGGAACGGGACCGGAGCCGGCAGGCAGATGGCCCGAATCCTCGGAAGTCAATTGGCCAGAGAGGGGGTTCACACCTCCTCAACGAGAGCGGGGGCCGGTCCAGGACGCGGCAGACGAGTGAACAGCGTGGCATTCGGCTAGACCGTATGCCACGGCTGCGGACCAGCGGAGAGCCGCGCATGCGGCCGCCCCGCGGCAGACCACCGCACCACGCGGAGCGCCCGCGGTCGTGTCACTCCGGGCTTTCGTGCGCGCTCTTGGTAAAATCCGTCGCCGACAGCCGTCCCGGACCGCGGCCGACACGGCGGTCCAGGTCACGGGGATGCCGGTGGAGGTCACCGTGTGGCCCTTGCGGACCGGCTCGGGACCGGCGTTGAAGCCGGCGATCCGGGTGGCGGTGCGGTTGAAGTGCACGGAGTTGGAGTAGCCGGCCTGGTAGTCCGCCGAGGCCGCCGAGTACAGCCGCCAGTAACCCTTCGGCACCGAGACGTACCCGTCGAGGTCGAAGGTGCCGTTGGGCTTTGCGGTGAACCAGCCGATCGACTTCCAGCCGGTCCTGCCGTCGGCCGACTGCTGGAGGTAGATCCTGCGGTTCGGCGGCACCTTGCCGTTGCTGGCGGAGATGCTGCCCTCGATGTGCAGGTCGGAGTTCGCGTCGAGCCAGCTCGAACAGGAGCAGATGCTCGTCCGGTTGATGACGTCGACCTTGAACTGCGCGTGCGAGGGCGTCAGATACGGGTCGGCCAGGTAGCTGTCCATGCTGGTCTCCACCGTGTACGTGGAGTCGTCGTACGGGAAGTACAGGTAGGTGAGCGTGAAGCGCCCGCCGGCACCGCTGGTCGCCGTGGCGTAGTAGCCCATGTCGAGGGCCACGCCCTTCGCCGGGCGCCAGGTGCCGCCGCAGGTACTCCACGACACCCGACGCGGACGCCTTCGTGCCGAACTTGATCTGCACGCTGGAGTGGCCGAGGCGGATGCGGCTCGGGCTGACCACGACCGGCAGGGTCTTGCTGTCGACGAGCACGTACGTGTTCGTGCCGTCGGGGTTGGCGATCCAGAATTCCCCCCACGGGAATGGCGCGGCCGTGCTACCCCGCATGAGCGGAGACCGGCCGCGCTCTCAGTTGCGGTTGCCGTGAATCACGCAACGTGCCGGACTCCGGCGCCTGCCTCCGGCAGCGGCGCAAGCGGGTTCCGCGGGCACCGGCCGAAGACCGCGACCGTACGGCGGGCAGGCCCTATCGGTCGTGGAGGACGGTGGGTCGTGTGACGGGGACGACGGTGAGGAGGCCGTCGAGGCCTTTGTAGTCGTCGGGGTCGGTGGTGAAGAGGGGGAGTTCTTCGGCGATGGCGACGGCGGCGATCATGAGGTCGGCGACGCGGCGGCGGGGTCTGCGGCCGGCGCCTATGACGGCTGCGCGGACCCTGCCGTAGATGCGGGCGGCTTCGGTGTCGAAGGGGATGGGGTCGAACTCGTTCTCGGCGCGTTGCAGGATGTCGAGGCGGCGCCCCCGTTCCGTGTGCTCGTCGTAGTCGCTCTGCTCTTCGTTCCTGCGCACCTCGTTGGGTCCCGCGGACAGTTGGGCCAGGGTGATGGCGCTGATCGCCACCTCGGCGGGGAGTTCCGCGGGGTCGATCCATTTGCGCAGGATGACGATGTTGGTGTCGAGCAGGCCCTGGGCGTACTCAGCGGGCATAGGGGTCGTCCGTCTCCTGCTCGGCTGTGGCGTCCTGGTCGGCCCGGAACGCCTCCAGGGAGACGTCCGAGGCTGTGCGGGACATGGCGGCGAACTCCGAGCGTGGGACGAACCGTCGTCTGCGGCGCAGCGGGATCAGTTCCCCGATCTGGTGCCCGTCACGGGTGACGGTGAAGGACTGCCCGCCCTGGACGGCGTCCATGATCTCTTTGGACCGGCTCCGCAGGTCGCGCTGGGTGACCCATCGACCTCGGTACGGCACGCGGACAGCTGGTCCGGCGCCCTGGCAGCCCTTGTCCGCCCAGCAGTCGATCTCTGCTGAGGCCAGGGCGCCCTGACCGCCGTATGTCGTACGGCGGACAGGGCGCGCGGATCCGTGTCTGGATCCGCGGCCGCGTCAGCCGGGCTGCTCGTTGTCCTTCAGCGCGCCCCATCCGTGCCAGCGGTCGATCTCGATCCACGCGCTGTAGCGGCGCCGGTCGCGCTGCCCGTAGTCCTTGCCCAGATACTGGCGGGACAGCCGGTCGATGCCGGACAGGTCGGTGTCCTCCTGCAGGTCGACGACGCGGCCGATGATGGTCACATGGGTGTACCAGCCGCCCTCGTCGAGCACGGTGAGCGAGACCCTGGGGTCGTTGCGCACGTGCTGGAGCCGCACGCGCCCCTCGTCCATGTTGATGAGCACACGCCCGTCGTCCCACAGGTACCACGTGGCCGCGGACACCGGCTGGCCGTCCCGGCGCAGCGTGGAGATGACGGCGGGGTTGGCTTTCTCCAGCATGGCGACGGCGGCTTCGGGCAGGGGCGGCTTCGACACGGGTCATCCTCCACGACGTAAGGCGGGACGCTACTCGATCACCAGCATGATCGCCCGGGGCAGCGCCGCGCGCACGCACCGCCCCGCGCGCAGCCGGGTCTGGTGCTGCGAACTCCGGACCTCGAACTCCGAGAGCTGACCGGCCGGCAAGCCACTGTTGGCCGTGACCGTCAGCCGGAACCAGGGCTGGACGGTGGTGGGCAAGGTGAGTCGCTGTTGTCCCGTCCACGCCGGCAACGCACCCCGCGTCATGGCCACCAATGGAGCGCATGACGGGAATCGAACCCGAGCTCCGAGCTTGGGAATCACGGGTGCTCTGTCGGCGTCCGTGCTGGTCAGCGGGACGTCCGGTCCTGAAGCGTCCACATGGACGAGGCTGTTGGTGACCGTGGTTGCCCGCGCCGTACCGCTGTGCGTGGTGCGGATGTGGTGCGGGGTCCGGCCCGTCCGTGTGCCGGCAGCGGCGTCAGGCGCCATGTCCCGAGGGGCGGTGCCGGGCTGACGGTCATGACCAGAGCTTGACACTACGTGCGGCGTGGAGGCGCGTTCTCCGGCTAGGCGCCTGAGGTGATGAGATTCGGCGCGGTGGTCGCGACCCTTCTTCTGGCTGCCGGGGCGGTCCTCGCAGCCCTCGGCACCTCGCTCTGGTGGTGGGTGGCCGCGGTGCCTATCGCCCTCCTCGGACTCCTGGGCGCGTACGACCTGCTGCAACGGCGCCACTCGGTGCTGCGCAACTACCCGGTGATCGGCCACGCCCGTTTCCTGCTGGAGAGCATCCGCCCGGAGTTGCAGCAGTACTTCATTGAGCGCAACTTCGACGGCCGGCCGTTCGACCGCGACACCCGAAGCATCGTCTACGAGCGCGCCAAAGGCACCGACGCCGAGGAGCCCTACGGCACCGAGCGCGATGTCTACCGCCCGGGCCACGAGTTCCTCGTACCGTCGATGGCCCCGCGGCCGGTGCCCGACGAGGCGCCACGCGTGCGGATCGGCGGCGCGGACTGCACCAAGCCGTACGACATGGCGCTGCTCAACGTGTCCGCCATGAGCTTCGGCTCGTTGTCCGCGCAGGCGATCCTGGCCCTGAACAAGGGCGCTGCCGGTGGCGGCTTCGCGCACGACACCGGAGAGGGCGGTCTGTCGGAGTACCACCTGCGGCACGGCGGCGACATCGTCTGGGAGATCGGCACCGGCTACTTCGGCTGCCGCACCGACGACGGGGACTTCGACCCCGAGGAGTTCGCGGACAAGGCCGCGCATGACAGCGTCAAATGCGTCTCGCTGAAGCTGTCGCAGGGCGCCAAGCCCGGTATCGGCGGGGTCCTGCCGGGTGCGAAGGTGAACGCGGAGATCGCCCGCGTGCGGGATGTCCCGCAGGGGAAGACCGTCGTCTCGCCGCCGTACCACCGGGTGTTCAGCACGCCCCGCGAGCTGATCCGGTTCATCGCCCGGATGCGGGAGCTGTCGGGCGGGAAGCCGGCCGGCTTCAAGCTGTGCGTCGGCTCGCGCAGCCAGTTCCTGGCGGTCTGCAAGGCGATGATCGAGGAGGGCACCACGCCGGACTTCATCATCGTCGACGGCGCCGAGGGGGGCACCGGGGCGGCGCCGCTGGAGTTCGCCGACCACGTCGGCACCCCGCTCACCGAGGGCCTGGTCACCGTGCACAACGCCTTGGTCGGCGTGGGCCTGCGCGATCGGGTTCGGATCGGCGCGAGCGGCAAGATCGCCACTGGCAGCGACCTCGTCAAGCGCATGGTCCAGGGCGCGGACTACGGAAACGCCGCGCGCGCCATGATGTTCGCCGTCGGCTGCATCCAGGCGCAGCGTTGCCACACCAACACCTGCCCGACGGGCGTCACCACCCAGGATCCCCGGCGCGCCAGGGCACTCGACGTCGGCGACAAGTCCGCCCGGGTGCAGCGGCTGCAGGAGTCGACCGTCGCCAGCGCGCTTCAGATCATGGCGTCCATGGGCGTCACCGACCCGGCGCAGTTGCGCCCGCACATGCTGCGCCGACGGATCGACCCCTACACGGTCCGCTCCTACGACGAACTGTACGAGTGGCTGTCGCCGGGGCAGTTGCGGGCCGAGCCGCCCGCTTCGTGGGCGGCCGACTGGTCCGCCGCAGATCCCGACCGCTTCACCGTCTGAGACCCGTACGTCCTGTCCCCGAACTGGAGGAACCGTGGCCCGTACCGTTGCCCGCGTCATCGTGGACGCCCTGGCCGAACTCGGCGTGGGCCAGGTCTTCGGGGTGGTCGGCGATGCCCTGAACCCGTTGACCGACGCCATCCGCACCTCCGACGGCGTGGAGTGGGTGGGCTGCCGGCACGAGGAGGTGGCGGCGTTCGCCGCGAGCGCGCAGTCACAGCTCACCGGGGGACTCGGGGTCTGTATGGGGACGGTCGGTCCGGGCTCGGTGCACCTGCTCAACGGCCTCTACGACGCCGCCAAGAGCCACACTCCCGTGCTGGCCATAGCAGGCCAGGTCCCGCTGGCCGAACTGGGCAGCGACTACTTTCAGGAGGTCGACAACGACGCCTTGTTCAGCGACGTCGCGGTCTTCCGCGCCACAGTGACCTCCCCGGAGCAGATGCCGCTGCTGCTGGAGACCGCGGTCCGCACCGCAATCGGGCGCAGGGGGGTCGCCGTGCTCTCCGTCCCCGGCGACATCGGGGAGAAGGAGCTCGACGCGGACCGGCAGTCCCGGTTCTCGCTCACCATGCCCACGACCCGGCCGGACGGCGACGCGGTCCGCGCCGCGGCCGCCCTGCTCGACCGGTCCGAGCGCGTCACCCTGCTCGTCGGCCGAGGCGCCCGGGACGCCCGCGACCAGGTTCTGGCCCTCGCCGAGCGGCTGGCGGCGCCCATGGTCCTGACGCTGAAGGCCAAGGAGGGCTTCGAGGGCGACAACCCCTTCCAGGTCGGCCAGACCGGCCTGATCGGCAACCCCGCCGCCGCCTCCAGCCTCCAGGAGGCCGACACCCTGCTCCTGCTCGGCACCGACTTCCCCTACCGCGACTGGTACCCCGAGGGCGCGACCGTGGTCCAGGTCGACACGGAACCGACCCACATCGGCCGCCGGGTTCCGGTCGAGATCGGTCTGGTCGGCGATGTCGGCGTGACCGTCAGGGACCTGCTGGCCGAGTTGTCCGGGACGTCGCCCGGTGGCGGCGACGCCCGTGACCGCGGGCACCTGGAGAAGGCGGTCGAGCACTTCGAGTCCTGGCGCGAGGGGCAGGCCCGACTGACCGCCCCCGACCACGACAAGGGCCTGATCGGCCGGGTCCGTTCGGCGCTGGACAACCGCGAGCACGCCATCCGCCCCGAGGCTCTGGCCGCCGCGGTCGACCGGCACGCCGCCGACGACGCGGTCTTCACCTCCGACACGGGCATGGCGACCGTCTGGCTTTCCCGCTTTGTCGAGATGCGCGGCACCCGCCGGCTGCTCGGCTCGTACAACCTCGGCTCCATGGCCAATGCCATGCCGCACGCGCTGGGCGCACAGCTGCTGGACCGCGACCGCCAGGTCGTGGCGTTCTGTGGCGACGGTGGCCTGAGCATGCTGCTGGGCGACCTGATGACCCTCAAGACGTACGACCTGCCGGTCACGCTGGTCGTCTTCGACAACCGCCGGCTGGGCATGGTCAAGTTGGAGCAGGAGCAGTCGGGCCTTCCGGAGTTCGGCACCGTGCTGGACAACCCCGACTTCGCCGCCGTCGCGACGTCCCTCGGCCTCACCGGTATCCGCGTCACCGACCCCGCCGACCTCGACGAAGCCATCCGCACCGCCTTGGCCACCCCGGGCCCCGTCCTCCTCGACGTCCTCACCAACCCCGACGAGATCGCCGTCCCCGCCAAGCCCACCGTCCAGCAGGGCTGGGGGTTCGCCGTTGCCAAGATGAAGGAGGTCGTCCGCAGCCACGGTGACGACTCCTCTTCGGACTGAGGGACGGCTGGCTGCGGGCTGGCCGCCGCCGGCTGCCCGTTGGCCGCTGCCCGCAGTCGGCCGTCCGGTGCCCGCCGCTGTCGCGGTGAAGCGCCGATGACCTGGGCGGCCTTCTTCTCGACCTTCTTGACGCCTGCTCGATCACTCGACTCGTACGGACCGTGTGTGCCGGCGCCCCGGGCCCCGATACCACCGCCGCTCCGACCGCGTGCGCGAACGAATGCCGCGTGCCAGTGGGCGGAGGGTTCCGCAAGGACATCGCCCACTTCGGCGCGCAACTGCTCCGGTGCCAGGTCGTCCTCTTCGCGCGAGGACGCGGCGATCGAGAAGTCCCCGCGGGAGTGGAAGACGTCCTCCATGGCGCGGGCGAGCCCCTCGCCGACGCGTTCGCGGACATCCAGACTGCGGCGGAGATCGTCGAGCCGGCTGCGGGTGAAGTACTCGGCGGCGACGGTCTGCGCGCACAGGGCACGCATCAGGCCCAGTTGCCTGCCGATATGGGAACCGGCGGGCACCTCGTCGGCGGTCTTCCAGACGCATGGGAAAGCGCCGAACCGCGCGGTTCTGGTGGCCGCTGCGGGCCGGACGTACCCGGGACGGCGGGCGCAGGCCGAGCGCCGCGCCCGCGCCGTGTCCGCACCTTCCGGCAGCGCACCCACCAGGAACCCGCCGCCGCCCGCGACGAGCGCGTACCCGCCGCCCGGCCCCAGGAGCACGTCGCCGGAGAGGCCCGGCACGCACACCAGCAATTCGCGCCTCCCCATTCGCCGCCCGATGGCACGGCAATGGCAAGCGGCCGGGTGATTGGTCTGAGCAGCGGCAAATCCCCGACCCGCTGAGCCGGAGCTTCTTTGCGGAGCGGATGACGGGAATCGAACCCGCGCTCTGAGCTTGGGAATCACGGGTGCCTGGTTCGCGTTTGCCCAGCTCACCTCGTCGAGGCTGCTCAATGAAGGTAAGCGGCTACGGGTTCGCGTTGTCTGTGGTTGGCCCTGGCGTACCCCTGCTACTCGTGCGTTGGTGGTGCGGCGACTCTCCGCTCGGGGTGCCCACGGCCGGGATCCTCTCCTGTGGAGGTGGCTGGTGCCCTTAACCTGGTATGAGACGGCAGCCCGCATGCGGCGAAGGGGATGAACATGACCACTGCACCTGGCGGCGCACCGCGCTCGCTCGGCCCCGCGAGCACGGCGCATCCGCTGCGAACTATCCGTGACATCCGGGAGTCCCTGCCGGAGGACCAGGCCCGACACTTCGACGCGGAGCTCGCTGACACCGAGCTGGAGGCGCTGCCGCAGATGCTGAGCCGCTGGGTTCGCCTGGCTACCGACGGCTTCGAGGAGTTCCTGCTGTCCCAGCCCTTCGAAGGCCTGGAGTTCGGCGCACGCTCCTACGACGACGACCAGGCGGGCGATCGGTGATCTACCTGCTCGATACGAACGTCGTCGCGGAACTCACCACGCGCCTTCGGCCCGATCCCCGTGTCGTGGCCTGGCTCCGTTCGACCGCGCGGCCCAACCGCTTCCTGAGCGTTATCACTGTGGCCGAGATCGAAGCCGGCGTAGCGGCCACCCCGGACCCGGTACGGCAAGGCCGGTACGCCGAGGTCCTGGCGGCTGCCCGACTGGAGTACCGGGACCGTATTGCGCCGATCGGCGAACGAGAGGCGGCCGCCTACCTCGCCGTCCACAAAGCGCTGAAAGCCGCCGGCACGAGTATCGACCCGCCGGACGCCCTCATCGCCGCCACGGCGGTGGCCAACGGCTGGACCGTAGCCAGTCGCAACATCAAGCATCTGGAGCGCACCGGTGCCGCGGTGATCAATCCCTGGGACTTCAACCCGTAGCAGCGCCTCTGGAGCAGATCTGATGTCCAGCAGCGGAACAAGTCTGCCCTCGCCCTCCACCTGGCAACGCCGGCCTGGTGGGTGCTCCAATTGACCGCCAGATGTGGTGCGGACGTGGTGCGGGTTCTCAAATTGGGCTAGACAGCGTTGAAGGTCCAAGTCCATGACCTGGGCCTTTTCTGCGGAGCGGATGACGGGAACCGAACCCGCGCTCTGAGCTTGGGGATCACGAGGGCCGCTGCTGGCTTGCCGCAGGTCAGAGGCGGTGGCCGACAGCAGCAGCATGGGGACTGCGCCCGACGGCGACCCTGGGTACCCGTGGTGTACCCCCCGAACTGGTGCGGAAGTGGTGCAGGGCGGGGACGGCACGGAGGGTGGGTCATTCGTGGCGTGCGGCCAAGTAGGCCCGAATCCTCAGGACGCGCGCGCGGCGGGCGTCCCAGGACGCTGAGAAACCGTCTCCGCGGATCTCCGTACGAATTTCGCCGGGCGCGCCCGTCGTCAGGGTCACACTGTCCGCGCGGGAGCCGTACCAGCCGTCGATGCGCAGGTGGGAGATCCCTTCGAAGGTGAGGAAGAACTCGAAGGCGTTGAGTCCCTTCTCCGTCCACTCCCTCGGGGGTCGTTCCGGCAGGGAGTCCAGCGCGAACCCGAGCGTCAGGCTCGTGTCGCGCTCGTCGATGTGAACGGAGAAGAGGTCGAAGGAGGCCAGATCGGGCGGGCGAGTGTAGAGGCGCGCCAGGGCTTCCGAGCTATCCATGAGCCGCAGCCAGTCAGACCCGTCCATAGAACGTCTTCTCTCCCAGGTCGGGGAGGACGTCGTACCGCATTTGGTCGACCTTCCCGACGTAGTAGTGGTGGCCGCGGTCTGTGCCGTCGGCGCTGGATCGGTAGGCGCTCATCTTTCCGACGGTCAGGGAGTCGCTGCTGGAGAAGGTGAGGCGGGTGCCGCCTGCACCGAGCCGCACCAGGACCCTCCGCTCCTCCGTGGGCTCGATGTCCAGGGATCCTGTCACCGGGGGGTGCCACCCGCGCAGCAGGAAGTCGTCCACAGCGAGGAATTGCAGCTGGCACTGGAACATGTCGCAGCCGTTCTGCTCCCACTCCGGGCGCGGCCGGTCAGGGAAGCCCGAAAGGTCGAACCGCAGGGTGAGCGTCGGGCCACGGCGATCGAGGTACAAGGACCGCACCGTGACGGGTTCCAGCGGCGGGGGCGACGTGTAGAAGTCAGTGAGTACCGCCAGGTTGCGGACCAGTCCGGCCCAGGCTGGGGTCATAGTAGTAATGCTCCTCGGCTCCTGGAAGTTGGCCGTTCCTGGGTTCGTCGAATGGCCGGACATGGACAGGGGGCCGCTGGTATCCGGGCTCGCCGGGTGAGCGATGCCCTGTTCAGTGGTCCTGGAACGTGATCAAGTCACCGGAATCCGTCAGATGGTCCTCCTCCCGGAAATAGATCGGCCGGTGGTCCGCGTCGAACAGTTGTGGGCTCAACGCGCAAACGCGGTCCCACGGGGGGAAGTCCGCGGGCATCGCCCGCCAGGTGGTACCGCCCGCGACCAGGTAGCGGACCGCGTCGAGCATCTGCCGGTGGCAGTAGCCCTTCGGCTGCCCGCCTCTGCCCTCCATCCAACCGGGCACCGGCAGCTGCAAGCGAGAGCAGGTGAAGGTTCACGCTTCCGGGCAGGACGAGGTGAACTCCTCGAGCCATGCCCGGAAATCGGCCGGGCCGTAGAGGTAACTCCCGGGGCCGGTCATCGAGTCGGCGCCGCTCAACTCGTCGAGGGCGCGCCAGACGGGTTCCTGTTCCAGCAGCGGGTCGTCACCCTGCATGGTTTCCAGTGCCCAGTCGGCGATCGCGGAGACGTCGGCGGTGGAATCGTTCACCAGCGATTCCAGCCTCATCTTGATCTGCTGGGTAAGGCGCTCGTCCATTTTCCCTCAGGTTCGTGGGTGTCGTCAGAACGTCCCGATGAAGTTGCCCTGTGCGTCGAAGAGGTAGTGGACCTTCTTGCCTCCGGTCACCTTGACGTCCGGGCGGACATACGGACCCTACCGGAGTGGTCGACGGTCTCCTGCCAGATACGGGTGGCGTCCGTCGCCGGATCCCATTCGCGCACCACTCGCCGACCGAGCATCTCACCGGCTATCTTCGCCTCCGCGACCGTGCCGTAAAAGCGAATGCGCCCGTCCGGGAGCTCTCGGATTCCGCCCTTTCCGTATTTCTGCGCCTGCTGGAGATAGCGCAGCTGCTTCGCGTAGTTCGCCGCGTTCCCCGGGCCGGCGGGATCGCAGGAGAGCCCGAGCGGATCGGCCCAGAGCAGCGGATTGGGCACATAGGCGTGGTGGTTGGGCGCCGCGTCCAAGCCCAGCGGGTCCGGTGAGACGTAACTGGCCGTGTTCGGGTCGTAGAAGCGGTGCAGGTTGTAGTGGAGCGCCGTCTCGCCGTCCCGGTACTGGCCCTGGAAGCGCAGGGGACAGTCCTCCGGCCCGGAGCCGCGGCCGCCTCCCCACAGGGTGGTGCGCAACCGCCACACCACGGTCCCCGCCTCGTCGAGGAGTTCGGTGGGGGCGCCCGCGATGTCGGTGACGATCGCGTAGAAGCGCCGGTCGTATTCGTCCTGCGTGCTGATCTGTGCCAGCGGCCGGTGGCTCTCCTGCGCGTACTCCCACGTCCTGTGCCGTGGTCCGCTGCCCTCCTCGGCAAGTCGCGGGCCGTCCCAGGTGAATTCGGTGCGCTCCAGCACCTCGCCCGCGTCTCCCACCCGCTCCTTCGCGATACGCCGCCCGAAGGGGTCGTAGCGATAGCGCCAGCGGCTGCCGTCGGGCGTGCGGACGCCGACGAGCCGATCCTCGGCGTCCCAGGTGTACGTCCACGTCCTGCGCCGGCCGTCGAGGAGCCGGTGGTCGTCCCGGACCAGGCGCCCCTGGCCGTCGTACGCGTACCGGTGGCGCCTGGCCGCGTGGACGAGCGTGCCCCGTACGGAGTGGGCGCTCTCGTCACCCGTATTGCCGGTGAAGGCCGAGCGCACCAGGTTGCCCGCGGCGTCGTAGACGTACGACTCCTGCCAGTCGGCGGCGGTGACGGCTGTGACGCGGTCGGTCGCGTCAAGGGTGAATTGTCGGCTGCCGGTGTGCAGATCGGCGATCTCCCGTACGGCGCCACTGCCGCTGTACGCGTACCGCCGACGGAGGACGGCCGAGCCGGCCGCCGGGTGGACCGCGGAGCCGGCCGGCGAGGGCCGCGCGCTCACCTCCAAGGCCGCCAGCCGGCCCATCGCGTCCCACCCCTGACTGATCGCTACCGTGCCGCCGAGACGGCGCGCCGTCTCCCGGCCCGCCGCGTCGTACTCGAAGCCGAGGGTGCCGGCGCCGCTGTCGAGTGCGACGGCGCGTCCTGCGGCGTCGTAGGTCCACACCGAGACCGCGCCGGACGGCGTGTGGCGTTCGACGCGCCTGCCCGCGGCGTCATAGGTGTTGCTGAGGGCGCGGCCTCCGGTCTCCTCACGGAGTACGCGGCCCAGTGGGTCCCGCTCGATGCGGACGGAGGTGTGCGCGTTCGTGGCCAGGACGACGTGGCCAGGACGACGTGGCCGGACGGCGAGTAGGCGAACGTGGAGACGGCCCCGTCCGACGCCCGCTGCTCCACGACGCGGCCGAGCGTGTCGCGGACGAACTCCACGTGCTGAACGGCGCCGTTGACACGTCCGGTCAGCTGACCCGCCGCATCGTGCTCGTAGGCAAGGACGCGGCCGTTGAAGTCGGTCTCCGCGGTCAGCCGTCCGGCGGCGTCGAACTCGTAGCGCCATTGGAGACCCTGGGGGCCGGTGACGCTCGTCAGGCGCAACTCGGTGTCGTAGCCGAAGTGGTAGCGGGCACCGTCGGGATCGACGCGGGAGAGCGGGAGACCGAAGGGGCCGTGGACGTACGACGTCGCGCTGCCCGAAGGACCGGTCTCGGAGAGGAGGTTGCCCTCCGCGTCCCATTCCCACGACTCCGTCTGACAGCCGGCCGTCGTGCGGGACACGAGCAGTCCCTCGGCCGTCCATCGTTGTTCGGTGCGGACGGACAAGGGGTCAGTCATGGCCATCCGGCTCCTCGGACTGACCCAACTGCTGCTCGGCCACGTGCGCGCCGAGGTGGTCGGCGATGTGGTCGCCCTTGTCCTCGACCCAGTCCGCGGCCGTGCTCCAGACCGCCACCGACCGAGTTGACGGCATCCCCGAAGATCCCCATACGCCCCACCCCCCACGGCGGCACGACAGTCACACCAACCTAGCAACCATCTGTGACGAGGTCATCACCCCCTGGTAGAGCGCACGCATCCAGCACGTCCAGGCCCTCGTTCGCCTGCCCGCAGGGCTTCCCGGTTCAGGGCCTCCTGCATCGCGGCACGCGGTCATCGTCGGGGATCGGAGAATGTGAATGGCGTCAATCGGCCGTCGGAATTCGTGCACGGTTGCTGCAGGTTCTTTCGCCGGCTTGAGCAATAAAAAGACCCCAGGTCTTCGACCTGGGGCTTTGTATTGGAGCGGATGACGGGAATCGAACCCGCGCTCTGAGCTTGGGAATCACGGGTGCCTTGCCGATATCCGTGCTGGTCAGCGGCACATGATGCCCCTGAGGTGCTACCGCGCCAGCGCCGTTGACGACCGTGGTTGACCGTTCCGTACCGCTGGGCATGGTGCGGATGCGGTGCGGTGGCCGAGCCCAGGACGAGGCCGCTCCTGGCAACCGGCCTTTCGCGCCGTCCACTTATGAGGCGAGTTCGCCGACCTCGGCAACCTGGTCGGCGTCCCACTCGGCGATCCCGAGGTCCATGACGACATGAAACGGGATCGCCGGACGGTCCCACCACTCGCCCTGCGCTACCGGGGACGCCCACTCTTCGGCGCTCAGTTTCATCGTGTCGAGAAAGGCTCGGCGCTCGATCGGTTCGTCGGCGAAGAGCGAGTCGCTGCTCCGGAACACCAGGCAGTAGGAGTCTGCTGGAAGCCATTCGAGATCGGTCAGGCAATCTTTCAAGGCCGGCCAGTTCCGGCCGAAATAGTCAGGAAAATCCAATCTGCTGGAAACCATCGAGAAGAAGGAGTCGAGCGTCCTCGCGTCCCCGCCCTGGAATTCGACAACCACCCCCGAGTCCCCGGCGTCTTGGATGTAGTTCCTGGCGGTGACGTCATCCAGGTCGGCTTTGACCACCCAAGGCAGGGAGGGGCGGGTCAAAGGGTTTGATCGGATTGCCATCCCAGATTCCTTTACTTACGGGATGTGAATGAAAGTCTGATAGTGGTCTGCGGTGTAGTAGGCAGATCCGTCCGAACCGGTAACGAGTCTCTCCTCGCCTCGATCCACACCCTTGATCTTCGGGTTGACATCCCATTCTCGGTACGTGATGGCCTTCCCCGCGGGGTCAACCAGTGGGAGCATCTGCCCACCCTTCGCCCCTGTATTCCCGAACGGAGCGCCGCCCTTGTATCCGGCAAATGGCGAGCCCTTGGATCTGACCCTATCAAGAACGTTCTGGACCTTTTCCGTTGCCGGGCCGTACGGGATGCACGGCGTGAGGCCGAGGGGGTCAATCCAGCGGGTGGGGTTGGGGACGTAGGCGTAGTCGTTGTCGGCTGGTCGGAGGCCGAGGGGGTCGGGGCTGAGGTAGCGGGCGGTGGTGGGGTCGTAGTAGCGGTGATGGTTGTAGTGGAGGCCGGTCTCCTCGTCGGCGTATTGGCCGGGGAAGCGGAGAGGGCAGTCGGCGGGCTCGTTGTCGGAGGGCTGCGGGGGCGATCCCCATAGGTCGGGGGTGGCGTGCCAGGCGGTGGTGCCGTCGGGGGTGAGGAGGTGGGTGGGGGTGCCGACGAGGTCGGTGACTATTGCGTAGAACTGGGCCTCGTCGGAGGTGCGGGTGGTCTGGGTGAGGGGAGTGTGGCTTCCAGGGGTGTATTCCCAGGTTGTGGTGGTGTCGGCTGTGGTCTGTTCGGTGAGCTGGGTGGAGTCCCAGGTGAAGTCGGTGCGGGTGAGGACGCTGCCGTCGGGGGCGAGTTGTTGCTTGGCGGTGCGGCGGCCGAGGGGGTCGTACCGGTAGCGCCAGGTGGTGTCGCCTGAGGTGGTGCTGGTGAGGCGGTCTTCGGTGTTCCAGGTGTAGGTGCGGACGCGTTTCTGCCCGTTGAGGAGCCGGAGGGTGGTGCGGGTGAGGCGGCCGTGGGCGTCGTGTTCGTAGGTGGTGCGGGCGCCCCGGTGGATGCGTGTGCCGGTGAACTCCCGGGTGGTGGGGGCCTCGGACTCGGCTTCCGGGGCGTGGGTGAGGTTGCCGACGCTGTCGTAGGCGTAGGTCTCGGCCCGGTGGGGGGTGTGGACGGTGGTGACGCGGCCGGTGGGGTCGAGGTCGTAGCGGCGGGTGCCGTCCTGGAGGTCGCGGATCTCGGTGAGGTAGCCGTCTTCACGGTAGGTGTAGGTGCGGTGGTGCAGGAGGTGGTCGGCCTGGCCGTGGGCAGCGTTGGTGACGGCGGTGCCGGTGAGACGGCTGCTGGTGTCCCAGCTCTGGGTGAGGCGGAGGCCGTCGTCTATGCGGCGTTCGGTCTCGCGGCCGGCGGCGTCGTAGCCGAAGGTGAGGGCGCCGGCGAGGGATTCCAGGCCGGTGGGGCGTCCGGCGGGGTCGTAGGTCCAAGTGGAGGAGTGGCCGGACGGGGTGGTGCGGCTGAGGCGGTGGCCTGCGAGGTCGTAGGTGTAGCGGGTGGTGTGGCCGTTGACGGTCTCGGCGAGGATGCGGCCGAGCGCGTCGCGTTCGAAGGTGACGGTGGCGTCGGCGTTCACGGCGGCGGTGAGTAGCCCCGCAGCGTCGTAGGCGAACGTGGCAGCCTCACCGTCCGTGGCGCGTTGTTCGGTGACCAGGCCCAGCGGGTTGCGGGTGTAGGCGGTGGTCTGGCCGACGCCGTTGGTGCGGGCGACCAGTTGCCCGGCACCGTCATGGGCGTAGGTGAGGGTGCGGCCGTTGAAGTCCGTCTCGGCGGTGAGGCGTCCTGCCTGGTCGTGGGTGTAGGTCCAGGTCAGCCCCTGCGGGTTGGTGACCGTGGTGAGGCGACGTCATCAGGTACGGGTACGCGTGACAGGTGGATGCCGAACAGGCAGGTGGAGCACCAGAACGATGCGTACCCGACCCTGTCAGGGACGAGACCGGTAAAGGCCAGGTTGAGTGTTCTGGCGCCACAGTTGGGGCAGGCTTCGGCGGACGAATCCGGCAGAGATTCGTAGGCGCGAACATACGGGTGATCGTCTACCTGCCGATCCGTCACCGCCATGGCCGGGTTGCGGCATGAGGCCACTATCGGCTCTGTCGGGCCAACCGCGAGAACGACGGAGCCTTGACATCCGCGCACAGTTGGGCTTCGCGTGGCACCAGGGCTTCGGCATCATGGCCGAACGCCCAATTCCTGTAGATAGTCAGCCTGTTCCTCGTCGAGCTGGGCGGAGAACAGCCTTCGCAGGGGCGCGAGGAGTTCGGTACGGACCAGCAGGTGTTCATCGATACGCAGGAGGGCATGCAACTGGATCTCGCGAATCGTCTCGTGATCTTCTGACGTCGCAGTCAGTGCCAGAATCCTCACCAGCAGGTCTGCCTCGTCCTGGTCGAACAAGGGCGACCAGTCGCTGCAGGTGTTTGCGCCGTATTCGCGATCTTCAGGGGAGGCGGACACGATCTTCGTGACGAGGCCCACCAGATCCGTCTCGCCGATGGTCATCTAGAGTCCCGGATACTCAGAGGGCCAGGGTATGTGCGTAGCGTTTGCAGCGTTCGGATTGTAGTTCGGACTGTTGGGGTTGTGGGACTGATGATGGTACAGATTGCCGGCCTCGTCCTGGTATTGCCTACCGATCTGGATGCGGTAGGTCTCGCCTGATGCTGAGTTCGACCCTACCGGGGCAGTTCCGTCGGGGCCATGAATCCTGAGCCGTACCGTCTGTCCCGCGTCGTTCTTCCAGGAGTATTCGAGGCCGTACTGCGAGCCACCACCTGAGTGGGGCGTCAATTCGCGAATCTTCGCATCGTCAGGAACGATGCTCATGGGATCTTTCCCTCGAAGGTCATATCCCTTGCATGGTGCGAGTCCGAGGGCGTCCTGCCACGCCAGCGGGTTGTCCACGTATCCGTAGTGGTTGTCCGCCGGAATCAGCCCCAGTGGATCAGGACTGATGTATCGCGCGGTCTCGGGGTCGTAGTACCGATGGTAGTTGTAATTGAATCCCGTCTCGTCGTCGGCGTATTGACCCGGGAATCGCAGTGGGCAGTAGGCCTCCCCGGAACTTTCGGAAGCCGGGTGAGCAACGCCCCAGACGTCGTGCCGAGAGTGCCACGGGATGGTGGCATCCTGGGCGACCAACTCCGTCGGAGATCCGACGGGATCCGTTATCACCGCGTAGAAGGAGAGATCCGCGCCTGAGGAGGACGGCGGGCCCGGCGGTGGGGATGCCGGACTGTTCGGGTCCGGCCTGAGAAGCACTGCGCGGCTGGTCGTCTGAGCCAGAGCGGTGTGCGTGCCCGGTGCATAATCCCATGTCGTGGTACGCCCTTCCGGAGACCGCTCCTCGGCCAGTCGGGTGCCCTCCCAGGCGAAGGTGGTCGTGTGCGAGGTGCCGTCGAGCGAATGCAGTTTGGCGATCCGTCGGCCCAGCGGATCGTAGGTGTACCGCCACGTGAGACCGTCGGGGGTGACGGCTCGAACGAGACGGTCTTCGGCGTTCCAGGCGTAGGTCCACGTCTTCTTCGCCCCGCTGAGGTGCCTGAGCGTTTTGCGCACCAGACGGCCTTGGGCGTCATGTTGGTAAACGGTGCGACCGGATCGGCGAATGATCGCGCCGGAGAAGTCACGATCCGTAGGGGTGCCGGCATTGCCGGGGACCATGGCACGGGTGAGGTTGCCGGTCGCGTCGTAGTCGTATATCTCCGTGCCGGTGGACGCATGGACGGCGGTGATGCGTCCGACCGCGTCGAGGTCGTAACGGCGAGTGCCGTCCAGAACGTCCTGCACCTCGGCGAGGTAGCCGTCGTCGCGGTAGGCGTAGGTGCGGTTGTTCAGAAGGCGTTCGGCCTGCGCCGGCTGAGTGGCGACCACGGCCTGTCCGGTGAGGCGCCCCGTGGTGTCCCAGCGCTGCGTGAGTAGAAGGTTGCCCCCGATGCGGCGCTCTGTCTCGCGCCCTGCTGCGTCGTGCGCGAGAGTGAGGCTGCCGGCCGATGTGACCAGTTCCTCGGGTCGGCCGACGGCGTCATATGTCCACGCGGAGACATGGCCGCTCGGCGTCGTGCGGGAGGTACGTCGCCCGGCCGCGTCGTAGGTGTAGCGAGTGGTGCGGTCGTTGACGGTCTCGGTGAGGGGGCGGCCGAGCTCGTCGCGTACGTAGCTCAGGGTCGCCACGGAGTTCGCGGCGCTGACGAGCCTGCCGGCGTCATCGTAGGTGTAGGTGGCCACCTCTCCAGTGCTGGCGCGCTGTTCGGTGACGCGTCCGAGGCAGTCCAGGACGAAGGCGTGGGTCTCGCCTGCACCGTTGGTGCGGCCGATGAGCTGGCCCGCGGCGTTGAGGGTGTACGTAAGCGTGCGGCCGCTGAAATCCCTCTCGGAGGTGAGTCGGCCGGCCGGGTCGTAGGTATAGGTCCAGTGGTGCCCCAACGCGTCGGTGACCTGGCGTAGCCGCAACTCAGTGTCGTACTCGAAGGTTCGGACGGCGCCGTTCGGCCCGCTGCGGGAGGCGACGAGGTCGAAGTGCGTGTATGTATACCGGGTGGTGTGGCCTGCCGGGTCGCTGAAGGCGGTGAGATTGCCCTCACCGTCCCATCGCCACGTCTCGCGTGCTCCGTCCGTACTCTCCCGCCACTTCGGCTTGCCGTCCGGTGTCCATTCCATCCGCGTGGTGCAGCCGAGGGGGTCTGTGAACGCTGTCAGGTGGCCGAAGTCGTCGCGCTCGACGTGCGTGGTGTGGCCCAGAGGATCGGTGGTGCCCATGGGCAGCCCGGCGGCGTTCACCTCGTATCGGTGAGTACGGCCGAGCGGGTCCGTTCTCCCTACGAGGGCGCCACGGAAGTTCCGATGGTAGCGCGTGACGGCGCCAGCCGGGTCGGTGGTGGAGAGCAGAGCGCCGAAGTCGTCGTAGGTGTGGGTCCAGATGGCGCCGCCGGGTTCGGAGATCCGGAGGGGGAGGCCGAAGACGTTGTACTCGGCTGTGGCGAAGGCGCCGTCGGGCCTGACCAGGCTGACCAGGTTGCCATCGGAGTCGTAGCTGTAGCGGATGGTGTGGTTAAGAGGATCCGTGAGAGCGACGAGACGGCGATTCGCGGTGTCCCATTCGCGGCGGGTGGTGTGGCCGAGAGGGTCCGTCTCCGAAATGAGGCGGTAAGCCGCGTTGTGGGTGTAGGTGCTGCGGTGGCCGACGGAGTTGGTGAAGGTGGTGGTGCGGGTGGCGTCGTCGTAGGCGAAGGTGCTGCTCAGGAACCCGTCGGTGCCGCTTGTGGCCACGCAGCGTCCGCGCTGGTCATACGTGTACGCGTAGGTGGTGTCGTTGCGGTCGGTCCAGGAGGTGATGCGGCTCGCGGCGTCGTAGGAGAACTGGTGTGGAAGCCCTGAGGAGTTGGTGAGCCCGGTCAGGTTGCCGACGGCGTCGTAGCCGTACTTGCGCACGAGTGTGGCGGGCTCGTCGGGGGCGCTCGGGTCCTGGAGGTGCAGGGCGGTAATTCGGCCGCTGTCGCTGCTGAGGGTGAGGTGGTAGCCGCCGCTGTGGAGGATCTCCGCGGGCACGCCGTCGGCGTCGTGGGTGATCGCATAGGAGTTGCCGTTGCGGTCGGTGACTTCGGTGAGCGGCAGCTGCATCGGGTCGCCGGGCGAGGCCGTGGCTCCTGGGACGGCGGCGAAGTGGAGGGTGTGGCCGGCTTCGGTCTTGGTGATCCGGAGCGGAGCGCCGGGTGTGCCGTCCCATTCCAGCGGCCAGCGTGGGCCGTGGGCGGGCAGGGCGGGGGCGCCCGGCCGCGGGACGGGGTAGAGCAGGATCGACCCGTCGGCGTTGACGAACACCACGCCCTGGTCGTCGAGTTCAAGGCGTTGGTCGAGGGTGGAGGCCCAGGAGGGTCCGAAGAAGCGGCCGATCCGGTAGGACGACAGGTGGGTGCGTTCCAGGACCAGGGGGAGGGTGCCGGGCAGGGTGATGTCGGTCTGGGTGAGGATCATGTCGCCGGTGGCGACGTCGATCGGGTCCGAGAGGCACTTCTTCGCCGCCTGCTCGATGGCGGCTTTGGCGGGGTCTTCTGCTGCGGCCCGGGCGCCGTTTTTGACGGCTTGTTCTGCGGCGTCTTTTGCTGCGTTTTTGGCGGCGTCTTCTGCGACGGTTTTGCCTGCGGCGCTGCCGCCATCGGTGGCGATGGCCAGGAGGATGTTGCCGACGAGGCGGCCGCCTGCTTCTGAGCCGTCGGAGCCCCAGCCGGTGCCGAGGATGATACCGGGGAGTCGTTCGGGGTGGGCGGTCATGTCGACCAGGCCGGCGGCGGTGGCGTTCAGGTGGGTGAGGTATTGGGCGGGGTGGGTGAGGTTGTAGGGGTCGGTCGGGTTGAGGCCGCGGGCGAATTTTTCGAGGTCGGTGAGTGAGCGGACGAGTCCGCCGGCAAAGTGCTCTGCGGCTATGGGTGCGGCTTTTCCGACGTCGCCGAGGTCGTTCTTCATGCGGCCGGTGAAGTCGGGCTTGGCCGGGGCGAGTTTGGTCGCCGCCTGGACCTTGGTCTCGGCGGTGGTTGCGGCGTTGTCGCGTTGCTTGCGGGCGGCGTCCAGGGTTTCTTTCGCGGTTTGTTTGTCTTTAGCGCCGGGGTCGGTGAACGCGGCTGGTGCGACGGGTTTGGTTCCGGGGTCTTTGCCGTCGTCGACCTTGTCGTTGTAGGCCTTGACGTCGTCGTGGTAGGTGTCCACGCTCGCGTTGTAGGCGTCAGCGGCGGTCTTGCGTTTGGCGACGCCCTGCTTCCACAGGCGGACGGCTTCCTTGGCTTGCCCGATGGCCCAGTCGACGGTTTCGGCGTAGGTCTCCAGGGCGAGTCCGGCTTCGGCGCATGCGGTGGCGGCGTGCGCCCACTTGGCGGGCTGCGGCTTGAATTTCGCCCGGAAGGCGTCCGCGCCGGCGCCGTCCCAGTCCCCGGGGTCGAGGTGCGACAGGCCGGTGTGGCCGTTGTCGAAGGCCAGGGAGAGCTTGGCCAGGTGCAGGACGGCCTCGCGGATCTTGGCCGGGTCCCCGTGCAGGAGTTCCTTCGGGTCGTCGGTCTGCCCGAGTTGCTGCTCGGCGACGTGCGCGCCGAGGTTGTCTGCGATGTGGTCGCCCTGGTCCTCGACCCAGTCGGCGGCGTCATCCAGGCCGACATGGTCGAGCCCGTCGCCGACGATATGGGCACCGTCGTCGATGATCTCGCCGGCCTTCTTCTTGACCTTGTCGACGCCGTGCTCGATGCCGTCCCCGACGCTGTTGACGGCTTTCCGAAGGCTGAACCCCATCCGCCCCACCCCCCACGGCAGTACGACAGTCACACGAATCTAGCAACCATCCGTATCCACGTCATCACCACCAGGGACGCGGATGCCCGAGCACGCCCACGGCGCAGGCTCGCCCGCCGGCCGTGCCTCCTTCTCAGGGCCTCGACCCACACCGCCGGACGCGCTTTCCCCGGGGGCCCAGAAAGCGAATGGCACCAATTGACCGCCATATGCGGTGCGGCAGTGGTGCGGGTTCTTCAATTGGTCCAGACAACAAACAAGCCCCAAGTCAATGACCTGGGGCTGTGCAATGGAGCGTATGACGGGAATCGAACCCGCGCTCTGAGCTTGGGAAGCACGGGGGTCTCATCGGCATCCGTGCTGGTCAGGGATGTGAGCGGTCCTGAAGTGTTCGCGAGACCGGGCCCGATGGTGACCGTAGTTGACCGCTCTGTACCGCTGTGCGTGGTGCGGATGTGGTGCAGCGGGCAATAGCTACCGGTCGTGGAGGACGGTGGGTCGTGTGACCGGTACGACGGTGAGGAGGCCGTCGAGGCCCTTGTAGTCGTCGGGGTTGGTGGTGAAGAGGGGGAGTTCTTCGGCGATGGCGATGGCGGCGATCATGAGGTCGGCGACGCGGCGGCGGGGTTTACGTCCGGCGCCGATGACGGCGGCGCAGACCCTGCCGTAGATGCGGGCGGCTTCGGTGTCGAAGGGGATGGGGTCGAACTCGTTCTCGGCACGTTGCAGGATGTCGAGGCGGCGACCCCGCTCCGTGTGCTCGTCGTAGTCGCTCTGCTCCTCGTTCCTGCGCACCTCGTGCGGCCCCGCGGAGAGCTCGGCCAAGGTGATCGCGGTGATCGCCACCTCGGCTGGAAGCTCCGCGGGATCGAGCCACCTGCGCAGGATGACGATGTTGGTGTCGAGCAGGCCCTGGGCGTACTCAGCGGGCATAGGGGTCGTCCGCCTCCTGCTCGGCTGTGGCGTCCTGGTCGGCCCGGAACGCCTCCAAGGAGACGTCCGACGCAGTACGAGACATGGCGGCGAACTCCGAGCGTGGGACGAACCGCCGACGCCGGCGGAGCGGAACCAGTTCCCCGATCTGATGCCCGTCACGGGTGACGGTGAAGGACTGCCCGCCCTGGACGGCGTCCATGATCTCTTTGGACCGGCTGCGCAGATCGCGCTGGGTGATCTCGGGCTGAGCTGTCATGGAACCAAGGTAGCACCTGGTAGCACCACGTGCTCTTGCTGTAGATGAGGACGAGGCCCGCGCTCTGGGCTTCGGCGGCGAGGGTGTCGGCGATGCCCTGGCAGGTGATCCATTCGGTCGAGGTGGCGGTGTGGTGGTGCGTCTTGGGGAGTCCGAGGGCACCGGCGCGTTTGTCCAGGCGGCCGGTGCGGGTCACGGTCAGGCCGTGGCCGCGGAACTCATCCTCGATCGGCTTCCGTAACAGGGTCTTGCCCGTGGAGTGCGTTCCGGTGATGCCGATACGGGTGGGCGCGGAGGCAGGGGCGGGGGTCACCACAGCGTGGGGTCCTCTTCGGGTCGGGGGGCTCCGGGCAGGCTGGGTGGGACGGCTGCGGTGACGAGTTCGTCCCAGGTGGGGTAGTGGGCGGCCATGGAGATGAGCAGTTGGGCGGTGGCGTAGGCGTCGTAGGTGGCGCGGTGGCGGCCCGCCGCGGGCGCGGCGCTCAGGTCGGGGGCGAGGTGGGTGATGAGGGTGTCGAGGCTGTATCCGGGCAGGTCGGGGTGGGTGGTTTTGGCCAGGCGGAGGGTGTCCAGGACGCCTGTGGGGTGCCAGTCGGGGAGATGGGCGGTCAGGACGCGGTAGTCGGTGTGGGCGTTGTGGGCGCAGATCCATGCGGTGCCGAGCAGGTCGTGGACGGCGCCGGAGAGGTCGTCCCACGGGGGTGAGTCGGCGAGGCAGTCGTTGGTCAGGCCGTGGACGTGGGCAGCGCGCGGGGTCACTGGCCGGGGCGGGCGGATCAGCCACGCCCCGGCGGCGGAGGTGTCGGGCCGGCCCTCGCGGATCGGGAGGGCGGCGACTTCGACCAGGTCCGGCGGGCTGGCGCCGTTGCCCTCGACGTCCACGACGAACAGGGGCGGCCAGGCGCCGTAATTCACGGGGCGGTTCCGTTCTCCGCCGGGTCGGGCCAGCCGATGGGGGCGCGTCCGTGCAGGCGGTGGTGGTGCGGCTTGCTGCGGTCGTGGCACTGGAAGCCGTAGCCGTGCTGGAGGAAGTAGCGCAGCGGTTCGTCCAGGCCTTCGACGATGATGGCGCGTTCGTCGATCTCGACGGGGCCGGTTGCACCGAGGACACGTGCGTCGGCCGTTACCTGGGCGAGGCCCGGATGTACTCAGGCGACGGTGAAGCGGCCGTGGAGGACCGAGGCGACCGTGTGAACGCCGGGCGTCGATACCCTGCCCGCATAGGGAAGTGCAGACGGAGCGCCAGGACACGTCGTCACCTGGGTGGAATCATCTCCCCTGGCGTTGATCGAGGATGCTGTCGCCGACGGGCGTGAGCTGTTCAAGCCGCTGGTAGAGCTCACGGCGGAGGAGCGGCGGCAGGTCATTACGCTCCCGCCCACGATCGCTCGTCTCAAGGCGGTGCGGCATCTTGTGCTCTACGGCAGCAACCTGGTCCGCATTCCGCCGGAAATCGGGCAGATGGAGAGCTTGGAGGAGTTCAGCCCCTACACCTCCCACCGACTGCACTGGTTTCCTTACGAATTGACTCGGTGCAGGAACCTGATGCGCAGCACGGTCAGTACTCGCTCGCTCTACGGAAACATCAAGCTGTGCCCCCATTTCCCTTTGCTCCGCGAACGAGAGCTGTGGGCAGCCGAACCCGATGCCGGCCACATCGAGCCCGGCGCCTGGGGCGGCGAGGCGATCCGCTCCTGCAGCGTCTGTGACCAGACGCTTCCCCTCTCGGGCCCGCACCAGGTCTGGATCTCCTTGCGCGTTGCCACCGATGTGCTGCCGCTTCTGGCCAACGCCTGTTCCCCGGTCTGCATCGAAGCGCTGCCCGAGCCTCCCACCAACTATGTGGCCACTCCCCACCGGGGCGGCCAGGAGGTCGCGCAGCCGCCGACGCGTTACTGACGAAGACCCCCGCCGGGTAGCGAGACCAAACCTGTCACCCAGCCATGCGGCAGCCCCAACTGCGGTCATCGGTCACATCCGCGTGCCGCGATTCACCGCCCAATGGCACGGGATATGGCACGCGCTCTCGAATTGGTCCAGACAACAAACAAGCCCCAGATCAATGACCTGGGGCTATGCAATGGAGCGGATGACGGGAATCGAACCCGCGCTCTGAGCTTGGGAATCACAGGCGCGCTTCCGGCGTCGGTGCCGGTCAGCGCCACGTGCAGTCCTGAAGTGGCCGAGCGGCCCGCGCTATTGGTGACCGCGGCTGACCGCACCGTACCGCTGTACGTGGTGCGGATGTGGTGCGGCCGTGCGACTCGCTCAGCATCGCCGAGCACCACCTGATCGGCAGCAGGGCAATACTGCTTCTACGACGTCTCTCGACCTGAGCCCGGTGGCCTGCGCCGACCGGTCAGCCGACCTCTGTGCCGCGCGCAGGCGAAGACTCATGCTTCCGGGCAGGACGAGGTGAATTCCTCCAGCCATGCGCGGAAATCTTCCGGGCCGTAGAGAAATGTCCCGGGACCGGTCATCGAGTCGGCGCCGCTCAACTCGTCGAGTGCGGGCTAGACCGCTTCCTGTCCCAGCAGCAGGTCGTCACCCTGCATCGTCTCCAGTGCCCAGTCGGCGATCCCGGAGACATCGGCGGCGGAATCATTCACCAGCGATTCCAGCCTCGTCTTGACACGATGGGTAAGGCGCTCGTCCTTTCCTCTCAGGCTCGTGGGTGTTGTCAGAGAGTTCCGATGAGGTATGAGGGATGCGGGCCGGCGTTCAGGCCCGCTCCGGGCCGTTTTCTGGTCCACTTCCGGCCCGTGGTCCGGCGGCTCAGCGCCGCGCCGCGGCCCGGCGGGTGCGGGTCGCCCGCCTCGCGGCGGACGGAGGCGCGGGAGCGGCGGCGGGGTTGATCGTGCCGGCCGCGGTCTGCGCCTGGTTCCCCGCTTCGAGCACCGAGGTGACGATCTGCCGCAGCGCCTCCTCGCGCTGTCCGCTCGCCTCCAGGTTGTTCGCGATGCGCTCGGCGGCGAGGAAGTAGCCGTTCAGCACGGGCTGGTTGAAGTAGTGGTTCATCTGGGCCAGCGCCTGCTTGTAGACCATCATGTACGTACGGCCCAGGTAGCCGGAGAGCGCGGAGCCCAGCGCGGCGACGCCCCCGACGACGAGCTGCTCCGAGGTGCGGCTGAGGGTGAAGGACAGGGCCGCGGCGCCCGCGATGACGGCCATGCCCACGCCCATGGCGGCCAGGCCCGAGCGGAAGGACTTGTTGGCCTGCCGGGTGGCGATGTCGTGGTATTGGTCGAGCAGAACCCGGTTGAACTCGACGATCGCGGGCAATTCCATGTTTTCCCGGAGGCGTTTGGCGGCCTGCTCCACCTGCCGCTCGCGCTCCGCGGTACGGGCCGCCGTCGCGACCAGCCCGAGGAAGAGGACGACCAGCGACCCCATCAGCAGCACCAGCGCAAGGTAGCCGACGCTGAATCCGGCGATATCGCGGTTCTTGTCCTGGTACTCGGGCTCCTGGGCGACGTAGTACGTGAGATAGCCGCTCGCGGGGAGCAGGAGCAGGAAGGTCGCCGTGATCACCAGCCGGCGCAGGTACCGGGAGATGGGCAGCAGCCGCCGCATGGTGGCGTCGGGTAATCGCAGGAAGCCGTAGAGGAGGGTGGACAGCGGCTTGTCGGCGTCGAGCAGATTCCCGACGCCGTCGATGGCGTTCACCAGCAACTGGCGGGCGTCGTTTCGGGGCTCCTCCCGGACGTCGTCCGCGGCCTCGGCGTCCTTCCCGCCGGCCTGCTCCGGCGAGCGGTCGCCGCCTGCCTCGACCTCCGCCGGCGGCGCGGCCCGCTCGACGCTCTGCTCCGCCGCGTTCTCCTCCACGTCTTCCCCCCGGACGTCAGAGGGCCGCGCCCCGGCGGGTCGGAGCAGCGGAATGGTCCCTCGCCGCCAGTGTCCGTCATGTGCGGCGGCGGCACGGGGGATGTTGCGCACCTGTGATCCGGCAGGGTTTGGGCCGGTCTGGGCGGCGGCTGCGGCTCCATCTCCTCCCGACCCTTGGGACGGTGGACCTCGGCGGGATCACGCCCCCGACCGTGCGCGCATGGCGGGCTGAGCGGCTGGCAGCCACCGGATCGACCACCGTCGCCAAGGCATACCGGCTGCTCAAGGCGATCTTGCAGACGGCGGCGGATGACGAGCTGATCCCGCGCAACCCCTGCCGGATCCGCGGGGCGGGCAAGGAGTCGGCGCCCGAGCGTCCCATCGCCACCGTCGCCCAGGTCGACGCCTTGGCGGACGCCATGGGGCCGCGCTGGCGCCTGATGCTCTTCCTCGCGACCTACGGCCCGGCCCGGCCAGAGGAACTGGCGGCGCTGCGGCGGCTGGACATCGACACGGAGGATGTGGGCGTGTGGATCCGCTCCGCGGAGCCTGAACCCGCGACGGGTCGCCGCGCCCCCGGCGACACCAAGTCCGATGCCGGGCGGCGCTTTCTCGCCCTGCCGGGCTTCATGCGCAAAGACCTGGAACGGCATCTCTCCTGGTGGGCCGAGAAGAAGCCGAACGGGCTGCCTTTCGTGGGGGAGAAGGGTGCTCCTTTCCGGCGTTCTACGTTCGGCCGGAATTGGCGGAAAGCCCGCGCGAAGGTGGGGCTCCCCGGTGACTTCCGCTTCTACGATCTCCGGCACACCGGGCACACCCTGTCCACCCGGAGCGGCGCGACGCTCAAGGACACCACGGTGCGGGCCGGGCAGTCCTCCGAGCGTGCGGCGCTGATCTACCAACACTCGGACCGTGAGCGGCAAAAGGAGGTGGCCGCCGGCATCGACGCCCGGGTGCAGAACGAGCGGTGCCGTGCTGCGGGGAAAGCCACCGCCGAGGAATCGGGCACGCAACGGGCAGGGCATAACTGAGGTGGTCCAGACAACAACAAAGGCCCAAGTCATTGACCTGGGCCTTTTCCGTGGAGCGGATGACGGGAATCGAACCCGCGCTCTGAGCTTGGGAATCACAGGTGCTCGGCCGGCGTACCTGCTGGTCAGGCGGCTCGCGCGCTGTCCGGCGGCTCACGTCCGCGTGCCCGCGTCTGGCCGTGGCGTACCGCTGGACCTGGTGCGCAAGTGGTGCGGGGTGATGTCTGAAGCCCCTGCAGCCGTCCGGCTTCGGTATCGCCGGCGTCCCGTGCGGCGGCCGTACTCTGTTCGTTGGGAACGTGGCGGGCAGCTTCGCGGGCGACATGCCCGCTTTTCGCTTTCTTGGAAGCTGGTCCAAAGCGGGTCGACTCCATGGGAAACGCGCAGGTCAGTCAGACTGCTCCGCGCGCCCGCAGGGACCCGGCGGCGAGGCCGAGGAGGGGCGCCGAGGATGACCGCTCTCCGCGTCCGCGGGGATGGACCCGGTGCCGGCGGTAGAGCGTAGGCGTGCGTTCGCCGACGCGGCGACCAGTGAGCCCTGTCGCTCGGCGGCACTGACGGGGAACGGCCGTCGGTACCAAGGCAGCTTGCCGGTGGTACCGACGTCAGCCCGTTCCCTGTCTCCTCAGCTTCCGGTGCGGGCGCAGGATGCCTTGTTGAGAAGGAAGCGGCCCGGTGCGGACCGGTCGTCCGTGTGGGAGGCCAGATAGCCCAGGGTGATGGAGCCGCCCGGCGGGATTGCCGAGTTGTATCCGGAGTCGGACGCAGTGTAGAGGTCGCCGATGTTGGTCAGGGTGGTGTTCCAGTCCGAGATGACAGCCTGCCCATAGGGCAGCGGGAACTCCAGCGCCCAGCCGTTGATCGGGGTTGTGCCCCTGTTCGTGACGGTGAGATAGACGGCCATGCCGGTGCCCCAGACGTTCGTCGTGACGGCGACCTGACAGGTCGGCGTCGTGTGCGCGAACGAAACCCGGTGCAGGCCGCCGGGGAGGTCGTTGACCACGTAGAGCTCGCCGTCAGGGGTGGACCCGAAAGCCGTCACCTGGGTGGGCATCTGGCCGATCGCGGCCTGGCGGAGGACGCCGTTGCTGTCGGGGCGCAGCGCCCAGATGGTGGACGTGCAGTAGTCGGTGGCGATGTACGTGCCTCCGGCCAGTTCAGCGAACTGCCGGCCGCGGTAGACCTGGCCGCCGATGACCGCGCAGCTACCGTTGTAGTGCGAGTAGTAGAAGTCCTGGGCGCGGTAGCGGGCACCGGACGAGCACTGGGACGCGTCGAAGACCTGCGGCCCCTCGTAGCACGACCAGCCCAGGTTGGTTCCGGGCTGCTCGTTGCGCGTCAGGTGGTCGATCTCCTCCCACAGGCCCTGGCCGACGTCAGCCACCCACATCGACCCGTCCGCGGGGTCGAAGGAGAACCGCCAGGGGTTGCGGGCGCCCCACACCCAGATCTCGCCGCGGGCGCCGGCGACACCGGCGAACGGGTTGTCCGCGGGGATGCAGTACGGGAGCGCACCGCAACTGCGGCTCACGTCGAGGCGGAGGATCTTGCCGAGCAGGATGTCGGTCCGCTGCCCGCTGTCGAAGGGGTCACCGGCACCACCGCCGTCGCCGATGCCCCAGTACAGCTTGCCGTCGGGGCCGAAGGCGAGCTGGCCACCGTTGTGGTTGGTGTAGTCGGCGTGCGGCTGCTGCAGCAGGACCTCGAGGCGCGCGTCGGCGAGGCTGTAGCGGGCAAGGGTGACCGCACCGTCGGGCAGCGCGGTGAAGGCGAGGTAGAACTGCCGGCCCTGGACGAAGTCCGGGGGGAGGGCGATGCCGAGCAGTCCGCGCTCGTTGTCCGACGAGTCCACCTGGGACGTGATGTCCAGCAGCGGGGTGGAGGCGAGCCCGGTGGCCGGGTCGTAGACGCGAACCCTTCCGAACTTCTCGGTGATGAACAGCCGCCCTGTGCCGTCGTCGGGCGCGGCCAGGGCCGTCGGGCGTTGCAGGCCGGAGGCGACCTGGGTGGTGGTCGCGGTGATCTCCTCCAGCGGTACCGCCGAGGCGACGGCCCGCGACTCCGTGGAGAGCGGGGCCTCGGCAGACGAGGCGGGGAGGGAGAGGGGACCGGTCACGAGCACCGGGAGTGCGAGCAGCAGGCCGATCCATCGGCGACGTAAGTGTCTCAACATTGCGGCTCCAGCGAGGGGGGACCCGTTCGGGAAGCGAACGAGCAGTGCGGGACCGTACTTTCGTCGGAACTACATGTGCCTCGCGGGACGCTACTGCCTCTCCCCCCTAGGTGCCAGGCCGTCTCCCCGTGGATGTCCCCGTATTTCCTTCCGCTTCTTCGATCCGTACGGCGGCACCCGTCTGCATGCCGGTTCGGCAAGATCCTCTGTGTGCCGGCGACCGGGAAATCACGCTGGGCGGGCGACAGGCACCGACCGACGGCGAGGAGAACGGAGACGCAAGGACCGGACATCACGGCCGCGGATGTCGGTGCGAGGTCTTCGAAATCTCCGGCGAAACCGGGGCGGTCACCGGATTCGCGGCCGGGTCCATGGCCGGGTCCGTGCGCGGAGGCGGTGGATCGGGGATGGACGAGGCGAGGGCCGCTCGCAGGCATTCGGCACCGGGGCGGCCGTCGACGGCAGCGACTTGCGTGCCCCCGAAGGGCACGGCCATGCGGCAGGCCCCATTCGAGCGACTTTCCGGATTTCCGTCCCGCGTTCCGCGCCGCCCGCGTGTGTCGTACCCGAGCACATCATGGGCGGTCCCGTGAACTCAGAAATCTGTCCGCGGCCCGCTGGAGGTCCCGGTTCAGGGCTTCGCGCCCTCAGCGGCACGGGGTCATCGCCGGGTATCGAGGAAAGGAATGGCACCAATTGACCGCCAGAAGTGGTGCGGAAGTGGTGCGGGTTCTTCAAATGGTCCAGACAACAACAAAGGCCCAAGTCATTGACCTGGGCCTTTTCCGTGGAGCGGATGACGGGAATCGAACCCGCGCTCTGAGCTTGGGAAGCTCATGTTCTACCATTAAACTACATCCGCTAAAAAGCCCCCCGAATGGTGCTTCGCGAACACTCTACCCTACGTGCGGGTGGGGCGGGGGGAGGTGGCGGGTGCGTGGGGCGGTGTGGCTGGCAGGGGTGGGGTGGGGGATCACCTAATGTGGGGGTTTGTCGGCCACGCGGACTTGGGGAAGGGGCTTCATGGAGCGCACTGTCGTTCGTTGTGCGGAGGGGCATGTGTTCACCACCGGGGTGTTTCCGTTGCAGCAGTTGGGGGTGCAGCGGTTGGGGCCGGGGCGGTTGGTCAGGTGTCCGCGGTGTGCGCGGCTGCGGCATGCGGTGCCGGTGGGGGAAGGTGCCAGCGGGGGGAAGTAGCGGCAGGGGTTAGGGTCGTTCCGTGCTTCTCTCAGACAAGGACATCCGGACCGAAATCGACAACGGGCGCGTGCGCGTCGACCCGTACGAGCCGTCGATGGTGCAGCCGTCGAGTATCGACGTGCGCCTGGACCGGTTTTTCCGGGTGTTCGAGAACCACCGGTATCCGCATATCGACCCGGCGGTCGAGCAGCCGGATCTGACGCGGCTGGTGGAGCCGGAAGGGGACGACGCCTTCATCCTGCATCCCGGCGAGTTCGTGCTGGCCTCGACGTACGAGGTCATCTCGCTGCCGGACGATGTGGCGTCGCGGCTGGAGGGGAAGTCCAGTCTGGGGCGGCTCGGGCTGCTGACGCATTCGACGGCCGGGTTCATCGACCCGGGGTTCTCCGGGCACGTGACGCTGGAGTTGTCGAACGTGGCGACGCTGCCGATCAAGTTGTGGCCGGGGATGAAGATCGGGCAGCTGTGCCTGTTCCGGCTCACCTCGCCGGCCGAGTTCCCGTACGGGTCGCAGCGGTACGGCTCGCGCTACCAGGGGCAGCGCGGGCCGACCGCCTCCAGGTCGTATCTGAACTTCCACCGCACCCAGGTGTGAGGCCCGCGGGCCTCAGGGGTGCATCCGGGCGCCCTTGAGGGTCTTGTCGACGGCGTTGCGCGGGCCGTAGACCGCCAGGCCCACCAGGTCGAGGCCGGCGGTCGGGACGGCGCGGACGGCCGCGCGGTTGTCGGCGTCGTTGCCGGTGGCGAAGAGGTCGGCGGTGAAGACTGCGCTGGGCAGCACGCGGGACAGCGCCCGGGTGTGGGCGGCCGTCAGGACGTCCTTGCCGCCCTCGAAGACCAGCACCGGCTGGCGGAACATCGGCAGGTACGCGGTGCCGTCGGCGTCTTCATAGGGCTCGCCGACGACTTCGGGCAGCTGCGTGCCCAGGCCGCTCACCAGGAACGCCGTCACGTTCAGCCGCTGCCACGGCTCCAGGTCCTCGCGCAGCAGCACGGCGATCTTCGTATCGAAAGCTGTGGTCATGGGCCAAGACTGCGTGCCGTGCGGGGCGCGTGTCTTGTACGTTCCTGGCCTGTGTCCCGGGCCCGGGCCCTGCGTCCCGGGCCACCGTCCCCCGGCGGCCTCAGATCAGCGGGAGCTTGAACAGCATCAGCAGCGCCACCAGTTGGATCGACGACGCCCCCAGCGCCTTGAGCCACGGCAGGTCGTGGGATTTGCCGACCATCGACGTCATCAGGGCCGCGCACGCCAGCCAGGTCAGCCAGCCCAGCAGCTGGACGAAGCTGTTGCCGCCGCCCAGGAAGAGGGCGAAGAAGAGCCGCGGGGCGTCGGTGAGGGACGTGATCAGCAGGGCCAGGCCGATGGTCGGCGCCCAGGCGCCGTCGCCGCCGAGCTGGCGGGCCAGGGTGTTGGTGACCGCGCCCAGGGTCAGGCCGCACAGGGTGACGGCGATGGCGGTGGTGACGACCCAGGGGACGCTGGCGGACAGGTTCGCGTCCAGGACGTCCTTGCGGGCCGCGTCGAAGCCGAAGACGGCCAGCAGGCCGTAGACGAAGGTCACGGTGAGCGCGGGGCCCCACATGCTGTGGTCGCGCATCTGCCAGAAGGTGCGGCCGGGGCGCAGCAGGATGCCGCCGAGCAGCTGCTTCCAGTGCAGCCGCGGGCCGGCCGGCGGCGCGCTGGCCTGGCCGGCGCGATAGGTCGCCACGTTGTCGTCGGGGGAGCCGTACGCGTACGGGTCCGCGAGCTGCGCCGGCTCGCCCAGCGTGAACGCCCGGGTGTGGCCGGGGGCGTCGTCGTACGCGGGCGGCTGGCCGTACGCCGGCGGCCGGCCGTGGTGCCCGGGCTCGCCGGAGGGCGCGTACTGGCCGTACTCGGGCGGGTAGCCGCCCGGTACGTTCGGGTCCTGTCGTCGTCGGTTCTCGAATCCACCCACGTCTTCGAACGTACCCGCTCCCCGGCGCCCGACCCCGGGCAGCCGAATCCGGGCGCCGCTTTGCTGCCAACCTGTGACACGTCGCGGCGGCGCCCGAAGGGGCCCGGGGTCGACCGGTGAGGCGTCAGCCGGCGGCGGCGTCCGCGCTCGCGTCGGCGGGGACCGCCATGGCCGGGGTGCGCACGGAGTCGAGCAGCAGTTGTGCCACGTCCACGACCTGGAGCGACTCCTTCGCCTTGCCTTCGTTCTTCTTGCCGTTGACGGAGTCGGTGAGCATCACCAGGCAGAACGGGCAGGCGGTCGAGACGATGTCCGGGTCGAGGGACAGCGCCTCGTCGACCCGCTCGTTGTTGATGCGCTTGCCGATCCGCTCCTCCATCCACATCCGGGCGCCGCCGGCGCCGCAGCAGAAGCCGCGGTCCTTGTGCCGGTGCATCTCCTCGCTGCGCAGGCCGGGCACCTTGGCGATGATCTCGCGCGGCGGTGTGTAGACCTTGTTGTGCCGGCCCAGGTAGCAGGGGTCGTGGTAAGTGATCAGTCCCTCGACCGGGGTGACCGGGACGAGGCGGCCCTCGTCCACCAGGGTCTGCAGCAGCTGGGTGTGGTGGATGACCTCGTATTCGCCGCCGAGCTGCGGATATTCGTTGGCGATGGTGTTGAAGCAGTGCGGGCAGGTCGCGACGATCTTCTTCGACGCCTTGGGCTTCCTCGTCGAGGGGTCCACCTTGCCGTCCTCGTCGAGGGACTCGCCGAAGGCCATGTTGAGCATGGCGACGTTCTCCGCGCCGAGCTGCTGGAAGAGGAATTCGTTGCCCAGGCGGCGGGGTGAATCGCCTGTGCAGTTCTCCTCGCCGCCCATGATGGCGAAGTTGACGCCGGCAATGTGCAGCAGTTCCGCGAAGGCCTTGGTGGTCTTCTTCGCCCGGTCCTCCAGCGAGCCGGCGCAGCCGACCCAGTACAGGTACTCGACCTCGGTCAGGTCCTCGACGTCCTCGCCGACGACCGGGACCTCGAAGTCGACCTCCTTGACCCAGGCCAGGCGCTGCTTCTTGGGCAGGCCCCAGGGGTTGCCCTTCTTCTCCAGGTTCTTGAGCATCGTGCCGGCCTCCGAGGGGAAGGACGACTCGATCATCACCTGGTAGCGGCGCATGTCGATGATGTGGTCGATGTGCTCGATGTCGACCGGGCACTGCTCGACGCAGGCGCCGCAGGTGGTGCAGGACCACAGGACGTCCGGGTCGATGACGCCGTTCTCCTCGGCGGTGCCGATCAGCGGGCGCTCGGCCTCGGCGAGGGCCGCGGCCGGGACGCCGGCGAGCTGCTCGGGGGTCGCCTGCTCCTCGCCCTCGGCGTTCTTGCCGCCGCCGGCCAGCAGGTAGGGCGCCTTGGCGTGGGCGTGGTCGCGCAGCGACATGATCAGCAGCTTGGGGGACAGCGGCTTGCCCGTGTTCCACGCCGGGCACTGCGACTGGCAGCGGCCGCACTCGGTGCAGGTGGAGAAGTCGAGGATGCCCTTCCAGGAGAACTGCTCGACCTGGGAGACGCCGAAGACGTCGTCCTCACCGGGGTCCTCGAAGTCGATCGGCACACCGTTGCTGGTCATCGGCTGGAGGGCGCCGAGCGCGACCGGGCCGTGCGCGTTGCGCTTGAAGTAGATGTTGAAGAAGGCCAGGAAGCGGTGCCAGGCGACGCCCATGTTCGTGTTCAGGCCGAGCACGATGGCCCAGATCATCGTGACGCTCAGCTTGACCATGGCGGTGGCGTAGACGAGGTTCTGCAGCGTCTGCGTGCTCAGCCCGCGGAAGCCCGCGACGAGCGGGTACGAGGCGAAGTACCCGGCCTGGTAGTGGTCCACGCCGTGCAGGGCACCCTCCAGGCCGCGCAGCGTCATGATCGCCAGGCCGATGACCAGGACGACGTACTCCACGAAATACGCCTGCCAGGCGGTCGATCCGGCGAAGCGGGACTTGCGGCCGGCCCGGGAGGGCAGGTTCATCAGCCGGATGACGATCAGCGTGATGATGCCGAGGGTGGTGAGCGTCGCGATGAACTCGGTGTAGACCTCGTACGGCAGCCAGTCGCCGATCCACGGCAGCATCCAGTCGGCCTTGAAGAGCTGGCCGTAGGCGTTGACGATCGTCAGGCCCAGGGTCAGGAAGCCGACCGCGACGAACCAGTGGGCGACGCCGATGACGCCCCACTTGTTCATCCGGGTGTGGCCGACGAACTCGCGCAGCATCGTCGTCGTACGCGCCCGCGGGTCGTTCGTGCGGCTGCCGGCGGGGACGGGATTGCCGAGCCGGACGAAACGGTAGATCTGCGCGATGGCGAGGCTGATGAGCGCGACGCCGACCGCGGTGAGGACCAGCGACACGATGATCGCGGCGAGTTGCATGTGGGCTCCTCGGGCCTGCGCACGGTGAACGGTGACTGGACTACTAAGCGGTAACTTAATGCGGTCCTGGCTGAGGTTACCCGGGATCGGGGAGGCCATAAAGCCGCGCCACCGGTGATCTGTGTCGCGCGCCGCACACGCGACATGTATGCCACGCCGATCCGATTGAAACCCGGGCGACCGTGACACATATGGATGAAGCCGACATTCGGCGGTGGACGGACGGCCCATGCTCCACCGGGCGAGTCGCGGGAGGAGTGGCGACATGCGGGCGGTGCTGCGCTGGACGGCGATCGGCGCCGGCCTCCTGCTGGTGCTCGGCGCGGGGCTGTGCCTCGCCTCCTACCGAAGGTTCAGCGCGAACATCACCACCGACAGCGCCGCGGAGCAGGTGCTGGCCGAATACGCCGCCCAGCGCCCTGCCGCCCTGGTGCCGCAGGCGCGCAACATCCTGGTCATGGGCGCGCAGGACGCCTCGCCTGCGATCGGGGGAACGGGCCGGGACGCCGCGGTCCTGCTGCACCTGTCGGCCGACCGTACGCGGGCCGCCGCGGTCGCGGTGCCGCGCGACCTGCGGCTCGGGGTCCCCACCTGCCGCCTGCCCGGCGGCGGCACCGTCCCGGCCGCGTACGAGCCCTTCGCCGCCGCTTTCCGCAGCGGTGGGGCCGCCTGCTCCATCCGGGCCTTCGAGCGGCTGTCGGGGGTGCGGGTGGACCACCACCTGGTGGTGGACGTGCCGCGCTTCGGCCGGATCGCGGACGCGGTCGGCGGCGCCCGGGGCGAGTCCCGGGGCGCGGACCGCGAGCTGCTCGGCGACCCGCGCCGGGACCTTCTGCGGGCGCTCGCCGGCGCGGCCAGGGGCGGCGGGTCGCTCGCCCACCCGGCTCGGCTGTTCGGGCTGCTGGACACCGCGACCTCGGCCGTCACCGCGGACCCCGGGCTCAGCTCGCTCCCCGCGCTGTACGAGTTGGCCGGCGCCCTGCGCCGGCTGCCCGCCGGGGGAGTGACGCTGGTCACGCTGCCCGTGGCGCCGGACGCCGGTACCGCGGGCGGCGACGCGGCGGTACATGGCGGCGCGCCCGGCAATGTACTGCGCCAACCCGCTGCCGACCGGCTGTTCGCCGCACTGCGGGCGGACCGGCCGCCGGCGCCGGACGCCGACCCGTGGGACGGCCCCCGTCACCCGGGTGCGCGCGTTGCACGCCGCTAAGTTGAGTCGGCTCGACTCACGTCTGTTGACAGACAAAAATCACTCAGGCACCCTTGAGCCAGTTCCACTCAAGTCAGCAGGAGGATTTCACCATGGCACGTGCGGTCGGCATCGACCTGGGCACGACTAATTCCGTCGTCAGCGTTCTCGAAGGCGGCGAGCCCACCGTCATCACCAACGCAGAGGGCGCCAGGACCACGCCGTCCGTCGTCGCCTTCGCCAAGAACGGCGAGGTGCTGGTCGGCGAGGTGGCCAAGCGCCAGGCGGTCACCAACGTCGACAGGACCGTCCGGTCGGTCAAGCGCCACATGGGCACCGACTGGAAGATCAACCTGGACGGCAAGGACTTCAACCCGCAGCAGATGAGCGCCTTCATCCTGCAGAAGCTCAAGCGGGACGCGGAGTCGTACCTGGGCGAGAAGGTCACCGACGCGGTGATCACCGTCCCCGCGTACTTCAACGACTCCGAGCGCCAGGCCACCAAGGAGGCCGGCGAGATCGCCGGTCTGAACGTGCTGCGGATCGTGAACGAGCCGACCGCGGCGGCGCTGGCGTACGGCCTGGACAAGGACGACCAGACGATCCTGGTCTTCGACCTCGGCGGCGGCACCTTCGACGTCTCGCTGCTGGAGATCGGCGACGGCGTGGTCGAGGTGAAGGCCACCAACGGCGACAACCACCTCGGTGGCGACGACTGGGACCAGCGGGTCGTGGACTACCTGGTCAAGCAGTTCCAGTCCGGCCACGGCGTGGACCTGGGCCGCGACAAGATGGCCCTCCAGCGCCTGCGCGAGGCGGCGGAGAAGGCCAAGATCGAGCTGTCCTCCTCCACCGAGACCTCGATCAACCTGCCGTACATCACGGCGTCCGCCGAGGGCCCGCTGCACCTGGACGAGAAGCTGACCCGGGCGCAGTTCCAGCAGCTGACCAGCGACCTGCTGGAGCGCTGCAAGACCCCGTTCCACAACGTCATCAAGGACGCCGGCATCCAGCTGTCCGAGATCGACCACGTGGTCCTGGTCGGCGGCTCCACCCGTATGCCGGCCGTGGCCGAGCTGGTGCGCGAGCTGACCGGCGGCAAGGACGCCAACAAGGGCGTCAACCCCGACGAGGTCGTCGCCATCGGCGCGTCGCTCCAGGCCGGTGTCCTCAAGGGCGAGGTCAAGGACGTCCTGCTGCTCGACGTCACCCCGCTGTCCCTCGGTATCGAGACCAAGGGCGGCATCATGACCAAGCTGATCGAGCGCAACACGACCATTCCGACCAAGCGCTCGGAGATCTTCACCACGGCCGAGGACAACCAGCCGTCGGTGCAGATCCAGGTCTACCAGGGCGAGCGCGAGATCGCGGCGTACAACAAGAAGCTCGGGATGTTCGAGCTGACCGGCCTGCCGCCGGCCCCGCGCGGGATGCCGCAGATCGAGGTCACCTTCGACATCGACGCGAACGGCATCATGCACGTCGGCGCCAAGGACCTCGGCACCGGCAAGGAGCAGCGGATGACCGTCACCGGCGGCTCCTCGCTGCCCAAGGACGAGGTCGACCGCATGCGCCAGGAGGCCGAGCAGTACGCGGACGAGGACCACAAGCGCCGCGAGGCCGCCGAGACCCGCAACCAGGGCGAGCAGCTGGCATACCAGACCGAGAAGTTCATCGCGGACAACAAGGACAAGCTTCCCGAGGACGTGAAGTCCGAGGTCGAGGCCGCGATCGCGGACCTCAAGGAGAAGCTGAAGAACGAGTCCACCGACAGCGAGAACACCGCGGCGATCCGCGAGGCCACCGAGAAGGTCGCGGCCACCAGCCAGAAGCTCGGCCAGGCGCTGTACGCCAACGCGCAGGCCGACGGCTCCGCCGGTGCCCAGGCGGGCGCGGGCGACGCCGGCGCCGGCCAGGCGAACGCGGCTGACGACGACGTCGTGGACGCCGAGATCGTGGACGACGAGGGTGCCGACAAGAGGGATGGTGCCGCGTGACGGAGGAGCCGAAGGGCTTCGAGTCGGAGCCCGACGTCCCTTCCGAGGCCAGCGACGAGCAGCCGGACGCCGCCAAGGACGCCGGGGCCGCCGAGGAGGCGGTCCCGGGGGCGGGCGGTGGGGACGCCAAGGAGTTGACGGCCCTGCGGGCACAGCTGGACCAGGTGCGCACCGCGCTCACCGAGCGCACCGCGGACCTGCAGCGGCTGCAGGCCGAGTATCAGAACTACCGCCGCCGGGTGGAGCGGGACCGGATCGCCGTCAAGGAGATCGCGGTCGCCAACCTGCTCACCGAGCTGCTCCCGGTGCTGGACGACATCGGCCGGGCGCGCGAGCACGGCGAGCTGGTCGGCGGCTTCAAGTCGGTCGCCGAGTCGCTGGAGACGGTGGCGGCGAAGCTGGGCCTGCAGCAGTTCGGCAAGGAGGGTGAAGCCTTCGACCCGCTGGTGCACGAGGCCCTGATGCACAGTTACTCGCCGGATGTCACGCAGACCACATGCGTGCAGATCCTCCAGCCCGGGTACCGCCTGGGTGAGCGCAATCTGCGGCCCGCCAGGGTCGCGGTCGCGGAGCCGCAGCCGGGCGCCGGCAAGGGCGACGACGACGCGGCGGAGGATTCCGACGTGGCAGTGGACGCGCCGGACGACGAGGAGACCGGTGGCCCGGACCAGGGCTGACGGTGTGAAGAGAGCGGAAAGGAGGGACGCCGGGGATGAGCATCAGTAGGGACCTGCTGGAAAAGGACCTGTACAAGGTCCTCGGCGTTCCCAAGGACGCCACCGACGCCGAGATCAAGAAGGCGTATCGGAAGCTCGCCCGGGAGTTCCACCCGGACGCCAACAAGGGTGACGCCAAGGCCGAGGAGCGCTTCAAGGAGATCTCCGAGGCCAACGACGTGCTCTCCGACGCCAAGCGGCGCAAGGAGTACGACGAGGGCCGCGCGCTGTTCGGCAACGGCGGATTCCGCCCGGGGCCGGGCGCGGGCGGCACCGGCGGCTTCAACTTCGACCTGGGCGACCTCTTCGGCGGTGCCCAGGGCGGCGCCGGCGGCTCGGCGCCCGGCGGCCAGGGCGGCGGCTTCGGCGGCGGCCTCGGCGACGTCTTCGGCGGGCTGTTCAACCGCGGCGGCGGCACCAGGGTGCAGCCCAGGCGCGGCCAGGACATCGAGTCCGAGGTCACGCTGAGCTTCACCGAGGCCGTGGACGGCGCCACGGTGCCGCTGCGGATGTCCTCGCAGGCGCCCTGCAAGGCGTGCTCGGGCACCGGCGACAAGAACGGCACACCGCGGGTGTGCCCGACCTGCGTCGGCACCGGGCAGGTCTCGCGCGGCGGCGGTGGCGGCTTCTCGCTCACCGACCCGTGCGTGGACTGCAAGGGCCGCGGCCTGATCGCGGAGACGCCCTGCGACGTGTGCCACGGCAGCGGGCGGGCGAAGAGCTCGCGCACCATGCAGGTCCGCATTCCCGCCGGGGTCACCGACGGGCAGCGGATCAGGCTGCGCGGCAAGGGCGCTCCCGGCGAGCGCGGCGGTCCCGCCGGTGACCTCTACGTGGTCGTGCACGTCGGGCGGCACCCGGTCTTCGGCCGCAAGGACGCGAACCTCACGGTGACCGTGCCGGTCAGCTTCGTGGAGGCGGCGCTCGGCGGCGACGTCAAGGTGCCGACGCTGGGCGGCCCCCCGGTCACCCTCAAACTCCCGCCCGGCACGCCGAACGGGCGCACATTGCGCGCCCGTGGCAAGGGTGCCGTCCGCAAGGACGGTTCGCGCGGCGACCTCCTCGTCACCGTCGAGGTGGCCGTGCCGGAGAAGACCGAGGGCAAGGCCCTCGACGCGCTGGAGGCCTACAGGGAGGCAGTCGGGGACGCCGACCCGCGGGCCGAGCTGTTCAAGGCGGCAAAGGGAGCGTGAACGGATGAGCATCGACGGCCGGATGGACGGTACGGGGGCCGGACCGCGTGGTCCCGTCGGCCCGCGCGGCCGCAATCCGTACCAGCTGACCGAGGAGTCCCCGGTCTACGTCATCTCGGTGGCGGCCGAGCTGTCGGGCCTGCACCCGCAGACCCTGCGGCAGTACGACCGCCTCGGCCTGGTCTCGCCCGACCGCACGGCCGGGCGGGGCCGCCGCTATTCGGCCCGCGACATCGAGCAGCTGCGCGAGGTGCAGCGGCTCTCCCAGGACGACGGCATCAACCTCGCCGGCATCAAGCGCATCATCGAGCTGGAGAACCAGGTCGCCGCGCTGCAGGCGAGGGTGGCCGAGCTGACCGCCGCGGTGGAGGGCGCCGCCGCCGTCATCCAGCAGCGTGAGGCGGCGGTGCACGCGTCGTACCGCCGGGACCTGGTGCCGTATCAGGACGTGCAGCACACCAGCGCGCTGGTCGTGTGGCGGCCCAAGGCCTGAGCCGCCGGGCCATGGCCTGTCAGGCCCGGGCGGCAAGGGCGTGGCGGCTCGGGCGTGGTTCAGGCGTTGCCCATCGCCCGGGTGAGGGCGATCTCGATGACGACCCGGTCCGGGTTGGGCGCGGGCGTGCGGCCGTAGCGCTCGGCGTATCGGGAGACGGCGTCGGCGACGCGGGCCGGGTCCTGCGAGACGGTCGCGACGCCTTCGAGGGTCGCCCACCGGCGGCGCTCCACCTGGCAGACCGCGACCCGTGCGCCGCCGGGGCCCGCGGCCCGTACGTGGGCCGCCTTGGCGCTGGCCGTGTTGGTGATCACCCTGGCCAGCCCGGCCTGCGGGTCGTACGTGACGCCGACCGGTACGACGTGCGGTGAGCCGTCCGGGCGGTGGGTGGTCAGCGTGCACAGGTGGTATTCGCGCCAGAAGGCGAGGTAGCCGGCCTCGGGGGCGCGGGGATCGCGTCGAACCATGCCACGACGTTAGCCCGGCCCGGCAGCCGACGGCCCGTCACCCCCGTGTGGGTGACGGGCCGTCCGGCTGTCGTGGGCGGTTGGCCGGGCCCCCTGGCTGACACGCCGCCGTGTCGAACCGCCGAGGCGAAAGCTCCGTGTCGCCCTGTGCGAAGCGAAGTTGAGTGGAATAGACTCAACATCGTTCATGTTCCTGTACGCAACAAGCCACGCACTGTGCTGGGCGGCCCCCGCGGCGGCCAGCACAATGGACGGACGAGAAGCATCCCGAGGAGGACCAGGCCCTGTGGACGCCGAGCTGACCAACAAGAGCAGGGAAGCGCTCAACGCCGCCAATACGCGGGCGGTTTCCGAGGGCAATCCCGACCTGACACCCGCGCACCTGCTGCTCGCCCTGCTGAGCGGCGCGGACAACGAGAACGTGCTCGACCTGCTCACCGCGGTCGGCGCCGACCCGGCGGCGGTCACGGCGGAGGCCGGCCGGCTGGTGACGGCACTGCCGAAGGTGCAGGGCTCGACCGTGGCGCCCCCGCAGGCCAACCGCGACCTGCTCGCGGTCATCGCGGACGCCGCCGAGCGGGCCAAGGAGCTGGGGGACGCGTACCTTTCGACCGAGCACCTGCTGATCGGGATCGCCGTGAAGGGTGGCCCGGCCGGTGACCTGCTCACCCGTCAGGGGGCCGGCGGCAAGCAGCTGCTGACCGCCTTCGAGACCGCCCGTGGGGGGCAGCGCGTGACCAGCCAGGATCCCGAGGGTACGTACAAGGCGCTGGAGAAGTACGGCACCGACTTCACCGCCGCCGCCCGCGAGGGCCGGCTCGATCCGGTGATCGGCCGCGACCAGGAGATCCGCAGGGTCGTCCAGGTGCTCTCCCGCCGCACCAAGAACAACCCGGTGCTCATCGGCGAGCCCGGCGTCGGCAAGACCGCGGTGGTCGAGGGCCTGGCCCAGCGCATCGTCAAGGGCGACGTGCCCGAGTCGCTGCGCAACAAGCGGCTGGTCTCGCTCGACCTCGGCGCGATGGTCGCCGGCGCGAAATACCGCGGCGAGTTCGAGGAGCGGCTCAAGGCGGTGCTCGCCGAGATCAAGGACAGCGACGGCCGCGTCATCACCTTCATCGACGAGCTGCACACCGTCGTCGGCGCGGGCGCCGGCGGCGACTCGGCAATGGACGCCGGAAACATGCTCAAGCCGATGCTCGCCCGCGGCGAACTGCGGATGGTCGGTGCGACCACCCTGGACGAATACCGCGAGCGGATCGAGAAGGACCCCGCCCTGGAGCGCCGCTTCCAGCAGGTGCTGGTGGCCGAGCCGACGGTCGAGGACACCGTGGCGATCCTGCGCGGCCTCAAGGGCCGCTACGAGGCCCACCACAAGGTGCAGATCGCCGACTCCGCGCTGGTCGCCGCCGCGACCCTGTCCGACCGGTACATCACCTCGCGTTTCCTGCCCGACAAGGCCATCGACCTGGTGGACGAGTCGGCGTCCCGGCTGCGGATGGAGATCGACTCCTCGCCCGTCGAGATCGACGAGTTGCAGCGCGCCGTCGACCGGCTGCGCATGGAGGAGATGGCGCTCAAGAACGAGACCGACCCCGCCTCGGTGCAGCGGCTCGACAAGCTGCGCAAGGACCTCGCCGACCGCGAGGAGGAGCTGCGCGGCCTGACCGCCCGCTGGGAGAAGGAGAAGCAGGGCCTCAACCGGGTCGGTGAGCTGAAGGAGGGGCTGGACGACATCGACACCCGGATCGAGCGCGCCCAGCGCGACGGCGACTTCGAGACCGCCTCCAAGCTGCTCTACGCCGAGAAGCCGAGGCTTGAGGCGGAGCTGGAGGAGGCCACCCGCGAGGAGCAGGAGGCCGCGGCCGAGACCATGGTCAAGGAGGAGGTCGGCCCCGACGACATCGCCGACGTCGTCGCCGCCTGGACCGGCATCCCGGCCGGCCGGCTGCTGGAGGGCGAGACGCAGAAGCTGCTGCGGATGGAGGAGGAGCTGGGCCGCCGGCTGATCGGCCAGACCGAGGCGGTCCGCGCGGTCTCCGACGCCGTACGCCGCTCCCGCTCCGGTATCGCCGACCCGGACCGCCCGACCGGTTCCTTCCTCTTCCTCGGTCCGACCGGCGTCGGCAAGACCGAACTGGCCAAGGCGCTCGCCGACTTCCTCTTCGACGACGAGCGCGCCATGGTCCGTATCGACATGAGCGAATACGGCGAGAAGCACTCGGTCGCCCGGCTCCTCGGCGCCCCTCCCGGCTACGTCGGGTACGAGGAGGGCGGCCAGCTCACCGAGGCGGTGCGCCGCCGCCCGTACAGCGTGATCCTGCTCGACGAGGTCGAGAAGGCGCACCCCGAGGTCTTCGACGTGCTGCTCCAGGTGTTCGACGACGGCCGGCTCACCGACGGGCAGGGCAGGACGGTCGACTTCAGGAACACCATCCTCATCCTGACCTCGAACCTGGGCAGCCAGTACCTGGTCGACCCGGCACTGACCGACGACCAGAAGCGGGAGAACGTGCTCAGCACGGTCCGCGCGTCCTTCAAGCCGGAATTCCTCAACCGGCTGGACGACATCGTGGTCTTCTCCGCGCTGGCCAAGGACGAGCTGCGCCGGATCGCGCGGCTGCAGACCGACCGCCTCGCCGCCCGGCTGCGGGACCGCAGGCTGGCCCTCGACATCACCGACGAGGCCCTCGACTGGCTCGCCGACGAGGGCAACGACCCCGCCTACGGCGCCCGCCCGCTGCGCCGCCTGGTGCAGACCGCCATCGGCGACCCGCTGGCCCGCGCCCTGCTGTCCGGCGAGGTCGCCGACGGGCAGACGGTCCGCGTCGACCGCGCGGCCGACGGCCTGATCGTGGGCGCGTCCACCGGTCCCGACCTGGTCAAATGACACCCGCCCCGGGCGGTACGCCGGAAGCGTGCCGCCCGGGGTTGTGACGAGCGGGGGCGGATGAGGGAGGATGGGAGGGAGACGTCACGAAGGGACTTCACGGTGAGCATCGACCCGTCCTCGATTCCCAGTTTCGGGGGCCAGCCGGACCCCGAGCCGACCGGATCCAACGGCAGTGTGGTCATTCCGGACCAGGACCTGGTCAAGCAGCTGCTTGACCAGATGGAGCTGAAGTACCTCGTCGACGACGAGGGCGACCTCGCCGCCCCGTGGGAGGACTTCCGCACCTACTTCATGTTCCGGGGCGAGGGGGACCAGCAGGTCTTCGCCGTCAGAACCTTCTACGACCGCCCGTATTCGGTCGACGACAAGCCGCAGCTCCACGAGGTCGTCGACGACTGGAACCAGCGCACCCTGTGGCCGAAGGTCTACACCCACACGCACGACGACGGCAGCGTCCGCCTGATCGGCGAGGCCCAGATGCTGATCGGCCTCGGCGTCGGCCTGGAGCACTTCGTGTCCAGCACGGTCAGCTGGGTGCGGGCGTCGATCGAGTTCGACAAGTGGGTCGTGGAGACCCTCGGCCTGGCCAAGGACGCGGACACGGACACGGACGGCGACGACGACGGCCCCACGGAGGTCTGACCTCCGTCCACGTCCGCACACGTGAGAGCCCGGCCCGCGCGGCCGGGCTCTCGTGCGTGCGGCGGGCGTGGCCGGCGGATGCCGGCCGTGGCCGGCAGGTGTCGGCGGCCCTTGGACGCCGGCGGCGACGGCAAAGGCTTTGCATGAGCATGCGCAGCTATGCATACTCTTGTCATGTCTAAGGTTCTTACCCACCTCCCCGCCGGCGAGCGCGTCGGCATCGCCTTCTCCGGCGGCCTCGACACGTCGGTCGCGGTCGCCTGGATGCGCGACAAGGGTGCCGTCCCGTGCACGTACACCGCTGACATCGGCCAGTACGACGAGCCCGACATCGCGTCGGTGCCCGGCCGTGCGACGGCCTACGGCGCCGAGATCGCGCGCCTGGTCGACTGCCGCGCGGCACTGGTCGAGGAGGGTCTGGCGGCGCTCGCCTGCGGCGCGTTCCACATCCGCTCGGCCGGCCGCGCCTACTTCAACACCACGCCGCTCGGCCGCGCCGTCACCGGCACGCTCCTGGTCAGGGCGATGCTGGAGGACGAGGTGCAGATCTGGGGCGACGGCTCGACCTTCAAGGGCAACGACATCGAGCGGTTCTACCGCTACGGCCTCCTCGCCAACCCGCACCTGCGGATCTACAAGCCCTGGCTGGACGCGGACTTCGTGACGGAGCTCGGCGGCCGCAAGGAGATGTCGCAGTGGCTGCTCGACCACGGGCTGCCCTACCGCGACAGCACGGAGAAGGCGTACTCCACCGACGCCAACATCTGGGGCGCCACCCACGAGGCCAAGACGCTGGAGCACCTGGACACCGGCGTCGAGACCGTCGAGCCGATCATGGGCGTGCGGTTCTGGGACCCGTCGGTCGAGATCGCCGCCGAGGACGTGACCATCGGCTTCGACCAGGGCCGCCCGGTCACCGTCAACGGCGTGGAATTCACCCACCCCGTCGACCTGGTGACCGAGGCGAACGCCATCGGCGGCCGGCACGGCCTGGGCATGTCGGACCAGATCGAGAACCGCATCATCGAGGCCAAGAGCCGCGGCATCTACGAGGCGCCCGGCATGGCCCTGCTGCACGCGGCGTACGAGCGCCTGGTCAACGCGATCCACAACGAGGACACCGTCACCCAGTACCACACGGAGGGCCGCCGCCTCGGCCGGCTGATGTACGAGGGCCGCTGGCTGGACCCGCAGGCGCTGATGATCCGCGAGTCGCTGCAGCGCTGGGTCGGCGCGGCGGTCACCGGCGAGGTGACCCTGCGGCTGCGGCGGGGCGAGGACTACTCGGTCCTCGACACCACGGGCCCGGCGTTCAGCTACCACCCGGACAAGCTGTCCATGGAGCGCACCGAGGACTCCGCGTTCGGCCCGGTGGACCGGATCGGCCAGCTCACCATGCGCAACCTGGACATCGCCGACTCCCGCGCCAAGCTGGAGCAGTACGCCCAGCTCGGCCTGATCGGCACCGGCAGCCCCGCCATCGGCGCCGCGCAGGCCGCCGCGACCGGCCTGATCGGCACCATGCCCCGGCTGCCCGAGGGCGGCGCCGAGGCCATCGCCTCCCGGGGCGAGGCCACCGCCGACGACGAGCTGCTGGACCTCGCCGCGATGGAGTCGGGAACGGACTGACCGACCAGGCCGAGCCGGCCGGGCCGACCGACCCGGCTTCCCGGCCTCCGGGCGAAATGGTGGGGTCTGGGAGGCGGAAGGGTTCAGAGTGGTCACAGGTGGCCATCAGGCCACTCACATGTACGGCTGCCACTCTCTATGCAGATACCCGCGTAGGAGGAATGCAGCAATGAGCGATTTCGACTCGAAAAACACCCAGGAGACGGGATTTCCGTCAGGGGGGTCGGTTGCCGGCAATTCCGGCGCCCGGCGATCGCGCGCGAACAGGAAGAGGGCGGGGATCGCCGCCGCACTGGTGTGCGCGGTGGCCGCGGTCTGCACCGGTTGTTCCACGTCCGGCTCCACGGCGGCCGCCGCGTCCTCCTCCTCTCCTTCCTCGTCGACGTCGTCGACAGCTGGACACGGCATTCCCGGTGGCAAGGCCGGAGCCGGGGGTTCCAACGCCCGGTCCGGACCGGCCGCAGGAGGCTCGTCCGGCACGGTCGACAGCACCTCCGCGTCGGGCTTCACCCTGACGACGCCGGCGGGGCAGAAGGTGACCGTCAAGGAGGCGTCCTCCACGACGTACGAGAAGGGAACGAGCCAGGCCTCGGCGAGCGCCGTGACCACGGGCGAGAGCGTCCTCGTCCTCGGCACGACCACGAGCACCACCATCACGGCCACGCAGGTCACCGTAGAAGCGGCCGGCAGCGAAGGATCCGCGGCGTCCACGGCGGCAGGGGTGGTCCCCTTCACGCAAGGAGCGCCGAGCGCGGCGAAGAAGGTCGGCCAGATCCCGGCGAACTACACTGAGGGGTCGGGCACGATCGTCAGCGGAACTCCGGCGAACAATGCGACGGAAGCCGCACTGGCCGCATATCCGGGTGGCGTCGTCGACCGGGTGGTGAAGCTGAGCAACGGGGAATACGAGGCCCATTACATCGGCGTCAACTGGCCGCACCACATCTTCATCGACCAGGCGTACAAGGTCGTCGGCGCTTTCTAGCCGCGTCGGCCGCCGCCGTGGAGCGCCGGCGACCGGGTCGCTGACGAGGGCGCGCACGAAATCCCTCGCGTGCGGCAGCGGAGCACGCAGCCGGCGTCACGGCGGTGGGAGCTGTCGGCGACGCGGTCTCCGGCGCGTCCGTAATCCTCACCGTGCTCCGTGACGGCGACGCGGTGGCGTCGGTCATGTCGGATGCCGTCACCCTCAAGGACCTCGACCTGGCCTCGACGGCATCCACGCCCAGCCCCCTGCTCCGAGCCGTCCGCGACCGCCTGGCCGCGACCGTCGCGGCCGGCCACGCCCAGGACGACCTCGCGGCGGTCGACCACCAGCGGAAGCCGCCACCGGCGGCCGAGCCGGGGCCGGGCGAGTGAGAAGTTGCGGCGGTCGAGGGCGAGGACCGCGTCGGTGTCGTAGTCCGCGGCCAGCGTGACGTTCACGGCGTCGGCAAGATCGAGGTCCAGTGCGCGGTACCTGGCTCACACCGACTGTGCGGTCACAAGGTGGGTCTCGACCTCGACCTCGATCTCGGCGAGGAGCAGGGGCGACATCACGGGAAGGCCGGCGGCCAGGAGTGCGTACGCAACCCGTCATCCTGGCTGGTCCTCGTTCACGCGGGCCTCTTCCTCCGGTGGTCGCCCGCCCTGGTCGGCGAGCTTGAGCCAGACCACGCCGACGATGACCACGCCGAGCCACAGCGCTTGGGTGAGGCCGAGGGCCTCGTCGAAGAAGACGGGCCCCAGTAGCGCTGCACCGACTGATCCGATGCCGGCCCAGACGGCGTAGCCCACGCTGAGGTCGATCGCGCGCAGCGCGACGCTCAGAGCCCAGAGGGTCAGGAGAAAGAACACGACGGCGGTCAGCGACCAGGTCATGCGGGTGAAGCCGTGGCTTCCGCCGACCGAAAGCGCGTATCCGACCTCGAACCCTCCGGCGAGGAGGAGTACGAGCCAGGGATTGGCTGGTGAGCGGACGGTGCCGGACACTTGCGGAATCCTTTCGTGGGCGTGGGCGTGGGCGGCGAGGTCGGTGATGGCTAAGCGGCGCCACTCAGTTGGAGGCCGACGACACCGGTGACGATGACGACAACGCCGAGGGTCTTGCGCCAGTCCAGGCGCTGCTTGAAGAGGATCGGGCCGAGAAGAGTGATGCCTGCGCCGGCGGCGGATGTCCAGATGGCGTAGCCGACTCCGACGTCGAAGGTGAGCAGCGCCTTGCTCAGGAAGAACGTACCGAGGGCGCCGCTGGCCAAGGTCACACCCGTCCACGGGCGGTTCCTGAATCCCTCGGCCCTGCCGGCTGCGATGGCGACGATGATCTCGAAAATGTCGGCGACGGCCAGGTAGCCCCATTGCATGAGCGCTCCATTTGCTTGTACCAGCATGTACTTCGCAACAGCATTCACCGCTGCCAGGGTGTGAGTGAAGACCTATCAGCTAATCCTGAGTGGTGCAGTTGATTGTACATGCATGTTCATGCCCGCAGTGGCGCCGGATGGGGTCAGCCCCGACGATCCCGAGTGCGGGGCTCGGCATGCGTACCGTCAGGCGCCGCTGCGCAGCGCGTGGACCGTGCGGGCGAGCGCGGAATCCCCTCCCGCGGTGTTCAGCGCGGAACTGAGTACCTCGCCGTACGTACCGCGGGCGGCCGCGTACCGCCGGCGGCCCTCGTCGGTGATGACCGCGTAGACGCCGCGCTTGTCGTCGGGGCACAGGTCCCGGACGACGAAGCCGGCGGTGTCGAGCCGCCCGACCAGGCGGGTCACCGAACTCTGGCCCAGGCCGACTCTGTCGGCGAGTTCCTGCATCCGCAGTTCGCCGTCAGCCGCTCGGGCGAGGTGTTCGAGGGCTCGGTACTCCGACAGGCCCACGCCGTGCTTGCGCTGCAATGCCTGCGCGAGCTGGCGCTCGACGTAGGTGTGCAGAGCGAGGACCTGACTCCAGGCGGCCTGGTCGGAGGCAGCGGAGGCCGCCTGGTGAATGCCGGTCATCCTGGAACACCTCCGTAGGTAACGCCCGAAAGAAACAATATACATGCTCATGCAAAGACTTCGTTTGGTTCACCCGAGCCGCGACGCCCGCGCGCTCCGGGAGTGCCCGCATCGCCAGGGCCCGGCGCCGCGACGTCATCCGGCCGATGGTCCTTCTCGTCGACCGCACCGGCACGGGCGCACGCACCGCCTGGGACGCCGAGGAGATGACGGACGAGCGGCGTAACGCAGTGCCGCGGCTCCTGTTCTCGGGCGCCGTCCTCTGGACGGTCAGAAGATGGTGGGGAACCGTTGCTGCGCGAGGTTTTCCAGGAGCGTGCGCACCCAGGGGCTGCGCGCGGCTGGCAGCCGGACCAAGGCGTGCCGGAACGGCCCAGGACCCACCCGTCTGAGGCCGACGGAAAGGCTGCGCACGGCGCCGGGAGCAAGCCACACCGCCTGCCAGAGCGAGCAGTCGTCGATCCTGGTCGCCATGGCCGAGCCGCAGGCCAGACAGGCCACGTTGGGGCCGTCGGCTCCGTCGAGACCGCAACAGGCACCGCCGCGCTTCTCGGGTATGAGCCTCGTACCGCGGATATCTCCGGGCGCGATCACGACGGCCCCGGGTGCACCGTCGGACAACGCAGAGACCGGCGCGTAGATGCCGCGGGCCTCAGCTTCGGCCGCGTCGATCCCGTCCCACTTTCGCCACGTCGGGCCCCAACTTTCCGGGTCCACCGCGAACGCTACGCCGGATGCAGCAAGGCCGCAGCGATCTCCCGCACCCGGTCGTGCGTGATCCCGGTGCGCTGCTCGACGGCGAGGGGGTGGTCGGTGGGCTCCAGTTCGATGAAGGGGCGGCTGCCGACCGGTCGCGTATGGGCGTTGGTCTTCAAGTCGGTCGTGCTCTCTGAGTAGAGCGCGAGTTCGGTGCTGAGCCAGCCGAAGTAGGGCTTCTCGGCCTCGCGGCCCACGGTGTTCCACACCTCAAGGGAGCGGGCGAAATCGTCCTTGCTCAGGGAGACCCAGACGCCCCACGAGAAGACGTCCTCGCTGCCGATCACGGGTATCTCGATCAGGCCCCTGAGGAAGAAGTGCTGGCCCCTGATCACGCACTGGTCGGACGACAGCATGCTGTCCGGATCAGTCTCGAAGCGGGGCTCCCAGACGTCGGGAGCCATGGTCGAGTAGCTCATGGGGAGTTCTGCGTGGTGGCCGCCGCAGTGTGAGCAGGTGAAGCCGAGATCGTCAGGCATGGCGGGAGCCTAGCGACTGCCCAGCTCCGGCGGCCGCCCGTATGGCGCTGGCACCGCCCTGGCGCAGTTGCCGGTGGCCACTGCGAGGATTCCCGGAACGGTCGTCATTGCGGATGGGCGGAAATGGCGCCAGGACGTCACCCGCCTCCGTGATGTCCTCGACCTTCCGGTTCCGCCGCAGGAAGAAGCCCTCTTCGGCATCTCACCGGCGACCCGCCGTCACAGGCCGGGGGAGGATCGGGGCGCGCCATCGGTCGGCGGTCTTGCCCCGTCACAGGAGGACGGCAAAGATCCTGCAGTGACCAGGGGTCTACGACGACGAGCGGCTTGCCGCCGTGTACCAAGCCGGCAACGAGATGCCCACCGACTCTCGCGCGCCTGGACCCGGTTGATCGGCTCCTTCGCCCCCTCGCAGGCGCCCGCCGTCATCGAGATCGGCGCCGGCACCGGCATGTTCTGCACAGCCATGGCCCGCTGGCTGAGTCCGACCACCGTCATCGGGATCGACCCGTCCCCCGGCCAGTGCGCCGGTGACCGCCGCGACGGTGTCCGTGTCACCGCCCAGGTCCACAGCCGCCCGTAGTGCAGCCTCGTACCAATCGGTGGTGCGGACCGCCCAGACGGCAGAGCCGAGGCAGGGCCAGACGGCACCGTTGAACTCCGTGGCCTGCTCGGGCGTCCAGTGGGCGGCAAGCACCGTCTCATAGCGGCCACGGTTTCCGGGGTCCACCGCGGCCAGCGTGTCGGGGACGGCCGTGACCGGGTCGCCGCCGTCCAACGCGACCCGCAGCAAATCGTGGAAGACGGCCGTACCCTCCCATGCGGCCGGATCCCGTGCGTGAGGGAGGAGAGCCTGCGCCCGGCATCCATCGTGGCCTCACGGCCGTACCCGGCGAAGTACACACCCGAGGTTGCCGCGCGTATCAACGCACCGTTCCCGCGGCCCGTCGGTTGGTGCGGAAGTGCGCGTCGGCCGCCTGATCCCAAGGCAATCCATTGGCGAGGACGTCCTCGGTCTGCAAGCCGATGTCCTTCGGTTCCGCCGCCGCCCACCGCTGAAAGCGGCGGAAGACGTCCTGCAGGTCCAACCCGCTCCGCTGGAGCAGCGATTCAGCGACATGCACTGCCATCTGCGTATCGTCGGTGGCCTCGCCCGGCTCCCAACCGCCGCCCCCGCACATCTCCCCCCGGCCCCAACCCCGGGGAACCGGCTCGAGAACACCCCCGCCAACCCGAACTCGAACGGCGCCCCCAGAGCGTCACCCATTGCCGAACCGACCACAGCGCCAACCGCCCGCTCGACACGATCCATCCCGGCAGCGTATCGATGCGGCCCCCTTCAGCCAGCGGGTCCGACCTGGACCTGCCCACCGGACTCCTGCCACACGGGAAGATCACCCAGACGCCGGAGACGGGTGCCGGCGCCGGACGACCGACCCTCGTGGACCCGCACGTCTGGGGCATCTTCGACGACGGGCACGGCCGCGCGCAGATCGACTTCTCCGTCGTGCGGGCGAACGTCCCGCCGACCGACTCTGCCGCTTCCTGCGGCCCCACCTCGGCGACCTACCACTGCACGCGGACCCTTCGGCCGGACGGCTCCTCGCTGTCCTTGACCACCGAGACGGGGAAGCCGGGCACGCCGGGCGGATCAAGGCTCACGATGCGGGCAGCAGACCTCATCACGCTGAGCGGATACGAGGTCAGGCTCTTCGTGTCCAACTCCGCCACGGCCCTCATGCCGCCACCGGCCGCCGGCGACTCCAGAGCGCCGGTTTCGAACGCCCCATCGTCCCCGCCCCCTGCCACGACCCGGCCTGAGCCGCCGCTGGACGACGCGCAGCTGACCGCCGTCGTCACCGATCCCGGCTGGACCCGTCTGTTCGCCGCCAAGCGATCCGCGCGTCCGGACCACCAGCTGGCACCTGCGCAGGTGGCCGCCATCGCCAAACCCCTGCTCCCGGCGCACGCCACGCCCGCCGATGCGGCGAACCAAGAAGGCCTCACGGCCTTTCAGCTCGACAGCCACGAGCACATCCTCGGCATCACGGCGCTGCGCTGGCCCGGTGACGAAGCCCGCCGCGAGGTCATCTCCTCGTTGTACCCCGACGCACGGCAACTGCCGGACGGTACCCTGGTCCACACCGAACAGCAGAAGCAGAGGACGCCGGTCCGCGTGCTGCATCCGGACGGCATGTCGGTCGAGGTAATCCAGATGAGCCTGGACGGCAACGGGACCTGGCCAGGGCCCTTGACCACAGCCCAGCTCCAGGCGATCGCCGCCAGCACAGCGTGGGACCGTCCCGCACCGAACGCTCCGGCCGCGCCCTCCGCGGGGCGATGACAGCCATCCGGTGTCCGGACGGCACGGGCCCTCGGCGATGAACCGTTCCGGGCCTGATGGAGGCTCTGAGGTTCCCTGACTCCACGGCAGTCGGAGCACACCGATCTTTCCACCGAACCCGGAACGGTGCACGACCGCCCGCTCGGCAGGCCGTGGTACACGCCGACCACAGCCAGCGGGTTCGCGCGGACCTGGCCGTGGCCAACCGGCGGTCTCAAGTGAGGTCTTCAGCCGCCATGCCTGACCCCGATCAGAGCCGTGCCAGTGACACCCCTATGCTGAGCGCGCTTCGAACAGTAACGCCGAACGTCTGTCGGCCGGTTCGGATGCGGCTTCTTGACGAGATGGGACACCGTCCTTGGCACGCAGGCAATCCCTCGTGGCTTCCGCCGTTTTCTCGCTCCTGCTGTGCGGACTCGGCTCCACCGCCGCCCACGCCGGCACCGGCAGCGACCTGTACGTCGATGCGGGTGCCGCCGGGTGCAGTGACAGCGGTCCGGGTTCCCAGGCCGAGCCCTTCTGCCAGGTGCAGCCGGCGGTGGACGCAGCGACGGCGGGGACGACCGTCCATGTCGCCCGCGCCGCCGCGTACGAGCCCGTGACGATCAGTGCGCTCGGCACTGCTGACGACCCCGTCACCGTCATCGGTGGGGATGGGACATCGGCCAATCCGGCCACCCTCCTGGGCACCGGCACGAGCGCGGTCACCTTCTCGGGCGCCCGTTACGTCACCATGACCGGCTTCGTCATGGACGCGCTAGGCGCCACGGCTGTCACGATCGCCGATGCCCAGCACGTCGACCTTGACACGGGCCGCATCAGGTCGGTCCTCCCCGCCGGCGACACGTCACCCACGGTCAGCGTCGACGGCGCCTCGTCCGACGTTTCCCTCACGCAGCTCAACCTGGAGCTGGCACAGGGACGGGCGTTCGCCGCCGCTGCGGGAGCGCGGGACATCACTCTCGCCGACGACACGATCTCCACCACCGGCACAGGGACCGGTATCTCCGCCGTCGGCACTGACGGCATCGTCATGGCGGCCGACACCCTCACGACCTACTGCGGCAACGCCGTCAGCCTGACCGGGGGAACGTCGGGCTCCCTGGAGAACACCGTGATCGGCCAGCCCGGGGCGAGCGTGAGGTGTCCGACCGACGATCCGGGAAAGATCGCCGTCGACGCCGAGTCCGCCCCGAAAGTCACGGCCGACTACAACGCCGTCAACCCTTCTTTCGGCGGCAGGGACTACACCTGGGCGGGCGCCGCCTACTCCACCAGCGCGGCCTTCCACACCGGTACCGGGCAGGGCGCACACGACCTCGACCAGACGAACCTGACGCTGACCTCCGCCGCGGTGGCGGAGCACTCCCCCCTGATCGACTCCGGCGACGCCACCGCACCCGGCGAACCGGCCACCGACCAGTCCGGCAGCGCGCGGACCGACGATCCCCTGGTCGCCGACTCCGGCAACGGCGGCGGTCACTACGACCGCGGCTCCAGGGAGTTCCAGGACCCGCTGCGGATCTCCCGCATCGACGTGCCGCAACGGCCGTACGCCGGCAAGCCGTACACGTTCAGCGCCGACCTCTCCGACCCCTGGTCCAGCGCCTCCGACCTGACGTACGCCTTCGACTTCGGCGACGGCCAGACGCTGAAGTCGGCAACGCCGACGGTCACCCATACGTACACCGACCTGGGCTCTTACCGGGCACTGGTGACCGCGACAAGAGCGAACGGCACCGTCCTGCCGTCAGCCGGAGCCTCCGTCGAGGTCCAGCCGATCGTGCCGCTGACCGAGACGATCTCCTGCTTCGCGGTTCCGTCCGCGCCGCTCGCCACGACCTGCGACCTCGGGACCGTCACCTCGTACTATCCGGCGGCGAGCGGGCGGACCGGCTTCGGGGACGGCACCGCGGCGGTGCTCGACGCGGGCGGCAACCAGACCCTCAGCCACGTCTACGCGGCGCCCGGGGCGTACACCGTCACCCGCACGGTCACCGACTCCGCAGGTCGTACCGCCACGGCCGCGGCCACGGTTGTCGTGGGCTCGTCCTATGTGCCGATCTCGCCCTCCCGGGTGCTCGACACCCGCGACGGCACCGGTGCCGCGAAGAAGAAGATCGGGCCGGGCGGCGTGGTACGGGTGAAGGTCGTGGGCCTGCAGAATGCGCCCACCGCCGGGGTCACGGCGGTAATCCTGAACGTCACGGACGTCAACGCCACGTCGTCCAGCGTCATCACCGCCTACCCGGACGGTGCCGCCCGCCCGACGGCGTCCAACCTGAACTTCCTCGCCGGGCGGATCAACCCCAACCTCGTCACCGTGCCGGTGAGCAGGGCCGGATACGTCGACCTCCACAACGCGTTCGGGTCCGTCGACCTGGTCGCCGACGTGGAGGGCTACTACTTCGACAAGGCGTACTCGGACTTGACGAACACGGCTCCGGTCGACCCCGTCCGCGTGCTCGACACCCGCAACGGCACCGGCGCCCGTCAGGCCATGGCCGGGCCGGGAAGCCTGACATCGGTCACCCTCCCCGGCGCAAGCGGCACGGCCACGCATGGTGCCCTGCTCCACGTGACTGTGACCGGCGGCACCGGCAACGGCTTCCTGTCGGTGTTCTGCGGCTCCGACTACCCGCCGACAGCGTCGAACCTCAACTACCGGGCCGGTCAGACCGTGTCCAACCTCGTGGCCGTATGTGTTTATGACGGTGTCGTCAGGATCTACAACAGCGGGGCCTCCGTTCACCTGATCGCGGATCTGCAGGCCCTCATGACCGACGACCGGGCAGGCACCCCGAGGGTGGACACGACATCGCCCCGGGGCCTGCCGTTCGTCCCCAGCCGGCCCACCCGCATCCTCGACACGCGTTCAGGAGTCGGCTCCCCGGCCGGGGCTGTGGGCGCGAACGGCACGGTCGCACTGAAGGTCGCAGGCATCGGCGCGGTACCGGCCGCGGCCCGCGCAGTGATGGTCAACCTCACCGGCACCGGCCCCACCACCAGCACCTATCTGACCGCGTATGGAGAAGGACCCCTGCCGGTTGCCTCTACCCTCAACCTGGCCCGCGGTGAGACCCGTCCGGCACTCACGCTGATCCCCGTGGACGCCGACGGTTACATCCACATCCGCAACTTCTCCGGATCGGTGCACCTGGTGGCCGACCTGGAAGGCTATTTCGGCTGACCTGGATGCCGGCGGCGTTCAGCCGTTGAATGCCTTGCGGAGACGGGAGGCGGCGTCCGCCAGTACCTCGGGGCGTTTGCAGAAGGCGAAGCGGACCTGGGTGCGGCCCGCGGTGGGGTGGTCGTAGAAGACGGAGTTGGGGACGGCGACGACGCCGGCTTTTTCTGGGAGGGCGCGGCAGAAGGTGAGGGCGTCGGTCTCGCCGAAGGGGGCGATGTCGGTGGTGATGAAGTACGTGCCTTGGGGGACGTGGACCTGGAAGCCGGCGTCGCGCAGGCCCGCGTCGAGGAGGTCGCGCTTGGCGCGGAGGCCGTCGCGGAAGGCGGCGTAGTACGTGTCGGGGAGGGCGAGCGCCTCGGCGACGGCGTACTGGAAGGGGCCGGAAGCGACGTACGTCAGGAACTGCTTGGTCGTGCGGACCGCGGC
>NZ_FRBI01000061.1 GCF_900142575.1 Actinacidiphila paucisporea
CCCGCGGAGCGGGTGCCACAGCGCTGCGCGCTGTGCAGGCGGATACCACTCGCTTCGCTCGTGGTATCCGCCTCGCTTCGCTCTGCGTGACCGCGCTCCGCGCGGTCTATCCGGCTTCGCCGGACCAATCCTTCCGCTTCGCTCCAGGATTGACAGACCGCCGGGGCTTCGCCCTCTTGGCGGTCGCGGGGGTCCTGCGCTTCGCTGCGGACAGCGGGCCGCCACTCGGGTTACGGAACTGGCGGTCGCGGGGGTCCTGCGCTTCGCTGCGGACAGCGGGCCGCCACTCGGGTTACGGAACTGCCTGACGCACGGACCGTGCCGGTGAAGCAACGGGCGGGCCGGCAAACGGGGGGCGCCTCAGGGGTTCCGTGATTTTCGCCGCGCGGACCGGTTGCTGACCAACAGCACTATGAACAACAGCACCTGACAGGACGTCCACACAATGCTCTTCTTGCTGTCACCGTCGATCACCCGCAGGACCAGGAGCGCGATGCTGATGCAGAGCATCAGCCACATAGTCCATGCCACCCACCGTGCTCCCGGCTTCACCCATGACGGAGTCGGCTGCGAACCAGAACGCTTCACCATGAGCAGCTCCTTCCCGCATCCGCCCAGGCGAAGCCCTCAACGCCCACCGTGCAAGGAGCGGCCAGCACCTGGCTGATACGAGAGCAGGACTCGAGGGCTGCCGCTGATGCCACATCAGCGGCAGCTCGGGCCGCCGGACACGCTCACCATGTCGCAGTGCATCTGTCCGGTCCTATCGCTGAGGCCATGGATGATCTGCATGCCGATGATGACAAGGACTGCTGCCGCCATGGTCAGTACAGCAAGCCACTTCCATGATCTGTTTTCGCTGTGGCCTGGCATAGCGCCTCCTCGCTCTCGCTCATGGGACTCCGAGGATCTCCAATCGGTTCCGGCCCTCTTGCCGGTCGGCGGACCATGGAGTGCGTCAAACTTCTAGGTACGCTAACCTCTGGATTCATACGCTGCCCCCGGGAGCGCACACAACTCTCGGGGCACGCATCATCCCGGGATAGGGGAGCGTCAAACCATGGTGGCGGTAGTCACAGCCGAGGCGGAAAGCAAGGACGTGGAGATGGACCCGCTTCCGCATCAGATCGAGGCGTCCGACGCGGCGGTGTGGAAACTCGAATTGCAGCCGGGTCAGGAAATGCCCGCGCAGGGTCTGCGGACGCAGGTCATCGCGGCGACCGGTTCGGGAAAAACATTTATGGCGGTGCTGACCGCGCGGAAATTGCGGGCAGGTCGGGTGTTGGTGCTGGTGCCGACTTTGGATTTGCTGACGCAGATGGCGGCCGCATGGCGCGCGGGCGGCCGTACGGGGCCGTTCTACGGCATCTGCTCGCTGCGCGCGGAGGAGGCGCAGGGGCTGGCGGCGTGCACGACGGACGTGGACGAGCTGGTGGCGTGGACCAAGGGCCTGGAGACCGTCACAGTGTTCGCCACGTACGCCAGCGTGGGTCTGGGGACGCTCCAGCGGGCGCATGAGGCGGGCCTTTCGCCCTGGTCGCTAGTGGTCGTGGACGAGGCCCACCGGGTCAGCGGCAGGGGCAGCAAGCCATGGGCCGCGATCCACAACAACACCAAGGTGCCGGCCGACCGCAGGCTCTACATGACCGCCACTCCGCGGGTGTGGGAGGCGCCGGAGACTGACGAGGGCGGCAGCGGTGCGCCGGTGCTGGTGGCCAGCATGGAGGACGACCCGGAGGGGCTGTTCGGGTCCGTGGCGTACAAGTTGACGCTCTCGCAGGCCCGCAATTTGGGCTTGGTCGCAGCGTGGCAGGTGGTCTGTGTCGACGTGACCGACCCCGAGCTCCAGGCGGCTGCGCTGCTCGGGATCGAGGCCAGGTCGGACAACGTGCGGGGCTCGCGCCTCGCGGCTCTGCAGACCGCGGCGGTGAAGACGTCGGCGGAGCAGGGCCTGCGGCGCATGCTCACGTTCCACTACCGGACCAGCGAGGCCGAAGCGATGGCGGCCGGGGTGCCGGCGGTTGCGCAGCGGCTGTGGGAGGACGACCCGGAGACGTACTCGGAGCCTGCCCGGGTGTGGGCGTCGTGGCTGTGCGGGGATCACAGGCCCGACCACCGCAAGGCGACCTTGGCGAAGTTCGCCGATCCGGTCGGGGAGCGCGTCGACGGTGACCTGGTCCCGATGCGGCTGCGGCTGCTGAGCAGTGTTCGAATCCTCGGGGAAGGCGTCGACACCAAGGGTTGTGACGCTGTGTTCTTCGGGGACGTGCGCGGGTCGGCGGTCGACATCCTCCAGATCGTTGGCCGGGCGCTGCGTATGAAGGCGGGAGAAGGCAAGGTCGCGTCGTTGGTGGTGCCTGTTTTCCTGGGCAAGGGTGAGGACCCGGACGCCATGCTCACCAGCAAGGGGTACAACGGATTGGCCCGGATTTTGGCTGCTCTCCGCAGTCACGACGCGGACACCATCGAAGCGCTGGCGGAGCAGCAGTCGAACGCCCGGAGCCGGAAACCCACGGTGGCGGAGATCAAGGCAGCCGGGCGGGGAGAAGAGGCCGGCACGTCTGCCCCCGCGCAGAGCCTGCTGTCCTTCTCCACTCCGCGTGACCCGGCCGTCCTGGCGCAGTTCATGAAACTGCGGATTCTCCAGCCGGAAAACGCGTACTGGCGTCAGGGATTCCAGGCCGCGACCCGGTACGTGAAAGAGAACGGAGATCTGAAAGTCCCCTACGCATTCACCACGCCGGAGGAATGGCAGCCCGCCGAATTTCCATTGGGCACGTGGATTGCCGACCAGAGGCGGTTCTACAACGCGGGTGAGATGAAGCCCGCACGAGCCAAGGAACTCGAAGAGCTCGGCATGATCTGGTCGCACTGGGACGTCGCGTTTCAGGAGGGGCTGTCAGCGGCGGAGGGGTGTGCGGCCGAGCACGGGCACTTCCTCCCGCCCACGAGCGCCACATGGCACGAATACCCCATCGGGGTATGGGCCAAGAATTTGAGGACCGCGGGCCGCCGGTTGGCGAAGGTCGAGGCGCGGCGCGAGCAGGGGCTGGCGGTCGGCTCCACCGCGGGCGTGCTGACCGAGGAACGCAGGGACGCGCTCGAGGCGATCGACCCGAGCTGGTGCCCGGCCTGGCCCGTCGCCTGGCAACGCTGCTACATGCTCTGCCGCACCCTTGTCACCGTCGGCGCCCCGCTCCCCACTGCCCCTGGGCAGACCACGCTCCAGGGCGAGGAGCTCGGCGCGTGGATCCAGGCACAGCGGCACGGCTGGGACCAGCTGCTCCCCGCGCAGCAGTGGATGCTCGAGTACATGCTCCACCTCACCCCCGCCGGGCCCGACGAGCGGCCTCCAGCGCCCCGTACGCAGGCCGACAAGTGGGCGCTGAACATCCGGGCCACCAGGCAGTTCCACGCCCGCGAAGGCCACCTCCAAGTGCCCCGCAAGCACATCGAGCGGCTGACCGAGCCGGACGGATCGGTGACGGAGATCAAGCTCGGCATGTTCGTCGATAACTGCCGGCGGCGGGCCGAGAAGTTGGGTGACGACCGGCGGGCGGAACTCGACGCGCTCGGCATGCGCTGGTAAGCAGCTAGTGTGGGGCGTATCTCCGCGGGCCCGAAACACCCAGGCCGCGGTCTGCTAGCCACCCCGTGACAGCCGCTTGGTCACCCCGTGGCAGCAGGCGGGGGCCACCAAACAGCAGCGCCTGGTCACCCCCTGACAGCAACCGTTCCACCGGCCCCTCGTCACCGCACCCGCATTTCGCACCAGCGCAGGTACACGGTCGGGCACGATGGGCCGATGGCCGGGGAGAGATTCTTCAACGACGATCCTGTCGACGGGAGCCCTGATGCTCCCGATCTACTGGGGCGTCAGCAGTACGCCCAGCACGCCGTCGCACTCCTCCACCAGGTGCGCGAGCAGAGCGAATGTGGATGTACTCCGACCTCGAGTCGCTGACGCTGGCGCTGTTCAGCGAGATCCGCGCCGCCCTCCCCCACGACAGCCAGTGGTCCGAGCTGCGCAGGAAGATCGGCGCGTTCGGCCAGTCGATCAGTCCGCTGGGAAGGCTGACGGGGCTGCTCGGCCTGGACTCCTCGGAGCTGATCAAGCAGGTCTCCGACCGGATAGCCGGTGACACCAGTGCCTCGGCCGCCAAACGCACCGCCGAGGCAGCTCTGCGCCAGGCGGCACTGCCGGTCCTGGTGGTCATGGACGACCTGGACCGGCTCACCCCCGAGGAACTGCTGGTCGTCTTCAAGCTCATCCGCCTGGTTGGCCACCTGCCGAACGTGTACTACGTGGTCAGCTTCGACGAACAGACCCTGCTGGACGTCCTCAAGCGCACTGACCTGGTCGGCTCGAACGACCAGCGGGCCCAGGAGTTCCTGGAAAAGCTCATCCAGGTCCGGCTCGACCTGCCGGCCTTCCGCGACCGCGACATCGACGCCATGGCCACCCGCCTCCTGAACGCGCTGCTGAGCTCCCACGGGGTGTCCCTGACGCCGGAGCAGGAGCAGCGTTTCTCCGAGGCGTACTTCCGACACCTCCAGGACCGGCTGAGGACACCGCGGGCCATCAAGCGCTACTTCGGCCAAGCCGGCGCAACCCTCAGCCCGCTGGCGGGGGAGGTCGACCTCGTCGACTTCCTGATCGTCACCTTCCTGCGCACCAGCGAGCCCGGCGTCTACCGGATGCTGGGACGGCATCGCGACGAACTGACCGGCACCAGCATCGACCCGGCGCTGCGACACGACGCCCGGCCCGGTGAACGCGCCGAGCGGTGGAAGGAGCGCCTGCGACAGGCCGGTGTCACCCCGGACAACCTCGACGGGGTGATCGGGCTGCTCGGCCTGCTGTTCCCCGCCGTCCGGCAGGCCGTCGGCAACGGCGGCGACCCCGTGCCGCAGCCCGCCGGCGCGGGATCGGCAGCCCGGACTACTTCGACCGGTACGTCGTCTTCACCGTCCCCGCCGATGGCCTACCGGAAGCTGCCTTCGAACAAGCCCTCGCTCAGATCGCGTCAGGGATCGAAGGCGATCAAGCGGCCGCACTGCTGGTGCGTCTACGGGAGGACACCCACCGCATCATCCGGCGCATCGACCAGGCACGCACCGACGGCGTCCCTGTGCCCGCGGCCGCACTACTCCAGGCCCTGGCCGACAACTACGGCCAACTGACAGCGCAGCCCGAAGCGATGGGGCTGCTGGGCGCCGACCGGTGGGCGCGCTTCTTCGCCCCGGCCCTCCTCCTGGACCTGCCCCCCGGCCAGCGGCCCGCCGCCGTGGCCACCATGGCCGCCACCCACGACGGAGCAGTCCTGGCCACCCGGACCCTCCACCGCGCTACCAACCCCGACGACACCGCATCCGAACACGTGACAACCACCGAAGCCTGGGCCGCCCAGGCCCGTGACGCCCTCACCGGCCGCCTGGTCGAACACCTCGCACCAGCCACGCAACGGCCCGCCACCAACCTCACCGAGCAGGACAGCGAGCTGATCTGGATGTGGCGCCACACCGACCCCACCCGCATCCGCACCTGGCTGAGCGACCGCCTCCAAAACGGATGGGAACTCCTCCCGCTCCTGGCCGCACTCATCACCCCCGCGCGGTACTCACAGCCCCTCATCAGCAACGAGACCTGGGCCGGCCTCGACGCCATGTTCACCCACGACAACCTCTACACCCGCCTCGCACCCCACCTCGACACCCCGCAACCCGCCGACCAATACAAAACCGACATCCTCCAAGCCCTCCGCGACCGCCGACCCGAACCGAACCAAACCACCCCGGACGCCCCCGAGACCCCGTGACGACCCAACCCTGCCCCTCCGGGACCGCCCATAGGAGCAGCCACCCCCACGACAGCCGACCCGCCCCGGCCTCGCCGTTAAACGGCAGCCACTTGGTCACCCCGTGACAGCAGACCAACCCACGTCCGCAGGGCATGACCAGGCAATCAGCAAATGAACACCGCTGACGCACAACCGCTGCCACCAGCGCGGGTCTGTCCAAGGCCACGGTGCAGGGCGAGGACTTGGGCGCGTGGGTGCTGGCGCAGCGCCTGGACTGGGACCAACTGCTGCCTGCAGCAGTGGATGCTGGAGAACATGCTCCACCTGGCCCCGGCAGGGCCTGACGAACGGCCCCCGGCGCCCCGTACACAGGCCGACAAGCTCAGCCCCGAACGGCGAGCGGAGCTCGACGCACTCGGCATGCGCTGGTAGGCGCGGCGCAGTTCTCAGGTCGGGCCCGCCCGGGCTCCTGGTGGAGTCCTTGACCGACCGGGGCAGTGCCCAGAGGGCCTGGAAGTTGGCGACGTCCATCGAACGGCGGATAGGGTTCTGCCATGTCAGGCATACGCAGTGGGCTGCTGCGCGCATTCTGGGCCGTGGATCGCATGCTCGGCGGTGAGCAGCCCCTCAGCCGCACGGAACGGTTTGTCGCAGCTCGGCACCCTGTCCGCCTCGGCGTCGGGGTCGGCGTCTGCTGGACCGCGCTCTGCACGTTGCTCCCCGGTACGCAATCCTTAGACGTCGTGGTCGGCATTGCCGGCGGAATTCTGCTCGGCGCACTCTCCGGCTTCACCGCAGGCTACTTAAGGGCACGTCAGCAACGCCTGCAACGAATGCTGTCCCGGAACGGCGCATGAACCGCACCTGGAACGTGCGCTTTCCCACCCGCAACTGTCTCTCACAAGTACCGCCGGCGCGGCGTGAACGTGCAGGTGGTCACCGACTGCAGGCCGGCTGCTGTGGCTCTCACCCGCGTTGCCGGGCCGGGCTCACGACCTCGGCGCCGCCCGCACCCACCGCATCACCGCATCTGTGAGCGTTTACAGCCTCGCCATCCTGGCCGATCTAGCCCACCAGGGCGGCGGCCCCTTTCGGCCCCCTTGGCCCGGCCTTGGATCACGAACGCGGACAGGGGGGCCACACCTGCCGACCTGAGCCCGGACAAGGGGGCGCTGCCTTGTGATCCACGCGCAGCCCGGCGGCTCATTCCAGAATTTTGGAACGGCTGGCCCGGCGCAGGCCCCGTCCCTGCCACCGACCCGCCGCGAGCCGCACGCACGGCGAGCCGGCCCCACGCCACCATCCCCTCCGCCCCGAACAGCCCACCCCGCACCCCCCTGCCTCCCTCTTCCCGGCGGGCGCGGCAGGGGTGGATGAGAGGGAAGTCGGCGTGCCGCTCACCTGCCGCAGCCTGGTTGACGTGCAGGTCTGCCGCTCACCCGCCGGCAGCCGCGCACGGCCCCTCGCACGCTCCCTCGCACGGCCTCTCGCACGGTGCCTTGCACGCTCCCTTGCCGCCGCCGACCAGACCCCGGCTGCTGCCCGGCTGCCCTCTCCCGCCCCGGCTTGCCCGGGGCGGCGCGGCGGCCCGCGCGAGACCTGGCGCCCTGTTCCCCTGGCCCTCCGCTCCACCTTCCATTTCTACGGTTGTGGCGGGTGCGGAGCGGAGGGCCAGGGGAAGTCTGCGGCCGGTGTACTTTTCCGTCGCAGGTCAGAGACCGTTTTTCAAGGGGTCGTGTACCGGTCGGTGCGCGCTAGTTGCGCGCCTAGCTGGCACGAGCAAACCACCGCAAACCATCCCAGTCGGACCCCTAGTTGCCACGGTTCCGCTTAGGGCCCGCGCCCGGCTCGAACCGCGGTGACACATCCGGCTCCGGCCACTATCACCGGCGTGAGAGGCGCGGGCCAGGGGCTCACCGCTCGTCTACGGTCACGGCTTCGTCCCGCAGGCCGGCTAGCTTCTTCACCTTCCTCTTCCGCTTGCCGAACCACTCCGCCCGCGCCCACTGGGCTTCCCGCTCTCGCTGCTCGGCTTCCTCGCGGCGCTGGCGTTCGGCTTTGGCGGCCTGCTCGCGCTGGTCCTGGCGCTGGTGGAACGCGGCTTCGGGGTGGATGTCGGTGAGCGCCTGGAGCAGGGGCTGGCCTTCGGCGGGGCGGTAGCCGTCGATGCGCAGCCGCACCGGGCCCAAGGGTCCGTGTTCTTGGAGGCGGTCCAGGGTCGTCATCACCAGGGGGATGCGGCCGGTGAAGTCGAGGTAGAAGGTCTCCTTCCGGGTTGACGTTGTGATAGCTGAAGGTGCTGCGCTTTGGTGCCCAGTGCTCGCGGGACAGGCCTGCCACCGCGCGCATCCGGTTGGTAGAACGTGGTCCAGACCGGGACCGTGTTCAGGTCGCCGATCGTGCCGCGGCCGGTGCCCGACGGCAGTGCCGGGTCGCGGACGCGGCGGGCGTAGAAGTCGGCGTAGGCGCCGACCTTGTCCGCCAGGACGTGTACGGACTCCGTCGCCCGGTCGACGTCCACCATCAGCAGCGGCACACCCGCGGCCTTGTCCTGGAACACTGCATCCGCGCGGACGTTGCGCTTGCCCGAGCTGGTGAGCGGGTGCGGGACCTCGGTGCGCCAGCAGTCGATGGCCCCGACCCCGGCCGGGGCGCCCGGGAGGGTGCCGCCGCGGGTGAAGGCCACGATCGTGCTGTTGGCGGCCATCGCGTGCGGAGCGCCTCCGCTGCCCGCGCCGCGGGCGTAGCCGCCCATCACATCCGGCTCGCGCCCCAGATGCCCGGCGGCAGCCTCCAGGCCGGCCTTCGTCAGCCCCCACAGCTTCCGTGACGGCTCCCCGCGCCGGTCCGGCGCACCGAACCTCCCCGCAGGTCCCGCCGTGCTGCCCGCGGCCACCGTGCCTGCTTCTCCCCTGCCTTCACTCTCGGCCTGGTCACCGGGCCTGTCGTGCCGGTCATCTGACGCCTCCCCGCCGATCGTGCTGTGGAGGCCTTCGATCGTCGCCTGAGCCGCCGACAGCCCGGCCCGCATCTCTTTTCCCCGGCCGACGCACCCAGCGGCGGCCAGCCGCCCGGCCAGGGCCCGCCGGAGGCCAAACCCGCCCCTGACCCCTCGCCCTGCCGCCCGCCTACGCCGCACCGTCCCCTTCCCCCAGGTACGGCCAAGGAGGGTGGAGGGCAGAGGGGTTGTCGGCATCCCCGGTGATGTCGGGACAAGGG
>NZ_FRBI01000036.1 GCF_900142575.1 Actinacidiphila paucisporea
GCGGAGGCGGCGGCGGTGGAGGCGGCAGGGACCGCGGATCCGTCCGCGGGCGCGGCGGAGGTCCAGGCTGTACCGGCTGACGAGCCGGCGGCTGGAGAGGACCAGCCCGAGCCGGAGGCCGAGCACGCCGAGGAGGCCGAGCCGGCGGCGAAAGAGGACGAGCCAGAGCCGGACGCCGAGGATGACGAGCCAGAGCCGGCGGCTGAAGAGGACGAGCCGGGGCCGGCGGCTGAAGAGGACGAGCCGGGGCCGGCGGCTGAAGAGGACGAGCCGGGGCCGGCGGCTGAAGAGGACGAGCCGGGGCCGGCGGCCGAACCCGCCGAGGAGGCCGAGCCCGAAGCCGACGTCGTGGACGACCTGGGCGAACCCGTGCCGCCCGCCGAACTCGAGGACTTCGAGCTGGTCGAGGTCGAGGTGGAGGTCCCGGAGAGCGCCGCGGCGCTGGACGACCTCGTACCGCCCGCCGAGGCCGCGCACGCCCGCCGGACGATGATCGGCCGCAGCGCGGAGGAGGTCGACCACGCGCCGCCGCGCGGGCGGTACGCGCCCGTGCCCGCGCCCGACAGCTCCTCGGCGGCCGCCACCCTGCGCTGGGCGGCCCCGGTGGCCGCCGCGCTGGTCGCCTCCGCGGTCGTCGTGGGCCGGGTGCTGCGGCGCCGCGGATAGCCGTCCGGCGAGGGGCGCGCCACCCGCTCGCCGGACCATAAGTGAACGTCAGAGCACCCGCCCTATACGCTCATCGCGTGGAGAACGAGACGAAGCTGACGGCGGGCGACGCCGAACTGACCTTGGAGCCCGGGCACGGCTGCCGGATCGCCTCCCTGCGGGTCGCCGGAACGGAACTCCTGCTCCAGGGCGACCGATTCGGCGCCTTTCTTATGGTGCCCTGGGTGGGCAGAACCGAGAACGGGGTCTTCCGCAACGGCGGTGTCACCCATCAGCTCCCGGTGGACGCCCCGCCACACGCCATCCACGGCACCGGGCGGCATGTCGCCTGGCAGGAGGCGGCGCCGCCGACCGACACCACCGCGGCCTACTACTACGACCTGGCCGACCCGTGGCCCTACCCGGGCCGGGTCACCCACACCGTGCAGCTGGCACCGCACTCGGTGACGCTGACGATGAGCGTCGAGGCGGCGGCGGACGGGGACTCCTTCCCGGCGCAGGCCGGCTGGCACCCCTGGTGGCGGCGCAACCTCGGGCAGGGCGGCCAGGACGTCGAACTGGCCTTCAGCGCGGCCTGGCAGGAGGAGCGCGGCAGCAACCACCTGCCCAACGGCAACCGCATCGACCCCAAGCCCGGCCCCTGGGACGACTGCTTCGGCATGCCCGACGGGGTCGACGTGACGCTGACCTGGCCGGGTGAGATGCGGCTCGAGGTGCGCAGCCCCGCGTCCTGGGTGGTCATCTACGACGAGCAGCCCGACGCGGTGTGCGTCGAGCCGCAGTCCGGCCCGCCGAACGGCCTGAACACCGCGCCGCGGCTGGTCACCCCGATCGACCCGCTGGAGATCTCCACCGTCTGGACCTGGCACCGGATCGGCTGACCGGTCCCTTCATCCGGCGCTCTGTCGCGCCTCCGCCCCGTCACCCCCCTGGTCCAGCCCGGCGGGAACGAACCGGCCCCTCGGCCTGCGCTTCGTGCGCCGGGCTGCGGGGCCGGATACTTGTCGGCATGAGTGACGACGTACGCAGTGCGCTGCTGCAGCAGATCAAGGACAAGGCCGTGGTGCACGGCAAGGTGACCCTCTCCTCCGGGCTGGAGGCCGACTTCTACATCGACCTGCGCCGCATCACGCTGGACGGCGAGGCGGCGCCGCTGGCCGGTCAGGTGATGCTGGACCTGACCGCCGACCTGGACTTCGACGCGGTCGGCGGTCTGACGCTGGGCGCCGACCCGGTGGCGGGCGCGATGCTGCACGCCTCCGCCGCGCGCGGGCAGCGTCTTGACGCCTTCGTGGTGCGCAAGGCCAACAAGGCGCACGGGCTGCAGCGGCGTATCGAGGGGACCGAGGTCAAGGGCCGCCGGGTGCTGGTGGTGGAGGACACCTCGACCACCGGCGGCTCGCCGCTGACGGCCGCCGAGGCGGTCAGGGAGGCGGGCGGCGAGGTGGTCGCGGTGGCGGTGATCGTCGACCGCGGCGCGGAGCCGAAGGTTACGCAGGCGGGTCTGCCGTATCTCGCCGCGTATTCGCTGGCCGATCTGGGCCTGGACTGACGCGGCGCCCGCCGCCGTCCGCATGGTGGTCGGCGGCGGGCCCGGCGACCTCTCCCCAAGGGTGCGCTGACCTGCGGTTTTACGGTCGTCGCGATGTTTCACGTGAAACACTCCGGAGGCCGTGCAAGACAGCGCCTGTACCGAGGTGGTGTATCCGTTCGGGAATGGGAAGATAGGGCCGACGATGACGTCGCCACGCCAGCACCACCATCCCGCGGAATCTGAGGAGCGGAAACGATGCCCATCGCAACCCCCGAGGTCTACAACGACATGCTCGACCGGGCGAAGGCAGGCGGCTTTGCCTACCCGGCCATCAATGTCACCTCGTCGCAGACGCTGAATGCCGCGCTGCGCGGCCTCGCCGAGGCGGAGAGCGACGGCATCATCCAGATCTCCACGGGCGGCGCGGAGTTCCTGGGCGGGCAGTACAACAAGGACATGGTGACCGGTGCGGTCGCCCTCGCCGAGTTCGCCCACATCGTCGCCGAGAAGTACCCGGTCACGGTCGCGCTGCACACCGACCACTGCCCGAAGGACAAGCTGGACGCCTACGTCCGTCCGCTGCTGGCCATCTCGCAGGAGCGGGTCGACGCCGGTCGCAACCCGCTGTTCCAGTCCCACATGTGGGACGGCTCCGCCGAGAACCTGGACGACAACCTCGCCATCGCCAAGGAGCTGCTGGCGCAGGCGGCCAAGGCCAAGATCATCCTGGAGATGGAGATCACCCCGACCGGCGGTGAGGAGGACGGCGTCTCGCACGAGATCAACGACAACCTCTACACCACGGTCGACGACGCCTTCCGCACCGTCGAGGCGGTCGGCCTGGGCGAGCACGGCCGCTACCTGCTGGCCGCCTCCTTCGGCAACGTGCACGGCGTCTACAAGCCGGGCAACGTGGTGCTGCGCCCCGGCATCCTCAAGGAGCTGCAGGACGCCGTCGCGCAGAAGTACGGCAAGGCCAACCCCTTCGACTTCGTCTTCCACGGCGGCTCGGGCTCCACGATCGAGGAGATCAACGAGGCGCTGGCCAACGGTGTCGTCAAGATGAACATCGACACCGACCTGCAGTACGCCTTCACCCGGCCCGTCGCCGCGCACATGTTCACCAACTACGACGGTGTGCTCAAGGTGGACGGCGAGGTCGGCAACAAGAAGGCCTACGACCCCCGCGTGTGGGGCAAGTCCGCCGAGGCGGGCATGGCCGCCCGGGTCGTCGTCGCCGCGGAGAACCTGCGGTCCGCGGGCAACAAGCGCAAGTAGTCCTGCGAAGGACCCTGAGTCCTGCGAAGGACCCTGAGGGCCCCCGGGGCAGCTGCCCGGGGGCCCTCACCCGTGCCGGCTCGGGCAGACTGGGGCCCATGGCCAATCACCAGAACCTGCTCGGGGGTCCCGACCCCACCCACCTGCCCGACGACCCGGAGCCGCGCGAGCTGCTCGCCTCGGGCACCGCGCCCGCCGAGGTCGCGGCGAAGTACCCGGCGTCCTCGCTGGTCTGGGCGCAGCTTGCCGACGACGCCTTCGAGGCCGGCCGCGTCGTGGAGTCGTACGCCTACGCCCGCACCGGCTACCACCGCGGCCTTGACGCGCTGCGCAGGGCCGGCTGGAAGGGCCACGGCCCGGTGCCCTTCGAGCACGAGCCCAACCGCGGCTTCCTGCGCGCCCTGCACGCCCTGGGCCGCGCCGCCCAGGCCATCGGCGAGGAGGAGGAGTACGCGCGCTGCACCGCTTTCCTGCGGGACAGCTCGCCGACCGCCGCCGACATCCTGAACTGAGCCTCCGCCGGGCCCGGCCCTGGCCCCGCAGGGGGCTGTTTTCCGGCTTCCGCCCCGGTTCCTTTCCGGCCCCGTGCGGCCGCCCTCCCGCGACCGCGGCTCAATGTTGCAGTCCTGCCACAGACGGGCGGCGCATGGCCTGGCCACATATCCGTGTGCGATTCTTGGGCCTGTCGTTCGTGTCGGGCACGCGTGAGCGTGCCCGATCGCAATCCACACGCAGCCGCGGAGACGCCAGGGGGGCCGGACGGGGCCGGGGCGGTGGACCCGGCTGCGCGGGCCGCAGGGGGAGTCTTGGCAGGACAGCGCAGCCGACGTCGGCATGGGCGCCGGCGGGCGAAGAAGCGTGCCGCGATAGCCGGGCCGCTCGCGCTCGGCGTCATCCTCCTCGTCGTCGCCTCGGGGGGATACGCCGCCTGGCACAAGACCCAGGAGACCGCGGGTTCCGCGGTTCTCCACGACGGCCTCAACCCGACCGCCACGGCCACCACCACGTCACCGCCGCGGGACACCGGCAGCCCGTCCCCCCGGCCGTCCACCGGCCGCCCGAAGAAGAGCACGTCGCCGAGCCCGTCGCACACGCCCGCCACGCCGCCGGCGTCCTCCGTGCCCAAGTCAGGCAGCGGCAGCTTCAGCACCGCCGACGCGACCGGAAGCGCGTCCGGCCACGGCACCATCCGCCGCTACAAGGTCGAGGTCGAGGGCGGCATCATGCTGTCCGCCACCGACGCGGCCCACGAGATCGCGGAGATCCTGGCCAACCCGCGCGGCTGGACCGCCGACGGCCATGACGGCTTCCAGTTGGTCTCCTCCGGCCACGCGGACTTCGTGATCAAGATCGCGACGCCGGACACCGTGGACGACATCTGCGGCGCCGCCGGCCTGCTCACCCGCGGCGAGGTCAACTGCGACGTCGGCGCCACCGTCGTGGTCAACCTCAAGCGCTGGATGCTCGGGTCGCCCGAATTCGACGGCCCCATCGGGGACTACCGAGCCCTGATCATCAACCACGAGGTCGGCCACCGCATCGGCCACCACCACGAGGGCTGCCCGGGACCCGGCAAGCCGGCACCGGTGATGATGCAGCAGATCAAGGGCCTCAAGGGCTGCACCGCCAACGAGTGGCCATACGACACCAAGGGCCGCTACATCTCGGGACCGCCCGTCGCCTGACCTCGGCGTCCGCCAGACGCGGCGTCCGGAGGCGCCGGCCTTGCCGGATGCGCCCGCACCGCAGATGATCTCGGCGTGGCCCGGTGATCCCGGGCGACCCGTTCTGGAGGTAACCCATGTCCGATGCACCGACCGACGAGGCGGCGACCCCGAACCTGTCGTTCGAGGGCAGCACGCCGTACGAGGACTACGTGCAGGCGTCCGTGCTCACCCATCTGCAGCACCCGCTGTCCGACGAACCCGGCGAGATGGCCTTCCTGGTCACCACCCAGGTCATGGAGCTGTGGTTCACGCTGCTGGTCCACGAATGGACCACCGCCGCCCGCGCACTCCGGCAGGACGACCTGCCCACCGCGATGGCGGCGCTGCACCGCAGCCTGCCGGAGCTGGAGTCGCTGAACGCCTCCTGGAAGCCGATCGCGCACCTGACGCCCGGGCAGTTCAACGCCTACCGGTCCGCCCTCGGCGAGGGCTCCGGCTTCCAGTCCGCCATGTACCGCCGGCTGGAGTTCCTGCTCGGCGACAAGTCCGCGTCCATGCTCGTACCGCACCGCGGCACCCCCGGCGCGCACGCCGAACTGGAGAAGGCCCTCACCGAGCCGAGCCTCTACGACGAGGTGCTGCGGCTGCTCGACCGGCGCGGCTACGCCATCCCCGCCGACGTCCTGAACCGCGACCCGTCACTGCGCTACGAGCCGCACCCCGACGTCGAGAGGGCCTGGCAGCGCGTCTACGCGGCCGACGACCAGGACTCCGACCTGATCAGGCTCGGCGAAACCCTCACCGACGTCGCCGAATACGTGTGGCGCTGGCGCAACGACCACCTGGTCGCGACCCGCCGCGCGATGGGCGCGAAGACCGGGACCGGCGGCTCCGCGGGCGTGGCCTGGCTGGAGAAACGGGCCACCAAGAACGTCTTCCCCGAGCTGTGGACGGCGCGCAGCCATGTCTGACACCGCAGCCGTGCCCGGTGGCGCCACCGTGTCCGACCCCGAAGGCCTGGCCGCCCGCGCCGCCTCTCTGGACGCCGCCGACCCGCTCGCGGCGGTACGCGACCGCTTCGTCCTCGACGACGCCACCGTCTACCTCGACGGCAATTCGCTGGGCGCCCTGACAGCCGGGGTCCTGCCCCGGCTGGCCGACGTCGTCACCCGGGAGTGGGGCGAGCTGCGGATCAGGTCCTGGGAGGAAAGCGGCTGGTGGACCGCCCCCGAACGGATCGGCGACCGTATCGCCCCGCTGGTCGGCGCCGCACCCGGGCAGATCGTGGTCGGCGACTCGACCAGCGTCAACGTCTTCAAGGCGCTGGTCGCCGCGGTCCGGATGGCACCGGCGGGGCGGACCGAGATCCTGGTGGACGCCGCGACCTTCCCCACCGACGGCTACATCGCCGCCGCCGCGGCCCGGCTGACCGGCCACACCGTACGGCCCGTGCCCGCGGCCGAGATCGGCGCCGCGGCCGGCCCGCTGACCGCGGCGGCGCTGGTCAACCACGTCGACTACCGCACCGGACGGCTGCACGACCTGGCAGGGACCACCGCCGCCCTGCACGCGGCGGGCGCGCTCGCCGTGTGGGACCTGTGCCACAGCGCGGGCGCGCTGCCGGTGGCGCTGGACGCCGACGGGGTCGACCTGGCGGTCGGCTGCACCTACAAGTACCTCAACGGCGGCCCCGGATCGCCCGCCTACCTCTACGTACGCCGTGAGCTGCAGCCCCGCTTCGACTCGCCCCTGCCGGGCTGGAACTCGCACGCCGAACCCTTCGGCATGGCACCCGGCTACGAGCCCGCGCAGGGCGCGCCGCGCGGCCGCGTAGGGACCCCGGAGATCCTGTCGCTGCTCGCGCTGGACGCCGCGCTCGACGCCTGGGACGGCGTGACCACCGAGGGCGTACGGGCCAAGAGCCTCGGCCTGACCGACTTCTTCCTGGACTGCACCGCCGTGCTGGTGCCCGCGGGGCGGGTCGAGTCCGTGACGCCCGCCGCGCACGCGGAGCGCGGCAGCCAGGTGTCGCTGCGCTGCGCGGGGGCCGCGGAGGTGATGCGCGAGCTGACCGCGCGGGGCGTCGTCGGCGATTTCCGCCGGCCCGACGTGCTGCGCTTCGGCTTCACCCCGCTCTACACCCGCTACGCCGACGCGCTGCGCGCCGCGCGCGTACTCGCCGATGTGATCGAAGGGACCGCCTGACCGATGGCCGCCGACTCCGCCGCGCCCCCGCCCGTGTCCCAGGCCGAGGCGGAGGAGGCGTCGGCCTTCCGGCACGCACCGGTGCCGGCGGACGCCACCGCCGCCTACGGCGACCATCAGGACCAGCTGGTCGACTTCTTCCGCCCCCGCCCGCCGCGCGGCCGTGACGCCCACCCGGCCCCGCTGGTCGCGCTGCTGCACGGCGGCGCCTGGCGCGCACCCTACGACCGCACGCACGTCTCCCCGCTGGCCGCGTACCTGGCCGGGCACGGATACGCGGTGGCGTCGGTCGAATACCGCAAGGGCGCCGCCGCCGACGACGGCGCGGCCGCCGGGCGGTGGCCCGACACCTTCGACGACGTGGCGGCCGCCGTCGACGCGCTGCCCGCACTGGCCGTGGAGGCCCTCGGCGCCGACCTGGTCGACCCGCGCCGCGTCGTCCTCACCGGACACAGCGCGGGCGGCCAGCTGGCGCTGTGGGCCGCCGCCCGGCACGTGCTGCCCCCGGAATCCCGCTGGCACCGCACCTCAGCGCCTCCGCTGCGCGGGGTGGTGGCGCTCGCCCCGATAGCCGACTTCACCTCCGCGATGCGGATGCGGGTCTGCTCCGACGCCGTGATCGAGCTGCTCGGCGGCCCCGACCACCTCACCGCCCGCCTCCCGCAGACCGACCCCGCGGCGCTGCTGCCCACCGGCATCCCGGTCACCATCGTGCACGGCACCACCGACATCGACGTCCCGCCGCAGGTCAGCCACGCCTTCGCCCGCGCGGCTGCGGCAGCGGGCGAGGAGGTCGTCACGGCCTGGCTCCCCGCCACCGGCCACTTCCCCCTGATCGACCCGTCGGCCCCGGCGGTGTCGGTCGTCGCCGACGAGATCGCCCAGCTCGCCTGGTAGGAAGCTGCTCTCCGGGGCCCAGGGGTGCGGGCGGCCACGACGGTGGGAATGGGATGTCGCCACCGCCCCCAGCGGCGACTGCGCGCGGGCATGGCTGCGCGGCACCGGAGCGCCGAGCGCAAAGCGCTCACGCCACGGCGTAGAACCCGCCGGTCAAGCTCAGCGGCTGCGCTTCGCCAGGCGTTCGACGTCGAGCAGGATGACCGCGCGGGCCTCAAGGCGGAGCCATCCGCGGCCGGCGAAGTCGGCGAGAGCCTTGTTCACGGTCTCGCGGGACGCGCCGACGAGCTGGGCCAGCTCTTCCTGGGTGAGGTCGTGGACGACGTGGATGCCCTCCTCCGACTGGACGCCGAAGCGGCGGGAGAGGTCGAGCAGCGCCTTGGCGACACGCCCGGGCACGTCGGAGAAGACCAGGTCGGACATGACGTCGTTGGTGCGCCGCAGCCGGCGGGCGACGGCGCGCAGCAGCGCCGTGGAGACCTCGGGCCGCACGTTCAGCCAGGGCTGGAGATCGCCGTGGCCCAGGCCGAGCAGCTTCAGCTCGGTCAGCGCGGTGGCGGTGGCGGTGCGGGGGCCCGGGTCGAAGAGCGACAGCTCTCCGATCAGCTCGCCGGGGCCGACCACGGCCAGCATGTTCTCCCGGCCGTCGGGCGAGGTGCGGTGCAGCTTCACCTTGCCCTCGGTGACGACGTACAGCCGGTCCCCGGGGTCGCCCTCGTGGAACAGCGAATCGCCACGCGCGAGCGTGACCTCGGTCATGGAGGCACGCAGTTCAGCGGCCTGCTCGTCGTCGAGCGCCGCGAAGAGCGGGGCACGGCGCAGAACGTCGTCCACGAGCTATCTCCTTGTCGGCATCGCTGGGATGTCCCCATGATGCATGACGTCTACAAACAGTGCGATCAATCACAAGGATGTCTTATCCGGGGCCGTATCCGTGCTCCGGGGGTCCGATTGGGCGTTCCGGGAGGTGTCCTTGGCGGCTGAACGGGTGGCCGCGAGGGCGGATTCAGCTGTCAGCGAACAGGATGCCCGGGAGGGGCGGCCGCGGCGGCGGAACGGATCTCCGCCGGGTGTCGGTGGCGGCCCGTAGGCTGGCGGCATGGCGACGAGTAGTGGCGCGATGACCGGAGCCGCGGCGGGCGGGGCCGCGGTGAAGAAGGCGAAGGTCGCGCAGACGCATACGGGACTGGTACGGCAGGCCCGGCGGATCAACCGCGAACTGGCCGAGGTGTATCCGTACGCCCACCCCGAGCTGGACTTCGAGAATCCCTTCGAGCTGCTGATCGCCACCGTGCTGTCCGCGCAGACGACCGACCTGCGGGTGAATCAGACGACGCCGGCGCTGTTCGCGCAGTATCCGACACCGGAGGCGATGGCGGCGGCGCAGCCGGAGGCCCTGGAGGAGATCCTGCGGCCCACCGGTTTCTTCCGCGCGAAGGCGCGTGCGGTGCTCGGCCTGTCGGTGGCGCTGCGCGACGACTTCGGCGGCGAGGTGCCCGGTCGCCTCGAGGACCTGGTCAAGCTGCCGGGTGTCGGCCGCAAGACGGCCAATGTGGTGCTCGGCAATGCCTACGGCGTGCCGGGGATTACGGTGGACACGCACTTCGGGCGGCTGGCCCGGCGCTTCGGCTGGACCACCTCGCAGGAGCCGGAGAAGGTCGAGCAGGACGTCGCGGCGCTCTTCCCGAAGTCGGAGTGGACGATGCTGTCGCACCGCGTCATCTTCCACGGCCGCCGGATCTGCCATGCCCGCAAGCCCGCCTGCGGCGCCTGCCCCATCGCCCACCTGTGCCCGTCGTACGGCGAGGGCGAGATGGACCCGGAGAAGGCGAAGAAGCTGCTCAAGTACGAGAAGGGCGGCGCGCCCGGCCAGCGGCTGAAGCCGCCGCCGGACTATCCGGGGCAGCCCGCGCCCCCGCTGGCGGCCTCATGACGCAGGCGCGGGGGACGGGGGCGGGTCCGGAGGTGGCGGTCAGCCGGGACGGGCTGCCCGGCTGGCTCGGCCCGGTCGCGGACGCGGCGGACGCGATACGTCCCGAGCAGCTGAGCCGCTTCCTGCCGCCCGCGGCCGGGGGGCGCCAGTCGGCGGTGCTCATCCTCTTCGGCGAGGGCGACGGCACGTCCGGCGAGGGGAACGGCGGGGCCGCTGGCTCCGCGCCCGACCTGCTGCTCATCGAGCGGTCCGCTGCCCTGCGCTCGCACGCCGGGCAGCCGTCCTTTCCCGGCGGCGCCCTGGACCCGGAGGACGGCGACCCCGACGGTGACGGCCCGCTGCGGGCGGCGCTGCGCGAGGCCCGCGAGGAGACCGGCCTCGACCCGGCTGGAGTGCAGCTCTTCGGCGTCCTGCCGCGCCTCTACATCCCGGTCAGCGGCTTCGTGGTGACCCCGGTGCTCGGCTGGTGGCGGGCCCCGAGCCCGGTCGGCGTGGTCGACCCCGCCGAGACCGCCCGGGTCTTCCGGGTCCCGCTCGCGGAGCTGACCGATCCGGCCAACCGTGCGACTCTCACCCACCCCAGCGGCTTCCGCGGCCCGGCGTTCCTGGTCCGGGACGCCCTGGTGTGGGGCTTCACGGCCGGCCTGATCGACAAGATCCTGCACTTCGCCGGCTGGGAGCTGCCCTGGGACGAGGACCGCACCGTCCCGCTCGGCCGACTCTAGAGCCCGACCGACCGCGCACGGCCCGCGGCGGCGCCCGGCACCCGCACGCACTTGTGAGGGCCGTACGGTCCCGCGCGCTCAGGTCGCCATGAGACCGTGTTCCCCGTGAACGTGCTGGACTTCCTGCTCATCCTCGCCGCCGCCTGGTTCGCCGTCATCGGCTACCGGCAGGGCTTCGTCGTCGGCATCATGTCGGTGATCGGCTTCCTCGGCGGCGGGCTCGTCGCGATCTACCTGCTGCCGCTGCTGTGGGACAAGGCGACCGGTGACGCGACCCCCGGTTCCGTGGCAGTGGTGACCGCGGTGGCGATCGTCATCGTGTGCGCGTCGGTGGGGCAGGCGTTCACCACGCATCTGGGCAACAAGGTCCGTACGAAGATCACCTGGTCGCCGGTCCGGGCGATCGACGCCAGCGGTGGCGCGATGGTCAACGTGCTGGCGATGCTGCTGGTGGCGTGGCTGATCGGCAGCGCCCTGGCCACCACGGCGCTGCCGACGATAGGGCGCGAGGTGCGGTCGTCCAGGGTGCTGCTCGGGGTGTCGCGGGTGATGCCGGCGCAGGCCGACACCTGGTTCACCGACTTCAGTTCGACCCTGGCGCAGAACGGCCTGCCGCAGGTCTTCGGGACCTTCGGCTCGGAGCCGATCACGTCGGTGCCCGCCCCCGACCCGGCGCTGGTCAACAGCCGGGTCGTGACGGACGCCCGGCGCAGCATCGTGAAGGTGGTCGGCACCGCGCCCGGCTGCGGGAAGGTGCTCGAAGGCTCCGGCTTCGTCTTCGCCAAGAACCGGGTCATGACGAACGCGCACGTCGTCGGCGGTGTCTCCGAGCCGACCGTGCAGGTCGGCGGCAAGGGGAAGTTGCATGACGCCCGGGTGGTGCTCTACGACTGGCAGCGCGACATCGCGGTGCTCGACGTGCCCGGGCTCGACGCGCCGTGGCTGGACGTCGCCACCACCGACGAGCGCAGCCGCGACGACGCGATCGTGGCCGGTTTCCCGGAGAACGGCGCCTTCGATGTGCGCGCCGCCCGCGTCCGCGACCGTATCCAGGCCAACGGCCCGGACATCTACCACCGCGGCACCGTCCATCGCGACGTCTACTCGCTCTACGCGACCGTCCGGCAGGGCAATTCCGGCGGGCCGCTGCTCAGCACGGACGGGCGGGTCGCCGGGGTGGTCTTCGCCAAGTCGCTCGACGACTCCAACACCGGTTACGCCCTGACCGCCGACGAGATCGCGCCCGACGTGGCCGCGGGACGTACTGCGGACCGGCAGGTGGACACCGAGGGCTGCGCGCTGTGACCCGGGGCCGGCGCGCGGACGCCGGCCGTAGCCCCGCTCCTGGCGCCGGCACCGCTGTCAGTCGCGCGGATGGCGCAGCCTGGCGCCGACCCACCTGGCCCGGCGCCTGAGTATGCGCGGAATGCCCAGCCGGGCCTCGCCCGGCGGGAAGAGGTTTATGGGCGCCGTACTGCTGACGGCGGCGGGGGTGCTTCGGCGATTGCGTGACACATCACGGTAGTCGTGCGTCCAACCCATACCGAGCTACGTGCCCGCGCCTCTTGGTCGGTAATCGCCCTTTGCTGCTCCTGTTGGCGTATGCGTCCGGCATTTTAACGATCATGGGCTTGTCGCACCGGTCACGGTGTACGTAGGGCGGGCAGCAGCCGGCGCGGCGGGAGCGCCTACGCTCAGCGGTCCGGTTCGGGGTCCTTCAGCCAGTTGATCAGCTCGGCGGAGAAGGCGGCCGGGTCCTCCTCGTGCGGGAAGTGCCCGAGGCCGTCGAAGAGCCGCCAGCGGTAGGGCGCCTCGACGTACTCGCCGCTGCCGGCCGCGCTGGCCGTCCTGATGGCCGGGTCGAGCGAACCGTGCAGATGCAGCGTCGGCACCCTGACCGGCCGCTTCATCCTGCGGTTGAACTGGATACCGTCCGGCCGCGCCATCGACCGCACCATCCAGCGGTAGGGCTCGATGGCGCAGTGCGCGGTGGACGGGATCTGCATCGCGCGGCGGTAGACGTCGACCGCCTCGTCGTCCGGCAAGGAGGGCCCCGACCAGGCCTGGATCAGCTTCCCGACCAGCGCCGCGTCGTCCGCGACCAGCTGCCGCTCGGGCAGCCACGGCCGCTGGAAGCCCCAGATGTACGCCCCGGAGCGGCTCTGCCGCAGATCGGTCAGCATCGCGCTGCGCCAGTGCCGGGGATGCGGCATCGAGCAGACCGCGAGCCTGCGCACCAGCTTGGGCCGCATCGCCGCGGCCGTCCAGGCCAGATATCCGCCCAGGTCGTGGCCGACGAGCGCGGCGTCCGGCTCGCCGAGGGAGCGGATCACCCCGGTCACGTCGAGTGCGAGATTGCCCGGGTCGTAGCCACGGGGCGTACGGTCGCTGCCGCCGACCCCGCGCAGGTCCATCGCCACCGCGCGGTAACCGGCGTCCGCCAGCGCGGTGAGCTGGTGCCGCCAGGTCCACCAGAACTGCGGGAAGCCGTGCAGGAGCAGCACCAGCGGCCCGTCACCGACCTCGGCGATGTGGAAGCGGGCGCCATTGGCGGCCACGTCGCGGTGCGTCCAGGGGCCGTCGGGCCGGGCCACCGACGCGCTCGACCCGCCTTTTGTCCACGGGTTTCCCGACCCGTCGGCGAGGTTCATGCCCCAGAGCGTGTCACATCTTGGCGCGGGCCGGGGCCTTGGCGGTGGGCAGCAGGCGCGAGGCCTCGGTGGCACCACTGCCGAGCGCGGGCACGGCACCGTCGCTCAGCTCGCGCGGGTGCGGCTTGGCCTTCTGCAGCACCGCCGCGGTCTCCTTCGCCGACGCGATCGAACGCTCCGGCTTCTTCACCTTCTTGAACCGCCCGTACGCGAACGCGGCGAGCAGCAGCGCCAGCACCACGAAGGCGCCGAAGACGATCAGGAACGACCAGCCGAGGGTGAGGCCGAGCGCCTGCAGCCCGTACGCCGAGGCGAAGCTGAGCATCGGCACCGCGAAGAAGAGCAGTGTCACCGCGCCGATCAGCGCACCGCTGCCGAAGGCGGCGCGCTTGGCGTCCTGCCGCAGTTCGGCTTTGGCGAGGGCGATCTCGTCATGGACCAGGGCGCTCATCTCCGCCGTGGCGGCGGCGAAAAGCTGCCCGATGCTGCGGCTGTCACCGTTGGGGGACTCGCTCATCGCTTCCTCCGTCATTCCGTCGTCCACTGCGGGGGCGGTACGGTCCCGGCCGGAGACCGGCACTCGGACCGTCCACTGACCCGATCATGCCTCAGATGTTGTCAGGTCCGTCGTCGCGGCGGGCCAGTTGGGCGAGCCTGCGGTGTTCCGCGGCCTTGCGTTCCAGGCTCTCAGCCATCCTGAGGTGGTAGGCGGGTTGGTCCTGCTCGTAGATGTCGGGGATGCCGTCGCCGTCCTCATCGCGCTCCTCGTTCTCGTACAGCCGCCGGTAGGTGTTGTTGCGCAGCTTGAGCAGGGTCGCGGCCAGCACCGCGGAGATCACCGACGCGACCAGGACGGCGGCCTTCACCTCGTCGGTGAGCAGCGGGTCGCCGTCGAAGGCGAGTTCGCCGATCAGCAGCGAGACGGTGAAGCCGATACCGGCCAGCGTGGACACCGCGAAGACGTCGGGCCACGTCAGATCGGGGTTCAGCGTGGCGCGCGTGAAGCGGGCAGCGCACCACGTGCCGCCGAAGACACCGACGGTCTTGCCGACCACCAGGCCGATGACCACGCCCAGCGTCTCGGGCTTGCCGAAGACGTCGCCCAGCGCGTGCGCCGAGACCGTCACGCCCGCGCTGAACAGCGCGAACAGCGGCACGGCCAGGCCCGCGGACAGCGGCCGCACCAGGTGCTCGACGTGCTCGCCGGGGGAGTGGCGCTCGCCGTCGCGGGTGGTGCAGCGCAGCATCAGGCCCATGGCCACCCCCGCGATGGTGGCGTGCACTCCGCTGTTGAGCATCAGCGCCCAGATGACCAGGGCGAGCGGCACGTAGACGTACCAGCCGTGTACTCCCGCCCGCAGCAGCAGCCAGAAGAGGAGCAGGCAGGCGGCGGCGCCGGCCAGAGCGGCGAAATTGATCGTCGAGGTGAAGAAGACGGCGATGATCAGGATCGCGAAGAGGTCGTCGACGACGGCCAGGGTGAGCAGGAAGGCGCGCAGCGCAGCCGGCAGCGCGGTGCCGATGACGGCGAGGACGGCCAGCGCGAAGGCGATGTCGGTGGCCGTGGGGACCGCCCAGCCCTGGAGCGACCCGCCGCCGGCGCCGCTGACGACCGTGTAGACCAGGGCGGGCACGGCCATGCCGCAGACCGCGGCGACGACGGGGAGCGCGGCGGCGGACGGCGTACGCAGCTCGCCGGCGACCAGTTCGCGTTTGAGCTCGACGCCGGCGACGAAGAAGAAGATCGCGAGCAGGCCGTCGGCCGCCCAGTGCTCGACGGACAGGTGCAGTCCGAGCGCGGACGGGCCGAAGTGGAAGCCGGCGGCGGACTCGTAGCTGTGGTGCAAGGTGTTCGCCCAGACGAGTGACGCCACGGCGGCGAGCAGGAGCAGGACGCCGCCGACGGTCTCCGTGCGCAGGGCGTCGGCGAGGAAGTTCCGTTCGGGGAGCGACAGCCGGCCCAGCAGGACGGCGGTGCGGCGGCGCCTCGGCTGGGACACGGGGCGGGCCTCCTGGGAGTCGTTCGACCGGCTGTGGACACAGCAGCGCTGCGTGCCGACCAGACTTCCCGGCGCTCCCCTCAGTCTTGCCGCCATCCTGACGCGACATCACGTCAGGCTGGTCCGTACGGGGGAGGGTGCGTCCCGGTGCGCCCGGACGTCCCCTCCCCTTCGTGCGGTGGGTCAGTCCTCGCTGGCTGCGCTGGGCAGCCGGGTCTGGATGAGGTCCATGACGGAGGAGTCGGTGAGGGTGGTGACGTCGCCGAGTTCGCGGTTTTCAGCGACGTCGCGCAGGAGGCGGCGCATGATCTTGCCCGAGCGGGTCTTGGGCAGCTCGGAGACGATGAGGATGCGCTTGGGTTTGGCGATGGGGCCGAGGGTCTTGCCGACGTGGTCGCGCAGGGTGGCGGCGAGGTCGGTGCTGTCCTGGGCGGTGCCGCGCAGGATGACGAAGGCGACGATGGCCTGGCCGGTGGTGGCATCGGTGGCGCCGACGACCGCGGACTCGGCGACCTTGGGGTGGGAGACCAGTGCGGACTCGACTTCTGTGGTGGAGATGTTGTGGCCGGAGACGAGCATGACGTCGTCGACGCGGCCGAGGAGCCAGATGTCGCCGTCGTCGTCCTTCTTGGCGCCGTCGCCGGCGAAGTAGCGGCCAGGGAAGCGTGACCAGTAGGTGTCGAGATAGCGCTGGTCGTCGCCCCAGATGGTGCGCAGCATCGACGGCCAGGGCTCGGTGAGGACCAGGTAGCCGCCGGAGCCGTTGGGCACTTCGTTGGCCTCGTCGTCCACGACGGTGGCGGCGATGCCGGGCAGCGGGGTCTGGGCGGAGCCGGGCTTGGTCGCGGTGACGCCGGGCAGCGGGCTGATCATCATGGCGCCGGTCTCGGTCTGCCACCAGGTGTCCACGACCGGGGTCTTGCCCGCGCCGATGTGCTCGCGATACCAGATCCACGCTTCGGGGTTGATCGGCTCGCCGACGCTGCCCAGCACCCGCAGGCTGCTCAGGTCGAACTTCGCGGGGATGTCGTCGCCCCACTTCATGAAGGTGCGGATCGCGGTGGGCGCGGTGTAGAGGATCGTGACCCCGTACTTCTGGACGATCTCCCAGAACCTGCCCTGGTGCGGGGTGTCGGGGGTGCCTTCGTAGATCACCTGGGTGGCGCCGTTGGCCAGGGGCCCGTAGACGATGTACGAGTGGCCGGTGACCCAGCCGATGTCGGCGGTGCACCAGTAGACGTCGGTGGCCGGCTTGAGGTCGAAGACCGCGTGGTGGGTGTAGCTGGTCTGGGTCAGGTAACCGCCGGAGGTGTGCAGGATGCCCTTGGGCTTGCCCGTGGTCCCGGAGGTGTAGAGGATGAACAGCGGGTGCTCGGCGGGGAAGGCCTGCGCGGTGTGCTCGGCCGACTGGCGGCCGGTGATCTCGTGCCACCACACGTCACGGCCTTCGGTCCACGCCACGTCCTGCCCGGTGCGGCGGACCACCAGGACGTGCTCGACCTGCGGGGTGCGTGAGACCGCGTCGTCGATGGCGGGCTTGAGCGCGGAGGGCTTGCCGCGCCGGTAGCCGCCGTCGGCGGTGATGACCAGCTTGGCGTCGGCGTCCTCGATACGCGAGGCGACCGCGTCGGCGGAGAAGCCGCCGAAGACGACCGAGTGGGCCGCGCCGATCCGGGCGCACGCCAGCATCGCGATGACCGCCTCGGGGATCATCGGGAGGTAGACCGCGACCCGGTCGCCCACGCCGACGCCCAGTTCGCCCAGCGCGTGGGCCGCCCGGGAGACCTCGTCCTTCAGCTCCGCGTAGGTGATCGACCGGCTGTCGCCCGGCTCGCCCTCGAAGTGCAGGGCGACACGGTCGCCGTTGCCGGCCTCCACGTGGCGGTCGACGCAGTTGTAGGCCACGTTCAGCTCGCCGTCGGCGAACCACTTGGCGAACGGCGGGTTCGACCAGTCCAGCGTCTGGGTCGGCTCGGTCGCCCAGCTCAGCCGCCGGGCCTGGGCGGCCCAGAAACCCAGCCGGTCCGCGTCGGCCTGCTCATACGCAGCCGCGGTCACATTCGCGGCGGCCGCCAACTCCGCCGGGGGAGCGAACCGCCGCTCCTCCTTCAGCAGGTTGGCCAGGCTCTCGTTGCTGCTCACGCCAGCTCCTTGTCAGGGTGTCCCAGATGTCCCAACACTACCTCATCAGTCCTGGCGCACCCTGACAAGGGTTCACCCCAAATTGGTTTAGACCTTTGCGGTCAGTCCGTACGCCTCCGGCTCCGGCCCGCCGTCGGCCGCCGGCACCGCCTGCTGACCCGCCTCCGGCCGCACCGCGGCGAACACGCTGGTCGATCGGTCCAGGATGTACGCCTGCGCCTCGCCGACGTGGAAATACATGCCGTGCAACTGCAGCGCCCCCTCAGAAACCCGGCGGGCCACGCACGGGTGAGCCATCAGATGGTCCAGCTGCTGCATCACATTGACCAGGCTGAGCCGCTCCTGGTCGTCGGCCACCGGGCGGTCGGCGAGGGCCACTTCGCCGCGTCCCAGCCGGCCGATCCTGGACATGCGGGCCAGGCTCGGTCTGCCGTGCCGCAGCCAGCGGGCCAGCGGGGTCTGCGCGCCCGGCTCGTGACCGGACCCCAGCAGCGCCTGCATCGCACCGCACCCCGAGTGCCCGCACACCGTGATGCTGGAGACCTCCAGCACCTCCACCGCGTATTCGACGGCGGCGGCCACCGAGTCGCACGACGCGTCGGAGCCCGGCGGCGGCATGAGATTCCCGACATTGCGGACCGTGAACAGATCCCCGGGGCCGCTCGAGGTGATCATGCTGGTGACCAGCCGGGAGTCGGCGCAGGTGAGGAACAGCTGCCCGGGCCGCTGCCCCTCGCGGGCCAGCCGGGCCAGCTCCTCGCGGACCAGCGGGGCCGTATTGCGCTGGAAGGCGCTGACCCCGCCGAGCAACTGCCCGCCGCTGGTGGCCGGCATCACTTCCGACCGGGTGCAGTGGTGATTGCGCCACGACGTCCACGGGCGGCAGGCATGCGCGCCTGCGGGCGCGCTGACGGCCCGTCCGGCGCCGTCGCCGAACACCGCGCGACCGCCGCGCGACCTGTGCCGCGCGCACCAGCCGCGCAGCGCCTCGTACGCGGCATGGTCCATGAACGACCCGTCCAGCTCCACCACGGCATTGGCCCCGTCCGGCACCTGGGCGAAGGCCCTGGTCAGCCGGGGCACCGCCAGGAACGTCAACTGCCCGGTCACCCGCACCCGGTGGCAGTGCGCCTCCTCGGTCACGGTGACCCTGGTGCGGGTCAGGCTCCGCAGCGCGAGGAAGACGGCCACCGCGCCGCCCGCGACCACTCCCTGCAGCACCCCGAAGACCACCACCGTGCCCAGTGTCGCCGCGTACACCGGGAATTCGCGGTGCCGCTGGACGTGGCGGATGTGCGCGAAGCTCACCATCCGCACCCCCACCAGCATCACCAGTGCCGCCAGTGCCGCCAGAGGGATCGCTTCCAGCACGCGTCCCGCGACGCCGGCGCACAGCAGCACCCACACGCCGTGCAGCACGGTGGCGCGCCGGGTCCGCGCGCCCGCCTCGACATTCGCCGAGCCGCGCATCGCACCCCCTGCGATCGGCAGCCCGCCGAGCAGGCCCGACAGCATGTTGGACGCGCCCTGGCCGAGCAGCTCCCGGTCCAGCTTCGCGGGGGCGACCTGGGCGCCGGCCTGCCGACCGGACTGCAGCGCGTCCACCGCGACCGCCGACAGCAGCGATTCCATGCTCGCCACCAGAGTCACCGTCAGGACCACGGTGACGACCCCGAGGACCGGCCCTTCCGGCAGTACGGGCAGCGCGGGCGTCTGCCAGGCGGGCAGCTCGACCCTCGGCACCGACAGGCTCGCGGCTACCAGCGTCGCCAGCGCCACCGCGGCCAGCGGCGCCGGGATCTTCCGCAGCGCCTCGCCCACCCGGCCTCTCAGTCGCGGCCAGCCGAGCAGCACGACCACCGTGATCGCGCCGATGAAAGGGGTCGCGGGATGGCTGTGGATCAACTGGTCGGGCAGGGCCGCGATGTTGTCGAGCGTCGAATTCTGCGGGCTGCCGCCGAGCACGACGTGCAGCTGGCCGACGGCGATGACCGTACCGATGCCGGCCAGCATGCCGTGCACGATGGCGGGGCTGACGGCGAGTGCCGCCCTGGCCACCCGCAGCCCCCCGAGCAGCAGCTGCACGAGCCCGGCGAGAACGGTGACGGCGCAGGTGGCCCGCCAGCCGTACCGCTGGACGAGATCGGCGGTGATCACGACAAGGCTGGTGGCGGCGCCGCTGACCTGGAGCGGCGCGCCGCCGAGCAGGCCGGCGACGATACCGCCGACCGCCGCGGCCACCAGGCCGGACTGGAGGGGTGCGCCGGTCGCCAGCGCGATGCCGAGCGAGAGGGGGACAGCGATCAGGAAGACCGTGATCGAGGCGGACAGGTCGGATCGATGGAGGTTTCTGCGGAGTCTCATTTCCCGTCTCCTTCGGTGGGCGGCGGGACTCGGTAGCGCAGTGTCACTACTCGCTACGCTCAAGAGCCGGTAAATAGACAGTAATGGATCGAATGCGGAGAGTGAAGCCCGGAGGTCGGATCCGGCCCTTATTTACTGCTATCGAGTGATTCGGCAGATGAGCGAGCCGGTCGCTTCGGCCACCGAAGGTGACCGTGTCAGCTTGGAGTCCAGCTCGTGGCCACCCGCGCCGACCCTCTGCGATGCGAGGTACGAATGCACTCCGTACGCAAGACGCCGACCCTGGTCGCCGCGGGAGCCGCGGCCGCCGTACTGGCCCTCGGCACCACCGCATGCTCCTCGGGCGCGGCCGCCCACCGCGGCTCGGACGCGCCGGGCGGACCCGCCGTCGAGGTCGTGCCGCAGGTGCCCCGCGTCCTGCGGTCGATCGGCGACGGTTCCACCGCCGACACCGGGCCGCAGCCGTACCAGCCGGACTTCCACCGCCTGCGGCCCGGCGAGAAGCCTCCGCAGTTCGTGGTCTTCTCCTGGAACGGCGCCGTCGAGGACTCCCGGCGGCTGCTGTCCTCCGTCCGCGGGATCGGCGAGCGCGGCGGCGCTGCGATGACGTACTTCCTCAGCGGGACCACCCTGCTGCCCGCCGACCACAAGGACCTCTACGCGCCGCCGCGCCACCCGCGGGGCACCTCCGACACCGGCCTCACCGACCGGGCGACGATCGCCGACACCGTGCACGAACTGCGGCTCGCGTGGGCCGGAGGCAGCGAGATCGGCACGTACTTCAACGGCCACTTCTGCGGTCAGGACGGCGACGCCGCCGACCAGGCGGCGAGCGCGAGCGGCGCCGCGGCAGGCGCTGGTGGGGGTGCTGGTGCTGGTGTCGCGGCCGGCGCTGATGCCGGTGCCGAGGATGCCGCCGACAGCGGCCCCGGGGCCTGGACCCCCGAGGAGTGGGCCGGCGAGATCCGGCAGGCGCAGGACTTCACCCAGCACTGGAGGACCGCCACCGGCCTCAGCACGCTCGACCCGTTGCCCTTCGACTACGTGAAGGGCGTCGTCGGCGGGCGCCCCCCTTGTCGTACGGACCCTCCGGGACTGGCACCGGCGGCGAAGGCGGCCGGATTCCGCTACACCGCGGACCCCTCCGGCCAGCCCCAGATCTGGCCGTCGCGCACGGACGGGCTGTGGCACTTCCCGCTGCAGGACATCCCTGTTCCCGGGCGGGACACCGAGACGCTGTCCAGCGACGACGGCTTCCTGTCGATCCAGTCGGGCACGCCGGACGACGGCACGGCCGACCGGGAGCAGTACGCCTCCTGGGGCCGGCAGATGCGCGACGGCCTGATCGCCGGTTTCGACCGTGCGTACCACGGCAACCGCGCACCGCTCGTCGTCGGCAGCCACCTGGAGTCGTGGAACGGCGGCGTCTACCTCAAGGCCGTCGAGGACACCGTCAAGGAGGTCTGCGGGCAGCAGGACGTGCGGTGCGTGTCGTTCAAGCAGCTCGCCGACTGGCTGGACATGCAGGACCCGGCGGTGCTCGACCGCCTGCGCGGCCTGGACGTCGGGCAGGCCCCGAAGGGCGGTTGGGGCACCTACCTCCGCGGGGCGCCCGCCACGCCGACAGCCCCCGCCGCCCCGGCCGCACCCGGGGTGCCCGCTTCCCCCGGAGTGCCGTCCGAGGCGGTCAGGCCGGCTGGGCGCTGACCGGCTCGGTCCTTGCGCCGTCCGCCGTCGCGGGCGCGCCGAGGGCGGTCTCGGCGAATGCGGCCTCGCCCAGGGCCGTCTCCGTGAGCGCGGCCTCGCACAGGACGAAGCCGGGGTCGATCTGGGCCGCCAGATCGACTCCGGTCTTCGCATTCCCCCAGCTCTCCGCGTTCTTGCGGTGGAAGTGCGCCATCTGCCGGGTGTAGCGCGCCCAGTCGCGGTGCGCGTACGCGGCGTCGGCCCGCTCGTGCATCGTCCGCAGGGCGTGCCGGTTGGCCGCTTCCAGGAGTTCGAAGCGCGGCGGGCGGCCCTTCTCCATGGCCCGTACCCAGTCGGACTGCCCGACGGTGACCAGCAGGTCGTCGCCCACCTCGGCGCGCAGGAAGGCCAGGTCGTCGGCGCCCTGGACCTTGTTGCCGATCACGGCGAGCGCGACACCGAAGTCGCGGGCGTAGTCCCGGTACTGCCGGTAGACGGCGACGCCCTTGCGGGTCGGCTCCGCCACCAGGAAGGTCAGGTCGAAGCGGGTGAACATCCCGGAGGCGAAGGAGTCGCTGCCCGCGGTCATGTCGACCACCAGATAGTCGTCCCGGCCGTCCACGAGGTGGTTCAGATACAGCTCCACCGCCCCCACCTTGGAGTGGTAGCAGGCGACGCCCAGGTCGGACTCGTTGAAGGGGCCGGTCACCATCAGCCGCACTGAGGCGTCCTCCAACGCCACTTGGCGGGCGCACGCGGCGTGCACGGGATTGTCCTCGGCGCCGGTGATCCGCAGCAGGCGGGAACCCGAGCCGGGCGGGGTGGTCTTGATCATCGTCTCCGCGGAGGTGATTCGCGGGTTCGTGCCGCGCAGATAGTCCTTGATCTCCGGCAGGTGCGCGCCGAGCGCGGGCAGCGCAGCGGCCTCTTCCTCGGTGAGGCCGAGCGCCGGGCCGAGGTGCTGGTTGATGTCCGCGTCGACGGCGAAGACCGGGACGCGGGCGGCGGCGAGATGGCGGATGAACAGCGACGAGAGCGTGGTCTTGCCGCTGCCGCCCTTTCCGACGAAAGCGATCTTCATGGTCGCCAAGAGTAGTCGGATGGTCACGGAGGATGAGCGGCCGGAGTGGGGAAGGCCACTCGAACGTGGTCGATTGCCCTGTCGCGCGGTGCGTAGGGTCGTGTGCATGGCTACGAACGCTGATCCGTCCGCCGCCCAGGGGCTGTCCACCGACCCGATGGTCGTACTCGGCACGCTGCCCGGCGTGCCCGAGGCCGTCGACGCCGTCCGGGGCGCTGTGGACAAACTTTATGGACACCGGGTGATGCGCCGCCGGTCGGACGAGGTGACGTCCGAGGCGGCGCTGCGCGGTGCCCGCGGGTCGGCCGCGCTGGCCGGCGCCGACTGGTCGCTGGAGGAGGTCCGTCGGCGCACCGACTTCTCCGCCGACGACCAGGCCCGCACGGTCGGTGCCGCGCTGCGGCTGACCGCGGAGGCCGGCCAGTTGCTCGGGGTGTGGCGCCGCTCACCGATGCAGGCGCTGGCCAGGCTGCACCTGGTGGCGGCGAGCGGCGCCGCTGCGGACGACGCGGTTGGGCGGCCCAGGCTCGCCGGAGAGCCGGTGGACGAGCCGCTGGTCTCGGTCGCGGAGATCGACCTGCCCGAGCCCCCCGAGGTCAATGCCAGGCTCGACGGCCTGACCGCGCTGCTACTTGCCGGCACCGCGGCGCCCGCGCTGGTGGTGGCGGCGGTCGTGCACGGCGAACTGCTGTGTTTGCGCCCCTTCGGCTCCTTCAACGGCCCGGTCGCCCGAGCCGCGGAGCGCATCGTGCTGGTCGGCAGCGGCCTGGACCCGAAATCCATCTGCCCTGCCGAGGTCGGCTACGCGGAATTGGGCCGGGCCGGCTACCTGCGGGCCCTGGAGGGCTACGCCTCGGGCACTCCCGAAGGCATGGCTGAATGGATCGGCCATTGCGGCCGGGCCCTGGAGTTGGGCGCACGCGAGAGCGTGGCGGTCTGCGAGGCCCTGCAGCGCGGCGCCGCCTGATCTCTTGTCGCTACGGGCCGTTCCTGGAGCGGGTCTCGTACGCCCACCGCGCAGGGGACGGGTCTCGTGCGCCCGTCGCGCAGCGGTCCGATGCCTTACGCCCGCCGCGCAGGTCGCTCGATCCCTTGCGCCCGCGGGTGCGCGTGGGCGCTGTGGCCGGAAAATGATGCGGCGGCACCGGAGAGGTGCCGCCGCTGGCACGTTCGCCGGGTTACCAGTGCGTGCTCGAATGGTGCCGATCAGGTCGGGGACTTCGCCCGTTACCTGGTGCGGCTGGCCCGGTTGGCGGGTCGGCTACGCGTGGGTGCCCCGCTTTCGTGCTCGGTCCGTGGGCCAACTGCTGTGAACTGCGGTCTTCCTCTCGGAAGTCCGTGGTCTCGCGGGCCGCTACCACCCTTTTTACCGCCGACCGGCCGGTAGGGAAACCCCTGGCCGCATTTCTTTACTTTCGGTCGAAATCAGACCATAACAACCGGCCGACGTCTGCGGGCAGCCAGCCAGACCAGCCCCGCCGTGGCCACAGCGGCTCCCACGGCGGCCGCGGCGAGCACCGAGCCGGGCGGCATCGACAGCGACGGGATGCGCTGGTTCAGCCGCACCGGACGGCTGAAAGTGAGCACCGGCCATTCGCGCACTACGGCCTCCCGGCGCAGCGCCCGGTCCGGATTGACGGCGTAGGGGTGGCCGACGGACTCCAGCATGGGAACGTCAGTCACCGAATCGCTGTAGGCGAAGCACCGCTCCAGGTCGTAGCCCTCCGAGCGGGCGAGTTCCTCGATCGCCTCGGCTTTCGCGGGCCCGTACACGTAGTGCTCGATCTCGCCGTTGTAGGCGCCGTCCTTCACCACCATCCGGGTGGCCACCACGTGGTCGGCACCGAGCATCTCGCCGATCGGCTCGACCACCTCCGAACCGGAGGCGCTGACGAGGACGACGTCACGGCCGGCGGCGTGGTGCTCCTCGATGAGCGAGGCCGCCTCGTCGTAGATGATCGGGTCGATCAGATCGTGCAGCGTCTCGGCGACGATCTCCCGCACCTGCTGGACATTCCAGCCGCGGCACAGCTCGGAGAGATATTTGCGCATGCCCTCCATCTGGTCGTGGTCTGCGCCGCCGACCAAGTACACGAACTGGGCATATGCGGTGCGCAATACCGCGCGCCTGTTGATGAGGCCGCCCTGGTAGAAGGATCGTCCGAAGGCGAGCGTGCTGGACTTGGCGATGACGGTCTTGTCGAGATCGAAGAACGCCGCGGTGCGCGGTGGCAGGTGGTTTTCCACAGGACGAGCATAGGCAACCACCATTCGGCCTAAGGCCCGGCGTGTGGGTTTGCTCCAGAAGGCCATCGGGTACACCATGGAAGTCACGGATCGTTCGCGACCGTGCTAACCCGGTCCGGCTCCTCCCCCCCCCCGAGTCGGACCGTGGGGACGACCCCCGCTCTCCCCCCCGGCGGGGGTCGTCGCATGTCCGGACCCGTTCTGCCGCCTCCGGCCGGGTCGCGTGCCGTGCTCGGCCATCGGGGTCTCCTTCGCGTGTGTGCGGCTTCTGATCGATATGACGTGTGACCTTCCGTAATCGTTGCCCGCTTCTCGCGAAGTCACCCATGTGGGTGTCGGGTTATCCACAATCACCGAGTTGTCCACAGATTCCGACCAAGATCATCTCAATTCCCGCTTCTCCCCCCAAGCTGATCTCAGCGACGCACGCCGTGCTCGCACCTCAAGCGACGGGGGCAGAGAAATGTTCGGATCCATCACGCCCGAACCACCGCGGGCCGCAGGCGAACGTCCGGGCGGACCGCTGATTGTCACGGATGACGAAAGGCTCCTCGACGACCTGCTGCGCCTGTGCGCGGCCGCCGGTTCCGAACCGGAAGTCGTCTTCGCGGCGCCGCCTCGCGCGTCGAGTTGGGACAGCGCTCCGCTGGTCCTGGTGGGCGCCGAGGCGACCGACCGGGTGCGCGGCACGGCCCGCCGCAAGGGCGTCCTGCTGGTCGGGCGGGATCTGGACGACTCCGAGGTGTGGCGCAGAGCACTGGACGTGGGTGCCGATCACGTCCTGCTGCTGCCCGACGCCGAGACCTGGCTGGTCGACCGGATCGCCGACATCGCGGAAGGCGTCGGCCGACCCGCCCTGACCATCGGGGTGGTGGGCGGCCGCGGCGGCGCCGGAGCCAGCACGCTGGCCTGCGCTCTCGCCGTCACCGCGGCGCGGGCCGGCCGCCGCACCATGCTGATCGACGGTGACCCGCTCGGCGGCGGCCTCGACATCCTGGTCGGGGCGGAGCGGACCGGCGGGCTGCGCTGGCCCGACCTCGCCGACTCGCGGGGCCGGGTCAACAGCGGAGCGCTGGAGGAATCGCTGCCGCGGCTCGAATCGCTGAGCGTGCTCAGCTGGGACCGGGGCGACTCCGTGCTCATCCCCGCGCAGGCCATGAGGTCGGTGCTCGGCGCCGCCCGGCGCCGCGGCGGGGTGGTGGTGGTCGACCTGCCGCGCCGGGTGGACGAGGCGGTCGCCGAGACCCTGGCCCAGATCGACGTCGGCCTGCTGATCGTGCCGGCCGAGCTGCGCGCCGTCGCGGCCGCCACCCGGGTCGCCGCGGCCGTCAGCATGGTCCTCAAGGACCTGCGGGTGGTGGCCCGCGGCCCCTTCGCCGCCGGGCTGGACGACCGCGAGACCGCCCGCCTGGTCGGACTCCCGCTGGCCGGTGAGCTGCCCCTGGAGAGCAGGGCCGTCGACGCCCTCAGCGGCGGCGGACCACCGGGTGCGTCAGGCCGCGGGCCGCTCGCTCGTTTCTGCACCGCCTTCCTCGCGCAGGCGCTGGCTGGCGGCGGGAGCGTGGCGGTATGAGCGCCGAGCTGCTCGACGCCGTACGGCTCAGGCTCGCCGAGCACGGCGGCGAGGCGACGCCCGCCCGGGTCGCGGCCGCGTTGCGCGCCCAGGGCAGGCTGCTCGGCGACACCGAAGTGCTCGGCGTGGTCGGCGCCCTCAGGTCGGAGCTGGTCGGGGCGGGCCCGCTGGAGCCGCTGCTGGCCGACCCGCAGGTCACCGACATCCTGGTCAACGGACCCGACGAGGTCTGGATCGACCGTGGCAGGGGTCTGGAGCGCGGCACCGTCCGCTTCGCCGATGCCGCCGCTGTCCGCAGGCTCGCCCAGCGGCTGGCCACCAGTGCCGGCCGGCGGCTCGACGACGCGCGCCCCTGGGTCGACGCCCGGCTGCCGGACGGCACCAGGCTGCACGCGGTGCTGCCTCCGGTCGTCGTCGGCTCACCCTGCCTGTCGCTGCGGGTGGTGCGCTCCCGCGCCTTCACCCTCGGCGAACTGGTCACCGCCGGCACCCTGGACGCCCGGACCGCCGCGCTGTTGCGGTCGGTGCTGGACGCCCGGCTGTCCTTCATGATCAGCGGCGGCACCGGGTCGGGCAAGACCACACTGCTGTCCTGCCTCCTGGGTCTGGTCGACCCCGCGGCGCGCATCGTGCTCGCCGAGGACTCCGCGGAATTGCGGCCCGACCACCCGCATGTCGTCCGCCTGGAGACCCGCCCGGCCAATCAGGAAGGCGCGGGCGAGGTCACCCTGCGGGACCTGGTCCGCCAGGCGCTGCGGATGCGGCCCGACCGCCTGGTGGTCGGCGAGGTGCGCGGCGCCGAGGTCACCGATCTGCTCAGCGCTCTGAACACCGGCCATGAAGGCGGCTGCGGGACCGTCCACGCCAACGCGGCGGCGGATGTCCCGGCCCGGCTGGAGGCCCTCGGCTCGACCGCGGGCCTCGACCGGGCCGCCCTCCATAGCCAGTTGGCGGCGGCCCTGTCGCTGGTCGTCCACCTGGCCCGCGACAGCGCGGGCCTGCGCCGGGTCGCCGAAATCCATGTGCTGCACCGCGGCCCCGACGGCCTGGTCGGCACCGTGCCCGCACTCCTGCGTAACAGCCTCGGCCAGTACGAGCGCGGCCCGGGCTGGCAGCGGTTGAGGCAGCTGTGCGCGCGGGGCGCGTCATGAAGCGCCGGGCCGGCGGCACCGGTGGGCGGCAGGGGCGGGGCGCCCCGGGCGGTGGCGTGCGGTACGCGCCAGGTGCCGCCGCGGGCTATTGCGGGCGTTTCGCCGGCGCGGCCGGCGGGCTGCGGAAGCAGCGAGCCGTCGGGGCCGGTGTGCGGGTGCGGAGGCGGGCCGTGAGCGAGTCGGGCGGTTTCGGTCATGCCGCTCGCGGTCGGGGAGGGCTGTGCCCGTCGGGCGTCCTTGTGCCATGCACCGCGGTGCCGGGACTCGGGGATGGGCGACGAGGGCCGTGCCCGTCGGGCGTCCCTGTGCCGGGGACCGCGGTGTCGGGGCACGGGGGTTCGGGATCCGGGGGTGAGGTGTGATGGCGACCGATCCGATGGCGGTGGCATGGGCCGCCGCGCTGTGTGTCGGCGTGCTCCTGTGGACGGTTGTGGATGATGGCAGGCGGCGGCGGGCCCGGCGGACGCTCGGCGCGGACTGGCACGACGGCCGGGGGCGGACACGGACGGCGGGCGGTTCCGGTGGTGCGTCGGGGAACCGGCTGCGGGAGATCGCCGAGGGGCTGCGGTGCCGCGTGGCGCGGTATGCCGCGGAAGTCGGTGACGGGCCGCGCTGGTGGCACCGGTGGGCTCGTGTCGAGGTGCTGTGCCTGCCGGTCGGGGCGGTGCTCGCCGGGGCGACCCGGTCGGTGCTGCCGCTGCTCGCCGGGATGGCGGCGGTCCCGCTGGTGGGGCGTGCGCTGCGGCGGCGGGCCGAGCGGGTGGCGGCTGAGCGCGGTGCCGAGGCCGTCGGCGCGCTGTGCGGTGCGCTGGCCGGTGACCTGCGGGCGGGCCGGCCGCCGCATGCCGCGCTCGGCGACACGATCGAGGCGGCCGGTTGGACCGCCGTGCCGGAACTGTCCGGCGCGGCACGGCTGCTGCTGTCGGCCGCCAGATTCGGCGGCGACGTGCCGCAGGCTCTCAGGGCGGCCGCTCGGCTGTCGGAGGGCACGCGGGGCCTGGCCGCGATGGCGGCCTGCTGGCAGGTCGCGCTCGACGGTGGCGCGGGCCTGGCCGCCGCGCTCGACCGGCTCGCCGCCGCGCTGCGGGCGGAGTCCGACCAACGCGACGACCTACGGGCGCAGTTGGCGGGCCCGCGCTCCACCGCGGGACTGCTCGCGCTGCTGCCGCTCTTCGGTGTCGTGCTCGGCGCGGGCCTTGGCGCCGACCCGGCGCGGGTCCTGCTCCACACGGCGACCGGCCTGGTGTGCTTGCTGGTGGGCGGCCTCCTGGAGTGGGCGGGACTCGCCTGGACGGCTCGCATCATCCGGGCGGCGGAAAGCGGACGAGCCGGGGGTCCAGGTGCCGGCCCGGCCCGGGCGCCGGACGGGCCGCGGGGGCCTGCTCGGCGCGAGGTGGCGGGGCTGCGGGGCGGGATGGAGCGGGCGGACCGGGGGCCGCGGGCGGTGGCGGTGGTGGCTGTAGCGGGCGCCGGCGTCGGCTCTGTCCACAGCCTGGGGACAGTCGCGGTGGCACTGGCCGCGGCCGGTGGAGCGCTGGCCGTCGCAGGAGGCGCCGGGCAGCGGCGCAGACAGGTCAGGCGCCTGCGTGCGGCGCTCGGCGAGGTCCGGCCGCGCCGGGCGGGGCCCGATCGGCTGCGGCACGCGGTCGGCGGTCCGGTACGGCGCTGGGGCCCCGCGGCAGCCGCCGGGCTGGTGGCGGGAGCGCTCGTCGGCGGGGCGCTGGGCGTCCTTGTGGGGCTGCTCGGGGCCGCCGGGGTCCTCCGGGTGCTCCGCGGCCGTCCGAAGGCCGCAGGCGGCCGTACGGCGGCCTCGGAGCCCGACGTGGCGCAACTGCCCCTGTGTGCCGACCTGATGGCGGCCTGTCTGGCCGCGGGAGCGAGCCCGGGCGAGGCGGCCGGGGCCGTGGGCGGCTGTCTGGGCGGGACGCTGGGGGCCGCGCTGATACGGGCTCAGGCCGAGTTGCGGCTCGGCGGGGACCCCGCACAGTGCTGGCAGCGCTTCGGCGGGGTGCCCGCCGCCCGTGAGATGGGCCGGTGCCTGGCCAGGGCCTCCACGACCGGTGTCGCACCGGTGGCGGAGATGTCCCGGCTGGCCGCGGACCTCCGTGCCGCGCACGGCCGCACCGCTCTCGCCGGGGCCAGACGGGCCGCGGTGCTGGCCACCGCACCGCTCGGCCTGTGCTTTCTGCCGGCCTTTCTGCTGGTCGGCGTCGTGCCGGTGGTGATCGGCCTGGCGGGCACGGTGCTGGGCGCCGGCAGCGGCTGAGCCGGCCCGCCGCCGCATATCGACCACACATCAGGGGGCGTGGTTCCGCACGCCCCGATTCGGCCCGGGACCGGTCCAGAACCGGCTCTCTGGCAACCCACAACAGGAGGAAACGACCATGAGCATCATCAAAGCCAGGCCGGCGGGGAAGACCGTGCGGCAGCCGCTCGACGTGAACAGCCGCAAGGCGTCCGCCCGACGTCGTCCGGCGTGGTGGGACCGCAGGATGCGCGCTTGCCGGGCGGCGGCGGAGGCCGGAATGAGCACGGCGGAATACGCCGTCGGAACGATTGCCGCGTGCGGCTTCGCGGCCGTGCTCTACAAGATCGTGACCAGCGGGCCCGTGCGGTCCGCGCTCACCGCGGTGATCGAGAAGGCGCTCCATGCGTCCTTCTGACCGCCGCGCGGCTCCCGGCCCCTTTCGCGGCCGGGAGCCCGCGGGGCGCGACGAGCGCGGATATGTCACCGCGGAGACGGCGGTCGTCATCCCGGTGCTGATCGTGCTGGCCGGGTTGCTGATCTGGGGGCTGGCCGCCGCGGCGGCCCAGGTCGCGTGCGTGGACGCGGCGCGTGCGGGGGCGCGGGCGGCGGCCAGGTCGGAGCCGGCTGCCGACGTGGTCGAGGTGGCGCGGGAGGCCGCGCCCTCCGGGGCTCGGGTGAGCACGGGGCGGGCGGGGGACCTCGTCACCGTGCGGGTGACCGTGCCCTGGCCCCGCTTCCCGGTCACGCTGACGGCCCGGGCCGCCGCCCTCGCGGAGGACAGCGTGGACGGAGGTGACGGGCCATGACCGGGCGGCGCCGGGACGGCGACCGGGGGTCGGCCACGGTGTGGTCGCTGGGGATCGTCGCCGTGCTGCTGGTGGTCTTCGCGACCGGGCTGTTCGTGGGCCAGGCGGTCGTCCTGCGGCACCGGGCGGGCGCGGCGGCGGACCTTGCCGCCCTCGCCGCGGCCGACCACGCCCTGGACGGCCGCAGCGCCGCCTGCGCCCTCGCCGCCGAGGTCGCCACTGCCCAGGGCGCCCGGCTGGCCGACTGCACCGTCACCGGCGACTTCTCCGATGTGGTGGCGGACGTCGGCGGAGCCAGGGTGCGCTCCCGCGCGGGCCCGTCACTCGCCCCCGCCCCGACCCCGGTCGCCCGCGTCGTCGGGCGGCCGGGAGGGGCCGGGTGCGGCCTCCGCCGGGCCGCCGTCGCGGTCGCCCGCCGTCCGACCGGTCGGGCCGTCGCTGCCGTCGGGGTCCTCCGCGCGCGGTTCGCCGGGCCGGGCGGCCGCGCGGCCGCCCTCGGGACCGGCGGGGACTTCGGCGTCCGGGCCGCCGGGCGCCGCGGAGGTGGCGACCGGACCGGCGGCCGCGCCGCCGGACGGCGTGGACGGTGCGGGGGTGGTGTCGAGGCCGGCCGGGTCGACGGCCGGGCCCTCGGCGCCGGGCGCGGAGGACAGCAGGCAGGTGAGGAGGCGGACTGCGGCGGCTTTGTCGAGCGGGTCGTTGCCGTTGCCGCACTTGGGGGACTGGACGCAGGAGGGGCAGCCGAATTCGCATTCGCAGGCGGCGATGGCCTCGCGGGTGGCGGTGAGCCAGGTGCGGGCGGTGTGGAAGGCGCGTTCGGCGAAGCCCGCCCCGCCGGGGTGGCCGTCGTAGACGAAGACGGTGGGCAGGCCGGTGTCGGCGTGCAGCGGTACGGAGACGCCGCCGATGTCCCAGCGGTCGCAGGTGGCGAACAGCGGGAGGAGGCCGATGGAGGCGTGCTCGGCGGCGTGCAGGGCGCCGGGCAGCTCCTCGGGGTGGATGCCGGCGGCGTCCAGCTGGTCGTCGGTGACGGTCCACCAGACGGCGCGGGTGCGCAGCGTGCGCGGTGGGAGGTCGAGCTTGGTCTCGCCCAAGACCTCGCCGGTGAGCAGCCGGCGGCGCAGGTAGGACACCACCTGGTGGGTGACCTCGACCGAGCCGAAGTGGATGCGCGCCTCGCCCCAGGGTTCCTCGACGTCGGCGGACAGCACCCGCACGGCGGTGGTGTCGCGGGCCATGGTCGAGTACGGCGGGTCGGTGCGGGCGACCAGGGCGACGCCATCCTCCAGGTCGAGCCGTTCGACCAGGTAGGTGCGGCCCTGGTGGAGGTGGACGGCGCCATCGTGGACGGCGGTATGGGCCGAGGAGGCGTCGACCGTGCCCAGCAGGCGCCCGGTCGAGGACTCCACGACCTGGATCGGCTTGCCGCCCTCGCCGCGGATGTCGGTGAGGTCGGAGGCCCGCTCCCGCCGGGTCCAGTACCAGCCGGCCGCGCGGCGCCGCAGCAGCCCGCGCCGTTCCAGCTGCGCGACCAGTGCGGGCGCCTCGGGGCCGAAGAGGGCGAGGTCGTCCTCGGTGAGCGGGAGCTCGGCCGCGGCGGCGCACAGGTGCGGGGCGAGGACGTACGGGTTGTCCGGGTCGAGGACGGTGGATTCGACGGGCTGCTCGAAGATCGCCTCGGGGTGGTGGACCAGATACGTGTCCAGCGGGTCGTCGCGGCCGACCATGACCGCCAGCGCCCCCTGTCCCGAGCGCCCGGCCCGCCCGGCCTGCTGCCACAGCGAGGCGCGGGTGCCCGGGTAGCCGGCCAGGATGACGGCGTCGAGCCCGGAGATGTCCACGCCCAGTTCCAGCGCGGAGGTGGAGGCGAGGCCGAGCAGCCGGCCGGAGTGCAGGTCGCGCTCCAGGGCCCGGCGCTCCTCGGGGAGATAGCCGCCGCGGTAGGCGGCGACCCTGGCCGGGAGCGAGGGGTCGATCTCGGCGAGCCGTTCCTGGGCCATCAGCGCGACCAGCTCGGCGCCGCGCCGGGAGCGTACGAAGGCGACCGTGCGGACGCCCTGGAGCACCAGGTCGGTGAGCAGCTCGGCGGCCTCGGCGGTGGCGGTGCGGCGGACCGGCGCCCCGCGCTCGCCGGACAGCCGGGTCAGCGGCGGCTCCCACAGGGCGAAGGCGAGCTCGCCGCGCGGCGAGGCGTCGTCGGTGACCTCCACGACCCGGACGCCGGTGAGCCGGGAGGCGGCGCGGGCCGGGTCGGCGGCGGTGGCGGAGGCGAGCAGGAAGACCGGCTCGGCCCCGTAGCGGGCGCAGACCCGCCGCAGCCGGCGCAGCACCTGGGCGACGTGCGAGCCGAAGACCCCGCGGTAGGTGTGGCACTCGTCGATCACGACGTAGCGCAGATGGCGCAGGAAGGAGGACCAGCGGGCGTGTCCCGGCAGTATGCCGCGGTGCAGCATGTCCGGGTTGGTGAGCACGTAGGTGGCGTACTGCCTGACCCACTCGCGTTCCTCGACGGGCGTGTCGCCGTCGTAGACCGCGGGGCGGATCGCGGTGCCCAGTGGCGCCGCGAGCGCGCTCACGGCCCGTCGCTGGTCGGCGGCCAGCGCCTTGGTGGGCGCCAGGTAGAGCGCGGTGGCGCCGCGGCCGCCGGCGCCGGGGGCGTCGACGCCGTCCAGCAGCGCGCTGAGCACCGGTGCCAGATAGCCCAGCGACTTGCCGGACGCCGTGCCGGTGGCGACCACCACCGACTCGCCGCCGGCCGCGTACTGCGCGGCGAGCGCCTGGTGCTCCCACGGACGGACGATCCCGGCCGCCGCGATTGCCGCCTCGACCTCCGGCCGGATGCTCCCTGGCCAGAATGCATGACGTCCGACCCGCGGGGGCAGGTGCTCCGTATGGGTGATGCGTGCGGCCCGGTCTGCCCCCGTGGCAAGCCGCTCCAGAGCGGTGCGGGGGGACGGGCGGCCGTGCGCCGACTGCGGAAGATGATCCTGGGCCATCGACACTCAGTGTGTCACCGGCGTGACGGACAATCGCAGTAAGGCGTCGTGCTGGCCCACTGCGAAGTGATTGAATGCCATCGCGGCTGCCGGTCCTTCCCCTACCTTCGGTGGGAAGGCCCCTACTCCTCGGTGGGGAGGCCCCTGGGGGAGCCGCGTCGATGCAAGGTGCTGGAGGATCCGTGGACCTGTCCCTGTCGACCCGAACCGTCGGCGATCGCACGATCGTCGAGGTCGGCGGCGAGATTGATGTGTACACCGCGCCCAAGCTGCGTGAGCAGCTGGTGGAGCTCGTGAACGACGGGAGTTACCACCTGGTCGTGGACATGGAGGGAGTCGACTTCCTCGACTCCACCGGACTGGGTGTGCTCGTCGGCGGCCTCAAGCGGGTGCGCGCGCATGAGGGGTCGCTGCGACTGGTGTGCAACCAGGAGCGCATCCTGAAGATTTTCCGTATCACCGGTCTGACCAAGGTGTTCCCGATTCACACCTCGGTCGACGAGGCTGTCGCGGCGACCGACTGATCTTCGCCTGAGCGAAGGGGTACCGGACGGGCCACCGTCCGGACCCCTGTGATGCCCACCCAAGAACCGAGGGGGAGGCCATGCCCACCGTAGAACTGCTCTTCAGCGCTCAGCCGGAGCATGTGCGCACAGCGCGGCTCGTGGCGGCTGCTGTGGCGCGCCGGGCAGGGGTGGACGAGGCGGCTCTGGACGAGGTGCGGCTCGCGGTCGGCGAGGCGTGCAGCAGGGCCGTCGGGCTGCACCGCAGCAACGGCGTGGAGGCGCCGGTGCGGGTGATGCTCAACGAGGACGAGAAGAAGTTCTCCATCGAGGTCGCCGACGAGGTCCCCGGCAACGCCTCCGGCTCCTCGCCGGACGCCGGCGCGGACGAGGCGGCCGACGACGAGGGCGAGATGGGCCTGGCCGTGATCAGCGGTCTGGTGGACGACGTCGAGGTCATCGAGGGTGCCGCCGGCGGAGTGATCCGCATGAGCTGGCCGACCGCGTCGCTCTAGGGACGGCCCCGGAACGCGTCGCCGACCGGCCCTCGGGCGGTCGGCGATCTTCGCCGTGCGAATGGCCGGTTGTGCAATTACCGTGGGAATTCCCGACGGGCACTCTTTTTTGATCTTCTGCCGCTCCCTACAATCCGTCCATCTTGCTCAGCTCGCCTGAGCGTCGCGGCTTTGTCGAGCCGTAGGAGCCGCACGCCCATGCGCCAAACGTCAAGGAGGACGAATGGCGGGGCCACTTACCCCTCACACGCTCGCTGCGGACCCGGTACTGACTGACGGAAACCGCCTGCTCGTCTGGATCATCGCGGTGGTCGCGGTGGCCGCCCTCGCGCTCGCCGCGGTGTTGGTACGTCAAGTGCTCGCTGCGGACGAAGGCTCCGACAGCATGAAGAAGATCGCTGCTGCCGTGCAGGAAGGCGCCAACGCCTACCTCGCACGGCAGTTCCGTACGCTGGCGGTCTTCGCCGTCGCGGCCTTCTTCCTGCTCATGCTGCTTCCCGCGGACGACACCTCGCAGCGTATCGGCCGGTCGATCTTCTTTCTGGTCGGCGCTGTTTTCTCGGCGATCACCGGATACGTCGGAATGTGGCTCGCGGTGCGCAGCAATGTGCGGGTCGCGGCGGCGGCGAGAGCGGCGACACCGGAAGCCGGAGAGCCACCCGCGGATTTGACGGATGTCTCGCACCGGGCGATGAAGATCGCATTCAGGACCGGCGGCGTCGTCGGAATGTTCACCGTGGGACTCGGCCTGCTGGGCGCCTCCGCCGTCGTGCTGATCTACAAGGCCGACGCGCCCAAGGTGCTCGAGGGATTCGGATTCGGCGCGGCGCTGCTCGCCATGTTCATGCGGGTCGGCGGCGGCATCTTCACCAAGGCGGCCGACGTGGGCGCCGACCTGGTCGGCAAGGTCGAGCAGGGCATCCCCGAGGACGACCCGCGCAATGCCGCGACCATCGCGGACAACGTCGGCGACAACGTGGGTGACTGCGCCGGTATGGCGGCCGACCTCTTCGAGTCCTACGCCGTGACCCTGGTGGCGGCGCTGATCCTCGGCAAGGTCGCGTTCGGCGACTCGGGCCTGGCCTTCCCGCTGCTCATCCCGGCTATCGGCGTGCTCACCGCGATGATCGGCATCTTCGCGGTCGCGCCCCGGCGGTCCGACCGCAGCGGCATGTCGGCCATCAACCGCGGCTTCTTCATCTCCGCGGTGATCTCGATGGCGGGTGTCGCGGTGGCCGTCTACGCCTATCTGCCGTCCTCCTACGCCGACCTGGACGGTGTCGGCGCCGACATCAGCGGGCACCCGGGAGACCCACGGGTGCTGGCCCTGGTGGCGGTCGCCATCGGCATCGTGCTGGCCGCGGTGATCCAGCAGCTCACCGGTTACTTCACCGAGACCTCCCGGCGCCCGGTCCGCGACATCGGCAGGAGTTCGCTGACCGGCCCCGCCACGGTCGTGCTGTCCGGCATCTCGCTCGGCCTGGAGTCCGCGGTCTACTCGGCGCTGCTGATCGGGCTGTCGGTCTACGGCGCCTTCCTGCTGGGTGGCACGTCGGTCTGGCTGGCGCTCTTCGCGGTCGCGCTGGCCGGCACCGGCCTGCTGACCACGGTCGGCGTCATCGTCGCCATGGACACCTTCGGGCCGGTCTCCGACAACGCGCAGGGCATCGCTGAGATGTCCGGCGACGTCCACGGCGAGGGCGCCCAGGTCCTTACCGACCTCGACGCGGTGGGCAACACCACCAAGGCCATCACCAAGGGCATCGCCATCGCCACGGCGGTGCTGGCGGCCACCGCGCTGTTCGGCTCGTTCAAGGAGGCCGTCGACACGGCGGTCACGAAGGCGCATCCGGGTGCCTCCGACGCCCGCTGGCTGTCCCTGGACATCTCGCAGCCCAACAACCTGGTGGGGCTGCTGTTCGGCGCGGCGGTGGTCTTCCTCTTCTCGGGCCTGGCGATCAGCGCGGTGTCCCGGTCGGCGGGCGCGGTGGTCTACGAGGTGCGCCGGCAGTTCCACGACCACCCGGGCATCATGGACGGCACCGAGCTGCCCGAATACGGCCGGGTGGTGGACATCTGCACCAAAGACGCTCTGCGCGAACTGGCCACGCCCGGCCTGCTCGCCGTCCTGGCGCCGGTCGCGGTGGGCTTCAGCCTCGGTATCGGCTCGCTGGCGTCGTATCTTGCCGGGGCGATCGGCGCCGGCACCCTGATGGCGGTCTTCCTGGCCAACTCCGGCGGCGCGTGGGACAACGCCAAGAAGCTGGTCGAGGACGGCCACCACGGGGGCAAGGGCAGCGCGGCGCACGAGGCGACCGTCATCGGCGACACCGTGGGCGACCCCTTCAAGGACACCGCGGGTCCGGCCATCAACCCGCTGCTGAAGGTGATGAACCTGGTGGCGCTGCTGATCGCCCCGGCGGTGGTGAAGTTCAGCTACGGCGTCGACGCCAACGCCGCGGTGCGGATCATCGTGGCGGGCGTCTCGATCGCGGTCATCGTGGCCGCGGTCTACGTCTCCAAGCGCCGCGGCGTGGCAATGGGCGGAGCCGACGACATGGGCGACGGGGACGGCGGTGGTCAGGACCGCGAGTCGAGCGGTTCCACGGTGACCGCCTGACGCCGCGCCCGGCGCAATATGCCGCGGTGTGACATGTGCCACTCCGTCAGAGTCGTGGCGGGCGGCCGGAGGTGACCGGCTGTCCGCCACGCGCCGCGTGCACCGCCGAGCGGATCGGCGCCGGATCGTCGCTTGCTACGAATGGCTTGAATATCGAACGAATGCTGACAAATTCATCTGATGATTCGCGGTTGGCACCCCCTTCCCGTGTAAATTCCGGGGCCGTGAGGCCACGGAAGGGACCCAACCGGTGAAGTTGAACCACAGGCTCGCGCTGTCCTGTGCGGTCGCGCTGCTGGCGCTGTCGCCGCTGTCGGCGTGTTCGAGCGACGACACGGGCAAGAAGCTGGACGCCTGGGCGAAGGGCGTCTGCGACCAGACCGCGGCACAGACCAAGAAGATCAACGACGCGAACACCTCGCTGACCAAGGTCGACAGCGGCGGCAAACCGGAGACCGTACAGGCGTCCGACTCGGCCGCCTTCCAGCAGATCTCCGACGCCTACAAGGCGCTGGCGGGCATCTACAGCCAGGCGGGCGCCGCGCCCGGCGACGGCGGCGCCCAATTCCAGCAGAAGGCCGTCACGTCGTTCACCACCCTTTCCACCCAGTACGCCGGTCTGAAGAAGCAGGTCGACGCGCTGGACACCACCGACCAGAACAAGTTCGCCCAGGGGCTCCAAGGCGTGTCCGACTCGTTCAAGCAGACCAGTGCCGACGGCGAGCAGGCGCTCAGTTCGGTGCGCCAGGGCGACCAGGGCAAGGCACTGGCCAAGCAGCCCGGCTGCCAGAGCGGGTCCGGCTCGGCGTCGCCCACCAGTTCGTAGCCTCAGCCCCTTCCGAGCGGGCCGTACGCGCGCGGAACGGGCCGCACGCCCCCGTTTCGAGCGGCCCGTGCGCCCCTTCCGCACGGGCCGAACGCGCGCACGCAGCGCCGGGCGCCGTCGCGTCCGCGACAATGGCCGGTGTGCAGACGCCTCACCTCCCCGCCCCCGACAGCGCGCCCGCCCTGCGGGACGACCTGCGTGCCGCGGCCTTCACGGCCGACGGCTGCCTCGACCTGCTCGGCGCCGTCGCCTATGCCGCGCTGTCCCGGGCCGAGACCGTGCCCGCGCTGCGCGCCACCCGCGGTGACAGCCCGCTGGACACCCTGGTCAGGCTCTTCCTGCTGCAACGCCCCGTCCCCTACGAACGGGCCCGGGCCGCGCTTCCCGGCCTCGAGCGCTACGCCGCCGACGGCTGGCTGCTGCGCGACGGCGAGGACGTACGCGCCACCGTCGACGTACGCCCCTACGCCGGTGACGGCGGCGCCGACTGGTGGATCGTCTCCGACCTGGGCTGCGCCGTGGGCGGCGCGGGCGGCATCGGCAGCGCGCCCGGGGTGGACCGGGCCGACCTGGTGCTCGGCGTCGGCGGAGCGTCCACCACGCTTGCCGGGCTGACCGTACGCGAACCGGTCGGCAGCGCCCTCGACCTGGGCACCGGTTCCGGCGTCCAGGCGCTGCACGCGGCCCAGCACGCCACCCGCGTGACGGCCACCGACGTCAACCCGCGCGCCTTGCACTTCGCCCGGCTGACCCTCGCGCTGTCCGGCGCGCACGAGCCCGACCTGCGCCGCGGCAGCCTCTTCGAGCCGGTCGGCGACGACCGCTACGACCTGATCGTGTCCAACCCGCCCTTCGTGATCTCGCCGGGCAGCCGCTTCACCTACCGGGACGGCGGTATGGGCGGCGACGACCTGTGCCGCACCCTGGTCCAGCAGGCCGCCGACCACCTCAACGACGGCGGCTGGTGCCAGTTGCTCGCCAACTGGCAGCACACTGAGGGGCAGGACTGGCGGGAGCGCCTCAGCGGCTGGGTGCCGCAGGGCTGCGACGCGTGGATCGTGCAGCGCGAGGTGCAGGACGTCGCACAATATGCCGAGCTGTGGCTGCGCGACGGCGGTGACCACCGCAGCGACCCGGCCACTTATACCGCCCGCTACGACGCGTGGCTCGACGACTTCGAGCGCGCCAAGGTCAGCGGCGTCGGCTTCGGCTGGATCACCCTGCGCAAGTCCGGCGCCGACGCGCCGGTGATCACCGCGGAGGAGTGGCCGCACCCGGTGGAGCAGCCGCTGGGCCCGCACATTGCCGCGTGGTTCGCCCGGCAGGACTTCCTGCGCCGCCATGACGACGCCGACCTGCTCGAAGCCCGCTTCACGCTGTCCGACGAGGTCGTCCAGGAGCAGGTCGGGCTGCCGGGCGCCGAGGACCCCGAGCACGTGGTGCTGCGCTCCGCCCGCGGCATGCGCAGGGCCACGAAGGTCGACACCGTCGGCGCGGGCTTCGCCGGGGTCTGCGACGGTACGCTGCCGGCCGGCCGGATCGTGGACGCCATCGCGCAACTGCTCGGCGACGACCCGGTGGTGCTGCGCGACCGTACGCCCGGCTCGATCCGGATGCTGGTCGAGCAGGGCTTCCTCGAACCGGTCCCCGACGCCGTCAACCCGCGGCCCTGAGGATCACACGGCCACGCCCACCCCGGCGTCAGCGCAGATTGCGCAGCACCGCCCACGCCACCAGCACCGCCCCCACCGCGTACGACGCCCGCGCGCCCAGCACCGGCCGCCACCGCCGCCCGCGCAGCCCCGCCGCCGCCCAGCGCCCGGCGACCACCAGCAGGAAGGGCGTGCAGAGCAGCAGCAGCGCGTTGTCGTGGAAGGCCCGGACCGGGTCGGCGTGCAGCAGGTCGTACGCCATGCGGGTGGCGCCGCAGACCGGGCAGAGCAGGCCGGTGGCCCAGTTGAAGGGGCAGCGGGGCAGCCAGTGGCCCGGCTGGTGCGGGTCGGTGCCGTAAAGAACGAGCGACCCGGCAAGGGCCGCGGCGAGTGCGCCGAGCGGCGCCGCGGCGGGATGTCCCGCGGCACGCCGCACTATGCCGGCGCCGCCGGCCTCACGGGCTCCCGCGGTGGTCATTGCCGCGTCACGCAGCCTGGGGCGCCCGTGCTCGACCTGCCGCGTGACCGCGTGGACGCCCCGCGGAGAGCGCACCGGGACCAGCGCGGCGCCCGGACCGTGCGACTGCGGATCATCACGGCGCGGACCGCTGTCCCCGTACGAATTCCGGTCGGACATCCGATCCCCCTGTACTGCTCCGGGCCGCCGTGCGCGGGCGGGCCGCGCGGCGGCTGCCGCGGACCATCCTCGCAGTCCGCGCCCGCCGCGTCGCGCCCCCGCCGTACGCCGCCACGGCCCGCCCCGGCGGGGTGCCGGGCGTCTCGCCTGACTCTGACATGACCAGTCCATGCGGCAGACAGGCCGCTTGTCGGGTTACCGTTCGGATGGCGTTGTTGACTTTTCCCGTTTGACACAGGACCGGGAGGTACGGTCACACTCCGCAGCGTCACCCCTTCGAACCGGAGAGAAGAGCGAAGTTGTCCCCGACCCGCGAGACCGCACCGGCCGGCCGCCGACTCGTCATTGTCGAGTCGCCCGCCAAGGCGAAGACGATCAAGGGCTATCTCGGTCCTGGATACGTCGTCGAGGCCAGCGTCGGGCACATCCGCGACCTCCCCAACGGGGCCGCCGAAGTGCCGGCGGAGTACAAGGGCCAGCCCTGGGCGCGGCTCGGCGTCAATGTGGACAGCGACTTCCAGCCGATCTACGTCGTGAACGCCGATAAAAAGGCACAGGTCAAGAAGCTCAAGGAGCTTCTGAAGGACTCCGACGAACTATTCCTGGCCACCGATGAGGACCGCGAGGGCGAGGCCATCGCCTGGCATTTGCAGGAAATCCTCAAGCCCAAGGTCCCCGTGCACCGGATGGTCTTCCACGAGATCACCAAGGACGCCATCCAGGAAGCCGTCCGCAATCCGCGGGAGCTGAACCAGCGGCTCGTCGACGCCCAGGAGACCCGCCGTATCCTCGACCGGCTCTACGGCTACGAGGTCTCGCCCGTCCTGTGGAAGAAGGTCATGCCGCGGCTGTCGGCGGGCCGCGTCCAGTCGGTGGCCACCAGGCTCGTCGTCGAGCGGGAGCGCGAGCGCGTCGCCTTCCGCTCCGCCGAATATTGGGACCTGACCGGCGTTTTCGCCACCGGCCGCACCGGCGACGCCTCCGACCCGTCCACGCTCAACGCCCGGCTGGTCTCCGTCGACGGCCGCAGGGTCGCCCAGGGCCGCGACTTCGACGCCGCCACCGGCGCGCTCAAGGGCGGCGCCACCGTCCTGCAACTGGACGAGGCCGCCGCCCGCGCGCTGGCCGCGGCACTCGCCGACACGCGGTTCTCGGTCCGCAGCGTCGAGTCCAAGCCGTACCGCCGCTCGCCGTACGCGCCCTTCCGCACCACCACGCTCCAGCAGGAGGCCTCGCGCAAGCTCGGCTTCGGTGCGAAGGCCACCATGCAGGTCGCCCAGAAGCTGTACGAGAACGGCTTCATCACCTACATGCGTACGGACTCCGCGACCCTCTCCGAGACCGCGATCAGCGCCGCCCGCGCCCAGGTCACCCAGCTCTACGGCGCTGACTACCTGCCGGACAAGCCGCGCACCTACGCCGGCAAGGTCAAGAACGCGCAGGAGGCGCACGAGGCGATCCGCCCCTCGGGCGACCGCTTCCGCACCCCCGCCGAGACCGGCCTGACCGGCGACCAGTTCCGGCTGTACGAGCTGATCTGGATGCGGACCGTCGCCTCCCAGATGAAGGACGCGGTCGGTCAGTCCGTCACCGTGAAGGTCGGCGGCACCTCCGCGGACGGCAGGGACGCGGAATTCAGCGCGTCCGGCAAGATCATCACCTTCCACGGCTTCCTCAAGGCGTACGTCGAAGGCGCCGACGACCCCAACGCCGAGCTGGACGACCGCGAGCGCCGGCTGCCGCAGGTCGCCGAGGGCGACCCGCTCACCGCCGAGCAGATCACCGCCGACGGCCACGCCACCAAGCCGCCCGCCCGCTACACCGAGGCGTCGCTGGTCAAGGAGCTGGAAGAGCGCGAGATCGGCCGCCCGTCGACGTACGCCACCATCCTCGGCACGATCCTCGACCGCGGCTACGTCTTCAAGAAGGGCACCGCGCTCGTCCCGACCTTCCTGTCCTTCGCCGTCGTCAACCTGCTGGAGAAGCACTTCGGCTGGCTCGTCGACTACGACTTCACCGCCTCCATGGAGGACGACCTCGACCGCATCGCCCGCGGTGAGGCCCAGTCCGTGCCGTGGCTGCGCCGCTTCTACTTCGGCGCCGAGGACCCGGGCGCGGCCGCCGCCTCGCCGGGCAACGACGGCGACCACCTCGGCGGCCTGAAGGAACTGGTCGAGGACCTCGGCGCCATCGACGCCCGGGAGATCTCCTCCTTCCCGGTCGGCGACGGCATCGTGCTGCGCGTCGGCCGCTACGGCCCCTACGTCGAGAAGGGCGAACGCGGCGAGGAGGACCACCGCCGCGCCGACGTGCCCGACGACCTGCCGCCCGACGAGCTGGACGTCGCCTACGCCGAGGAGCTGTTCGCCCGTCCCAGCGGCGACTTCGAGCTGGGCGACGACCCCGTGACCGGCCGCCCGATCGTTGCCAAGGACGGCCGCTACGGCCCCTACGTGACCGAGATCCTCCCCGAGGACACCCCGAAGACCGGCAAGAACGCGATCAAGCCGCGCACCGCGTCGCTCTTCAAATCGATGACCCTCGACACCGTCACGCTGGAGGACGCGCTCCGGCTGATGTCGCTGCCCCGCGTCGTCGGCACGGACGCGGAAGGCGTCGAGATCACCGCGCAGAACGGCCGCTACGGGCCGTATCTGAAGAAGGGCACGGACTCGCGGTCGCTGGAGACCGAGGACCAGCTCTTCACGATCACCCTCGACGAAGCGCTGGCCATCTACGCCCAGCCCAAGCAGCGCGGGCGCGCCGCGGCCAAGCCGCCGCTGAAGGAACTCGGCACCGACCCGGTCAGCGAGCGACCCGTCGTCGTCAAGGACGGCCGCTTCGGCCCCTACGTGACCGACGGCGAGACCAACGCCACGCTCCGCCGGGACGACGACGTCGAGTCGATCACCCCCGAGCGGGGTTACGAGCTGCTGGCGGAGAAGCGGGCCAAGGGCCCCGCGAAGAAGACGACGGCGAAGAAGAGCGCGTCCGCGAAGAAGGCTCCCGCCAAGAAGGCCGCGCCGGCGAAGAAGGCGGCGACCAAGAAGGCCGCTCCCGCCAAGAAGGCCGCCGCCAAGAAGACGGCGGCGAAGAACTCCGCGCCGTCCGGGGAGTAGCGCGGAAGCCGCGGATCCTCCGCGCTCGGGTCGCGCCCCCGCGGGGCGCCGCCCGAGCGCACAGGTGTCCAGGTCCGGGCGGGCGGACTGGCGCTCGGGGGCGCAAGGATGGGCGATAGGCTGTTGGGATGACGCGATCCGAGCAGCCACCGCAGCCCGCTGACGTCACGCCCGCCTTCGCAGGCGATCTGGCGGCGGATTCACGCGACCGCGCGGTGGGCGCGCTGCTGAAGATCCCGGCCCTGCGGAAGTTGTGGAACGCCCAGTTGACCGGTGCGGTCGCCGACCGCCTCGGGCTGCTGGTGCTGCTCTGGCTCACAGCGCAGGCGACCGGCGCGGCCAACGCGTTCGGCGGGGGATACCGCGGAGTCGCGCTCGCGACGGCCGCGGTCTTCGCGGTCCGCCTCGTGGCCACCGTGCTCTTCGGCGCCGTCCTGCTCGGACCGCTGTCCGCCGCGACCGCGGAAGGCGGCCCGCTGGACCGCCGCTGGACCATGATCGGCGCCGACGCCGTACGCCTCGCGCTCTTCATCGTCGCGCCCCTGTGGATCACCTGGTCGCCGGACTCGGCGCACCTCTGGCTGCTGGCCACCGCCTTCGCCGCCGGGATCGCCGAACGGCTGTGGGCCGTCGCCAAGGACGGCGCCGCCCCCATGCTGCTGCCGCCGAAGGGCGACACCTCGGTCCGGCCCGCGCCCGACCACCTGGCCACGCTGCACCGGCTCGACCTGCGGACCAGCTTCGTCGCCCTGCCGCTCGCCGCCGCCGCGATGGTCGTCGTCACCCTGGTCAACACGCTGCTGGCGACCGGCATCAACTGGTTCGACCTGCACCAGGTCGCGCTGTCCTCCTACGTCGCCGCCGGGCTGTTCTCCGCCTCGCTGGCGGTGCTCTCCGCGCTGGAACTCCCCTCGGGCACGGCGGCCAGGCCGCGCTCGCCGCTCGAAGGGCTGCGGCTGCCCAAGGGCCCCGCCGGCGCCGAGAACGGCAGGACCGGCGCGCTGCCGCTGCTCGTACCGGCCACCGCGGCCGTCGCCGGCGCCATCGCCGCGGCCGTATCCGTGGCAGTTCTCCACGCCGCGGCAATGGGCTTCGGCCCGACCGGCTTCGGCCTGCTCGTCCTCGTACTGACCGCGGGCACCGTCCTCGGCATCCGCGTCGCCCCCCGCGTCCTGCCCGGCCTGTCCAGGCGGCGGCTGCTCGCGCTGGCCATCGGCGTGACGGGCGTGGCCCTGCTGCTGACCGGCCTGGTCCCCGACCCGACCACCGTGCTGCTGCTCTCCCTGCTCGCCGGCACCGCCGCAGGGGTCAGCGCCAACATCGGGCACCTGCTCATCGAGCAGGAAGCCGAGGAGACCCGCAGGGCCAGGACCACGGAACACCTCCAGGCCGTGGCGAGGGCCGCGCTCGGCGTCGCCGCGATCTGCGCGCCGCTGCTGGCCGCCGCGATCGGCCCGCACCGCATCGACAACGGCCGCTTCACCTTCGACCACGCCGGTGCCGCCTACACCCTGATGCTCGTCGGCGCCCTGCTGCTGCCCGTCGCCGCGCTCGTGCTCGGCAAGACCGACGACCGCAGTGGCGTGCCGCTGCGCCGCGACCTGCGCGAGGCGCTGCGCGGCGCTGAGCCGTCCGCCGCGCCCGCCGCCACCGGCTTCTTCATCGCCGTCGAAGGCGGCGACGGCGCCGGCAAGTCCACCCAGGTCGAAGCGCTCGCGAGCTGGATCCGCGCCAAGGGCCACGAGGTCGTGGTCACCCGCGAGCCCGGCGCCACCGCCGTCGGCAAGCGGCTGCGGTCGATCCTGCTCGACGTGTCGTCCGGCGGCATCTCGCACCGCACGGAAGCGCTGCTCTACGCCGCCGACCGCGCCGAGCACATCGACACCGTCGTACGCCCCGCTCTGGCCCGCGGCGCCGTCGTCATCTCCGACCGCTACATCGACTCGGCCGTCGCCTACCAGGGCGCGGGGCGCGACCTGGCGCCCACCGAGATCGCCCGCATCAACCGCTGGGCCACCGACGGGCTCGTCGCCCACCTGACCGTGCTGCTCGACGTGTCACCCGAAACCGCGAGGGAACGCTTCACCGAGGCCCCCGACCGGCTCGAATCGGAACCGGCGGAATTCCACCAGCGGGTCCGCGCCGGCTTCCTCACCCTCGCCGCCGCCGACCCCGCGCGCTACCTCGTCATCGACGCAGGCCAGGACCCGGCCGCCGTCACCACGGTCATACGCCACCGGCTCGACGAAGTCCTCCCGCTGTCCGCCCAGGAGATCGAGGCCCGCGCCGAGGCCGACCGCAAGGCCGCCGAAGAGGCGGCACGCCTCGCCGCCGAGGAAGCCGCCCGCAAGGCCGAGGCCGAACGCGCCGAGCGCGAGCGGCAGGCCCAGCTGGAGAAGCTCCACCGCGAGGAGGAGGAGCGGCGCCTCGCCGCCGAGGAAGCCGCCCGGCAGGAGATCGCCGACCGCAAGGCCGCGCAGGAGGCGGAGGCCGCGCGCCTCCGCCAGGAGGAGGCCGACCGCCTCGCCGCCGAGGAAGCCGCCCGGGTCGCCGCGGAGACCGCCGCCCGGGAGGCCGAGCAGGCCAGGCTGCGGCGGCTGGCTGAGGAGCAAGCCAAGCTGCGCTCCGAGGCGGAGGCGCGGCGGCTGGAGAAGCAGCGCAAGGCGGAGGAGGCGCTGCTGCGTGCCGAGGCGGCGCGGGCTGCGGCCGCTCCTGCTCCCGCTCCCGCGGAGGTGGACGACGCGACGACGGTCATCACGCCGGCCGTCCCCGAGGACGCGCCGTCCACGGACACCGCGAGTCCCGCGGATGCCACGGACACCTCCGAGACCACCACGGTGCTGCCGCCCGTCGTGCCGGCCCCCGAGCCGGAGTCGTCCGACGACGCGCCGGAGGCCGGTTCCGACGAGACCGCTGTCCTGCCGGCGGTCCCCGCGCCCCCCGCGGAGCCCGCCGCGGACGACGAGACGGCCGTGCTGCCCCCGGTGCCCGGCACCGCGAGCGACGCGGATCCGGTGGACCGCGTACCGCCGTGGCTCTTCCGGCCCGAGTCGGGACCCGCCGAGACCGAGCGGACGCGGGAGCTGCCCGCGGTCCAGCCGTCCGCCACGCGGCGGCCCCGGCCCGACTGGGCCGAGGAGACGCCTCTCGACGACCTTCCGACCCTCGCGGACGAGCTCCTCGGCCGCCACGACGAGGACGACCACCCCCGCCACTAGGGCCTGTCCGGCGGATCTTGGCGGATCAGCCTGCGGCGTCCGGTGCCGTACATCGCAAGGCGGAGAATCGTCCTCGTACCGGGTCGTACAAGGATGATTCGACAACGCAGCGAGGTGCGGTGCCGGGCGTCGCAGGCCCGCCAAGATCCGCCGGACAGGCCCTAGCCCCTGGCGGGGAGCCGCCCCCTCCTGCCCCTTGCGGTGCGTCCTTTGCCTGCGGCGGCGCTGTGGTTGGTCGCGCAGTTCCTCGCGCCCCTCGGGTGCTGCCCCGTGCGGTGCGTCACTTGGGCGCGGCGGCGGCGTGGTTGCGCGCGCAGTTCCCCGCGCCCCTTTTGGTCCTGCGTCCTCCCACGCCCAGGGGCCGACCCCTGCCAGGGAGCCGGACCCTTGCGCAGGAGGGCACGCGTTTTTCAGGGGCGCGTGGGGGTACCCCCAGGCGAAGCTCTGGGGGAGAACGGAGCGCCCCGCCGAAGAGGCGGGAAAGCAAGCAACGCACCGCACGGGGCAATCACCAAGGGGCGCGGGGAACTGCGCGCGCAACCACGATGGCGCCGCGCCCAAGTGACGCACCGCAAGGGACAGTCATCCGGGGGCGCGGGGACCGCGACACGGCGGCCAGCCGGCGCAAGGGGCGGGAGAATGCGCGGGTGCGGTATTTGGTGTTGGGGGTTACCGAGGTGCGGGGTACGGGCGGCGAGCCCGTGGCTCTGGGCGGGGGGCGGGCGCGGGCGCTCGTGGCCGCGCTCGCCGTCGAAGCGGGACGTCCCGTGCCGGCCGAGACGCTGATCGACCAGGTGTGGGCGGCGCACCCCCCGGCGGACGCCGCGGGCGCGCTGCAGGCGCTGGTCGCCCGGGTGCGCAGGGCGCTGGGCCGGGACGCCGTGACGTCGGAGCCCGGCGGATACCGACTGGCGGCGGAGCGCGACGCCGTGGACCTGTACGCGTTCGAGCGGCTGGTCCAGGAGGGCGACGCGGCCCTGACCGGCGGAGATCCGCAGAAGGCCGCGGACGTGCTGGCGCGGGCCCTGGCGCTGTGGCGCGGGCCGGCGCTGGCGGATCTGCCGGAGCGGGCGGCGGCCGCCGCCCGGCCGGACGCGCTGCGCCGCACGGCGCGGCGGCTGCACGTCGAGGCGGAGCTGGCGCTGGGCAGGGCCGCAGATGTGCTGCCCGCGCTGGGGGAGGCGGTGGCGGCGCATCCGCTGGACGAGGCTTTCAGGGCGCAGCTGATCAGGGCGCTGCGCGCGGCGGGGCGGTCGGCGGACGCGCTGGTGGCTTATGAGGAGACCAGGAAGGTCCTGGTCGAGGCGCTGGGCGCGGATCCCGGCCCGGAGTTGCGGGCGCTGCACGCGGAGCTGCTGCGGCAGCCCGCCCCGGCGCAGGAGCCGGCGACCCCGGCGCCGGCCGGGAATCTGCGGGCCAGGCTGACCAGCTTCGTCGGCCGGGAGGCCGATCTGCGGGACATCCGCCAGGACGTGGCTGTGGCCCGTCTGGTGACGCTGACGGGCCCCGGCGGGTCCGGGAAGACCCGGCTGGCCCAGGAGGCCGCTGAGGGGGCCGCGGACGGCTTTCCCGACGGCGTGTGGCTCGCCGAGCTGGCCCCGCTGGACGATCCCGCCGCGATCCCGCACGCGGTGCTGAGCGCGCTGGGCCGGCGGGAGGCCCAGGGGCTCGCGACGAGGCCGTTGCGCGGCGAGGCGCATCAGGACGACCCGGTGGAGCGGCTGCTCGAATACTGCGGGCGGCGCCGCTTGCTGCTGGTGCTCGACAACTGCGAGCACGTGATCGGCGGCGCGGCCGTGCTGACCGCCGAACTGCTCGCCGCGTGCCCGGGGGTGACGGTGCTGGCCACCAGCAGGGAGCCGCTGGGGGTGCCGGGCGAGGTGGTGCGGCCGGTGGAGCCGCTGCCGCCGCCGACCGCCTACCGGCTGTTCGCCGAGCGGGCGGCGACCGTACGGCCGGGCGCGGCGCCGTACGGGGACGACGACGGCCCCGACGCGGTGGCGGTGCGGGAGATCTGCCGGCGGCTGGACGGTCTGCCGCTGGCGATCGAACTGGCCGCGGCCCGGCTGCGCGCCCTGTCGCCGCGGCAGATCGCCGACCGCCTCGACGACCGTTTCCGCCTGCTGACCAGCGGCAGCCGTACCGTGCTGCCGCGGCAGCAGACGTTGCGCGCGGTCGTGGACTGGAGCTGGGACCTGCTGACCGAGCCGGAGCGTACGGCGCTGCGCGCGCTGAGCGTCTTCGCGGGCGGCTGCACGCTGGCAGCGGCGGAGGCGGTGTGCGGGCCCGACGCGCTGGAGACGGTCGCGCAGCTGGTCGACAAGTCCCTGGTGGTCGCGGATCTGGTGCCCGCCCCCGAGGGGCAGGGCGGCCCGCAGGCGCGCTACCGGCTGCTGGAGACGATCCACGAATACGCCGCCGAGCGCGCCGCCGAACTGCCCGGCGAACTGGCGCGGGCAGCCCGCCGGCACACCGTCCATTACCGGGACCTGGCCCTCACCGCGGACCCGGAGCTGCGCCGGGCGGACCAGATGCGCTGGCTGGAGGTGCTCGAAACCGAGCTGGACAATGTGCGCGCGGCGCTCCACCGCACGGTCGAGGCGGGTGAGGAGCGGGACGCGCTGGCCATCGCGCAGGCGATGGGCTGGTTCTGGTGGCTGCGCAATTACCGCGACGAGGCGGACAGCTGGCTGGAGCAGGTGGTCGCGATGGGCGGCGATCCCGCCGACAACCCGGACGACCCGCTGTATTGGCCGCGGACCGACGCGCGGATGCTGCTGTACTTCGTCAAGAGCGACCACGCCGCGGAGGACCAGCTGTCGACGCCCGCATCGCTGGCGATGGCCGAGGCGCTTGCGAAGGCGTACGCGGCCGGTGGTCCTCCGGCCGCGCGTTTTCCCGGGTTGCTGTGGCCCTTCACCGCGTATCTTCTCGGGGGCGCCCCGGAGATCCGTCGTCATACGGAGGCGGTCGTGGCGAACTGCCGCGTCCACGGTGGCGACTGGGAGCTGGCGACGGCGCTGATGTTCCGTACCCATGTGGCGGTCGACTCGCCGGGCGGCCTCGCACGTGCCGACGACAGCCGGGCGGAACTGGAGACGCTGGCCGACCGCCTCGGCGACCGCTGGATCCGCGCGCAGGTGCACAGCGCGAGCGGTGAGATCGCGATGGCCCACGGCGACTACGCGACGGCCCGCGCCGACCTGGAGGCGGCGCACCGGCTCGGTCAGGAGCTGGGAGCCTTTGCCGAGGCCGCCTTCCTCATCGCGCGGCTCGGCGAGATCGCCCACCGGGCCGGCGACGACGAGACCGCGGACCGGCTGGTGGCGCGCGCCGGTGAGGAGGCCGAGCGCTATTCGGTGTGGGATGCGCGCACTTATGTGCGCTATCTCCAGGCCGTGCTGCTGCTGCGGCGCGGCGAGGTGGCGAAGGCGCGGCAATGGTGCGACCTCGCGGCGGGCCATGCCTCCGACGGCACCCCGCCGCCGGCTTTCCGCGTCGTGCTGGGGGGCCTGGCGGCACGGATCACGGTGGCCGAGGGCGATCCGCGGTCCGCGCTGCCCCTGGTCGACGACGCACTGCGGACGGCGCTGACCTCGGGGTGCACGGAGCAGATCCTCGGCGCGCAGCTGGACGTGGCGGCCGAGGTGCTGACGGCGCTCGGCGAGACGAGGACCGCGGTGGTGGCGCTGGCCGCCGCGGACGCCGTGCGGGGTCCTGTGCCGCGCAGCGTGCCCGAGCAGGAGATCGCCGACGCGGTGGCGGCCCGGGCGGCCGCGGCGCTGTCCGCGGCGGAGGTGGCGGCGGCCCGCGAGCGCGGCGCGGGCCTGGACCGGGAGCAGGCCGTGGCTCTGGTGGTGGCGGTACTGGCAGACGGCAGGGCGGGCCTCGGCGCTCCGGACGGCGGCGGGGCGCAGCCGCCGGGAACAGCCGGGGAATAGCGGTCGCGGACCGCGGCTTACGTCATTGAGGCTTCAAGGAATACTGGAGCCCGTAAGCCGTGCCGGAGGCCCCCGCCGACGCCGCCGCAGCCCACCGGAAGTGAGAAGAGCCGTGAAGGTCGAGATCTACAGCGACATCGCCTGCCCGTGGTGCTACGTCGGCAAGACGCGGTTCGAGCGGGCGCTCGCGGCCTTCCCCAACGGCTCGTCCGTCGAGGTCGTCTACCGGCCCTTCCAGCTCGACCCGTCCGCCCCGCACGAGGCGCGCCCGCACCGCGAGGTGCTGGCCGCGAAGTTCGGGCCGCAGGCCGCGGCAATGGACCAGCGGATCGCCGCGCTCGGTGCCGAGGAGGGCATCGACTTCGACTTCGACACGGTCCTGGAGAACAACTCGCTGCTCGCCCACCGCCTGCTGCGCTTCGCCCTGGACCAGTACGGCCCGGAGGCGCAGGTCCGGCTCAAGGGCCGGCTGATGGCGGGGCACTTTGGCGAGGGCATGGACATCGGCGACCACGAGCACCTGACCGACGCGGCCGTCGCGGTGGGCCTGGACCGGGACGCGGTCGCGGACTTCCTGAGCGGTGACGGGCTGCACGACGAGGTGCTCGGCGAGATCGACGAGGCCAGGCAGCTCGGCATCACGGCAGTGCCGACCTTCGTCTTCGAGGGCCGGTGGGCCGTGCAGGGCGGCCAGGAGACCTCGACCTTCCTGCGGGTGTTGGAGCAGGTCGCCAAGGACACCGCCGCCGCGGGCGTCGCCGACACCAGTGCCGACACCGACGCCGGTGCCTGCGCCGACGGTGTGTGCGAGGTGCCCGCGACCGGCGGCACGACCGCGGCCCGCTGACCCGCGGCGGCCCGATCCGTACGGCGGCTCGGCCGCCCCGCTACGAGCAGCTGATCACCGCGTCCGCCCAGTCCGCCAGGCCCGTGACGCCCCACCCGTCGCCCTGCCGCCCCTGCCGGGGCTCCGGGGTGACGACAAGGCGCATGGTCGTGTAACCGCTCAGGCCGACGCGTACCGGCACCGCCCGGTCGCCGCCGCGGACCACGTCGGAGGTCCACAGGCGGGTGCTGTCGCCGTAGACCGAGAAGCGCACGGCGGTGGGCAGCAGCCGGGTCAGGTCGTCCATCCCGGCGCGGGCGTCGTAGGAGACGCAGGCGCGGTTGAGGTCGATGGTCACCGACGAGGGCGTGCCCACGCTGATGCCGTGGCCATAAGCCGTGCCGCCGATCGTCAAACCCCAGCGGTCCCACCACCAGCCGCCCGCGGAGGCGGTCGCACGGATGGTGGGCTGCGTCGGGTCGCCGATGCCGCTGATGCCGAGCGAGTTGACCTTGTACGCCGTCGGCGCGGGTGGCGGGGGCGGCGGTGGCGCGGGCGGGGCGGTCGTCGGCGTGGGGCTGGGCTTCGGGGCGGGCAGCGTGGGGCTTGACTTCGGGGGCGGAGGCGGCGGGGTGGTCGCCTTCGGGGTCGGCTTCGCCGTAGCCTTCGGCGCCGGCTGACGGGTCGGTGCGGGCGGCGGCTTCGGGGCAGGCTTGGGCACGGGCCGTGGCTGGGCTGCGGGCGGTGGAGGGGGCGCGGGTGTGGTCGCGACCGGAGCGGCCACCGGCGGTTTGGCGAGCGGCTTGTGCGGCTTGGCGTCATGGCCCGCGGTCAGCGCGAAGGCGGTGGCGGCAGCGGCGACGACGATAGCCGCCGCGATGCCGACCTTGACGGGCGCGCCGAGGCCTTCGCTCGCGGCGGCGCCTCCCGCGGCGCCGGCGGCGCCCGAGCCGGAACCCGTCGCGGCGGCCGCGGCGCCTCCCGCGGCTCCGGCGGCCGCTGCGCCGCCCGCCACGACGGCGGCTCCGGCGGCCTTGGTGGCGTAGACGGCGGCGAACCAGCCGATGTAAGCGACCGGCAGCAGCCCCTTGAGCGCCGAATTGAGGTCGGCCAGTTCGAGCGAGGCGGCCGTGCAGCGCTCGCAGTCCTTCAGGTGCCGGTTCAGCTCGCGGTCCGCGCGCATCCGCAGGCCGCCGCGGGCGTGCGCGCCGAGCCGGTCCGCATAGCGCGCGCATTCGCCTTCGGCGGTGAGCGTGGAGCTGACGTGCGCCTGCAGATACGCCTGCCGCAGGCCCTCCCTGGCGCGGTGGGCGAGCACGGCCGTGGCGTTGGCGGTCAGGCCGAGCAGCGGGGCGATGGCGCTGGGCGGCTCCTCCTCGACGGCGGTGTGCCAGAGCACGGTCTGCCAGCGTTCGGGCAGCGTGCGGAAGGCCTGGATGGCCAGCGACTGCTCGGCCTCCTCCATGGCCCGCACGTCGGCGGCCGGCGCGCTCGTCACGGCCTCGGCGCCGGCGCCCGCCGCGCTCACGGCGAAGACGGCGAAGTCCTCGACCAACTGCTCCCGGCGGGCGGTGCTGCCCCACGTCGCCGCGACCCGGCGGACCGTGGTCAGCAGATAGGCGCGGACGGCTGACCGCGGCCCGCTGCCGCTGCGGATCGCCTGCAATGTGCGGGCGAAAACCTCGCCGGTCAGGTCCTCGGCGGTGTGTGCGTCGCGGCAGCACGTCCGGGCGTAGCGGCGCACCGCTTCGGCATGGCGGCGGTAGATCTCCTCGTACGCGCTGTCCCGGCCGGCTCTGACCTGGTCGACCAGCTCCTCGTCGGACAACCCGGAACCGGGCTCGGGGTGCCCCGCGGGCAGCAGGTCGTCGTCGGCGGGCGCGTCCGTCACGCCGTCAGGCGCGGTACCGGGCAGCGGATCAGGGCGCGGCGGATCGACCCGTGCCGGATCGCGGCGCACCTGATCCGGGAACGCCGTTTCGGGGCGCGCCACCGGGTCACGCTGGCCCGGCACCCTGCGAAACGGCAGCCCCGCGCCGCCTTCCGGCCCGCCCCCTGCGGCGGGGGCGGCGCCGGAGTCCCCGCTTGGCTCATCCACGCGCCAAGCCTGGCACAGCGGAGGCCCCCGGGGTCATCGCCTTCGGCGGAACCACCCGTCCGTGGAGAGATCGTTCACCGGTCCTCCACGTTCATCCGCACGGCCTAAGCGGCCGCCGGGTTTCCCGCCGCGGGCGGCGGGGCGTCGGGCGGGGCGTCAGGAGGGTCGTTCCGACGGGCGTGAGCGCAGTCCTTCGAGCAGGATGTCGAGCAACCTGGCCGAGGCCGCCGCCTGTTGCGCGGCGTCCGGCAGCGAGGGCGCCGCGGTGGCGATGACCAGCAGGATGTCGGCGACCGAGACGTCGGCGCGCAACTCGCCGGCTGCCCGGGCCCTTTCCACCAGCTGGCCGACGACGTCCAGCAGGGCGCGTATGCCCTCCTGCTCCTCGCCGCGGGCGGTGCGGCTGCCGGCCGGACCGGTGTCGGCGAGGTCGTCGCGGCCCGCGTGGTCACCGGGAGCCGAGCGCGCGCCCTCCGCGGGGTCGGCGCCGAACCTGATCCGCTGCTGCGGCACCCGGGCGGCGTCACCGGTCCCCTCGGCCTCGTGCGACGCGCGAGCGGTGTGCGGCTCGCCGCCGGGGGCGCCCTGCACCCGCAGCACCTGCGGCGGCAGCAGCCGTCCGGCGCCGGAGGCCACGGAGGTGCGCAGGAAGCGGGCCAGTGCGGACCAGGCTTCGTTCTCCTGGCCCAGCGCGGTGCGCGCCTGCTCGGTCAGCCGCGCGGTCTCCTCCTCCGCGATCCGCCTGACCAGCACGTCCTTGCTGGGGAAGCGGCGGTAGACGGTGCCGACGCCGACCCGGGCGCGGCGGGCCACGTCCTCCATGGGAGCGCCGTAGCCCAGCTCGCCGAAGACCTCACGGGCGGCCCTGAGCACATGTTCCAGATTCCGCTGGGCGTCCACCCTCAGCGGCGCCGCCCTGCCGGTGCCCCCGTCCGGACCTGCGGAAGTCGTCCACGTCGTGTCCTGAATGCGCATGTATGTATCCCCCCGGAAAATTGAATGTCTCCCCCCGGAGACTCCCCGCTCTCGTTGATCGCGTGCGTCGTGCCGCGCACTACTACGAGATACGAACATAGTTGAGGCTGCGTCAAGAATGAAGGGGGAGTGATCCCTGGGACTCGGGCTCTTCGAGAGCCGGGCGGGACACGGTTGCGCCCTGGGGCGTTTGCCCGCTGATGGCCCGATGCGGACACGGGCTGCGGACCTGCGGCGATGCCGATTCCTACGAATCATGGTGCCCGCCCTGTGGACAAACGGCGGCCGGTCATTGCGTCATGGAGCAATGACGACGGAGTCGGCGGCCACGGCCAGGGCAAGCACACCGCGCATTCTTGTGGTCGGCGGTGGTTATGTCGGCATGTACACGGCATTGCAGCTGCAGCGAAAGCTGCGGCTGAAACGCGGTGAGGCCGAGATCATGGTCGTCGAGCCGCAGCCGTACATGACCTACCAGCCCTTTCTCCCTGAAGCGGCCGCCGGGTCGATCTCGCCGCGGCATGTCGTCGTACCGCTGCGCCGGGTCCTCGACCGGTGCCGGATCGTCGTCGGCGAGGTGCGCTCGGTCGACCACGACAAGCGGGTCGCGAGCGTCGTCACCCCGGCCACCGAGGAGGAGGGCGGCGGCGCCACCGAGATCCCGTACGACCAGCTGGTCATCGCACCGGGCTCGGTCTCGCGGATCCTGCCGGTGCCGGGCCTCGCCGACTTCGGTATCGGTTTCAAGACCGTGGAGGAGGCGATCGGGCTGCGCAACCACGTGCTGGAGCAGCTCGACATCGCCTCCTCCACCCGCGACGCCGGCGTCCGCGAGGCGGCCCTGACCTTCGTCTTCGTCGGCGGCGGCTACGCGGGCGTCGAAGCGCTCGGCGAGCTGGAGAACATGGCCCGCTACGCCCTGCGCTATTACCACAACGTCCGCGTCGAGGACATGAAGTGGGTGCTGGTCGAGGCCACCGACCGGATCCTGCCCGAGGTCGGCGAGCAGCTGGGCCGCTACGCCGTCCGGGAGCTGCGCGGGCGCAACGTCGACATCCGCCTGGAGACCCGCCTCGAATCGTGCGAGCACCGGATCGCCGTGCTGTCCGACGGGTCGCGGCTGCCCACCAGGACCGTCGTATGGACCGCGGGCGTCAAGCCCGCGCCCGTCCTGGCCGCGACCGGGCTGCCGCTGAACGGCCGCGGACGGCTGATCGCCGACGCCACCCTGCGGGTCGCCGGCCACGACGGCGTGTGGGCGGCCGGCGACGCGGCGGCCGTCCCGGACCTGACCGCCGACCGCGAAGGCGTCCTGTGCGCGCCCAACGCCCAGCACGCCGTGCGCCAGGCCAAGGTGCTGGCCGGCAATGTCGTGGCACATCTGCGCGGCGAACCGCTCACCGAATACCGCCACAAGTACGCGGGCTCCGTGGCCTCCCTCGGCCTGCACGAAGGCGTCGCCCTGCTCTACGGGCGCAGGTTCAAGGGCTACCCGGCCTGGCTCGTGCACCGCGTCTACCACCTGAGCAGGATGCCTACCGCGAACCGCAAGTCCAAGGTGCTCGCGGAATGGATCCTCTCCGGTCTCTTCAAGCGCGAGATCGTCTCGCTGGGCTCCCTGGAGCATCCGCGGGCCGAATTCGAACAGGCCGCGGGAAGCGGCGGTGACGGCGGCCGGCCGCGCCCGTGAGCGCTCCCCGACGCGCCGTCCGCGCACCGGCGTGATTCCCTCGCGGGCCCCCGGTCGGCCACACTGGGCGGGTGACCACCCGTGCGGCAGCACCTGCAAAGAGTGACAAATACGAGGAATCGGACGTTTGAACCTCACGCGTTGGAGCGCCCGGCTCCCCGGAACACAGCGACGCGGTGCCGTCCCGGCGGCCCGCGCCGGAACCGCCGACGCCGCCGCACCGGCCGGCGGCACCAAGGGCGGCGCCCCCGCCCCCGCGGACCCGCTCCCACCCTCGGCGAAGGTCCGCGCCGACATCCCCGCGCAAGCCCACGACCTGGCGCTTTTGGCCATCGGCGGCGCACCCGGCGACCTGGCGGGCGTGCTGAGCCAACTGCCCGCGCTCATCGCGGTCACCCACGGCCCCGCCCACCGCGTCGGCTTCGTCAACGACGCCTACGCCGACGTCTTCGGCCCCCGCACCCCCGGCGCCCCGGCCCGCGAGGCCCTGCCCGAGCTTGCCGAGCTCGGCCTGCTGCCGCTCATGGACCAGGTCCACCGCAGCGGACGTCCGCGTACCGTCAAAGCCCGCAAAGTAAGCAGGGCCGACACCACCGCACTCACCCGTCAGGGCTATTTCACCTTCACCTGCACCCCCGTCCACGCCGGCGACCCCGACCCCGAACGCCGCGGCGTCTTGGTCTTCGCCGCCGACGTCACCGACCAGGTCCAGTCCGCGGAAAGGCTCAGGGAGAGCGAGCGCCGGCTCCACGAGACCGCCGTCACCCTCCAGCGCAGCCTGCTGCCGCAGCAACTGGAACAGCCCGACGACCTCCGGCTCGCCGCCACCTATCAGCCCGGCGGCACCGACGCGGCAGTCGGCGGCGACTGGTACGACGTCATCACCCTCGGCGCCGGCCGCACCGCCCTGGTCATCGGCGACGTCATGGGCCGCGGAGTGCGGGCCGCCGCCGTCATGGGCCAGCTCCGTACGGCCGTACGCGCCTACGCCCGCCTCGACCTGCCCCCGCACGAGGTCATCCAGCTGCTCGACGGCCTCGCCTCGGAAATCGACGCCACGCAGATCGCCACCTGCGTCTACGCCGTCCACGACCCCAGCGAGGGCCGGCTGTCGTACGCCAGCGCCGGCCACCTGCCGATCCTGATCCGCGACCCCGACGGCACCGTGCAGCGCACCGAGGAGCCCACCGGGCCGCCGCTCGGCACCGGCGGCTGGACCCACCACTCCGCCACCGTCCCCTTCGGCCCCGGCTGCACCGCCGTGCTCTACACCGACGGCCTCATCGAGCGCCGCGGCGAGGACATCGAGGAAGGCGTCTCCACCCTCATGCGGGCGCTGGCCGGCGCCACGGGAGCCCCCCAGGTCGTCTGCGACCGCCTGATGCGCGCGCTCGGCGTCACCGCCCAGCACGACGACGACGTGGCCGTCCTGGTCCTGCAATACCCCGACCACACCGGCCGACCCGAGGGCGAGGTCTTCCGCAACGCCGCGCTCGAACTCCTCGGCGGCGTCGAGGCGGCCCCGCGCGCCCGCGCCTTCGCCACCGGCGTGCTCGCCTCCTGGCGCTTCCCCGTCGAGCTGCGCGACCTCGGCGTGCTCGCGGTGAGCGAGCTGGTCGCCAACTCGCTCAAGCACGGCACGCCGCCCATGCGGTTGCGCCTTCGGCGCACGGATCGGCGGCTGGTCATCGAAGTCACGGACGGTGACGACAACCTGCCGCGGCGTCGGCGGGCAGAGCCGGTGGACGAGGCCGGTCGCGGGATCTCGATCATCGCGACGATCGCCTCGTCCTGGGGGTCTCGCCGCACGCCAGGAGGCGGCAAGGCCGTCTGGTGCGAGTTCACCCTTCCGGGCTGAGGACTCCCGAGGGCGCCGGCCCGCTCGCGGCCCGGGGGGCGCTCAGCCTGTCACCGGCCGGTGGTCAGGACGGACCGAGCAGCCCCTCGGGGCCGGTCGCGACCTGCGCTCGTCGACGGCTGGGCGCCCAGTCCCGCGCGCCCCTGAGCTGCGCCCCTGAGGGGAGCCGCGGGTCAGGCGACCGGGGCGGAGTGGAGGGACGGCGAGTGGGCCACCACCCGGCTGGGGCGGTGGGGGGAGTCCTGGGACGGCGTGAGGTGGCGGCCCAGGCGGAGGGCGACGACCGAGACCGCCAGGGAGCAGGCCACCAGCAGGACGACGTACGCGGAGTACGCCCCCGCCGCGGCGATGAGGCCGCCGACCGCCGGGCCGACCGCCAGGGCGAGCTGTTTGACCAGTGCGAACGCGGCGTTGTAGCGACCGACCATCCGCTCGGGCGCGAGATCGGCGACGAGCGGCGACACCGTCGGCGCGAGCATGGCCTCACCCAGCCCGAACAGCGCGTAGGTCGAGATGATCGCGACCACCGCGACCGCGTGGTGCGCGTGCACCAGCCCTGAGACCCCGGCGGCGAGCCACGCCACCGTCCAGACCAGGCCGACCGCCGCGATCACCCGGCTGCGCCGCCGGTGTTCGACCAGCCGCAGCACCACGAACTGCGCCAGCACGATCGCCGCCGTGTTGGCGGCCAAGGCGACGCCCAGCATCGCCGGCGAGATGTGCGTGACGGTCACCGCGAAGGCGGAGAGACCCGACTCGAACTGGCCGTAGCACGCGAAGAACAGCACGAAGCCGAGCACGCAGAGCATCACCATGGCCCGGTTGCGCAGCAGGAGCCGCCAGCCGCCGGCCGCGTCGGGAGCGGGGACGGCGTCGTCGAGGCGGGCCGCGTGCGGCAGGCGCACCGTGGCGATCACGCCGCCCAGGACGAGGAACATGGCGGCCTCGATGGCGAAGAGCCGGATGAAGGACGACGGGTGCGCGGTGTCCACGATCAGCCCGCCCATCAGCCCGCCGACCCCGAGGCCGAGGTTGGCCAGGAAGAACTGGGTCGCGAAGGCCCTGGACCGCGTCGCCGTGGTCGAGCACCAGACGATCATCGTCGCCAGCGCCGGCTGGACTACGGAGATCCCCGCGCCCAGCGCCCCGGCCGCGGCGATGACCACCGGCTCACTTCCGGACAGCCCGAGCCCGAGCGACCCGGAGGCCGCCAGCACCGTGCCGACCACGGCGACCGGTACGGGCCCGCGCCGGTCGATGAGCCGGCCGGTGAAGGGCAGCACGAAGAGGGCGGCGACGGCGAACGTCGCCAGCACCACACCCGCGGTCCCCGCGCCCAGCCCGCGCACCTCGGAGACGTACACGAAGGTGAAGGGCACGGTGAAGCCGTTGCCGAAGGCGCTCAGGGCGTTCCCCAGCTGGATACGGCGCAGCGCTGCGCCCATGGCGACGGTGTTCACGGCTCTCCCCTCGGACAGGCAAGACTTCAGGTTGAAGACTTCAGTAGTAAACTTCGAAGCTAAAGAGTACATTCCGAAGGGCTTTAGAGCAAAGCGCTACCGTGCGATACTCGGGGCATGACCGCAGCCGCAGGCTCCGCCGGTGCCCCCCAGGAACTGGACCTCGACGCCCAGATCGCCGCCTACCAGCGCGAGTTTCCCGAGGTCGACCCCCAGGTGGAGAAGGTCGTCACCGCGCTGGGCCGGCTCAACCGCCGCATGAACGTCGCGTACGGCCGCCAGCTCGTGGACCTCGGCATCAGCAGCGCGGAATGGGAAGTGCTCAAGGCCCTCGTGGTCGTCGGCCGCCCGTACCGCCTGGGCCCCGGCGACCTGGCCAAGCGCCTCGGCCTCACCCCGGCCGCCATGACCCACCGCATCGACCGCCTGGTCACCGAGGGCCTGGTCACCCGGGAGCGGGACGAGGCCAACCGGGTGCGCGTGATCGTGGAGCTGACCGACGAGGGCCGGGAGAAGTGGCTCCAGACCATGCGCCTTGCCGCGGCCTTCGAGGACGAGCTGCTCCAGGACCTGAACACCTCGGAGCGCGCCGCCCTCGGCGAGATCCTGATCCGCCTGCTGCGCCGCGTCGAGGACAGCCAGCCGGACGCCGGCGGCCGGCTCGAAGACCTCGACTGACCGGAAGCCGACAGCGAGGGTTGACACTCCCGTCGGAGCTGCGTAATGTACTCCGAGTTGTCCGACGTGAGCGCCGACCCCGGTCGGTCCCCGGACAGCCATCCCGCAGGACCATTCGAGTGACGACCGGATCGACGGCCGAGAGCCGTCGTCTTCTTGTCGTCCCGTCGTGTGTTTTTTCGGAATGTGTGCAGAGTTTCGATCGAACCGGCCGATTTGGCCGGAGCGAACGAAGTCCGCTAAAGTCTCACTCGTCGGAACGGCCCAACGGCCGGAAAGACAAGCCCCGCTGACTGGGGGTCAGGCGCCGGAAAGGGTCTGATAGAGTCGGAAACACGAAGGGAAAGCCCGGAGGGGCCGGTGAAACGGTCTCGAAGGAAGCTTCCGTTCCTTGAGAACTCAACAGCGTGCCAAAAGTCAACGCCAGATATGTTGATACCCCGTCGCGTGCCTTTTGTGGGTGCGTGATGAGGTTCCTTTGAAAAAAAACACACATAGCGAGGACGCTGTGCATCTGGGGATTATTCCTCTTCGGGTGCCGCTCTTGCGTGGTGGACCGGGAT
>NZ_FRBI01000078.1 GCF_900142575.1 Actinacidiphila paucisporea
GCGTCGTCGCCGTCCCCAACTCCGTCTTCTACGACCACCCCACCGCGGGCCGCACCCAGGTCCGCTTCGCCTTCTGCAAACGCGAAGACGTCCTCACCGACGCCGCCCAGCGCCTCCGCAAAGCGTTCAACGGCTGAGCACCGCCCTTACAAGGCGGATTTCGGCGGCGCCCACTCCTACGGCAGCAGGGTGAGTGTGGTCACATGGGCAGGCTTCACGACTCCGAAGTGCCGACGGTCCAAGGTGGCCACTCGATCCACGCCGAAGCGCTCGGCGACAGCGATGACGGAGGCATCGACTCCGCCGAGGGGGAAGTCGGCGTACTGAAGGATCAGCTCTCCCATGCGGGTGAGATCTGCGGGGGTCAAGTGCACGAGCTCGAAGGTGCCGCGAGCGACCTCGGTCAAGAATGCCGCTTCGACCTTGGGCCAGCGCTCAAGTAGCCAGCAGACCTCGGTCAGCACCGGACTCGGCAGCAAGCGGCGCCCGGTGAGTGATGTCAGCAGTGCGGCGCACTCCGGGTGCCGCCGGTCGGTCGCGTTGAACGCGGCGGCCAGCGGGCCGGTGTCCAGGACGGTGGCGATCACGCCGAGTCGCCGAAGCGCTCACGCATGCGCGCGCGGATGTAGTCGTCGTGCTCCTCGGCAAGGTCCTCCGGGCCATTGACACTGCCGATCAGGGCGAGCAGTCCGGCCGGGATCGACTCTTCGTCTCCTTCGGCGGCAGGCAGAGATCGTGCCACCTGTGCCAATTCGTCGTCCTGGGTGACGAGCAGGCGCAGGCGTCGCACCTGGGTCGGCGTAAGCCGGTCCACCAGGTGATGCATGTCCTCGTAGTCGAATGCGGCGCTCACAGTCACAGTCTAGGTCCGTCCCATCTCTCGGCGAACGGAGCAGCGAGCGTTCACCCGAATGAGTGCGTGAACGAGGCGTGGCCTGGGTGACCGGGTCACCCGAACTGGTAGCCGCGGTCCGCACGACCAAGCAGTTCCTGACGTACGTCGCTTCCGGCCCCTTCCAGTACGCCGTCGCCGAGGCGCTCGCCCTCCCCGACACGTA
>NZ_FRBI01000022.1 GCF_900142575.1 Actinacidiphila paucisporea
TAAGGCTCCCAGTAGACGACTGGGTTGATAGGCCGGATGTGGAAGCCCTGTAAGGGGTGGAGCTGACCGGTACTAATAGGCCGAGGGCTTGTCCTCAGTTGCTCGCGTCCACTGTGTGGTTCTGAAACAACCAGCTACCACACTCCCGTACCACCGTCAGGTGGTGTGTGTGGGGTGTGGTGTGTGTTTCATGGTGTTTCGGTGGTCATAGCGTTAGGGAAACGCCCGGTTACATTCCGAACCCGGAAGCTAAGCCTTTCAGCGCCGATGGTACTGCAGGGGGGACCCTGTGGGAGAGTAGGACACCGCCGAACAATCTTTGATAGAGTGTCAGCCCCCGTGCCATGCACGGGGGCTGACGCTTTTCTGCGTTCTGCCACCCTGTCGCGACCGTTTTCCGGTACCGGCGGTGTCTGTACCGGTGAGGATGGACGCATGCGGGTGTGAGGAGGGCCGACATGGCGGACGCGGCTGACGTGCTGGAGCTGGCGCGGGCGGGGGACGGCGATGCTTTCCGACGACTGACGGAGCCGTACCGGCGGGAGTTGCAGCTGCACTGCTACCGGATCCTCGGGTCGTTGCAGGACGCCGAGGACGTTCTGCAGGAGACGCTGCTGGCGGCCTGGCGCGGGCTCGACGGTTTCGAGGGCCGGGCCTCGGTGCGGACCTGGCTCTACCGGATCGCGACCAATTGCTGCCTGAACGCGCTGCGCGCCGGCGACCGGCGCCGGCAGCGCGAAGGCACCCGCTCACCGCTGGAGGTTCCGTTGCCCGAGCCGACACGCCACCGCGCCGGGCCGTCGTGGTGGGAACCGTATCCGGACACCCTGCTCGCCGACCTGCCCGACCGGGCGCCGGGGCCTGAGGCGCGGTACGAGACCAGGGAGGCGGTCTCGCTTGCCTTCCTGACGGGGCTGCAGCAACTGCCGCCGCGGCAGCGGGCCGTGCTGGTGCTGCGCGACGTGATGGGCTTCAGGGCCGCGGAGGTGGCCGGGATGCTCGACACCACCGAGAACGCGGTGACCAACGCGCTCAAGCGGGCGCGGGCCGCACTGGCGGCGGAGTTGCCGGGCCCCGATCGGGAGCGGGCGCCGCTGCCCGGGTCGGCGCGGGAGCGGCGGGTGGTGGAGGCCTTCGCGCGGGCCTTCGAGGCCGGGGACGTGGACGCGATCCTGGCCCTGCTCACCGACGACGTATGGCTGACGATGCCGCCGCTGGACATGGAGTACCAGGGGCACGCGGCCGTCGGCCACTTCCTGCGGTCCGTCGTCCTGAGCGCCGGCCGCAGCTACGTGCTGCTGCCTGTTCGGGCGAACGGGCAGCCGGCGTTCGGCTTCTACCGGCGGGACCGGGGTTCGGCGATCGTGCATGCGCACGGGGTCCTGCTGCTGACCCTGTCGGGTGACCGTGTCGCGGCGATCACCAGGTTCGTCGACAACGGGTTGCTGCCGCAGTTCGGGCTGTCGAGGTCGCTGCGGGAGTAATAGCCGGGGCGGCCGTGGCGGTCAGGGCCGGCGGGTCTGGTCGACCAGGGTCGCCGTCGCCCGGTCGAGCAGGTCGCACAGCGCCGCGTGCTCAGCGGCGCTGAAGGTGTCGGAGAGCTGCCGTTCCAGGATGTTGACCTCCTGGTAGGCGTGGTCGAGCAGGGCGGTCCCGGCGGGGGTGAGGCGGGCGATCAGCACTTTCGCGTGGACGGGCGAGGGTTCGCGGCGGATCAGGTCCTTGCCCTGGAGGGTGGTCAGGACGGTGGCCATGGTCTGCTGCGTGACACCGCAGGCGCGGGCGAGTTGGGCGCCCGACATGCCGTCCTCGCGGGAGAGGGCGAGCAGCACGGTGTACTGCGTCATGGTCAGGCCGTAGCCGCGCAGCACGGCCTCGTGGTGGGCCATGAGGGCCTGTTCCGCGCGGCGGATGCGGGTGCACAGGTATTCCTCGACGGGGGCGTCGGCCATGGTCCGACCCTTTCTCATCTCTCTGAGTTGACTCAGGTTCCTGATACTGCTTGGATCGGCCGTGGCCGAGGAGTCTCAGGATACTGAGTCGACGCAAGGAGCTGAGCATGAAGGCTGTCGTGCTGGACGCGGCGCGGAGCGGGGCGGACGCGGGCGGGCGCTATCGGTTGGACGACGTGCCCGAGCCGGTGCCCGGGCCCGGGGAGGTCGCCGTACGCGTCGCCTACGCGGGGGTGCAGTGGGGTGACGTCCTGGTGCGGGACGGGCACATCCCGCTGGCGCGGCCCTTCGTGCCCGGATTCGAGGCGGCGGGGCAGATCGTCTCGGTCGGCGAGGGGGTCGCGCGCGAGCGGGTCGGGGAGGAGGTCGTCGCCCTCGTCTACGGCGGGGCCTGCGCGGAGGTCGTGGTCGCGCCGGACGCGCTGGCCCTCGGTATCGGCGGGGCGCCGCTGCGGGACGCCGCCGGGCTGGGATGGGCGGGGCCGACCGCGTACGACCTGGTCGGGCAGGTGGGGCGGGTGCGGGAGGGGGACCGCGTGCTCATCCACGCGGCCGCGGGCGGGGTCGGGACGCTCGCGGCGCAACTGGCTCGCGCGGCGGGGGCGGCGGAGGTCGTCGGGGTGGCCGGGAGCCCGGAGCGGGCGGCGTATGCGGGGGACTTCGGCTTCGACCGGGTCGTGCTCAGGGACGCCTTCCCCGAGGTGTTCGGGAAGGAGGGCTTCGACATCGTCCTCGACCCCGTCGGCGGTGCCACCCGGACGGCGAACGTCGCGCTGCTCGCGCCGCACGGGCGGCTGGCCGTCTACGGGAACCTGGCGGGCCACGAACCCGTCGAGGTCTCGGCCGACGAGCTGCTCATGCGGGGGCTTTCCGTGCTGGCCTACAACAGCGCCCTGCTGAGCCGTACGCATCCCGCGCGGCTTGCCGCGAGCGCGCGGCATGTCCTCGGCCTCCTGGCGGACGGGCGCATCCGTGTCGGGCTCGGGGACGAGCCGGGCCTCGACGGTGCGGGCGGCGCCGTCTCCCGCCTCGCGGCCGGCGCCGGTGCGCCCGGCAGGACGCTGCTCCGCGTGGGGTGAGGCCGGTCCCCGTGCGCTGCCCCGTCTTTCCGTTGTCGCGGACTGTCCGCCGGCGGGTGCCTGTCGCGCGATACCCAGCGCCCCTGTGCGGCGCGCCCTCACAGCAAGGGGCGGACGCTCTGCCGGAGGACCGTGTGGGTGCCGAGCAGGTGGCGGGACTGGGTGGTGGGGCGGGGGGTCGTCTCGGCCAGGGCGAGGCGGACGGCTTCCCGGCCCAGCTCGTAGGCGGGGATGTTGACCGTGGTCAGCGGGGGGTTGAGGTCCTGGGCGAGGCCGTCGTTGTTGTAGCCGACGACGGAGATGTCGTCGGGGGTGCGCAGGCCGTACTCGCGCATCGCGGCCATCGCGCCCGCGGCGGCCTGGTCGTCGCCGGCGAAGACGGCGGTGAAGGCGGGGCGGCCGTCGCAGTCGGCGAGGATCCGGCGCATGGCGGCGTAGCCGTGGGCGCGGCCGAGGCCGACGCCGGCGATGCGTTCGGCGGACGGGGGCAGGCCGTGGTCGGCGAGGGCGCGGCGGTAGCCGGCGATGCGGGGCTCGACGGTGGTGTGGCCGGGCATGGTGCCGAGGTAGAGGATGTCGCGGTGGCCGGCGGAGAGCAGGTGGCTGACGACGGCGTAGGCGCCGGCCTCGTTGTCGTACTCGATGACGAGGACGGGCATGTCGGAGCTGGGCGCGGGCCGGCCGCACAGGACCAGGCGGGAGCCGGCGGCGGCCAGGCCGTGGGCGTATTCGGTGAGTCGGGCCTGGTAGTGCTCGTCCTCGACGGCGCCGCCGACCAGGACGACGAATTCGGAGCGCTGCTCGCGCATCATCTGGACCAGGGCCAGTTCGCGGGCCTCGTCGCCGCCGTGGCTGCAGACCATGCACAGCCGGCCGCGCGCGGCGGCCTCCTGCTCGACGCCCTGGGCGACGGTGGCGTAGAAGGCGCTGTCCACGGAGGAGACGATGACGGCCACGGTCTTGGGGCCGGTGCCGGCCAGGGCCCGGGCGCGGCCGTCGATGACGTAGTCGAGGTCCTTGACGGCCCGCAGCACCTTGGCGCGGGCGGCCGCGGACGTCGGGTAGTTGCCGGCCAGTACCCGCGAGACGGTGGCGACCGAGACGCCCGCCCGGTCCGCGACGTCGCGGATGGTGACGCGGCGGGTGCCGCCGCCGGTCGCGCTCGGCCCTATGGTGCCGGGCCCTGGTGAAGTCTCCGCCATCTGCGCCATCCGATGTCCCCGGCGTGCCGGTGTCCGTTGCGTGCCGGTGTCCGTTACGGCCGCGCCGCCGACCAGCGTAATGGCCCTGGTGCGGCGGCGTGGGTCCGTACATGTCAGTGGTTTGAGGCGTAGTCCTTGGCATAGTCCGCGGCGATCTGGTCCAGGCCCATATTGCGCATCTTTTTGACCGTGTCGTCCCAGGCGCTCAGCGGTTTGCGGCCGGCGATGATGGAGCCGACGGTGTCGGTCCGCAGGGTGTCGATGGACGCGCCGACCCGGCTGTTGGTCTCCGACTGCAGGCCGAAGCTGGGGTTGCGCACCAGCATCGGGGCGATCTTGAGCTGCCAGGCGTGGTTGCGCTTGACGACGTCGGGGCGGCCGGGCAGGTAGAGCACCTGCGGGGCGTCGCACAGGTACTTGAAGGGCAGCTGCACCGGGTTCTCGACCAGGCCCAGGTCGGTGGCGATGGGCGAGCCGTTCTGGTCGCGGGTGAAGTGCGTGCCCTCGACGCCGAAGTGGTTCAGCTCGTACTCCTTGGTGCCGAAGGGCGACGCCAGGTAGTCAAGCACTCGCAGGATCAGCTTGATGCGGTCCGGTGCGGCCTTCTTCAGCGCGGTGTAGCCCCAGGCGCCCTTCGCCCGCTGCATGCCGGGCTTGGCCCCGTTGCCGGGCGTGTACGGGACGGCCGCGTCGAGGACGAAGGCGTCCTTGATGTTGGGGACGGAGGTGCTGAGCGCGCCGAAGCCGTCGACCATCGAGGCGACGGTGCCGTTGTAGAAGAAGGTCTTGGTGTCGACCGTGGAGGTGCCGAGCACGTTGGGGTTGTAGAGCCCGGCCTTGCGCAGCTTGGCCATGAACTCCAGCGACGCGCGGTATTCGTCGGTGCTGTACGCGCTGACGAAGGAGCCGCCGTCGAGCTTCCACCCCTGGGGGGCTCCGAAGGCCATGCTGTGCATGGTCTCGCCGAACAGCAGCGGCGCGGACGAGCCGAGCCCGTACTTCTTGCCGTGGGTGGCGGCCTTCGCGACGGCCATGAAGTCGTCGGAGGTCCAGCCGTCCTTCATGCCGGCCGCGGTGAAGACGTCGTCGTTGATCCACAGGCAGTTGCCGGGCGCGGAGCGCTGGACGGGCACGCCGTAGATGCGGCCGCCGATGTGGCCCATGTCCTGCCAGACGTACGTCGGCAGGTTCGCCAGGTTCGGGTATGCCTTGATCGCGTCGCCGGAGAGGTAGTCGGACAGGTCGGCGCACTTGGACGCGACGAAGTCGGCCTCGCGGGGCAGAGTGTGGCCGCCGCCGAAGTTGACCACGTCGGGCAGGTCGTTGCCGGCCATCATGGTGGCCATCTTCGTCATGTAGTCGGCGTCGGGCACGACGGTGAACTCGATGGTCACCCCCAGCGCCTCGTTGATCGCCGCCCAGAACTTGTTCTGCGCGGCGGGCTTGGGCGGGGTGCCGTAGGTGATCGACATGACCTTGATCGTCTCGCCCTTGCCCGGCTTGTCCTGGACCGCGCTGACCAGGTTCTTCGGGTACGACAGGTAGCCGGGCTGTATGCCGTCCGCGGTGCCCGGCAGGTCCGGCGCGGGGCCGGCGAAGGGGACGTACGCCGGCCAGGGGGCGAGCTTCTTCCCGGCGTTGCCCACGTCGTGCCGGGCCGGCGAGGTGGAGCAGGCGGCGAGGACGGACGGGGCGGCCACGGCGGCGCCACCTGCGGCGATCGAGCGCAGCAGCGTACGCCGCGAGAACGACGAGGTACTCACGGTGGGTCCTTTCTGACGGAGGGGTGCTAGCTCTTGACGGCGCCGGTGAGCACGCCCTTGGTGAAGTACTTCTGCAGGAAGGGGTAGACGAGCAGGATCGGTACGGTGGCGACCACCAGGACGGCCATCTGGATGGTCTGCGGCGCGGCGACCGCGCTCGCGTCGCCCGCGGCGGAGTCGGCGAGCTGCGAGCCGCCGACGACGTAGGTCCGCAGCACCTGCTGGAGCGGCCAGTGGTCGGAGTCGAGATAGATCGAGGCGTAGAACCAGGCGTTCCAGTACGAGACCGCGTAGAAGAGCCCGACGACCGCCAGGGCCGCCTTGGACAGCGGCAGCACGATGCGGCGCAGGATCAGCCACTCGCCGGCCCCGTCGAGCCGGGCCGCCTCGTACAGCTCCTCGGGGACGGACTGGAAGAAGCCGCGCAGGACCACCAGGTTGAAGACGTTGACCAGCACCGGGGCGACCAGCGAGCCGTAGCTGTTGAGCAGGTGCAGGCCCTTGATCAGCAGGAAGCCGGGGATCATGCCGGGCGGGAAGAGGAAGGTGAAGAGGATCAGCAGCAGGATCGGCTTGCCGCCGAAGACGTCGCGGCGGCTGAGGGCGTAGGCCAGGCCGATGGTGCAGGCAAGGCTCGCGGCGGTGCCGATGACCGTGACGCCGGCGCTGACCCACAGGGCGTGGGTGACGATGCCGCCGTCGAAGAGCTCGCGGTAGGCGTTCAGCGTGGGATGCTGCGGCCACAGCACCCAGCCGCCGTTCGCGACGACCTCGGCGTTGGACGCGAAGCTGGTCGACACGATGATCAGGAAGGGCACGGTGACCAGCAGGACGACGGCGGCCAGCGCGACCGCCTTGGCCGCCTGGGTGGCGGGCTTCGGCCGCTCCCTCCACGCCGGTCGTGCGGGCTGCCTGCGTGCGCTCCCCGTCCGGCGGAGGCCTTGCGCGGCGCTGCTCATCGGTAGACCCCCTGCTCTCCGAGGCGGTGGGCGACCTTGTTGGCGGCGAAGACGAGGGCGGCGCCCACGACGCCCTTGAACAGGCCGGCCGCGGCGGCGTAACCGTAGTCGCCGCCTACCAGGCCCTTGTAGTAGACGAAGGTGTCGATGACCTCGGCGGCGTCCGGACCGACCGAGGCGCGTTGCAGCAGCATCTGCTCGAAGCCGACGGACAGGATGTCGCCGAGGCGCATGATCAGCAGCAGCACGATGATCGGCCGCACGGACGGCAGGGTGATGTGCCAGAACCGGCGCCACGGGCCGGCCCCGTCTATTGCCGCGGCTTCGTACTGCTGCTCGTCCACCTGGGTGAGCGCGGCCAGGAAGATGATCGTGCCCCAGCCGCAGTCCTTCCAGATCACCTCGGCGATGACCAGCGGCTTGAACGCCCCTGGATTGCCGATGACGTCCACGGTGTGCAGATGGGCGTCGCCCAGCACGTTGTTGAGCAGGCCGGTCTCGCCGAGCACCTGCTGGAAGACCGCGACCACGATCACCCAGGACAGGAAGTGCGGCAGGTAGGCCACCGACTGTACGAACTTGCGGACGCTGTCGCGCGTCAGGCTGTGCAGCAGCATGGCCAGCGCGATCGGCACGGGGAAGAAGAAGACCAGTTGCAGCAGCGCGATCCATACGGTGTTGAGGACCGCGGACCAGAAGTCCGGGTCGCCGAACATCTTCTGGAAGTTGTCCAGGCCCACCCACTGGCTGGCCCACAGGCCGTCGAAGGGGACGTAGTCCTTGAACGCGATGACGTTGCCCGCCAGCGCGCCGTAGTGGAAGACCAGGAAATACGCCACGCCGGGAGCCATGAGTGCCAGCAGCACCCAGTCCCTGCGCAGCCTTGTGAGGCGCGTCCCGCGCCCCTTCCGCCCGGCCCGTCGGTCTGCACCGGACGCACCTGCCGCCCCTGTGCGGCCGGTGGCGTCCCGTTCGGCAATCGCCATCGCGTCCTCCTCGACGCCTAAGGTGGGGGGAAACTAAACCGGTTACTACGACGTGGTCAACCCCTCGCGCAACAGATGACGTTGACCCGCTGATGGGGCGGGCCTAATCTGAGGGCGTCAGGAAGTAACCGATTACACGTGAGGGGCAGACATGGCGGAGCGGCCGAAGCTGGTGCTGGCGATGCGGCAGGACATCCTGGACCTGGTCCTTCCGGCCCCGCTGCGCGCCCGGCTCGACACGCTGGCCGACGTCCACCCGCTGCTCGTCACCGACGCGGCGACGCGCGAGGCGGGCGACGCGCTCGCCACCGCGGAGGTCCTGCTCACCGGATGGGGGGCGCCCGAGATCGACGCGGGACTGCTCGCCCGCGCGCCCCGGCTCGGCGCGGTCATCCACGCCGCCGGCACCGTCAAGCACCATGTGCACCCGGTGGTCTGGGAGCGGGGGATCGCCGTGTCGTCGGCCGCCGACGCCAACGCCGGGCCGGTGGTCGACTTCACCATGGCCACGGTGGTCCTGGCGGCCCGGCGCACCCTCGGCGCCGCAGCGGACTACCGCCGCGGGCGGCTGCCCAGCTACCCCGAACGGCGCGGGGCGGACGGCGCCGTCGTCGGCGTCATCGGCGCGTCACGCATCGGGCGCGGCGTCATCGCCCGGCTCCTCGCCGCGGACGCCGGCTTCCAGGTGCTGCTGGCCGACCCGTACGTCACCGCGGCGGACGCCGCCGCCCTCGGCGTACGCCTGGTCGACCTCGACGAGCTGTGCGCGGCCTCCGACATCGTCACCGTCCACGCGCCCGACCTGCCCGAGACCCGGCACCTGCTCGACGCCCGCCGCCTGGGACTGCTGCGGGACGGGGCGGCCGTCATCAACACGGCGAGGGGGCGGCTCGTCGACACCGAGGCGCTGGCGCTGGCCTGCGCGGCAGGGCGGCTCGACGCGTACCTCGACGTGACCGATCCCGAGCCGCTGCCTGTGGAGCACGTGCTCCACAGGCTGCCCAATGTGCTGCTGACTCCGCACATTGCCGGGTGCCAGGGGTCCGAGGTCCAGCGCCTCGGCGCTTACGCGGTTGCCGAGGTGGAGCGGTTCGCTCGCCACGAGGCGCTGCTCGGCGCCGTGCGGGCGGGGGATCTCGCGCGTATCGCTTAGCGCGCGCTTTGGGGGTGGGGTGCCCCGTGGGGTGTATCGCTTGACCGCGGCTGTCGGGTCGGGGGTCAGGGGAGGGGGATGGCGTCCGGGAGGGGGGAAGGGGGGTCGCCCAGGGTGAGACGGAGGTCGGCGCTCGGCCAGAGGGGGGCGGGCCAGCGGGCCAGGGCCTGTTCGGGGGAGCGGAGGACAGCGAGGGTGGGGAGGCCGGCCGCGGTGCCGGTGGACAGCAGGGTGGGGAGATCCGGGGCCGGGGCGAGGGCCGCGATGTCGTCCAGCACGAAGGTCAGTGGTGGGTCGAGCCGGCCGGCGGATGACCCTGCGGCCATGCGCCGGCCGTGCTCGACCACGCTGGAGACGAGTGCGGTGAGCAGGGGCATCGCACCCAGGTGGGTACGCGGATCCTCGATCCGCTCGCCCACCACGTAAAGCGTTCCCCTTTCCGCGCCCCACGACTCCAGGTCGAGGCCTCCGGTACGCGGCGGATTGCACGCGTCGCGGATGTGCACGGAATTCAGCGGCTCCAGCGTCTGCCGGATCAGCGCCTGGGCGGCGTCCCGCCGTTCGGGGCGGGCGTGCAGCACCGACTCCAGCTCGCCGCTCCAGCCGGAGGCGGCGCCGGTGTCGGTGCGCAGGATGCGGACCGCGTCGGCGGCCGCGGGGCCGCCCGCCGCCCAGCGGTGGACCTGGCGGAAGGGGCGGCCGTCGACGGCCGCCGCGTGCAGCCAGCAGCGCAGCAAGGTGACCGCGGTGGTGTGCACGATGGCCTCGTCGGCGCGTGCCGTACGCAGCGGTGCCAGGAGCGCCGCGGCGCGTATCCCGGCGGTGCCGGGGCGTTCGCAGCCGCCGTGCGGCGCCCAGCGCAGCCGCCCGGGGACGTCGAGCAGGTGCGCGGGGTCGTAGACGTGGACCGGGCCGAGCTTGCTGCGGTTGCCGACGGTCTGGTGGTACGTGTCCGGGTCGGCGGTGGTGACCAGCACCGGGCCGGCCGCGGCCAGGACGGCGGGCTGCACGACGCGCTTGGCCTGGTCGCCGCGGGGCCCGGCGAACAGCGCGTAGGTGCGGGTGACCTCGCCGCCGTCGAGAACGGCGGGGCGCGGTCCGCGTGCGGCCGGGTGCGGGTCGGCGCCGACCGCGGGCAGTTCGGTGGTGACCGGGTCCGCGGCCCGGGGCGGCACGGCCTGCGGCACCGTACGGAACCAGGCGTCGAGGCCGTCCCCGTCGGCGTGGCCCTTGCCCCGCCCGCCGTACATTGCGCCGGGCTGCTCCCCGTAGCCCTGGACGTCGCCCTGGACGTTGCTGCGTAGGTTGTCGCGGCCCCTGCGGCGTGGCGCGGGCAGCGCAGTGGCCGCGACCGGCTCGGGCGGCGGGGCGGCCTGGCGGCGCGGGCCGCGCTCGCCGCGGGAGCGCAGCCGCGCCACGGCGTTCAGCACCCACACCGCGACCACGAAGAGCACCATGAACTGCCCGACGAGGATGCCCCAGAACAGCCCCGCCCGCGGCAGTTCGCCGGGCTTGGCGCCGGGCCAGGCCGCCGGGATGTCGTGCGGCCGGCTGATCAGCTCGCGCATCGCCCGCGGGGTGCGGGTGAAATGCGCGTCACCCGGCCACGACCCGTGCGCGAGGACCGCCGCGATGCCGGTCGCCGTCCACACCAGCAGGGTGACGCCCAGCAGGAACGCGATGACGCCGACGATCAGCCCGTCGGGCAGACCGCCGCTCTGCTCCCGCTTCTGCGCCGCCATCTCACGCCACCGCGTCGTCGGCCAATTGCTTGGCGAGTGCGGCCTGCGCCGCGGCATGGGCATCCGCGCGGGCCTCGGCCTCGGCTTCCGCGGCGGCCTCCGCGGCGATGCCGGCGGCGTGCTGCACCGAGGTCTCGGTCATGGCGCGGTCGGTGAAGACCAGCGGGCGCTCGGTCTCGGTGATCAGGTGCTTGACCACCTGCACATTGCCGTTGACGTCCCATACGGCGATGCCGGGGGTCAGCGTCGGGATGATCTCCACCGCCCAGCGCGGCAGCCCGAGCACCCGCCCGGTGGCGCGCGCCTCGTCGGCCTTCTGGGCGTAGATGGTGCGGGTGGAGGCCATCTTCAGGATCGCCGCGGCCTCCTTCGCCGCGGCCCCGTCGACCACGTCGGACAGGTGGTGGACGACGGCGACGAAGGACAGGCCGAGCCGGCGGCCGAACTTCAGCAGCCGCTGGAAGAGCTGCGCCACGAAAGGCGAGTTGATGATGTGCCAGGCCTCCTCGACCAGGAAGATGCGCTTCTTCCGGTCGGGGCGGATCCAGGTGTGCTCCAGCCATACCCCGACGATCGCCATCAGGATCGGCATGGCGATGGAGTTGCGGTCGATGTGCGACAGGTCGAAGACGATCAGCGGCGAGTCCAGGTCGATGCCGGCGCTGGTCGGCCCGTCGAACATGCCGCGCAGGTCGCCGTCGACCAGCCGGTCGAGCACCAGGGCCACGTCCAGGCCCCAGGCCCGCACATCGTCCAGAGCGACGTTCATCGCCTCGGCGGACTCCGGCATCGGGTGCCGCAGCCGGTCCACGATGTCGGTGAGGATCGGCTGGCGGTCCGTCACCGTCTCGGCCACGTAGGCGTGCGCGACCTTCAGGGCGAAGCCGGACCGCTCGTCCAGGCCGCGGCCCATCGCCACCTCGATGATGGTGCGCAGCAGCGCCAGCTGCCCGGTCACGGTGATCGCCGGGTCCAGCGGGTTGAGCTTGATGCCGCCGTCCAGGGCGGCCATCGGGTCGAGCCGGATCGGGGTCAGGCCCATGGCCCTGGCGATCAGGTTCCACTCGCCGACGCCGTCCTCGCCCTGCGCGTCGAGCACCACGACCTGCCGGTCGCGGAAGCGCAGCTGGCGCAGCACGTACGTCTTCTCCAGCGCCGACTTGCCGTTGCCCGACTCGCCGAGCACCAGCCAGTGCGGGGCGGGCAGCTGCTGGCCGTAGAGCTGGAAGGGATCGTAGATGTAGCCCTTGCCCGAGTAGACCTCGCGGCCGATGATCACCCCGGAGTCGCCGAGTCCGGGCGCCGCGGTGGGCAGGTAGACCGCCTGCGCCTGTCCTGTCGAGGTGCGCACCGGCAGCCGGGTCGACTCGACCCGGCCGAACAGGAAGCCGGTGAAGGCGTCGGTGAGCGCCGCAAGAGGGTCCAGCATGGGCATGGCGGTGGCCTCCTCGTGGCGACGGCTAGCGGCGGATGCCGGTTGCGAACGGCAACGTATTGACGAATGCCCGGTGGTGCTCACGATCGCACCACTCGAGCTTCAAATACGACTTACCGGCCGAAGCGCGGATGGTGCGCTTGTCGCGCGCCAGCGCTTCCGGGGAGCGCGAGGAGACCGTGATGTAACCCACCAGGTTCACCCCCGCGGCACCGCTGGCCAAGTCCTCGCCGCGCTGGTCGATCCGGCCGTGGTGGGCGATGTCCCGCGGGTCGACCGTGCGGTTCATCTTCGCGGCGCGGCTGGCCTCCGCGTCGTCGTTGGTCTTCTCGGTGAGCATCCGCTCGATGGCCACATCGGTCGGCTCCAGGTCCATCGTCACCGCGACCGTGCGGATCACGTCCGGGGTGTGCACCAGCAGCGGCGCCAGGAAATTCACCCCGACCGGTGTCAGCGGCCACTCCTTGACCCAGGCCGTCGCATGGTGCCAGGGCGCGCGGGTCATCGACTCGCGCGTCTTGGCCTGCAGGAAGGTCGGCTCGGTCGCGTCCAGCTCGGCCGGCCAGGCATTGCGCCGGGTCATCGCCTGAATGTGGTCGATCGGGTGGTCGGGGTCGTACATCGAGTGCACCAGCGACGCCAGCCGCGCCTGGCCCAGCGGCTGCCTGACCCGGATGTCGGCCTCGGCGAGCCGGGCGCAGATGTCGTTCAGCTCGCGGGCCATCACCGCGGCCAGGCCGGCGTCCTTGTCGACCTTGGTGCCCCGCACCGCCGTGGCGCGGGCCATCGCGTTGCCCTCGGCGGACAGCTCCCGGGTGAAGTGCATGCACGCGACCAGATACGCCCGGTGCTGCTCGGATGACGTCGACACCATCGACTGGAGCTGCTCGTAGGACTCCTTGAGCCACCGGTCGGCGTCCGGGTCGCCGCGCTGGGCGACGTCCTTGGCGTGCGCGTCGGGGTCGGCGGGCAGCGTACGGGCCAGCATCTGGAGCCGGGTGACGAAACCGTCGCCGTTCGCCACGTGCTTGAGCAGGGTGCCGAACCGCTCGACGAGGGCCTCCTGGTCCTCGCTGTCGCGCAGGCCGACGCCCGGGCCCTCGATCTCGATGGCCGCGGTCACCGTCCGCCGGTCCACGTGCAGCAGCACCGCGATCTCGTCCGGCCCGAAGGGCGCCGCGAGCCAGCTGATCCGGCCGATCCCGGGCGGCGGCCCGACCTCGATCTCCCGCCCGTCCAGCGCGGTTCCGGCCTCCTGGACCGCCGAGCGGTAGGTGGGCGAGACCCGCAGCGTACGGCGGTAGGTGCGGTTGATCTCGAACCAGCGGTAGAACGTACGCCGCCGGTACGGCAGGAAGACCGCGGCCAGTGCCAGCACCGGCCAGCCGATCAGGCCGACGATCCGCAGCAGCAGGAAGGGGACCAGCAGGCCGTTGAGCATGCCGAGCCCGGCGCCGAGCACGATCAGCACGATCTCGCCGGTCTCGCGGTTCTTGCCCACGATCGCGTTGGGTCGTGCCTTGCCGATGAGATAGGTGCGGCGCGGCTGGGTGAAGGGCTGGGTCGTCACCCGCGATCACCTCCCTGCGTGCCGTTGTTCGATCCCTGGTTCGCGCGGAAAGGCGAGCCGAAGCCCCCTCCGCCTTGGCCGCCACCGGGCCGCGGGGGAGGTGCGGCACCGCCGCCGCTCTGGCCGCCGCGGGAGCTGTGCGCGGCCATACCGCCCGCCACCGCGTTCGACGGCTGGGCGCCGCCGCCCTGGGCCTGCTCCTGCGGGCCGCCGCGGGCGCTGTGCGTCTTGATGCCCTGCTTGACCAGAGCTGCGGGCGAGGAGATGACCGCGGCGGCCTGGCTCTGCCCGCCGGCCTTGCGGCCGTTGCGCAGGTTCACCACGTCGTCGCCGAAGCCCGGCACGAAGCGGTAGATCATGAAGCTCGCGAAGATCGCCAGCAGGATGATGGCCAGGCCCGAGACGACCGCGGAGAAGGCGTCGGGCCCGTTGTCGGAGGAGGACAGCGCGCCGGCCAGGCCCAGCACGATCACTATCACCGGTTTGACCAGGATCACCGCGATCATGATGCCCGCCCAGCGCCTGACGTGGTGCCACATGTTCTTGTCCACCAGGCCCGCGTAGACCGCGGTGCCCAGCAGTGCGCCCACGTACAGCAGCGCGGCCCTGATCACCAGTTCGAGCCACAGCACGCCGGCGGCGAGCACCGAGACCATCGACACCACGATCAGCATGATCGGGCCGCCGCCGATGTCGGTGCCCTTGGTCAGGGCGCCGGAGAAGGACCCGAAGAAGACCTGGGTGTCGGACTTGGTGCCCGAGGACACCACGTCGGTCACCGCGTCGGTCGCCGACACCACCGTGTAGAGGATCAGCGGGGTGAAGGCCGACGCCAGCACCGTCAGCCACAGGAAGCCGACCGCCTCGGTCAGCGCCTCGGTCATCGGCGCCCCGCGCACCGCCCGCTTGGCCACCGCGAGCAGCCACAGGATCAGCGTCAGGATGGTGGACGCGGCGAAAACCACGGCATATTGCCGCAGGAAAGCGGTGTTGGTGAAGTCCACCTGCGTCGTCTTCGTCACCGCGGCCGACAGCTTGTCGATCGTCCAGGCGGCGGCATTGGCGCAGCCCTTGGCGAGCGAGGTGAGCGGGTCGAGGGTCTCGTTCGCGGGCGTGTTGGGAGTGGAGGGCGCGCCGTTCGAGCAGTAGGCCTTGGCCGGTCCGACCAGCAGGGAGCACGGGTCCTTGACGGGGGCGCCCGTACCGGCCCGTGCGGACCCGCCAGGTGGCGGCGTCGCGGCCAGGGCCGAGGAGACCGGGCCGGTGCTGAGTGCGAGGACGGCGGCGGCCACGAAGGACCGGCGCAGACGGCTACCTGGCATACGTGAACCCTCCGTAGTCCCGGACCGCGCCGGCGATTTCGTCGGCGGAGGCGGCCTGGTTGTCGGCGGCGACCGGGGCGGGGCCGTCCTTCTGCGAGGAGGACCGGATCTTCCAGTCGCCGCCGGACCAGACCAGCTGCTCGGTGATGGTGAACCAGGCGGTGCTGACCGGCTTGGTGGAGCCGGTGCCGGCCAGGCCGACCAGGTCGGTGCACCAGACCTCGACGGTCTTGGCGTCGGCGGAGGCCGCGCCGGCGCCGGCCGGGTTCGCGGTGACCTTGGTGCCGATCGGCACAGTGCGGGAGACGAAGGTGAAGCCGGCCGGCGCGGCGCCGTCGGCGGTGAGGCCGAGGTTCTTGAGTGCCTGGCCCGAGTAGGCCTGGTCCAGGTCGCCCTGCAGGCCCGCACTGACGGCCGGGTCGTAGATCGAGCCGACGATGCGGTGCCTGCGGTCGGCGACGAACATGTCGGCGGAGCCCAGCGCCACCGCGAAGTTGGCGGCCGCCGACTGGGCGCCCTGGTCGGTGTGCGCGAAGCCCGCCGGAATGCCCGCGCCGCTCTTGCCGTCCACCGGCTTCTGCCCGGTGGGGGCGGTGGGCGCGGTGCCGGAGCCGTGGGCGCCGCCGCTGCCGCTGGAGCCGCCCGTGGTGCCGCTGCCGGTGTCCGTGCCGTCGGCTCCGGCCGACGGGCCGCCGCCGCGGTTGGCGAAGGCCAGGGCGGCGATCAGCAGGACGACGATGCCCACCACGGTGGCCAGGGCGCGCCGGGGCTGGGCGCGGCGGGTGCCGCCGCCGTGGGTCGTGTGGCCCTCCGGCATCCGGGTCCTGGTCGGAGGTCCGTCCTGGCCGAGACTCATCGCGCGGCCGCCCCTCGGGGCGCCGCGGGCGCGCCGGTGGACCGCGTCGGGCGGACGGCTCCGCTGCTTGGTGGAGTGGGCATCAGCACGCAGCCTCGGGTGGGAAGTGGAGCCGGGGACGGGCTCCTGGGGACTTGGCGGGACGCGGGCCGGCGGGCGGGCGGCGGGGCCGCCCGGCTACACGGCCATTCCGTAGACGATGGTGAACAGCGTGCCGAGCGAACCGATGATGAACACGCCGGTCAGTCCGGCGATGATCAATCCCTTGCCCTGCTCCGCGCTGAAGGTGTCGCGCAGCGCGGTGGCGCCGATCCGTTGCTTCGCCGCACCCCAGATCGCCATGGCCAGGCACAGCAGGATCGCCACCGCCATAACCACCTCGATCATCACACGTGCTTCCTGGCCGAGGGACCCGAAAGGCCCCCAGTCCGGTGCGATGCCGCCGATGATGGTGTTGATGTCGCCCTTGGGGGCTGCCACGTACATTGAACTCACCACCCCGCTCTGTCAGTTGGCTCCCCTGCCGGGGCGCAAGGGGCCAGCATCTATCTTGACCGACGTTTCCGCTGTTGCACGTCGCTGAGCGACTTTCTCGGCGGATCGTCCGTGTGATCCGGTCCGGAGCCGTCAGACTGGTACGCGGACCGGTGTTCGATGGGACATGGATGACTACTCTGTGTATCACGAGCATAACCGCAGGGCAACGAGGGGAACGTGCGTTCCCGCAAGGTGACGGCGGTGCGGTGCGGCGGTGCGGTGCGGCGGTGTGGTGACGGCGGTGCGGCGGACAAGGTGCGCAAGGGGAGGCGGCGCTGATGGCGCGTAAGGTCTGGCTGGCCGTCATCTTCGGCGGCGGCCTGTTCTTCTCCTTCATGGCCCTGCTGGTGGTCGGGACGTACTCGGCGGCCGCGGGCCTGGCCGGCGGCGGGTCGGGCGGCGCGGTGCGGCTGGCCAAGGGCGCGGTGCCCGACGTCTACCAGCCGATCGTGCAGAAGTGGGGCAATCTGTGCCCGGCGCTCAATCCGGCGCTGCTGGCCGCCCAGCTCTACCAGGAGAGCGGCTGGGACCCGCGGGCGCAGAGCGGCGCGCAGGCGCAGGGCATCGCCCAGTTCATCCCCGGCACCTGGGCCACCCACGGCATCGACGGCAACGGCGACGGCAAGGCCGACGTCTGGGACCCGCAGGACGCGATCCCGTCGGCCGCGACCTACGACTGCGACCTGGCGTCGTACGTGAAGAACGTCCCCGGCGACAACACCGACAACATGCTGGCGGCTTACAACGCCGGGGCCTATGCCGTGATCCAGTACGCCGGGGTGCCGCCGTACGCGGAGACGCGCAATTACGTGAAGACGATCCGCACCCTGGAGAAGAGCTTCGCCGCGCCGGTCGGGGCGGTGGCGCCGTCCCAGCAGGCGGCCGGGGCGATCTACTTCGCGCAGACCCGGATCGGCACCCCGTATCTGTGGGGCGGCGAGGGGACGGCGGCGCAGGGCGGGCGGTTCGACTGCTCGGGGCTGACGCGGGCGGCGTACGCCTCGGTCGGCATCACCCTGCCACGGGTCGCCAACGACCAGTGGAATGCGGGCGCGCACCCGGGCAGGAACGAACTGCTGCCCGGCGACCTGGTCTTCTTCGCCAACAACCTGAACGATCCGCGCTCGATCCACCACGTCGGGCTCTACGTCGGCGGCGGCTACATGATCGACGCCCCGCACACCGGCGCCGTGATCAGGTTCGACCGGATCGACAGCACCGACTACATCGGCGCCACCCGGGTCACCCAGGCGGGCGCGGCGGCGCTTCCGGTGGCCGCGGCCTGAACAGGGCGTCACCCACTGGCCTGAGCTCGGCCTCTGCGGAGGCCCGCCGGTCACCCTTGGATAACAGCATGGTGATCTTCTGGCGAAGACCGGAACGCTACGTAGCGTATCGACCGTTGTACAGGCGACAATGGATTGGTACGCAAGCGACGGGGGTTGCGGACGTGTCGATCCCTGAGGCACGGTCAGTTGCTAGTGGTAAGGGGCACCACCGCCATGGCAGAGGTCGCGAGCGACAGTACGAACCCCGACATCACCCTGCTCCGCTCCATCAACGATCTCGCCAAGCAGGCGCCGCACGGCGTCGACCGGGCGGTGGAGGTGGCCGGCGGGTACGGCCTGGTCGCCCTGACCGCGCTGCTGGCCGGATGGTGCTGGTGGCGGGTCGCGAGGCGGTCCGCCGACGCGGCTGCCGCGGTCGCCGGAGTCGTGTGGGCGTGCCTCGCCGCCGGCGCCGCGCTGCTGCTGAACATCCCGGTACGCGCGCTGGTGCGGCGCCCCCGGCCGTACGTCGACCACGACGGCCTCGACGTCCTGGTGCGCGGGCACCACACCGCGGCCTTCGTGAGCGACCATGTGGCGCTCACCGCGGCGGTCGCGGTCGGCCTGTTCATGGTCAGTCGCAAGGCGGGCGCCGCCGCCATAGGCCTGGCCCTGGCCGAGGGCTTCGCCCAGGTCTATGTGGGCGCCCACTACCCGACCGACGTCATCGGCGGCTTCGCCCTCGGCGCCGCGACCGTGCTGCTGCTCGCCCCCCTCGGCCTGGCCCTGCTCACCGCACTGACCACCCGGCTGACCCGCACCCGGGCGGCCTTCCTGGTCGTGGCCCGGCCCGCGCCCGCCCGCAGGCCGCCGCGCACCGCCTCGCCCCACCACTGGCACAGCGCCGACGACAAGGACCTGGCGGCCTAGGCGTTCAGGCGTCAAGGCGACTTCCGGCCGTTCGTACGGCGTGGGCGGCCCCCCGCGGTCACGGCGTCACAGGGCCTGCGGGAAGTCGAAGAGGCGCTGCGGGTCGAGGGTGTGCTTGAGGGACGCCAGCCTGCCGGCGTTCTGCCCGTAGTAGGCGGTGCGCCAGTCGGTGAGGGCCGGGTCGGTGTAGTTCTGGTAGGCGCCGCCCGAGGCGTAGCGGCGCATCGCGCTGTGGGTGGTGTCGAGCCAGGAGGTCGTCGACAGGGCGTCGGAGGCCAGGTATTGGGCCAGGAAGCGCGACCCGCGGTGGCTGAAGGCGGTCGCGGTGGGGGAGACCCGGTTGACGGCGCCGCCGAGCGCGGTCAGGGCGATGCTGCCCGCGCCGCCGCCCGACGCGCTCGCCAGCCGCTCGACCTGCGCGAGCAGGGCGCTGATACCGGCGGACGGCAGGTTGGCGTCGTAGAAGTCGGAGCGCGCGGTGTACGTCTCGCGTCGCAGCCGGCCCGCGGGGGCCAGATGGCACTGGGCCGCGGACAGGCCCGCGCAGCCCGCGTAGGAGAAGGTCGCCTCCAGGTAGCTGTGCGGGTGCAGTGAGACCGAGGAGGCGGGAGCGCCGGCCGCGTCGGCGAGCCGGCCCGCGGCGGCGGACAGGTCGGCCCGCGAACCGGTGGACAGCATCGGGACGGACACGGTCGGCGAGCCGCCGGGCGCGCAGTCCAGGTGCAGCGCGGACCACAGGTGGTCCGGCTGGTCGGGCCCCCAGCCCTGCCAGCCGGCGATCACGTCGGCGGCCCGGCTCCACGGCCACGTCAGGTAGCCGGTGACGACCTGGGGCACCGGGTGGGTGGCGAAGCGCAGCGAGGTGACGACGCCGAAGTTGCCGCAGCCCGCGCCCCGCAGGGCCCAGAAGATGTCGGGTTCGTGGTCGGCGGAGACCTCATGGGTGGTGCCGTCGGCGGTGATCAGGGTGGCGCCGATCAGGTTGTCGCATGTCAGGCCCATGGACCGGCTCATCACGCCGTGCCCGCCGCCCAGGGTGAGCCCGGAGACGCCGACGGAGGGGCAGGAGCCGGCCGGGATCGTCCGGCCGTGCCCGCCGAGGGTGGAGTAGACGTCTATGAGCTTGGCGCCGGCGCCGACGGTGGCCGTGGTGCCGTCCATGCGGATCGTGGCGAGCCGGGAGACGTCGATGACCAGCTTGCCGTCGCCGCTCGACCAGCCGGCGTAGGAGTGGCCGCCGCTGCGGATGACCGGCACGGTCGCGGTGCGGTGGGCGAAGTCCAGGCAGCGGCGGATGTCGTCGGCGTCGTCGACGTAGGCGATGGCGGCCGGGCGCAGGTGGTCGAAGCGGGTGTTGTAGAGCCGCCGGTCGGTGGCGTAGGCCGCGTCCTGCGGGCGTACCAGCCGGCCGTGCAGGGCCGCGCCGAGCGCGCGCCAGTCGGGGGCGACCGGCGAGAAGGCCGGGTCGGGGGTGCGGGAGGGTGCCGCGGTGGCCGTACGCGGCGAGGGCGCCTTGCCGTCGCCGCCGGAGTTGCCGCCACCGCCGCCGGGACCGCAGCCGGTCAGCCAGGCCGCGGCAAGGGCGCCGCCGCCCGCCGTGAGCGCGGTACGCCGCCGCACCCGGGTCGGGGACAGGGGCCGGGGGGCCGGAACGTCCACTCGTTTCACCGCCGCAATCAGGGGGGACTCTGCCTCTCCTAGACGTGGCGGAGGGCATTCCGGTTGCGGCCGGGGGCAGGTGTGCCGATCAGTCTCCGCCTCTGCACGACCGGCCTTCCTGCTCCCGCTCTCCGCGGACGGCCTCGTTCCTCGGCCGGCCGCTGCGGGCGCTCGGGCGTCAGTCCTGGGTGTGCGCCCGTGCGTCGCGTCTGGCCCGGTCGCGGGCCCGGCGGGCGGGGCCCGTCCAGCCGCACGAGCAGCGGGCGCTGGCGAAGGAGCCGCGTTCCACGACGGAGGTCCGGTGGTCGCCGGCCGCCGGCTCCTGACCGGGAGGCAACTTCAGCACCCCACCACGGTAACGGGCGTGACGGGCCGCTTCCGACCGTCGTTACCGAGGTGGGGCCCAGGCGCGGACAGGGATGGTTCAGTGATGGTGGCGGCGATGGCCAGGCGGCGGCTCGGGCGTGCGGCGACGGCGCTGGCCGCGGCGGGGTGCGCGGTGGCCCTGGTCGCCGGGTGCGTGGAGCACGGGGCCGCGGCCGACACCGGGTCGGGCGGCGCCAAGGACGCGGGCGGCGACCCCGCGGCGGCGGTACGGAACGCCGCCGACGCGCTGGTGCGGGCCGGCAGCTCGCGGGTGGACACCTCGATGCGGATGGCCAGCGGCGGCACCTGGGTCACCGTCGAGGGCACCGGCCGCTTCGACTACGCCGGGCGGCGGGGCGAGCTGACGCTGAAGCTGCCCAGGGACGCCGCGGGGGCGGAGGAGCACCGGCCGGTCATCGAACTGCTGACGCCGGGCGCCCTCTACATGAAGGACCGCGGTGAGGGCGTGCCCCCGGGCAAGTGGGTGCGGGTGGACACCACGACGCTGCCCGACGGCAACCTCGTCACCGGCGGCGCGACGGAGCCGCTCGCCGCCGCCGAACTGCTGCGCGGGGCGCGGGCGGTGGTGCTGGTCGGACCCGGGACGGTGGGGGGCACGGCGGTACGGCACTTCCGCGGCGTCGCGGACATCGCGCGGGCCGCGAGCCTCGCCGGCCCGGGGGAGCCGGGCGCGCTCGCCGCCGCGGCCAGGGGCTTCGCCGTGACCCGGGTGCCCTTCGACGCGTGGCTCGACGCGGACGGGCGCCTGCGCCGGCTCACCGAGCAGTTCACCTTCGGCGGCAGGGGGCGGGGGGTCGGGGTGCTGTCGACGACGTCGTTCTACGGCTTCGGCGCGCTGGTGGCCGTCGCCATGCCCCGGGGTGGCGACATCTGGACCGGCAAGATCGTTTCTCCCGGCTGAGCGGACCCGGGGCGGGGGGCCAGGAAGGCCGGGGGCCAGGAAAATGGTCCATACGTGCCATGCGCCGGGGCAAGGGGGTCCCTACGCTGGATGGCGGCCGTTGGACGGGACGCTTGGCGGAGGAGGTGGTGCGGAGATGGTGCCGTCGCCCGGGGCAACAGTCCAGGACGACCCCGTGGCCCTCGCCGAGATCGAGCTGTGCGGGGAGCTGATCATCGCCGCGTCCACCGCTGACGAGGAGCGGCTGAGCTTCGCCCGTATCGACGAGGTGCTGGAAGTCGACCGCCCTTAGGCCGCCTGGCCGCCCGCTTCCTGGGCCGCATCGGCCCCCTGAGCCGGCACGGAGCGCTCGGGTCCGGTCTAGGTCCGCAGCAGGCGCGCTATCGCCGCCGTCGCCTCGGCGACCTTCTCGTCGATCTCCGGGCCGCCGCCGGCCGCCGCGGCGGCGACGCAGTGCCGCAGGTGCTCTTCGAGCAGTTGCAGTGCGAAGGACTGCAGCCCCTTCGTGCTGGCCGAGACCTGGGTCAGGATGTCGATGCAGTAGACGTCCTGCTCGACCATCCGCTGCAGCCCGCGGATCTGGCCCTCGATCCTGCGCAGCCGTTTGAGGTGGGCCTCTTTGTCGTGGCTATAGCCATGCGGGCCCGGCGGCGACACAATCTCGTCTGCTGATCCCGTTGTTGAATCCGTCACTGCCGTCTCCGTCATCCCGCCCGCCCTCTCTGTCCCCTTATACCCCTGGTGGGTATATCTTACCGAATCGACACCGTGTGCGACGCATCCCCCGTCCGGGGGACGCTGTCCCATGGGCGACACTGGGTGACGCCGGTTAGCTGTGGCCGGATGTTGCGCCTAGCATCAACGAGACCGACTCCGATGTATCCCGAGGAATCCACGTGCGCTTTCGCCTGACCCCCAGGGAGACGAGCTTCTACGACATGTTCGCCGCGTCCGCGGACAACATCGTCACCGGTTCGAAGCTCCTCATGGAACTGCTCGGAGCCGATTCGGCTACCCGGATCGAGATCGCCGAGAGGATGCGGGCGGCGGAGCACGCGGGCGACGACGCCACCCACGCGATCTTCCACCAGCTGAACTCCTCCTTCATCACCCCCTTCGACCGGGAGGACATCTACACCCTCGCCGGCCTGCTGGACGACATCATGGACTTCATGGAGGAGGCCGTCGACCTGGTCGTCCTCTACAACGTCGAGGAGCTGCCGAAGGGCGTCGAGCAGCAGATCGAGGTACTTGCCAGAGCGGCGGAGCTGACCGCCGAGGCGATGCCGAACCTGCGGACCATGTCCAACCTCACCGAGTACTGGATCGAGATCAACCGGTTGGAGAACCAGGCCGACCAGATCCACCGCAAGCTGCTCGCCCAGCTCTTCAACGGCAAGTACGACGCCATCGAGGTGCTCAAGCTCAAGCAGATCGTGGATGCGCTGGAGGAGGCCGCGGACGCGTTCGAACACGTGGCGAACACGGTGGAGACCATCGCGGTCAAGGAGTCCTGACCCACGTGGACACCTTCGTGCTGGTCGTCACCGTCCTGGTGGCGCTCTTCTTCACCTACACCAACGGTTTCCACGACTCGGCGAACGCGATCGCCACCTCGGTCTCGACGCGTGCGCTGACCCCCAAAGCGGCGCTCGCCATGGCCGCGGTGATGAACCTGGCCGGCGCCTTCCTGGGCAGCGGCGTGGCCAAGACGGTCAGCCAGGGGCTGATCGCCACCCCGCATGGCCGATCCGGCATGGCCATCCTCTTCGCGGCGCTGACCGGCGCGATCGTCTGGAACCTCGTCACCTGGTATTTCGGGCTGCCGTCGAGTTCCAGCCACGCGTTGTTCGGCGGCCTGGTGGGCGCGGCGCTCGCCGGCGGAACGACCGTCCACTGGTCGGGCGTGGTCGACAAGGTCATCGTGCCGATGTTCCTGTCGCCCGTCGTCGGCCTGGTCCTCGGCTTCCTGATCATGCTGGCGATCCTGTGGTTCTTCCGCAGAGCCAACCCGCACAAGGCCAAGCGCGGCTTCCGTATCGCGCAGACCGTCTCGGCGGCCGGCATGGCGCTGGGCCACGGCCTGCAGGACGCGCAGAAGACGATGGGTGTCGTCGTGCTCGCGCTGGTCATCCACGACCCGTCCAAGGGCTTTGGCATCCCGATCTGGGTCAAGTTCGTGTGCGCGGCGATGATGTCGCTGGGTACGTACGCGGGCGGCTGGCGGATCATGCGCACCCTGGGCCGGCGGATCATCCACCTGGACCCGCCGCAGGGCTTCGCCGCCGAGACGACGTCGGCGTCGATCCTCTACGCGACCTCGTACATCTTCCAGGCGCCGGTCTCCACCACCCACGTCATCACGTCCTCGATCATGGGCGTCGGCGCGACCCGCCGGGTCAAGGCGGTCCGCTGGGGCGTGGCCAAGAACATCGTGGCGGGCTGGTTCATCACCATGCCGGCTGCCGCGCTGGTCGCCGCCGCCTGCTATTACCTCGTCAAGCTGGTCTTCGGCTGACCCGCCGGGTCCCGGAGACGAATCAGGCCCCGCCCCCCTGTGACAGGGGAGCGGGGCCTGCGCCCTGCGGTGGCACCGCCATGCAGCACCGCACGGCGGTCCTGGTTATCCGAAGCGGCCGGAGATGTAGTCCTCGGTGGCCTGCACGGACGGGTTGGAGAAGATCCGCTCGGTGTCGTCGATCTCGATGAGCCTGCCCGGCTGGCCCACCGCCGACAGGTTGAAGAAGGCCGTACGGTCCGAGACGCGGGCGGCCTGCTGCATGTTGTGGGTCACGATGACGATGGTGAACCGGGTCTTCAGCTCGCCGATCAGGTCCTCGATGGCGAGGGTGGAGATCGGGTCGAGCGCGGAGCACGGCTCGTCCATCAGCAGCACCTGCGGCTCGACCGCGATGGCGCGGGCGATGCACAGCCGCTGCTGCTGGCCGCCGGACAGGCCGGAGCCGGGCTTGTTCAGCCGGTCCTTGACCTCGTTCCATAGGTTGGCGCCCGTGAGGGACTTCTCGACGATGGCGTCCAGCTCGTTCTTCCTGCGGACGCCGTTCAGCTTGAGGCCGGCCGCCACGTTGTCGTAGATCGACATGGTGGGGAAGGGGTTCGGGCGCTGGAAGACCATGCCGACGGTGCGGCGGACGGTCACCGGGTCGACGCCGCTCCCGTAGAGGTTCTCGTCGTCCAGCAGCACCTTGCCCTCGACGCGGCCGCCGGGGGTGACCTCATGCATGCGGTTCAGGGTGCGCAGGAAGGTCGACTTGCCGCAGCCGGACGGGCCGATGAAGGCCGTCACGGAGCCGGGCTCGATGGTCATCGAGATGTCGTCGATCGCCTTGAAGGCGCTGTAATACGCGGACAGGCCGCTGATGTCGATTCGCTTGGCCATGGGGATCACTTCTTTTCTGCGGGCGGTCGCTGACTGCTGGGGGTGGCCGCGTCAGCGACCGGCCTTGGGCGCCTTCCAGCGGGAGATGAGCCGGGCGATCAGGTTCAGGATCATCACGAACGCGATGAGGACCAGGGCGGCGCCCCACGCGCGGTCGTAGCTGGGCTGGTTCCCGTTGTTGTACTGCTCGAAGATGTAGTACGGCAGCGAGGACTGCGGGTCCTTGAACGGGTTGGTGTTGATCGCGGCGCTGCCGAAGACCAGCAGGGCGATCGGGGCGCTCTCACCCGCGATACGCGCGATGGCCAGCATGATGCCGGTGGTGATGCCGCCGACGGCCGTCGGCAGGACCACCTTGACCGTCGTGCGCCACTTCGGGACGCCGAGTGCGAGCGAGGCCTCGCGCAGCTCGTTCGGGACGAGCTTGAGCATCTCCTCGGTGGAGCGCACCACGACCGGCATCATCAGCAGCGCGAGCGCCAGCGAGCCGGCGAAGCCGGACGCCGGTGCCTTGTTGAAGGCCACGAACCAGACCGACAGGATGAACAGGCCGGCCACGATCGACGGGATGCCGGTCATGACGTCGACGAAGAAGGTCACCCACTTGGCGAGCCTGCCCTTGCCGTACTCGACGAGGTAGATCGCGGTGAGCATGCCCAGCGGGGCGGCGATGACGGTGGCGATGCCGACCTGCTCCAGGGTGCCGATGATGGCGTGGTAGACGCCGCCGCCGGGCTGGATGGTCAGCACGTTGTTCATCGAGTGGCTCAGGAAGGTGCCGTCGACGATGCCGGCGCCCTTGCTGATCGTGGTCTCGACCAGCGAGTACAGCGGGATGACGGCCAGGATGAAGCTCGACCAGACCAGGCTGGTGGCCACCCGGTTCCTGGCCTGCCTGCGGCCCTCGACCCGGGCGGTGATGGCGTACGAGCCGGCCACGAAGAGTGCCAGGGCGATCAGGCCCCACTGGATGTGGCTGCTCAGGCCGGCGCCGGCGCCGATCGCCACGGCTGCCACGATCGCGCCGGCGGCGATGGCCGGCGGGCTCCAGCGCGGCAGGTGGCGGGAGGCCAGGCGCGGGGAGGCGGGCCTGCCGGACGCCTGCTTGGCGTCCATGATCGTCTCGCTCATGCGTTGGCCCCCGAGTATTCCTTACGGCGCTGGATGATCATCCGCGCGGCGCCGTTGACCAGCAGGGTGATCAGGAAGAGCACCAGGCCGGAGGCGATCAGCGCGTCCCGGCCGAAGTCGTCGGCCTCACCGAACTTGGCGACGATGTTCTGCGAGAAGGTGCCGCCGACCGGGTCCAGGATGCGCGCGGACAGGACCGGCGAGGCGGACAGCACGGTGGCGACCGCCATGGTCTCGCCGAGCGCGCGGCCCAGGCCCAGCATGGAGGCGCTGATGATGCCGGAGCGGGCGAAGGGCAGCACCGACAGGCGGATGACCTCCCAGCGGGTCGCGCCGAGCGCGAGCGCCGCCTCCTCGTGCATCTTCGGCACCTGGTTGATCACTTCGCGGCTGACGTTGGTGATGATCGGCAGGATCATGATCGCCAGCAGGATGCCCACGGTGAAGAGCGAGCGGGCCGCGGAGTTCGGGTCCTGCTTGTGGAAGATGTAGGTCCAGCCGAAGTAGTCGTCCAGCCAGAGGTTGACGCCTCGCAGGTGCGGCACCAGGAAGAGGGCGCCCCACAGGCCGTAGACGATGCTGGGGACCGCGGCGAGCAGGTCGATCACGTAGGCGATCGGGCCGCCCAGGCGGCGCGGTGCGTAGTGGGTGATGAACAGCGCGATGCCGATCGCGATGGGCACGGCGATGGCCATCGCGATGACCGAGCTGACCACGGTGCCGTAGGCCAGGACCGCGATGCCGAAGACCGGCGGGTTCAGGCTCGGCGTCCACTCGAAGGTGGTCAGGAAGTTGCCGTGGTCCTTGGAGATGGCGCTGACCGCGCGGACGGTCAGGAACAGCGCGATGGCGGCCATCACGATCAGCAGCAGGATGCCGGAGCCGCGGGCCATACCGGCGAAGATGCGGTCCCCGGGGCGGGAGACGGTCCTCGCGACCCGGTGCGGTTCAGGTGTGGTCGGGGGCGGAGCGGTGGTTGTCATGGTGTTGTCTCCGGTCTGGGTGGGGGAGCGGGCTCCCCCGGCGGCGGTGCACCGGATACGCGGAGGGTCCCGCGGCCACGGGCCGCGGGACCCTCCGCGCTTCGATCAGGAAAGGGCGGAGATGGTGGTGCGGACCTGCGTGGCGATCGCGGTCGGCAGCGGCGCGTAGCCCGCGTCCGTGAGCTTGGCCTGGCCGGCGTCGCTGGCGATGTAGTTCAGGAAGGACTTGGTCAGGGCCAGGGTGTCGGCCTTGTTGCCCTTGTCGCAGGCGATCTCGTACGTCACCAGGACGATCGGGTAGGCGTTGTCCGCCTTGGTGGTGTAGGCGGCGCTGAGGTCCAGGGCCAGGTCGGGGGCGGTGCCCTTGACCTTCGCCTGGGCGATGCCCGCGGACGCGTTGGCGGTGGTGGCCTCGACCGGGGCGGCGGCACCGGTGTTGATCTTGACCGTGGGGATCTGGCTGGCGGTCGCGTAGGACAGCTCGAAGTAGCCGATCGAGCCCTCGGTCTGCTTCACCAGCGCGGCGACACCCGCGGACTTCGCGGCGGCCTGGCCGCCCTTGGCGGCCCACGCCTTGGCGTGCTCGTACGGCCAGTCGGCCGGCGCGGCGCCCTTGAAGTACTTGGTCAGGTTGTCGGTGGTGCCGGAGTCGTCCTGGCGGTGGACGGACTGGATCTTCGTGCTCGGCAGGTTCACGCCCGGGTTGAGCGCCTTGATGGCCTGGTCGTTCCAGGTGGAGATCTTGCCGTTGAAGATCTTGGCCAGCGTGGAGGCGTTGAGTACGAGGTTGTTCACGCCGGGCAGGTTGTAGCCGACCGCGATCGGGCCGCCGACCATCGGGATGTTGATGCCCGTGCCGCCGGTGCAGACGCTCTTGGACTTGGCGACCTCTTCGGGCTTCAGCGGCGAGTCGGAGCCGGCGAAGGCGTCCGTGCCGTTGTTGAAGTCGATGATGCCCTCGCCGGAGGAGGACGGCTTGTAGTTGATCGTGGCGCCGCTGCACGCCTGCTGGTAGTCCTTGACCCACGACTCGATCGCGTTCTGCTGGGCGGTCGAACCCGAGGACAGGAGCTTGCCGGTCGCGCAGGAGATGCCCGCCGCGTTGCTGCCGGTGCCGCTCGACGCGCTGTTCGAGCTGCTGGCGGAGTTGCTCGGCGTGCTGCCGCTGTTGTCGTCCGAACCGCAGGCCGACAGGACGAGCGCACCGGTAATCGCGACCGCGCCGACGGTCAGGGCCCGCAGCCCGCTCTTACGCTGAAGCTTCACCTTCGTGTGTTCCTTCCGAGAGCCCGCCGGATGGACGGCGAAGCAGAGAGTTGTGGTTCTGCGTGCTCCGGCGGCTGGTGCTCACCGGTAAGGCCGAAATTAGGCAGATCAGGTGAAGCGACCAACGGAAGAGGGTGAACTGCGGGTGAACCTCACCCGTCAGCACGGTGCCGTCCCTTTCAGCGGGGCGAGAGGTACGTACGTGTCCCCTGTGCAAGGGGCAAGAGGCCCTAGGCGAGTGCCCGCACGAGCGCGTCGACGAGGGGGCGGTCGCGGTCGTGGGTGAGGCGGTGGCGGGCGGTGGCCGGGGGGAGCCAGGCCATGGCGTCCACTTCCTGGTTGGCGACGAAGTCGCCCGCGTGGGCCCGGGCGGCCCAGTAGCGGACCTCCTTGGGGCGGCCGCCGACCAGGTAGTGGGTGACGGCCAGCGCCGGGCCCAGGTCGCAGGCCAGGCCGGTCTCCTCGCGGGTCTCGCGCACCGCGGCGTCGGAGAAGGCCTCGCCCCGTTTGAGCTTACCTTTGGGCAGGCTCCAGTCGTCGTAGCGCGGCCGGTGGATCAGGGCGATCTCGATGCCCGCCGGTGCGGGGCGCCAGAGCACCGCACCGGCCGCCAGGACGGCCGCGCTGTCGCCGCTCACAGCCCGCGCGGCCCCGGGATCGCGGCCTGCCACAGCCGGGAGAAGGCGAAGCGGGCCGCCTCGACCTCGTGCCGCTGGTCGGCGTGCAGCACGCCGAGCGCGTAGGCGGTCGCCGGCGCTATCCGCGGGGTGCGGGCGGCCGCGGCGACCGCGGACGCGGACTCGGCGGCCTCCCGGTGCCGCTCCAGCAGCCCGGCCGCCTCGGCGAGCCGCTGCCGGTCGGCGGCGTCGCCGTCCTGCCGGGCGACCTCGGCGGCGTAGCGGCTCAGCCGCAGCAGCACGCGGACCTGGTGCCAGGGCGCGTCCTGGAGGTCGGCGGTGAGGTCGGCGCCCAGCGAGGCCTGGACCGCGTCGGCGTTGTACGGGTGCGCCGCCCGGTGCAGCGGCAGCGCGGCCGCGGCGTCGGCGAACCGCCGGTAGGCCTGCGAGGCCAGTGGCGGCATGGCGGTGCGTGCCGGGGCCGCGGCGGCGGGCGCCAGCGGCACCTCGGAGACCAGGACGGCGATCGCGTCGGCCAGCGCGTGGAAGCGGGACGAGCCCATTGCCTGGAGCGACGCCGAGTGCGCCCGGGTCCTCGCCAGGGTCAGCTGGCGTTCGAGCAGCGCGCCCGCGCGGGCCGCGCCCAGCGCGAGCGGGCCGCCGGAGGGCGCGGGCGCCGCCGCGCCACCCACCGCGACGGCCGGCTCGTCCGCCGCGACCGACAGCCGCCGCAGCGCGCTGAGCAGCCGGGCCAGCCGGGTGGCGTACTGCGGCTCGCGACCCAGCGTCGTGGTCAGCCAGCCCAGCTCGGTCCGCAGCGGCTCGGCCCAGGAGGGGTCGGTCAGCGGGGCGTAGATGTGCAGGGCCCCGCCGATCCGGCGGGCGCTGCCGCGCAGCAGCGCGTCGGCCTCGGCCTCGTTGCCACCGCGCAGGCTCAGCGCGCGCAGGAAGGCGGCGGCGCGCTGGTGCAGGTAGCGGGTGAGCACCTCGCCCGCGGTGCCGCCGAGCGGCGGCGTGGCGTCGTACGCTTCGGCGTTCATGCTGGCGCTGGTCCCCGTGTCCCCGTTGTCTGCCGGTGCGCTGCCGCCGAGCGCGGGCAGGCGTTGCGGCCTGGCTCTGGTCGGTACCGCGGACGGGGGCGGATGGGCGGGCGGGCCGCCGCCGTCCGGCAGGGTCTGGCTGTGCTGCGACGGCAGCCGGTCAGGTAGCTGCTGATGGGCCACGCCGGCGCCTCCGGGCGTCGATGAGCATCTCCTGGACGTTGCGCAGCGGGCGCCCCTCGGCGTCGGTGCTGTGCCGCGTCCAGTTGCCGTCAGCCGCCAGGTGCCAGGAGGACGTGGTGTCCGACATCCCGGTCTCCAGCAGGCGGTTGAGGGTGGCGCGATGGGCCGGGTCGGCGACCCTGACCAGCGCCTCGATGCGGCGGTCGAGGTTACGGTGCATCATGTCGGCGCTGCCGAACCACACTTCGGGTTCGCCGCCGTTGCCGAACGCGAACACCCGGGAGTGTTCGAGGAATCGGCCCAGGACACTGCGGACCCTGATGTTCTCCGACAGCCCGGCAACCCCCGGGCGTACCGCGCAGATCCCGCGGACCCAGATGTCCACCGGGACGCCGGCCTGCGAGGCCCGGTAGAGCGCGTCGATCAGCGCCTCGTCCACGATCGAGTTGACCTTGATGCGGACGAACGCGGGCTTGCCGGCCCGGTGGTGCTCGATCTCCGCCATGATCCGGGTCACCAGGCCGTCCCGCAGGCTGCGCGGCGCGACCAGCAGCCGGTTGTAGGTGGCGCGCCGCGAGTAGCCGGACAGCCGGTTGAACAGGTGCGAGAGGTCCGCCCCGACCTGCGGGTCGGCGGTCAGCAGGCCCAGGTCCTCGTAGACCCTGGCCGTCTTGGGGTGGTAGTTGCCGGTGCCCACGTGGCTGTAGCGGCGCAGGGTGTCGCCCTCCTGCCTGACCACCAGCGAGAGCTTGCAGTGCGTCTTGAGGCCCACCAGGCCGTAGACGACGTGGCAGCCGGCCTCTTCGAGCTTCCTGGCCCATTTGATGTTGGCCTGCTCGTCGAAGCGCGCCTTGATCTCGACCAGCACCAGGACCTGCTTGCCCGCCTCGGCCGCGTCGATCAGCGCGTCCACGATCGGCGAGTCGCCCGAGGTGCGGTAGAGGGTCTGCTTGATGGCCAGGACGGCCGGGTCGGCGGCCGCCTGGTCGAGGAAGGCCTGCACGGAGGTGGAGAACGAGTCGTACGGGTGGTGCAGCAGGATGTCCCGCTCCCGCATCGCCGCGAAGATGTCCGGCGGTGACGCGGACTCCACCTCGGCCAGGTCGCGGTGGGTGCCCGCGATGAAGCTGCCGAACTTCAGCTCGGGCCGGTCCAGCCGCGCGATCGCGAACAGGCCGGTCAGGTCCAGCGGCCCGGGCAGGGGGTAGACCTCGGTGTGCTTCATCTTCAGCTCGTGCACGAGCAGGTCGAGCACCCGGGGGGCGATCGACTCCTCGACCTCCAGGCGCACCGGCGGCCCGAAGCGGCGCCGCATCAGCTCCTTCTCCAGGGCCTGCAGCAGGTTCTCGGCGTCGTCCTCCTCGACCTCCAGGTCCTCGTTCCTGGTCACCCGGAACATGTGGTGGTCCAGGACGTCCATCCCCGGGAAGAGCTCCTCCAGGTGCGCGGCGATCACGTCCTCCAGCGGGACGTAGCGCTGCGGGCCGGCCTCCAGGAAGCGGGACAGGATCGGCGGCACCTTCACCCGCGCGAAGTGCTCGTGGCCGGAGACGGGGTTGCGTACCACCACCGCCAGGTTCAGCGACAGGCCGGAGATGTACGGGAAGGGGTGCGCCGGGTCGACGGCCAGCGGGGTCAGGACCGGGAAGATCTGCTGCCGGAACAGCGTGGCGAGCCGCGCCTGCTCCTTGTCGGTCAGCTCGGCCCAGCGGATGACGTGGATGCCCTCGTCGGCCAGCTGCGGGGCGATGTCGTTCTGGAAGCAGGCGGCGTGCCTGGCCATCAGCTCGCGGGACCTGGTCAGGATCAGGTCGAGGACATCCCTGGGCTGCAGGCCCGACGCGGAGCGGGTCGCCACCCCGGTGGCCATGCGGCGCTTGAGGCCGGCGACCCTGACCATGAAGAACTCGTCGAGGTTGCTGGCGAATATCGCCAGGTAGTTCGCGCGTTCGAGCAGCGGGGTGGCCGGGTCCTCGGCCAGTTCGAGCACCCGCTCGTTGAAGGCCAGCCAGCTGCGCTCCCGGTCCAGGAAACGGCCTTCGGGCAGCTCCTCGCCGAATTCCTCGCTGGCCGCGTCGAGCCCCGGCGGTTCGGGTTCCAGGTCGGGTACGACCCGCGGCCGGAAGGTGCCGAACGCGTCGGTGGTGCCCTCGGCCTGCCCCGACCGGGGCTGGGCCGGGACGCTGGGGCGATTCGTCTGGGCCATGGTGTGCGAGCCCTCCTCCGGTTGCGGCACGTCGTCCACGCGGCCGACACCCCCCGTCAGGCGGCCAGCAGCCGTCGCTCCATTGTCTCGTGCCACGGGGGGTTTCGGCAGGTCGGGCCGGGGTGGGTGGTGGGGGGCAGCGGGCTGCATCCTGAGATGCTCGCAAGGGCGGTTGAACCGCCGGTAACGGGAGCATGGCCGTCAGGCAAGCGCAGCGCCTCCGGCGAGGGTGATCTTGCCCCGGGGCGCGCCCCCGTATCCGTCCCGCGGTACGTCGCCCGGCTGCCGCGCCCGCGGGCCTAGGTCTCCGAGCGGTACATCAGGTCGACCTCGTAGGTGGAGAAGCCGAGGCGCTCGTACACCGACAGGGCGGCGGGGTTGTCGGCGTCGACGTAGAGCAGGACGCCCGGGAGGCCGCGGGCGGCCAGGTGGCGCAGGCCGATGGTGGTCAGGGCGCGGCCGAGGCCGTTGCCCTGTTCGGTGGGGGCGACGCCGACGACGTAGACCTCGCCGAGGCCGAGGTCGGCGTGCACCTTGGTCCAGTGGAAGCCGACGAGGGCGGAGCCGCGGAAGGCCAGGAAGAAGCCGGCGGGGTCGAACCAGGGTTCGGCCATACGGTCGGCGAGGTCACGCTGGGTGAGCGAACCCTGCTCCGGGTGGTGGGCGAAGGCCGCCGCGTTGAGGGCGAGCCAGTCCGCGTCGTCCTGTCCGGGCCGGAAGGCCCGCACGGTCACCCCCTCGGGCAGCACCGGCTCGGGAAGGGGGCCGTCCAGCGGCATCCGCAGCTGGCGCAGCTCGCGGAAGAGCTTGAGGCCGAGCAGCACGGACAGGTGCCGCGCCGCGGGGTGGCCGCCGTGCGCCCACACCCGCAGCCGGCGCCCGGTGGCGGCGAGCAGCGTGTCGCCGAGGGCCCGCCCGTGCCCGTGCAGCCGGTGCTCGGGCCGGACGACGAATTCCGCGGCGGGCGCCTCGACGGGGTCGGACTCCTCGATCTGCCCGTATCCGGCCAGCTCGTCACCGGAGTACAGCAGCAGGTGCCGTACGCCCTCCCGGCCGCCGCCGCGCACGTGCAGCCGGCCCTGCTCGGACACCGCCGGCTGGCCGTCCGCCGCGGCGGCGCCGGCGATCAGGTCGAGCACCGCCTGCGCGGTGTCGGCGGGGAGGTCGGTCAGGGTGTCGATCCGCCGGTCGGTCATGCCGGAATCGTACGGGGCCGGTCCGGCTCGGAGCGGGCGGGCACCGCTCGTGCCACCGGGATGATCGCGGCCGACACGCAGGCCGTGACGGCGGCCAGGGCGAATCCGGGCCAGTAGGCGGTGGCGGAGATGACCGCGGCCATGACCGGCGGCACGACCGCGGCGGTCAGGTTCTGGCCGGTGTTGTGGACGCCGAGGGCGCGGCCCGACCAGGCGGGCCCGGCGTGCTCCGCGGTGGACGTGAAGGACAGGCCGTTGGTGCTCGACGTGATCGCGATGGCGGCCACCAGCGTGGCGGCGGTCAGCGGCGAGGGGAAGGCGGTGCTCAGCGCGGCGCAGGCGACCACGGCCGCGGTGACCACGGCCAGCAGCCGCATGGGCCGCAGCCGGTCGCCGACCCGGTCCGACCAGCGGCCGACCAGGATGCGGGAGACCGCGCCCAGACCCTGGCCGACGGCGATCAGCTGCCCGGCGTGCACCGCGGACCAGCCGCGTACGTCCACCAGCAGCACCAGCGCGAAGGCCCCGGCGGTGAACTGCGGGACGACCAGCAGCGCGGCCGCACCGTGGATGCGCCACAGCAGGCGCGAGCCGCGGTAGGGGTTGGGCGCGGGCTCGGCGGACTTCGCGGCGGGCCGCACCGGGTCGGCGGCGAACAGTGCGATCAGCACGGCGATCACCGCGCACAGCACGGCCAGGAAGCCGATGGCGCCCGGCAGCCCGTGCGCCCCGGCCAGCGGCGGCATGGCCAGCGCGCCCAGGCCCATGCCCAGCGGGGTGGACGTCTGCCTGATGCCCATCGCGAGCCCGCGCTCGCTCGCCGCGAACCACCCCATGACCAGCCGCCCGCTGGCCGAGTAGACCGAAGCGCCCGCGGCGCCCGCCAGCACCAGCAGCGCGCCGAGCGCGACCATCCCGTGCGCTCCCCACGCGGCCCCGCCGAGCGCCGCCGCGGCGGCGCCGAGCCCCACCGCGATGACCACCCGCTCGCCCCACCGGTCGGCCGCGGCGCCCCATGCGTACAGCGCGAGCACCAGGCCCGCGGTCGGGCAGGCCACCAGCAGGCCGACCTGGGTGAGGCTCAGGTCCTGCTGCGTGCGCAGGTCGTCGGCGAGATACGGGATCCCGTAGACGAACGCACAGGCCGCGGTCTGCGCGGCGGTCCCCAGCGCGAGCATGATCCAGCGACGCACGGTCGACGCACCTCCCGGTAAGTGGATGGTGCAGGCAAGTATTCGCCTGTTGCCGCGATGTGAGACAGGCATTTCATATGCTGATACGGGTCAGGTCCACGGCGGTTCGTCCGGCGGGGCCGTGGGGGCGCCCGGCAGATACAGCGTGGCCTCGGTGCCGCCGCCCGCGGCCGGCGTCAGGGAGACCGTGCCGCCGCACTGCTGCACCGTCCGGGCCACGATGGACAGGCCGAGCCCGCTGCCGGGCAGGGAGCGGGCGCTCGGGGACCGCCAGAAGCGCTCGAAGACGTGCGGCAGTTCCTCGGCCGGGATACCGGGGCCGTGGTCGCGTACGGTCAGCCGGCCGCCGTACAGCCGCACCTCGACGCGGCCGGCGGGCGGGCTGAACTTCACCGCGTTGTCCAGCAGGTTGACCAGGGCCCGCTCCAGGGCCGACGCCTCGCCGCGCACGAACCACGGCGACACGTCCGCGGTGATGGTCAGGTCGGGCCCCCGCAGCCGGGCGCGCTCCAGGGCGGTACCGGTGATCTCGTGCAACGGGACGACCTGGAGGGTCGGGGCGGCGTCCGGGCGGGACAGCTCCTGGAGGTCGCCGATCAGTGCGGCCAGTTCGGTCATCTGGGCCTTCACCGAGGCCAGCAGCGCCCGCCGGTCCTCCGGCGGGATGGCCCGGCCCGTCGCCTCGCTGCGCTCCAGCAGCTCGATGTTGGTACGCAGCGACGTCAGCGGGGTGCGCAGCTCGTGCCCGGCGTCGGCGATCAGCTGCTGCTGCCGGTCACGGGACGACGCCAGCGCGGACGTCATCGCGTTGAAGGACTTGCCGAGCCTGGCGATCTCGTCCTCCCCCTCGACCGGGATGCGGACGTTGAGGTCCTCGGTACGGGCGATGTGCTCGACGGTCTCCGTCAGCTGGTCCACGGGCCGCAGCCCCGTACGGGCGATCCACAGGCCGGCACTGGAGGCCCCGAGCACGCCGATCCCGGCGACGGCGAGCAGGACCCAGGCCAGGGTGGTGAGCGGGTCGGTGACGTCACTGGTGGGGCGGGCGACGGCCAGGGCGGCCGGCTGGCCGTTGAATGCGAAGCCGGTGGTGGAGGTGTGGACGCGCAGCTTCTTGCCGCCCGACGTCACGGTGTGGGTGACCGACGTCTCCTGACCGGGGCCCGGCGGTGTCGCTGCGACCTCCTTGTCGGCGGCGGTGACGGGGAAGGTGCCGCTGCCCGACACCCAGCAGGTGGTGCCGTCGGCGAGCACCAGCTGCACCGACACGTTGGACGCGCTGATGCCGTACTGGCCGCGGTCGGCGGGCGGGCCGCTGATGCAGCTGAACCGGGGGGCGGTGAGCTGGAGCTGCCGCACCGCGTCGGTCTGGCCCTGCCGAAGCGACTTGTCGAGCTGGGCCTCCAGCTGGTTCCTGGTGATCAGCCAGCACGCCAGTGCGGCTGCCGCCACGGCGACCGCCACGGCGGCCGCGGTGAGCAGGGTCAGCCGGGAGCGCAGGGCGAGCTTTTTCACGCGGGGCCGCCGTCGGAGGCGCGCAGGACGTAGCCCACCCCGCGCACGGTGTGCACCAGGCGCCGCATGCCGCCCGCCTCGGTCTTGCGCCGCAGGTACATCACGTACACGTCGAGGGAGTTGGAGGACGGCTCGAAGTCGAAGCCCCACACCGCCTTCAGGATCTGCTCGCGGGTGAGCACCTGGCGCGGGTGGGTCAGGAACAGCTCCAGCAGGGTGTATTCGGTGCGGGTCAGCTCCACCGGGTGGCCGTCGCGGGTGACCTCGCGGGTGGTGACGTCCATCCGCAGGTCGGCGAAGGCCAGGATGTGGTCGCCGGAGTCGCCCGCCGCCGCGGCGGCGTAGGAGCTGCGGCGCAGCAGGGCGCGCAGCCGCGCCAGCAGCTCGTCCAGCTCGAAGGGCTTGACCAGGTAGTCGTCGGCGCCCGCGTCGAGTCCGGTGACGCGGTCGCCGACGGTGTCCCGGGCGGTGAGCATGAGGATCGGGGTGGTGACCCCGGTGGCACGCAGCCGGCGGGCGGTCGTCAGGCCGTCCATCCGCGGCATCAGGACGTCCAGCACGATCGCGTCGGGGCGGTAGGTGTCGGCGGTCTCCAGCGCGGCCATGCCGTCCGCGGCCAGCTCGGTGTCGTAGCCCTCGAAGGCCAGGCTCCGGCGCAGCGCCTCGCGCACGGCGGGCTCGTCGTCCACGATCAGGATGCGGGCGGGCGCCTCGCCGGACTCGCCGGTGCCGGGGGCGGAGCCGTGACCAGGGCTCATGGTGGGGGATACCTCGCTGCTCGACATGGGTGGTGCCGCTGACCCTCTCAGCGTCGCATGGCGCCGCTCGTCCGCGTGCCTCAGTTGGTGCCGCCGCCGCGCAGGGTCGCGAGGTCGGCCTTGACGGTGTTGATCGGGATGGCGAAGCCGAGGCCGACGCTGCCGGACGACGACGAAGACGAACCGGACGAGGAGGAGTCGGAGAACATCGCCGAGTTGATGCCGACGATCTGGCCGGCCATGTTGATCAGGGCGCCGCCGGAGTTGCCGGGGTTGAGGGAGGCGTCGGTCTGGATCGCCTTGTACGTGGTGGTGGAGCTGCCGGTGTCGCCGTTGTACTGGTTGCCGCCGAAGGAGAACGGCCACTGGTTGGCGCCCCCGCTGCTGCTTCCGCTGCCGCTGCCGCCGAAGCTCTGGCCCTGGCCGTTCTCGACCGGGACGGTCACGTCGCGGTTCAGCGCCGAGACGATGCCGCTGGTCACGGTATTGCTCAGGCCCTCGGGGGAGCCGATCGCGACGACCTGGTCGCCGATCGCGACGGAGGAGGAGTCGCCGAGGGTCGCGGCGGGCAGGGCACTGGCGCCCTGGATCTTGATCAGCGCCAGGTCCTTGGCCGAGTCGGTGCCGACGACGCTCGCGGCCGCGGTCTTGCCGTTGGCGTACGTGACGCTGATCTGGCTGGCGCCGGCGACGACGTGGTTGTTGGTGACGACCTGGCCGTCGGCGGTGATGATGACGCCCGAGCCGGTGGCCTTGCCCTGGCCGGACGTGGCGTTGATCTCCACGACGCTGGGGTCGACCGCCTTCACGACGCCCGCGACGGTGCCGTTCAGCGCGGCGGCGTTGACCACGGCGGAGCCGCCGCCGGTGGCGGTGCTGCTGCCGCCCGAGTGGTCGGTGGCGTTGCCGACCAGGGCGCCGATGCCGCCGCCCAGCACGCCGGCCACGATCGCGGCGGCGGCGAAGAGGGCGACGGGCTTGCGGGGCCGCCGCCGGTGCCCGCCGGGCTCACCGGGTCCGCCCGGCCCGCCGGTTTCGCCGGTCGGCCCGTACGGCGGGGGCGGCGGCGGGAAGCCGGCGTAGACGTGGGCGCCTGCCGCCTCGGCCTCGCCCTCGCCCTCGGGCGCGGAGGAGGGGACCGGGGCCTGCTGGCCGTAGTAGAGCGGAAGCTGCGGGTCCTGCGGGTGCTGGGGTTCGCCGCCGTTGCGGCTGCTCTCGGTCATGGCAACGACTCTGGGCCCAGAACATGAGAGGCAGCTGAGCACACGCTGAGAACCCTGACAATATGCCCGATGTAAACAAGATCGGGCCTCTACTCGCCCCTCCGGGCGCGCCGGGGACGCTCCGTTCTCCCCCCAGAGCTGCGCCTGGGGGTTGCCCCACGCGCCCCTTGGGGCACCCCCTGTCGCAGCCACCGGGTGGCACCGTCGGGCAGGGGCGGCGGGTCGGCAGAAGCGAGCCGCAGGCTAGGTGTGGCAGCCGCAGGAGCCGCGGAGGACGAGGCGGGAGGGGAATTGGCGGAGGCGCTCGCGCCGGGCGCCCGGGACCCGCAGGGAGTCGTCGAGCACCGCGTCCACGGCCGCTCTGGCCATGCCCTGGCGGTCGGAGGCCACCGTGGTCAGCGGCGGGTCGGCGAGTGCCGCCTCCTTGACGTCGTCGAAGCCGGCCACGGCGAGCTGCTCGGGGACGTCGATGCGCAGTTCGCGGGCGGCCCGCAGGACGCCGATCGCCTGGTCGTCGGTGGCGCAGAAGATGGCCGGCGGCCGGTCGGGTCCTGCCAGCAGGCCGAGCGCGACCTCGTAGGCGTCGTAGCGGTTGTAGGGGGCCTGGAAAAGGCGGCCCTCGGTGGACCGCCCGGCTTCCTCCATGGCCCGCCGCCAGCCGACGACGTGGTCGGTGACGGGGTCGCCGATCACCGGGGTGACCTCGGTGCCGCCGAGGCAGGCCACGTAGTCGTGGCCGTGCTCCAGCAGGTGGCGCACGGCCAGTTGGGCGCCGCCGATGTCATCGGTGCGCACCGCGATGTCGTCGATGGCCTCGGGCCGCTCGTGCAGCAGCACCACCCGGGCGTCCCAGGCGTCGATCTCGGTGGCGGCGTTGTCGCTGAGTCCCTGGCTGATGAGGATCAGCCCGGACACCCGCATGCCGAGGAAGGCCCGCAGGTAGTGGACCTCGCGCTCGTCGAGGTAGTCGGAGTTGCCGACGAGCACCATTTTCCCGCGCTCGGACGCGGCCTGTTCGACCGCGTGCGCCATCTCCGCGAAGAAGGGCTGGCGTGCGTCGGGGACGATCAGGCCGATCAGGTCGGTACGGCGGCTGGCCATCGCCTGGGCCACACGGTCCGGGCGATAGCCGAGCTGCTTGATGGCCGCGAGCACTCGCTCGCGGGTGGCCGGGGCTACCGGCCGGGGTCCGTTGTTGATGACGTAGCTGACGACCGCGGTGGAGGTCCCCGCCAGCCTGGCCACGTCGTCGCGCGTCACCTTGGGCACGTCGGGAAGTCTACGCGTGTCTATCGGCTCGTCACACGGATCGTCATACGGTCTGCTCAGCGGACGGACGGCTGTCCTGCCGGTCGTCGCGCGCACCGGTCCCGCGGCCCTGCGCCGCCTCGCTGCGCGCGGCCTCCTCGGCGGCCCGCTCGACCTTCTCAGGGGTGACGAAGCGGTAACCGACGTTGCGCACGGTGCCGATCAGCGACTCGTGCTCCACGCCGAGCTTGGCGCGCAGCCGCCGCACGTGGACGTCGACCGTGCGCGTACCGCCGAAGTAGTCGTAGCCCCAGACCTCCTGGAGGAGCTGGGCGCGGGTGAAGACCCGGCCCGGGTGCTGCGCCAGGTACTTCAGCAGCTCGAACTCCTTGAAGGTCAGGTCGAGGACCCGGCCCTTGAGCTTGGCGCTGTACGTCGCCTCGTCCACCGACAGGTCGCCGTTGCGGATCTCCATGGGGCTGTCGTCGCCGGTGATCTGCTGGCGGCCCATCGCGAGCCGCAGCCGCGCCTCGACCTCGGCGGGACCCGCGGTGTCGAGCAGCACGTCGTCGATGCCCCAGTCGGCGGTCACGGCGGCCAGGCCCCCCTCGGTGACGACCAGCATCAGCGGACATCCGGGGCCCGTCGAGCGGAGCAGCTGGCACAGGCTGCGCACCTGCGGCAGGTCGCGGCGGCCGTCGATGAGGATCACGTCGGCGCCCGGGGTGTCCACCAGGGCGGGGCCCTCGGCGGGGGCCACCCGCACGCTGTGCAGCAGCAGCCCGAGCGCGGGCAGCACCTCGGTGGACGGCTGGAGTGCGTTGGTCAGCAGCAGCAGAGAACTCACCGGGGGCTCCCGTCGGTCGTGCGGACATCAAGGGCGTGCAGTGCGTCCTGGTCGAGCAGTTCGCGGTTCAGCACATCGTGGAGGACAGGGCGCGGTGGCGTGGCCACCGGAGAGCGGCCGGGTGGGTCGGACTGGCTCATTTTCGAACTCCTCCTCGGTGCCTGCGAGGACGACGTATTTCGTGCGGAAAGCACGAAAGGACCCGGGGGCGGCATTGCCCAGGTCCTCTTGCAGGGAACAATAGCCCACATGGACAGCGCTGCCGAGGCCGAGGACATGCGTTTCCGTGTTTCACCGCTCACTTCGGGTGGCCGCAGCGCGGTTCTGTTGACGTCCGACGGGATACCGATCGAAGCCGAACACCTGAGCGGCGCCGGGGGTGGGCGCGATCTGGCCATCGTGGTCGCGCACGGATTCACCGGGGCGCTGGAGCGGCCCGCGGTCCGCAGGGCCGCGGCGGTGCTGCGGGCCGGCGGCGGGGTGCTCACCTTCTCCTTCCGCGGGCACGGCCGCTCCGGCGGCCGCTCCACCGTCGGTGACCGCGAGGTCCTCGACCTGGACGCCGCGGTCGGCTGGGCACGGCGGTTGGGCTACGCCAAGGTGGCGGCGGTCGGCTTCTCGATGGGCGCCTCCGTGGTGCTGCGGCACGCGGGCGCGGACGCCGACGCGGGCCTGTCCCGGGTCGACGCGGTCGTCTCGGTCAGCTCGCCCGCCCGCTGGTACTACCGCGGTACGGCGCCGATGCGGCGGCTGCACTGGGTGGTGACCAGGCCCACCGGCCGGCTGGTCTCCCGGGTCGGCCTCGGCACCCGCGTCCACGGGGGCGACTGGGACCCGGTGCCGCGCTCGCCGGTGGAGTCGGTGCCGTACATCGCGCCGACGCCGCTGCTGATCGTGCACGGCGACCGCGACGGCTACTTCCCGCTCGACCACCCGTACTCCCTGGCCGCCGCGGCGGGCGAGGGCGGCGCGGACCTGTGGATCGAGCCCGGCTTCGGCCACGCGGAGAACGCCGCGGACGAGGCGCTGCTGGGCCGGATCGGCGAGTGGCTGACCGCCCGTGTTGGAGCGCGGTGACGCCGACGGTCCATGATGGAGGCGGTTCGCGCCGGCGTACGGACGTATGACGACCGGCGGCAGCGCGGGCGTACCGGACGCACGGCACGGGCGCGACGGGCGCCGCCGGCACCACGATCACGACCGGCGCGACGCGCACCACCCGCACCACCCGCACGACGAAGGACGAGGGGACGGAGCCGCGATGGCTGCAACCGACACGGCCGCGCGCCCGGCGGCGGGCACGATCCGCTACTGGGCCGCCGCCAAGGCCGCCGCGGGCACGGCCGAGGAGCCGTACCGCGCGGCCACGCTCGCCGACGCGCTGGCCGCGGCCCGGCGGCGGCACGCCGCGCGGCCGGACTTCGCCCGCGTGCTGCTGCGCTGCTCGTTCCTGGTCGACGGCCACCCGGTCGGCACCCGGGACCACGCGCAGGTGCCGTTGCCGGACCGCGGCACCGTCGAGGTGCTGCCGCCCTTCGCCGGGGGGTCGGTATGAGCGACCACGGCGCGTACGAGTACGGCGACGGCCACGGCCAGGGGCGCGGTCACGACGAGCGGGCCTACGGCGGCGCGGCCCCCTACGGCGCCGACGGCACCTACGTGCCGGAGCCGCTGCACGCCGCCCCGCCCCCGCAGCAGGGCCAGGACGCCGCCTACGGCGCTCCGCCGGCCGGCGACGACTGGTCGGGGCACGCCGCCGCCCAGGACGGCCAGGCCTACGGTGAGGCCTACGGCGCCCCCGCGCCCGGTGACGGCTGGGGTGCGACACCGCCGGCCGCCCACCCGTGGACGGCGCCGCAGGAATACCCGCAGGGCGGCTGGGAGCCGGCGCAGGCCGCGTATCAGCCCGAGGCGCCCGGCTATCCGCAGGGCGCCGACTGGCACCAGCCGCAGGCCCACGCCTACGCCGACCCGCAGTCCTACCCCGCCGAGCCGCAGGGGGCCGAGCACACCGCCGTCCTGCCGGTGATCGGCGACGAGCCCGCCGCCCGCCCGGGAGGCCGTGCCGCGCGCCGGGGGAGTGCCAGGACCGCGCCGGTGCGGCCCGACGGGCGTACGGGCTCGCCGATCATCGCGCCCGGCATCCAGCCCGCCGCCCTCACCGCGGCCCTGGGCCTGCTGCTCGCGGGCGGGGCCGCGCTCGGCAGGCCGGGCCTGACGGCCTTCCTGGTGCTGCTCCAGGCGGTCACCGCCGCCGGCTGGTTCCGGCTCAACGGCATGTGGCCCGCCCGCCAGGGCATCGTGCTGGCCTTCCTGGCCGGCGCGACCGCCGACGCCGCGATGCTGGTCGCCGACGGCGGCCACGCGCCCGAGGTGGCCGCCGGCACCCTCGGGGTGTGGCTGGTCCTGGTCCTGGTGCTGCAACTGCGCCACCACGGCAGCGCCGACGAGCGGCTGTCCTCGCTCACCGCGACCTCGGCCTCGACCCTGCTCACGGTGCTGGCCTGCGGCTATCTGGCGGCCGCGGTCTCCGACGCGGGGAAGGACCCGGTGGTCGTCGGCGCGGTCGCGGTGGCCGCCGCGACCCTCGTCCGCGCGCTGCCGCTGCCCGGCGAACCGCTGTCCCTGATGACCGCCCTGCTGGCGGCCGCGGCCACCGGCGCGTTGACCGGCGGGGGAGACGGCCTCGGCTCCGCCGACGGCATCGTGCTCGCGGTGTGCTGCGGGGCCTGCGCGCTGATCGGCCTGCGGGTGGCCAGCTACGACTTCCCGTCCCGCTTCGTCCACTTCACGGCGGGCGTGGCCCTTCCGCTCACCGCGGCGGCGCCGGTCGTCTACGCTCTGGGCCGGGCGCTGACCTGAGCGGTTTCCCTGCCGCCGGGCCGGGAAGCAGGTAACGATCGGTGCCGCGGGGGAACCGCGGACCCCCCGCCGCCCGTCAGGCGTTGCGGAAGTCGAGGGCGGAACGAGCCGGGGAGTACGGGCGCATGCGAGTGTGGCGGGCAGTCCTGATCGTGGCGGTGGTCCTGGGCGGGCTGTTCGTCGCCGCCGACCGGATCGCGGTCTCCGTGGCGCAGAACAAGGCAGCCGAGCGCGCCCAGGCAACCGAGGGGCTCGACCACAAGCCGAAGGTGTCGATCGAGGGCTTCCCGTTCCTGACGCAGGCCGCGTTCGGGAAGCTGGACGACGTCAAGATCTCGGCCGACGACATCGCGGCGCGGGACGGCGGGCAGAGCCTGCGGATCGCGACCTTCGACGCCCACCTGCACGGGGTGAAGTTCTCCAACGGCTACCGCACGGCGATCGCCGACAGCGCCGACGGCGTCGCCTTCATCACCTACGCGGACCTGTCCAAGGCCGCACCGCTCGGCATCACCGTCTCCTCGGCGGGCACCAGCGCGGACGGCAAGGCGATGGTCAGGCTGACCGGGACCATCCCCGGCATCGGCGCGAAGCTCAGCGTGCTCAGCCAGGTGACCGTGCGCGGCGCGGACTCGATAGGGCTGCACGCGGTGAGCCTGCCCAAGGAGCTGACCGCGCTGGGCCTGGAGGACAACGTCAGGCAGCAGATCGACTTCGTGCGGCAGCTGACCCACCTGCCGTCCGGGATCTCGCTGACCTCGCTGACGACCTCGCCGGTGGGCATATCGGTGGCGGCCGGCGGGAAGCACGTGACGCTCGCCGGCTGAGATCGGGCCGCTTTGTCCCGGGATTCGGGGGGCGGTAAAGAGGGAATCCACCATGCGGACAATCTTGTCTCGCCATATGACACGCCGGTGACACCAACGCGTTCATTTCCCTACGATCGGGACTCATGAAGCGACAGGCGGATCTCACGAAGCGGCGGGCAGTCGACCTGTGCCGCGTCGCCGCCATGCTCTGTCGCATGCCCTAGGGGCGGCAGCTCCCCCGCGCCGAAGCCGGCCGCAAGGCCCCCGGCGCAGCCTGCCTGCCCCGTGCCGTGGAGCGCCGACCGAGCCGCTTGACCGCAACGCACCACACCGCATCCGCGCGTCGCGCAACCGCACCATCCGTACTGCCCCGGAGGAGAACAGCATGAGCCGCAGTGACGTCCTGGTCGACGCCGACTGGGTCGAGGCCCACATCGACGACCCCAAGGTGGTCATCGTGGAGGTGGACGAGGACACCTCGGCGTACGACAAGAACCACATCAAGAACGCCGTCCGCATCGACTGGAAGAAGGACCTCCAGGACCCGGTCCGCCGCGACTTCGTGGACCAGGCCGGCTTCGAGGCGCTGCTGTCCGCCAAGGGCATCGCGAACGACGACACCGTCGTGCTCTACGGCGGCAACAACAACTGGTTCGCGTCCTACGCGTACTGGTACTTCAAGCTGTACGGCCACGAGGCCGTCCGGCTGCTGGACGGCGGCCGCAAGAAGTGGGAGCTGGACTCGCGCGACCTGGTCGCCGCCGTTCCCGAGCGCCCCGCGACCGACTACAAGGCGAAGCCGCAGAACACCGCGATCCGCGCCTTCCGCGACGACGTGGTCGCCGCGATCGGCACGCTGAACCTGGTCGACGTCCGCTCGCCCGACGAGTTCTCCGGCAAGCTGCTCGCCCCGGCCCACCTCCCGCAGGAGCAGTCGCAGCGCCCCGGCCACGTGCCGAGCGCCCGCAACATCCCGTGGTCGAAGAACGCCAACGACGACGGCACCTTCAAGTCCGACGCCGAACTGGTCCAGCTCTACCAGGACGAGAGCGTCGACCTGGCCAAGGACACCATCGCGTACTGCCGGATCGGCGAGCGCTCCGCGCTCACCTGGTTCGTGCTGCACGAGCTGCTCGACCAGGACAACGTCAAGAACTACGACGGCTCGTGGACCGAGTACGGCTCGCTCGTCGGCGTGCCGATCGAACTCGGCGCCAACTGAACCCCGGAGGTATGACCGCAATGTGTGGAGCCAAGGCCGGTGGGCCGGATCTGGCAGGAGTTGACGTGGCGAACGAGACCATCATCCAGGGTTCGGTGACCCGCGACGGCGAGCCCGTGAGCGGATACGTGCGGCTGCTGGACGGCGGTGGCGAGTTCACCGCGGAGGTGCCGACCTCGGCGACCGGGCAGTTCCGCTTCTTCGCGGCGCCCGGCACCTGGACGCTGCGCGCGCTGGTTCCCGGCGCCACGGTGGACCGCACGGTCGTCGCCCAGCAGGGCGCGGCCGCCGAGGTGGCCATCGCCGTCTGACGGCGCTCCGGCCTCCCCGGCGCCACCTGACACGGCCCGGAGGGCCGCACTCCGCGCAAGGGGGTGCGGCCCTCCGGGCCGCTGTCCGAGATGTTTCGGTATCGGCCTGGCGGACGTACCGTTGAAGCGTGGACGCACGACGCCGTCATCGCTATTTCGCCATGATGAGCACCTGCGTGGTGCTGTTCGTCATGGCATGGTCGGTCGTACGCCTCTGGTCGGTGCAGGCCGCCATCGGGATGTGTCTGGTGGCCGCGGTCATCCCTCCCATCGCTGCGATCGTCGGCAACCGGCGCGGTCCGAACGAGCGGTGGTTCGATGAGCCGCAGGAGAAGGATCCGGACGCGGGCACCGGGGACCCGGAGTCCGACGCGTGGTGGGACGAGCTGGAGGGCAAGGGCCGCAAGGACCGCCGCAGATGACCCCCTGCCGCGGCCGCGGTCAGTAGACCAGCGCCTGCACCCCGTCGGGCATGATCTCGCTGACGAACAGCTGGGCACCCGCGATGCGCACGCCCTCGATCACGTCCTTCTCCGTGATGTCGCGCCGGGCCGCGCACTGGGTGCACAGGGTGATCCCCCCGCCGGCCAGCACCGCGTCGATCAGGTCGGGCAGCGGTGCCGCGTGCGGCAGTTCGAACTCCGCCGCCCGCCCCGGCAGCGCGAACCACGCCGACTCGCCGGTCAGCCAGAGCGAGACCTCCACGCCGCTGGCCACCGCGACGGCCGCCACCGTGAACGCCTGCGAGCACCGCTCGGGCGCGTCCGCGCCCGCCGTCACCTTGATCACGAGCTTCTTCGCCATCCGCCCAGCGTAGGCGGTGCAACCTTGTGGGACAGGTCACATTCCACGAGGCGGAAATTGGTAGGGACGCCGCGCGTCGGCTGGACATAATACGAATCCGCGTGCAGCAGATCGCATGCCTGCGCGTCTTTCGCCTGGGGGGGCTCCATGCAACACATCGACGGCGAAGCACGCCGTGACGCAGGTCAGGACGGGGACGTGACCCCGTCGCCGGCCCTGCTGCTCGAACCCGAACTTGTCTCGTCCTCGGTCCCGCCGCCGCCCGAGCCCTACCGGCCGATGGCCCGCCGCCGGCTGACGCTGGTCGTCGCCGCCGCGGCCGTGCTCGGCGTGCTGGCCGGCGCGGGCGCCGGCTACCAGGTGCAGCGCGGGCGCACGCCCACCCCGCTGCCGCCGCTGGTCGCCGCCGCTCCCTCCCAGCCCCGGGGCACGGCCCCGCCGCAGCCCCCGCCCAAGGTCGCCGACGACCGCGACGCGGTCTACGAGGCCGACCTGCTGAAGCTGATCCTGCCGACGCCCAAGGGCGCCAAGCAGGTGGACCGCGGCTGGCTCAGCCAGGCCGACGTGGCGGACAACTGGGGCGACCCGGCGTCCGAATACGGCGAGCTGGGGCAGAACGGCTTCCGCCGGGCGGCCGAGGCGCACTGGACGGTGGGCAGCAGCACCTTCACCGACACCGATGTCACCCTCATCCAGTTCCGCGACGACCAGAGCCCGTACACCTCGCAGATGCTGCGGGAGAACGAAGGCGGCGACGGCGACCACCAGGACTACGCCACCCCCGTCCCCGGCACCGACGACGGCCAGGTCCTGCCCTCCGCCGACCCCTACGACGAGGGCCACGGCCTGAAGGTCTACGTCGGCACGGGCCAGGCCAGGGTCGGCTCCCTCTACCTCCAGGTCTTCGTGAGCTCGGTCCACCCGGTGTCGAGGAAAGCCGTCCTGTCCGTGATCACCAAGCAGCTGGAGCGGCTGTGAGCGAGCAGCACCCGGAGCCGGCGCCCGCGGCCCCCCTCCCGCCCGAGCCCCTCGCGCCCGCGGCCCCCGCCTGGCCCGAGCCCGAGCCCGCCCCGCCCGCCCGGTCCAAGGAGCGGCGGGACCTGCTGGTCGCCGGCGCGCTGCTGGCCGTCGCGGCCCTGGCCGGCGCCGGCTACCTGCTGTTCGGCAGGGGCGGCGGCGAGCCCGCGGCCAAGGCCACGCCCTCCGCCGTGTCCTCCGCCGCGCCCACCCCCGCGGCCACCAGGGCCTACGGGGTGACGGCCGGCGGCACCCACTACGGCGATCTCGGGGAGCTGCTGCTCCCGATGCAGCCGTCCCTGGCACCGGGCCCGGACGACCAGCAGTACGGCAACGACACCGTGCTCGACGCCGCCCAGGCCAAGTCGATGGCCAAGGGTGGTGACGGCGCCTCCCAGCTCACCGCGAAGGAGCGGCGGCAGGTCGACGCCGAGCTGGACGCCATGCACATCAAGGGTTCGGCCCTGCGGACCTTCCGCCGCCAGGACGGCAGCGACACCTACGAGCTGACGATCGTGCAGGTCGGCAACAAGCTGGCCGCGGGCGCCGCTCCCGAGGCCTTCCGCAAGCTCAGCGAGCGCTCCGACGTCTTCGGCAAGGGCCCGGCGGTGCCCGGCCACCCGCACGCGGTCTGCGTGGTGCCGGGACCCAGCACGAAGAAGGCCGACGACCGGCTGGACTGGCTCGATGCGCTGTACTGCCAGGCCACCGAGGGGGACCTGATGGTGACCTTCCGCGTCGAGGGCCCCGCGGTGGACAGGAGCGCCGCCGTGGCGCTGATGGCCCGGCAGCTCGACCGTATCCAGGCACCGGGAGAGGGCGTCTGATGTCCGAGGTCTCCGCACCCCCGCCGCCCCCGTACCTGCCGCCGCCCCCGCCGTACGCGCCGCAGGGCGTCGCCGCCCCGAGCCGCGGCATGGCACCGCGGCTGCGGGTCGCGCTGCGCTGGACGTCCGTGCTGCTGGTCTTCGCGGTCTTCGGCGCCGGGACGGCGTACGCGGTGACGCGCCCGGAACGCACGAAGATCCCCGGGCTGGCGACGCCGGACGACGGGCGCTGGGTCTACCCGCCGCTCGCGCTGCCGCAGCTGCCCGCGCGCAAGCCGCGCCCGCTGGACACGGCCCGCAACCCCGGCGGCGTCCACTACGCCGACGTACGGTCCCTGCTGGTCCCGCTGCCCGAGGGCGCGACCGCCGACCCGGCCTTCCCCGGCGCCGGGGCCTGGCTGCCGACGGCCACCTACCTGAAGGCGATGAGCGGCGGGGGCGGTGCGCAGAAGGAGCTGTTCCTCAAGGACCAGGGCCTGCGGCACATCGCGGGTCGCGCCTGGACGATGCCCGACGGCACCAGGACCGAGGTGTATCTGCTGCAGGCGATCTCCGCGGGCTACGCCAACGTCATCGGCTCGGACGCGGACGCCAGGCCGCTGGAGGGCGTCAGCACCGACAAGGTCGACCACAGCCTCGCCGACGGCACGGTCCCCAAGGGCGTGGACATCTCCGGCTACGGCGAGACCGCCCCCTACGGCGCCGGCATGTCCCGCTACGCCTTCGTGACCGCGGGCGACACCGTGGCCCTGGTCCGGCAGACCCGCAAGGGCGGCGAGGTGCCCGAGCAGGCCTTCCGGCAGACCGTACGGCTGCAGGCCCAGCTGCTCGGCTGAGCGGCACGTCACGTGGGGTGACCGCGCCGGGGGCAGGGCCGCGCACTAGACTTGTGGGCGGCCCTGCCCGCTGCCCTCGCGAGGAGCACGACCCGTGCACATTGAGTACTACTACGACATCCTGCTCGTGCTGGTCTGCGTCGGCGTGGCCGCGTTCGCCCTCTACGCGGTGAAGAAGCTCTACCAGGGCCAGCGCTGACATGATCGAGATCCCCTCCGACCTGCACCCCGACCTCGTGCCGCTGGTCTTCCTGCTCGGCCGCTGGGAGGGCGCGGGCGTCTTCGACTTCCCGGGCTCGGAGAAGTGCAACTTCGGGCAGTCCGTCTCCTTCACGCACGACGGCCGGCCGTTCCTCGAGTACGTCTCGCACACCTGGGTGCTGGACGACGAGGGCAAGAAGGTCAGGCCGCTGGAGAGCGAGACCGGCTTCTGGCGCATCGGCGCGGACCGCAAGGTCGACGTCACCACCACCCGCGACGAGGGCGTGGTGGAGATCTGGACCGGCGAGCTGGCCGAGGGCAAGCCGCAGATCGACCTGGTCACCGACGCGGTCGCCCGGCTGCCCTTCGCCCCCGAGTACAGCGGCGGCAAGCGGCTGTACGGCTACGTCAACAGCGACCTGATGTGGGTCGGCGAGAAGGCCACCCCCGCGGTGCCGCTGCGCCCGTACATGTCGGCGCACCTGAAGAAGGTCGTGGACCCGCGGGAGTGGGTCGCCGACCTCAAGGACCTTCCCGACGACGGCATCGCCTTCTTCAAGTAGCCGCTCGGCCGCCGGATCGCCGCCGGCGGCGGGTACCCGATCCGCGGTCCCCGGTCGCGCGGCACGGTCCCGCCCCGGCCGGGCGACCTACACTGGCCGGATGGTCACCACCGACTGGAAGACCGACCTGCGCCGGCGCGGCTACCGGCTGACGCCGCAGCGGCAGCTGGTGCTGGAGGCCGTCGAGCGCCTGGAGCACGCGACACCCGATAACATCCTCTCCGAGGTGCGCAGGACCGCGTCCGGCGTCAACATCTCCACCGTCTACCGCACCCTGGAGCTGCTGGAGGAGCTGGGCCTGGTCAGCCACGCCCACCTCGGGCACGGCGCTCCCACGTACCACCTCGCGGACCGGCACGACCACATGCACCTGGTGTGCCGCGACTGCGACGTGGTCACCGAGGCCGACGTGGGCCTGGCGGCGCCGCTCGGGGAGCGGCTGCGGTCGGAGTTCGGCTTCGAGACCGACATGAAGCACTTCGCCATCTTCGGCCGCTGCCGGGACTGCGCGGCCAAGGCGGCGGACTCGTAGCCCCGGCGCCCGCAGCCCCGCCGCTCGCGGTCCGGGCGCTCTTCCCCGGCTGCCGGCACCGCCGTTCGCGGACTGCCGATCCGGTCATACGACCGGCCTGGTCGTAGTCTTGACGGCATGACCAAGAGCCCCCTGCTGTCGCTGCCCGGCGCCGTCCCCGCGGAAGGCCCTGACGAAGGGGTGGCCGCGCACTACGGCGACCTCTTCCGTGAACAGCGCTCGCTCGCCGACGGCACCGGTTTCGTGGACCTCTCGCACCGCGGTGTGGTGACGGTCAGCGGCGCCGACCGCCTGTCGTGGCTCCACCTGCTGCTCACCCAGCACGTGGAGAGCCTGCCGCCCGGGCAGGCCACCGAGGCGCTCGTCCTGTCCGCCCACGGCCACATCGAGCACGCCCTCTACCTGGTCGACGACGGCGCCACCACCTGGATCCACGTCGAGCCCGGCACGCAGGGGGCGCTGCTGGCGTACCTGGAGAGCATGAAGTTCTTCTACCGGGTCGAGACCGCCGACGCCTCCGAGCAGTTCGCCGTCGTGTACCTGCCCGCCGGGTCGATCACGGCACTGCCCGCGGAATGGGTCGTACGGGAGACGCCGTACGGCCGGGAGGTCTTCGTCCCGCGCGAGCGCCTGGAGGAATTCGCCGCCCAGGCGGGACCGGCCATCGGGGTGCTCGCGCACGAGGCGCTGCGGATCGAGGCGCACCGGCCGCGGCTCGGCCTGGAGACCGACCACCGCACCATCCCGCACGAGCTGGGCTGGCTGGAGACGGCTGTGCACCTGCAGAAGGGCTGCTACCGCGGCCAGGAGACGGTCGCCCGGGTGCACAACCTGGGCCGCCCGCCGCGCCGGCTGGTCTTCCTGCACCTGGACGGCAGCGAGGTGCGGCTGCCGGGCCACGGCGCCCAGGTAAGGGTCGCGGCCGAGGGCGAGGACGGCCGGGCGGTCGGCATGATCACCTCGTCTGCCAGGCACTGGGAGCTGGGCCCGATCGCGCTCGCGGTCGTCAAGCGCAACACCCCGGAGGGCGCGACGCTGCTGGCCGAGGACACCGCGGCGACCCAGGAGACGGTCGTCGCCCCCTGACGCGGCGGAGCCCTACAGCTCCAGGACGACGGTGAAAGGCCCGTCGTTGGTGAGCGAGACCTGCATGTCGGCGCCGAAGACCCCGGTCTCGACGGTCGCGCCCAGCGCACGCAGCTGGGCGACGACCTCGTCGACCAGCGGCTCGGCGATCTGGCCGGGCGCGGCGGCGTTCCAGGTGGGGCGGCGGCCCTTGCGGGCGTCACCGTAGAGCGTGAACTGGCTGATCACCAGCAGCGGCGCCGCGATGTCGGAGCAGGACCGCTCGTCGGGCAGGATGCGCAGCGTCCACAGCTTGCGGGCCAGCGCCGCGGCCTTCTCCGGGGTGTCGTCGTGCGTCACCCCGACCAGGACGCACAGCCCGGGGCCCTGCACGGCTCCGACGGTCCGCCCGTCGACCACGACCTTCGCCTCGCTCACCCGCTGGGCCACCGCACGCATGGCCTCATTGTGTCGGGTGGGCGGACGCCGCCGGTATCCGGGTGGGCGGCGCGTACGCGGGGGGCTCGCGACCGGCTGCGGGGGGCGCGTACGGGCGCCGGCGCGCGCCGGGCCGGCCGCCTCGCACAACTGTCGCGACGGCCGTTCGGGTGCAGACCCGCTGCGGGGTGCCGGTAGCAGGTGGCAGCATCGACGGCAGGATCCCTCCCGTGGCCTTCCGCCGGGTGCGAGCCGCCCGTCAAGGGGCCGGCACGCCGGGGCTGCTGCGGGCGGGTGACGACAGGTATGACCACATCCGGCGCCGGACAGACTCCCGGCACCGCGGGCCGCAGCGCCGGCGGTGCCACCCCCGGCGCCCACCAGGAAGGGCCACCGCATGCTGAAGGCCGACGCACCAGGGCCGTCCCGCCCGCCCGCGCCCCGCGGCCCGCTGGCGGACACCGCGGCCGCCGGCCTGGGCGACCTCGACCTGGCGGCGCTGCGCACCCTGCGCGGGGACGCCCAGCGCGAGGAGGCCGACCTGTCGTATCTGCGCAGGCTGCTGCACGGGCGGATCGACATCCTGCGGGCCGAGCTGAGCCGCAGGGCGGGCACCTCGGCCGAGGGGCTGCCCGGCGGCCCGGACGCGCCGGTGCTCGACCGGCTCCCGGAGATCCTCGCCGACGGCCCGTCCCGGGTCCGCTCCGCCCGGCACGTCACGCTGGGCACCCCGCTGAGCCCCCGGGTCCAGCGGCTCGCCGCCGACATGCTCGCCGAGGTCGAGCTGTCCGACCTCGACGCCCGCACCGACCCGGAGCTGCATGCCGCGATGGGCCGGCTGGCCCGCCACGAGCAGCAGGTCTCCGGCCACCGGCAGCGCCTCCAGCAGACCGTCGACGACTGCTCGGCCGAGATCACCCGCCGCTACCGCGAGGGCGAGGCCCACGTCGACGACCTGCTCGCGAACGACCAGACGTTCTGAACCGGGGGCGGCAGGGGGCCGGTTAACCGGGTGCGGGGCGCGGGCGCGGCTGCGTAACGTGCGGACATGGGTATTGAGATACGCACGATCACCGAGTCCGAGGTCGGCACGTGGGTGCGGGCGATGCACACCGGCTTCCACCGTTCGCAGACCGTCAGCGCCGAGGAGATCGCGCTCGCACGGCCCGGCTTCGACCTGGAGCGCACGCGCGGCGCCTTCGACGGGGACCGGTGCGTGGCGACCCTGCGCAGCATGGCCCGGGACCTGACCGTGCCGGGCGGCGGTTCGGTGTCCGCCTCCGCGGTCACGAACGTCACCGTGACCGCCACCCACCGCCGCCGCGGCCTGGCCAGCGGGCTGATGGCCGCCGACCTCGCCGCGGCCAAGGAGCGCGGCGAGGCCGTGTCGATCCTTGTCGCCGCCGAATACCCGATCTACGGGCGCTACGGCTTCGGCCCCGCCACCTGGGTCACCGAGTGGGAGGTCGACGTACCCAGGACCGCCCTGGACCGCCGGTACACGGGACCCGACCCGGCCGAGGGCACCGTGGAGCTGATCAGCGCCGCCGAGGTGCGCGCGCTCGGCCCGGCGCTGCACGAGCGGGTCCGCACCCGTACCGTCGGCGCCATCAGTCGCGACGCGCGCTGGTGGGACCGCGCCACCGGCGCGATCGTCCTGCCCTCGTTCGGCTACAAGGAGTCCTTCTTCGCCGTCTACCGCAATGCGGAGGGCGAGGTCGACGGCATGACCGCGTATCAGGTCAACGACCCGTACTGGCCGGACAAGCTGCCCAATGCCGACGCCGAGGTGCTCTGGCAGATCGCCGCCACCCCGGTCGCCGACGCCGCCCTGTGGCGCTACCTGCTCTCGCTGGACTGGGTGGTGCGGCTCAAGTCCGGCCACCGCGCGCCGGACGACATCCTCCCGCTGCTGCTCGGCGACCCCCGCGCCGCCCGCACCAAGACTTTCGCCGACTACATGTGGCTGCGGCTGCTCGACATCCCCGTCGCCCTGTCCGCCCGCGGCTACGCCCCGCTGGCCGCGGACCTCGTGCTGGACGTCCACGACCCGGCGGGCCTGGCCGGCGGCACCTTCCGCCTGGAGACCGCCCCGGGCGCCGCCCCGCGCTGCACCCCGGCGCCGTCCGCGGCCCCCGACCTGAGCCTGGACGTGGCCACCCTCGCCCGCCTCTACCTCGGCGACGAGTCCGCCCTGCGCCTCGCGGCCCTCGGCCTGGTGGCCGAGCACCGCCCCGAGGCCGCCGCCATCGCCGACCACCTCTTCCGCACCCCGCGCCGCCCGTGGTGCCCCGAGGTCTTCTGACCCCCGCCGGGCATGTGCAGAGCCCCCGGGCCTCTCGGCCCCGGGGGCTCAGTGCTGCGCGAGATAGGCCAGCGCGATCAGGATGCCGCCGGCGCACCATGCCTGCGTGCCGTGCCTGCGGGACCGCGACCCGATCCCGCAGAACAGGAGTCCCGCTCCCATGACCGGGCCGTAGCGGTTCTCCAGCCCCTGCTGCACCAGCCAGACCAACAGTTCCGTTAACAGCATCGCCCTCACCCCCTCCTGGGCGACTGACGTGGTCTTCTTCCCTCCATGGCGACGACGCTAGGTCCCCGACTTGTCGGCGCCCAGCGGGTCCCGGGCCCGCACCTGCCCGGCTTGGCTGCCGGCACCCGGATGTCGGCTGACGCTCGTGCGGCACTGGACGGGCGTGTGGGCCGAGCCTGCTTGGTCAACTTCGCCAACTTCCGGTCAAATCGCAGAAGTTGATTGATGCCCGGCAATCATGTTGTGCCACTTGGCGGAGATCGCAAAACGAATCTCAGTCAAGTCCCAAAGTTGACAGAGGGTTGTACGCTGTTGCCATGAGCCTGCACGAGTCGGCTGTGAGCGGAAGTCCGCCCGACGTGCCGTATCTGCGGATCGCCTGGGAGCTGCGCCGCGACATAGGAGAGGGCAGGTTCGCGTCGGGAGCCCAACTGCCCACCCAGGCGGCGCTGGTGCGGCGCTTCGAGGTGTCCCGCGCCACCGTGCAGCGCGCGCTCGACGAGCTGCGGCGGGAGGGCCTGATCGACTCCCAGCAGGGCCGCGGCTCCTACGTCCTCGACCGGTCCGCGGCGCACTCGTCGCCCGAGCCGGCGGGCGTCGGCCTGACCACCTACGTGGACGCCGCCTTCGAGGCGGCCGACATCACCCTGGACTCCTTCTCGTTGACCGCCGAGACGCTCAACTCCGCGCTCCAGGGCCCGCTCCACCGGGTGCGGACCGGTGAGCTGCGCCCGGACTCGATCGCCGTACGGCTGCTGCTGCCGTCGCCCGACGCGGACCTCGCGCTGCCCAAGTCGGTGGACGACGAGGCGGACGACCGGCCGCTGCGCCGACTCCGCACGCTGACGATCAGCCAGGCGATCACCCTGCAGAGCGCGGTGGGCGCGCTCGCCGACTCCGGGCACGTGGCGGATGTGGCGGTGCACATCAGGACGATCCCGGTCACCCCGATGCACAAGCTGTACCTGCTCAACGGCACCGACGCGCTGTACGGCTACTACGAGGTGGTCAGGCGCAGCGTCCCCTTCGGCACGCAGGAGGCGGAGATCTACGACGTCCTCGGACTGGACGCCACCCTCTTCCACTACTCGGCGGCGACCGACGACGACCAGGGCGCGGCCTACGTCCGCAGCTCGCAGCGCTGGTTCGACTCGCTCTGGTCAACGATCGCCAAGCCGTTGACACTCTTTGAGTGACCTCGCACCTGACCCCGCGCACCACGGTCGACACGCTCACGGAGCTGCTGGCCGCTGCCCACTGCGTCCTGTTCGACTTCGACGGTCCACTGACCTCGGTCTTCGGCGGGCACGAGGCGACCGAGGTGGCGGCGGCGCTGAACACCCGTATCGCGTCGTGGCCGCAGGCGCCCGACCTGACCGACCGCACCGACCCGATGCAGATCCTGCTCGACGTGGCGACCGCGTTCGACGGCTCGCGACACGACCACCGGGTCGCGGAACTGGACAAGCTGCTGGCCGATCAGGAGGCCATAGCGGTCGCCTCGGCCCGCCCGACGCCGTACGCCGACTCCCTGGTGCGGCGGCTGGCCGCACGCGGCAGGGCCGTCGCCGTCACGACCAACAACTCGGCGGCGGCGGTCGTGAGCTATCTCGACATGCGCGGCCTGGCGGCCTGCTTCGGGCCCCATGTGCACGGCAGGGCGGCCGACCCCCGGCTGATGAAGCCGCATCCCTCCTGCCTGTGGGAGGCGATGCGCAGCACGGGCACCGGCCCCGGCGAATGCCTGATGATCGGCGACTCCCCGCGCGACTACGAGGCCGCCTGCGCCGCCGGTGTCGCCTTCCTCGGCTATGCCAAGGACGCCAGGAAGCAGCGGCAGCTGGCGGACGCCGGCGTCAAGCACATGGTCGACTCGCTCGTGCACGTGTACCAGGCGGCAGCCGTCGCGTAGCCCGGACCGCCCTCTGGTGGCGGACGGCTTCCCGGCGAGCGCGCGGCGGACACCGTGCCGGCACTACCCTCCACTCCACGCGGCGGCTCGGCCGGTCGTGGCGTCACCTGGTTCACCGCGCAGTCGAGGAGTTCTATGACCCGGGGAGTCGGCGCCCGTGCCGCCGCCGTGGGGGCGGACTGGGTGGAAGGGCCGCTCAAGGGCAACCACCACTACTCGTTCGCCGTACGGCTGGACCGTGGGTCACCGCTGGCCGGCGACGTCACCTGGCTCAAGCTGCGTGAGCCGCGGCCCGGGGTCTTCTGGTACGACATGCGGTTCTTCCCGTCGGAGGACCTGCTGCTGCAGCGGTTGCAGGGCCGGCTGCCGCATGTGCCGCGGGTGATGCGCCACCGGGTGGCCGGCGACACGCTGACCTTCGCGGAGTTCATCGAGGGCGTCACCCTCGACCGGCTGCCCGCGGCCGCCGAGCGGGTGCCCGAGCGCGTCCTCGGGCAACTGGAGGAGCTGTTCGCCGCACTGGCCGCGATCGACCCGGAGCCGCTGCTCGCGGAGGGGCGGTCCTCCTGCGACTGCGCGGACGGTGCGGGCGGCGCGGGCGGTGTGGGCGGCGCGGAGGACGCGGGCGGCGCCGGTGACCGCGCGTCGGTCGGCTTCCTGCGCGAGCTGCTGCACTTCGCCGTCGGCCACATCTACCTGCCCCACCGGCCGCGGCTGGGCGGCCTGTTCGAGGACCTCGGCGTGAGCGACGAGACGGTGACCGGCCTGCCGCACCGGGTGCCGCCCCTCACGCCCCGCGCACCCCGCCTGCTGCACGGCGACCTGCACCGCAAGAACCTGGTGGTCGACCGCAGGGGCGCGCTGTGGGCCATCGACTGGGAGCTGGCGCTGATCGGCGACCCGCTCTACGACCTGGCCACGCATCTGCATCTGATGGACTACCGGGCCGACCAGGAGGGTGACGTGATCCGCCGCTGGCGCCGGGCCGTCGGTGCGGACGCGGCCCGCGGGCTGGAGGCGGACCTGCCGCACTACCGCGCCTTCAAACGCGTCCAGTCGGTCTGCACCGACGTGATCCGCGGTGCCGCCCGCCTCGCCGAGCACCCGGACGGCGCTCCGCTGAGGCGGGTGGCGGCCGTCGTGCACCGGGCGCTGGTGGCGGCGCGGGAGCCGCTGGGGATGGAGAAGGTGCCGCCGGTGGTGGCGGTGGAGGCGGCGTTCGAGGCATGGCTGGCTTCCCACAGATCAGAGATCCTTAACGATTCACGGCACGAGATTTAACTGGACCTACCGCAATCGGCCGGGCGAGACTCGCCCCATGACCCCGGACCTGTACGTACCGCTCGTCACCCCCTTCACCGCCGCGGGCGGCATCGCCCACGACGCGCTCGAAGCGCTCGCCGAGGAGGTCCTGGCGGACGGGGCGCGGGGACTGGTGGCGCTCGGGACGACCGGGGAGCCGGGGAGCCTGGACGACGAGGAGCGGGACCGGGTCGTCGAGGTGGTCGGGCGGGTCTGCCGGCGGGCCGGGGCGCGGTTCGTGGTCGGGGTGGGGGACGGGCGGCGCGGGCTCGGACGGTGGAAGACGGCGCCCGACGCGGCCCTGGCGACCGTGCCGGCCTTCACCCGTCCGGGTGAAGCCGGGGTCGTCGCGCACTTCACCGCGCTGGCTGCGCGCAGCGGCGTACCGCTGCTCGTCTACCACGTCCCCGCCCGCACCGGCCAGCAGCTCACCGCCCGCGCGCTGCGGGAGCTGGCCGCGATCCCCGGGGTGACCGGGGTGAAGTACGCGGTCGGCGGCATCGACGCCGAGACCGTCGACCTGCTCGGCGACCGCCCGGCCGGCTTCGACGTGCTCGCCGGCGACGACGTCTTCGCGCCCGCGCTGCTCGCCCTCGGCGCGACCGGCGCCGTCACCGCCTCCGCGCATCTGGACACCGCCGCGTGGGCCGAGCTGGCCGCCACCGGCGACCGGGCGCTCGGCCACCGCCTCGCCGCCCGGGCCGCCGCGCTCTTCCGGGAGCCGAACCCGACGGTGATCAAGGCCGCCCTGCACGCGCAGGGCCGCATCCCGACCCCCGACGTACGGCTGCCGCTGCTGCCCGCGGGCCCGCGGGCGCTGGCGGGCGTACGTCTCGGCACCTGAAACCATTCGCCGCCCGCCCGCCGCTGCGGTGATACTCGAACGGGCGGGCACACCCAGCGCCGCGGACGGGCGCCAGCAGATCGGAGAGAGACCGCATGAGGATCGGAATCGTCGGAGCGACCGGGCAGGTCGGCGGAGTCGTACGCAAGGTGCTGGCCGAGCGCGCCTTCCCGGTGAAGGAGCTGCGGCTCTTCGCCTCGGCGCGGTCCGCGGGCCGCACGCTGCCGTGGGACGGCGGCGAGGTCATCGTGGAGGACGCGGGTACCGCCGACTACACCGGCCTCGACATCGTGATCTTCTCGGCCGGCGGCGCCACCAGCCGCGCCCTCGCGGAGAAGGTCGCCGCCCAGGGCGCCGTCGTGATCGACAACTCCTCCGCCTGGCGCCGCGACCCCGACGTCCCGCTGGTCGTCTCCGAGGTCAATCCGCACGCCCTGGCCGACCGCCCCAAGGGCATCGTCGCCAACCCGAACTGCACCACGATGGCCGCGATGCCGGTGCTCAAGCCGCTGCACCAGGAAGCCGGCCTGGTGGCGCTGGTCGCCACCACCTACCAGGCCGTCTCCGGTTCCGGCCTGTCCGGCGTGGCCGAGCTGCACGGCCAGGCCCGCGAGGTCGTCGGCGACGCCGACCGCCTCACCTTCGACGGCGACGCGGTCACCTTCCCCGAGCCCGCCGTCTATGCCCGGCCCATCGCCTTCAACGTCGTCCCGCTCGCCGGGTCCCTGGTCGACGACGGCAGCTTCGAGACCGACGAGGAGCAGAAGCTGCGGCACGAGTCCCGCAAGATCCTGGAGATCCCCGACCTCAAGGTGTCCGGCACCTGCGTCCGGGTGCCGGTCTTCGCCGGCCACTCCCTCCAGGTCAACGCGAGGTTCGCCCGCGAGATCAGCGTCGAGCGGGCGCGGGAGCTGCTCGCGCAGGCGCCGGGGGTCGAGCTGTCGGAGATCCCCACCCCGCTCCAGGCCGCCGGCCGCGACCCCTCCTACGTCGGCCGCATCCGCCGCGACGAGACCGTCGAGCACGGCCTGGCGCTCTTCCTGTCCAACGACAACCTCCGCAAGGGCGCCGCGCTGAACGCCGTCCAGATCGCCGAGCTGGTCGCCGCCGGACTCTAAGCGCTGTCCCGCAGGAGGCGGAAGGCCGTGAGGGCGGTCTTGGACTGCAGGTCGACCTGGGTCGGGACGGGGAGCCAGGTGAGGCCGTGGCTCGCGGCCAGTTCGTCCGCCCAGCGGGAGAGCCGGCGCGAGGCGGCGACGCGCAGGCGCGCCGCCCCGAGCAGGGCGGAGGTCCCGAGGAGCTGGAGCAGGGCGCCCGCGGCCCGCAGCGACATGCGGCGGGCCGCGATGTCCAGCGCGGCCACGTGCGCGCAGGACAGCCGCACGGGCGACGGATACAGCCCTTCCCACTCCTCGGCGACCCGCGGGCCCATCGCGACGAGCCCGTCGGCGACGCGCAGCAGTCGTGCCTCGTCGGCCCCGAGGTGCGGCACCGTCTGCCGCACCTCGGAGAGCAGGGCGCGGTTCAGCCGGGACTGGTGCCGCAGCAGGACCGCGAGGTCGGCGAGGGCGCGGGCGGGGTCGGGGTGGGGGCTGGAGTCGCAGACGCCGGGGCTGGTCCACATCGGCACCTCGAACAGCGCGGTCATCCCGCCGTAGGCGTGCGGCCGTATCCACGTGGACCGGCTGACGTCCTCGGGCAGGCTGTCGAACTGGGCGCGTTCGCCGGGGCTCGGCATGAGGTAGACGCCGGGGCCGGAGGAGCGCCAGTAGAGGGCGTCGTACGTGCCGGTCTGCACGGGCACGTCCCGCTCGGCGGAGAGCTTGCCCAGGCGCTCGGCGAGCCCGGGCAGGTCCCGGGTGAGCTGGACCCAGCTGCCGCCGATGTCGTTGCCGTGCAACGAGCACTGGAGCACCGGGCGCAGCTCGTCGATGAGCCCGATCAGCGTCTGCGACTCCGGGAGCTGGTCGTCGGCCGGGCGGATCGAGGGCGCCCATTCCGGCTGCTCGTCGGCCGGCGGCCGGAAGGCGTGGCGGAAGTGCTCGGCGGGGGTGCGGCGGACGGCGGGCCCTGCTTCGCTGCGGGCGGTGCCGTCGGGGTCGAGGCAGAGCAGGAAGTGCCAGGCCGCCCCGGAGCCGACGTGCAGGCGCGGGTCGAGCGCGACGCGTTCGGCGATCCGCAACGCGCTCGCGGCGCCGACCCGTTCGTCGGAGTGCGGCCCCGCGACGACCAGGACGTTGCGCACCCGGGGCCGGTCGAGGCCGACGGTGAGCAGATGCAGCGGGCGGCCCTCCCGCGACCGGCCGGCCACCCGCAGGGTGCACAGTCCCGGCCGGAACCGGACCAACGCGGAGGCCGCTGCGACGACCCCCGCGACGCCCGGATACGCATCGACCGTGGAATGGCTCACGTCCCGTTGGAGTTGCTGTCGCCGGTGGTTTCCTTCTTGTCCAGCTGCCTGATGACGATGGTGCTCGCCATGCCGAGTCCCCTCTCTGTCCAAGTCGGTTGCAACGCAGGGGAGTTGACTTCCCACCCCGGGTAACTCCCGTGCCTTGTCAGAGTCCGGCGGCACGGCGACAGTGTCAAGGAGGGTGACGGGGAAGGGGGTGGCCCGGATGGCGGCAGGGGCGACGGAGGCGGAAATCGGGGGAGCGGACGCGGAGTTGCGGCGGCCGCGGATCAAACCGGAGCACCGGGCGTACCGCACGGTGGACGGCAATGTCAGGATCGGCAGCGTCATCTACGGCATCGGCGCGGAGATCATCGACCCGGACGGCTGGATCTGGACGCTCACCCAGCTGATGGACGGCACCCGCAGCGGGTCGCGGATCGCCGCCGAGGTCGCGGCGCTGCACCCGGCGGCGGTGCGGCCGGAGACGGTCGAGGCGGCCATCGGCGAGCTGCGGCAGGCCGGTTACGTGGAGGACGCGGCGGCTCCGCTGCCGCCGGGTCTGGCCGAACGCGACCGGTTGCGGCACACCCGCGGGGTGGCGCTGCTGCGCTGGATGGACCTCAGCCCGCGTGCCAGCCCCTGGCACGCGCAGCTGCGATTACGCCGGGCCCGCGTGCTGGTGCTCGGCGTCGGCGGTACGGGTGGGGCCGCCGCGCAGATCCTCACCGCCGCGGGGGTCGGGCGGCTGCACGTGGTGGACCCCGACACCGTCGAACTGTCCAACCTCAACCGCCAGTTGCTCTACGGTGAGGCCGACATCGGGAACCCCAAGGCGGACGCGGCGGTGGCCGCGCTGCGCGGCCTGAACTCCGACGCGGCCGTGACCGGCGAGCGCCGGGAGATCCGCGGCCAGGACGCGCTGGCCGCGCTGATCGCCGAAGGCCCCCCGTACGACGTGCTGGTGCTGGGCGCGGACCGCCCGCCGGAGATCCGCCGCTGGGCGAACCGGGTCTGCCTGGCCGCGAATCTCCCCTGGGTGGAGGGCGGTTACCGCGGCCCGCTGGTCACCGCGGGTGTGCACGTCCCCGGTTGCGGCCCCTGCTGGGAGTGCCAGCGCGCCGGCGAGTCCGAGCGCCGCGACCTGCGCCTGCCCCCTGGCCAGGACGAGACCGCCGCCTCCCCCCGGATGCCCTGGAATCCGGCGAGCGCGGTCACCGCGACCCTGTCGGGCACCCTCGTCGCCCACGCCGCCCTGGCCCTGCTGACCGGCGTCCCGCCGATGCGCCCCGGCTTCCGCTACGGCATCAACCTGATGTCGCTGGGCGACCCCGTCCTGCAACGCCACCCCCGCCGCCCCGGCTGCCCGGCCTGCGGCGACCCCGCCGCGTGAGCGCGGGGGTCAAGGCAGCCGGTCCTGCAACGCCACCCGCGTGAGCGCGGGGGTCAAGGCAGCCGGTCCACGGCCGCGAGCACCGTCCTGGCCTGGAGTTCGACCTGGTCGAAGACCGGCACCCAGCGGGCGTCGAGCGTCGTGACCAGCTCGCGCGCGCCCGCGTCGAGGCGGCGTTCGAGCCGGCCGCTCAGGCGGCCGGGTTCCGCGGCCGGGTCCGGATCGCCGAGGGGCTGCTCGTCCAGCAGCCGCAGCAGCATTCCGGCGGCGCGCAGCGGGATGCGGCGGGAGGCGATGTCGAGGGCGGCGACGTGCGCCACCGTCAGCGGCACCGGCGGGTCCGCCGCGAGAGTGTCGTAGTCCGCGGCGAGCGCGGCGAAGGCGCCGACCGCGTGCTCCACCCCGCGCAGCAGCAGCGCGGTGCTGCCGGCCGGCGGCCCCGCGGAGCCGATGACCGGCAGGGCCCGGTCCAGGGTCGCGGTGAGGGCGGCGCCGTCCTTGCGGAGCCTGGCGGCCATCACGGCGACCGCGTGCGACGGTTCGGGGTGCGGGGTGGGGTCGGCGACCCGGCGGGTGGCCCACATGGGGACCTCGACCAGTGCGGTGAGCCCGCCGTGCCGGTGCGGGCGCGTCCAGGTCGAGCCGTTGACGTTCTCCGGCTCGCTGGCGAAACGGTCCCGGTGGCCGCCGGGCGGCAGCACGTACACCCCGGGCCCCGAGCCCTGCCAGAACAGCGCGTCGTAGGTGCCGACCTGCACGGGGATGTCGAGTTCCGCGGCGAACTTCCCGAACGGCTCGGCCAGGCCCGGGATGTCGGCGGTCAGCTGCACCCAGCTGCCGCCGACGTCCGTACCGTGCAGGGTGCACTGCAGGATCGGCCGCAGCTCGTCGATGACGGCCAGCAGCGCGTAGGTCTCGGGGAGTTCGTCGCCCGCGGCGCGGAAGGAGCCCGCCCACTCGGGCTGTTCGCTGACCGCCGGGCGGTAGGTGTGCCGGAAGTGGACGGCGGGCGGCCGCGGCCCGGCCGGGCCCGTCTCGTTGAGCACGGTGCCGTCCGGGTCGAGGCACAGCAGGAAGTCCCACGTCAGGTCGGCGTCGGCCATCCGGTCGCGGTCGGCGACCGCCTGCTCGGCCAGCCACAGCACGGTGCCGCCGCCGGCCTGCTCGTCCGGGTGCGGACCGGCGACCACCAGCACGTGCCGCCTGCCGTGCCCGACCGACAGCAGCCACAGCGGCCGCCCGGTCCTGGACTCCCCGGCCAGCCGCATCCGGCACAGGTCCGGGTGCCGCGCGCTGAGCAGGCGGGCCGCCGCCGCGACACCGGACACGGTCGGATACGCGTCTGGCCCGCGCATGGCGGCTCCTCCTCGGCTGGGCGGCTGCTGGCTGCTCGACTGCTCAACACTGCGGGGTGGTGCCGTTCCGATTCCGTTTCCGCGCACGGGAGTTGACGGTGCGCCCTCGCGGGGACCGCGAGCGCGCCCTGCTCAGACTCTGCGGGTCACTGCCGGGTGTCAAGGGCGCCCCGGCCCGCCCCGGCCGCCCGGGACCGCGCGATGTCGGGCCCGCGGTACATCCGCTCGGGGATGCGCGCGAGCGTCGACTCGTGGACCCGCGGGCCGAGTCCGTACAGCTGCTGGAAGCTCATGATCAGCGGACGCCAGCGGTCCGGATCGATGCGGTCGGTGCTGCCCGGCAGCCGGATGGCGTCGTGCACCAGCACGCGCTGGACGCGCACCTCGAAGACGATGATGCCGCCGCGCTGCTCGGGGTCGTCCTCGGCCAGCGGGTGCGTCGCCTCCACGACGGCCTCCATCGCCACCGGGCACTGCGCGGCGCGCGGCGGCCGCACCGTCTGCGACGCCACCGGCGTGAGCCCGGCCCGCCCGAACTTGTCGCCCTCGTGGCGGTAACCGCGCTCCGCCTTCCCCGCGGGCACCGGATCGCGCCCGGTGGTCAGCGCCAGCCGGTCCACCGCCGCGGCCAGCCCGTCGTCGGGCAGGTTCAGCACGCACTCGCGGTCCCGCAGCAGATTGCGCGCCGTCTGCGACCGCGCCCCCAGCCCGAGCATGCACCGCCAGCCGAGCCAGAAGGCCGACGACATCGGCGCGAGATTCGCCGTCACGCCGTCCTCGTCGAGGGTCGAGAGCAGCACGACGGGCGTGCCGAAGTAGAGGATGCCGGGCTCGATACGGGTGTGGTCGACCGTGATGGTGTCGTGTGAGGTCATGCCTCCACCCTGCCCCGCGGGCCGGCCCGCGGCTGGCGGTTTTCGGACGGCGTGATCATCCGTTCGCTACGCCCATGCCGGCGTCCAGCTGCCGGCGGCGGACACGGCGTGGCGCCCCGAACGCAGATGGTCGCGCAGGACCGCCAATGCCGGGTGCGGATTGCCGCGGTGCCACAGCAGCGAGTGCGGGTAGACCGGCGCCGGATCCCGTACGGCGATACGCCGCAGGCCGTGGTCGGCCGGCCACACCAGGCGGGTCTGCTCGCCGACGAAGGTCGCCAGCGACCCGGACCCTGCGAGGGTGTCGAGCAGCGGCTCGGTGCCGAAGTCGGGGCCGGTGACCTCGATGGTGAGTCCGAAGGCGGCCGCCAGGTCGTCGTAGTAGGCGGCCCACTCCGTACCCGCGACGATCCCCGGCATCCAGATCCGCTGCCCGGCGAGCTGGGCGGGGGTGACCGCGCGGGCGGCGGCCAGCGGGTGGCCGGGGCCGGTCAGGAGCTGGAGGGGTTCGTCGAAGGCCCGGACCGCCCTGATGTCGTCCGGGAGCTGCCGGCCCGGCATGGTGACGGCCCGGAAGGACGCGTCGATCGTGCCCGACCGGATGGCGTCGACGGCCGCGTCCGCGTCGAAGAGCGTGACGACGTCGAGTTCCACCTCCGGGTGGGCCTTGCGGAAGTCGCCCAGCAGGCCGGCCGGGGCCAGCCGCCGCCCGATCACGTCGACCCGCAGCGCTCGGCGCCCCGGTCGCACCGACCCGACCGCCCGCGCCGCGGACCGCAGCAGGTCACGGGCGTGCGGCAGGAACGCCTGCCCGTCGACGGTGAGCCTCGCCCCCCGGGCGGTACGGGTGAACAGCCGCACGCCCAGCGCCTTCTCCAGTGCGGCGATGCGCTTGGAGACCGCCTGCTGGGTCACCGACAGCTCGGCGGCCGCGTCCTGGAAGCGGCCCGCCTCCGCGGCGGCCACGAAGGTGCGCACGGCTTCGAGATCCACGCCGGCAGCGTATCCGCCTGCCCGCACAACCGCCGGTTGTGGCCCGGCGGCCGATCGGTTGCTTGCTCGCCGCGTACGCCAGTCGGTTGGATGCCGGAGGTCGGTCGACGGGGAGAGCGGTGGGTATGGCGGGCAGGCGGGCGCTGGGGCGGCGGTTCGGATGGCTGTGGGCGGCCTACGCGGTCAGCGCGTACGGCACGGGGTTCGGCTTCGGCGCCTTCCCGCTGATCGCGGTCCTGGTGCTGCACTCCGGGCCCGCCCAGGTCGCGGCGCTGGCCGCCGCGGGACGGGCGGTGGGGGCGCTGCTGGCCGTACCCCTGGGCCCATGGGTGGAATTCCGCCGCAAACGGCCGGTCATGGTGGCGACGGACCTCACCCGCTGCGCGGCACTGGCCACCGTCCCCGCCGCCTACGCCCTCGGGCTCCTCACCTTCGCCCAGCTCCTCGCCGTCTCCGTCGTCGTCGCGGCCTGCGACATCGCCTTCAAGGCGGCCAGCGGCGCCCACCTCAAGGCGCTCGTCGCGCCGGCGGACCTGCTCGTCGCGAACAGCAGGTTCGAGTCCACGACCTGGACCGCGACCGTCGTCGGCCCGCCGCTGGGCGGCGCCGCGATCGGGCTGCTCGGCCCGGTCACCACGATCGCCGCCGACGCGGCCAGCTACCTGCTCTCCGCGCTGGGCATCCGCGCCATCGGCGGCACCGAGCCGCGCCCCGCCAGGGCCGCGGCCACCCGGCTGCGGGCGGCCGACCTCCTCGACGGATGGCGCCACATCCTCGGCCACCCGGTGCTGCGCCCCCTCTTCTTCAACGTCGTCGCCGTCAACGGCCTGATCATGGCCGCCGAGCCGCTGCTCGCCGTCCTCCTCCTCGGCCACCTCGGCTTCGCGCCCTGGCAGTACGGCCTCGCCTTCGCGGCCCCCTGCGTCGGCGGCCTCCTCGGCTCCCGCCTCGCCCACCGCCTCGTCGCCCGCCACGGCCCCGCCAAGGTCCTGCGCACCGCCGGAACGCTCCGCGCCGTCTGGCCCCTCGGCCTCGCCTTCGCCATGCCGGGCGTGCCGGGCATCGCGCTGATCATCACCGTCCAACTCGGCCTGGTGACCTGCATCGGCGTCTTCAACCCGGTCCTGGCCACCTACCGCCTCACCCACACGGCACCCTCGCGGGTGGCCCGCACCCTGTCGGCGTGGTCCGTCAGCACCAGCGCGGGCATCGCCGTCGCGACGGCCCTCTGGGGAGTGCTCGGCGCCCTCACGACCCCCCGCACCGCCATCGCCCTGTCCGGCGCACTCCTCCTGACCACCCCCTTCCTCCTCCCCCGCCCCACCACCCCCACCCCCTCACCCCCGCCCGCACACCTGAGCCCCGAAGAGGACCTGTCACCCACCTCCCCGCGCTCCTGAGGGGGGCCGACGCGGGCCGTAAGGGAGCGCGACCGGCGGGCGGGCTGCGGGCCCGACCGGGTGCGCCGTAGTGTCGCGGGCGTCCGCACCGACACCCGGCCGTAGGCGGCGAAGTCCCCGATGGTGAGCCCGGCCCCTCCGCTCCACCCACCCCGCCAGGGCCGAGTTCGCGGGTACGTCGTGGTGTCGGGCCTGCCGGGCAGCGGGAAGAGCACGCTTGCCCGCGGCTTGGCCGCGCGGCTCGGGCTGGCGGTGATCGACAAGGACGTGCTCCTGGAGTCGCTGTACGACTCCCTCGGCGTCCGGCCCGAGCCCTGGCGCCACCGCCTCAGCCGGGCGGCCGACGACCTCCTCTACGCGCAGGCCGCGCTGGCACCCGGCGCGGTGCTGGACAACTGGTGGCACCCGGACACCGCCCCAGCCCCGCTGCACCGCCTCCGCGGGCCGCACGGCCGGTTGGTGCAGGTCCACTGCGACTGCGACGTCGCCGTGGCCGCCGCCCGCTTCCAGGCCCGCCGCCGCCACCCGGGGCATCTCGACCCGGTGCACACCCCTGAGCAGGTCGCGGAACGCGTCGCCGCCGTACGGGCGTCGTACCGCGGGCCCCTCGACCTCGACGTCCCCCTGCTGCGGGTGGACACCGGCGGCGGTGGCGCCCCGGTGGACGTCGAGGCGCTCGCCGCCCGGGTGGGCGGCCTGCTCGGGGCAGGCGTTCGGCCAGAGAGTCCTCCCGCGCCCTGACGACGGGGGTGAGGCGGCGTACGGCTCTCCTGTGCGGTCGCTCGTCGGGAGCGGGCTATTTTGGTGGCCCGCGGCGGAAGAGGAAACCGGACCGATGGACGACGAAGCGGTGCTGGCCCGGCGTTTCGAGGAGCAGCGGCCGCGCCTGCGGTCGGTCGCCTACCGCATGCTCGGGTCGGCCGCCGAGGCGGACGACGCGGTGCAGGAGGCGTGGCTGCGGCTGAGTCGTAGCGACGTCGGCGGGATCGAGAGCCTGCCCGCGTGGCTGACGACCGTGGTGGCCCGGCTGTGCCTGAGCGCGCTCAGGACCCGCGGCACCCGCGGTGAGGTCCCGCTGGACGGGGCGCTGCCGGAAGCCGGCGAGGAGGCCGGCGCCGACCCCGAACGGGAGGCGGTGCTCGCCGAGTCGGTGGGCCTGGCGATGCTGGTGGTGCTCGACACCCTCGCCCCCGCCGAGCGGGTCGCCTTCGTGCTGCACGACATGTTCGCGGTGCCCTTCGACGAGATCGCGCGGATGACCGAGCGCACCCCGGCGGCCGCCCGCCAGCTCGCCAGCCGCGCCCGGCGCCGGGTCAGGGGCGCCTCCCCCGCCCCGGACGACGCCGAGCGCGACGAGCAGCGCCGCCTGGTGGCGGCCTTCCTCGCCGCCTCGCGCGACGGCGACCTCGACGCTCTGGTCGCGGTCCTCGACCCGGACGTCGTCCTGCACGCCGACCGCGCGGCCGGCCCCACCCCGGAGTCCGTCGACGTCCGCGGCCGCCTGCGGGTGGCGCACGGTGCGTCGGCCGCCGCGGCCCGCGTCGCCTTCACCGAACCGGCGCTGGTCGACGGCTCGGTCGGCCTGGTCATGGCCCCCGCGGGCCGGCTCCGCCTGGTGCTGGCGTTCACCTTCGCCGACGGCGTGATCAGCGGCATCGACGTCGTCGCCGACCCGGAGCGGCTGCGCGGCGTACGGATCGAGGTGCTGTAGGCGCGGGCACGGAAATCGGTTGCGGGTGCCGGGAGCGGTGGCGACCATTCCCGGATGACCATGGACGCTTCGCAGGGCGGCGACGGCCGCGCGGGCATCGACGCGGCACTGGTGCGGCGGCTGATCGCGGCTCAGTTCCCGCAGTGGCGTGACCTGCCGATACGGCCCGTCCCGGTCGACGGGTGGGACAACCGCACCTACCGGCTGGGCGACGACATGACCGTACGGCTGCCCACCGCGGCCGGCTACGTGCCCGCGGTGGAGAAGGAGAACACCTGGCTGCCGCGGCTCGCCCCGCACCTGCCGGTCCCCGTACCGCCGGTGCTGGCCCTGGGCAGACCGGGCGAGGGCTACCCCCACCCGTGGTCGGTACGCGGCTGGCTCGACGGCGAGACCGCGACGGCGCCCGACCGCATCGCCGACCTCAGCGCCTTCGCGGTCGACCTCGGCCGCTTCGTCCTGGCCCTCCAGGCCGTGGACCCCGCGGGCGGCCCCGGAGCCGGCGCCCACAGCTTCCACCGCGGCACGCCGCCCGCCTACTACGACGCCGAGACCCGCGCGGCGCTGGCCGCGGTCGGCGACCTGGTCGACACGGAGAGGGCCGCGGCGGTCTGGGACGCGGCCCTCTCCGCCGACTTCGCCGGGCCCCCGGTCTGGTTCCACGGCGACCTGGCCGGCGGCAACCTCCTGGTCAGCGGCGGCCGCCTCTGCGCGGTCCTCGACTTCGGCACCTCGGGCACCGGCGACCCCGCCTGCGACCTCGTCATCGCCTGGACCCTCTTCTCCGCCGACAGCCGCGCCGCCTTCCGCCGCACGGTCGGCCAGAACCCGGCCACCTGGGCGAGGGCCCGCGGCTGGGCCCTGTGGAAGGCCCTGATCAGCGTCGTCCGGTTCCGCACCGCGAACCCGCCCCTGGCAGCGGAACACGCCCGCGTGATCGGCGAAGTGCTGGACGACGCGGCGCAGCGGTAGGCCCGCCACAAGGTTCGCGACTCCCGAGCCCGTCACCGCGCCCCGGACGGAGTGGCGAGCACATCCCCCAACTCCGTGCGCCGGTAGCGCACTTCGTATCCGTGCCGGCTCGCCACCACGAGCCCCGTGTCCCGCAGCACGGTCAGGTGCTGCGACACGGTGGCCGGCGCGAGCCCGTACCGGTGGGCGAGCCACCCCGTGGCGGCGGGTTCGGTGAGGCCGGTCAGCAGCCGGGCCCGGGTGCGTCCGATGAGCCGGGCCAGCGCCCCGCCGTCACCACCCGCCCCCGCCTGCCACAGGTTGCCGACGCCCCGCGCCGGATAGATCAGCGTCGGCTGCCAGGGCGGGTCGAGCACGATCACCACCTGGTCCCACTTGAAGGCGCTCGGCATGAGCACCAGCCCTTCCCCGGACAGGTCGCGGTGGTCCGCGCCGCCGTGCTCCCGGGTGAGGACGCCGTCGTGCCAGCGCACCGACGGGTGCAGTTCGGCGAAGAGCCGGTCGAGGCCGCCCTCGGCCAGCCGCCGCGCCTGGAAGGCGATGTCCGCTTCGAGCAGCGACCTGGTCCGCGCCCAGTACGGCTCGACCAGCGCTTCCCACGCGGCGGCGACCAGGTCGGCGAGCAGCCGGACGACGTCAGCGGGATCGCCGTCGAGCAGTAGCCGGCCGGTGGCGCCGCGGGCGGCGCCCGGGGTGTCCGCGAGGGAGCGGGCGATCTCGGCGCGGGCCTGCGAGGGCGGCGTCGTGGCGATGCGCGCGAGGTCGTCGGAGAAGGAGTCGACCGGGCGGTCGGGGGGCGGGGAGAGGAAGTCGGGGGTGTAGCCGCGGCGGGGCTGGAGCAGGGTGAGCGGCCGCAGGTCGAGCCCGCGCGCGGCCTCGCCGACGTCGGCGAGCCAGCGCCGGTGGTGGCCGGGCGGCTGCGGGCCGGTCGCGACACGGACGGCGGCGAGCGTCTCGAAGGCCGGGGAGTAGGCGAAACGGCAGCGCAGCAGGTCGGCGGCGCCGAAGCGGAGGGTGGTGATGGCGGGACCTCCTGGGCGGGGACGTCCGGATCGGGCGGTGAGGTGGCCGGAGGTGGCGGCGGGCGGCAGGGGCGGCGGCGCGGACGGGCGCGGCGGATTTACCGTACACGTACTGATTCGGCGAGGACCGAATCAGTGGTGCGCTCCGCGGGCGTCCTCGCACGATGGCGGGGTCCCCGGAGGACCGGCGGGCATCGGATGAGCACAGCCAGGAGTGTGGACGCCATGACCGCAGCAGCACCGAGGACCGCGGCCGCCCCCGGGGCGGACTGGGAGCGCCGCAACGTCGCTCTGTGGGCGGCCGTCGAGGACTTCGCCGAGGAGGATTTCCGCGCGGCGATCGACGCCCAGGCCGGCGAGCTGCCGGAAGGCGACGGCACCGCCCTTTTCGAGCGGGCCGCCGCCTGGGACTCCACCGGCCACTCCGACCTCGCGGTCCCGCTCTACCAGGCGGCCCTCGACGCGGGCGTGCCCGGCGAGCGCCGGCGCCGCGCGGTCATCCAGATGGCCAGCTCGCTGCGCAACCTCGGCCGCCCCGAGGAGAGCGTGGCCCTGCTGACGGCGGAGCGGGAGCAGGGCCATGACCACCTGGACGACGCCGTGGCCGCCGTGCTGGCCCTCGCCCTCACCGATGTCGGCCGCGCCCGCGAGGCCGTGTCGGTGGCGGTCGGGGCGCTGGCCCCGCATCTGCCGCGCTACCAGCGGTCGATGGCCAACTACGCCCGCCTGATCGCCGAGCCGGGCCAGGAACAGTCTCCGTCGTCGTAGGGAAAGCGTTGCGCGGCCGGGGTCGGTGCCGGTCGCCGCGAAGCTGTGAAGCGCTCCGGCGGCCGAGTGCGGTCGCCGGAGCGGTTACGTTTGCCACCAGCAAGCGCCTGCTTGCAAAAGTTAGCGCAGTGGTGCACGCTCGTACGTATGGCGTCACTGAAGGTCGGCAACGTCGGCGAATATCTGCGCGAGCAGCGGCGAAGCGCTCAGTTGAGCCTGCGGCAACTGGCGGAGGCGGCCGGTGTGTCGAATCCGTATCTGAGCCAGATCGAGCGCGGGCTGCGGAAGCCTAGTGCCGAGATCCTGCAGCAGCTCGCCAAGGCGCTGCGGATCTCCGCCGAGACGTTGTACGTGCAGGCGGGGATGCTCGACGCGCGGGAGCGGGATGAGCTGGAGGTGCCGGCGGCGATTTTGACGGACCCGTCGATCAACGAGCGGCAGAAGCAGGTGCTGATCCAGATCTACGAGTCCTTCCGCAAGGAGAACGCCGCCGCGGGGGAATCGCGGGCGGCGGAGGACGTGGCAAAGGAACAAGTAGAGGCGGGCCTCCCCGAGGGGCCCGCCGCCGTACGGGAGGAAACCGGAAAATGACGATCACCGACGACATCGTGAAGAGCCTGCGCAACCCGACCCCGCTGTACGCGGTCGCCGGCACCGCGGACCTGGCCGCCGAGAAGCTGCGCGAGGTCCCGGCGCTGATCGAAAAGCTCAAGGAGCAGGCGCCCGAGCACTTCGAGCGGATCAGGACCACCGACCCCAAGGTCGTGCAGGGCAGGGTCACCGCGGGCGCGAAGGACGCGCAGGCGAAGCTGACGGAGACCTACCGCGAGATCGACCTCAAGGCCTTCAAGGAGATGCCCGACTTCAAGAAGCTGGGCGAGTCCGTGCAGGACCTGGCGCTGCAGAGCGTCGGCCGGGCCACCGGCTACGCGGTGAAGGCCCGCGAGACGTACGACGAGCTGGCCGTGCGCGGCAAGGGCGCCTTCGCGAGCTGGCGCGGCGAGGGCGGCGCCAAGCCCGGCGCGATCACCGCGGGCGGGACCAAGCCCGCCGCGGCCCCCAAGGCGCCGGAGCGCAAGCCCGCCGCCAAGAAGGCCGACAAGCCGGCCGAGTAGTCGTGTGAGCCGTACACGCGGACAACGGGGCCGGGCACGGATCGCGCGCCCGGCCCGTTGTACGCGTGCGACCGGTACGGTGGCACCCGGACGTCAGCTGACGTACGGCGGGCGGTAAGCGGATGGCAAAGGCGGGTGGACGGCGTGCTGGTCACACAGTTCTTCGGAGTGGTCGCCCTGATCTCCTGGGCGCTCTTCCTCTTCGCGGCCTTCGCGTTCGTCGACGCGGCCGTGCGCCGCGAGGACGCGTACCGAGCGGCGAACAAGAACAAGAAGAGCTTCTGGCTGATCATCCTCGGCATCGCCGCCGTGGTGATGAAGCTGTTCCCGATCCTGTCGTTCCTGCCGGTGATCGGCCTGGTCGCCGTGATCGTCTACATGGTGGACGTACGGCCCGCGGTCCGCGAGGTCAGCGGCGGCCGAGGTGGCGGCGCGGTGCGCAGGCTGCGCGGGCGCAGCCGCGCCAGCAGTAGCGACGGGCCCTACGGTCCGTACAACGGCCGCCGGTAAGCCCGACGTACGGCCCATCCGTACGGCTACGGCTACGGCTGCAGGCCGGTGCGCTCCAGCAGCACGACCGCCACGTCGTCCGTCAGCTCGCCGCCGTTCAGCTCGCGCACCTCGGTGACGGCGGCGTCCAGCAGCGCGTCACCGTGCAGGCCCGCGGCCAGCAGCCGGGAGACCAGCCGGACCATGCCGTCCTGTTCGAGGCGCTGCGTGCCCTTGCCGACCCGGCCCTCGATCAGGCCGTCGGTGTAGAGCATCAGCCGCCACTCGCCGTCGAGCGCCACCGGTACCCGCTGCCATTCGACGAGCGCGTCGGGCAGCAGCCCGAGCGCCGGGCCGCCGTCCTCGTGCGGCAGCAGCCGCGGGACCCGGCCGGGTCCTGCCAGCAGGGGCGCCGGGTGGCCCGCCAGGTAGAGGCCGGCGCTGTGCCCGTCGGGGGCGATGTCGAGCGCGCAGAGCGTCGCGAAGATCTCGTCGTCGGCCCGTTCGTTCACCAGCACCTGCTGGAGCGTCCGCAGCAGCGCCTCGCCGCCGAGGCCGGCGAAGGTCAGCGCCCGCCAGGCGATCCGCAGTTCCACGCCGAGGGCCGCCGCGTCCGGGCCGTGGCCGCAGACGTCGCCGATCATGGCGTGCACGACCCCGTCCGAGGTGCGGACGGTGTCGTAGAAGTCGCCGCCGAGCAGCGCGCGGCTGCGGCCGGGGCGGTAGTGGGCGGCGAAGCGCAGGTCCGCGCCCTCCAGCAGCGGGGTGGGCAGCAGGCCGCGTTCGAGCCGGCGGTTCTCCTGGGCGAGCAGCCGGGTCTCGGTGAGCTTGCGCAGGGCGAGGTCGGCGCGCTTGCGCTCGACGGCGTAGCGCACCGCCCGGGTGACGGCGGCGGCGTCGACGTCGCCGCGGGCCAGGTGGTCCTGGGCCCCGACCCGTACGGCCTCCGCCGCGCTGCCGTCGTCGGCGCCGTCGGTCAGCACCAGCACCGCGGTGTAGGGGGCGACCCGCAGCACATGCCGGACGCCTTCGAGGACGTCGGGCAGGTCGAGCAGGATGCAGTGCACGTCGTCGGTGAGCAGCCGGCCGGCGGCGGTGAGGTTGCCGGCCCGCAGGACACGGATACGGGGGCCGCTGCCGTCCTGGAACCAGGGGGCGGTGAAGACGCCCGTCGGGTCGTCGCCGACGACCAGCAGGGTCAGGGCGGGCGGTCCGTCGGCCGTGTCCTGGCGCTGGCGCGGGAGGCTCGGCGCAGGCGTGCCCGCGGTCTCGGGCGCCGCGGCGGCGGAAGGCTCCGCCCCCGGATCGGTGGCCGAGGGCCGTTCGGTGCCGCGCTTGGCAGCGGACATCAAGCGACTCCTTTCCGGTCCCCTGAACGTTTCGAGGTCGTTCCTTTGCCTTGCTGTGCCACCCCTGGTCTCAGGTGACCCTAGTGGCTCAACCGGACGTCACGGGAGGGCGGCAGGGAAACCGTCAGTGTCATATGCGGAGGCCAGGACGGGATTTCGCCCCCGATGTGGTGATCCGCACATGACGCACATCACGCTCCCCTCCTGCAACCGTGCGGGGTTTCCTACCCTTTTGCGGAACCGGGGCGGGGGTTGCGGCGGGGGCCGGGCGCTGAGCAGCCGGGAGCGGGTCGGACGCCGGGGCCGGAAGCCGGTCGGGAGCGGGTCGGGAGTCGGCGCCGGGAGCGGGCCGGCGGTCGGCGCGGGGACGCGCGCCGCCGGAGAGCCCGCCGGGGGTCAGCGCGGCGCCAGCGCCTCCCACGCCACCGTGACCTCCCCCTGCCGCCACCGCGCCGGCCCGTCCACCACCGGCCAGCCGCCCACCCGCAGCGTGCGTACCGCCGCGATCCAGCGCTGCCGCGCGCCCAGCGCCGACAGCGGCGCCGCCGCGGCCCATGCCCGGTCGAAGGCGGTGAGGAAGGCGTGCACCCCTTCGCCCGGCACATTGCGGTGGATCAGCGCCTTCGGCAGCCGCTCGGCCAGGTCGGAGGGCCGGTGCAGGGAGCCGAGCCGGGTCGCGAAGGTGACCGTACGGGGGCCTTCGGGGCCGAGTGCGACCCAGACGTGCCGCCGCCCGATCTCGTCGCAGGTCCCCTCGACCAGCAGCCCGTCGGGCGCGAGCCTGGCGGTCAGCCGCTGCCACACCGCGGGGACCTCGTCCTCGGCGTACTGCCGCAGCACGTTGGCCGCCCTGATCAGTACGGGCCGCCGCCCGCCGGGCAGCGGCACCTCGAAGCCGCCGCGCACGAAGCGCAGACCGTCGCGCGTATAGGGGAGGGCGGCGGTCACCCGGTCCTGGTCGATCTCGACGCCGACGACCTCCGCGTCGGGGCGTACCCGGCGCAGCCGCGCGAGCAGCTCGACCGCGGTCCAGGGCGCAGCGCCGTAACCGAGGTCGACCGCGAGGGGGTCGTCGGTCCGCCGCAGGTGCCCGCCGTGCGCGGCCGCGATCCAGCGGTCCATCCGGCGCAGCCGGTTCGGGTTCGTCGTCCCCCTGGTCACGACTCCGACCGCCCGCTCACCGCCCATAGGGCGAGGGTAACCGGACCCGGTTCGCGGCTTTCGCGCAGCGCCCGGGCGCCGCACTGTCAAGCGATTTCATCACGCTTCGGCAAAGCCGGAAATGGAACCCGCTCCTCCGGTGTTCGCACTGGTTGAGCGCGGGGGTACGGCTGCCGGAAGGAACGAAGGTGACCCAGTACACGTCCCGGTTCGGCGGGCTGCGCGACGCAGCCGGTGCGGCGGCCGCCGCGTACCGCCCGCACCGCCGGCGGGGCGGGCGGCCGGTGCGCAGGGTCGCCATGCTGAGCGTCCACACCTCGCCGCTGCACCAGCCGGGCACCGGCGACGCCGGCGGCATGAACGTGTACATCGTGGAGCTGGCCAAACGGCTCGCCGAGCGGGATATCGAGGTCGAGATATTCACCCGGTCGACGACCGGCGCCCGGCAGCCCTGCGTCGAGCTGGCGCCCGGCGTGCTCGTACGGCACGTGGACGCCGGGCCGTACGAGGGCCTGGCCAAGGAGGAGCTGCCGGCCCAGCTGTGCGCCTTCACCCACGGGCTGATGCGGGCCTGGGCCGGGCAGCGCCCCGGGCACTACGACCTGGTCCACTCGCACTACTGGCTGTCCGGCCACGTCGGCTGGCTGGCCGCCGAGCGCTGGGGCGTGCCCCTGGTGCACGCCATGCACACCATGGCCAAGGTCAAGAACGCCGCCCTCGCCGAGAACGACGCCCCCGAGCCGCTCGCCCGCGTCATCGGGGAGACGCAGGTGGTCGCCGCGGCCGACCGGCTGATCGCCAACACCGACGAGGAGGCCGACGAGCTGGTACGCCACTACGCCGCCGCCCCCGGCAAGGTCGCCGTCGTCCACCCCGGCGTCAACCTCCAGCGCTTCCGCCCCGGCACCGGCCGCGCCGCCGCCCGCGCCCGGCTCGGCCTGCCGCAGGACGCGCTGATCCCGCTCTTCGCCGGCCGCATACAGCCCCTCAAGGCCCCCGACGTGCTGCTGCGGGCCGTAGCCGTCCTGCTCGACGACGACCCGGCGCTGCGCGACCGGCTGGTCGTGCCGGTGGTGGGCGGCCCGAGCGGTACGGGCCTGGCCAAGCCGGAGGCGCTGCACAAGCTGGCGGCCAGGCTCGGCATCTCCGACGTCGTACGGTTCCAGCCGCCGGTGGACCAGGAGCTGCTGGCCGACTGGTACCGGGCGGCCAGCGTGCTGGTGATGCCGTCGTACAGCGAGTCCTTCGGCCTGGTCGCGATCGAGGCGCAGGCCTGCGGCACGCCGGTCGTGGCGGCTGCGGTCGGCGGGCTGCCGGTCGCGGTCTGCGACGGGCGCACCGGCTTCCTGGTCCCCGGGCACGACCCGCGCGACTACGCCGGGGTGCTGCGGCGCTTCGTGGACCACCCGGGGCTCGGCGTCTCGCTGGGCGACGCGGCGGCCGTCCACGCGCGCGCCTTCGGCTGGGACGCGTCGGCGGCGGACACCGCCGACGTGTACGCGGCAGCGCAGTTCGAGCACCGCCGTCACCTACGATCGGCGCATGGCTGAGCGAGAAGGCCCCGCGCGGGCGGCGAACCCGGCACCGGACCCGCACCCGGACCCGGCACCGGACCCGCACCCGGACCCGGCACCGCACCCGGACGGCGGTCCCGCGGACCCCGGCATGGCGGCCGCGGGCCGCGTGATCGAGCAGGTGCTGCGCGAGTCGGACCTGCCGTGGGAGTCGCCGCGGCCCGGCACGTACGTCACCCAACTGCCCGGCACCCGCAAGCTGTCCACCACCTGCCAGCTGATCGTCGGCCGCCACACCCTCTCCCTGAACGCCTTCGTGGTGCGCCGCCCCGACGAGAACCACGAGGCCTTCTACCGCTGGCTGCTGGAGCGCAACCTGCGCCTCTACGGCGTCACGTACGCCATCGACCACCTCGGCGACGTCTACCTCAGCGGCCGCCTGCCGCTGGCCGCGGTCACCGCGGAGGAGGTCGACCGGCTGCTCGGCTCGGTCCTGGAGAACGCCGACGGGTCCTTCAACGTCCTGCTGGAGCTGGGGTTCGCGTCCTCGATCCGCAGGGAGTACGCCTGGCGGGTGTCGCGCGGCGAGTCCACCCGCAATCTTGCCGCGTTCACGCACCTGACGAGCGAGGTCGACTGACCTTCCGGCGCCTCGGCCGGGGGCCGGCTTACCGGACCGGCAGGTCGCGGTGCGCGGCGTCCGGCGTGACGGCCGCCTGGAGCGGGGCGGTGCGCGGCCGCAGGAGCAGGTAGTAGCCGGCGGCGGCCACCGTGCCGAGGGCGGCGCAACCGAGCCAGACGGTGTCGCGGCCGAGGTACTGCAGGGTCACGCCGCCGGCCAGCGGTCCCGCGAAGGCGGCGGCGGACCAGGCGAGGGTGAACATCCCCTGGTAGCGGCCGCGCGCGTGCGCCGGGGCGAGGTCGGCGACCACCGACATCGCGGCGGGGGCGTGCACGATCTCGCCCAGCGTCCAGACGACGACGGTCAGCGCGTAGACGGCGACCGAGGTGGCGAAGACCGTCAGGCCGATGCCCCAGGCCAGCACGAACGAGCCGGCGCCGAGCAGGACCGCGCTGCTGCGGCCGCGCAGCGCCCGGGTGACCGGCATCTGGAGGACCACGATCACCACGCCGTTGACGGCGGCGACCAGCCCGAACTGCCGCGCGCTGAGCCCGTGCTGCCCCATGTCGACAGCGAGCGTGGAGCTGGCCTGCTGCATCACCACGGCGAAAAGGAAGGTCAGCCCGGCCAGCGCCATGAAGCGCCGGTCACGCATGACGTCGACCAGGGTGACGTTCTCCCGGGGTCCGTCCGCGGCGGCCGGCGCGGCCGGCAGCGTCTCCGCCGCCTTGGCGTAGACCACGAGCGCGCACAGCGCGGTGGTGAAGGCGTCGCCGAGGAAGAGCCACAGGTAGCCCTCGGCGGCGATGAAGCCGGCGGCGGCGGCCGAGACGCCGAAGCCGATGTTGATGGCCCAGTAGTTGAGGGAGAAGGCCCGGACCCGGTCCGCGGCCGGCACCAGGTCGGCGATCATCGCGGACAGCGCGGGCCGCGAGGCGTTGCCCGTCAGGCCGACCAGGGTGGCCACGGCGGCGATGGCGAGTGGCCCGGTGACGAAGCCGAGCACGGCGGTGGTCACCGCAGCCCCGAGCTGAGCGGCCAGCAGCGTCGCCCGCCGGCCGACCCGGTCGGCCAGCACCCCGCCGAGCACCGCGCCCGCGGCCCCGCCGAGCCCGAAGAGGGCGGCGACCAGGCCCGCGTAGGCGGGGGAGTAGCCACTCTGGACGGTGAGGTAGAGCGCCAGGAAGGTGACGACGAAGCCGCCGAGCCGGTTGACCAGGGTGCTTGTCCACAGCCACCAGAACTGCCGGGGCAGGCCGCCGGTCGTCTCGCGTACCGCTCGGCTGATGGCCGCCACGGGCTCCCCCTCGTTCAGTAACAGGCGCTAGTAACAGGCGCTGGTGCTCAGCGCATATTACAGAGGGCGGTCGTGAGGTGCCACGGCATTTCGATTAGGCTCGGACGCATGGCTGCTGCTGCGTACAAGTTGATCCTGCTCCGCCACGGCGAGAGCGAGTGGAACGCGAAGAACCTGTTCACCGGCTGGGTCGACGTGAACCTCAACGACAAGGGCGAGAAGGAGGCGGTGCGCGGCGGCGAGCTCCTCAAGGACGCCGGACTGCTCCCCGACGTGGTCCACACCTCACTGCAGAAGCGCGCGATCCGCACCGCGCAGCTGGCCCTGGAGGCCGCCGACCGCCACTGGATCCCGGTCCACCGCAGCTGGCGCCTCAACGAGCGCCACTACGGCGCCCTCCAGGGCAAGGACAAGGCGCAGACCCTCGCCGAATTCGGCGAGGAGCAGTTCATGCTGTGGCGCCGCTCCTACGACACCCCGCCGCCGCCCCTCGAAGACGGCGCCGAGTACTCCCAGAGCGACGACCCGCGCTACGCGACGATCCCCCCGGAGCTGCGCCCGCGCACCGAGTGCCTCAAGGACGTCGTCACCCGGATGCTCCCGTACTGGTACGACGGCATCGTCCCCGACCTCCTCACCGGCCGCACGGTCCTGGTCGCCGCCCACGGCAACTCCCTGCGCGCCCTGGTCAAGCACCTCGACAACATCTCCGACGCGGACATCGCCGCCCTGAACATCCCCACCGGCATCCCCCTCGCCTACGACCTCGACTCTTCCTTCCGCCCCCTGACCCCAGGCGGCCACTACCTCGACCCGGACGCCGCAGCGGCGGCGATCGAGGCGGTCAAGAACCAGGGCAAGAAGTAACACTTCTCCGCCGAAGCGCCCCCGACCTGCGGTCTTCTCCGCGGGGCGGGGGCGTCTGGCGTCCCGGGCTGCCCGAGCAGGGAGCCGGGTGCACCGCTACAGGGTGACGGCCACCCTCAGCCCGCACCATCAGCCGAGGCCCCGCCGACATGGACTTGTCAGCTCTTCGCCTGCCGGGCTTGCGTGGTCAGTCCCGGGGTGACGAGGGCGAGCCAGCGGACGCGGGCGGCTGGGGGCTGGTCGGTGGGTGCGGTGGAGAACAGCAGGTAGATGTCGTTGACGGTGACGTCCGCGTGGATGTCACCGTCGGCCTGCCCGGCCCGGATGAGGCCGGCGACGGCCCAGCCCGCACGGTCCTCGTCGGCCCGGTTGCCCGGCTCCGCCCCGAGCGTCTGCGCGGCGGCCTTGACTGCGCGGTCGGTGACGGACTGCTCGACGACGCGGCCGAGGAACCCGATGAGCTCGTCCAGGGCGCGGCCGGCGCCGTCGGTGACGCGGGCGAGCGCGGCCTCGGCATCGTCAGCGACGCGGGCGACGTATTCGGCGACGACGGCGGCGACCAGGTCGGTTTTGGTAGGGAAATGCCGGTACAGGGTGCCGACGGCCACGCCCGCGGCGGCGGCTATCTCGTCCATCCCCACGTCGGGGCCATGGGCGGTGATCTGCCCGCCGGCGGCGGTGAGGATCTTCTTGCGGTTGCGGACCGCATCGGCGCGCGGCGCCCTGGACTGGGTCACGGAGGTGCCTGCCCTTCCACTTGCGTCAAGGTGAACTGTGGTTCAGGATAGATAGTGAACCTGAGTTCATATTAACCGTGAGGACCCCGCCATGCCCGCCAAGACCGCTCTCGTCACCGGTGCCTCCTCCGGCATCGGCGAGGCCACCGCCTTCAAGCTGCAGGAACTCGGCTACACCGTCTACGGTGCAGCCCGCCGCACCGACCGTCTCGAAAAGCTCGCCGGGCACGGCGTCCACCCACTGGCCATGGACGTCACCGACGAGGACTCCATGCGGACCGGCATCGAGAAGATCGTCGCCGAGACCGGCCGCATCGACGTGCTCGCCAACATCGCCGGATACGGCTCCTACGGCGCGCTGGAAGACGTCCCCCTGGACGAAGCCCGCTACCAGTTCGAGGTCAACGTCTTCGGCGCGATCCGCCTGACCCAGCTCGCCCTGCCCCACATGCGCACCCAGCGCTCCGGCACCGTCGTCAACGTCACCTCCATGGGCGGGAAGATCTACACCCCGCTCGGGGGCTGGTACCACGGCACCAAGTTCGCCCTCGAAGCCCTCAGCGACTGCCTGCGCCTGGAGGCCAAGCCCTTCGGCATCGTCGTCGTCGTCATCGAACCCGGCGGCATCGCCACCGAATGGGGCGCCATCGCCGCCGACAAGCTGGAGCAGTCCGCCACCACCAGCGGCGCCTACACCGCGCAAGCCGCAGCCGTCGCCTCCTCCCTGCGTTCCGAGGCCAACGCCAAGCGCAACTCCCCTCCCTCCGTCATCGCCGACGCCATCGGCAAGGCCGTCACCGCGCGCCGCCCCAAGACCCGCTACGCCACCGGCTTCGGAGCCCGCCCCCTGATCGCCCTGCGGCGGATCCTGCCCGACCGCGCCTTCGACACCGTCATCTCCCGCGCCGTCGGCCTGCCCCGCTGAACCACCGGGAGACGTAGGGATGCTGACGGATGGCCCAGGATGCCGGGGCCGGTGATCGCCGAGCGGATCGGCCGGCCCTGCTCGATGTCGCCGCTGACGAAGAAACCGGCCGTGATTCGGCCGGAGTACGTCGGCATTGGTCCGGTCGACCGGATGTCCTACGAACCCGGCGAGATCGCGCAGTGCGACGTGTGGTTCCCGGAGCCGGAGGTACAGGTCGCGCCGGGCCCGCAGCGGATCGCTCGTCCGTGCCCCCATGCCCGGAGCAGCCTCACCGGGGCGGGATCGGATGGGTCAGGTTCAGCGGGTTGCCGTCGGGGTCCTGGATGTGGGCCACGCGCTGGCCCCAGGGCATGTCGTTGGGGGCGCCGCCGACCGAGCCGCCCAGTGCCGGCACTCGGCTGAGCGTCTCGTCGACGTCGTCGACCTCGATGCTGAGCAGGACCCGCGGCGACGCCCCCGTCCCCGGGTCCTCCCGGGCCACCAGCCCGAGGTCGGTGTCGCCGATGCGCAAGCCGACGTAGAAGGCCGGGCCTTCCGCCGGTACGCGGAAGAACTCTTCGGCGCCGAACAACTCCGTATAGAAGCCGAGCAGACGGTCGTGGTCGTCGGTCACGATCACCGGTTGGATGGTGGACATGGCACTCCTGCGGAGAACTGTCGAGAACGGTCCTGTCGGTGGGTAGACCGTCCCCGCCCGGTGAACTCATCGGCAGAACCAAGAACCACCGGGCTACCTCGCGGACTGCGCAGGCGGCCGCCCTGAGCGTTGTCTTTCCTGCCCCTTGGTTGCCTGCCGGCGGCGAGGAACGGTAAGCAGGCGCCGCGCCTACGAGCGTTCGGGGAACGGCCCCGAGTGATCCGGGCGGCGGCGGGGGACTGGATGAGCGAGCGCGTGCGCCTGTTGTTGACGGTCGTCTTCTGGGTCGGGTGGGGCGGCCTCGGGATGGCGGCCATCCACCGGTGGGACCATGAGACGTGGCGTCAGGTGGCGCTCTTTCCCGTTGTCACGGTGGCGGCCGGCTTCTTCGCCGAGCTGAGGCGACGACGGCGCGAAAGGCCCTCGGCGCCGCCTCCTCCGCCGCTGCGAGCACCCCAGGTCCCTCCGAAAGGGGTTGCGCCATGGTCTACCGAGGTGAGTGGATCGGGGGATGACGAACGATCAGGCGGGGCTTGAGGCCGATCTCCGGGACGCCGAGGCGCGGCTGCAGTCCGCCGTTCTCTCGGGTGATGTCGACGCGCTGGACCTCCTGCTGGACGACCGGGTCGTCTACACGGGGCCCGACGGCCATTCGGTGACGAAAGATGAGGACTTGGAGGCGCACCGGTCGCGGAGCCTGGTCGTCGAGATATTCGACCAGGAGGACGTGCAGGTGACGGTCGCGGGGTCCACCGGGGTCACCCGCGTGCTGGTCACCCTCCAGGGGGTCGCCGCGGGTCAGCCCTTCAGCGCCCGGCTCCTCTACACGCGCACCTGGGTCCACGCGGACGGCTCCTGGCGCGTCCTCGCCGCCCATGCCGGCGCGGTCCTCGACTAGCGAAGGGCCGCCGCCCGGCGAAGGGCCACCGCCCGGCCGGCCCGGACCGCCCCGCCCCGCCCGGACCGCCCCGGCCGTGCCGCCGCCGGCCGCGCTCCCGGCACGAAGTAACCTTCGCTGCATACGTGCCCCCGGGCCGCGGTCGGTCCGCGGGTCGGGGGCACGTGTGCGCGATGCGTACGCGGCGAAGGCGCGGGGCTCAGCCCGTGCAGCCTCCGCACTGGCACGGGGCGCCGGACTGGCAGCCGCAGCCGCAGCCCGAGCCGCAGCCGCAGGCGCCGAGCTGCGGGAGCGGGGTCCGCAGCGCGGTCGCGGAATCGGGCGTCGGACGGTCTCCTACGGGAACGCGTACGGCTACGTGCTTGGGCGTGGGGGTCTCCGGCATCAGTGCGCCCTCCTCAGGCTTAGCTGCTCACCAGTGAACTCCCCCACATCACCGCGCATCAAGGGCGCACAAGGGCATATCGCCCACTGGCACGCCACCCGCACGCCCCCCGAACGGGCTAAGCGCCGACTACGCGCCCTCCACCTCGGTCGGGGCCGGGGACATCGCGCCGACGTGCTCGCCGGTCACCAGGTAGACGACGCGCTTGGCGACGGAGACGGCGTGGTCGGCGAAGCGCTCGTAGTAGCGGCCGACCAGGGTGACGTCGACGGCGGTCTCGATGCCGTGCTTCCAGCGGTCGTCGAGCAGGTGCTGGAAGAGGGCGCGGTGCAGCTCGTCCATGCGGTCGTCGTCGGCTTCGAGCTGCAGCGCGTCATCGACGTCCTTGGTGATGACGACTTCGGCGGCCTTGGCCATCAGCCGCTGCCCGAGCTGGCCCATCTCCAGGATGGTGCTGTGCAGGTCGTTCGGCACGGCGGAGACGGGGAAGCGCAGCCGGGCGAGCTTGGCGACGTGGCGGGCCAGGTCGCCGGAGCGCTCCAGGTCGGCGCTCATGCGCAGGCTGGTGACGACGATCCGCAGGTCGGTCGCGACCGGCTGCTGGCGGGCCAGCAGGTTGATCGCCCGGGTCTCCAGTTCGCGCTGGAGGTCGTCGACCTTCTCGTCGGCGGCTATCACGCTTTCCGCGATATTGAGGTCCGCGTCGAGCAGCGCGGTGGTGGCGCGGCCTATTGCCGAGCCGACCAGCCTGGCCATCTCGACGAGCCCGTCACCTATGGAGTCGAGCTCCTCGTGGTATGCGTCCCGCATCGCGTTCCTTCCATATGTGCAGAATGTACTCAGGCTGTGCCCAGGCCTGTACAGAGGCATGTACGAGGCTTGTCCTCCACGCTGCCACGCTGCTGGCCCAGGGCGTACCCGCCGCGCACCCTGAGTTAATCAGCACCTACGTGAAGGTGAACTCTTGGCAACGTGCGTCCGAGAGGTAGCTCTCAGCCCTGTGGAACGCTTGCGCAGGCCACCTACCCTGGGGCCATGGACGTGAACGCGGCAGTCGCCGCAGCCAGTGCGATAGCCGGTCTGCTGACCGGCGTGATCGCCGTGCTCGCGTTCCGCTGGAGCGAGCGGGAGCAAGCCCGCCCGACCCGTACCGCACTGCACACGGACGCCGTGCTCCCCCCGGGAGTGGACACCGTGCTGTCCGTACTGAGCTCGTCGGCGGTCGTCCTGGACGAGGGCGACACCGTGGTCAAGGCCAGCTCGGCGGCATATGCGCTGGGACTGGTACGTGGCGGCCGGCTGGCCGTCGACCAGATGTTGCAGATGGCTCGTGAGACCCGGCGGGACGGCGAGATACGCCAGGTGGAACTCGATCTTCCGCGCCGCGGCATGGGCCGCCGGGAAGGCCTCGCGGTCTCCGCCCGGGTGGCACCGCTGGGCTCCCGGCTGGTGCTGCTGCTGGTCGAGGACCTCACCGAGGCCCGGCGGATCGAGGCGGTACGGCGGGATTTCGTGGCCAATGTCAGCCACGAGCTGAAAACGCCGGTCGGGGCCCTGTCGCTGCTGTCCGAGGCTGTCATGGACGCCTCGGACGACCCCGAGGCGGTCCTCCGCTTCGCCGGCCGGATGCAGATCGAGGCCACCCGGCTGACCAGCCTGGTGCAGGAAATCATCGACCTGTCCCGGGTGCAGGACGACGATCTGCTGGACGACGCGGAGCCGGTGGCGGTGGACGACCTGGTCACCGAAGCCGTCGACCGCTGCCGGCACCAGGCCAACACCAAGCAGATCACCATGGCCACCGGCACCACCCCCGACCTCTACATCTGGGGCAACCGGGGCCAGCTCGCGGCAGCGCTCGGCAATCTCGTCGAGAACGCCGTCAACTACAGCCCGGCCCGCACCCGGGTCGGGATAGCAGGACGCCGGATCGCCGCGGCCGGGGGCGATCTCATCGAGATATCCGTCACCGACCAGGGCATCGGCATCTCCGAGAAGGACCGCGACCGGGTCTTCGAGCGCTTCTACCGGGTCGACCCGGCACGCTCGCGGGCGACCGGCGGCACCGGGCTCGGCCTGTCCATCGTCAAGCACGTCGCCGCCACCCACGGCGGCGAGGTCACCGTGTGGAGCGCGGAAGGCCAGGGCTCCACCTTCACACTGCGGCTTCCCGAGAGCGGGATCGCCCGCGACCGCGCGCTTCCGCCCGGCACCGACCCGGATGCCGAAGCGGACGCGGAACCGGCCGACGAGCCGTCGGACGACCAGCTGTTCCAGACCCTCCCCGAACACATCCCCGCCCCGGAGGTCCTTCCGTGACACGCGTACTCGTCGTCGAGGACGAGGAGTCCTTCAGCGACGCGCTGTCGTACATGCTCCGCAAGGAGGGCTTCGAGGTCGCCATTTCCGCGACCGGGCCCGACGCGCTGGACGAGTTCGAACGAAACGGCGCCGACCTGGTACTTCTCGACCTGATGCTGCCGGGGCTGCCCGGCACCGAGGTCTGCCGCCAGCTGCGGCTCAAGTCCAATGTCCCGGTGATCATGGTCACCGCCAAGGACAGCGAGATCGACAAGGTCGTCGGCCTGGAAATAGGCGCGGACGACTATGTGACCAAGCCCTTCTCCTCGCGGGAGCTGGTCGCCCGCATCCGCGCGGTCCTGCGCCGCCGCGGCGAGCCCGAGGAGATCTCCCCCGCCGCCCTGGAGGCGGGCCCGGTCCGTATGGACGTGGACCGGCATGTCGTCACGGTCGGCGGCGGCAAGGTCGACCTGCCGCTGAAGGAGTTCGACCTCCTGGAGATGCTGCTGCGCAATGCCGGCCGCGTGCTGACGCGCATGCAGCTGATCGACCGGGTGTGGGGTGCCGACTACGTCGGCGACACCAAGACCCTCGACGTCCACGTCAAGCGGCTGCGCGCCAAGATCGAGCCCGACCCGGGGGCGCCGCGCTACCTGGTGACGGTCCGCGGTCTGGGTTACAAGTTCGAGCCGTAAACCGCAGCGCAAACCGCAGCCGAAGGGGCCGTACGGGGGTCCTACGGGTGAGGGGCCGTACGGGGGCGTACGGGTAAGGGTCCGGCGCATGGCGTCGGACCCTTACCGGCGTTCTCCGGGGTATATAGCGCCGCTTACGGCGTCGGCGTGGCACTGCCCGTCGGCGTCGCGGAGCCGCTCGGGGTGGCCGTGCCGCCGGGCGTCGCGGTGCCGGTCGGCGTGGCCGTGGCGCTCGGGGCCGCGGAGGAGGGCAGCGAGCTGGGGCCGTACGGCTCGAAGAAGCCGGCCGCGGGTGTCACGTTGATCGGCAGTGCGACCGCGCCGGTGGAGCTGAAGTTGAAGACCGCGTGCTGCACGTCGCCGTCGCGCAGCGACTCGGCGCCGGTGTCGATGGTCGCGGCCGGGTTGCCCTGGCCGCCGAGCAGCACGGTGCCGTGCGCGGGGACGGTGATCGTGGCGCCGCCGTTCGCGCCGGACAGCTTCGCGGACAGGCCGCCGGCGAGCTGGACGGCCTGCAACGTCTGGTCGGCCGAGCCGTTGTTGAACAGCCGGGCGGAGACGGTGGCGGGGCCGCTGGGAGCGGTGAGGACGAAGGCGTTCTGCACCTGGATGTCGCCGACCCTCGCCGACTGGCTGTCCGGCTCGACTTTCAGGGACTGTGCGCCGTTCCCGGCCGCGCAGGCGGCGAGCGGGGCGAGCGAGAGCGCGACGACGGCGGCGGCGAGGGCGCCGCGTCGGAAGCTGCGGACCACGGCGGCGGCATCTCCTTGGGCAGATTCTGACGATCTTCCAGCGGCCTTAGATTACCGAGCCGCTCCCGCGCCCACACACCGGGTGGTCCCTCCGTGACGCGCCCTCACCCGACCGGTCCCGCGCCGGCGGGCCGACCCGCCCGCCGACCCGCCCGCCGATCCGGTCGCCCGCCGCGCGCTGTTCGACCGGCGTTCGAGCGGTGTTCGACCGGCGCTTTGGCCTCCGTACGCCGCTGAGCAGGCCGGGAGCGCCGAGCGGCCGCCCCGGGGAGCCGTACGCAACATGTTCGCAATGTATTCCGGCATTACCGCCGTGTGATTACCGGTGGACCGACGCCGGAGGGCGCGCGGGGGATTTCCATGAACGTGCAAAATTGGATCTTCAACGCCCGGGAACCCGAACGGAGCAGCGATGATCCACTCGCGCGGGAGTGACGAACCCGGACGTATCGACCGCTGTTCCGTGACTTCCCGGGCCGTGGCGAGTGGGTTTCCGCTCCGCCGTATACCCGCTCCGACCTGCGGATACCGCGTGCCCGTGGCACCCTCCAGCACGTCCCAGGGGCGCTTGTCAAGCCCCGAGATATGCCCTGACCTGCGAAAACGCCATTCAGATGAGGGCGTTCCCGTGTTACCCTGGATAGCCACGGAAGGGGTACCTGTCACATGACGTTCAAGGTTGGCGACACCGTGGTCTATCCCCATCACGGGGCCGCGCTGATCGAGGCTATCGAAATTCGCCAGATCAAAGGCGTGGACAAGACCTACTTGGTGCTCAAGGTCGCTCAGGGCGACTTGACGGTGCGCGTTCCCGCGGACAATGCGGAGTTCGTCGGCGTGCGCGACGTGGTCGGTCAGGAGGGTCTGGATCGGGTCTTCGAGGTGCTGCGCGCGCCGTACACCGAAGAGCCGACCAACTGGTCCCGCCGATACAAGGCAAATCTGGAGAAGCTCGCTTCCGGCGATGTCATCAAGGTTGCGGAAGTCGTCCGTGACCTGTGGCGCCGCGAGCGCGAGCGCGGCCTGTCGGCCGGCGAGAAGCGCATGCTCGCCAAGGCACGGCAGATCCTGGTCAGCGAACTCGCACTGGCCGAGAACACCAACGAGGACAAGGCCGAGGCCCTGCTCGACGAAGTCCTCGCGTCGTAAGACCGTCCCTTTCCGGACGTTCTCGTGTCGCGTCCCTCCAGCGCCCACACCCACGCTGTCGTGACGTACTGACTAACGCAGACGCAGCCCTCGGACGACCCCCGAGGGACCCTGCCGCGGCACCCGGCTCAGCATGACGGCCGGGTGCTGCGGCATGCAATGACTCCGCGCGCGGCGACGGGCGCACCGTGCCGTGCGCCCTCGTCACGGCATACGCAACGCCTACGCTCGCAGTGGGCGCTACGGTCTTCCCGGAGGACTTCACGGAAGGGGTCCTCCGGAATACCGCGCCCTGGCTCCCCGGGCTTCGCCCGGTGATCCCACCCCCTGACTTCGCCCGGGGGCGCCGCCCGGCCGTTCGGCCCGGGGGCACCTCCAAGCGATACCCATCTCATCCAAGGACACAAACCTGCGTACCGCAGCCGTCATTCCCGCCGCCGGACGTGGTGTCCGGCTAGGCCCCGGCGCGCCCAAGGCGATGCGTACTCTCGCCGGCGTCCCGATCCTGGTCCACGCCGTCCGCGCGATGGCCCGCGCCAGGGCCGTCACCGTCATCGTCGTCGTCGCCCCGCCGGAGGGCGCGGCCGAGGTCCGCGCGCTGCTCGACGCGAACGGGCTGCCCGAGTCGACCGACATAAGGGTGGTGCCCGGCGGTGACGCCCGCCAGGACTCCGTGAGGCTCGGCCTTGCCGCGCTGCCCGACGACGTCGACGTCGTCCTGGTCCACGACGCGGCCCGCCCGCTGGTGCCCGTCGAGACCGTCGAGGCCGTCGTGGACGCGGTCAGGGGCGGCGCCCCCGCCGTCGTGCCGGGCCTGCCGCTCGCCGACACCGTCAAGAGCGTCGACCCGGAGACCGGCCAGGTCACCGGGACCCCGCAGCGGGCCCTGCTGCGGGCCGTGCAGACCCCGCAGGGCTTCGACCGGGCGATACTGGCCAAGGCCCACGCCACGGTCACCGGTGACGTCACGGACGACGCCGGCATGGTCGAGCAGCTCGGCGTCCCCGTCCTCGTCGTGCCCGGCCACGAGGAGGCCTTCAAGGTCACCAGGCCGCTGGACCTCGTCCTCGCCGAGGCCGTACTCGCCAGGAGGCGGGCCAATGGCCACTGACTTCCCCGCGGGCGCCCTGCCGCTGGTCGGCGTGGGCACGGACGTGCACGCCTTCGAGGCGGGCCGCGAGCTGTGGTGCGCCGGGCTGCACTGGGAGGGCGCGGCGGCCGGCCTCGCCGGCCACTCCGACGGCGACGTGGCCGCGCACGCGGCCTGCGACGCGCTGTTCTCCGCCGCCGGGCTCGGCGACCTGGGCGCGCACTTCGGCACCGACCGCCCCGAGTGGGCGGGCGCCTCCGGGGTGGCCCTGCTCACCGAGGCGGCCAGGATCGTCCGGGCGGCCGGCTTCGGGATCGGCAATGTCGCGATCCAGGTCATCGGCGTACGCCCGAAGATCGGCTCGCGCCGGGCCGAGGCGCAGTCCGCCCTGGCCGCGGCCGTGGGCGCCCCGGTCTCCGTCTCCGGCACCACCACGGACGGTCTCGGCCTCACGGGCCGCGGCGACGGCCTCGCGGCGATCGCCACCGCCCTGGTCGCCCCGCTCCGCTGACCTGCACGGCGGGCCGCCGCCGTACGGGCGCGGCGGCCACCGTCACGCCGGCGCCACGCCGCCGAAATGGCCGATGTCGTTTCCGGCCGTGTCGGAGCGGACTGGGCACGGGCTGACGCCCACTACCCTGGATGGCGTGACTATTCGCCTGTACGACACCAACGCGCGCCAGGTCCGTGACTTCGTCCCGCTCACGCCGGGCTGTGTCTCGATCTACCTGTGTGGCGCCACCGTGCAGGCGGCACCGCACATCGGGCACATCAGGTCGGGGCTCAACTTCGACATCATGCAGCGGTGGTTCCGGCACCGCGGCTACGACGTGACCTTCATCCGCAACGTGACGGACATCGACGACAAGATCCTGCGCAAGGCCGCCGACCAGGGGCGCCCCTGGTGGTCCATCGGGTACGAGAACGAGCGGGCCTTCAGCAGCGGCTACGACGTGCTGGGCTGCATGCCGCCCACATACGAGCCGCGGGCCACCGGCCATGTGCCGGAGATGATCGAGATGATGCGCGGCCTCATCGAGAACGGCCACGCCTATGTCGCCGAAGGCAACGTCTACTTCGACGTGCGCTCCTTCCCCGGCTATCTGGAGCTGTCCAACCAGGAGCTGGACAATCTGCGCGCGGCCGAGGGCGAGGTCGACACCGGCAAGCGCGACCGCCGCGACTTCGCGATGTGGAAGGCCGTCAAGCCGGGCGAGCCGTCCTGGGAGACCCCGTGGGGCCGCGGGCGGCCCGGCTGGCACCTGGAGTGCTCGGCGATGGCGCACAAGTACCTCGGCGGCGTCTTCGACATCCACGGCGGCGGCATCGACCTGATCTTCCCGCACCACGAGAACGAGATCGCCCAGTCCAAGGCGTACGGCGACGAATTCGCCCGCTACTGGGTGCACAACGCGTGGGTCACCATGAGCGGCGAGAAGATGAGCAAGTCGCTCGGCAATTCGGTGCTGGTCTCCGAGATGGTGCAGCGCTGGCGCCCGATCGTGCTGCGCTACTACCTGGGCACCCCGCACTACCGGTCGATGATCGAGTACAGCGAGGAGGCCCTGCGGGAGGCCGAGTCCGCGTTCGCGCGCATCGAGGGTTTCGTGCAGCGGGTCGTGGAGAAGGCCGGGCACGTGGAAGCCGCGGCAGAGGTGCCGCCGGCCTTCGCCGAGGCGATGAACGACGACTTGGGCGTCCCGCAGGCGCTGGCCGTCGTGCACACCACGGTCCGGCAGGGCAACAGCGCGCTCACCGCCGACGACAAGGAGACGGCGGTCGCGCGGCTGGCAGAGGTCCGTGCGATGCTCGGAGTGCTGGGCCTCGACCCGCTGGACCCGCACTGGACCGGCGCGGACCGCGGGGACGACCTGCACGGCGTCGTGGACTCGCTGGTGCAGCTGGTGCTCGAGCAGCGGCAGTCCGCCCGGTCCCGCAAGGACTACGGGACCGCGGACGCGATCCGCGACCAGCTCGTCCAGGCGGGCCTGGAGATCGAGGACACCCCGACCGGTTCGCGGTGGACACTGCGGGGCTGACCGCCCCGCCGCCGCCCGCCCCCCACGTACAACGACATTCGACGCGCAGACGTGGAGACGTAGCAACGTCGAGACGCAGACAGAAGTGAGAGTGCCCCATGGCCGGCAACAGCCAGCGCAGGAACCGCCGTACGTCCAACAAGAAGGGCGCCACGGTCGGCAGTGGCGGGCAGCGCCGCAAGGGCCTTGAGGGCAAGGGCCCGACGCCGCCCGCCGAGGCGCGCAAGGGCCACAAGAAGAACCGCGTCGCCACCGCGCAGGCCCGGCGGGTGTCGGGCCAGTCCCGCCGCCCGTCCGGTCGCGGCGCCAAGTCGACGTCGGAGATGGTCGTCGGCCGCAACCCGGTGGTCGAGGCGCTGCGCGCCGACATCCCGGCGACGGCCGTCTACGTCCAGCAGTTCATCGACAACGACGACCGGGTGCGCGAGGCGCTGCGCCTGGCCACCGACCGCGGGGTGCCGCTGCTCGAAGCCCCCAGGCCCGAGCTGGACCGGATCACCGCCGGCCTGAACCACCAGGGCCTGGTGCTGCAGATCCCGCCGTACGAGTACGCCCACCCCGAGGACCTGCTCGCCGAGGCGTCCAGCCAGGGCGACGACGCCCTGATCGTCGCTCTCGACGGTGTCACCGACCCGCGCAACCTCGGCGCCGTCGTCCGCTCGGTCGCGGCCTTCGGCGGCCACGGCGTCGTGGTGCCCGAGCGGCGTGCCGCGGGCATGACCGCGGGTGCCTGGAAGACCTCGGCCGGCACCGCGGCCCGCGTCCCGGTGGCCCGCGCCACCAACCTGACCCGCACCCTGGAGGCGTACCAGAAGGCGGGTCTGACCGTCATCGGCCTGGCCGCCGACGGCGACGTCGAGCTGTACGACCTCGAAGCGCTCACCGGCCCGGTCGTCATCGTCGCCGGCAGCGAGGGCAAAGGCCTGTCGCGGCTGGTCGGCGAGACCTGCGACCTGCTGGTCCGCATCCCGATGCCGGGCGGCGCCGCCGAGTCGCTGAACGCCGGTGTGGCGGCGGGCGTGGTGCTCTACGAGGCGGCGCGGCGCCGGGCCTGAACGGCCCCGGATCCGGCCGTCGGGGCGTGCGGGAGCGCATCATACGGGCTCGACACGATTGACGCGTCTCGGACATCAAGGGCGACGTCCGGCAGTGTCCTAAACGTTCGTCACTCGGTTAGATGAGCGTGGACACCAGAACACCCCGCCCCTCCACAGGGGGAGGGACGCCCGGATTCGACCCGGTCATGACGATGGCACGGGTGCCGAGCGATCCCGCCCAGGTCATCGTCACCCACGCGAGTTTCCGCGTGCAGCTGGGACGGACCTCGGCCCGTTCCCTCGGACTCGGCGACGCCAGCCGCATCGCGGCCGCCCCGCAGCACGCGGGCGCCGCGGGAGCCTCCGGCCGCCGCAAGCTCGCGCCGGTTGTGTGGTCCGGCCGCACCGAGCCCGGCGACCCGCTGGCCGGCGAGCTTCTGCAGGCGGTACGGCGGGCCGGCACCGCCGAGGGCGCCCCGGGCGCGGCCACCCAGGTGCTGCCGCGGATCGACGACACCACGGTGCTGCCGCCCGCCGCGCCGACCGTCGTCGGGCCGCGCAGCGGCCAGACCCCGACCGGCCTGCTCAGCGGCGTACGGCCGGCGCGCGGCGCGTACGACGACGAGCCGGTGGTCGGCTACCGCGGCGGCACCCATGCCCGCGGCGGCGCGTATAGCGGCGGCGGCGTACGTAGCGGCGGCGGCGCACATGGTGACGGCGGCGTACATGGCCGCGGCTACGGCGGCGGCGGCGCCTATGGCGACGCCGAAACCGAGCGCAGGCCGCGCAAGAGCAACGGCGACTTCGTCAAGCACGCCTGGTATCCGGGCCGCAGGATGAACCTCGGCATCGTGCTGCTGCCCCTGCGCATCTTCCTCGGCTTCGTGTCGATCTACGCCGGCATGGGCAAGCTCTGCGACCGCGTCTACTTCGACGGCGGCGAACGCGGCTCCATGGTCACCTGGCTCGCCTCGCTGCACCCCTGGGCGGCGGCGGAACCGCTGCGCAATGCCGCGCTCAACCACCCGGTGGGCGCCGGCCTGAGCATCGCCTTCCTCCAGGTCGTGGTCGGCGTCCTGACCGTCTGCGGCCTGTGGCAGCGGGTCGCCGCCGTTTTCGGCGCCGCCCTGTCCATCGCCCTGCTCGTCACCGTGAGCTGGCGCATCGTCCCGGTCTACGACGCCCCCGACTTCATCTACCTCGCCGCCTGGAGCCCGCTGGTCATCGCCGGCGCCCCCGTCTACTCCATCGACGGCAAGCTCGCCGGCGACGCGTGGCGCCGCCTCGGCCCGCGGGTCGGCCTGTGGGACCTGCGCCGCTACGTCCTGCGGCGCGGCACGGTGCTCGGTACGGTCATCGTCGGCATCACCCTGCTGCTCGGCTCCGTGTTGGGCGCGGCGGTAAGGGCCACCAGCGCCCCGGAGCAGCGCCCCGCGGGCCCGACGGCCCCGCCCGTCAACAACCTGCCCGGCGTACCGCTGCCCGAGGTCTCAGGGAGCGACTCCTCCGTGCCGACCTCGCCGTCGCCGACGAAGTCGGCCAAGGCCAAGAAGAAGCAGCCGGACGCGGTGGCGTCGACCCAGGCGCCGACCACGGCCCCCGGGCGTACCCACACACCCGGCAGCACGTCCACGACCGGCACCAGCCACTTCTCGGGCACCTCCGGAGGCCACTCCGCGGCCTCGCCGCCCCCGCCCCCGGCCCCTCCGACCCAGGCGGCCCCGCCACCCCCGCCGCCGCCCGCCAAGCCCACCCAGGGCGCCATCGGCGGCCTCCTCGGCGCCCCTCTCCTCGGCCTCCCCCCGGAACCCTCGGCGCCCTCGGCCTGACCGTTCCCGCAGCACCCGCGAATCCCCGCGCCCTGCCAGGGCGCGGGGATTCGCGTCGGTGCGAGCCGGTCCGTCCGGCGGCGGGGGCGCCCACCCGTCAGACGGGCGCCGCGCCCAACTCCCTGGCCGCCTCGCGGAGGTCCTTGGCCGTGTCGATGGCCCGCCAGTACGCCCCCTGCGGAATGGGGTAGCCGGCCAGCCGGCGCTCGCGCGCCAAGCGCGGGAAGGTGGTGCGTTCGTGGTCGCCCAGGTCCGGCAGCATCGCCGTGAAGTCGGGCGCGAAGACGTAGACGCCGGCGTTGATGAGGAAGGGGGAGGGCGGGGACTCGATGAAGTCCAGGACCTGCCCGAACTCGTTGGTCTCGACGGCCCCCCAGGGAATGCGCGGCCTGGCGAGGGCGAGCGTGGCGACGGCGTCGCGCTCCTCGTGGAAGGCGGCCATGTCGCGCAGCGAGAAGCGGGTCCAGATGTCGCCGTTGGTGGCGTACCACGGCTCCTCGGGCCGCGGCAGCGACGCGGCGGCGTACTTCAGGCCGCCGCCGCGGCCGAGCGGCTCGCGCTCGACGACGGTGGTCACCTTCATCGGCAGCGGCGTGCTGTCCAGCCACTCCTGGAGCACCTCGGCCAGGTGCCCGCACGAGACGACGGCGTCGGTGACGCCCTCGGCGGCGAGCCACGCGAGCTGGTGGCCGATGATCGGCATGCCCGTGCCCGGGATCTCGACCATCGGCTTGGGCCGGTCGTCGGTGTACGGGCGCAGCCGCGAGCCCTGGCCTCCCGCCAGGATGACGGCCTGCGTGACCGGGTTGACCTCGTGCGCAATGGTGTCGTGCGTCATGCGGCGACCTTATGCGACGGCCGCTGCCGCGGAAGGCGGGGTGCGGCGCCCGCCCGTACGCGCGGCCCGTACGTCGCGGACCGTACGCGCGGACCGCGCGCACGCCGGCTTCCGCCCCGGCCGGATCGGTCGGGGCGGATCAACCGGCGTGGTCGGTGGGGCTATATCGGTCGGCCCGATCAGCCGACCGACGCGACGCCCGTCGCGAAGGACGTGTCGCACACCGGCCGCGACCACGACTGGGCGCGCTGTGTGGCGCCGTCGTACTTCGCCACGGCGGCGCGGCCCAGCGAACGCGCGATGGACGCGCAGTACTTGGCGAGCGACGGTTGGTGGGCCATGGCGACCTGGAGGTCGGTCAGGGCCACTCCCGGGTCCTTCTGCTGGAGTTCGGCCAGCAGCCGCGTACGCAGCACCTCCTGCGGTGCCTTTGCGGCGGCCTCCGCCGCCACTTCCTGCTTGCTCTTGGCGGAGGCGGTGAGCACCTGCGCGTCGGAGGAGGAGACGGCCCACGGGACGCGGGTGACGGCGAGCGTTCCCGACAGCACGAGAACGACCGGGAGAACGAGCGCGAATGTCTTGCCGAGACGGCGAGCTACCTGGTTCACGCCTCGGATCGTAGCGACTGGTGATGATTTGGCGACATTTAGTCACCCTCCCGAGGGAGTGAAATCGCCTGCGGGGGTGTTCGGGTGTTGACGAACGGATTCGAAAGGCCGGTTATGCGTATGTATGCGACGGGTGCGCGGAGCCCGGGGCGAGCACGCAAAAGGCCGGGCGGTACGTGGCAACCCACGTACCGCCCGGCCCTCTTGGCGCAGAGCGTCAGTCGCTGAGGCGCTCGCCGGAGGAGGTGGCGAAGACGTGCGTCTCGCCGCCGCGCGGCACCACGTGCAGCACGGAGCCCTTCTCGGGGATCGCGCGGCCGCCGACGCGGATGACGATGTCCTTCTCCTCGCCGTCGACCTTCGCCGAGCCGTAGACGTAGCCGTCCGCGCCCAGTTCCTCGACGACGTTGACGGTCACGGCCAGGCCGGCCGGGGCGTCCTTGGACAGCGACTTGCTGTCGCTGTCGCCGGTGACGATGTCGAAGTGCTCGGGCCGCACGCCGACGGTGACCGTACGGTCGCCCTTGTCGGCCGCCGCCTGCACCGCGTCACGCTCGACGTTGACCAGCGCGTTGCCGAACTTCACGCCGCCGTCGACGATCGGGACCTCGATGAGGTTCATCGCGGGGGAGCCGATGAAGCCCGCCACGAAGAGGTTGGCCGGCTTGTCGTACATGTTGCGCGGGCTGTCGACCTGCTGCAGCAGACCGTCCTTGAGCACCGCCACGCGGTCGCCCATCGTCATGGCCTCGACCTGGTCGTGGGTGACGTAGACGGTGGTGACGCCCAGTCGGCGCTGGAGGCTGGCGATCTGCGTACGGGTCTGCACGCGCAGCTTCGCGTCGAGGTTCGACAGCGGCTCGTCCATGAGGAAGACCTGCGGCTCCCGGACGATCGCCCGGCCCATCGCGACACGCTGGCGCTGACCACCGGAGAGCGCCTTCGGCTTACGCGCCAGGTAGTCGCTCAGGTCCAGGATCTTCGCGGCTTCCTCGACCCGCTTGCGGATCTCCGCCTTGTTGACGCCGGCGATCTTGAGCGCGAAGCCCATGTTGTCGGCGACCGTCATGTGCGGGTACAGCGCGTAGTTCTGGAACACCATCGCGATGTCGCGGTCCTTCGGCGGCAGGTGCGTGACATCCCGCTCACCGATCCGGATCGCCCCGGCGTTGACGTCCTCGAGCCCCGCGAGCATCCGGAGCGAGGTCGACTTGCCGCAACCCGAAGGCCCGACCAGCACCAGGAACTCGCCGTCCCCGACCTCGATGTCGAGCCCGTCCACCGCGGGCTTGTCGCCACCCGGGTAGATCCGGGTCGCCTTGTCGAACGTGACTGTAGCCATGACTGTTACACAGTCCCTTCACCGGCAGGAACGTGCCGGACGATCCGAGTAAAGGAAGCAGGTCTCTTGGTGCCGCTTCAGTGGTCCCCAGTCCGCATCCCACGGACTCCCGGTGACGCTACCTGCACGTTCCCCGTTTTGTCACCAGCCCCCCACCCACTTTTTCCCCACCCTCCCCCTGCCCCGCCCGCTACAATGCTCCTCGCGCCTCCTTAGCTCAGCTGGCCAGAGCGACGCTCTTGTAAAGCGTAGGTCGTCGGTTCGAACCCGACAGGGGGCTCTTTTTCTTGCCTGGTCAGGGCGCCTTCGCCCGGTCCCGGTCGGCGAGGCCGGGGCGCCCGGCACACATTCAGCACACATCGCACCGGTCCGCGGCGCCGGAGCGGTCCACCCGTCGGTCGGGCTGCCGCCGTGCCGTGGTCGGGGGCTGCAACCGGGGGCAGGCGAGCAGGAAGCTGCCTGATATCAGCGCGGGTGTCATCTCTCCCGGATTCTCTGCCGCCACCACGCTTCGGCATGCCACGGGCTGATGGACGCGGCCACAGGGTCGGGCAGGGTGCGGCGAAGGAACTCTGCATCCAACGGGGTGACGATCTTGAGGAGCCCTACCCGGGCTGCGGGCGGCAGTCGCCGGAGTGCCTGCTCGAGGGTGTCCCGGGCCTCTGTCGGATCGCAGCAGGGGCAATCGTCCCAAGGCAGATAGAGATATCGGCTGGGTTGCTGGAGGAACCGCTCGTATTGGTGCAATGCCTCGGCGACCGCACCATGCCAGAGATGCCGGGCTTCGAGCTGATCGATGGCTGCCCGGGTTCGGTGAGAAATGCCCGAAACCTGGCGGGCAGGGGGAGCATCACTGCGGGCTGGCCATCGCTGATCACGGATGGCGCCGGGCGGCTTACGCGCCATCGGCCTTTCGGGTCTGCGTCATGGCGCACATCATGCCAGGCCCCGGACGCCTCGTCAGTGGTGAGGCAGGGACACCTCAAGGGTCGTCCTGTGCTGGCTGCTGGCGCAGAGAAGGCTGAGCGAGTTGAACGCCAAGCCTGATGTGGCAGACGGCCGGGACGCCGCACTGTCCTGCCTGGGCACGGGGCCCCTTTCTGGCTCCTGCGTGCCGAGTCAGTCCGTCGTCATGTCCGTCCCACGCAGGGCTGTTGTGCCCTCTGTGAGCACTGCCTGGGACCTGGCGAGGAGCATGGCCCGGCGCTCGTCCATCTTGTCGGAGACCTCATCGAGGCGGTCGGGCAAAAGGTGGCCGTAGACGTCGAGGGTCAGCGTCGCGGACTTGTGGCCGAGCATCGTCTGGATGACGTTCACGTCGGCGCCGCTGGCGATGGCGAGCGACGCGGCGGTGTGCCGCAGCTTGTGCGGGGTCAGGTGGAGGTGGCCGAGTCCGGCTGCGCGGACCGCCGGGTCGAAGAAGCGGCTGCGGAAGTTGCTGATCCGCAAGGGGCCGCCTTGGGGTGCGGTGAAGAGGAGCTGGTCCGGCGTGCGGCCGTCGATATGAGCGGCCAGTTCACCGAGGAGGAACCGGGGGAGCGGCACCGAGCGGCGCTCGTGATTCTTCGGGGTGTCCAGGTGGAGGACGCCCCTCTCGTCTACATACGCCTGTACCACGTGAGCCCGTCGCGCGCCGACGTCCACCCGGCCCACGGTGAGGGCTGACGCCTCGCCCCAGCGCAGGCCGGTGTAGCCGAGCAGCCGGATGAACAGCCCGTACGGGCCTGCCGCTTCGGCGAGCGCCTCCCCTGGACCACGTCGAGATAGACGTGTTCGGCCTCAGCCGCCCTGGGAAGCGGGACGTCAACTGCCGGGTTGTGACTCAGCCGCTGCGACTTGACCGCGTAGCCAAGGACGCTGCTGAGGACGACGTACGCCTTCCGTACGCTCCGCGCACTCAGCTCGCGGCCGGTGGCCGTCCGCCCGGCCGACAGGTCGGCCAGCCACTGCGCCACGTCGTCGTACCGGATGCGGTCCAGAGGCGTCGTCCCCCACCCGACCGGCGTCGCCGGCGGCGTCATCGGGTCTCCTCGATACGGACAGCGCGGCGGCGGAGGGGCCTCGCGCTACAGGGGATGGCACGTGGCCTGGCAGACGACGGCATCGGGTTGCTCCTCTCGGTACGTACGGTGAGCAGCAACTGTCGTTCTGTGATGGCAAGGTCGACTTCCCCGGCGCGGGTATACCCATGGTGGGTCTCTTTCGGGCCTGTGTGACGCACACTCGGTTGAACTGGCAGGACGGGAAAGTGCGATGACCGGATACCGACCAGCGACCGCGTTGCCGCGCGCCATCGTCGAACGAGCGGACATGCGGGCCGCGAGGCGCAAACGGCTCAGCATTATCCAACACGCGAAGCAGCAGATCTCTAGCGCCGGAGGCGTGACGCTCGCTTGGGATCAGGCTCGCTACATATTGAAGCACATCGAATTCGCGTCCCGAAGGAGCGCTACGGATGAATTCTCGGACGGTACCGACCGTCAAGCCGTTGCTTGCTGCCATGCCCTAAGCCTCTCATGGAGGTCTGACAGAAGGGTCTTCTTCTCGTGTAGCGGAACGAGAATCAGCCGGATGCGTACCCGCCTCGGCAGACCAGCTGCGGCAAAACGCTCCCACCCAGCTCGGATTTCTGCTTCAAAAGCCTTTCGATACGCCGCTGCTGTCGAGCTTGGTGATTCGTTTAGGTCTCTGCTTAGCTCACGAACGCGCTCCGCTACCGTGTCGTTGTGGGAATCCTTAAAGAAGATCTTGCTAATTGCGATCTCAGTCCCAAAGATCTCTCTGAGAACCACATGCAAGAGTAGTTCGCCGAATTCTCCACGCCGGTGGTACTTGTCGGTCAAGTAGATATTCTTGACCGCGCGGCTGAGCATTTCGACGCCTGTTTCGCTATCGAAATCAGCGGCCTCGCTCTGCGACAAGGCAAACTCTGGGAGGCGTGTGAACATTTGGTTGGCCAGTGCGCGCCGTCGCCATTCGCCAAGCTCATATCCGGCACATAGGCCGCTCAATGCTGGGTTGGTGCCCGCATCGTCAACGAGAACTTCGAGTAGGGCGCGGGGGCGTGTCACGAGTTCCTGCCAGCATCAGCGCCATCAAGACGTGCGGGCAAGGCTTGAAGGGCAGGTTGACTCCGTGAATCCGTGTAAAAGTATCTTCCCCCACTCTCCCCGTCCGGCATACATGATGCACCCGATCTGTCGCTTGTGGGCCGCCCTTGCACGATTTTGCCTATAGGGGTGTCGGTGGAGCAGGAGATTCGAATGTACGTACGATGCGGTGAGGTTACTTCGGGGGTGAGAGTTAGGCCAGTGAGCGGAAGAGCTTGCCTGCCGTTTTGCGGACTTGACCCCCCATGAGCGCGCGCACTTCTGTCAGTTCGTTCAGGTGCCGTGCTGTGGATCACGTGATGCGGTTCGGGGATGGGCGCGAGGCCGGACACCTTGGTCGTACCCTCGCTCCTGCCTCATGCATCGACACCACGTGACGAGACTGGCTGAACGACTCCACGGGGGGACTTGTCCCGGATAGCCGAGGTGAGCGGTGGATCGCCGTAGTACGCCGGGAAGCTTGGCCAACCTGTGGCCACAGCGCCGGAGTGCTTGAACCCCTTCGTCCGTGACCGCGTCGCAGGCGTCGCCTCCGTCCGCCCCGCGCCCTCTGACCCTGCTCCTGAGATGCCTTGATGCGCACCGAGGTCTTCTCACGAGCGCGCGATTCCCCACAGGCGGCGTGGACCGCCGGCCTTTACACGTCCAACGGGGTTGCTGGAATCAGGCGGTGGTTGCCTCGAAGGTCTCGATCGTGCAGCGGGCCGCGCCGCTGCGTTCGATCCTGGCGTCGCTGGTGATGAGCGGTACGCCGAAGGTCTCGGCGAGGGCTACGTAGTGTGCGTCGTAGGCGGAGAGGTTGCTCGAGAGGTCGCGTACCCGTGGCCACAGCGCGAGTGTCGGGTGCAGGTCGAGAGCGAGGGCCTGGTAGTCGGTGATCGCCTTGGCGGCTTCCTTTTCTGTGATCTTCGGCTTGCCCCCGCGCCGACCGCGCGCCAAGCCGAAGATGGCCGAAGTGATCTCGTAGTCCAGCAGGCCCGGTGCCGCGAGAGTGTCCGCGTGACCCACCCGCTCGCGGATCGCGGTTCCCGTCGTCCCGTGGTCGAGGAGGAAGTGAACAAGGCTGGAGCAGTCAATGACGATCAACGTCGTTCCCGCCCGTCCTCGATGGCGCTGAGGATGTCGGTCGTGCTGAGCGCTGTGCGGGTTTCACGCTCAAGACGTGCTGCCATTTCCGCGAGGGTGGGCCTGGCGGCCTCCCGGGACAGGAGTTCCAGGGCGTACGCCTGGAGAGACTTGCCCGCCTGCGCGGCGCGTACCTTCAAGGCGTTGACTGTGTCGTCCGGGACGTCCCGGATGGTGATCGCGGTCATGCATTCATTTTAGCATCATTGCAGGCAATGTGCAGGCACGTTTGTGTTGCGGAGCACGGATTCAGCACACATGGGACTGGAAAGCCGTCCGAACCAGCGGCAATGGATGAACGTCGTTTGCCCTGGTCAGGAGGATGTTCGCTGCATCTCCGCAGGTCAGTCGTCTGTCCCGAGGGATCTTGTAAAGCGTAGGTCGTCGGTTCGAACCCGACAGGGGGCTCTGTAGCGAGCTCCTTGTCAGGCCTGTGACCTGGAGGTTTCCGTTTCGGGTGACCTTGGAGCCCGGCCAATCAGACACTCGCGGTCTGCGCTTCGCAGTGCGTAGGTCAAGGTTCGAGTCGTGTGGCGTTCTATGAGCGGCAAGCCTTTGACCTGCGGGTTTGCCGTGTTCGGCGCTCGGGGTCGGGTGTGCGCCAGCTGTTCCGGTGGCCGCGCGGTGGCCATCCGTGCAAGGAGCGTGCAGGCGGGTGTCTCGGAGCGGCGATGGGGATGGTGGATACGCCACGCGGGATTGTGGAGATGCGCCAATGCCGAGGTGCCGGGCGTCAAGGGTTGGAATGTCACCGGGAGGGGTCTCATCCGGTGGTGTGTGTACGTCCCGGGAGACCAGTTTGCTGCGGGGCAGCCCGCACCGCGTTCGGATTGATGGCGGTGCGGGCTGCCCCGGTTGGTGTCGACCGTCGTCAGGTCGGGGGACTCGCCGACGGCCTGTTGAGTTTTGGGGCTGGTCTTCGTTTCGGATGCAACAGGTCAGCTGAGGCGGGTGGGAATCGGGGGTTGGGTTCCGAGTGCGGCGACTTCTTCCGGGGAGAGGGCGAGGGAGCGGAGCTCGATGTCGCTGATGTTGGCGTTGGCGTATTCGCCGTAGGTGCCCTGGTAGAGGCGGCGGCCGATCTGCAAGGGACCGGTGGCGTTCCAGTCGGTGCCGGCGTAATCGGTGGTGGCGGCGAGGTGGCCGTTGATGTAGAGAGTGAGGGTTGCGGTGGTGCCGTCGTAGACGCCGGTGAGGTGTGTCCAGGTGGTGGTTTGGGCGGCGTTGGCGCCGGTGCCGGGACCGTAGGCGGCGGAGAAGGTGCTGGCCGTGTTGTTGTCGGCGCGGTTGAAGGCCCAGGCGTGCGCGCTGGCGGAGTAGTAGAGCTGGAAGGCGTTGGCTTGGCCGGCCGTGTCGGATTGGGAGACGAAGGTCGAGTTGGCGGTGAGGCTGTTGAGCTTCACCCAGGCGGAGACGGTGAAGCTTGCCGTTTTCCCGGTGGACACCATGGGGCCGCTGGTGGTGGCGTAGCCGGTGGTGCCGTTGAGGCCGAGTACGGTGCCGCGGGTGGCGTCCGTGGTGAAGGCGGCCGGCGAATGGAGGGTCAGGGTGCCAGCGGCGTTGAATTCGTCGTCAGTGGCGGCGAGTTCCCACCGGTCGGCGGGCCTGTTAAGGGTGCCTAGGGCAGTGGGTGCGTTGAACTGGGCGTTGCCGTTCACGGCCGCCTTGCCCGGATATTCGCTGTACTGCCCGGCGGGGGAGACGGTATAGAGGTCGGGGTTGCCGTCGGGGTTGCCGGTGGGGCTGTTGACGTCACCGGGTGAGGCCAGTTGGGGGAGGCCTTCGCGGTCCAGGCCGAGCGGGAGAAGATGGGATGCGGCGGGGAGCGTGCCGGTCGCCGCGCCCGTCCAGTTCTGGTCGGGGCCACCGTTGCACGTCCAGATGATCAGCTGGGCACCGGCTGTGGTGCTCCCCCCGGGGTCGGCGAGGCACAGCCCGGATGCGGTGTTGACCAGTGAACCGGTGTCTCCCGGGTGCCACTTCTGGTCGGTGCCGCCGTTGCAGGTGCTCAGTGTGACGGAGGCGGCGAGCGTGGAGTCTCCTTCGGTCAGGCAACCGCCCATGGCGTGCACGGTGCTGTCGGTGCCCAGGGACCACTGTTCAGATTCACTGCCGTTGCACCCGTTCGTTTGAACAGCGGTCCCTGGGGCGGTTGAGGCCCCTCGTACGTCGGCGCACAGTGGAGTGCTGCCGGTCTGAACCAGCGAGGTGAGGGCGTGTGGCGTGGGCGCGGCCAGCAGCGTGACGGGGAAGCCGTTGGTACCGAAAGTCAGCGGGTAGGTGTGGATTGCGCCGGTGCTGTCGCGGGCCCAGAGTGTGGGCTGGCTGCCGACGGTTCCGGGGGCGATCAGCTCGGTGTCGGACCAGTCGCCGGTGCTCAGCAGGACCGGTTGCTCAAGATGGTCGCTGCCGGTGGATGTGCCGGGATAGAACCAGAGTCGGCCGTCCTTCTCGATGGTGATGAGGTCGGGACTTTGGTCCCGCATGGACCCCGGCGCGAGGATCTGCTTCACCGACTTCCAGGTGGGGTCGTAGTCGGAGCAGTGCGATTGCGAGTCGCCGCAGGTGGGCTTCTGCGTCAACTGGATGACTCCGTCGCCGGTGTTGGTGAATTTGCCTGCCACTCCGTCAGTGCTGGTCGTCGCGTCGTTGCGGTAGATGTACATCGCGTCCGTCTGCGGGTTGTACGCGAAGAGGTCGTCTACGCCGGACTGTGTGGTGCTGCCGCGGTGTGCGAGCAGGAAGTTGTTCCAGCTTGTGCCGTCCGGGCTCTCGGCCTGGGTGGAGGCGAGTTCGGGGCTGGCGGAGACGTCGGAGTTGCCCGGGGTCAGGTAGAGGTTGCCGTCCTTGGCGGGCGAGACCAGGTCGGGGATGCCGTCGTAGTTGAGGTCACCGGGTTGGACCGGCGCGTTCGGGTTCCAGGGGGCGTAGAAGCTGTACGTGGTGGGGCTGCTGTTCCCCGCGCCGTCCACGGCCTGGACGTAGAGGGTGTGGGCGCCCCACTGCTGTGCGGACAGGCTGATCGGTACGTTCGCCGACGCGGTGCCGGCGCTGCCCACCGTGGCGGTCACCGCGTGTGCTCCTGTCGGGGGGACGGGGCTGTCCAGCGAGTACTCGAACGAGCTGATTCCGCTTCTGATGCAGGCGTTCAGGGTGCAGTCGGTCGGGGTCGGGTCGGTGCTGGTCACATGGACGGTGATGCCGGTGTCCCCGGCGTGCCCGGTCGGCGCGTTGCCGCTGCCGAGCGGCGGGAAGGCGGCTGAGTTGGTGAACGCGGCAGGTGTGGGCGGGGTCAGGTCGACGTTGAAGTGGCAGTTGCTGGTCCAGGCGCCGTAGAGGTGGCCGTCGTAGGCGCGGATTCCCCAGCCGTACTGGTGGCCGTCCTTGACCTTGATGTTGACCGGGACGTGCACGGTGGTCCCGGAGGCAACCGAGGCTGTGTCGGGGGGGTTGGTGACAACCGGTCCGCCGGATCCGTTGTCGGTCTGGTTGTCCCACACCTGGGAGTCGCTGCGAACGTTGGCGCCGGACATCGGGGTGGTGAGCTTGGCGTTGAGGTTGATGTTGCTGGTGTCGTTCGGCAGGTTGGAGGTCTTCCCGATCCAGCCCGGGTCGCCTGCGTTGCAGGCGGCTCCTTAGGGGTTGATGCTGTTCGGGGTTGTCGACAGGGCGCTGGGGGCGTCCGGGGGGATGTCGAAGGATGCGGTGATGTAAGGGTTGATGGCGAACCGCATGAAGCCGAGGTTCGGGTCGGTCTTGCTCTCGTCTCCCCACAGGCCGAAGGTCCAGGAGTCCTTGATGCCGGCGACGGCGTCGATCTGGCCCTTGACGTCGAAGCTCACGCTGCGGTCGCCGCAACCCGCGGCGGCGGACTTGACCTGTGCGGTGGCGAGGGTTGCTATGACGCCGGGCTGGTGATTCCAGTCGGTCGCGGGACCGCTCGGGTCCTTGGGCGGAATGATCGGCTTGACAGCTTTGAGGGTGACCGGCCAGGTGTTGGAGCAGCCGTGGTCGGACCCGTAGGTTTCGGTGAGGTGGAGCGTCGCGCTGGTGAACTGCATCCGGGCGTCGAGGTTGCTGGTGTTGATCTCGTAGTAGGAGCGTTCCAGGCCACGGCAGTTGTTGGCGAAATTCTGGTAGCCGACGCCTTCACCGTTGTCCTGGGGAATGTCGTACTGAGGGGCGTCGGCGCAGCTTTCCTGAACGACGGTGTAGTGGCCCGTGGTGTCTGTGACCGGGTTGGTGAAGGGGTCGATGTAGACCGGGTAGGTGGTGGTGGAACCGCGCAGCACTTCTGTGTCGGGGGCCAGCGTGACCCCATCCGCCGAGACCGCGACATCGACCTGGCCGACCTGCGCACCCGGGCCCGGGCCGCTCGCAGAAGAGGCGTCCGCGGGTTCGGCGGCCGTGGCCTCCTCGACCCTGGCCTGTGCGGTTGCGGTTGCGCTGTGGCTGGAGTCCCACATCAGTGGTGAGGGTGCGATGTATGTGAGGTCCCCGTCCGCGGTACGCGCGGCGATGTCGCCTGCGTCGTCGGCTGTGAGGGTGAGCCCGGTGGTGGCAGCCCCGAAACGCAGGCTGAGCAGCCGTGCGTCGGAGGCAGCGTCCGCGTCCTTGACCACCAGGACCTCGCTGAAGCCGCCCTGATCGGTGACTGCGGTCTGCAGGTCGACGCCCGGAAAGACCTCCGGGTACAGGGCTGTGGCGCCACTGACCTGAGGGGCCGGCAGTGTGAACGGGAAGGTGTACGACAGGAGGTGCCCGCTCTGGTCGGTGAGTGTCGCCAGCGGCCCGGTGCCGCCGCCGGACAGGACGACGCCCGCGGGGGTGGCCGCAGGCGAGTACGTACCGTCCTGGTTGGCCTGAAGGGTCGCGTCAACGGCCCTCCAGGAGTTGTCTTTTCTGACCCGCACCGGTGAGGTGTAAGAGGTCAGGCTGAAGGTGCCGTCGGGCTGTGCGACGGTTTCCGTGGTCGTGGTGGTCAGCGCGTCCACCACGACCGGCTGACCGGTCTGCTCGGCCTGCTGTTGTGCGGACTGCTCCGGGCCGCCTGGAGCCACCGGCCCGGTGACTCCGTCGGATGGCAGGACGCTGTCGTCCGCCTGCGCGGGACCGGCAATGGCCAGTGCGAGTACGCCAGCCGTGACAATGCTTGCGGCATGGCTGAGCAACCTGCGTCGCTTTCGGCGCAGGCGTGCGGTTCCCCCCACGAATATCCCCTTTCAGGGGTCCTTGTCAGCACAGGGCACGGGATGCGCCCGTGTGCTTTCTGTGAACGACCTGTACGGCGTCGGCTGTCCCTGACCCCCTCCTGGATGTTTGCTGCGGCGGACCAGCGGAACCCAGCCGGAGGCTATTGCGGCTCGCACATGCGTCGCAATAGTGTTCCGCTCTGTTAACGGGAGTGCACCGTGTGCTTCCGGTTGCGGTCCTCGCGGGCCGTGGGGTGGGCTGGGGGGTCTGTCGAAGTGCGTTTTAGGCTGCGCTTGTTCACTGATGTCCGGACGCGGGCGCGGCTGCGCGGTGCGACGGTCACGACCGCGGTGATCGCGGCGCTGGGAGTGATCGTCCCGCTGGCCCAGGCCGATTCGGGCGGCTACCACTACACGGGCAAGGTGTGGGCCGCGGACCCGGTGCAGCAGCAGCCCGTGGTGCAGGGCCACCCGGTGACATACGCCAAGCCGGTCAAGACCCGAACGCCGCGCGGAGCAAGGGCGCTGAGCACCCACCAGGCCAAGGCCCCGTCCTGGCCGGCCGCGGCCAGCGGCAGCGTCACCTTGCCGCAGCAGGGCAGCACTGTGGTGCAGGCAGGCTCCTCCCCGGTGTCACTGGCCGCCGCCCCCACCGCGATGTCCACGAAGACGCCCCCCGCGAGCGCTCCGCACTCGGTGCGGGTCAGCGTCGCGAGCCACAAGCAAAGTCAGGCGGCGGGCGTGGACGGCGTCCTCGTCGGCCTGACCCGCGGTGACGGCAAGAAGGCTGCGGGCAAGGTCATCGTCAAGGTCGACTACAGCTCCATCGCCCAGGCTTACGGCGGTGGTTGGGCCTCCCGGCTGCACCTGGTCGCCATGCCCGGCTGCGCACTGACAACGCCCCAACTGGCAGCCTGCCAGAGCCGTAAGCCGCTGGCGACCACCAACGACACCACCGCACAGACACTGTCGGCCGCCGTCGACCTGACCGCATCCGCGGCGACGGCTACGGGCTCGGCCGTCGCCGCCGTGTCCGACACCGGGGGGTCCCAGGGCAACTACACCGCAACGTCCCTATCGGCCTCTGGCGCCTGGTCGCAGTCCGCCAGCGGCGCCTTCACATACAACTACCCCATTGCCGTGCCCGCTTCGCTCGGCGGGAGCGCGCCCTCGGTCGGGCTGTCGTACAACTCCCAGTCCGTCGACGGCGAAACCTCCGCCCGTAACGCCCAGTCGTCCTCGATCGGCGACGGATGGTCGTACGAACCCGGGTTCATCGAGCGCTCCTACAAGACGTGCGACAACAACGGCATCAAGGACTCGTACGACGAGTGCTGGGCCGGTTACAACGCCACGCTGTCCCTCGGGGCGCACAGTGGCGAGCTGGTGAGGGACAGTTCGGGGATCTTCCATCTCCAGACGGACGACGGAACGAAGATCGAGCGGCTCACTGGCGCGGACAACGATCTCTGGCAGGGCGAGTACTACAAGGTCACCACCACCGACGGCACGGCCTACTACTTCGGTGTCGACCACACGCCCGGCACCACTTCGGATGCGTCCACCAACAGCGCGTGGAGCCTTCCCGTTTACCACCCGAAGTCATCCGACCCGTGCTACGACGCCGCCAAGGGAGACAAGTCCCAGTGCAGTGACCCGATCGGGTACCGCTTCAACCTCGACTTCGTTGTCGATCCGCACGGCAACGTCCAGCGCTACGACTACAAGACCGAGACCAATTACTACAACATGGGCCTCGGCCAGGTCGCCGCCTCCGGTGACGGCGGCACCATGACCTCGTACGTCCGAGCCGGATACCTCACCCAGATCTCGTACGGCTACCAGCTCGCCGACGCCCGAGCCGGACACGACCCCGCGGCCCGGGTCCTCTTCACATCCGCCCAACGGTGCACTACCTCCGACACCGTCTGCACGGCCGGCAACCTCTCCGACTCCACGGCCACGAACTGGCCGGATGTTCCCTATGACATCCACTGCGAAGCGGGCGACAAGACGTCCGGGGACGGCGACGACGTCTGCCACATCGGCTCGCCGACGTTCTGGTCCACCTACCGGCTCAAGACGATCACCACGCAGGTGAACACTGTCGACGGTTTCAAGAGCGTCGACCAGTACGACCTCAAGCAGATCTTCTCCGACGCCGGCGGTGTGATCGACCCCGTCACCGGCAAGACCGAGCACCCTGAGGACGCCGGCCAGCTCCAGTCGGTCATGTGGCTCCAGTCCATCCAGCACACCGGCCTGGACACCACCGGGGGCGGCACGCCACCGGTCTCCCTGGACCCGGTCACCTTCACCGGCATCGAGGCGGACAACCGCGTCGACGGCCTCACTCCGGCCGCCCCGCCGCTGTTCCACCCGCGGATCTCCAGCGTCCACACCGAGACCGGCGAGTCCATCGCCGCCACCTACGCCGACCCTCAGTGCTCCCGCGTCAACCACACCATGCCGGCCTCCGCGGACAGCAACACCAAGGCGTGCTTCCCGGTCTACTGGAACCCGCCCGGCTCGGTCGATCCCATCTCCGACTGGTTCAACAAATCACTCGTCACCCAGGTCTCGGACAGCGATCTGACCGCAGCGGGCTCGCCGGCCAAGGTCACCAACTACCAGTACGGGAACGCAGCCTGGCACCGCGACGACTCCGACCTCACCGACGACAAGTACCGCACCTGGAACCAGTTCCACGGCTTCAGCACTATCACCGTCCTGGGGGGCGCGTCCCCCGACCCCGTAACCAAGACGGTCACCACCTATCTGCAGGGAATGGACGGCGACTACAAGGCCAACGGCAGCCGGCGCTCGGTGACTCTCGGCAGTGTTACGGACAGCGAGTGGCTGACGGGGACCCCGCAAGAGACTGACACTTACAACACCACGGCGCCAGGCTCGCCGGTAATCGCCAAGAACATCACCGACGCCCTGTCGACAGTGGAGACCGCGCATCGGGCACGCACGGCCTGGACATCCGAGGACCCAGCGCCCGCCGATCTGTCCACTCTGCCCGACCTCAGCGCCCGACGACTGGACACCACGACCAGCCGCTCCCTTTCGCTGCTCGCCGACACCACTTGGCGGACCGCCAAGACCGTCACTCGGTACGACGCGTTCGGTCGGGTCACCCAGGCCGACGATCAGGGCGACGTCGCCGACCCGAAGCAGGAGAACTGCACCACCACGAGCTACGCGCCCGCCCCGGCATCCAACCCGATGATGCTCACCTACCCCAGCGAAACGATCAGCGTCTCGGGGCCCTGCGGGACCACACCGAGCGCCACCACGACCCTGGTGGACAAGCGGATCTTCTATGACGGTGACGGCAGCATCGCCACCCCCGGCACCTACGGGAAGCTGGGCCAGAGCTGGCCCTCGGACGGCGCCAGCCCGCAGGTGCACTCCCTCGGCTACATGACCGCGGTCCAGAGCATCAAGTCCTACAGCGGCTCCGGAAGTCCCACCTTCGTCATGCTCGGTGCCTTGTCGTACGACAAGTACGGCCGGGTGACCAAGTCCCTGGACGGCGCCGGGGCGACGACCACTACCGGTTACACCCCTGCCACCGGCATCCTGCCGACCACGATCGCCGTCACCAACCCGCTCGGGTGGGGCTCGTCCACCGCCGTCGATCCGGGGCGTGGTGCTGTCACCGAGTCCATCGATGCCAACGGTCGCGTCACCGACTCGGCGTACGACGCACTCGGCAGGCGTACCGCGGCGTGGCTCCCGGGGCGGAGCAAGAGCGCCCACATTGACAGCCCCGACAAGAAGTTCACCTACTCCGTCCACGGCACCGGTGACAACCCGGCCCCCTCGTCCGTCACCACCCAGACACTGCGCGAGGACCAGACCTACGGCACGTCCGTCTCGATCTACGACGGAATGCTGCAACTGCGGCAGACCCAGACCGATGCCTTCGCCGGCTCGGGCGGACGGCTGATCTCGTCCGACTTCTACGACACGCACGGCTGGCAGAGCGCCGGCTACGCCACCTACTCGGATCCCGACCATGCGCCGGGCACCACCTTGTGGGCGGAACTCGAGACCACGATCCCCTCCGAGTCGCGCACCGTCTACGACGGCCTCGGTCGCCCCGTGCAGAGCCAGATGTGGGCCAAGGGCTCCCAGCTGTGGCACTCCAGCACGGCCTACCCCGGTGCCGACGAGGTCGACAGCACTCCGCCGGCCGGAGGCCAGACCACATCCGCGGTGACCAACGGCCTCGGCCAGACCATCGCCACCACGGTCAAGGACACCACCCCCGCCCGCAAGCTCACGGCCGGCACCGTCATCGCCTCCGGTAGCTCGTACGCCTCCAACAGCGTCCGGCTGACCATGCAGGCCGACGGCAACCTCGTCCTCAGCGGGATCGCCAAGGCCACCCAGCTGTGGGCTTCCGGCACCGGCGGCAACCCGGGTGCGAGCGCCACGATTCGCACCGACGGCAGCCTGGTGGTGACCGATACCACGGGCACGGTGCTGTGGAACTCCAATTCCGGCACCACCGGCACGACCGGCGCCTACCTGCAGATTCGCGACGACGCCAGCCTGCAGGTCTTCAGCGCGACAGGCGTGAGCAAGTGGACCTCCGGCACAGCTGGGAAAGCGGCCGCAGCCGACGACACCACGAAGTACACCTACACGCCGGCCGGCCAGACCGCCTCGGTCTCCGACGCCGTCGGCAACACCTGGACCTACCAGTACGACATCCAGGGTGAGCTGCTCTCGCAGCACGACCCGGACGCGGGCGACAGCTCGTACGTCTACGACGCCTACGGCCATCTCGTCCAGACCACCGACCCACGCGGCCAGACCCTGTCGTACACCTACGACGTCCTCAACCGGCAGACCGCCGAATATGCGGAGCAGGACAAGGCCGTCCACGATCCCGCCACCAAGCTCGCCTCCTGGACCTTCGACACCCTGGTCGACGGCACCAGCGTCAAGGGGCTGCCGTCATCGGAGACCCGCTACGTGGGCGGCACCCAGGGCAGCCGATACGTCTCCCGTATCGACGGTTACAACACCGCCTACCAGCCGACCAGCGTCAGCACGGTCATCCCGAGCGCGGAAGGCGCCCTGGCGAAGACGTACACCTCGTCCGCCACGTACTCGCCGAACGTGGGCCTGCTGGACATGACGACCTATGGCGCGGACGGCGGCCTGCCCGGGGAGACCATCGGGTACGACCACAACCTCGAAGGTCTCCTCGTCGGCAGCGGATCGGACCTCACCCCCTACCTCGACATCGCGATCCACACCCCGCTCGGCCAGATCGAGCAGTCGACCTACGGCCTGTACGGCAAGCAACTCCGCACCAACCAGACCTACGACGCAGCCACCCAGCGGCCTGTCACCAACACCGTGAGCCTCCAGACGGCGGCCACGGCGCCGATCGACACCTCCACCTACGGCTACGACGCGTCGGGCAATCTCAACGCGGTCAGCGACGTCCAGTCCAACGGCACATCGACCACCGGCACCGACACCCAGTGCTACGCCTACGACGGCCAGGGCCGCCTCGCCGAAGCATGGAGCGATACGGCAGGCATCACCACGCCGGCGATCGCCGGAACCGGACAGCTCGCCCACTGCAACACAACCGTGCCCAGCGCCTCGACGGTCGGCGGTCCCGCACCGTACTGGCAGTCGTACACCTACGACCTGCTCGGCGACCGAACGCAGAAGACGCAGCACGACCCCGCCGGGAACGCGCTGAAGAACACGACGCAGACCGTGTCGTTCCCCAGCGCCACGGCGTCGGCTGCGCTCCCGAACCAGGCGTCCACGGTCACCACCAGCAACCCGACGACGGGCACAGCCACCTCCACCCTGAACTACCAGGACGCCTCACGGTTGCCGGCGACCAACGCCGGCAACCTGATCAGCCGTTCCACCAAGACCGACGGCCCGTTCGTCTCCAGTGTCAAGACCACGGCAGGCGGGGCGCTGTGCCTGGCCGACTCGGGTGCCCACACCGACGACGGCACCCCACAGATCCTGTGGGGCTGCGGCGCCAGCGGCCAGACCTACACCGTCGGCACCGACGGCACGGTCACGGTTCTCGGCAAGTGCCTGGACACCGCGGTCGCCCAGCCGGTGGCGGGCACCGGGGTCGTCATCAACACCTGCGCTGCCGGCAAGGCAACGCAGCAGTGGAAGACCACAGCCAACAACACCCTGGTCAACGTCGCCTCCGGGCTGTGCTTGGCAGACCCCGCTGCCAACCAGGCTCCCGGAACCAAGCAGATCCTTTGGACCTGTGGCGCCGGCGGCCAGACTTACACCACCCCGGCAACCGGCACGAGCCTGGCCGCCGGGCAGACCCAGACCTTCACCTACGACGCGGAGGGCCGAACTGCCTCCGTGGTGACCGGCGACGGCACCTCCCCGAAGCAGACCAGCTACCTCTACGACGCCTCTGGCCACCTGCTCATCGAGCGGGACCCGGGCAAAACCGTGCTGTACCTCTTCGGCGGCACCGAGCAACTCACCCTCGACACCACCACCCACACGGTGTCGGGTCAGCGGTACTACTCCAACCCCGACGGCACCCAGATCCTCCGCACCTCATCGGGCACCCTGACCTACCTGCCGACCAACGCCCAGGGCACAGCGCAACTGTCCGTGGACGCCACCACGCTGGCAATCACCCGCCGCGCCTTCGACCCCTACGGCGCGCCGCGCGGCACCACCCCCAGCCCCTGGGCCGACAACCACGGCTACCTCGGCAAACCCACCGACCCCGTCTCCGGCCTCGACCTCCTGGGCGCCCGCGACTACGACCCCACCATCGGCCGCTTCCTCACCGTCGACCCCCTCTTCGAAGCCGGCGACCCCAGCCAGATGGGTGGGTACGCATATGCGGGGGACGACCCGGTCAACGGCGCAGACCCCGCTGGCCTGATGTGCTTCGGGTGCGGCAGCAGCGGCGGATTTGCGGAGACGGCCACCCTTGTCGGAAGCGGTGGGGGCGGCTCCGGCGGGTCGGGTAACGGAACCGCGCACCACGCGGTGCAGGCCGGCTGGGGCGTCTCCTGGGGCAAGGCCCTTGACTACGCGGCCGGCGGGCTTGTCGCCGGCCTTGGCATCACCGCTGTCGGCGTGTGCACTGGCTCAGAAGTTGGCGCGCTACTCGATGCGGCATGCTACGAAGCCGGAGCCACCGCGGGCGCCGCCATATGTGGCTACATCACCCATGGGGACTGCGGACCGGGTGCAGCCGAAGACCCCACCGGAAACAGTGAGCACGAGGACACTCCGCGCGGGCGCGCGGAAGAAGAAGCTCCGAGCACGACCCATCTCTCAGCCCAGGATCCCAACAGCACCTTCACAAGTGGTGAGAGGGCCAGAAGCGATTTCGCCTCAGGCTCCGGCGAGGGCACGCTATCTGCTTCGAAACTGTACGATAACGACGTACCGTCCAAGGCGCACCCGTGGACACCCGACGAAGCCGAGCCCGGAAAACCTGCCGAGGCAGCCTCGCCTAGTAGTTCCAAGAGCGGTACGGCCAAAAAACCAGTAGCGGACGACGCGGCTACAAGTGAGAAGTGCAGCTTCAGCCCCGGCACTCCCGTCCTCCTGGATCACGGCAAGACCAAGCCGATAGGCGACGTCACCGTCGGCGACAAGGTCGAATCAGGCGACCCCAACACCGGCAAACACGCCGGCCCCCACACGGTCACCGCCACCTGGGTCAACTACGACACCGACCTGATCGACGTCACGGTCAAGGGCGCCGACGGCAAAACGGCCACCCTCCACACCACCGCCAACCACCCCTTCTGGGACGACACCACCCACACCTGGACCCCCGCCGCAGACCTCCACCCCGGCGACACCCTCAACACCGCCACCAACCACCACGCCGCCGTCCTCACCCTCCACCTCACCCCCGGCGCCGCCAACCGCTACAACCTCACCGTTGACCAACTCCACACGTACTATGTCGTGGCGGGCGGCACGCCGGTACTCGTCCATAACAGCAACGGATGTGGGGTAACGCGAGGTCCAGATGGACGTTTCCAGTCGGATCCCAATCGAGTCGCTCCCAATGCAATATATGATCGTGTCACGCTCCGCTCGTCGACCAAGCAGGCTGTTCAGGATGCTGCGCCACGAGATGCGGATGGCAATTTCATCGATCCGAATACTGGACAGAGCATTCCGGCCGAAGGTCCGTTCCACTATGGACACAAGCCGGGGTTCGAGTACTGGCGCAATCGGGACATGGTGCAGGCGCAGGGTTGGACTCGGGAACAGTTCATCGAATTCGAGAACGATCCGAGTCACTATCAAATCGAAGATCCCTACAACAATATGAGTCATCAGTATGAGCAACCATAATGTACGCGATCGCCAGGGGCGAACCCCTCTCCATGCTGCTGCTTTGCGTGGGGATCTTACTGAGGCCGAGCGCCTGATCGCCGCTGGTGCTGATCCGAGTGCCGCAGACCACAACGGATTCACCCCGCTCCATCTAGCGGCACAGGAGGGTCACTTCGGCGCAGTACAATTGCTGCTGGATGCTGGCGCGGAGGTCGATCAGAGAAATAAGTTTGGAAACACTGCGCTGTTCGTTGCGGTATTCAACTCTCGCGGGCGGGGTGACCTGATTTCCCTGCTGCGAGAGCGTGGCGCCGACCCGATGGCGGAGAACGCCAGCGGGCAGACTCCATTTGGATTGGCCCATTTGATTGCCAACTTCGACGTGGCTCAGTACTTCGCAGACCTGGGAAGTCCTGAGTAGTCGCAGAAAGCGTCTCGGATTGTGCACAGAGGCCCCGCCGGAATCGGTCTCCGGTGGGGCCTCTGGGGTGTCTGACGGCAGTAGTTGACGGCAACGTCAGCGGACGGGTGCCGCACAAAGCGGCGGGTCGTCGCCGTCGTCGGGCTCGCTGACGGACTCCGAGGGTTTGGCGAGAGCTTGGCCGAGGAGGTCGATGGCGTCGCGCTGGAGGCGGAGTCGGACGTGGGCGTAAACCGTCGCGGTCACGCCGATGTGGGCATGCCCCAGGAGTTCCTTGATCACGACAAGTTCGACGCCCTGCTCCAGGAGGAGGGTGGCCGCCGAGTGCCGGAGATCGTGGAACCGGATACGGCGGAGCGTGGCGCGGCGGAGCAGGGCGTTGAAGTGCCGGGTGAGGGTGGCTCCCTCGATCGGATTGCCGTCGGGCCGGGTGAAGACGTAGCCGCTCGCCTTCCAGCCTGTCCCTGTTGCTTCGCGTTCCTGGCGCTGCCGGTCGCGGTGCTGTTCGAGGGAGTGCAGGCACTCGGTGGGCAGGGCGATGCGCCGCTCCGAGCTCTGCGTCTTCGTCGGCAGGGCGGTCAGGCCGACGGAGTTGGTGCGTTGGAGGGTACGGCGGATGCTGGCGGTTCCGCCGGCCAGGTCGAGGTCTTCCCAGCGTAGGCCGAGGAGTTCGCCTTTGCGGAGTCCGGTGCGCAGGGCGAGTTCGAATAGCGCGCTCAGCCGGTGCCCGCTCGTGGCGGTCAGGAACGCGCGCGCCTCCTCGGCGGTGAGGGGCTCGAACCGGCGGGGCCGGGGGGTGCCCATGCGGACGTTGCGGGCGACGTTGCGGGGTATCTCCTCTTCGCGGACGGCGTGTTCCAGGGCGGACTTGAGGACGGAGTGCACGTAGGCCAGCGTCAGCGGGGAAAGCCGCCTGCGGCAGCACGTCCCGACGGCACAGCACTGGGGCTGGTCGCGGGCGGTGTCGAGGCCGCGTGTGCAGCACTGGCAGGTGGTGCGGAGTTGGTCGAGCCAGGTGCGGACGTCCTTGGCGGTGAGCTTGGCGAGCTTCTTCTTGCCCAGGCCGGGGATGACGTACAGCCGGACGACGGCGGTGTAGCGGGTGTGGGTGTTCTCACGCAGTCGGTGGACGGCGACGGTCTCCAGCCAGTAGGTGAGGAACGCTGCGAGGCTGCCCTGGGCGGAGGGGGTGGGGACGCCGCGGTTGCTTGTGGCGATCTTCTCGGTGAGCTTGGCGAGGGTGTCCTTTCGGGTGGTGCCGTAGACGCGGACGCGCTTGCGGGTGTCGCCGGGGGCGAGGACGTATCCGGCGGCTTCCCAGCGGCCGTCCTTGCGCTGGTAGACGGTGCCGTCGCCGTTGGCGCGGCTACGGCGCGAGGGGACGGGGGTGTCGCGGGGTGTGGTCATCAGGCGGCGTCCTGTTCGAGTCGGGCGCGGATGAAGTCGGTGAGCGCGTGGGCGGGGATGCGGCGGGCGCGGCCGAGGGTGATGGAGGCGATTTGCCGGGTGCGGAGCAGGTCGTAGACGGCGGAGCGGCCGAGTTGGAGGCGGGCCATGACCTGGGGGACCGTCAGCAGGTCTTCGCTTATGCCAGGTCCGGGGAGCAGAGCGCTCATGAGGGGCCGCCCTCTGCGGTGAACTGCCGTTCTACTTCTCTGCGGTGCCACACAGCGGCGGCGAGGAGTTCTGCGCCGGGGCTGTAGCCCGAGCCGTGGTAGGCCCAGTGGCCGATGACGAGGGTCGTGTGCGGGTCGAGGTCGGGCAGGCCGGCGTGTGCGCGGGCCTGTTGGGTGCGCCAGGCGCGGCGGGCGTCGCGCAGCGCGCCGAGGGTGACGGAGTAGCAGCGGGACTTGGCGGAGAAGTGGCCCCGGAAGCCGAGCATGTGCGCCCACTTCCAGAGCTTGAGGGCTGCGAACTCCGGGCGCTTGCCCAGTTCCCAGAAGGTGCGGATCATCTGCCGCACGTGGCGTTCGACGGCGAGGCGGGGCAGCGGCCGGGCCTGTCCGGTGCCACCGCAGGCGGTGCACGTGAGGGGGGTTGCGTGTGTGGTCAGGGTCATGCCGCGTCCCTGGCACGGGCGGCAGAACAGGGCGCGGTCGAGAGCGCCGGATGAGTCGGCGGACTTGGTGGCGTACTTGGCCACGTAGGCGGCGACCGCGTGATCGGTCAGCTTGGCGTCGGTTCCGAAGGCGGCGATCTCGCGCACGTCGAGCTGTTCGCCCCAGGCGAGTTCGCGTTCCCCGACCGCGTCCGAGACGACGCTGATCGAGACGCGGGCGGCGGCCCGGATGGCGTCGGCGAGCATGGTGATGGTGGCGGATGGGGGCGGAGGCTGGGTGCTGCCGTCCGGTCCGTCGAGTCGGATGACGGCGTGGAAGTGGACCAGGCCGCGTTTCTGGTACTCGGCGACCTTGGCGAAAGAGACGCGCAGCACGGCGCGGGCTGCCTTCTGGGTCAGGCCGAGCCGGGCGGCGATCTCACGGCGCAGGTAGATCGTGAAGCGCGCCCACAGGGCGGAGGCATGGGCGTTGAACAGCACCGCGCCCGGGTAGTCATAGGACTTCGGGTCCAGCGGAGTGCCGAGCAGCGCATCCATGGGTTCGTGGCGCTTGCCGCAGCGGCACGGCCGGAGGACACCGCCCCCGTCGGTGGGGCGGTTGTGGACGGGGCCGAAGGACGGTGCGGTGAGCGTGGCGAACACGCGAGGGTGGGTGCGGACGGTGCCCGGCACGCTCTTTCCGCCGGTCAGGCCCGCCCGAATCAGTTGGAAGGTGTCGGCGGCGTAGACGCGGGAGCAGGTCGGGCAGCGTGAGGCGCGGCGGTTGCCGCAGGCCGTCAGCAGACTGCCCGTGGGCTCATCGGTGGTGGTGTAGGAGCGCAGTATCTCGCCGGTTGCCGTGTCGACGGTGGTGGTCTGGCCGAGCAGGCGCACGGGTTCTGTGCAGCCGCCGAGGTGTTCGATCTGCTGGTGTGCGCGGTCGAAGTCGGGGTGGTTGACCAGGTGGAGCAGGTCCCGCACGGCGGGGTTTGCCACGTGGCGCAGGTCCAGGGCGACCATGTCGGGGCGTGTCCCTTCTGTGGGTGGGTGGGTGGGTGGTCCTGAGCAGCAACCAGCCAGGCAGGACGGCGTGTTGATGCTGCTCGGGGCATGACGAACCAGGCCCGTTGGCGGGCGTGGGATCAGCGGGGGTGATTCGGCCGGCGAGGGGCGGGCCCAGATCAGAGCTGGGCGAGTGCGGCGGTGGCCACCGGCAGGGCGACGCCCATGCGGATCCTGAGCTGGGCGGCGGTGATGGGCTGGCCGTGCTCGGCGTGGTGGGTGTCCGCGATGCGCCGGGCCGCGTCGAGTAGGGCGGCGGGCAGGGCCGGACGGGCGGCGGTCACGGTCGTCCTTGCGGCGCGAACTGGCTCTGCGGCCGGGGCCTGGGCGGGCTCGGGGGTCTCGATGACGGAGGCAGCCGGACCCGGAGCAGGGGTATGGGTGGCGGCGGCTACCAGCTCGGCAGCCGGGGCCGAAGTCTCGGTGGTAGCCGGTTCGGCGGCTTGAACGGGGATGGGTGTGGGGGCAGCCTCCATGAGCGGTGTGGGGTGGGTGAGGGTGTGGAACTGGGCGAGGAATGAGGGGCCGACGCGGCCCCAGCCCAGCAGCAGGAGCGGGGCGACGGTGTCCAGGCAGGCGCGTCCGTAGCGTCCGGTCAGCAGCGGCTCGGCGGTGTTCAGCGCGAGGGTGAGCAGCCCGCACAGGTGGAGCAGGCGGGTACCGGCCCGCAGCTCGTTCTCGGGGACGCCGTGCAGGGCGAGGAATCGCAGGGCGACCAGGAGTCCGACGACCGACAGGTCCACCATCGGCGCGACCAGCGGGGCGATCGGGTGGGGTACGTCGAGCCGCAGGGCGAGCGCCCACACGTTGCCGAAGGAGAAGACGAAGGCCAGGGCCGCGATGACCGCCATGACCACGGTCACGGTGCGCCGGGTGAACCGTTCCTCGGTCATGGGTGGGGCCTCCTTCCGGGGTGGGGGTCGGGGATGGTCACGGACGGTGCTTGGCCAGCGGCACGACGGTGCCGTCCGTCGGTGCGGTGCCGGCCCAGCCGGGAGGGCCGGGGACGGACTCCAGGTACAGGGCCGGGTCGATGGCCAGGTGGGCGGTCGCTTCCGCGATGCGGGCGGCGTCGGCGTCCGGTACGTATGGGGTGCGGATGCGGGTGAAGCCGGGGCGGCCCTGCATCGCCATCACCGCGACGCCGACGTAGGCGGGGTCCTGCAAGGTCACCGGGCTGGCGTCCGGCCAGTTGCGGATGTCGTCTCCGAGTGCGGCCACGGCGGCTTCCGCCGTCTTCTGGGCGAAGGACAGCCCGACGGGGCACACGTCGCGGATGAAGGTGGGGATCGCGTCGCCGGTCACTTTCTGGCTGACCAGGATGACCAGGAAGCCGACGCTGCGGCCCTTCTTGACCAGGTCTTCTACCAGGCGCGCGTTGTCCGCCGTCAGCGCCGCCAGGCGCTTGGTCTGCGGGTCGTTGCCTTTGTAGTCGCGGAAGTAGGTGTGGGCCTCGTCGATGATGAGCACGGTCAGCGGCCAGACCTCCGAGGGGCCGACGTGCCACATGTTCTTCACGCCGAGTACGTCACGGATCGCCGAGGACCGGGTACGCCGCAGTGCGACCAGGCGCTTGAACAGTGTGTTCGCCTCGTGCAGGTCGTCGCCGACGAACGCGAACAGACGGGTCCGCAGGTCGGCGTAGTCGCCCTCATGGGCTGCCGACACCTTCCCGTCGGCCACCGCGAACTGCACCGCGCGCGACGGCGCGAGGTCGCAGACGAGCCGGTTGATCAGCGAGGTCTTGCCCGCGCCTGGGGTACCGGCCACGGTCACGCCGGGCACATTGGCCAGCGACACGCACACCGGAGCGGCGTACTCGTCCACGCCCAGCTCCCACCGCGACAGGTCCGTGGGCGGGCGGCCGGTGGGACGGTGCTCGGTCTGCGTGATCAGCGGATCGAGGCGAACGCCCCGGATCACCACCCGGCCGGGGCCGTCCGGCAGCACGGACACCCGCGTGCACCGCCAGGCGTCGGCCAGGAAGCGGGCCGCGCGCTGGAACTCCTCCAATCCGACCTTCGGCAGGCACGTGGCCCGCACGATCACACCGAACTGATCGGCCGCCACCTTGATCTTCGGAGTCAGCAGGCGCGGCGGGGGCGTCGTGCCCTTCGGCGCGGTCAGCTGCCCCAGCAGGCCGGGAGTCTTGTCGGTGACGGTCAGGCCCGCCATCCGCGACAGGCGTATCCAGCCGCAGCGCACCCGCACGGCCTGCCGGATACTGGCCCGGGTGCCCCGGTCGGCACGTACGTAGCGCACCAGGCTCAGCAGCAGCCAGCCTGTCGCCAGTGTTATGGCGATCGGCAGTACGTCCGGCGCGTGGGCGGTCACGGTTCCCATGTCACGCCCCCGCTTCGCTCAGCAGACGGAACACGTCGCCAAGGTCGAGGGCCGCTGCGTCGGCCGGACTCAGGCCCAGCACGTCGAGCACGGCCCCCGACACGGAGCACGTCAGGGCGTTTTCGGTGCCCGGCAGGGGCCGCAGCGGATAGGTCTCCCGCTCCGGGACGGGGCTTTCGAAGCGGATCACTGGGCAGCCTCCACTGTCGCGAGTTCCAGGCGGGCGGCGCGGTAGGCGACGCCGTCGGAGAGTTGCCCGTTGAAGATCCGCGCCCACGGCGTCGCGAACAATTCCACCGGCCGCACCATCGCCCCCGGCTTCAGCCCGGTAGGCAGGCCCGTCTCCGGGACCGTGATCTTCAGGACCTCGGCCCGGCCGTCCTCCATCAGCATCACGGTCACCGTGTAGAGCGACGCCCCGGTCTCCCGGTCGGTGGCGACCTCCCCGGTCTGCTGGTCCTTGATCTTCAGCACCGGCTCGGTGCCCGCGATGCACACCGCCGACGGCAGCAGGGCAACACGGATTCGAGTCATGGCCACGCCATCACATCCTCGTTCGATGGAGCCGCTTGATCGGCCCGCCACGACTCTAGCGGCACACCCACTACACACGCAACGGTCGATTCGTATCGCTACACTCGCGCGGCTGGGACGCAGAGGACGCCCGGGTGTCCCGCGAGTGCCGCCGCCACTACCCTCGTGCTATGAAGCTGCCCCTGGGAGAGGACCCCCGGCCGCCGTACGTCCAGGCCGCCGATGTCCTGCGCGCCGCGATCCAAGACGGCGAGTTGAGCCCGGGCGAGCGACTTCCCTCCGCGCGCGAGCTGCAACGGCGCTTCGGCATCGCCAGCTCGACGGTCCAAAACGCCCTGCGGCTCCTCAAGGGCGAAGGGCTGATCTACTCCGTCCTCGGCCGGGGCAGCTACGTGCGGGCACAGGAACCGCCGGCCGAAGGGAGCACGGAGGCCGCAGGGGGCAACGAGATCGACCCTGGCGACTCCGATCCCGCGTACACCGGTCTCGGCGACCTCCAGCACGGATGGCAGACCGCGCCCGCTGACGACCCACGCCCGCCGTACGTGCAGACCGCGGACGCACTCCGCAAGGAAATCCAGAACGGTCGGCTGGCACCAGGCGCCAAGCTGCCGTCCGCCCGTGAACTGCAAGAGCAGTACGGCATCGCCAACTCCACCGCGCAGAACGCCCTGCGGCTCCTCAAGGACGAGGGACTGATCTACTCCGTGCAGGGCCGGGGCGTATTCGTCCGCCAGCTCAGCCCGCGCGATCAGTTCCTCAAGGACTACAACGAGGGGCTGGAGGAGATGGCGGCCCAGCGCCGGGCGGACGAGGAAGCCGTACGGCTCAGCGGCAAGACCGACGACGAGGTGGCCGCCGAACTGGAAGCCGCCGAGGAGCGCTTCGCGAAGGCCGGCACCGAATTCGAAGCCGCCAGCGCCCACCGCGACGCCATGCGAGCCGTCATGGAGCAACGCAAGCGCCTGAGCGGCAACTACACGCCCGAGGAGAACGCCGCCAAGGCCCAACGCATGCGCGACCGGCTGGCCGAAGGCAAGCGTCGACGCTGAAGCCCGCCGAGCGCAACGGCAGCGCACGGGCGCCTGAGCCGAGCTGTTCAGAGTTTCTTTACTTGATCAAGGGCGGCCCGCTGACGCGGGCCGCCGCGCGCCGGCGGCCGGTGGCCGCCGCCCGCTCCTGTCTGCCGCCCCGCTGGCGACGGCCGCCGACCACTCGGCGCGCAGGGCCCAGAGGCATAGGCCGGACTGTCAATCGGAAGCCCCGCTCTCCGAACGCTCAGCAGCAGACCGGCTGGGTTCCCGAGAGGCCGTCCGGCGAGCTCGTACCGTGCGGCGTCGACACCCCGGCGGAGCTGTCGTCCGGAACGCGGCCGTTGTGCCTGGCTGGGACCGTGACGATGGAGATAACTGGGCTGATGCCGGTGCGGGGTTGAGCGAGACACACGTGACGGGTGATCGGTCGGCGCGCCCGCCGTCGTGGCTGACTTTCTGCGGCTGAGGCCAGAACCTCATGGCCATGGGCACGGCACGCACGTAAGGGCCCGCCCCTGCCAGGGCTGACGAGGAGGGGGAGCCTCGATCGGCCGTGCCCGGCAGGGACGGGAGTTGGGTAGGTCAGCGCGGTGCGGCTCGTGACCGAGCGGGATGGGTCATGTCCGCCGCCAGGCCCGCCAGGGCCGGGTGATGATCTCCCGGTAGGTGTGGTGCGACGGGTTCTGACCGCAATGCCGCAGCACCCAGTCCTGCGGTTCGGCGAAGTCCTCGCTGGTCGGCGACGTCTCTTCGTCCACGGCGCACTGCATCGCATACAGGACCGGCTCCGCGTCCGGCTCGCGGTCGGGCTGGAGAGTCCAGGTCTCGTAGCGCAGGACCGAGCGCGGGGTCACCGTCCCCACCTCTGGTTGGCCACGGCCACCTTCGCGCTCAACTCCTCCGTCGGAGTCGGCGTGCGTACGTCCTCGGGTGGCACGTCCCATTCCCGGCCACCGCGCGGTGGCCGAAGCTGCACGTACGGCCCCACATGCCCCATCACCACGCCCACCTTGCCGCTCCGCCGGTCGACCACCAGGGCGCCGGCATCGGGCGAGACGTTGTGCCCGTCGGCATCAGGGGTGAGGGCCGTCATCGTGACCACCCCGGCGAGGCGGCCCGCGACCGGGCGTCCAGTCGCAGTGCGGGAACACATGGGGTGGCGCTCATTCGCACGGTGACGCTCCTCGGCGGCGTTGATGCGTGCCCCTGGGCCTGTTGGTGCCGCAGGGGCGGCACCGATCCTCACGCCGGTCACCGGGACGAAGGAACCTCCACCAAAACCCACTTCGGGACGTCCTGCACCGTGTAGAACGTCCCTGGTGCCGTCCTGAGACGAAGGGGGAGACTCGTGCCGAACGAGAGACTACGAGCCGTCATGGCGGCGGGAGGCTGGACGTACGCCGCACTCGCTCAGCAGGTCGAGGTCGACCCCAAGTCGGTCGAGCGCTGGGTGAACCTCGGGCGTATCCCGCGTCGTGCCACCGCCCTCCAGGCGGCCAAGGCCCTGGGAGAAGACGTGCACGCACTCTGGCCGGCGCTCCGCCAGGCCCGCCCCGCCCGCGCCATCAGCCCCGAGCTGGTCGCGCTCTACGAGCAGCGGGCCGACCTCCCCGTCTCGGCGTTCACCGACCTGATGGCCCAGGCCCGGGAACGGATCGACATCCTCGTCTACGCGGCCGTCTTCCTCCACGAGGCGTACCCGCGGCTGAACGAACTCCTCACCGAACGCGCCGCCGAAGGCTGCACCGTCCGCATCGCGATCGGGGACGCCGACAGCGACAACGTCCAAGCCCGCGGCCAGGAGGAGCGGTTCGGCCATGGCATCGAATCCCGCTGCCGCCTCGCCCTCATGCACTACAAGCCGCTCGCCAGCACCCCAGGCATCGAAGTCCGCACCCACGCAACCACGCTCTACAACTCCCTCTACCGGGCCGACGACCAGCAACTCGTCAACGCCCATGTCTGGGGCGTCAACGCGTACGCCGCCCCCGTGTGGCATCTTCGCCGTCACGAGACAGGCGGCATGTTCGACACCTACGCCGACAGCTTCGACGCCGTGTGGACGACGGCAACCCCCGTACGAGAGGAAGACTGACCGTGGCCCGCACCGAGTACTACGACGACCCCAACGCGCCCAAGCCGAACAGCATGGTCGTCGCCGCTTCCGCCGTCGTCACCGACGACCACGGGCGCATCCTCCTCCAGCGCCGCCGCGACAACGACCTCTGGGCACTGCCCGGAGGCGGCATGGACCTCACCGACTCCCTGCCAGGCACAGCCGTCCGCGAGGTCAAAGAGGAGACCGGCCTCGATGTCGAGATCACCGGCCTGGTCGGCACCTACACCGACCCGAAACACATCATCGCCTACACCGACGGCGAGGTCCGCCGCCAGTTCAACGTCTGCTTCACCGCCCGCATCACCGGCGGCCAGCTGGAGATCTCCGACGAGTCCACCGAGCTCCGGTTCGTGCCGCCGGAAGAGATCGAGCAGTTGCCGATGCACCACACCCAACGGCTCAGGCTCCAGCACTTCCTGGAACAGCGCGAGAAGCCGTACCTGGGCTGAACCGGCTGACGGCAGTAGCTGACGGCAACAACCCCGCACAACCACGGATACCCGCGCACGTCACCGGACCAGCAAACCGGACTTGACCTGCGAAAAAGCAGGTCGAGGGGTCCGCTTAGCACACGTACTATGTGATGGCCGGGACCACGCCGGTCCTGGTCCATAATTGCAACGGTCAGATTGATTACAACAGCACTGACCTGAGTCATGCAGCATATAAAGCTCGATTCAAGGCTGGCGTAAGTCCCGGACGGAATGTTGCTGCAGCCCGGGTGGATGGTCTAGATGAGCCGGTCATTGGATTCAGCAAGGGCGGCGGATATCATTCCGAGAATCACATTCTTGATCAGCTTGCCGAAAAGGGGATTGACCCTAGCCGAATCACTGAACTGTATAGCGAACGGCAGCCCTGTTCTAAGTGTGGACCATTGCTAGACAGTGTGCTATCACCTGGAACGCCTGTAAGTTGGTCCGTACCCTGGGGAGATAATGCGATCATCAATCGAGGTTCAAATGAACTATTGAGGCAGATGATTGCGGCTGCAGGGGGAAGGTGACCGCTCAGGTAGGCTCTGCTGTGGGCGCGGTGAGCCGCGCCCACAGCAGCATCTGGGCTGCTGATGCAGTGTGAAGGAGTGTTGCGGAGTGGCTGATTTTGAACATATCCCCGAAGAGGTGAGGACCAAATGGCTGCAACTAGCTGATGAAGTTTGCGCCGAACTTCATTTGGCAGGCCTACCTGCTTCACGAATTGCTGGATCGGCGATGTCGGTTGGGGCTGAGATTGAAGTCGATACCGGCGATGACGAAGCCGGAGGCGTATTTGTTACTTGGCGCCCCGGTGTGCAGCTATCTGAGGCAGCAGCCGAGAGCGTGAAGAATGGGCGGTTCGAAGAATCGGTGGTACTGCACTCGGGATCTGTATCGCGTGAGATGTGTAGAGCGCTCCTTGGTATCTTGAACTCTGCCGGATATGTCGTTGAGCCTTCGGATGACGATATGCGGCCCTTTGCTGTTCGGGTAGTTTCACCCCCAAGAGCTCAGTGAGAATAGAAGGTGCGGGCCCCGCCGGATCTGTTTCCGGCGGGGCCTCGGTGGTGTCTGACGGCAGCGCTGACGGCAACACCGGTGGAGGGTCTGTCTAGCGACTGGTGTAACTGGGGTTGTGTGGGTTAGCGGCGGCCGATGGAGAGTCGGCCGTCGAAGGCGATGTCGAACGCCTGGAGTGCGGGCTTCCAGCGCATGGTCCAGCGTTTGCGTCCCTGGCCGGTGGGGTCCAGGCTCATGACGGCCATGTAGACGCACTTCAGCGCGGCGGCCTCGTTCGGGAAGTGCCCGCGGGCGCGGACGGCCTTGCGTATACGGGCGTTGACCGACTCGATGGCGTTGGTGGTGCAGATGACACGGCGGATCTCGGCGTCGAACCGGAGGAAGGGCACGAACTCGGCCCAGGCGTTCGACCAGAGCCGC
>NZ_FRBI01000039.1 GCF_900142575.1 Actinacidiphila paucisporea
GGATCTCCGTGGAGGAAGGAGCGGTGCTCGGTGCGTGCAGCTGCAAGGCGGAGGAAGGAGGCGACGCGGAGCCGTCGTCGACTGACGACAACGCGGCAGATGTGCGTGCCGGGCGCCGCGACGCCGCGGAGATCCACACGACAGGCCCCAGCACCCGGCCCTCGTCCTTCCCAGGACCCGGCCCGCGACGGCGGGCGGCGGTGCCCATGGCGGGCGCCGCCGCCCGCCGTCGCGGTGGCGGGGGTCGCGCCCGCGGTTCAGTGCTGCCGCGGTACCCGGGGAGCGGCCGGCCGGCGGGGGGCTCGGGCGGCGGCGCCGCCGTCGCGCAGGTGCAGGGCCCGCACCGCGATCTCGGTGGCGAACCGCTCGTCGGGACGCGTGAGCTGCTGGCCGAAGGCCCGCTCCAGGATGCGCATCCGGTAGCGGACCGTCTGCGGGTGGACGCCCAGCTGCTCGGCGATCTGCGCCGCGGTGCCCCGGGTGGTCAGCCAGATCCGTAACGTGTCCAGGAGCCGGGCCTGCTGGGCGGGCGTCAGGGCGGCCAGCGGTGCCAGGTACCTGGCGGCCATCTGGTCGGCCAGCGCCACGTCGCTCAGCAGCCACACCGGCAGCAGGTGGTCCTCGCTGAGCAGCAGCGGCCCGCCCGACACCGCCCCTGAGCCGGCCAGTGCGAGGGTGTGCCGGGCCCAGCGCAGCGAGTCCGCCGCCTCGCCCAGCCCGGTGGTCAGCCCGACCGCGGCCCGGCAGCCGCCGAGCGCCTCCTCGACGCAGGCCCGGCGGTCCTCGGTCAGCGGCCCCGGCACCAGCAGGCACGGCTCGGGGTCGGCTAAGTCCTGGAGGATGTCCGCGTCCAGGGCCTGGCGGCGCGGCCGGGTGCCCGGGGCGAGCGCCACCATGGTCACCTCGTCAGGCAGCCGCCAGGCGCAGTGCTCCGCCAGTTCCGCCAGCGCGCTGCGGGCCACCGCCGTGCCGCCGAGGATGCGGCGCAGCAGCCGCCGGCGCCGGTTGTCGGGCTCCTCGCCGAGTTCGGCGAGGGCCTGGACGTAGCCCTCCTGGGAGAGTTCGGCCAGGTCGCCCATGTAGGCGAAGAGGGCGTCGGCGAAGGTGAGCATGAAGGCGGCCGACAGGTTGTAGCGGCGGCTGACCGTGCGCACCCGGCGCAGCGCCACCTGGCACCCGATCCGGTAGGCCGCCTGGAGGTTGTCCAGGCTGCGCCCCTCGTACGCCTCGTAGCGGCCGAACCGCCGGCACAGGTCGTCGCGCTGCGAGGTGGTGGCGGTGGGGGCGGCGACCCGGTCCACGAAACTGGCGATGCTCTGCTCGATACCGAAGCGGATCACCTTGCTGTTCGGGCCTTCGAGCAGATGCCCGTATTCGGGGATCGCGGCGACGATTTCAGCTGCCATCTCTTTTAAAAGGCTTGGCAGTTCCGGGCGCATGATCGCGGCGAACTCCCGGGGTATCGGACCCGCGATCTCCCCTTGATCAGGGACCTGCCGCATGACGGACATGCCCGTTCCCCTCCCGTACCGCGTCTTCGCGTCGGTGGCCTTGCTGCAACATAGACCAAATGTTCACGCTGCGCAGCCCTGTGGATGCGGAAACGTTGTCGGCCTGGCAGGGGGCAGGCGGGGACCGGGCGCCGGCCCGCGTGGCGGCGCCGGCGCGGCGGCGGGGCGCGGCCCGGTGAATGCTCACTCGCCGACAAAAGAAGCAGGGGTGATGTTGCCCCGGTGACAGAAAATTACCCGGCGGTAGGGTGCGGGACGGAATCTTGGGCGCGATTGTTGCGCCCTCCGGTTACCCGTGCGTAACGTCCAGCTCTGCGAGGGCACCCGAGGGAATCGGTGCCCCACGTTCCAGATAGCAGTCGCAGCCGAATTCCGCCCCCGACGTGCGGTGACGTGTGCGCCGAGGGCGCGGTTTCGGTTTATCAGGCACGTCGAACTCCTCGGTATCACGGAAGGGATCAGCCCATGCGCAAGCTCACCAAGGCGTTCACGGGAACGGTGACCACGGGCGCCGCGATCGTCGCCGTCGTCGGTCTGGCCGCCGCCCCCGCCTTCGCCAGCGTCAGCTCGGCGAAGGTCAGCGGGAGCACCAACGCGGGCGGCGCCATCTCGGCCACCGCCTCCGGCCCGACGCTGACGGACAGCAAGACCAAGGTCAAGCTCACCTGCACCTCGGCCACCGCCGCGGGCACCGCGCCGAACGGCACCTACACCGCCGGTGCGCCCACCGCGATCCAGGTCGCCTCGCTGTCCACCCTCGGGTGGAACCAGTGCACGATCAGCGGCATCAGCTTCACGGTGAAGGCCAACGCCACCCCCTGGAAGCTGAACGCCACCGGCCCCACCTCCGGCGGTGTCACCCCCGGTTCGATCACCGGCGTCAACGCCACCCTGTCCGGCGCGTGCAACGCCACCGTCGCCGGCACGGTCACCGGCAGCTACAACAACAGCACCCACACGCTGGCGATCAACGCCGGCACGCTGGTCGTCTCCGGCGTCAGCGGTCTGTGCCTCGGCCTGATCAACAACGGCGACGCGGTCGTCTACAACGCCAACTACGTCGTCACGCCCGCCACCCTCGCGGTCAACGCGACCTGAGGCCGCTCCGCCCGCCCGCGGGTCCGGCACCCCGGCCCCCGCGGGCGGACGGCACCTCCCTCGTCGTCGTGCCGAGCCCCGGCGGGCACCGTCCCCGCCGGGGCTCGGCGTTCTCCGGCGCCGCGCGCCCGTTGCTCACCCGGTGACAGTTGCCGGCTGCCGGATTGTCACCGGATGACAAGAAAAGTGGCCCCGGTCGGGCTCGCCGAATTCGCACCGATCGATCACTTGAACGGTCTTATTACCCGCCCGTAATGTCCGTGCGTCGCCGCCGTGCCAGCCATGAGGAGTCCAGCCGATGCGAGGTGCCGTGAATCTGCGCCGGGCGGCACTGACGGCCGCGACCGCGTCGGTCGCCGTCCTGGCCGGGATACTGCCCGGCACTCCTTCCGCGGCCTCCGGTCCCGACGGCTCCGTCGAACTCGCCTACAGCTGCGCCTTCACTGCGGGCACCGGCTCCGCGGGCGCCCCCGTGGAAAGCAGCCCCAGCACTGCCACTGCCCCCACCACTGCCACTGCCACGTCCGCGCCCGGCGCCCCCGCCTCCGGTGCCACCGCGACCGCGGACGCCACCGTCACCGTCCACCAGCGGTACCCCTCGACCGGCGCGGTCGGAACGCGTATCCAACCCGGCCCGCTGACCGTCGAGGTGGTCCTCGACCGGCACGCCGCCGGCGCCGTCCTGCCGGCCGGCACCGCCTCGGCCACCGCCACCGGATCGCTCACCGCCCGGGTCACCCAGGGCCGGTCCGCCGCCGACGCGGTGTGGTCCGGGCTCCGCGCCGCCTCCACACCCGCCGCGGACGGCCTGGACCTGACCTTCACCGGGGACGCCACCGCGCTGCGCGTCACCGCCCCCGGCACGGTCAGGTTCGACGCCGGACGGCTGGACCTCACCGTCTACGCGAAGGCCGGCGACACCGCCCCGCCCGCCGGCTCCCCGGCACCCGCGCCGCCCGCGACCACGCCGCCACCCGCCGGCGGCACGCCGGGGGAGGCGTCCGGCGCTGCCGCCCCGCCCGGGACCGCCGCGGTGCGCCCCGCCCACCGGGCGGCCGCGAGCCGTCCGGTCACCGCCGCCGCCGCCGACGGCGGCGCGACCGCCGCCTGCGCGCCGAAGGCCGGACAGGCCACCCTGCTCGGCGAGGTCGGCGTCGCCGCTGCGCCCGGGTCCCGGCCGTCCGGCTCCCCGACCGCGGCGCCGGGCGCCCGCCCCGGCACCGCCGCGCCCGGCGGGAACGGGACGATCACCCTGGCCGCGCCCCCGCACTCCGGTGTCTCGACCTGTCCCGCCCCGCCGAAGGGCGAGCCCGACCAGAAGGTCCTGGACGCCCAGAAGCGCCCGGAGGGTTCGTTCAACATCCCGGTCGCACCGGCGGACCGCCAGGCGGAGTGCACCTTCCTCACGGGGCTGTCCAACGTCGCCAAGCTGAACGGCGCCTCCGTCATCAACGACCTCGACGAACACCCGGCGCTGACCGACGTCACGCAGACCGGCGTGTGGATCGGCTTCCAGCAAGACGGCTCCCTCTACAGCGAGTTCGACTCCATCGCCACGCTGGACCTGCCGCCGGCGAACTCCACCTTCCTGACCTTCGGCTTCATGCCCACCTCGGCCGTGATGTCGCTGTCCCAGGTCGGTGTGCTGACCCTGGTCATCGTCGGCAGCAGCGGCAGCGACTACGTCACCACCACCACCGTCTACGGCAAGCTGCAACTGCGCCTCAGCCATGTCGAGGTCAACGGCACGCCGCTGGACGTCGGGCCCGACTGCCACACCGTGAAACCGCTCGACATCGCGCTGACCGGCATCGACAACAGCAACACCGCCGAGGGCGGCGGGGTGCTCAAGCCCACGGACTACAACGAGCTGAGCGGCGGCCCGCTCCACCAGGACGACCTCACCATCCCGCCCTTCACCGGCTGCGCCGCCCACGGGGACGACGTCGACGCCCTGCTCACCGCGTCGATCTCCGGGCCCGGCAATTCGCTCAACCTCATCCAGGGGCCGCTGTGCATCCCGAGCGCCTTCCTCAACTGCGACCCCGAGATCCCGTACCCGACCCCGCCGCACCGCTGACCCGCCCGCGGTCCGCCCCGACAGCCGCCCGTCCGCCCCGAACGCCCCCAGGGAGGTGCCCGTGGGAATCGAAGTGATCGTCGAAGGCCTGACGAAGTCCTTCGGCAAACAGACCGTCTGGCAGGATGTGACGCTCACCCTGCCGCCCGGCGAGGTCAGCGTGATGCTGGGCCCCTCCGGCACTGGCAAGACCGTCTTCCTCAAGTCCGTGATCGGCCTGCTCAAACCGGAACGCGGCCGGGTGCTCGTCAACGGCGTCGACATGGTCAACGGCCCCGAGCGGGAGATCTACCAGACCCGCAAGCTGTTCGGCCTGATGTTCCAGGACGGCGCGCTGTTCGGCTCGATGAACCTCTTCGACAACATCGCCTTCCCCCTGCGCGAGCACACCCGCAAGAAGGAGTCGGAGATCCGCCGCGTCGTCATGGAGCGGATGGACATGGTCGGCCTGGTCGGCTCCGAGGGCAAACTGCCCGGCGAGATATCCGGCGGCATGCGCAAGCGCGCCGGCCTCGCCCGCGCCCTGGTGCTGGACCCGCAGATCATCCTGTGCGACGAGCCCGACTCCGGCCTGGACCCGGTCCGCACCTCCTACATCTCGCAGCTGCTGATCGACCTCAACGCGCAGATCGACGCGACGATGCTGATCGTCACCCACAACCTCGACATCGCCGCGACCGTGCCCGACAACATGGGCATGCTCTTCCGCCGCGAGCTGGTCACCTTCGGGCCGCGCGAGCTGCTGCTGACCAGCGACGTGCCGGTGATCAGGCAGTTCCTCAGCGGGCGCCGCGAAGGCCCGATCGGCATGGCGGAGGAGAAGGACGAGGCCACCCTCGCCCTGGAGCAGCTCGCCGACGACGCCACCGTCCCGATCGAACGACCCGTGGTCGTACCGCAGTTGGAACCGAGCCCGGGAATGCCGCCGCGGCTGGCCGTACAGCGGCGCAAGGCGCGGGTGCTGGCGATGTGGGACCAGCTGCCCGCCGCGGCACGCACCGCCGTGCGGTCCGGACTCGCCCCCGTCCAGGGGGAGCCGGCATGAGCGCACCGGTGCGCGTACGCGAGCCCGCGCCCCGCCGCCCGATCCCCGGCACCGGGGCGCTGCGCCAGACGGGCCAGTTCATGACGCTCGCCGCCACGACCGTACGGGACACCTTCCGGCGGCCCTTCCAGATGCGGGAACTCGTCGAGCAGTTCTGGTTCGTGGCCAGCGTCACGATCCTGCCCGCCGCACTGGTCTCGATCCCCTTCGGCGCGGTCATCGCCCTCCAGGTCGGCTCGCTGACCCAGCAGTTGGGCGCCCAGTCCTTCACCGGCGGCGCCAGCGTGCTCGCGGTGATCCAGCAGGCCAGCCCGCTGATCGTGGCCCTCCTCATCGCCGGCGCCGGCGGCAGCGCGATCTGCGCCGACCTCGGCTCCCGCAAGATCCGCGAGGAGCTGGACGCCATGGAGGTCATGGGCGTCTCGCCGGTGCAGCGGCTGATCGTGCCGCGGGTGCTGGCCACCATGCTGGTCGCGCTGCTGCTCAACGGCCTGGTCTCGGTGGTCGGCACGGCCGGCGGCTACTTCTTCAACGTCATCGTCCAGCACGGCACCCCCGGCGCGTACCTCTCCAGCTTCTCCTCGCTCGCGCAACTGCCCGACCTCTACATCAGCGAGGTCAAGGCGGTCATCTTCGGCTTCATCGCCGGCATCGTCGCCGCCTACCGCGGCCTGCACCCCAAGGGCGGCCCCAAGGGCGTCGGCGACGCCGTCAACCAGTCCGTGGTGATCACCTTCCTGCTGCTGTTCTTCGTCAACGTCGTGCTCACCGCGGTCTACCTCCAGCTCGTCCCGCAGAAGGGGGCCTGACCGATGGCACTCCTCGACCGCCCGCTGCGCTGGCTGGACGAGACCGGCGACCACTTCATCTTCCACGTCACCGCAGTGCTGTGGATCCCGCGCACCCTGCGCCGCTACCTCAGGGAAGTGCAACGCCTGCTCGCCGAGGTCGCGTTCGGCAGCGGCGGGCTCGGCGTGATCGGCGGCACCGTCGGCGTGATGATCGGCATGACGCTGGCCACGGGCACCGTCGTCGGACTCCAGGGCTACGCGGCCATGAACCAGCTCGGCACCGCCGCCTTCACCGGCTTCATCTCCGCCTACTTCAACACCCGCGAGATCGCCCCGCTGGTCGCCGGCCTCGCCCTGTCCGCGACCGTCGGCGCCGGCTTCACCGCCCAGCTCGGCGCGATGCGGATCAACGAGGAGGTCGACGCGCTGGAGGGCATGGGCATCCGCTCCATGCCGTACCTGGTCAGCACCCGCATCATCGCCGGGGTCGTGGCGATCGTGCCGCTGTACGGCATCGGCCTGCTCAGCAGCTACGCGGCCTCCCGGCTGGTCACCGTCTCCTTCAACGGCCAGTCGCCCGGCACCTACGACCACTACTTCAACCTGTTCCTCTCGCCCGAGGACGTGCTGCTGTCCACCCTGAAGGTGCTGATCTTCAGCGTGATCGTCATCCTCGCGCACTGCTACTACGGCTACACCGCCAAGGGCGGCCCCGCCGGGGTGGGCATCGCGGTCGGGCGGTCGGTGCGCAACGCCATCGTGATCATCTCGATCACCGACTTCTTCCTGTCGCTGGCGCTGTGGGGCGCCACCACCACCGTGCGGGTGGCCGGATGACCGCCACCGAGACCCGTACACCCGTGCCGCCCGCCTCCGGCCGCGCCCGGCTGCGCGGCACCACGGCGGGCCGCAGGACGGCCGGCCTGGTCTTCCTGCTGGTCCCCGCGCTGCTGGCCTGGCTCGCCGTCGCCGTCTACGACAAGGACTTCAGCGACGACGCGACGGTGACCGTGGTGACCGGCAGCGTCGGCAACGAGATGCACCCGGGCGCCGACGTCAAGGTCCGCGGGGTCGTCGTCGGCCGGGTCAGCGCCATCCACGCCGACGGGCAGGGCGCCCGGCTCACGCTGGCCCTCGACCCGGGCCGGCTGCGCCGCATCCCCGCCGATGTCACCGCCCAGATGCTGCCCACCACCCTCTTCGGCGCCCGCTTCGTGGCCCTGGTGCCGCCCGCCGGCGCCGGGACCGCCGGCCCGTCCCTCACCGCCGGCGCCACCATCGCGCAGGACCGGTCGGGCGACGCGGTGGAGCTGCAGCAGGTGCTCGACAACGTGATGCCGCTGCTGACCGCGGTCCAGCCGCAGAAACTCGCCGCCACCCTCAACGCGGTCGCCACCGCGCTGGACGGCCGCGGCACCCAGCTCGGCACCACCCTGGTGCAGCTGGACGGCTACCTCCGCAAGCTCAACCCCGAACTGCCGGCGCTCAACGACGACATCAGGCAACTCGTCACCGTCAGCCGCGTCTACGACGCCGCCGCCCCCGACATCGTGCAGGCCCTCACCGAGTTCACGAGGACCAGCGGCACCATCGCCGAGGAGCAGGCCGGCCTCAGCACCCTCTACGGCACCGCGACCGGCACCGCCCAGGACGTCACCACCTACCTGCGGCAGAACAGCCCCAACATCATCCGGCTGGCCGCCGACAGCCGCGGCACCCTCGGCCTGCTCGCGAAGTACGCCCCCTCCTTCCCGTGCACCCTGCGCACCCTGGCCGACTTCGTCCCCGCCATGGACAAGGCGCTCGGCAAGGGCACCCGCCGGCCGGGCCTGCACATCGACCTGACCAGCGTCCCCTCCCGCGGCGGCTACACCCCCGGCCAGGACACTCCGGCGTACGGCAAGAGCGGCGGCCCGCAGTGCTACCCCGTTCCCTACACCGGCAAGGGCACCACCCCGCCGGCCAACTCCCCGCAGGAGAACGAGCTGATCGACGAACTCCTCGCACCTGGCGCGCGCACCGCCCCCGGTGACCTGCCGGACTGGAGTAGCCTGCTGACCGGGCCGGTCTTCCGCGGGGCGGAGGTGACCGTCAAGTGAAGCGCCGCAGCCTTGCCGGACCGGTCATCAAGTCGCTGATCTTCATCCTGGTCACGGCCCTGGCCACCACCGTGCTCGCGATCAGCATCGCCGGGTCGGGCGTCGGCGACACCCGCGGCTACAACGCGCTGTTCACCGACACCACGGGACTGATGTCCGGCGACAGCGTACGGATCGCGGGGGTCAAGGTCGGCCAGGTCGACTCGATCACCGTCTACCGGCACAACCTGGCGAAGGTGCACTTCTCGGTCCAGCGCGAACGCAGCCTGCCGAGGTCCGCCGACGTCACCATCAAATACCTGAACCTGGTCGGCCAGCGCTACATGGACCTCGAACAGGGCACCGGACCGGTCGGCCAGGTCCTGGAGCCCGGCCAGACCATCCCCCTCGACCACACCACCCCCGCCCTGGACCTGACACGGCTCTTCGCCGGCTTCCAGCCGCTCTTCGAGGGCCTGTCGCCGAAGGACGTCAACCAGCTCGCCGGCGAGATCGTCCAGGTCCTCCAGGGCGAGGGCGGCACCGTCGACAGCCTGATCGGCAGCATCGGCTCGCTGACCACCACCCTGGCCGCCAAGGACCAGGTCATCGGGCAGGTCATCGACAACCTCAACACCGTGCTGACCACCGTCAACACCCGCGAGGCCAACTTCAACGACCTGGTCGCCACCCTCCAGCAGCTCGTCACCGGCTTCTCCGGCGACCGCGAGCCGATCGGCGAGTCGATCACCGCGATCTCCCAGCTGACCACCAGCACCGCCGGCCTGCTCACCCAGGGCCGCCGGCCGCTGAAGGACTCCATCGCCCAGCTCGGCAGGCTCTCCGCCAACCTCGGCGACGCCACACCGCAGTTGCAGGACTTCCTGGTCAACACCCCGCAGAAATTCCGGGCCGTCGGACGTGCCGCGTCGTACGGCTCCTGGCTCAACCTCTACCTCTGCCAGGCCACGGTCGCCGGCGTGACCACCTCGGACAGCAGCGAGCCGCCCACCGGCATCACGATCGACGAAGCGAGGTGCCGGTCATGAAGTGGCCACGTCCGCGGCTGCGTTCGCCCTTCCGCCACCGCGCCCCCGCCGACCGCGGCAGACCCCTCTTCCGCCCGCTGCGGGAACGCGACCCCGTCGCCGTCGGCGCGGTCGGCCTGCTGGTGCTCGCCCTGGCCGGGCTCCTCGCCTACAACGCCGACGCGCTGCCGGTGATCGGCGGCGGCACGAGCTACTCGGCGAACTTCACCGAAGCGGCCGGCCTGCGCCCCGGCAACGAGGTGCGGGTCGCCGGCGTCAAGGTCGGCAAGGTCACCGGGGTCTCGCTGGACGGCGCCCAGGTCGAGGTCACCTTCAAGGTCAGGCACACCTGGATCGGCGACGCCAGCACCGCCGCCATCGGCATCAAGACGCTGCTCGGCGAGAAATACCTGGCCGTCGACCCGCTCGGCAGCGGCGAGCAGGACCCCGGCACCCGCATCCCGAAAAGCCGCACCACCTCGCCGTACGACGTCACCCAGGCCTTCGACGGGCTCGGCCGGACGCTCGGCGCCCTCAACACCCGGCAGCTCGCCGCGAGCTTCCAGACGATCTCCGACACCTTCAAGGACACCCCGTCGTCGGTACGCAGCGCCGCCACCGGGCTGTCGTCGCTGTCGCAGACCGTCTCCAGCCGCGACGCGCAGCTCGCCCGGCTGCTGACCGGCAGCAAGCAGCTCACGCAAACCCTCGCCGACCAGAACAGCCGCTTCCAGACCCTGATCTCCGACGGCGACCTGCTGCTCGGCGAGATCCAGAAACGGCGGGACGCCATCCACACCCTGCTCACCGGCACCCAGGACCTCGGCATCCAGCTCAGCGGCCTGGTCGCCGACAACACCCGGCAGCTGGCCCCGACCCTGGACGCCCTGGACCGGGTCACCGGCGTCCTGGTCGCCAACCAGTCCAGCCTCGACCAGGCACTGGCCCTGGCCGGCCCCTACTACCGGCTCGTCGGCAACACCCTGGGCAACGGACGCTGGTTCGACAGCTACCTGTGCGGCCTGGTGCCCAGGAACTACCTGCCGGCCGGCACCCCGCCCATCCAGGGGTGCGAGCCGCCCAAGGCGACCGGGAGCGCGTCATGACCCTCATCCGCCCGCGCCCGCGCCCCCGGCTGCCGCGGCCCGCGCGTCCCGCCCTCCGGCTGCCCGGGCGGCTGCTGGTGGCCGGCCTGGTCGTCGGCGTGCTCGTCGCGTCCGCCGTCACCGCCGGCTTCATGGCCTTCGGCGGCCCCGGCGGCCACCGCGTCACCGCCTACTTCGACCGTACCGTCGGCGTCTACAAGGGCTCCGACCTGCGCATCCTCGGCGTGAAGGTCGGCACCGTCGAGGCGGTCAAGCCCGTGGGCAAGCAGGTCGAGGTCACCCTGCACCTCGACCACGGCGTCAAGGTGCCCGCCGACGCGGGAGCCGTGGTCGTCGCCCCCAGCGTCGTCGCCGACCGCTACGTCCAGTTCACCCCCGCCTACACGGGCGGCCCGCAGATGCAGGACCACGCCGTCATCCCGGCCGGCCGCACCGCCACCCCCGTCGAGATCGACCAGCTCTACGAGAGCATCACCCAGCTCAGCGACGCCCTCGGCCCGGACGGCGCCAACACCACCGGCGCGCTGTCCGGACTGCTCGACACCGGCGCGCAGAACCTCGACGGCAACGGCAAGGCCATCGGCGACAGCATCGACCAGCTCGGCCAGGCCTCCAAGACCCTCGACAGCCACAGCGGCGACCTGTTCGCGACCCTGTCCGCCCTCCAGTCCTTCACCACGATGCTCAAGAACAACGACGGCAAGGTGAAAGCCGCCGCCGACCAACTCTCCACCGTCACCGGCTTCCTGGCCGCCGACAAGGAGGACCTCGGCGGCGCGCTCCAGCAACTGTCCACGGCCCTGGGCCAGGTGAAGACCTTCATCCAGGACAACCGCGGCCGGCTCACCGCCGGCATCAACAAGCTCGCCCCGATCACCGCGACCCTGGTGGACCAGCGGGCCTCGCTCGCCGAACTCCTCGACACCGCACCGCTGGCCGCCGACAACCTGCTGAACGCCTACGACCCGCAGCACCAGACCATCGACGGCCGCACCGACATCAACGAGCTGAGCATGGGCGGCGGCGTCAACCCGCCGCGGCGGACGCCCGCTTCCGCCCCGGGGTCCAAAGGCGCGTCCACCACCACCGCCTCCCCGGCCGCGCGACAACTCCCGCTGCCCTTCCCCGCGGCCGGGGATGTCACCACCCAGGGGGCCGCGCGATGAACCGACGGCGTACGAAAGCGGCCGCGGCCGGCGCGCTGCTCGGCCTCACCCTGGCCGGCTGCTCCCTCGGCGGGGTGCAGAGCATCCCGCTGCCCGGCGGCGCCGACCTCGGCGGCCACCCCTACACGGTCAGGGCGCAGTTCGCCGACGTCCTCGACCTCGTCCCGCAGGCGGCGGTCCGGGTCAACGACGTCGCCGTCGGCCGGGTCAGCTCGATCCGCCTCGCCGACGACGGCTGGTCCGCCCTGGTCACCATGAAGGTCAACGGCAAGGTCCGGCTGCCCGCGAACGCCTACGCGCACCTGGAGCAGTCCAGCCTGCTCGGCGAGAAGTACGTCCAGCTGTCCGCGCCGCCGGCCGGCGAACCCGCCCGTGGCCGGCTCGCCGGCGGCTCCCTCATCCCCACCTCGCACACCAACCGCAACCCCGAGGTCGAAGAGGTCTTCGGCGCGCTGTCGCTGCTGCTCAACGGCGGCGGCATCCAGCAGCTCAAGACCGTCAGCGTCGAGCTGAACAAGGCGCTGACCGGCAACGAACCGCAGGTCCGCGACATGCTCACGCAGGTCGACACCCTGGTCGGCGACCTGGACAGCCACAAGCAGGACATCACCGACGCGCTCGACGGCGTCAACGAGCTGTCCGCCACCCTGGCCGCCCGCGACCAGAAGATCGGCACCGTGCTGACCGGCCTCAGCCCCGGCCTGAAAGTGCTCGACCAGCAGCGCGGCTCGCTGGTCACCATGCTGCGGGCGCTCGACACCCTCTCCGGCGTCGCGGTGGACACCGTCAACCGGAGCAAGGACGACATGGTCGCCGACCTCCAGGCCCTCGCGCCCACCCTGCAACGCCTCGCCGACTCGGGCAAGGACCTGCCCGACTCCCTCCAGGTGCTGCTCACCTACCCGTTCACCGACGAGGTGCTGAGCGGTGTGAAGGGCGACTACCTCAACGTCTACCTCGACCTGACCGCGGTCCCCGGCACCCAGCTCGTCCCGATCCTGGAGTCGAAGGACAACAGCTACGACAGCACGGCCCAACCGCAGGACGGGACGCCGCGGTCGAAGAAGCCGAAGCAGCAGAAACAGCCGAGGAACCAGGGCGGCCTCCCCATGACGCTGCCGCTGCCGCTGCCCTCGGTCACCACCACGTCGGGGGGCCGCTGATGCTGACCAGGACCACGGTCGTGAAGAACATCGCCTTCCTGGTCGTCGCCGTGCTGGTACTCGGCTATCTCGGGGTGCGTTACGCCGACCTCGGCCGCTACGTGGGGCTGCGCGGCTACTACACCGTCAAGGTCGAACTACCCGAAGCAGGAGGCCTGTTCGAGCACTCCGACGTCACCTACCGGGGCGTCTCGGTCGGCCGGGTCGGCCCGATCAGGCTCACCACCGACGGCGTCGAGGCGGACCTGCGCATCAACGACTCGGCGCCGCGCATCCCCGCCCACCTCCAGGCGGTGGTGGCGAGCCTGTCGGCGGTCGGCGAGCAGTACATCGACCTGCGGCCCAGCACCGTCAACGGCCCCTTCCTGCACGACGGTTCACGCGTCGACGAGGCCGACACGAAGATCCCGGCCCCCGTCACCAACCTGCTCACCAGCGTCAACGACCTGGCCGGCTCCGTACCGCTGAACTCGCTGCGCACCGTCGTGGACGAATTCGGCCGCGTCTTCGACGGGCAGGCCGGCAACCTCCAGTCGCTGCTGGACTCCAGCGGCCACTTCATCTCCGCCGCCGACACCAACCTGCCGACCGACACCCGGCTGATGGCCGACGCGCAGACCGTGCTGCGCACCCAGGCCGACGAGGGGGCCGCCATCACGTCCTTCGCGCACAGCGCCAACCAGCTCGCCGCCCAGCTCAACGCCTCCGACACCGACCTGCGCCGGCTGATCGCCGCCGCACCTGACGCCGCCACCCAGGTCAGCGCGCTGCTCAGGGACGTCGGACCGCAGCTGAGCGTGGTGCTGGCCAACCTGCTCACCACCTCCGACATCGCGGCGACCCGGCAGCGCGGCATCGAGGAGTACCTGGTGACGGTGCCGGCGGTGGTCTCGGCCGGCTCCACCGCGATCGGCCCCAAGGGCCTGCGCTTCGGCATGGCGGTCACCTTCTTCTCCCCGCTGCCCTGCACCTCCGGATACGGCGGCACCGCCTACCGCAACGGCCTCGACACGAGCGCCCCGGCGACCGCGTTCAACACCGCGGCCCGCTGCACCGCCCCCGTCGCCGGCGGCACCGACGTCCGCGGCTCCGCGCACGCGCCCGACGGGGGAGGGGTGCCGGCGCCCGCCGAGCCCGGCTCGGTGCTGCCGACCGGAAACGGCCAGGGCTCGGCGCGTCCGTACACCGCCCCGGCCGGCCCCGCCCTGCCCGGCGCGCTCGGCCTGCCCGCGCTGCCGTCCGGCAGTCCCGCGACCATGGCCGATCTGCTGGGGGTGACGCCGTGAGGAAGCGGATCGAGACGGCGGGGACGTCCCTGCTGCGGGCCTTGCGGGCGCTGCGAGCACCGCGGGCGTTGCGGGTACGGCGGCGGGCCGCGGGGTGGGTGGCGGCCTGGACGGTCGCGGCGGCCGTCTGCGCGCTCGGCGCCTGGTCGTACGCCGGCACCCGCGGTGACGATGCGCTGAGCTACGGCAAGGCGCGGGACGCCGCGCTCGCCGACGGGCAGCGCGACATCGCCCGGCTCAACACCGTCGACGCCGCCCACGCCGACAGCGACCTCGGCCGGTGGCTCACGGTGACCGCGGGCCCGCTGCACGACCGGATGGCCGCCACGCACACCGCGGACGCCGCCACTCTCAAGCGGTCGGGCACCTCCACCCGCGGCACCGTCACCGACGCGGCGGTCACCGAACTGGACACCAGGGCAGGGACGGCCAAGCTCATCGCCACCGTCCAGGTCCAGGTCACCCCGGCCACGGGCACGGCCACCACCGACCGCAAACGCTTCGAGGCGGGCCTGTCCCGCACCGCCGACGGCTGGAAGCTCACGGCGCTCACCGCCGTCCCCGTCGGGTCGAGTTGAGAGCGGAGGAGGGAACCCGGATGACAGCGACCGAGCACCACACGGCGGGGGCCGACGCCGAAGAAGGTGAACGCGCCCCTGTGCGGCGGCGGTTGCCGCGCCCGCGGCTGCCCGGCTTCCTCCGGCGCGACCCGCGCCGGGCCGCCGCCGTCGCGGTGATCGCGGCCCTCGTACTGGCCGGGGGCGGATTCGGTTACGCGGCGCAGCAGTTGAAGGACCCAGGTGCCGCACGCAACCACGCGCTCACCGACACCGCGGCCACCAGCCGGCTCACCGGTGACGTCAGCGACGCGCTCAGCCGGATCTTCGCGTACACCCCCGACGACACCGAGTCCACCGCCCAGGCCGCCCACGACCTGCTGGAAGGTGCCGCGGCCCGGCAGTACCAGCAGCTCTTCACGCAGATCCGGCAGCAGGTCGCCGACCAGCGCCTCACCCTCACCACCCGGGTGGTGCGGGCCGGTGTCGTCTCGCTCACCGGCGACCGCGCCCGGCTGCTGGTCTTCCTCGACCAGACCGCCCAGCGCGCCGGCGCCACCGCCACCAGCGCGGCAGCCCAACTCTCGGTCTCCGCCCACCTGGTCGGCGGCCACTGGCGGATCAACGACCTCAAGGCCCGGTAGGAGAAGTCCCGATGGCACCCACGCAGTCCGCCCTCCGGCGGCGCCCGCTCCTCGCCATGGCGCTCACCCTCGCGGTGGCCGCGGCCCTCGCCGCCGTACTGACCGGCTGGTCCTGGTACGGCGCCGCGCACGACGGCGACGCCGCCTTCGCCCGCCAGCGCGACGCCGTGCTCGCCGCGGGCGAGCAGGCCGTACAGAACCTCAACACCCTGGACCACGGCGACCTGGACCACGGACTGGACATCTGGGAGGACTCCACCACCGGCGACCTCCACACCCAACTCACTCAGGGCCGTGCCGACTTCGCCAAGCAGGTGCAGCAGGCCCGGACGGTCAGCACCGCGAAGGTGCTCTCCGGCGCGGTCACCGAGCTGGACACCAGGACCGGCAGGGCGAGCGTGATGGTCGCGCTGCGGATCACCGTCCAGGCGCCCAAGGCCAAGCCCGCGGTGAAGGAGAGCCGGATGCTCGGCGAGCTGACAAGGACCGCCGGCGGCTGGAAGCTCAGCGCGCTGGGCCAGGCCCCGACGGGCGACAGCGCTCCCGACCCCGCCACCACCCCCACCACCCCTGGTCCCGCCACCACGACTCCGCAGCCGACCGCGAGCCACTGACGCCGTACGCGAGAGGACCGACGCGCCATGTCGACCACCCGTCATCTGATCAACCGGCAGCGCAGGCTGGCCGCGGTGTCCGCGGCGGCGGAGGAGCGGGCGGGCGAGCGTACGGTACGCGGCGGCCCGGCACCGATCCGCACGCGTACCCGCGTGACGGACGCAGCCGAGCCGAAACGCGCCCCCCGCCGCCCGATGCCCGTCGCCGTCACGCTGCTCGCCGTGCTGACGGTGCTGCTCGGCGGCTTCGCCGCGTTCGCCGCGAGCCGGGCCGGCGCGCTGCACGACACGGTCGCCACCCGCAACACCGCGCTGACCGACACGGCCGCCACCAGCGAGGTCAAGGGCCAGATCGCCCAAGCGGTGAACGCCGTCTTCTCCTACGACTACGCCGACACCGCCCGCACCGACGCCGCCGCGCGGCGGCTGCTCACCGGAAAGGCCGTGCAGCAGTACGCCGGCATGCTGGCGGGGGTACGCGCCCAGGCCTCCGCGCAGAAACTGGTGCTGACCACCACCGTCACCGACACCGGCGTCGAGGCGATCGACGGCGACCGGGCGCGCGTGCTGGTCTTCGCCGACCAGCGCAACACCAGCACGGCCGAGGCGGGTGCGGGCAGCACCTATGCGGCCGCCATGTTCGCGGTGGACGCCGTCCGCCAGGGCGGCACGTGGAAGATCACCTCCATCGACACCTTCGGCTGAGGCCTCGCAGCGGGCACTATGGGGGTGAGCCGCGACTGCAACGCACGTGAAACGGTGTGATGCAATGCTCATGATCCCCGCCCGGGACCAGGCGGGGGAGCGGTGCCTGACCGGCGAGGATGGATGGATATGGATAAGCAGCAGGAGTTCGTTCTCCGGACCCTCGAGGAGCGGGACATCCGCTTCGTACGCCTGTGGTTCACCGACGTACTCGGCTACCTCAAGTCGGTCGCCGTCGCCCCCGCGGAGCTGGAGCAGGCATTCGACGAGGGCATCGGCTTCGACGGCTCCGCCATCGAGGGCTTCGCCCGGGTGTACGAATCCGACATGATCGCCAAGCCGGACCCCGGCACCTTCCAGATCCTGCCCTGGCGGGCCGAGGGCCCCGGCACGGCCCGGATGTTCTGCGACATCCTGATGCCCGACGGCTCCCCGTCCTACGCCGATCCGCGCTACGTACTCAAGCGCGCCCTGGCCAAGACCTCCGACCTCGGCTTCACCTTCTACACGCACCCCGAGATCGAGTTCTACCTGCTCAAGGACAAGCCGCTGGACGGCGGCCGCCCCACCCCCGCCGACAATTCCGGCTACTTCGACCACACCCCGCAGAACGTCGGCATGGACTTCCGCCGCACGGCCATCACCATGCTGGAGTCGATGGGCATCTCGGTGGAGTTCTCCCACCACGAAGGCGCCCCCGGCCAGCAGGAGATCGACCTGCGGTACGCCGACGCGCTGTCGACCGCCGACAACGTGATGACCTTCCGCCTGGTCATGAAGCAGGTCGCCCTGGAGCAGGGCGTGCACGCCACCTTCATGCCCAAGCCGTTCTCCGAATTCCCCGGCTCGGGCATGCACACCCACCTGTCCCTCTTCGAGGGCGACCGCAACGCCTTCTACGAGTCCGGCGCCGAATTCCAGCTCTCCAAGGTCGGCCGGTCCTTCATCGCGGGCCTGCTGCGGCACGCCGGCGAGATCTCCGCGGTCACCAACCAGTGGGTCAACTCCTACAAGCGCATCTGGGGCGGCTCCCAGCGCACCGCGGGCGCCGGCGGCGAGGCACCCTCGTACATCTGCTGGGGCCACAACAACCGCTCCGCGCTCATCCGCGTCCCCATGTACAAGCCCGGCAAGACCGGCTCGACCCGCGTCGAGGTCCGCTCCCTCGACTCCGGCGCCAACCCGTACCTGGCCTACGCCGTCCTGCTGGCCGCCGGCATGAAGGGCATCCAGGACGGCTACGACCTCCCGGCCGGCGCCGACGACGACGTGTGGGCCCTCTCCGACTCCGAACGCCGCGCCCTCGGCATCGAGCCCCTCCCGCAGAACCTGGGCGAGGCCATCGACCTGATGCAGCGCAGCGAACTGGTCGCCGAGACCCTGGGCGAGCACGTCTTCGACTTCTTCCTGCGCAACAAGAAGCAGGAGTGGGAGGAGTACCGCTCCGAGGTCACCGCCTTCGAGCTCCGCAAGAACCTGCCGAACCTGTAAGCGCAGGTCAGCCGCCCTTTCGGGTGCGAGCGACCGACCGGGCCAGCGGCACACTGCCGCTGGCCCGGAGTCGTCTCACCCGCGGGGGCGGCGAATCCTCGTCCCGGGCGGGGTAGGCGGGGGGCGGTGCGCGGCTGGGTCTCCGGATCAGACGGCGGGCCCGCCCCGGGCGGTGATTGTGGCTGGCCGGTCAGGGTGTGGACGGGACGTGGCCGGGCCGGCCAGGATTCCCCGTGTCCGCGGCCCGCGGGCCGTAGGCGGCCAGGAAAGTGGTGACGGCCGCGCGGGCGATCGCGCGGGTCTGGTCGGGGGGGACGTCGCGGGTGCCGAGGCGCGAGCGGGCCTCCATCGGGCCCGTGAGCAGCGCGAGCAACTGCTCGGCCGCCAGCGCCGGTTCGCAGCGGCGCAGGGTGCCGTCCAGTGACAGCCGCGCCAGCCGGTCGGCGAGCGCGTCGGACAGCCGGATCGCCGTACGCTCGTGGACGGCCACCACCAGCTCGGGGAATTCCCCGGCCTGCGCGAGGGTCAGCCGGCGCAGCGCGCCCGCCCGCTCGCCGCAGCAGACCAGCAGCATCCGGTGGGCCACGTCCTCCAGTGCCGCCCGCAGGTCCTCGCCGGGCGCCCGCAACCGCTCCACGATCGCGGTGTTCTCCGCCCTCACGGTGTCGGCCGCCGCCTCCATCGCGCGCCGGAAGACGGTCTCCTTGTCGCCGAGGTGGTTGTAGAGCGTCGGTTTGGCGACGCCCGCCTCGTCGGCGATCTCCTGCATGCCCGCGGCCGCGTATCCGCGCCGGGTGAAGACGGTGAAGGCCGCGTCCAGGATCGCCTGCCGCTTGTCGATACGTCCCCTGGTCGTCGCCGTCACGGGCCCATCGTAACCGTGGGGGAGGGCTTGCCACCTTCCCGGCAGGTCCATTAAATTGAACCCGCTGGTTCAGAACAATGAAACGGAGCGACCATGATCGTCAACGTGCTGCGATTCGCCTTCAGGCCGGGCACCACGGAGCAGCGGCAGGCCGAGGTGCTGGCCGCGATGCGGCGCACCGCGTCGGTGGAGGCGGCGGAGTTCGGCACCGTCGGGCGCGACCTCGGCGACCCGGCCGAGGGCTTCACACACGCCTACAGCGTCGGGGTGGCGGACGTCGACGCGATGGAGCGCTACATGAACGACCCCGTCCACATCGCGGGCGACCCGGAGATCCTCCCCTACCTCACCCGGCTGTCCGCGGTGCGCTTCACCGACGATCCCGACCCCGCCGTCGGCGCCCGCGTCGCCGCCCTGCACCAGGCGAAGCTGGCGGCCTATCCGGACCTGGAGAAGCTGCTGGAGGAGGCGGCCCGCGGCGACGCGGAGGACGCGCCCGGCGCCTGAGGCCCGGCGCCTGAGACCGGTCAGTCCAGCCGGGACGGGGACAGCGCCGACGAGGCCAGCAGGCGGGGCGCGCCGGCGCCGCCGGCGGGGGCGGTGTAGAGGTCGGAGCCGTAGTCGCCGGGGAGCGAGTACGCCAGGGTCGCGTCGTCGAGCCAGACGGCCTGGTCGTCGACGTTGCGGGTCTCGGCGGTGGGGTGGTCGCGGAGGGTGGACAGGTCGAGGACGTAGAGCCGCCAGGGGGCGTCGGGGTCGAGACCCGGGACGCGCTTCTTGAAGGCGATACGCGTGCCGTCGGGGGACAGCGACGGGCATTCGACGTTGCTGCGCAGGGTGACCGCGGTCCTCGCCGTCACGTCGCCGCGGATCAGGTACGTGTGGCCGCCGGTCGCCGCGGTGGCGTAGAAGTGGGTGTCGTCGGCGAAGGTGACACCCCAGTAGTTGAGGTCGGCGGCCCGCAGCCGCTTGCCGTCGCGGGTCAGGGCGTAGTCCTCCAGGGTGGACTGGAGGACGCCGGTGCGGGTGTCCAGGATCGAGGTGCGGGTGGAGAAGTTCGTGCCCGCGTAGGAGTCGCCGCCGATGAAGACGGTCCAGGCGGCCAGGTGGCCGCTGGGGGAGACCCGGGCGCGGGTGGGGATGCCGGCCAGGTCGACGCGGCGGGTCGTGCGCAGCCGGGAGTCCAGCACCAGGGCGCGGTAGCTGTCGTTGACCGGGCCCCTTTCCGCCTGCAGGCAGATGCCGGTGCCGCCCGCGGCGTAGAAGCGCAGGCAGGTCACGCCGGAGGCGGTGCGCGGGCCGTCGGGTGCGGCGGCCGGCACGCTGGCCAGCTCGTCGCGGTGCGGGCCCCACGCCATCGAGCGGAAGACGATGCGCGGCGGCCCGGACGCGGCCAGCGACACCTTGCCGGCGTGTACGGCCGGGCCGCCGGCCTGCACGTGGTTCCTGGCCTCCGCCCGGCCGGCGGCCCGCCATACCGCGACCCCGGCGACCGTCGCGAGCACCACGACGGCGGCCAGCAGCACCAGCAGCTTGCCGCGTACGCTCAACGGCCCGTCGCCGGAAGGCGCTTGCGTACCTGTACCCGTGCTCATACCGCCTCCGCGGGTCGCAGCCTGACCGAGAGCGCCACGCTCGCCAGCAGCGCGACCGCCGCACCGGACAGCGCCGACCGGTCGCCGAAGGCGGTCCAGGCCGCGCCGAAGGCGAGGGAGCAGCAGAAGCGCGCCGCGGCCTGCCCGGTCTGCACCAGCGCGAGACCGCTGGAGCGCAGCGCCGCCGGTACGGAACCGGCCGCCGCCGCCATCAGCACCCCGTCGGTGGCCGCGTAGAAGGTGCCGTGCAGGGCGAGCACCGCGTACGACAGGACGCCGGAGTGCACCGTGGTCAGCAGCAGGACGTAGGCCAGCAGCAGCGCGAAATGGCCGCCGACGAAGACCCGCCAGCGGCCGACCCGGTCGGCCCAGCGGCCGAGCGGCACGGCGAGCAGCAGGAAGGCGCCCGCGGTGCCGAGCGGCAGCAGCGCGAACCACCGGTCGGGCACGCCGAGCCGGCGCTGGAGCATGAGGTAGACGAAGGAGTCGCTGACCGTCGCCAGCCCGAGCGCGACCGCGCACAGCGCCAGTCCGCGCAGCTCGCGCCGCCCGAGCAGGGCGACAGCGGCCCGCAGCGAGGGGCGCTCGGCCCCGGCGGCTCCGGCGGGGGCCGGGGCGGCGGCCTCCCGCACCCGTGAGGGCACGAAGAGCAGCAGCACAAGCACCCCGACCGCCGCCACGCAGAAGCTCACCGTGAAGACCGCGTCGTAGCCGTCCGCGGCCCGGCGGAGGATCAGGAAGGCGGCCAGCGGGCCGAGCAGCGCGCCCGTGGTGTCCATCGCCCGGTGGACGCCGAAGGCGCGGCCGCGGGTCTGCGGCGGCGAGGACAGGGAGATCAGGGCGTCGCGCGGGGCGGTGCGCAGGCCCTTGCCGGTGCGGTCGGCGGCGAGCACCGCGCCGATCAGCGGCAGGGTGTGGACGGCCAGCAGCAGCGGTTTGCACAGCGCGGACAGGCCGTAGCCGAAGGCGGCGACCTGCTTGTGGCGGCCGCCGCGGTCGGCGAGATGGCCGCCGACCAGCCGGACCAGGGCGCTGAAACCGTTGTAGACGCCGTCGAGCAGACCGAAGCCCAGCGGGGACAGGCCGAGGCCGGTGACCAGGTAGAGCGGCAGCACCGCGGTGACCATCTCCGAGGAGACGTCCGTGATCAGGCTGACCGCGCCGAGCGCGAGCACGGTGGAGGCGACCGCGGAACGCCGCCCGGGGCGCGGGCCCCGGGCAGCGGTACGCGAGGCCGCCGCGGGTGTGCTCCCGCGGCTCTCGCTGACGTACATCGGTCAGCTGGTCCAGATGCCGGTGATGTCCGACGCGGAAGCGGCCTGGCCGGCGTGGCCCGACGTGCCCGCGAGATCCTCCAGCGTCCGCAGCAGGTTGTAGTGGTTGTAGGTGGTCGAGCTGGAGCTGCCCGCCGTCACCGGCTGGCCGTACAGGACGGTCGGGATGCGGTTGCCGCTCTGCGAGTTGTCCTCGTCGAAGGTGACGACGAGGACGCTGTTGTGCGTCTTCGCCCAGGTCGCGTACGCGCCCAGGTTGTTCTTGAGCCAGGTGTCACCGGTCGACACCGAGCAGTCGTGCATGTCGCTGCACAGGTTGGGCACCACGAACGACGTCGTGGGCAGCGTCGAGTAGTCGGTCGGGAACTGCGCGAAGGTCTTCGCGCTGGACGTCGCCACGTTGGAGAAGCCGAACCACGGGTTGTGCTTCTGGGCGTAGTTGCCGCTCTTGCAGGTGGTCGAACCCTGGCTCGGCAGGGACTCGTTGTAGCTGCCCCATGTCTTGCCCGCGGCGGTCACCTCGGAGCCCAGGTTCGCGGCCGAGCTGAAGCCGGGCGTGATGCAGCTGTCGCTGGTGATGCCCTGCAGGGATCCGGAGAAGAGGGCGTAGTAGTTCGGCTGGCTGGGATGGGTGATGGCGTGGTTCTGGGACAGGTTCGCGCCGCCGGCCTTGAGCGAGTTGATGTAGGGGGCGCTGGAGCTGTCGATCACCTGGCTGTACGCGTGGTTCTCCATGACCACCACGACGGTGTGGGCGGGGGTCGGGACGGAGCCTGCCGCGTGGGCGTCACCGCCGATGCCCGTCCACAGGCCGGCGGAGGCGGCGGCGAGGCCGCAGGCGGTCAACAGGGCGGTACGGCTACGGCTGGGCACGGGTTACCTCCGGTGAGGGGGGCGGGAGCGGACCTGCGGGGGCGATCAGCGCTGTGCAGTGTGCATGCCAAAGATAGGGGCGGCTGGGGCACCTGCGAACCGTGAGGCGGGTGAAGAAAACGCAAACGCTGCGCTACGCCCCCGGTACGTTCCGCCCCGGCGGCCGTGGTCCCGGAGCCTCAGGCGATCGGCGGCAGCGCCAGCCGGAGCCGTACGCCCCGCGGCAGCGGCTCCGCCGTCACCGTGCCGCCGTGCGTCTCGGCGATCTGCCGCACGATCGCCAGCCCGAGGCCGGAACCGGGCAGCGAACGCGCCGCCGGCGAGCGGTAGAAGCGGTCGAAGACGAAGGGCAGGTCGGACGCCGGGATACCCGGGCCCCGGTCGCTCACGGACAGCACACCGGCGGCGGTGGTCACCACCGTGATCCGGCCCCCCTCAGGGCTCCACTTTACGGCGTTGTCCACCAGATTGCCGATCGCCCGCTCCACCGCGTCCGGGTCGGCGTGCACCAGGCACGGCGCCAGCTCCGCCGTGAAGTCCAGCCGCGGCGACCTGGCCGCCGCCCGGTCCAGCACCCGGCGGGCCAGCAGGTCGAGCCGGGTGTCCTCGGTGTGGGCCCGCACCCCGCCGTAGCGGCCCAGGTCCACCAGGTCGTTGACCAGCGAGGTCAGCTCGGCGGCCTGGGCGCGGGCCTCCGCGACCAGCGCGGGCGCCTGCGGATCGGCCAGCGCCGGTCCCTCGCCCAGCAGTTCCAGGTTGGTGGTCAGGCTGGTCAGCGGGGTGCGCAGCTCGTGCGAGGCGTCCGCGACCAGCCGGCGCTGCGCACCCACCGACTCCTCCAGGGCGGCCATCATCGCCGCGAACGACCGGGTCAGCCGGGCGATCTCGTCCCGCCCGTCCGCCGACAGCCGCGCGGTCAGGTCCTGCGTCGCCGTGACGTGCTCGACGGTCTCGGTGAGCTGCCGCACCGGCCGCAGCACCCGCCCGGCCGCCAGCCGTCCCGCCACCGCAGCCAGGAGGCAGCCGCCCGCCGCGATCGCCACCAGCAGGAAGGCGAGCCGGTTCAGCGTGCCCTGCACCACCGACGTCAGGATGGCGGTGCGCACCAGGACACCGGGGCTGTCGACCATCTCCGCGGTGTAGATCCGGTAGTGCCGGCCGCCGTAGGAGGCGTCGTGGAAATACGCCGGCCGCTCGCCCTGTGCGACCGCCACGTCCCGGGCGCTGACGTCGGTGAAGCCCTCCGTGGCACCGGCGTTGACCGGCGGCACCACGAACTGGAGCAGGGCCGGGCCGACATCGACGGGCTTGCTGGGGATCGCCGGCCTGTCCGGGCCGCCCTCCGCGACGGCCGCCGCCGCGCCCTTCTCCTTGAACGCCCGCACCATCTCGGGTGCTTGGGCCGCCGCCGACACCAACTCGGTGTCGTGCTGCTCGTTCAGCTTGGCGCCCAGTGACGGATACAGCACCAGCGAGGCGAGCACCAGGGCCGCGAGCACCACCGCGCCGCCCGCCAGCGCCAACCGGTTGCGCAGGCTCACGGCCCCTCCCGCAGCACGTACCCCAGGCCCCGTACGGTCTGCACCAGCCGCGGCTCACCGCCGGCCTCCAGCTTGGCGCGCAGGTAACTCACGTACACCCACAAGGCGTTCGACGACGGGCCGAAGTCGTAGCCCCATACCGAGTCGAAGATCAGCGTGCGGCTCAGCACCCGGCGCGGATTGCGCAGGAACAGCTCGAGCAGGGCGTATTCGGTCCTGGTCAGATCCAGCACCCGGCCGCCGCGGGTCGCCCGGCACGCGGCGGTGTCCATCTCCAGGTCCGCGAACCGCAGCACCTCCTGGTCGGCGCCGGAGCGGCGCAGCAGCGCCCGGATCCTGGCCCGCAGCTCCTCCAGCGCGAACGGTTTGGCCAGATAGTCGTCAGCGCCCGCGTCGAGGCCCGCGACCCGGTCGGCGACCAGGTCGCGGGCGGTGAGCATGAGGATCGGCGTACGGTCGCCGCGTGCCCGCAGCGCACGGCACACCTCGAGCCCGTTCGGCTCCGGCATCAGGATGTCCAGCACCACCGCGTCCTGCCGTCCGGCGGCCAGCGACGCCAGCGCGGCGGCGCCGTCCGCCGCCACCGCGACCTCGTACCCGTCCCGGGTCAGGGCGTGCGCCAGCGATCGGCGTACCGCGTCATCGTCGTCAACCACCAGCACTCGCATGGCGTCAGGGTGCCGTAGTGCCTGTCAGCGCGGGATCAGGGTCTTGCCGGCGTCGGCGGCACCCTTGCCCGAAGTGCCGGGCTTGCCCGGGTCTGACGTGCCCGGGTCGGACTTACCGGGGGCCGGCTTGCCCTTGCCGGGCTTTCCGGGGTCCGGCTTTCCCGGGTCCGGCTTGCAGGTGGGCTTGCCGTCGCCCGGCTTGCCCGCGGCCGTCTTGAGCTGGACGATCGCCTTGGTGAGCTGCTGCGGGGTCACCCCGAGCCCGGCGGCCACCGCGGCGAAGGCCGGGCTGTTCTCGTCGACGCTGCCTCTCGGGCCGGTGGCCAGCTTCTGCAGGGCGTCCAGAGCCGCCTGGGCCTTGGCCAGCGGCACGCCGAGCACCTTGGCCAGCTGCGCGGCGGTGAAGACGCTGGCAGGACCGCCCTTGTCGTCCGTCCCGTCCTGCCCCTTCTTGCCGCCCTTGTCGTCCTTCCCGTCCGTGCTGCCCGTGCCGCCCTTGCCGTCCGTGCCGTCCTTGCCGCCCTTGTCGTCCTTCCCGTCCGTGCTGCCCGTGCCGCCCTTGCCGTCCGTGCCGTCCTTGCCGTCCTTGCCGTCCTTTCCGTCCTTGCCGCCCGGGTCGCCGGGCTTCGCCGGGGCGGAGCCGGCGTCGGCGAAGATGTGATCGAGGGTCTTGCGGGCCTGGGCGGTGGACATCCCCATGTCCTTGGCGAAGATCGCCAAGACCTTGTCCGTCAGCTTGCCGCCGTTCGCGCCGAGCGCGATCTTGACGTCCCGCAGGGCCTTCTCCAGCCTGCCGCTCGGCTCGGCCGGCGCGCACTGGGCCGGCTTCTTGGCGGCGGTGCCGGACGTCGGGCCGGTGCCGGCCGCGGAGGCCGTGGTGGCTCCCAGGGCCAAGGCGACGGCTGTCGCGGTGATGAGCGCTGTCTTGTGGCGCACGGTGCGCCCCCTTTCTCTCGTGCCGCCAGCAGACCAAGGCGCGCTTCACGCCGGCCTCGGCGCACCTTAGGACTTCCCTAGAACCGCGCGGCCCCGTCCCGGTGCCTGAGGCGCCCCCGCGCCGAGCAGGGGTGTCGCGCCCGGCAGGACGGGGAGCGGGTGGGGGAGGGGGCGGATAGGCTCGGAGGAGGGAGTGGCCGGGGACGGGAGCGCTATGCAAGGCCGACGCAGCAGTACGTTCACCCGGCTGCTCCGGCACGGCTTCACCGACCCCGCCGCGGCCGAGCGGCTGCTCGACGTACCGGAGCTGTCAGCCGTACGCAGCGATCCCGTGCTGCTGGAGGCGCTGGGCGCGACCGCCGACCCCGACCAGGCACTGATCGGGCTCGTCCGGCTGGTCGAGGCGCTGGACGCGGGCGAGCGGCGGGCGCTGCTCGACACCGTGACGACGGCCAAGCCGCTGCGCGACCGGCTGCTGGGGGTGCTGGGCGCCTCGGAGGCGCTGGGGGACCACCTGGCCAGGCACCCGGCGGACTGGCACGCGCTGGTCACGTACGAGGCGGCCGACCTGCATCCGGGGATCGCCGAGTTCGCGCGGGGGCTGGCGGCCGCGACCGACCCGGACGCGCTGCGTGCCGCCTACCGGCGGTGCCTGCTGGGGATAGCGGCCCGGGACGTGTGCGGGACGAGCGACCTGGTGCGTACGGCCGCCGAGCTGGCGGACCTGGCGACGGCGACCTTGCGCGCGGCGCTGGCCATCGCGGCGGCCGAGGCACCGCAGGACGCCGCGGCGACCCGCCTCGCGGTGATCGGCATGGGCAAATGCGGCGGCCACGAGCTGAACTACGTCTCCGACGTCGACGTGATCTTCGTGGCGGAGCCCGCCGAGGGCGTCGAGGAGATCGAGGCGGTCAAGGCCGCCACCCGGCTCGCGGCCCGGATGATGCGGGTGTGCTCGGACACCACCGCCGAGGGCACCATCTGGCCGGTCGACGCGAACCTGCGGCCCGAGGGCAAGAACGGCCCGCTGGTGCGCACCCTGTCCAGCCATCTCGCGTACTACGCCAGATGGGCGAAGACCTGGGAGTTCCAGGCACTGCTCAAGGCCCGTCCGGTCGCGGGCGACCCGGAGCTCGGCGCGGAGTACGTCGCCGCGATCCGCCCGCTGGTGTGGCAGGCCGCCGAGCGCGACCACTTCGTCACCGACGTGCAGCAGATGCGCCGCCGGGTGGTGGACAACATCCCGGTGGCCCAGGTGGACCGGGAGCTGAAGCTCGGCCCCGGCGGCCTGCGGGACGTCGAGTTCGCGGTGCAGTTGCTGCAACTGGTGCACGGCCGCACCGACAGCTCGCTGCGCAGCCCCACCACGCTGACCGCGCTGGCCGAGCTGGCCGCCGGCGGCTACGTGGGCCGGGCGGACGCCGCCTCGCTGGACGCCGCCTACCGCTTCCTGCGGCTGATGGAGCACCGCATCCAGCTGCACAGGATGCGCCGCACCCACCTCGTACCCGACGACGAGGCGGGCCTGCGCCGCCTCGGCCGGGGCCTGGGTTTCCGCTCCGAGCCGGTCGCGAACCTGACCAGGGAGTGGAAGCGGCACGCCATGGAGGTGCGGCGGCTGCACGAGAAGCTGTTCTACCGGCCGCTGCTGGAATCCGTCGCCCAGCTCGGCACCGACGACGTCCGGCTGAGCACCGGCGCGGCCCGGCAGCGCCTCCAGGCCCTCGGCTACGCCGACCCGGCCGACGCGATGCGCCACCTGGAGGCGCTGGCCAGCGGGGTGAGCCGCAAGGCCGCCATCCAGCGCACCCTGCTGCCGGTGCTGCTCGGCTGGTTCGCGGACTCCGCCGACCCCGACGCGGGGCTGCTGGGCTTCCGCAAGGTCTCCGACGCGCTCGGCACGACGCCCTGGTATCTGCGGCTGCTGCGCGACGAGGGGGCCGCGGCCCAGCGGCTCGCCCGGGTGCTGTCGTCCGGGCGGATGGCCCCCGACCTGCTGCTGCGCGCCCCCGAGGCGGTCGCGGTGCTCGGCTCCGTCGACGGCGGCCTGGTGCCGCGCGACCACGCCGCCCTCGAACAGGAGGTGCTGGCCGCGGTGGGCCGCGCGGAGGGGCCCGAGCAGGCCATCGCCGCGGTCCGCGGGGTGCGCAGGCGGGAGCTGTTCCGCACGGCGGCGGCCGACCTCATCGACACCTACGGCGACGACGTCGAGGGGGACGCGGACCGGGTCGACCCGGCGGAGCTGACCGACCGGGTGGGCTGCGCCGTCTTCGGCCTGACCTCGGCGACCGTCGCCGGCGCCCTGCGCGCCGCGGTCAACGCGGTGACCGGCAACGACGCCCGGCCGCTGCCGACGCGCTTCGCGGTGATCGGCATGGGCCGCTTCGGCGGCCGGGAACTGGGCTACGGCTCGGACGCCGACGTGCTCTTCGTGCACGAGCCGCACGACGGCGTGGACCAGGAGGAGGCCGGCCGGGCCGCGCTCGCGGTGGCGAACGAGATGCGCCGGCTGCTGCAGATCCCCACCGCCGACCCGCCGCTGCTGGTCGACGCGGACCTGCGCCCGGAGGGCAAGAGCGGCCCGCTGGCACGCAGCCTGGCTTCCTACGCGGCGTATTACCGCAGGTGGTCGCTGGTGTGGGAGAGCCAGGCGCTGCTGCGGGCGACCCCGGTGGCCGGCGACGAGGACCTCGGGGCGCGCTTCGTGGAGCTGATCGACCCGCTGCGCTACCCGGCCGGCGGGCTGGAGGAGGAGGCGGTACGCGAGATCCGCCGCCTCAAGGCGCGGATGGAGTCCGAGCGGCTGCCGCGCGGCGCCGACCGCACCATCCACGCGAAACTGGGCCGCGGCGGGCTCTCCGACGTCGAGTGGACCGTCCAGCTGCTCCAGCTCCGGCACGCCGGCCGGCTGCCCGAGCTGCGGACCACCGGCACCCGGCACGCGCTGGCCGCGGCGACGCACGCGGGCCTGCTGGACGAGGCGGACGCGGCCGTCCTGGACGAGGCCTGGGTGCTGGCCACCCGGGTGCGCAACGCGGTGATGCTGGTACGCGGCCGGCCCGGCGACACCTTCCCCGGCGACGCGCGCGAACTGGCCGCGGTGGCCCGCTACCTCGGCTTCCCGCCCGGCCACGTCGGCGACATGCTGGAGGACTACCGGCGGCGTACCCGCAGGGCCAGGGCAGTGGTGGACCGGCTGTTCTACCAGGGGTGACCGCGCGGCCACCGCGGGACGCGCACGGCCGTCCCCGGCCGGGCGCGGCGGTCAGCCCTGTACGGTCCTGGCGTGCTCCTCGAGCGCCAGCGCACCCGACGGGTGCTTCGGCAGGGCGTAGACCCAGCGGCCGTAGACCATGTAGGCGATCGAATAGCCGATGGCCAGGCACAGCGCCCCGCCGACCGCGTCCATCCAGAAGTGGTTGCCGGTGGAGATGATCACCAGCAGCGTCGCCACCGGGTAGAGGCCGCCCAGGATACGGGCCCACAGCGGTTTCGCCAGTGTCACGATGGTGATGCCGCACCACAGCGACCAGCCGATGTGCATCGACGGCATGGCCGCGTACTGGTTGGACACCTGTGCCAGGTCGCCCTGCGACAGCGAGCCCCAGGTGTGGTGCACCATCACCGTGTCGATGAAGCCGCCGCCGGTCATCAGCCGCGGGGGTGCCAGCGGATACGCCCAGAAGCCGATCAGCGCCAGCCAGGTGGTCAGGAAGACCACCAGCCGGGCCGGCCCGTAACGCCCGGGGTGGTAGACGTACAGCCATATCAACACGCCGATGGTCACTATGAAGTGCAGCGTGGCGTAGTAGTAGTTCATCCCCACGATCAGCCACGTCACGGAATCGAGGCCGTGGTTGAGGCCGCGCTCGACGGCGAGGCCCAGGTGGTGCTCGAGCGCCCAGATCGCGTCGGCGTGCCGCAGCGCCGTGGTCCGCTTCTGCGGTACCGCGTTCCTGATCTGCGAATACAGGTAGTAGCTGACACCGATCAGCAGGACCTCGAACCACAGCCTCGGGCGTCGGGGGGTGCGCACTTTCTCCAGCACCGTACGCGGCAGCGCCCGTCGCCCGGCGCTGTCGGCTCCATCGGAGGCACGGGAACCGGTGGAGCGCTGCGGTGCGGCGGAACGGCCACTTGTCGTGTTCGCGGTCTTCGCAGTCGGTTCCCCCATAGGGGACCAGTCTGCCAGATGTGTCCCGTGATGCGGATCAGACTTGGGTGGGATCGTCGGCCGTCCGGGTGACCCGCGGGGTGGAGGGCTGCGCCGGCAGCGACGCGTTCTGCCCGGTGGGGGCGGCCGCGGTCGATCCGCGGACGACCAGCTCGGGCAGGAAGACGAACTCGCTGTGCGGGGCCGGGGTGCCGCCGATCTCCTCCAGCAGCGCGTTGACGGCCGCCTGGCCCATCGCCGTGACCGGCTGCCTGATGGTGGTCAGCGGCGGGTCCGTGAACGCGATCAGCGGCGAGTCGTCGAAACCCACCACCGACACGTCGTCCGGCACCGACAGGCCCAGCTGCCTGGCCGCCCTGATCGCGCCGAGCGCCATCATGTCGGAGGCGCAGACGACGGCCGTGCAGCCGTCGGATATCAGCGCCGACGCGGCCGCCTGGCCGCCTTCCAGGGTGAACAGCGAGTGCTGCACCAGCTCGTGCGCCTCGTCGCCGGTCAGGCCGAGCACCTCGGCCATGGACGTCACGAAGCCCTCGATCTTCCTGCGCACCGGGACGAAACGCTTCTGCCCTACGGCCAGGCCGATCCTGCGGTGCCCGAGCGCCGCCAGATGGGTGACCGCGAGGCGCATCGCGCCGCGGTCGTCGGGGGACACGAAGGGCGCGCTGACCTTCTCGGTGAAGCCGTTGATCAGCACGAACGGCACGCCCTGGCCCTGCAGCCTGGCGTAGCGCTCCATGTCCGCGGTGCAGTCGGCGTGCAGCCCGGACACGAAGATGATGCCGGCCACCCCCCGCTCGACCAGCATCTCCACCAGCTCGTCCTCGGTGGAGCCGCCGGGCGTCTGGGTGGCGAGCACCGGGGTGTAGCCCTGCCGCGTCAGGCCCTGGCCGATGATCTGCGCGAAGGCGGGGAAGATCGGGTTGTCCAGCTCGGGCGTGATCAGCCCGACCAGGCCCGCGCTGCGCTGCCGCAGCCGTACCGGGCGCTCGTACCCCAGCAGGTCGAGCGCGGCCAGCACTGATTCGCGGGTGGTGGCGGAAACCCCGGGCTTGCCGTTGAGCACCCGGCTGACCGTAGCTTCGCTGACCCCCGCCTGGGCTGCGATGTCAGCAAGCCGCGCGGTCACAGTACCGGATGCTATTGGACGGAAAGCCACCACGTCAGATCGCCCACCAAATTGCCGTGTCTGCGGCGATAGTGACGTCAATGCCGTCAACCTGGTCCGACGGCCCGGCCGTCGCGGGCGGCTGCGCGCTGCTGGCCAGCAGCGGGCGGCCGCCGGGCACGGTGAGGACCACCGGCGTCGCGGTGAGGTTGACCAGGCACAGGAACCCGTCGCCGTCGCCGTCCCTGCGGAAGGCCAGGACGCCCTCCGGTGTGTCCAGCCACTGCACGGACCGGCCCGCGCCCAGCGCCGGCAGCTCCCGGCGCAGCGCCAGGGCCGCGCGGTAGAGCTCCAGGGTGGAGGCCGGGTCGCCGGTCTGCGCCTCGACGCTCAGCTCGGCCCACGTCGCCGGCTGCGGCAACCAGCTCGGCCCGCCCGCCGGGCCGAAGCCGTACGGCGGCTCGGCGCCCGACCACGGGATCGGCACCCGGCAGCCGTCGCGGAAGCCGTCCTGCCCGGCCGCCCGGAAGAAGGACGGGTCCTGGCGCACCTCGTCCGGCAGGTCGGTGACGTCGGGCAGGCCCAGCTCCTCGCCCTGGTAGAGATACGCCGACCCGGGCAGCGCCAGCATCAGCAGGGTCGCCGCGCGCGCCCTGCGCAGGCCCAGCTCGCGGTCGCCGGCCTCGCGCAGCTGCAGGGAGCCGCCGGTGGAGGCCCCGCCAGGGAGGGCACTGGAGGGGTTGCCGAAGCGGGTGGTGTGCCGGGTCACGTCGTGGTTGGACAGCACCCAGGTGGCGGGGGCGCCGACCGCGCCCATCGCTGCCAGCGACTTGTCGATGACCCTGCGCAGGGCCGCCGCGTCCCACGGGGTGCCCAGGTACTCGAAGTTGAAGGCCTGGTGCAGCTCGTCGGGCCGCAGGTACAGCGCGGCCCGCTCGATGGTCGGCGTCCACGCCTCGGCGACACCGATCCGGTCGCCCGGGTATTCGTCCAGGATGCGCCGCCAGCCGCGGTAGATCTCGTGCACACCGTCCTGGTCGAAGTACGGCATGGGCGCGCTGCCCAGCAGCGACAGCTGCTCGCTGTGCCCGATGTCGGGCAGGCCCGCCGCCTTGACCAGGCCGTGGGCCACGTCGATGCGGAAGCCGTCGGTGCCCAGGTCCAGCCAGAAGCGCAGCACCGAGCGGAATTCGTCGTGCACCGCCGGGTGGTCCCAGTTGAAGTCCGGCTGCTCGGGCGCGAAGAGGTGCAGATACCACTCACCGGGGGTGCCGTCGGGGTCGGTGGTCCTGGTCCAGGCGGGGCCGCCGAAGATGGACTCCCAGTCGTTGGGCGGCAGTTCGCCGCCGGCGCCCTTGCCGGGGCGGAAGTGGAAGCGCTCCCGCAGGGCGGAGCCAGGGCCGTCGCGGAGCGCCTGCTTGAACCACTCGTGCTGGTCGGAGCAGTGGTTGGGCACCAGGTCCACGATGACCCGCAGATTCAGCGCGTGCGCGGTACGCACCAGGTCGTCGGCGTCGTTGAGGTCGCCGAACATCGGGTCGACCTCGCGGTAGTCGGCCACGTCGTAGCCGGCGTCGGCCTGCGGGGAGGCGTAGAACGGCGACAGCCACACCGCGTCCACCCCGAGGTCCCGCAGATACGGCAGCCGGGCCGTGACGCCGGGCAGGTCGCCCATGCCGTCGCCGTTCCCGTCGGCGAAGCTGCGCGGGTAGACCTGGTAGATGACCGCATCGCGCCACCAGTCTCTGTGCCCGGCGTCGGCAGCGGGAGCGGCGGCGGAGCGGGGCGCGTCGGAGAGGTGCTGGCTCATGGATTCCCTTATCGGGTGCGGGGGAACGATCTGTGGCATACGTGACTGCGGTGCTGAGGGCCGGCGGTCAGCCCTTGGTGCCGCCGGCGGTCAGGCCGGTCACCAGGTGGCGCTGGACGAGCAGGAAGACGACGGTCGCGGGTATCGCGATCAGCACCGAGGCGGCGGTCATGCTGCCCCAGTCGGCGCGCTGGTCGGAGGCGAAGGTGCGGATGCCGGCCGCCAGCGTGGAGTGGTCGCTGCCCATGAACTGCGCCGCGTAGGCGACCTCGCCCCAGGCGGTCAGGAAGCTGTAGAAGGCGGTGACGGCGAGCCCCGGGCGGGCCAGCGGCACGATCAGCCGCCAGAAGGTGCCGAACGGGGTCAGCCCGTCGACCCGGCCGGCCTCGTCGATGTCCCGCGGGATGGTGTCGAAGTAGCCCTTGAGCATCCAGGCGCAGAAGGGCACCGCGATGGTGCAGTAGACCAGGATCAGACCGAGGTAGCTGTCGATCAGGTTGAGCTGCGCCAGCAGGTTGTACAGCGGCACGATCAGTACGGCCATCGGGAACATCTGCGTGATCAGGAAGGTCCACATCAGCGACTTGTGCCCGGGGAAGCGCATCCGGGAGATCGCGTAACCGGCGCTGGCGGAGATCAGCACGCCGAGCACGGTGGTGGCGCCCGCCACGATCACCGAGTTGAGGAACCACTTGGGGAAGCTGGTGTGCATCAGCACGAACCGGTAGTTGCCCAGGCCCAGGTGCCGCAGCACCTCGTGCGGCTGCTGCCAGGAGGTGCTGGGGCCCAGCGAGATGAACAGGATCCACAGCACGGGGAAGACCGCGATGGCGCTCGCGGTGATCAGTGCGGCGTGCAGCGCGATGGAGGCGCCGCGGCTGCGCTCACCGCGGCCGCGGGGCGTGGCCGCGGCGGCGCTGAGCGGGGTGGCGGTGCTGGCGGCCGGGCCGCTGTGGGTGGTGGCACTCATGGTGATCCGGCTCCTAGGCCTGCTCGGACTTCAACTGGCGGCGGTAGAAGGTGGAGAAGGCCACGAGGATGAGGAGGATGACGATCCCGTAGGTGGCGGCCGCCGAATAATCGGACACTCCGGTGAACGCCTTCTCGTAGGCGTACGTCACCAGGATGTCCGTGTCGCCCGTGGTGTTGTTGCCCAGCAGCAGGTAGATGATCGCGAACATGTTGAACGTCCAGACCGTGCTGAGCAGCACCACCGTGCTGGTCACCGGGCGCAGCCCGGGCACCGTGACGTTGGTGAAGCGCTGCAGCGGCGTGGCGCCGTCCATCTCGGCGGCCTCGTACAGCTCGCCGGGTATCGACTGCAGGCCGCCGAGCAGGGCGACCATCATGAACGGCACGCCGACCCAGATGTTCACCATGATCACCGCGATCTTCTGCGACAGCGGTGTGCCGAGCCAGTCCTGCGCGGGCAGCCCGAAGCTGGTGATGATGTCGTTGAAGACGCCGTACTGCGAGTTGAGCATCAGCCGCCAGGCGAAGACGCCGATGAAGGCCGGCACCGCCCACGGCAGGATCAGGCAGAGCCGGTAGAACAGCCGGAAGCGCACCTTGCGGTTGAGCAGCATCGCCATCGCCAGGCCGATGGCGTAGGTGACCGCCACGCAGGCGACGGTCCACACGACCGTCCACTCGAAGCGCGGGTAGAAGTCGCCGTCCTTGCCGGACAGCACCTGCCAGTAGTTGTGCAGGCCCACCCAGTGGTAGGTGGCGCCGATGTGGACCGGGCCGATGTCCTTGGCGACGTTGGTCTCGTTGGCGTTCGTCAGCGACAGGTACGTGCCGTAGCCGAGCGGATAGAACACCAGGACGGCCAGCACGATCACGACCGGGGCGACCATCGCCCAGGCGTACCAGTGCCGGTCCCAGGAACGCCTGATCGAGGTCATCAGGCCGGGCCGCGGCTCGCGCGGCGGGCGGGCGGCCGTGCCCGGGGCGGGCTCGTCCACGGTGGCGGTGGTCATCGCTCCTCGGCTCTCTCGTCGGCTCTCTCGTCGGTGATGGGTGACCGGACCGGCCGGCCGGGCGCGTGGGCCCCGCTCGCGTCAGGGCGGCGGAGCCCCGGCCGGCCGGTCCGGAACTGGGGGCCGGCTACTGCACGGTGTAGCCGGGCAGCAGCTTGCCGAACTCCTGGGCCGCGGCGTTCAGGCCGTCCTGGACCGAGGTCTTGCCCTGCAGGATCTTGATGTACTGCTGCTGCAGCGGCGTGAACAGGCTGCCCACCTGCGGCAGCGCGACCCGCGGCCGGGCGGTGTCCATGATCGGCTTGAAGCCGGCGATCGTCTGGTTCTTCAGCACCTCGGCGGTGTAGGCGGAGGTCCTGGTCGGCAGGGTGCCGTTCTTCTGCGCGATCGTCTGCTGGCTCGCGGAGGAGGTCATGAACTGCGTGAACAGGTAGGCCGCGTCCAGGTTCTTGGAGCCCTGGTAGACCGCCAGGTCGTGGCCGCCGGTCGGCGCCAGCGCCTTGCCGGTGGAGCCGGCCGGCACGGGTGCGTAGCCGAGGTTGGCCTCCTTGCCCTGGAAGGCGGAGCCGGTCAGGTCGTCGCCCACCGACCAGGGCCCCTGGACCAGCATGGCGACCTTGCCGGTCTTGAAGGAGGTCTGCATGTTGTCGTACGCGCTGGCGAAGTCGACCTTCAGCGAGGAGGTGTCGTAGACCTTCTTCGCCTCGGTGACCGCCTTGACGGCCTCCGGCGAGTTGATCGTGACCTTCTTGCCGGCCGGGTCGGCCAGGTCGGCGCCCTCGCCGAACAGCAGCGGGAAGAGGAAGTACGAGTCGGGGTTGACGTACGTGCCCGCGACACCGGGCACCTTCGCCTTGATGGTCGCGGAGTCCGCGATCAGCTCGTCCCAGGTGGCCGGGGGAGCGGTGATGCCGGCCTTGGCGAAGATGTCCTTGTTGTAGAGCAGCCCGAGCGTGTCGGTCACCGACGGCACGCCGTAGGTCTTGCCCTCGTACTTGGTGGTGTTCATCGGCCCCGCCACGAAGTCCTGCGTGTCGGTCAGCGCCGCGGTGCCGTCCAGCGGGGCGATGTAGTGGAGCGAGGCGTACTCGGGGATCAGCCCGACGTCGGTTCGCACCACGTCGGGAGCGCCCTTGCCGCTCTGCGCCGCCGCCTTGAACTTCTGCTCCACGGTGGTGAAGTCGACGTTCTGGTAGTTGACCTTGATGTGGGGGTACTTCGCCTCGAAGTCCTTGATGAGGGCCTGGTAGGTCGGGGCCTCGTTCTTGGCGTCCGAGGTGTCCCAGTAAGTGATCGTCCCGGAGACCGCGGCCGGGTCCTTGGCCGCCGCCCCCTTGTCGCTCTTGTTGTCGCTACCACTACCGCCACAGGCGGTGACCCCGAGAACGATGGCCGCGGCCATCGCCACGGCGGATATGCCGCGTCGCATACCTGACTCCTTGAAGAGGGAAGTGCCCGTTCGCCCTGGCCAGGCTGGCTGCCGGCCGCTGTCGTCCCTACGGGGCCGCTCGGGCTGGGCAGGAACGTAACAGCGATGTAATGCTTTGCGAAAGAGGCTGCAAGAAACTTTCCGCAAGATCCTTCATCCGTGATGCGGCCGTTATCCCGGCGTGTCGTCGGGGGCGGGCATGCCGTACGGGTGCCGGGGGCCCACCGGGCGCGGATGTGACGGAACCGGTTGCAGAGTCTTGCTGCAACCGCCCCGGGAGGGATACGGTCCCGCACAGCTTCGGCACCGACGCCGTGGCGGCGACCGGTTCATGCGCGTGGACCCGGGCGCGAGGCTGTCCCCAGCAAGGAGATCCGCCCGTGGCCCTGGAGTTCAGGCTGCCCGTACACAGGATGCGGCGCGTCGCCGTCGCCACCGCCCTCGCGGCGCTGGCCGCATTCGTCCAACCGGCCTACGCACACGGCTCGCCGCAGCCGCCGGCCCCGCCGTCCGACCGGGCACTCGCCGGACAGGCCGCACGGCACGACGACACGCGCGAGCAGTTCTACTTCGTGATGCCGGACCGCTTCGCCGACGGCGACAAGGCCAACGACCGGGGCGGCCTGACCGGCAGCCGGCTCAGCACCGGCTACGACCCCACGGACAAGGGCTTCTACCAGGGCGGCGACCTCAAGGGCCTCACGCGGAAGCTGGACTACATCAAGGGCCTGGGCACCACCGCGATCTGGATGGCGCCCATCTTCAAGAACCAGCCGGTGCAGGGGACGGGGACCGACGCTTCCGCGGGCTACCACGGCTACTGGATCACCGACTTCACCCAGGTGGACCCGCACTTCGGCACCAACGACGACCTGCGCAGGCTGATATCGGCCGCCCATGCCAAGGGCATGAAGATCTTCTTCGACGTCATCACCAACCACACCGCCGACGTCATCGGCAACGCCGAGAACACCTACGGCTACCTGTCCAAGGGCGCCTTCCCCTACCTGTCCGCCGACGGCACCCCCTTCGACGACGACACCTACGCGGACGGTGCGAAGCCCTTCCCGACGGTCACCGCCGCGTCCTTCCCGCGCACCCCGACCGTGCCCGCCGGCCGCCAGGACGCGAAGGTCCCGGCCTGGCTCAACGACCCGACGATGTACCACAACCGGGGCGACTCCACCTTCGCCGGCGAGAGCGCCGACCAGGGCGACTTCAGCGGTCTGGACGACCTGTGGACGCAGCGGCCCGAGGTCGTCCACGGCATGGAGCGGATCTACGAGAAGTGGGTCGCGGACTTCGCGATCGACGGCTTCCGCATCGACACCGTCAAGAACGTCGACCTGCCCTTCTGGACGCAGTGGGCGACCGCGCTCGACACCTACGCGGCCCGGCACGGCCGGAAGAACTTCTTCATGTTCGGCGAGACCTACGACGCCGACCCGGCCGTCACCTCGCCGTACGTCACCCAGGGCCGGCTCGACGCGACACTGGACTTCCCCTTCCAGGACGCCGCCCGCGGCTACGCCTCGCAGGGCGCGCCGCCGAGCAGGCTCGCCGCCGTCTACGGCCAGGACTACCGGTACACCACCGACAAGGCCAACGCGTACGAGCAGGTCACCTTCCTCGGCAACCACGACATGGGCCGCATCGGCAGCTTCCTCGCCCAGGACAACCCGGGCGCGAGCGACGCCGAACTGCTCAGGCGCGACGAGCTGGCCAACGCCGTGATGTTCCTCGGCCGCGGGAACCCCGTCGTCTACTACGGCGACGAGCAGGGCTTCACCGGAGCCCCCGGCGGCGACAAGAACGCCCGGCAGACGATGTTCGCCTCCCAGGTCGCCGACTACCTGGACGACGACGAGATCGGCACCGACCGCACCGCCGCGAGCGACGCCTACGACCCGCAGCACCCCCTCTACCAGGCGATCGCCGCGCTGTCCCGGCTCACCAAGGACCACCCGGCGCTGCGCGACGGCGTCCAGACCGAGCGCTACACCGCCCCCGGCACCGACCCCGGCGTCTACGCCTACTCCCGCACCGACGCCGTCAGCCGCGACGACTACCTCGTCGCGATCAACAACGCCACCACCGCGCGCACCGTGACCGTCCCGACCGGCAACACGGCCGGCGCCGCGTACCAGGGGATCTACGGCGCCACCGGCACCACGGCCACCGCCGCGGACGGCACCGTGACCGTGACCGTGCCGCCGCTCCAGGCCGTCGTGCTGCACGCCGCCGAGCCGCTGCCCGAGCCGGCCGCGGCGCCCGCGCTCACCCTCACCCCGCCCGCCGCCGGCGCGACCGGCACCGTCGAGCTGTCCGCCGACGTCACCGGCGGCGGCCTGAACCGGGTCGTCTTCGCCGCCCAGGTCGGCAACGCGCCCTGGAAGGTGCTCGGCTCCGCCGACCACGCCCCCTACAAGGTCACCCAGACGCTGACCGGCACCGCCGCGGGAACCGCCGTGCGCTACAAGGCCGTCGCGGTCTCCGGCGCCGGACGCACCGCCTCGGCCACCGCCGCCACCACCACCGGCGCCCCGCCGGTCACCGCGCCCCCGACCGCGATCAGCCACGACTACGCGATCGTCCACTACCGGCGGACCGGGGACACCTCCCAGGCCGGCGGCTCCGGGGAAGGGGACTACGCCGACTGGGGCCTCTACACCTGGGGCGACATCGCCGACGGCGAAGCCACCACCTGGCCGGCCGGCCACCCCTTCACCGGCCGTGACGCCTACGGCGCCTTCGCCTACGTGAAGCTCAAGCCCGGTGCCACCAGCGTCGGCTTCATCGTGGTGAACAAGGGCGGCGTCAAGGACACCGACGGCGACCGCACCATCGACGTCGGGGCCGGCAGCGAGGTGTGGATCACCCAGGGCAGCCCGGCCGTCGCCACCAGCCCGCCCGCCGGCGCCTATCCGCCGCAGGACACCACCAAGGCGGTCCTGCACTACCACCGGGCCGACAACGACTACACCGGCTGGGGCCTGCACGTCTGGAGCGGCGCCGCCGACCCCACCGACTGGTCCGCACCGCTGCGACCCGCCCGCATCGACTCCTACGGCGCCGTCTACGAGGTACCGCTCGCGCCCGGCGCCACCTCGCTCAGCTACATCCTGCACAAGGGCGACACCAAGGACCTGCCCAGCGACCAGTCCCTCGACCTGGCCGGCACCGGCCACGAGGTGTGGCTGCTCGACGGCACCCCCGCGTACCTGCTGCCGCAGCCGCAGGGCAGCGGCGCCGACCTGGACCTGGGCAAGGCGCAGGCCCAGTGGATCGACCGCGACACCGTCGCCTGGAAGACCGGCGCCCCGTCGGTGTCCCAGCAACTCGTCTACGCCCCCGACGGCGGCATCACCGTCAAGGACGGCGCCCTGTCCAGCGAGGGCCACTGGCTGCGGCTGCAGAAGGTGCCCGGCGGGCTCACCGACGCGCAGCTCGCCAGATTCCCGCAGCTCAAGGGCTACGCGGCCTTCACCGTCGACCCGCGCGACCGCGGCAGGGTGCGGGACGCCCTGCGCGGCCAGGTCATCGCCACCCAGCGGGCCGCTGGGGGTACCTCCCAGGCCGGAGGCTCCGGGGGAGGGGCCCTGCTGGCGGCGACGGGCGTGCAGACGCAAGGCGTACTCGACGACCTCTACGCCGCCAGTGCCGAAAAGGCCCGGCTGGGGCCGGTGTTCAGCCACGGCCGGCCCAGCCTGTCGCTGTGGGCGCCGACCGCCCACAGCGTCTCGGTGGACATCGGCGGCCACCGCGTCCCGATGCGGCAGGACGCGTCGACCGGCGTCTGGTCGGTCACCGGCGCCCCCTCCTGGACCGGGAAGCCCTACCTCTACGACGTGACCGTCTGGGCGCCCAGCGTGCAGAAGATCGTCGACAACCAGGTCACCGACCCCTACTCCGTCGCACTCACCGCCGACTCCGCGAAGAGCCTGCTGGTGGACCTCGACGACCCGGCACTGGCCCCCAAGGGCTGGGCGACCGAGCACAAACCGGCCGCGGTGCCGATGAGCGGGGCCGAGATCCAGGAACTGCACATCCGGGACTTCTCCGTCGCCGACACCACCGTCCCGGCTGCCGACCGCGGCACCTACGCCGCCTTCACCGACACGTCGTCGGCCGGCATGACCCATCTGCGCGACCTCGCGCGGGCCGGCGTCACCCACGTCCACCTGCTGCCCGCGTTCGACTTCGCCACGGTGCCGGAGCGGACCGCCGACCAGACCGAACCCGCCTGCGACCTGGACTCGTACGGCCCCGCAAGTGACAAGCAGCAGGCCTGCGTCACCGCCCAGCAGGCCACCGACGCGTACAACTGGGGTTACGACCCCTACCACTTCACCGTCCCCGAGGGCTCCTACGCCAAGAACCCCGACGGGCCCGGCCGTACCGTCGAATTCCGGCAGATGGTGCAGGGGCTCAACAGCACCGGGCTACGGGTGGTGATGGACGTGGTCTACAACCACACCTCCGCCGCCGGCCAGGCCGACACCTCCGTCCTGGACAAGATCGTCCCCGGCTACTACCAGCGCCTCATGCCGGACGGCTCGGTCGCCACCTCCACCTGCTGCGCGGGCACCGCGCCCGAGAACGCCATGATGGGCAAGCTCGTCGTGGACTCCCTCGTCACCTGGGCCAAGGAGTACAAGGTCGACGGCTTCCGCTTCGACCTCATGGGCCACCACCCCAAGGCCAACATCCTCGCGGTGCGCAAGGCGCTCGACGCGCTCACCCTCGCCAAGGACGGCGTCGACGGCAAGAAGATCATCCTCTACGGCGAGGGCTGGAACTTCGGCGAGGTCGCCGACAACGCGCGGTTCGTGCAGGCCACCCAGGCCAACATGGCGGGCACCGGCATCGCCACCTTCTCCGACCGGGCGCGCGACGCCGTACGCGGCGGCAGCCCCTTCGACGCCGACCCCGGCGTCCAGGGCTTCGCCTCCGGCCTCTACACCGACCCCAACTCATCGACCGCCAACGGCACTCCGGCGGAGCAGAAGGCCCGCCTGCTGCACTACCAGGACCTCATCAAGGTCGGACTCACCGGAAACCTGCGCCAGTTCAGCTTCACCGACTCCGCCGGCAAGCAGACCACCGGCGCCGAGATCGACTACAACGGGGCGCCCGCCGGATACGCCGACGCGCCCGGTGACGCGCTCGCGTACGCCGACGCGCACGACAACGAGTCGCTCTACGACGCGCTGACCTACAAGCTCCCGGCCGGCACCTCCGCCGCGGACCGGGCCCGCATGCAGGTCCTGGCCGAGGCCACGGCGATCCTCTCCCAGGGCCCGGCCCTCGGCCAGGCGGGATCCGACCTGCTGCGGTCCAAGTCGCTCGACCGCAACTCCTTCGACTCCGGAGACTGGTTCAACGCGATCCACTGGTCGTGCCGGGCAGGCGAGGCCGGAGCCAACGGGATGGGCCGCGGGTTGCCGCCGGCGGCCGACAACCAGTCCAAGTGGCCTTACGCCACCCCCCTGCTGACCTCCCCGGCCACGAGCCCCTCGTGCGCCGAGATCGGCGGGGCGTCCGCCGCCTACCAGGACCTGCTGCGGATCCGCAACACGGAGCCGGCCTTCCACCTGACGACCTCCGGTCAGGTGCAGCGGGATCTGGCCTTCCCGCTGAGCGGGTCCTCGGAGACGCCCGGCGTCATCACGATGACCCTCGGCGACCTGGTCGTCGTCTTCAACGCGACGCCGTTGGCGCAGGCCCAGTCGATCGCGTCGCTGGCCGGCGCGCACTATGCCCTCCACCCGGTCCAGGCCGCCGGATCCGACCCGGTGGTCAAGTCCTCGACCTTCACCCCGTCCACCGCCACCTTCACCGTCCCGGCCCGCACCGTGTCCGTCTTCACCCGCCTCCCCTGAACAACCCCTGCGGGGTGCCGCGCCGGACCGGGGGCCGTCCCTTCAGCCCCCGGTCCCGGACGTCTTGCCCCGTGCGGTGCGTTTGCTTGTCCGCGCCCCCGTCGTGGCCGGTCGCGCATTTCCCCGCGCCCCTTTTGGCCTCGCGTCCTCCTGTGCCGAGGCGTTCGCCCCTGCCAGGGGCGTTGCGCTCTGCGCAGGAGGGGACGCGTTCTTGAGGGGCGCGGGGAACTGCGCGCCCCGCCGGCGAGGCGGGGAAGAAGGCAACGCACCGCAAGGGGCAGCCACCGAGGGGCGCGTGGGGGTACCCCCAGGCGAAGCTCTGGGGGAGAACGGAGCGACAAGCCACGACGCACCCGCAGGTACACAGCGCACCCCCCGGGATGGGGACTAGGGCCTGTCCGGCGGATCTTGCCGGGCCTGCGACGCCCGGCACCGGACTTCGCTGCGTTGTCGAATCATCCTTGTACGACCCGGTACGAGGACGATTCTCCGCCTTGCGACGCCCGGCACCGGACGCCGCAGGCTGATCCGCCAAGATCCGCCGGACAGGCCCTAGCCGCCCAGGGGATGCAGGACGACCCCCGTGACCGTCCGGGCGGACAGCTTCGCGCGGGTGCCGCGTGGCGCGGGCACGGCGAGGGAGGTACCCGACGCACCGGCGGTGACGCCGTCCGTGGCGCTCACCGAGACGACGTCGCGGCTCGCCGCCGCGAGGAGGTACCAGTGGCCGCCGGGGGAGCGCCACATGACGCCCGCAATGACATCCCGGCCGAAGCGGCTGCAGGCGGAACCGTCGGCCTGCTGCCCGGCGAGCGTGCCGGGGGCCCCGGGCGCGGCGCCCGGCGGCACGAACTGGACGGTCGCGCGGCCCGGCCCGCGCCAGGTGTCGGCCCGGTCGCAGGTCCACGCGGCCGACCCGGCACCCTCGGGGAGGCTCGTGCGGGCGAACTGCCAGTCGTTGACGGAGCGGACACCTTGTCCGCGCAGTTCGCCGAGGCGGCACGCACCGTGCGCCCAGCTGGCGAGCGCCTGCGGCCCGGTGGCCTCGCGCGGGGCGCGGGGCGGGGTGCCCGGCTCCGGCGGCGGGATGAAGGTCAGGTGGACCGGGCTGAGGTCGCCGAGGTCGGTGAGCAGGAAGGAGTGCTGCTCCACGATCCTGCCGGAGGAGCGCAGTTGCAGCACAGGCCAGCTCGTGCCGCAGGCACCCGGCGTGCGGACCGGGTCCGTCGTGCCGTCCGCGGCGGTGTGCAGCGGCACCGCCTGCAGGTCGGGCCGCAGCAGGTCGCGGGTCCGGGCGTCGGCGATCCAGGGGGCCATCAGGAAGCGGGCCCTGCCGTCGACGCGGTCGACGACGACCGCCGCGGCCGTCGTGAGGTCGGCGTCGGCGACCTGCGCGAGGTCCAGGGCCGCGGCGGAGCCGCCGCCGCGGGGCTCGGCGTAGCGGACCAGGCGCAGGCCGTCGTAGAAGACCACCACCGTCGCGGCGTCCACGTCCCCGGCGTAGAGCAGTTGCGGCGGCTGCGAGGGCGCCGTTCCGGGGGTGCCGGGGCTCGCGGTGACCTGCAGGGAGGGCGGGGGGTCCGCCCAGGCCGCGAGTGCCCTGCGCAGGAGCGCGCTGTCGGCGGCCCGGTTACCGCGGGCGGGCCAGGCGGTGAAGTCGAGCCTGGCGGTCGTGGTCCAGGCCTGCGGCAGGGCGCGTACGAGGGCGGCCGGGTCGAGCGCCTGCGCGGCGGCCGGAGGGGCACCGGGGGGCCCGGCGGAGCCGTGCGGCCCGGGCGGCCCGCCGCCCGCCGAGACGATGAGCAGGACCGCGCCGACCGCGACCGCCGCGGCCACCGCGATCGCGGTCCTGGCGCGCTGCCGCCGCCGCAGCAGGTCGGTGGGCCGCACGTGGACCGTGCAGGGGTCGAACTCGCCCGCGGCCAGCAGCCGGTGGTCGTTCTCGATGGCGAGTGCCGTGCGTACCGCGCCCCGCGGGTCGGTGGCGCCCGCCTCGGTCAGGACGTCCCTGGTCGCCCGCTCGTCGAGGCCTTCGACGCCGAGCAGCGCGTACGCGGCCCGCGCCGCCCCGGGCAGCGTGGCCAGCGCCCGGTCCAGGGCGAGTTCGGCGCTCCCGCCGGCCTGCGGGTGCAGCCGCAGGCCGACGACGTGCGGCCCCCCGGCGCCGGCCAGCAGACCGTGCCATCGCCCCGTCTGCCGCCCCTGGGCGAGTGCCTGGCGCAGCACCTCGCGCCGCAGCATCGCGTACGGTCCCTCGCGGCCGGGCGAACCGAGCGCTACTCGCAGTGATTTCTGGGCGAGCCGGTGGGCGACGATCACCCGTTCGTGCCGGCCGATCGTGGCGGGCAGCGCCAGGTACGCCAGCCGCACCAGACGGGGATAGTGCTCGATCAGAGCCGCTTCGGCCTCCGCCACCGGGACGTGCCGAGCGGACTTCTGCCTGAACGGGGACAGTGCGCGTGACGGTCGGCTCTTCACTCTGCGTCAAACGAGTGACGGCAGCGATGGTCACCGGCACCTGCCCGGCGCGGGCAGGACGAAGGGCGCCCGTCGTGTCGACGGGCGCCCTTCACGACCGCGGGGAGGCGGTGGTGGTGCGGGGCGGATCAGACCAGGCCGGCCTTCTCCAGTGCGGAGCCGCAGGTGTCCACGATCAGCCGGGTGACGACGTAGGGGTCGACGTTGGCGTTCGGGCGGCGGTCCTCGATGTAGCCCTTCTGGTCCACCTCGACCTGCCACGGGATACGGACCGAGGCGCCGCGGTTGGACACGCCGTAGCTGTACTCGTTCCACGGCGCGGTCTCGTGCGCGCCGGTGAGGCGGCCCTCGACGCCGGCGCCGTAGTTCTTGATGTGCTCCAGCGGCTTGTCGTCGCGGCCCAGCGACTCGGCGGCCTCGATGATGGCGTCGTAGCTCTCGCGCATCTTCCTGGTGGAGAAGTTGGTGTGCGCGCCGGCGCCGTTCCAGTCGCCCTTGGCGGGCTTGGGGTCGAGCGTCGCGGAGACGCCGAAGTCCTCGGCGGTGCGGTAGAGCAGCCAGCGCGCGACCCACAGGTGGTCGGAGACCTCCAGCGGGCTGAGCGGGCCGACCTGGAACTCCCACTGGCCGGGCATGACCTCGGCGTTGATGCCGGAGATGCCGATGCCGGCGGCCAGGCAGTTCTCCAGGTGCTTCTCGACGACGGGGCGGCCGAAGATCTCGTCGGCGCCGACACCGCAGTAGTAGCCGCCCTGCGGGGCGGGGAAGCCGTTCTCCGGGAAGCCCAGCGGGCGGGAGCCCTGGAAGAAGGTGTACTCCTGCTCGATGCCGAACAGCGACTCCTGCGCGGCGAACTTCTCGGCGACCTCCCGCAGCGGGGCACGGGTGTTGGACTCGTGCGGGGTGCCGTCGATGTTGAAGACCTCGCACATCACCAGGACGTCGTCACCGCCGCGGATCGGGTCCGGGAAGGAGGCGACCGGCTTGAGTACGCGGTCCGAGGCGTGACCTTCGGCCTGGTTGGTGCTCGATCCGTCGAACCCCCAGATCGGAAGCTCCGCGCCGTCGGCCAGGATCCGCGTCTTCGAACGGAGCTTCGCGGTCGGCGACGTGCCGTCTATCCAGATGTACTCAGCCTTGTAGGTCACGGTGACGCCATCCTTAACGAACGTGTTCGCGGGTGCGGCCGAGCTGCGCTGATCGGACCGAAGGCAGCGTCGCAAGGATGGTTTTCTCAAGCGTTGCCCTTGTGTTAACGGGATGTAACCGAGGTTTCGGGCCGCCGTGGCGCGCATCGTGAGACGCCCGGTCCGCCGCGGACCTGCCGGGATAGGGTCGAAGCCATGCCGCATACCACCGTGGAATACTCCGGAACGCTCGCCGAAGCCCTCGACCGGCCCGCGTTCGGCAAGGCCCTGCACGAGGCCCTGGTCACCGTCGCCGGCGGCCGCGCGGACGGTTGCAAGACCCGTTTCGTACGCCATGACGACCTCTACATCGCCGACGGTTCACCGGACCGCGCGATGGTCCACGTCGAGATCGCCCTGCTGTCCGGGCGCACCCCCGAGGTCAAGCGGGCGCTCACCGAGGCGGTGCTCGCCGCTCTGCGGGAGAACACCGCGCCCACCCCGCGTCTCGAGGTGCAGTTCTCCGTCGACCTGCGCGACCTGGACCGCGAGTCGTACGCACGCCACGAGGAACCGCGGACCGCGTCGTGACCGCGCTGCGGGTGGGGCTGCTCGGCACCGGGCCCTGGGCGCGGCTCGCGCACGGGCCCGCGCTCGCCGCGCACCCGGGCGTCGAACTGGCCGGGGTCTGGGGGCGCAGGGCGGAGGCCGCCGCCGAGGTCGCCGAGCTGTTCGGCACCCGCGCCTACGCGGACGCCGACGCGCTGATCGCCGACGTCGACGCGGTCGCCGTCGCGCTGCCGCCCGCCCTCCAGGCGCCGCTGGCCGCGCGCGCCGCCCGCGCCGGGCGGCACCTGCTGCTCGACAAGCCGCTGGCGGCCACCGTCGAGGGCGCCCGCGAGGTGGTCGACGCGGTCGAGCGGTCCGGGGTGCGCTGCGTGGTCTTCTTCACCCTGCGCTTCGACGCTGCCGCCGCCGAGTGGATCGGCCGGCAGGCCGCCGCCGGCGACTGGTTCACCGGCCGCGCCGACTGGTACGGCGCCGTCTTCGGCGCCGGCGCCGAGGACGGTCCCTTCGCCGCATCGCCGTGGCGGCGCGAGAAGGGCGGCCTGTGGGACGTCGGCCCGCACGCGCTGTCCGTGCTGCTGCCGGTGCTCGGCGACGTCACCGCCATTGCCGCCGCGCGCGGCCCCGGCGACCTGGTGCATCTGACACTGCGACACGTCAGCGGCGCGTCGAGCACCGCCGTCCTCACCCTCACGGCGCCCCCGGCCGGCGCCGGGGTGGCCGTCGAATTCCGCGGTACGCACGGGGTCGCGACCATCCCCGACGGCCTCGCGGGACCCGCCACGGACGCCTACGCGCGGGCCGTCGACGTCCTGGTGGGCGGCCAACCGCACGGATGCGACGCCCGGTTCGGGCTGCGGGTCACCGAGATCCTGGCCGCGGCCGAGGAGTTGCTCGGGGGAGTTTGATCGTTTTCGCCCGGTTGCCGCCGGCCCCTTCCGGAGCCGGCGGACGGTGTCTATGGTCGAACCATGAGGGTTCCGGACTGGTGGTCGATCGAGGTCATGGACGTCGAGGACGGTACGGTGCACACCGCGACCGGGTGGCGTGACGCTTACGGGCAGGTGCTGACCGAATCACTCATCACCAACGGCGCCTCGTCCTGGCGGTGGTTCGAGCACAGCTGGGGTGTGGTGCTGGAAGTCTCCTTCGCCGAGGAGGAGTCGTGGGACGCCTGGCTCGACCTTCCCGGCACCCAGGCCACGTTGGACGCGGTCCCGGACCCGGTCCGCGGCCTGCTCGTCCACCGCGGCCACGGCGGCGCTTCCGGCTCCTACGTCCCCCGCCGGCCGGGCAGCGCCCCCCGCGCGGACAGCGTCGCCCTGCCCGAGCCGCTCGTCCCCTGAGCGCCGTCAGGCCAGTCCGTCCCAGCCCCAGTGCGGAGCCGGGCCGGGTTCGCCCAGCTCGGTGCCCGGCTGCGAGACCGACGCGGCGATCCGCGTCCCCCACTCGATGTACTCGGCGAAGCGCCGCTGCAGCAGCTCGTCGGCCGGAAGCTCCTTCGCCGCCGTCGCCAGCATCACCTCGACCCAGCGCGCCCGCTGCTCCTCGGTGATGTTCAGGTTCAGATGGCTGCTGAGCACGGCGTGGTGGCCGCCGAGGCGCTCGGTGTAGACGGCGGGGCCACCGAAGACCTCCGACAGCCACACCACGACGTGCTCGACGTGCGTCGGCGTGAAGTGCGCGAAGACCGGCTCGAGCAGCGGGTCGACGAGCACCTGGTCGTAGAAGGACCCGACCAGCCGCCGCAGCGCCGGCTCGCCGCCGAGCGCGTCGTAGAAGCTCTCGCTGTGCTGCTCGGTCATCAGGACTCCCCGCACGCCGTACGACCGGACCGCCGGAGGCCCGGCGCCGTAGCCCCAGCCTCACCCGGGCAGGCGCCGCGCGTCGGACTTTTCGCTCGCGGCACACCGAACGGAGCAGTGGATTCCGGGAAGAAAGGCGGGCGGCGGTAGCTTGTAGCGCTCATGAAGGCGATCACTTACAAGACCAGCGGCGCCGCCGACGTGATGGCGCTGACCGACCGGCCGGTCCCCACGCCCGGGGCGGGCGAAGTGCGGGTCGCGGTGAAGGTGTCGGGTGTCAACCCGACCGACTGGAAGGCCCGGGAGAGCAACACCCCGCAGGGCGAGCAGGTGCCTGACCAGGACGGCTCCGGCGTGATCGACGCGGTCGGCCCCGGCGTCCCCGAGGACAGGATCGGCGAGCGGGTGTGGCTGTGGGAGGCCGCGTGGGGCCGTGCCGACGGCACCGCGCAGGAGTACGTGACGCTGCCGTCCCGGCAGGCGGTGGCGCTGCCCGAGCACGCCTCGTTCGACCTGGGCGCGAGCCTCGGCATCCCGGCGCTGACCGCCCACCGCACGCTGACCGTCGCGGACGGCGGCCCCGCCCGCCTGGCCCCGGGCGCGCTGGCCGGCCGTACGGTCCTGGTCGCCGGCGGCGCGGGCGCGGTCGGCAACGCGGCGATCCAGCTGGCCCGCTGGGCGGGTGCGACCGTCGTCACCACGGTCAGCAGCCCGGAGAAGGGCGAGCTGGCGAAGGCCGCCGGCGCGCACCACGTCGTCGACTACCGGGCGCAGGACGCGGCCGCGGTGATCCGCGGGATCGTCCCCGACGGGGTCCACGTCGTGGTGGAGGTCGCCCCGGCCGCCAACGCCGCCCTGGACGAGGCGGTGACCGCCCCCGACGCGGTCGTGGCCTTCTACGCCGACGACTCGGCGACCGTCGCCGTGCCCGTTCGGCCCTCGATGTTCGGCAATCTGCGCTGGCAGGGCGTGCTCGTCTACACCGTCCCCACCGCGGCCAAGGACCACGCGGTGGCGGCGGTCAGCGCGGCCGTGGCGGACGGCGCGATCCGCGTCGGCGAGGCCGCGGGCCTGCCCCTGCACCGCTTCCCGCTGTCGCGCACCGGCGACGCCCACGACGCCGTCAAGCAGTCCGCGATCGGCAAGGTCCTGATCGACGTCGCCTCCTGACCACCGCGGCACGGCCCCGGGGCGGTGCCCCGGGGCCGTGCCGGTGAGTACGCGTGCCGGTGCGTCCCCCCGGGACGCGCGCGCCGTGCGGGTCAGGAGTAGAGGGCCTCGGCCGCCGCCTCGGCCGCGTCCTCGATCTTGTCTATGCCGGCCTTCTCCGACTTGTTGCCCGACGACAGCACGCAGACCAGCAGCGTGTGGCCCTTGTAGTCGACCTGGCCGATGCTGTTGATGTCCCACAGGCCGGTCGCGGTGCGCTGCAGCCAGCCGTTCTTCAGCGCGAAGCCGGTGTCGTCCTCGTCGGCCGCCGAGACGCCCCACTGCTGGCCCTTGGTGACCGTGTGCATCAGGTCCTTGATGTAGTCGCGGGACGCCGCGGTCAGCGGCGAGTCGCTGCCGCCGAAGACCACCCGCAGCAGGGCCTGCTGGTCGGCCGGGGTGGTCTGGGTGAGACCCCACAGATCGGTGGAGCCGCCCTCGGTGTGGTGCATGCCGAAGGTGCTGTTGGCCGCGTCGAGCCCGGTCTTGCGGTTGATGGCGTTCCACAGCGCGGTGGCGGCGTTGTTGTCGCTCTGCTGGATCATCACGGTGGCCTGCGACCGCTCGGACGAGGTCATCCTGGTGCCCGCCTTCTGGTGCCGCAGCAGCAGGGTGGCCAGGATGTCGACCTTGACGATGCTCGCCGTGTCGTACGTCGCGGAGCCGTCCGCGTACGACACGCCGGTGCCCGCGTCGTTCAGATCGGTCACCGCCACCGACAGCCGCCCCCCGTTCTTCGCCGACAGGGCCTTGATCGCGGTGGCGAGCCGGGCCTTGGCGTCGGCGGCCGGGGTCGTCGGCGGCTTCGACGGGGTCGCGGACCTGGTGGTGGGCGGTGCTGCGGTGGTGGCGGGGGCGGTGCTCGCCGAGGGAGTGCCGCCGGCCGGGTCCGCGGCCTTGGCGTCGCTCGTCGCGGCGGAGTCGGATCGGGCCTTGGCCGAGGGGGACCGGTTGACGATCACCAGGGTGATCAACCCGATCGTGGCCAGGACCGCCCCCGACACGACCGCCGGGCGCTGCCACCAGGACGGTTTTCGCCGTCGCCGGTGGGAGCGGGAGCGCGTTGAGCCGCGCCCACCGCCCGGTGGTCCTGAAACATGCGTCATGCACCAGACCGTAAGAGCGGAATATTTCATTCTCCTAAGATTTTCGTACCGACTTGGCTGTGAGAGGTTTTTCCGCAGGCCAGGGCGTCAGGAAGTCGTGAGCGCTTCTTGCGTGGTTTCTGTCAAATATTTCGCCTGATGCGCGATCTATTGCGGAGACGTAACCCCGTCGTTACGATCCCGGGCACCAGACTTCCGGTCCGCTGCCGTAGACCGATCGGCCGTGGGAGAGCGGGAGTTGACAGCCGATCGGAGGAGTTCCAGATGGGTGTCACACGCCGGGCGCTACTGCAGGCCGCGATTGCGGTGACCGCAACGGGGGCGGTGGGGGCCACGCAAACCGCGCTGGCCGGCAGCGCTTTCGCCGCCAGTTCACCGGGTGACGTTGTGGGCAAGATCACGGTGGGGTATCAGGGGTGGTTTGCATGCATTGGTGATGGTGCGCCCATCAATGCGTGGTGGCATTGGAGTGCGAACGCCGGGCAGGCGCCGTCGCCGTCGAACACCACCATCGTGGCGTGGCCGGATGTGCGGGACTACGCGAAGACGTATCAGACGGGGTACGCGGCGCTGGGCAACGGGCAGCCGGCGAAGCTGTTCTCGTCCTACGACCAGCAGACGGTGGACACGCACTTCCTGTGGATGCAGCAGAACAGCATCGACACCGCCGCGCTGCAGCGTTTCAACCCCACCGGGGGCGAGGGCCCGACCCGGGACGCGATGGCGGCCAAGGTGCGCAGCGCCGCGGAGTCGCACGGGCGGAAGTTCTACATCATGTACGACGTCTCGGACTGGACGACGATGCAGTCGGACATCAAGACCGACTGGACGAACAAGATGAAGGCCTACACCGCCTCGCCGGCCTACGCCACGCAGAACGGCAAGCCGGT
>NZ_FRBI01000012.1 GCF_900142575.1 Actinacidiphila paucisporea
ACCGTCGTCCTGAAGTTCACCGGCACCGAGGACGCCTCGCTGCAGACCTCGTTCCTGATCGACGACACCGCCGTCAACGTCAGCTGACACCGGCGTTGCCGTATCGGTCATGAGCGGCGGACCCGGGCCGGCCCCCACTGCCGGCCCGGGTCCTCCCCCGTCCCGGGCGCACCCGCCGCCCGGGGTGCTCATCGGACGTCGACGGTCACCTTCCACGACACGATCGCCAGGCAGGACACCTTGCCCGGCCGGTCGGGACAGGCCCGCCGCTCACCGCTGAGGGTCGCTTCGCCCGGGGCGGCGCCGCGGTAGACACCCGGCGAGACCTCGGCCAGCGCCTCCCCCGACTCCGCCGCGGCCTTCACGCCCGTACCGAAGCGCAGCCGCAGCGTGCTGCCGACGCGCAGGCAGATCTCCCCCGGGGTGTCCGTGCTCGACAGGTCGAGGACGACGTCACCGCAGTCCGCCGAGATGTCCGTACCGCCCGCCGGACCGGGCGGCACCACCCGCACCCCGGCCGCGGAGTCGCAGGCCGCGGCCAGCACGACGAGGGCGCCCGCAACGGCGGCGGCCCGTATCCGATGGCGCATCACCGTCCTCCTCCCCGCGGCCCTTTCGCGGCGGTCAAGGGTGGGACGCGGGCGGGACCGATCGGGTTCCCGCCCCCGTGCGGCCGTCAGCCCTTTCCGGTCGTCAGACCTCGGTGATCCGGTCGTCAGACCTCGGTGATCCGGTCGTCAGACCTCGGTGATCCGGCCGTCTGACCTGGGTGATCCGGCGGTCAGACCTCGGTGATCCGGCCGTCCGCGACCTCGATCCGCCGGGTGGTGTGCACCGCGTCCAGCATCCGCCGGTCGTGGGTGACCAGCAGCAGGGTGCCCTGATACACCTCCAGGGCCGCCTCCAGCTGCTCGATCGCCGGCAGGTCGAGGTGGTTGGTGGGCTCGTCGAGCACCAGCAGGTTGACCCCGCGGGCCTGGAGCAGCGCCAGCGCCGCCCGGGTGCGCTCCCCGGGCGACAGGGTGGCCGCGGGCCGCAGCACGTGGTCGGCCTTGAGGCCGAACTTCGCCAGCAGGGTGCGGATCGCGGCCGGGTCCAGGTCGGGGGCCGGGCCGCGGAAGGCGTCCAGCAGCGGCTCGTCGCCGCGGAAGAGGCCGCGGGCCTGGTCGACCTCACCGACCAGCACGCCGGGGCCGAGCGCGCTGCGGCCCTCGTCCAGCGGCAGCCGGCCGAGCAGTGCGGCCAACAGGGTGGACTTTCCCGAGCCGTTCGCGCCGGTGATCGCCACCCGGTCGGCCCAGTCGATCTGCAGGTCGACGGGCCCGAAGCGGAAGTCCCCGCGGCGGACCTTCGCGCCGCCGAGGGTGGCCACCACCGCGCCGGCCCGGGGCGCCGCGGCGATCTCCATCCGCAGCTCCCACTCCTTGCGCGGCTCCTCGACCTTGTCGAGCCGCTCGATCATCCGGTCGGTCTGCCGGGCCTTGGCCGCCTGCTTCTCGCTGCCCTCGGCCCGCGCCTTGCGGGCGATCTTGTCGTTGTCGGGCGCCTTGCGCAGCGCGTTGCGGGTGCCCTTGTCCATCCAGCCGCGCTGCATGCGCGCCCTGGCCTCCAGGCCCGCCTTGGTGTCGGCGTACTCGTCGTACTCCTCCCTGGCGTGCCGGCGGGCGGTGGCCCGCTCGTCCAGGTAGGCCTCGTACCCGCCGCCGAAGACCGAGACCTGCTGCTGCGCCAGGTCCAGCTCCACCACCCGGTTGACGGTACGGGTGAGGAATTCCCTGTCGTGGCTGACCAGGACGGTGCCGGCGCGCAGGCCGGTGACGAACTTCTCCAGCCGCTCCAGGCCGTCGAGGTCGAGGTCGTTGGTCGGCTCGTCGAGCAGGAAGACGTCATAGCGGCTGAGCAGCAGCGAGGCGAGCCCGGCGCGGGCCGCCTGCCCGCCGGACAGCGCGTACATCTCCTGGTCCAGGCTGATGCCCAGGCCCAGGGACGCGGTGGCCTCCTCGGCGCGTTCCTCCAGGTCGGCGCCGCCCAGCGCGAGCCAGCGCTCCAGGCTCACCGCGTAGGCGTCGTCCGCGCCGGGCGCCCCGTCCACCAGCGCCTGGGTGGCCGCGTCCAGCGCCTGCTGGGCCGCGGTGACCCCGGTCCTGCGGGCCAGGAAGTCCCTTACGGTCTCCCCGTCGTCCCTGCGGTCCGGCTCCTGCGGCAGATGGCCCACGGTGGCGGTGGCGGGGCTGAGCCGCAGCGTGCCGTCCTCCGGGGTGTCGAGACCGGCGAGCAGCCGCAGCAGCGTCGACTTGCCGGCGCCGTTGGCGCCGACCAGCCCGATGACGTCACCGGGCGCGACCACCAGGTCGAGGCCGGAGAACAGCGCGCGGTCGCCGTGTCCCGCGGCGAGATTCCTGGTTACGAGGGTGGCACTCATGAGGCCAAGGATCCTATCCTCTGCCAGCAGCTGCGGCGACAGGGTGAAAAACGCCGGTCGCGGCCACCGACATCGCCGCAGGCGGGCGTGTGGGTTGCCTTCTTACGCCGCCTTAACCTACGGTTGCGTAACTTACGACAGCGTAGGTGTCCCCGCTGACCCCGCCCCTTCCTGTCCGTCCCCCTCCCGCCCCCAGGAGCCCCCGTGACCGTGACCTCGCCCCACCTCGCCCGATCGGACGTCTGGAGTGACGCAGCGTTGCTCCACGCTCTGGAAGAGGTGGTCGAGCGCGAGCTGAACCGGCATCTGGGGGTCGCCAAGGAATGGATGCCGCACGAGTACGTGCCGTGGAGCGACGGCCGGAATTTCGACGGCGTCATGGAGGGCGAGGCCTGGGCGCCCGACCAGTCCAAGGTCACCGCGATCGGCCGGATAGCTCTTGTGGTCAACCTCCTCACCGAGGACAACCTCCCCAGCTACCACCACGAGATCGCCACCCTCTTCGGCCGCGACGGCGCGTGGGGCACCTGGGTCCACCGGTGGACCGCCGAGGAGGGCAGGCACGCGATCGCCATGCGCGACTACCTGCTCACCAGCCGGGCCGTCGACCCGGTCGAGCTCGAACGCTTCCGCATGGTGCACATGTCGGAGGGCTTCGAGCACGACCACCGGCACAGCATGCTGCACTCGGTGGCCTACGTGGCCTTCCAGGAGCTGGCCACCCGCGTCTCCCACCGCAACACCGGCCGCGAGTCCGGTGACCCCGTGTGCGACCGGATGCTCGCCAGGATCGCCACCGACGAGAACCTGCACATGGTCTTCTACCGCAACCTGCTGGCCGCCGCGCTCCAGATCGCGCCCGACCTCGCGATGCAGGCGATCCGCGACGTCGTCGTCGCCTTCCGCATGCCGGGCCACGGCATGCCCGGCTTCGAGCGCGCCGCCGCGCGGATGGCCATCGGCGGCATCTACAACCTGCGCATCCACCACGACGACGTGCTGCAGCCCGTCCTGCGCCACCTCAAGGTCCTCGACATCCCGGAGCTGGGCCCGGAGGGCCTGCGCGCCCAGGAGGAACTCGGCCTCTTCATGGCCGGCCTCAACGAGCAGGCCGTCCGCTTCGACACCAAGCGCGCCACTCTTCTGGCGCGGCGCGCCAAGTCCTAGCCCATCCCCTGCGGGGTGCTGTCTCCCCTACCCCGCCGCTCGCCGCGCCCGGGGGGTGCCGGCCCCTCCCGGGGGCGCCGCCGCCCCCCGGCTACCCCCACACCTCGGCGCGCCCTTCCCCCGGCAGCACCCCAGGGGCACTTGGGGTACCCCCAGGGGGTCGCGGAGGGCCGGGGGTGCGGCGTGGGCCGGAATCAAGCGTGCGGGCTTGATTGATTTGCGTGGCGCTGCGACGCTCGTCGCACGTCTACGTGAGGGGTGGTGCACGCCGTGGATATGCCCGTCCTGGCGGACCTGGCCGCCGAAAGCGCGGGGCTCGACGCGATGGTGGCCGAGCTGGAGCCGGCCGGCTGGGGTCGGACGACACCGGCCGCCGGATGGACGATCGCGCACCAGATCGCCCACCTGGCCTGGACCGACCGCCGCGCCCTGATGGCGGTCCTCGACCCGGACGGCTTCGAGCGGGAGGCCGAGGTGGCGGCGGCGCACTTCGACACGTACGTCGACCTGGGCGCGCGCAGGGGCGCCGACGTGGCGCCGGGCGAGTTGCTGGCGAGGTGGCGGGCGGGCCGCGCCCGGCTCGCGGAGGTGCTGGCGGCGCAGCCGCACGGCGTGCGCTTCCGGTGGTACGGGCCGCCCATGAGCGCCGGATCGATGGCGACGGGGCGGCTGATGGAGACGTGGGCGCACGGCGAGGACGTCGCCGACGCGCTCGGGGTGCGGCGGGAGCCGACCGCCCGGCTGCGGCACGTGGCCAGGATCGGCGTCCGCGCACGGGACTTCGCCTTCTCGGTGCACGGGCTGCCCGCACCCGCGGAGGAATTCCGGGTCGAACTGACGGCCCCTGACGGGTCGTTGTGGACGTTCGGGCCGGAGCAGGCGACGCAGCGGGTGACCGGGCCCGCGCTGGACTTCTGCCTGCTGGCGGTGCGGCGGCGGCACCGCGACGACGTGGACCTGCGAGCCGAAGGGCCGGACGCCGACGCGTGGTTGTCGGTGGTGCAGGCCTTCGCCGGGCCGCCCGGCAGCACCCGGCCGCCGTCGAGGGGCGCGGCTCGGTGAGCGGCTACGCCGAGCGGGCCGCCGCGATGTCCGCACGCCTGGCGGAGGTGGCGGCGGCGCACGCCGACGCCCTGGCCGGCGGCGGCCCGAAGTATCAGGAGCGGCACCGCGCCCGCGGCAAGATGACGGCCAGGGAGCGTGTGGAGCTGCTGCTCGACCCGGACACCCCCTTCCTGGAACTGTCGCCGCTCGCCGGCTGGGGCAGCGAGTACGCCACCGGCGCGTCCCTGGTCACCGGGATCGGCGTGGTGGAGGGCACCGAGTGCGTCGTCACCGCGAACGACCCGACGGTGCGCGGCGGTTCGAGCAACCCGTGGACGCTGAAGAAGGCGCTGCGGGCCAACGAGATCGCCTTCGCCAACCGGCTGCCGGTGGTGAGCCTGGTGGAGTCCGGCGGCGCGGACCTGCCCAGCCAGAAGGAGATCTTCATACCCGGCGGAGCCCTCTTCCGCGACCTGACGCGGCTGTCGGCGGCCGGCATCCCGACGGTCGCGGTGGTCTTCGGCAACTCGACGGCGGGCGGCGCGTACATCCCGGGGATGTCGGACCACGTCATCATGGTCAAGGAGCGTGCGAAGGTCTTCCTCGGCGGCCCGCCGCTGGTGAAGATGGCCACCGGCGAGGAGAGCGACGACGAGTCGCTGGGCGGCGCCGACATGCACGCCAGGGTCTCCGGCCTCGCCGACCACTTCGCACTGGACGAGCCGGACGCGCTGCGTACCGCCCGCCGGGTGGTGGCCAGGCTCAACATCCGCAAGCCCGGGCCCGGTCCGCGCCCGGACCCGGCGCCGCCGCTGTTCGACGCGGAGGAGCTGCTGGGCATCGTGCCGGGCGACCTGCGGACCCCTTTCGACCCGCGCGAGGTGATCGTGCGGATCGCGGACGGCTCGGCCTTCGACGAGTTCAAGCCGTTGTACGGGCCGAGTCTGGCGACGGGTTGGGCCGAGGTGCACGGCTATCCGGTGGGCATCCTGGCCAACGCGCAGGGCGTGCTCTTCAGCGCAGAGTCGCAGAAGGCGGCGCAGTTCATCCAGTTGGCCAACCAGCGGGACATCCCGCTGCTGTTCCTGCACAACACCACCGGCTACATGGTCGGCAGGCAGTACGAGCAGGGCGGCATCATCAAGCACGGCGCGATGATGATCAACGCGGTGTCCAACTCCCGGGTACCGCACATCTCGGTGCTGATGGGCGCCAGTTACGGGGCCGGGCACTACGGGATGTGCGGGCGGGCCTTCGAGCCGCGCTTCCTCTTCTCCTGGCCGAGCGCCAAGTCCGCGGTGATGGGGCCGAGCCAGCTCGCCGGGGTGCTGTCGATCGTCGCCCGGCAGTCGGCGGCGGCCCGCGGGCTGCCGTACGACGAGGAGGCCGACGCCGGACTGCGGACGGCGGTGGAGCAGCAGATCGAGGCGGAGTCGCTGCCGATGTTCCTGTCAGGGCGGCTCTACGACGACGGGGTGATCGACCCGCGCGACACCCGTACGGTGCTCGGCCTGTGCCTGTCGGCCGTGCACGGGGCGCCGGTGGAGGGGGCGCGCGGCGGTTTCGGGGTCTTCCGTATGTGACGGGTGTCCGTCGGTGAGAGGGAGGGGGCGGCCCGATGGGCACGCCGATCGGTTCTGTGCTGGTGGCCAACCGGGGAGAGATCGCCCGGCGGGTCATGCGCAGCTGCCGCGATCTGGGCATCGCCACGGTGGCGGTGCATTCCGACGCCGACGCGTCCGCCGCACACGTGGTGGAGGCCGACGCCGCCGTACGGCTGCCGGGCGACGCGCCCGCCGACACGTATCTGCGGGCGGACCTGCTGGTGGCCGCGGCGCTGTCCGCGGGCGCCGACGCCGTGCACCCGGGATACGGCTTCCTGTCGGAGAGCGCCGGCTTCGCGCGGGCGGTCACCGCGGCCGGCCTGGTGTGGATCGGTCCGCCGGCCGCCGCGGTCGAGGCGATGGGGTCCAAGACCCGGGCGAAGGAGCTGATGGCGGCCGCCGGTGTGCCGGTCTTCGCGGCGCTCGACCCGGCGGCGGTGACGGCGGCGGACCTGCCGCTGCTGGTGAAGGCCGCCGCGGGCGGCGGCGGGCGCGGGATGCGGGTGGTGCGTGATCTGGCCTTGCTGGAAGGGGAGTTGGAGTCGGCGCGGGCCGAGGCGGCGGCGGCCTTCGGCGACGGCGAGGTCTTCGTCGAGCCGTATGTCGAGGGTGCCCGGCATGTCGAGGTGCAGGTGCTGGCCGACGGGCACGGCACCGTGTGGGCGCTCGGCGAGCGGGACTGCTCCTTGCAGCGGCGGCACCAGAAGGTGATCGAGGAGACCCCGGCACCCGGCCTGCCGGCGCGGTTGCGCGCCGAGTTGCACGCGGCTGCGGTACGCGCGGCCCGCTCGATCGGGTACCGGGGCGCGGGCACCGCCGAGTTCCTGGTCTCGGCGGACGGCCGGCCGTACTTCCTGGAGATGAACACCCGTCTCCAGGTGGAGCATCCGGTCACCGAGTGCGTCACCGGCCTTGACCTGGTGGCCTGGCAGATCAGGATCGCCGAGGGCGCGGCGCTGCCGCCCGAGCCGCCCGCCGCACGCGGGCACGCGGTGGAGGCCCGGCTGTGCGCGGAGGACCCGGCGCGCGGCTGGCAGCCGCAGCCGGGCGACCTGCGCCTGCTCGAAGTCCTCGGCGTCGACGCGGAATTCGCCGTGCCGCCGGGGCGCGAGGCGGGGCTGCGGCTGGACTCCGGCGTGACCGGCGGCGAGCGGATCGGGGTGCACTACGACCCGATGCTGGCCAAGGTGATCGCCTGGGCACCGACCCGCGCCGAGGCGGTCCGCCAGCTGGCGCACGCGCTGGAGCGGGCCCGGCTGCACGGCCCGGTGACCAACCGCGACCTGCTGGTCCGCGCCCTGCGGCACCCCGACTTCGCGGCGGCAAGGCTGGACACCGGCTTCCTCGACCGCAATGCCGCCGACCTGGGCCTGGCGCCTGCCGGCGGCACAGGACAGCCCGCGGATCCAGGTACGACCCCGGGGGACGCCGAGCGCTTCGCCGCGCTGGCCGCCGCGCTCGCGGACGCGGCCCGGCGTACGTCGCAGCCCGGCGCCCCCGTACCGCTGCGCCTCGGCGGATGGCGGAACCTCCCCTCGCAGCCGCAGCTCAAGCGCTTCCGCAGCGAACCGGACGGGCACACGTACGAGATCCGCTACCGGCTGGACCGGGACGGCCTGACCGCTGAGGGCTTCGACGGCGTACGCCTGGTGAGCGCGGCCGCCGACCGGGTCGTGCTGGAGGTCGGCGGCGTCCGGCGGACCTACCGTGTCGCCGTCCACCCGGAGCGCACCTTCGTGGACTCGCCGTCCGGCTCGGCCGCGCTCACCGCCCTGCCGCGCTTCCCCGACCCCGAACAGTCCGCGGCGCCCGGTTCGCTGCGGGCGCCGATGCCCGGGACCGTCGTCAGGACCGCCGGGTTCGCGGCCGGGGACCGGGTCGAGGCGGGGCAGCCGCTGCTCTGGCTGGAGGCGATGAAGATGGAGCACGTGATCGCCGCCCCGGCCGCGGGGACGCTGCTCGAGCTCACCACCGAGGTCGGCCGCCAGGTCGAGCTCGGCGCCGTACTGGCCGTCGTCAAGGAGGAGAGGGAGGAGCAGGCATCATGACCACCGTTCGCAGCACCTTCGACAGCGCCCTACTGGAGACCGAGGAGCGACGCGCGCTGCGCAAAGCCGTCGGCGCCCTCGGCCGCCGCTACGGCCGCGACTACTTCACGGCGGCCGTCAGGGCCGGCGAGCAGACCGACGAGCTGTGGCAGGAGGCGGCCGGCCTGGGCTACCTCGGGGTCAACCTGCCCGCGGAGTACGGCGGCGGGGGCGGCGGGCTCGCCGAACTGTCGATTGTGCTGGAGGAGCTCGGCGCGGCGGGCTGCCCGCTGCTGCTGCTCATCGTCTCCCCCGCCATCTGCGGCACGGTGATCGCCAGGTTCGGCACCGACGCGCAGCGGCGGCGCTGGCTGCCGGGGCTCGCGGACGGCTCGCTGCGTATCGCCTTCGGCATCACCGAGCCCGACGCGGGCTCCAACTCGCACCGCATCACCACCACCGCCCGCCGCGACCCGGACACCGGCGGCTGGTTGCTGACCGGCCGAAAGGTCTTCGTCTCCGGCGTCGACATCGCCGACGCGACGCTGATCGTCGGCCGCACCGAGGACGCCCGCACCGGCAAGCTCAAGCCGTGCCTCTTCCTCGTCGAACGCCGCACGCCCGGCTTCGACTTCCGGCAGATCGAGATGGAACTGTCGGCGCCGGAGAAGCAGTTCCAGCTCTTCCTCGACGATGTGGCGCTGCCCGCCGACGCGTTGATCGGCGACGAGGACGCGGGGCTGCTGCAGCTGTTCGCCGGCCTCAATCCCGAGCGCATCATGACCGCCGCCTTCTCGATCGGCATGGGCCGCTACGCGCTGGACCGCGCGGTCGACTACGCCCGCACCCGGCAGGTGTGGTCCACGCCGATCGGCGGCCACCAGGCCATCGCCCACCCGCTGGCCCAGGCCCACATCGAACTGGAGCTGGCCCGGCTGATGATGCAGAAGGCGGCGTATCTCTACGACGCCGGGGACGACATGGGCGCGGGCGAGGCCGCGAACATGGCCAAATACGCGGCGGCGGAGGCGTGCGCGAAGGCAGTCGACCAGGCCGTGCACACCCTGGGCGGCAACGGGCTGACCGCCGAGTACGGCCTGGCATCGCTGCTCACCGCCTCCCGGGTGGGCCGGATAGCCCCGGTCAGCCGGGAGATGATCCTCAACTTCGTCTCGCACCACAGCCTGGGGCTGCCCAAGTCGTACTGACCCGTGACGCCCGCCAGCCCGCCGACGTGAAGGAAGACCGCCGTGACAGATGCACCGCTGGTGCGCCGGCACACCGACCGCGCCATCGAGGTACTCACCCTGGACTCACCCCACAACCGCAACGCGCTGTCCGCCGCGCTGATCGCCGAACTGTCCGCCGCGCTCGACAGCGCGGACACCGACCCGCGGGTGCGGGCCGTCCTGATCACCCACACCGGCGGCACCTTCTGCGCGGGCGCCGACCTCAAGGCGGACGGTGTGGGCAGCGGGCCGAAGCTGCTGGTGGAGCTGATCCGGCAGATCGCCGAGCTGTCCAAGCCGGTCGTCGCCCGGCTGAACGGGCACGCCAGAGCCGGCGGCCTCGGCCTGCTCGCGGCCTGCGACATCGCGGTGGCGGGCAGCGCGGCCACCTTCGCCTTCACCGAGGTACGCCTCGGGCTCGCCGCGTCCGTGGCGTCGATCCCGGTGCTGGCCGGGACCGACCCGCGGGCCGCCGCCCGCTACCTGCTCACCGGTGAGGCCTTCGACACCGCGGAGGCGGTCAGGATCGGCCTGGTCACGGCGTGGGACGAGTCGCTCGACGGTATCCTCGCCGGGCTGCGCGCCTCCTCCCCGCAGGGCCTGGCGGCGACCAAGGAGATCACCACGGCGGCACTCAGGCAGGCCCTGGCCGCGGAAGGCGACCGGCTCGCCCTGCGCAGCCGCGAGCTCTTCGAGTCCGCACAGGCCGCGGAGGGCGTCAGGGCCGCGCTGGAACGCAGGAACCCGCCGTGGGCGATCTGACCGGCCAGGTGGCGGACCCGGCGCCCGGGCGGGAGCGCGAGCCCAAGCAGGACCGCAGCCGCGCCACCCGGCTGCGCGTCCTGGAGGCCGCGGTCGCCTGCCTCGCGGAACACGGCTGGTCGGGCAGTACGGTCGCGGTCGTCTGCGCCCGCGCCGGCGTCTCCCGTGGCGCCGCCCAGCACCACTTCCCCACCCGCGAGGAACTCTTCACCGCGGCCATCGCGCACGTGGCGGACCAGTGGCTGACCGCGGTACGCGAACGCGCCCTCGCCCTCCCCCGCGAGGGCCCGGACCGCACCTACGCGGTCGTCGACATGCTCGTCGCCGTCCACACCGGCCCCCTCTTCCGCGCCGCCCTCCACCTGTGGACGGCGACCACCGCGGAGGAGCGGCTGCGACCGGGCGTGACCGCGCTCGAAGCCCGCATCGGCCGCGAGGCGCACCGCCTGGCCGTCGACTTCCTCGGCGCCGACGAGTCACGCCCGGGCGTGCGCGAGACCGTACAGGCGACGCTGGACATGGCCCGCGGCCTCGGCCTGGCCAACCTGCTCAGCGACGACTCCGCCCGGCGCGCCAGGATCGTGCGGCAGTGGGCCGCGATGCTGGAGCAGGCCCTGCACGGCTGATCCCGGCCCGTCGCAGGTCCCGACCCCACCCGCTTCCGCCTGCGCGGCCGTTTCGGCAAGCGGCCGCCGGGTGGATGCTGGAAGGGAAGGGAGGAGCCGCGACATGCGCAGAACCGGATACGAACCGACACAGGCGCGCAGCCCGCTGCGGCTGCGGCTGGGGCTGGCCGTGTGCGGGCTGGTCTGGGGAATCGCCGCGGCCATCGGCTTCGCGGCCTACGACCAGCCGGGCTGGGCCGGCTTCTGCGCGGCGATCGCCGCGGTGGCCGCCGCGGACTGCCTGATCGTCGTCCGCCACATGCGGCAGGGGCCGCACTACCAGCCCGGGCGCGACATCCCGCCCTACCGGCCCGCGGACGAACGGGACCGCGGGGCCCCGCGGCGCCGCTGAGTCCCTGGACAGCGGAAAGGCCCGGTGCCTGAGGGGCACCGGGCCTTTCCGTGCTAGTAGCGGGGACAGGATTTGAACCTGCGACCTCTGGGTTATGAGCCCAGCGAGCTACCGAGCTGCTCCACCCCGCGTCGGTGAACATCACTTTACGCGTTGGGCGCGCTCACGCCAAATCCATTCCGCCCCGCCTCCCCGGCCAGGGGTGTCACAGGGGCGCGAGGCGCCTCCTGAGCAGGCAGAACACGTTGCCTTCCGGATCGGCGAGCACGTGCCAGGACTCTTCCCCGGTCTGGCCGATGTCGGCCGGGCGCGCGCCGAGCGCCAGCAGGCGTTCGAGTTCCGCGTCCTGATCGCGGTCGGTCGCGTTGACGTCGATGTGCAGCCGGGTCAACCCCGGCTCCGGCCGGTCCCTGCGGCTGAGGAAGAGCGTCGGCTGCGCACCGCCGAACCCTTCGCGCGGACCGATCTCCATGCTCCCGTCGTCCTCGCGACCGAGCACCACGAAGTCGAGGACCTCGCACCAGAACCGCGCCAGCGCCTCGGGGTCGCGGCAACCGAGTACGAGTTCACTGATCCGGCTTGCCATGGTCGAAACCTGCTCTCTGTGAGGGGACCGCCGGGCCGGCCCCGCGTGAAGGGGCAGGGCTCCCGGCGGTGAGGACACTCGCGCGACCGTACTGGGCGAGGCGGGCGGCGGCGAACCGTTTTCCGGCCCCCCACGCGGCCGGTCCGCGGCGGCATCGTCCACGGGGAGGTTTGCGTGCAGGCGCGCAGTGCCAGGTAGGGGGCATGGGAAAACAGGAGAGGGCCGGGGTCGTGGTCTCGGACGAGGTCGCGGACGCGCTCAGCGGGCGGCGGCCTGTCGTGGCGCTGGAGTCGACGATCATCGCGCACGGTCTGCCGCGGCCGCGCAATCTGCGGGTGGCCCGCGAGCTGGAGGCCGTCGTCAGGAAGGCCGGGGCGGTGCCGGCGACCGTCGCCGTCATCGACGGGGTGCCCCGGGTGGGGCTGGACGACGCGGAGGTCGAGCGGGTCGCCGAGGACCCGGACATGCGCAAGCTCGGCTTCCGGGACCTGGCGCCGGCGATGGCTGCGGGGGTGAGCGGGGCGACGACGGTGTCCGGCACCGCCTTCCTGGCGGCGCGGGCCGGCGTCCGGGTCTTCGCAACCGGCGGGCTGGGCGGGGTGCACCGCGGCTGGACGGACGTTCAGGACGAGTCCGCCGACCTGGCGTTGCTGGGCCGCACCCGGATCACCGTGGTGTGCGCGGGCGTGAAGTCGATCCTGGACGTGCCGGCGACGTTGCAGCGGCTGGAGACGCTGGGCGTCGGCGTCGTCGGCTTCCGCACCGACCGCTTCCCGGGCTTCTACCTGACCGACTCCGGTGAGCCGGTGGACTGGACGGTGCGGGACGCCGGGCAGGTGGCCGCGGTGATGCGCGGCCAGGACGCGCTCGGCGGCCACGACTGCGCGCTGATCGTGGCGAATCCGGTGCCGGCGCGGGACCAGCTGGACCGCGCCCTGCACGACCGGGTCCTGGCCGAGGCGCTCGCTGCGGTGGAGCGCGAGGGCGTCACCGGGCAGGCGATCACGCCCTACCTGCTGGCGTATCTCACCGAGCACACCGGCGGCGCCTCGCTGGAGGCGAATCTCGCCGCGGTCCGCGGCAATGTGGCGCTGGCCGGGGACATCGCCGTGGCCTGGTCGCGGCAGCCGTGAGCGGGGCGGGCCGCGGACTGCTGGTGGTCGGCGACGTGGTGACCGACGTGGTGGCCCGGCACGCGGAGCCGCTGGCGCCGGACACCGACACCGCGGCCCGCATCGCGGTGCTGCCCGGTGGCGCGGGCGCCAACGTGGCGTGCTGGGCGGCGCACCGGGGCGCCCCCGGGGTGCGGCTGCTGGCCAGGGTGGGCGCGGACTCCGCGGACTGGCACCGCGCGGCCCTGGTGGCGGCGGGCGTCGAGCCGGTGCTGCGGGTCGACGCGGAGCAGCCCACGGCGGTGGTGATCGCCCTGGTCGACGCGGCCGCGGAGCGCACCCTGGTCACCGACAGCGGCGCGGCTTTCCGGCTCGGCCCGGCCGACTGGGACGAGGCGCTGCTCGACGGGGTCGGCCATCTCCACCTGTCGGGCTACCTGTTCTTCTGCGACCCGGGCCGGGAGTTGGCCGCCGTGGCCGCCGGGGCGGCCCGCGCCCGCGGCCTGCCGGTGAGCGTCGACCCGGCGTCGGCGGGTTTCCTGCGCGGCCTCGGGGTGCCGCGCTTCCTCGGCCTGGTGGCGGACGCGGACCTGCTGCTGCCCAACGCGGCCGAGGCGGCGCTGCTGTCCGGTGCGGACGAACCCGCCGCCGCCGCGGCGGAGTTGAGCCGCCGGGGCGCCACCGTGGTGGTGACGCTGGGCGCGGCGGGCGCGCTGGCCGCCGACCGCGGGCGTATCACCGCCCGCGTGCCCGCCGCCGCGGCCACCGCTGTGGACACCACGGGGGCGGGCGACGCCTTCACCGGCGGCCTGCTCGCGGCCCGCCTGGCGGGTGCGGACCTCCCGGCGGCGCTGGCAGCCGGCTGCCGGGCGGGCGCCGAGGCCGTCGCGGTGGTCGGCGGCCGCCCAGGGCGCCCGTCCTGACCGGCGCCGCATCGCGAACGGCCGTGCACCGGCGCCGTTATGCTGGCAGTCACGACGGGACGGGGGCGGGCGTGCACAATCTGTGGTGGATCATTCCGCTGGTGCTGTTCGGCAGCGGCGCCATCGGCGACAAGGTGAGTGCCGTGAGCAAAGCGCGGCACAAGCGCAAGCTCGAACTCATCAAGGTCCAGGAGCGGCAGCAGCGCGCGCTGTCCGCCGCCAACCGGCCGCCGGAGCCGGTCTGCGGATGCACGCACCACCTGGCGATGCACAACAAGGGCGACGGCAAGTGCCACGAGGTGGTCGAGGCCCCGTCGCTGTGGGACGCCGACCGCAAGCCGCTGCAGTTCGAGCCGCAGCAGTGCAACTGCCAGCAGTACGTGGGCCCCGAGCCGCTCGGCACGATCTACGCCCCGGAGATCACCGACCTGCGCTGATCGCGTCGGCACAAGGCGGAAAGGCGGAAGGCAGGCTCAGGCAGAAAGCACGACAGGTGCCGACCTGGATCAGTCAGCACCTGTACTGGTGTCCGAGGGGGGACTTGAACCCCCACGCCCGATAAAGGGCACTAGCACCTCAAGCTAGCGCGTCTGCCATTCCGCCACCCGGACCGGGTGTGCCGCCGCGACCGCCCGGGTCGTGGTGACATGGTCCACGATACCAAGGATCGGCAGTGCTTCTCACCTGCGATTCCCGCTGCCCGGCTGGGGGCGGGCGGCGATGGCGCGGTGGTGGCGGACGACCTCGTCGATGATGAAGTTCAGGAACTTCTCGGCGAAGGCCGGATCGAGCCTGGCGTCCTCGGCGAGCCGGCGCAGCCGGGCGATCTGGTCGGCCTCGCGCGCCGGGTCGGCGGGGGGCAGGTCGTGGGCGGCCTTCAGCTCGCCCACCTGCTGGGTGCACTTGAACCGCTCGGCCAGCAGGTGCACCAGGGCGGCGTCCAGGTTGTCGATGCTGCCGCGCAGTTCCCTCAGGCGCCGCAGTGCCTGCTCGTCACCCACCAGGGTGTGCTCGGCGGTCGGCTGGTCGCTCATCTCGGTCTGCCATCCTGGTAGGTCCGTGGTGCACGGCTGCACGGTCCCGATCACCCTATGACACCCTCGTCAGGTGCAGGGCCGGGGCGGCAGGGCGACGGAGGGACTGAGGCGGATGGGACGGGTCACCGAGAGGCGCCGGGTACTGCGGATCCGCGGCGGGGCGGTCGACCACCGGGCCGACACCCTGGTCGCCGAGGAACCGCTGGAGATCCGGCTGAACGGCCGCCCGCTGGCGATCACCATGCGGACGCCGGGTGACGATTTCGCGCTGGCCACGGGTTTCCTGGTCAGCGAGGGGGTGCTCGCCGCGGCCGACGAGGTCGCGAACGTCGTCTACTGCGCCGGCGCGGCGGCGGACGGCGCGAACACGTACAACGTGGTGGACGTGACGCTCGCCCGCGGGGTGCCGGTGCCGGACATCAGCCTGGAGCGCAACGTCTACACCTCCTCCTCGTGCGGGCTGTGCGGCAAGGCCAGCCTTGACGCGGTCCGCACCGCGACCCGGCTGCCGGTGGCCGGCAACGGTCTGCCGCGGCTGACTCCCGGACTGCTGGCCGCCCTGCCGGACCGGCTGCGGGAGGGGCAGGCGGTCTTCGAGCGGACCGGCGGGCTGCACGCGGCCGCGCTGTTCTCCGCCGACGGCGAGCTGCTCGACCTCAGGGAGGACGTCGGGCGGCACAACGCGGTGGACAAGCTGGTCGGGCGGGCGCTGCGGGAAGGGCGGCTGCCGCTGGCGGACCTGGTCCTCATGGTGTCGGGCCGGGCCTCCTTCGAGCTGGTGCAGAAGGCGGTGATGGCCGGGATCCCGGCGCTGGCGGCGGTCTCGGCGCCGTCGTCGCTGGCGGTGGACCTGGCCAGGGAGAGCGGGCTGACGCTGGTCGGCTTCCTGCGCGGCGACTCGATGAACGTCTACGCGGGCGAGGACCGTATCGCACTGGCGTCCGACCGGGCACACTGATCCCCGGCCACCCGACCGGCCGCGACCTGTTCGCGTACGCGCTGTTCGCGTCGTGGGCGCCGACCGTGCTGGTGGTGGAGCGCTGCGGCTGTGAACCGCCGGAGGCGGTGACGCCGGGGCCGCGGTGGGCTCGTGAAGGGGCGCGATCAGGTTGGCCGGTTACCGCCCTGACCGCCATCACGTACCGCGATAACGTGCCGCCATGTTCGAGCCGGTCCAGTTGCGTACGTTCCTTGCCGTCGCGCAGACGCTGAGCTTCACGCAGGCGGCGCACCGGCTGGGGCTGCGGCAGTCCACGGTCAGCCAGCACGTGCGGCGGCTGGAGGAGGCCGCGGGCAGCCGGCTCTTCCTGCGGGACACCCACGGGGTGGAACTGACCGAGGACGGCGAGGCGATGCTCGGTTTCGCCCGCCCGATCCTGGAGGCCAACGAACGGGCGGCGGCCTTCTTCGCCGGCACCCGGCTGCGCGGGCCGCTGCGGTTCGGGGTGTCGGAGGACTTCGTGCCGACCCGGTTACCGGAGATCCTGGCGGCCTTCCGGCGCGACCACCCCGAGGTGGACCTCGAACTGACCGTCGAGCTGTCCGGCACCCTGCACCAGCGGCTCGACGAGGGCGGGCTCGACCTGTGCCTGGCCAAGCGGCACGGTCCCGAGGGGCCGGGACGACTGGTGTGGCGGGACAAGCTAGTGTGGATCGGCGGCGAGCGGCTGCGGCTGGACCCGCGGCACCCGGTGCCGCTGATCGCCTTCCCGCCACCGGGGATCACCCGGGCCCGGGTGCTCGACGTGCTGGAGCGGCACGGCAGGGCGTGGCGGGTGGCCGGCACCAGCGGGTCGCTGAGCGGCCTGGTCGCGGCGGCCAGGGCGGGGCTCGGGGTGATGGCGCACGCGCAAGGGCTGATTCCGGCCGGTCTGGTACGGGTCCCGGCGCGGGCCTGCGGGCTGCCGGACCTCGGCGGGGTGGATTTCGTACTGCTGCACGGCCGGCGGGACTCCCGCGCCCAGGAGGCGGCGGACGCGCTGGCCGACGCCGTCCTGGCGGGCGGCGACCTGCTGCACCGGCCGCTGCCGTGACCGGCGGAAAGCGGCCGTGATCCGGCCACCTGGACCCGCCGCACCGGCTGGGACGCGGGGGACGGGAGAGGACCGAGAGGGTGGAGCGACCGTGACCGGGACGGGCAGATTTGGTGGAGATCCCGGCCCGCGGCGGCACCGCGGCTGAAGGCCGGATTCCGCCGACTCCCTTGTCACAGCCGGAGAACACCGCACGACCAGCACAGACGTCCGAATCACCGATAATTTTCGGCCCCTCCCGCAGGCCCGGCGGATCGGGTAACTTACGGCCCCGCACTGAGCGGTCCTAGGAGAGCACCCGTTGCGTCAGTTCAGCATCCCCCCACTGGCCACCTCACCCCAGGCCGGCGGTTTGGCGGATGCCGTTTTCGGCAACGCCCAGGAGACCCCCGACCAGGTGGTGCTGTCGCGCGCCGACGAGCACGGCGAATGGCACGATGTCAGCGCCGCCGACTTCCGCGACCAGGTGCTGGCGGTCGCCAAGGGCATGCTGGCCCAGGGCGTCCGCTTCGGCGACCGGGTCGCGATCATGTCCCGCACCCGCTACGAGTGGACGCTGTTCGACTTCGCGCTGTGGGCGATCGGCGCCCAGTCGGTGCCGGTCTACCCGACCTCGTCCTCCGAGCAGGTCCGCTGGATGCTGCACGACTCGGGCGCGGTCGCGGCGGTCGTGGAGCACGAGGACCACGCGATGACGATCGGCGCCGCCGTCGACGAACTCCCCCGGCTCAACCGGCTCTGGCAGCTGGACGCCGGGTGCGTCGAGGAGCTGGCGGAGACCGGCCGGCACGTCGGCGACGACGTGGTGGAGCGGCACCGGCTGGCCGTGACGCCGGACGCGGTCGCGACGGTCATCTACACCTCGGGGACCACGGGCCGCCCCAAGGGCTGCCTCATCACCCACGCCAACTTCATGGCGGAGACCGACAACGTGGTGGCCCGCTGGGAGCCGGTCTTCTCCAACAAGCCGGGCGAGGAGCCGTCGACGCTGCTCTTCCTGCCGCTCGCGCACGTCTTCGGCCGGATGGTCGAGGTGGCCTGCGTGCGGCACCGGATCAAGCTCGGCCACCAGCCGAGCATGGCGGCCTCCGACCTGATCCCCTCGCTCGCCGGCTTCCGGCCGACCTTCGTGCTGGCCGTGCCCTACGTCTTCGAGAAGGTCTTCCAGGCCGCCCGCCGCTCGGCGGAGAGCAGCGGGAAGCTGGGCCCCTTCGACAAGGCCGTGGAGGTCGCGGTCCGGCACGCGGAGGCGGTCGAGGCCAAGGCGTTCGGCACCGGTCCCGGGCCGAGCGCCGGGCTGCGGATGCAGCACCAGCTCTACGAGAAGCTGGTCTACAGCAAGGTGCGCGACGCGCTCGGCGGCCGGGTGCGGCACGCGATCTCCGGCGGCTCGGCGATGGAGCGGCGGATCGGGCTGTTCTTCTCCGGCGCGGGCGTGACGATCTACGAGGGCTACGGCCTCACCGAGACCACCGCGGCCGCGACCGCGAACCCGCCCGAGCAGACCCGTTTCGGCACCGTGGGCCTGCCGGTGCCGGGGACGACGGTGCTGATCGCCGAGGACGGCGAGATCTGGCTGCGCGGCGGGCAGATCTTCGCCGGCTACCTGAACAACGTCAAGGCGACCGACGAGGTGCTGCGGGACGGCTGGCTGGCCACCGGCGACATCGGCGCGCTCGACGAGGACGGCTATCTGACGATCACCGGGCGCAAGAAGGAGATCCTGGTGACCAGCGGCGGCAAGAGCGTCTCGCCGATCGCGCTGGAGGACCGGGTGCGGGCGCATCCGCTGGTGGGGCAGTGCGTGGTGGTCGGCAACGACCGGCCGTTCGTGGCGGCCCTGGTGACGCTGGATCCGGAGGCGGTGACGCACTGGCTGTCGATGCGGGGCAAGCCGCGTCTCGGGCCCGCGGAGCTGCTGCACGACCCGGACCTGGAGATGGAGATACGGCGGGCGGTCGTCGCCGCCAACACGCTGGTCTCGCAGGCCGAGTCGATCAGGACCTTCCGGATACTGGCCGCGCAGTTCAGCGAGGAGCGCGGCACTCTGACACCGTCGCTGAAGCTCAAGCGGCGGGCGATCGAGGCGCTCTACGCGACGGAGATCGAGGCGCTCTACCGGGCGTGAGCCGCGGCGGACCACGCGGGCGCCCGCCTCCCTCCTTGCGGGGCGTCCGGACGGGCGGGGCCGGATCGTCGGGCCCCGGTCCCGGCGACCCCGCTCAGCGGTCCACGCCGGGAAGCGTGCCCTGGCCCTGCAACTGCCGGGTGCTGGAGCTGAACTCGGCCTGCCAGTCGGCGGTCTCGCCGTCGACGTGGCTGCGGACGGCGCCGGACAGCCGGTGGATGAGCGCCAGTTGCCGTTCGACCTCGGCGGGTTCGAGCAGCCTGCCCGGGACGTCGGCGCCGGGGCCGGCCCGCAGCACGTCGGTGGCCCACTCCAGGCGTACGGCGTTCAGCTCGGTGCGCAGGGAGTGCGCGACGACGATGTCCCGCATCCAGGCGGCCGACACTCCGAAGAAGTGGTCGAAGCCCTTGCAGCCCGCGGCGACCGCGAGCAGCACGTAGCCCCAGCCCTGCCCGGAGCCGCCGGAGGCGGCCGTGCCGAGCGGTACCGCCGTGCCGGCCACCGCGAAGGTGATGGCCAGGCCCTGGAGCAGCCGGGAGCCGACGCGTTTGGCGCGCTTGTCGCGCAGATACCAGTCGATGGCGGCCTCGGCCTCCTGCTCGGCCCAGGCCCGCAGCCCGGCCAGCGTCTCGCGCTGCAGGGCAGGGTCGACGGCCACGGCGGCGGGCACGTCGGGGAAGGGCTGCGGCTCCAGGTTCCCGCGCCGCCGTCCGCGGCGACGCGCCGCCGGTGCTCCGGCCGCCGCCACCGGCCCGTCCTGGCCCGCCATCGGCCCCGCTCCCCTCGCCCGCCCGGGCCTCGGCCCCGGGTCCCGGCCAGTGAGGTTATCGGCTCGGTGGCCGCGCGGCGCGGGAATGCGCCGATCGGTCGCCGGGTTGTACGCCCGGGCCGGCGCACCCCCGGCCGGCCCGACGCATCGTCGCGGCGTGCCCAGGCTCGCCGCGTACCCCCGACGTAAGGATCGACGGCCCGTGAGCAAGATCCCCCCCGCCATCACCCTCAACAACGGCGTGCGGATGCCCCAACTGGGCTTCGGCGTATGGCAGGTGCCGGACGACGAGGCGGCCTCGGTCGTCGCCACCGCGCTGGAGGCGGGCTACCGCAGCATCGACACCGCCTCGCTGTACGCCAACGAGGAGGGCACGGGCCGGGCGCTGGCGGCCTCGGGCCTGCCGCGCGAGGAGCTGTTCGTCACCACCAAACTGGGCAATCCCGACCAGGGCTACGACCCGGCGCTGCGGGCCTTCGACCGCTCGCTGGCCAAGCTGGGCCTGGACTACGTGGACCTGTACCTGATCCACTGGCCGCAGCCGCGGCGCGACGCGTATACGGAGACCTGGCGCGCCCTGGAGCGGATCGCGGCCGACGGCCGGGCCCGGGCCATCGGGGTCTCCAACTTCCAGCCCGCGCACCTGCGCCGGCTGGCGGAGGGGTCCGACGTGGTGCCCGCGGTGAACCAGATCGAGCTGCACCCGCAGCTGGCCCAGCAGGAACTGCGGTCCCTGCACGCGCAGCTCGGCATCGCGACCGAGGCGTGGTCGCCGCTGGGCCAGGGCAAGGGTCTGCTGGACAACCCCGTGATCGTCGGGATCGCCGCCCGGCACGAGCGGACCGCGGCACAGGTGGTGCTGAGGTGGCACCTGCACCTGGGCAACGTCGTCATCCCCAAGTCGGTGACGCCGTCGAGGATCCGGGAGAACATCGACGTCTTCGACTTCGAGCTGTCGCCCGCCGACCTCGCGGAGCTGGCGGCACTGGACGACGGCACCCGGCTCGGCCCCGATCCCGACACCCTCGGCTGATCCCACACGTAACAGCAGCGCAAGCTCCCGGGCAGGCTGCTGTTCATCGGCGCCCTCTAGCATCGGCCGCATGCTGGACTATGACGTGGAGGCGGCGCGCTACGACGCGACGCGCGGCGGAGTTCCGCGGGCGCACGCGGCAGCGCGGGCCGTGCTCGCGCTCGTGCCGGAGCGGGCCCGCACCCTGCTGGACGTGGGGTGCGGGACCGGTCTGGTGACCGAGCGGCTGGCCCGTCCCGGCCTGCGGGTCTTCGGGATGGACGCGGCGGCCGGGATGGCGCGTACCGCGGCCGACCGGATCGGCACCACGGTGGTGCGCGGGAACTGCCACCGGCTGCCGTTCGCCGACGAGTCGCTCGACGCGGTGAGCGCGGTGTGGCTGCTGCATCTGCTGCCCGACGCGCTCACCGTCGTCGCCGAGTGCGCCCGGGTGCTGCGGGCCGGCGGGGTCTTCGTGACCACCGTCGACAAGGACGCCGGGCACGACATGAACAGCGACGTCGACCAGCTGCTCGCCCCCTACCGCGTCCAGCGGGCCTTCGACGCGGCGCCGCGGGTCCAGGCGGCGGCCTGCGAGCACGGCCTGCGCCGGGTCGGCGAGGCCCGTTTCACCGGCCACGGCCAGGGCAGGTCCCCCAGCCGCGCCGCCGGGGACGTGAGCAGCGGCTACTTCGCCTCGGCGCTGTCCCTGGACGAGGCCCAGACCTCGGCGCTGGCCGGTCGCCTCTCCGACCTGCCCAATCCCGACGTGCCCCGCGCGGACCCGGTCTACCGGCTGCTGGCGCTGCGCAAGACGGGCTGACGCGCGAGGCGACGAGTCCGCTTCAGGGCTTGAGTTGGGCCAGCGCGGCGACGAGCCACTCCTCCACCCGCTGGTGGGTGACGCCGAGGTCGGTGAGGGCCCGCGCCGAGGGGTCCTGGTCGTCACTGAGCACACCGAGCAGGATGTGCTCGGTGCCGACGTAGTTGTGGCCCAGGCGCAGCGCCTCGCGCAGGACCAGTTGCAGGGTCTTCCTGGCGGCCGGGCTGATCGGCATGTGGCCGGTGAGCGGCTTCTTCTCCGTCCCTTGGGTGACGACGGCGGCGCGTACCGCCTCGCGGGTGGCGCCGAGGTCGGTGAGGGCGCGGGTCGCGAAGGTGTCCTGCTCGTCGAGCAGGCCGAGGACCAGGTGCTCCGGCTCGATGGCGCTGTGCCGCGCCACGCGGGCCTCCTCCTGCGCGACGCCGACGGCCTTGCGGGCGCGTTCGGTGAAGCGGCCGAAGGTCGCCTCGACGTTGAGCCCGAGGTCTTCCGGGATCTTGGGCACGAAACGCTTCTGCGCCGCCTGCTTGCTCACCCCCATGTGCTGCCCGATGTCGGTCCAGGACGCGCCCGCCCGCCGGGCCTGGTCCACGAAGTGGCCGATGAGGTGGTCGGCGACGTCGTCCAGGTGGGCGGCGACGGTCACCGCGTGTTCGAGGTCGGCGAGGGGGTCGCTGTCTGGGTGCTGCTGCTTGACGTAGTCGATGAGGTCGCTGAGGCGAACCGGGTGCTGAGACATGCGTCAACCGTAGGTTGACGGAGTCTCATCGTCAACCCGTAGTTGACGATTGGCCTCGTTTCCGTCCGGGTCGGCGCCCCCTGCCGCGGCGGCCGGCTTCGCGCGGCGGGACCTGACCCCGCCCTTTGTACCGGCGGCGGCGCGGTGCGCGGGATGGGCCGGACCGCGGATCTCCACGAGCGCCGTCAGGAACGGGCAGCCGCGGCAGCTGCCGGCCGTCGCGGAGATCACCGGGCGACCGCCGCGGACCTTCGAGGACTGGGCGCGGGCCCACGCCGGCAGCTTCCGCTGACGCCTCAGGGCCGCGTACGCGACAGCCCGCGCCGCGGGCGCGGGACCGGCACGGCCGCGGCCGCCGGTGCCGGGGGCAGGGCGGCGGAATCCAGCCAGCCGTGGAACAGCGCGTGCAGCGCCTCCGCTCCGACCACCGGTTCCGCGGGCAGCGGCAGGTCGGCGGGGGCCAGCAGGAAGGGGCGGGACTGGGGTCCGCCGAGGCCGCCGTGCGACCCCGCCTGGTCCTCGAAGGCGTGCACGGCCCCGGTGCGCGGGTCGACGGCCGAGTTCACCATCAGGTCGGCGGTGTGCGGAAAGGCGTCCGTGCGCAGCACCGCGGCCGCCGCGCCCGGACCGAAGCCCGCCAGCGGGTCGGGGCCGCTCACCCGGCCGGTGGCCAGCTCGTTCTCGCCGCCGTCCGGGCCGAGGACCAGCGGGCCGCGCCGCTCGCTGCGCACCAGCACGAAGCCGATGCCCGGGTGCGCGGTGAGCGTCGGCAGCAGGGCGGGGCAGCGCCGCCCGATCTCCTCCAGCGTCGCCCGCCCGGCGATGTCGGGGAAGGCGACCAGGCCGAGGTTGCCCGAGGCCAGCACGACCGGGTCGGACGGCGGCCCCTCGCACGCGGCCTCCTCGGCGGCCCGCCGGCCCTTCTCCGGGCGGCGCAGGGCGCTGCGGGCCGCGGCCCGCGCCTCCGCGCCGGCACGCCGCCTGGCCCGCCGCCCGGACTCCCGCCCGGCCGGCGGCAGCCCGCACCCGGTGCGGACCAGCTCGCGCAGGCCCGTGCCAAACGCGTCCTCGAAGGTCTCGCCGGCGCTCTGGCCGTGGTCGGACAGCAGCACGATGCGGTAGGGCCGCGGGGCGTAGCGCGCCGCGTCGGCGATCAGCCGGACCGAGCGGTCGAGCCGGGTGAGGACCTTGCGGGCGTCGCGGCTGCCCGGGCCCGAGTGGTGGGCGACCTCGTCGTAGGCGACCAGGTCGGCGTAGACCGCGGTGCGCCCGGCGAGCATGTCGCCGACGACCGCGGCCACCGCCACGTCCCGCTCCACGACGGTGGCGAAGGCCCGCAGCACCGGGTAGAGGCCGCCGCGCTTGATGCGCGGACGGTCCCTGCGCAGCCGTGACGCAGTGGACTCCGCGACCTCCCTGCCGACCTCGGCGACGAACGACCAGGCGGTGCGCACCGCGTTGGCCGGGTCGGAGAAGTAGGCGAAGTAGCCGGACCTGGAGCGGCTGAACTTCCCGCGCTGCGCCGCCACCGACATCACCAGCGCCGACTGGTCGGCACCGCCGGTGAAGAGGTTGCCGCGGCTGGCGCCGTCCGCGGCGAGCAGGCCGCCGCAGCCGGTGCGTTCGACCGCCCTGCGCTCCAGTTCGGCGGCGCTGGACGGCCGGTTGCAGACCATGACCTGCCCGGTCTCCTTTTCGAACCAGCGGAAGGCGGGCACGTCGTGGTTGCTGCCGTGCAGGATCGCCAGCTGGCTCGCGCCGGTCTGGCTGCTCCAGTCCGTCTGCCACCCGGTGAGCCGGTGGGTGCTGCCCAGCCAGCCGGCCAGCGTCGGCATCGCGGGAGCGCCGCCGGCCAGCGCGGAGCACAGCACGTCGTGTCCGACGCCGTCGAGCTGCAGGAAGACGGTGCCCGGGGTCGTCGGCAGCGGCGGGTCGCCGATGCGGCGCCGGCGCCGCCCGGCGAGCCGGGCCAGCCGGCGCCCGTAGGCGGCGTCGTCGCGTACGGCGAGCGCGGTGCTGGTCGCCGACGACGCCGCCGACATCACCGCGGCGATCACCACGGCCGTCACCGGCGTGACCTCTCCCCTGCCGTCCGGGGTGAAGCGCAGCGCGACCAGCAGCAGCGAGCCGTTGAGGAAGAAGACCAGCGCGCCCAGCACCAGAGCGGGCACCAGCAGCAACGCCCTGACCAGCAGCGGCCACACGAGCGCGCTCAGCACGCCGAAGGCGCCCGCGCCGATCGCCGCGGTCACCGCGATCTGGGTGGGGCTGTCGCCGTTCTGCGCCTCGATGCGGAAGTCGGGCAGCAGCCAGGCCAGCAGCGCCAGCGTGGCGCTGGCCACCATCCACACCGCGAGCACCCGGCCGGCGGCCCGCAGCGCACTGCGCCCAGCGGGCCGTCTCCGACTCTCTCCGGGCTGAGGCATCCCCTTACCCTGCCATACCCACCCGGCCGGACCTGCAACGAAGGGCATACGCTCGGCATCGGCGGGGAGGCGCACGGCGGGGAAGGGACAGCTGCGGTGACAGTGGAGATCACGTGGTGGGGGCATGCCACGGTGACCGTGCGGGACTCCGGGACGCGGGTGCTGACCGACCCGCTGTTCGCCCGCAGGCTCGCGCACCTGCGCCGCCGGCGCGGGCCGGTGCCGCCGCCCGCCGCGGCGGCGGCCGACCTGGTGCTGGTCTCGCACCTGCACGCCGACCATCTGCACGTCGGGTCGCTCGCCCGGCTCGCCCCCGGCACCCCCGTCCTGCTGCCGCGCGGCGCCCAGGCGGCCGTGCCCGGGCTGCGCCGCGTACGCGACCGGCTGCGGCTGACCGAGGTGGAGGCGGGCGAGTCACTCGACTTCGGCCCGCTGACCGTCCGCGTCGTGCCGGCCGCACACGACGGACGGCGGCTCCCGTACGGGCCGCAGCGCGCGCCGGCGCTCGGCTACGTGGTGGAGGGCGCCGCGCGGACGTACTTCGCCGGCGACACCGGGGTGTTCGACGGGATGGCGGAGGCGGTCGGCGAGTGCGACATCGCGCTGTTGCCGGTCGGCGGGTGGGGGCCCTTCCTCGGCCACGGCCACCTGGACGCGGCCCGGGCGGCACAGGTGCTGGCGCGGCTGGCGCCGCGGGCGGCCGTGCCGGTGCACTACGGCACCTTCTGGCCGATCGGGATGGACGCGGTGCGGCCGCACGAATTCCACACCCCCGGCGAGGAGTTCGTCCGCCTCGCCGCGCACGCGGCCCCGCGGGTCGCCGTGCACCGGCTGGACCACGGCCAGAGCGTCACGGTCGCGGACACCGGCGCCGCCGAGCGGGGGACCGCCGGGTGATCGCCTTCCTGGCCTCGGCCGCGGCGAACCCGCCGTCCTCGCAGGGCACGCAACAGGCGGTCGGCTATCCGACCCTGTTCCTGCTGGTGGTGCTGGGCTCGCTGATACCGGTGGTGCCGACCGGCGCGATCGTCTCCAGCGCGGCCGTCGTCGCCTTCCACCAGAGCGACCCGCTCGCCCTGCTCGGCGTCTTCTGCGTGGCGTCCTTCGCGGCGACGCTCGGCGACATCGGCCTGTACGTGCTCGGGCAGCGCGGCGCACGGTCGCGCGGCGGCTCGCGCCAACTCCACCGCCTCCAGGACCGCGTGGACGAACACACCCTGGCCACGGCCCAGCGCCGGCTCGACGAGCACGGGGCCGCGGTGCTGGTCCTGTCCCGCCTCATACCCGCGGGCCGCCTCCCGGTCATGGTCGCCTGTCTGCTCTCCGAGATGCCGCTGCGCCGCTTCGTGCGCGGCGATGTCCCGGCGTGCCTGGCCTGGGCGGCCACCTACCAGCTGATCGGCATCCTGGGCGGCTCCCTCTTCCCCGAGCCCTGGCAGGGCGTCGCCCTCGCCGTCGCCCTCACCTTCGCGATCGCCGCGGGGCCGTCCGTCGTGCGGCACCTGCGCCGGCAGCCCTGACCCCGCCACTCCCCAGCGGGCTGCGGACCCGGATTGCCGGCGCCTGGGGGCTTGTCGCGCAAGTGCGCGCGACCCTGAAAGGCGGGGCACCGCGCTCCCGGCGACGCGGCGGCCGCACGCGGGGGCGCGAGCAGGCGTGGCGGCGGGAAGGCCGTCGCCGCCCTGAGGGGCGGGAACTACCCCGGCGTCTGGCGGGCAAGGCGGCGGGAGGCGCCGACCGGGAGGTCCCAGAGGCATTCGCGCGGGAGGCCGGCCGCGGCCCAGGCGGCGTACAGGCGGGTGAGAGGTTCGAGGGGCGGCTCGCTGGAAAGCAGGAAGGTGGCCCAGTGCATCGGGGCCATCACGGCGGCGCCGACGTCGAGGAAGGCCTGGACCGCCTCCTCCGGGTCGGTGTGGACGGCCCGCAGCAGCCGCCGCGGCGCGTACGCCCCGATCGGCAGCAGCGCCAGGTCGATCCCGGGGTGCGCGCGGCCGATCTCGGCGAAGCATTCGCCGTAGCCGGTGTCGCCGGCGAAGTAGACGCTGGGCCCGGCGGGGTCGGTGACGACCCAGCCGCCCCACAGCGACCGGCAGCTGTCGGTGAGCGAGCGCCGGCTCCAGTGGTGCGCGGGGACGAAGTCGAAGCGGACGCCGCCGATCTCGGCGGCCTCCCACCAGTCCAGCTCCGTCACCCGGGTGAAGCCGCGGCGGCGGCACCAGGTGGCGAGGCCGGCCGGGACCAGCAGCGCGGTGTCGCGCGGCAGCCGCCGCAGGGTCGGGGCGTCGAGGTGGTCGTAGTGGTTGTGGCTGATGACGACCGCGTCGACCGGGGGCAGCGCCTCCCACGGCACGCCGACCGGCGTGATCCTGGCGGGGGTGCCCGGGATGCGGCGCGACCAGACCGGGTCGGTCAGCACCGTCAGCCCGCCGACGCTGAGCACCCAGCTGGCGTGCCCCGCCCAGGTGACGCCGATCGCGCCCGGCCCGGACTCGGGCAGCGGGCCCGGCTCGACGGGCAGCAGCGGCACCTGTCGCAGAGTGTACGCGGGCGGGCGGACGACGCACTCGCGGACGGCCCGCACGAGGGTGCGCAGCCCCGGCAGCGGTTCGGTGAGCCGGTCGGCGAAGGACCGGGGCCAGACGCGGTGCTCACCGGGCGGGCGGGGCGCGGCCAGGGTCCGTTCGCTCTGATCGGTCATCGGGGCTCCGTCCGTGCGGTCCGTACGGCCTGTGCTGCGACCGGCCGGGAGATCGCGGGTCAGGGGGCGACGCCTCGAACGTAAGTCAGCCCGCCGCGCCCCGCGATCCCAGGTCGGCCGAACCGCTGACCACATCAGGGCCGGTCAGCGCGGCGAAGGCGGCCGTGAGGGCGTCCAGTGCGGCGGCCACATGGGGGACGGCGAGCGGGTCGGCGGCGGCCAGGGTGATACGGCGTTCGGCCTCGGTGCCGCCGTGCAGGGCTCCGGTGGCGATCCGCACCCGGGGCTCGGCCGGGTCGTCGCCGAAGCGGTGCCCGCCGGGCACGGTCCTGCCGAGCGCGGCGCTGAGGCGCTCCTCCAGGGCGGCCGCGTCGAGGTCCGGGGTACGCAGCGTCGGGTAGAGCTGGAAGCCGGCCTGCGGCGGGCGGCACACCGCCCCGGTGCCGGTGACGGCCCGGTAGGCGGCGGCGGCCGTCCTGGCGTGCAGGCGGTTCGCGGCGGCGGCGCGCTCCACGACCTCGGCGGGCTCGGTGAGGACGTATGCGGTGGCGGCGGCGACCGGCGTGGGCAGGACGGCGCGCAGCGCGGCCAGTGCCGCCGCGGTGCGCTGCCGCCACGCGGTGCCGTGGGCGGTCGCGGGGAAGCGGGCGATCGCGACGGGCACGGCCGCGGGCACCAGGGTCGCGCCGAGGTCGGTGAGGACGACCGTGTGGTCGGGCAGCATCTCGGCGGGGCTGAGCAGCACGGTGGCGCGGTGGTGCAGGGTGTCGGAGTAGGTCTCGTCGGAGACGATCTGCAGCCCGGCCTCGGCGGCGGCCTCGCAGGTCTCGTGCAGCAGTTCGGGCGCGGTCACCGTGCCGGTCGGGTCGTCGGCGGCCGACAGCACGAGCAGCCGCGGATCGGCGCCTGCCGCCCTGGCCCTGCGGACCGTCTCCAGCAGCGCGAACGGGTCGGGCACGCCGCCGCCCTCGGGCGCGCTGCGCACCGCGTGCACGGGCCGGTCGACCAGGGCCGCGACCGGCGCCTGCCAGGCGGGGGCCGGCCGGGCGAGCACCGGGTCGCCGCCGGACGCGGCGAGCAGCGCGAGCAGCAGCGGTTCCGCGCCGGGGGCGGCGAGCACCTGGCCCGGCCCGCTCCACATGCCGCGCCGGGTGAAGTAGCCGCAGGCGGCCTCCAGCAACCGCGGCCCGCCGCCCGCGGGTTCGGTGCCGGGCGCGACCGCGGACAGGTGGGCGTGCCAGTACGCGGGCACCGGAAGGCCGGGCTCCGGCCTCACGTCGTGCGGCAGGTTGATCGGCATTGCGCACCTCCGCTGATGGGCGCCCTCTTACGCCCACCTTCCCCCGCCGCGGGCCTTCCCGCACCAGCAGCCCGCGCGGCGGTCAGCCCTGGAGCAGGGCGGGGAGTTTGCGCATGTCGTCGAAGACCGTGGTGCCGGGGCCTTCCAGGCGGTGCGCCGGGGTGAGGCCGCCGCAGTAGCCGTAGGCGCGCATGCCCGCCGCGCGGGCCGCGGCGACACCGTACGGGCTGTCCTCGACCACCGCGCAGCGCGCCGGGTCCACGCCCAGGGTGCGGGCCGCGTGCAGGAACAGGTCGGGCGCGGGCTTGCCGCGGGTGACGTCCTCGGCGCTGAAGATCCGGCCGGCGAAGCGGTCGTACAGCCCGGTCAGGCCGAGGGTGTGCCGCAACCCGCGGTGGCTGGTGCTGGACGCGACGCAGACCGGCACGGTGAGCGCGTCGAGTGCCTCGACGACGCCGTCGACCGGGGTGAGGGCCGCCTCGAAGGCGTCGCGGTAGAGCTGCCGGTAGCGGGCGTCCCAGTCGTCGGGAAGCGGCCGCCCGAGGTGGGCGGCGATCTCCGCGCCCATGTCGGCGAAGGAACGGCCGACGAAGCGCTCCACGACCTCGTCCTGCGACAGCGGCCAGCCCAGTTCGGCGAGCATCCGCACGTCGATCGCGACGGCGATCTTCTCGCTGTCGACCAGGACGCCGTCGCAGTCGAAGACGACCAGGTCGGGGGGCTCGGGACGGGTGGCGTTCACCCGGCGAGCGTACAGCGAGCTTGCACGGCCCGGCACAGGGTAACCGGCAGGCATGGCATACCCCTGGAAGAGCTGGGACGCGGCGCTTTTCGCCGAGGTGGCGGGTCGGAACTGGCCCGGCGCGGAGCCGGTGCTGCCGCGGCTGAGCCGGGCGGCGAACCACGGGCGGCTGTGGTGCGCGGTCGCCGCCGGCATGGCGGTGGCGGGCGGCAGGGACGGGCGGCGGGCCGCCCTGCGCGGCATGGGCTCGCTGGCGCTCGCGTCGCTGACGGTCAACACCGTGGGCAAGGGCGCGGTCCGCCGGGCCAGGCCGCTGCTGGACGCCGTGCCGGTCATACGGCGGCTGCAGCGGCAGCCGGTCACCTCGTCCTTCCCCTCCGGCCACTCCGCCTCCGCCGCGGCCTTCGCGGTCGGCGCGGCCCTGGAGTCGGCGGGCTGGGGTGCGGCGGTGGCGCCGCTGGCTGCCAGCGTGGCCTTTTCCCGGGTCTACACAGGGGTGCACTACCCGAGCGATGTGCTGGTGGGCTGCGCGCTGGGGGTGGGCGCGGCGCTGACGATCCGGGCGCTGCTGCCTCCCGCACCGGGTGTTCCGCGGTCGGGTCCGGTGGCGCCGGCACCGTCGCTGCCGGAGGGGCGCGGGCTCCAGGTGGTGGTGAACGCCGCCTCGGGGCCGCCGCCGCTGCTGACCCCGCCGGAGGTGCGGATCGCCGCGGCGCTGCCGCAGGCCGAGGTCACCGAGTGCACGGAGGACGACGACCTCGCGGAGCTGATGGAGAAGGCGGCGCGTACCGCGGTCGAGGTGGGCGGCGCGCTGGGAGTGTGCGGCGGCGACGGGACCGTGCGGCTCGCGGCGGCGGTCGCGATGCGGCACGGGCTGCCGCTCGCGGTCTTCCCCGGCGGGACGCGCAACCACTTCGCGCTCGACCTGGGCCTGCGCACCGTCGAGGACACCGCGCGGGCGGTGCTCGACCGGCGGGCCGCCGGGGTGGACGTCGCCCGCACCACCGTGCTCGACACGCCGGACGGAGCTGCGGAGCCGTTCCTCAACACGTTCAGCATCGGTTCCTACCCGGACCTGGTGCGGGTGCGGGAGCGCTGGTCGCGGCGGGTCGGGTCGTGGCCGGCGAGCATGCTGGCGGCGGTGCACGTGCTGCGCACCTGCGAACCGGTGGACATCGAGATCAACGGCAGGCCGCGCTCGGTGTGGCTGCTCTTCGCGGGGAACTGCCGCTATTCGAGCGTGGGCCTGGCGCCGGTGCGGCGCCGCGACCTCGCCGACGGCCGGCTCGACGTGCGGATCGTGGACGGCGGCCCGTTCGCCAGGACCCGGCTGCTGGGCGCGGCACTGACCGGGGTGCTGACCAGGTCTCCGGTCTACGAGACGGCGGAGGTGCCGCGGCTGCGGGTGCGCGTGCCGGGCACGGGCGTCCACCTGGCCTGCGACGGCGAGGTGGCGCCCGCGCCACGGGAGCTGCTGCTCGACAAGGCGGCCGGCGGACTCGTGGTCTACCGCGGGCCGCGCTGAGGGCACGCGAGCCGGCCTGGGACCGGTTGGTGCCGCCGACCCCAGGCCGGCAACGGATCAGTTGGTGCCGCCGACCAGCCCGGCCAGAGCGCGTACGCCTTCGCCGGAGATGCTCAGCGAGTCCTCGTTGCCGGTGTCGATCGAGAGGATCAGCTCGTCGGACGGCCAGGCGCCGCTGAGCGCGGCCAGCTGCACCAGCCGGTAGCGGCGGGTCGTCGGCAGCGCCTCCGCCATCCGCGTCTCGGAGGTGAAGACCGGCACCAGCTGCCTGCCGTCCTCCTGCTCGAAGACCGGCAGCTGGATCTCCGGGGTCGGCTCGGTGCCGTCCACCGTTTCGGGGAGGTCGTCGACGGCCGGCACCGGCAGCAGCACCTCGCTGACCGCGAGGGTGCTGAGCGCGATGACGTTCTCACTGCCGTTCGCGATCTCGTGCAGCGCGCGCTGCGCGGGGGGCAGCGCGCCGTTGGGACTGATGTCGTCGGTCATCGCTTCTGTGTCCTCTCGCCGCGGGGGCTCGTCGCGCGAATACGGTCTCGGTTCGCTGAACCCCGCGCCTGCCCAGCCCTCGCCGGTCCATGCCGTCGGGCCCGTCACTCGTATTCCGTGCCGCCCTTACGGGTCAGATACGCGTCGCCGACGACCTTGGCGATGGCCCGGCCGCCGATGACCGGGCTGTAGGTGCCGTCGGCGGTGCGGACGACGACCCCCTCGCGGATGTGCGCGCCCCGGCCGGAGACGGTCTCGCGGCCCTGTGCCAGATCGAGTATCCGGTCCAGGTCGAAGGGGCCGTGGTGGAGGCGCGGCACCAGCGGCAGATCGCCGACCGGCAGGTCGGCCGGGTCGAGCCAGCTGAGCCGGCCGCCGATCTCCGCGCACACGTCGAAGGCGGCGTAGCCGGGTAGGTCGCGGCGGGCGTCGACACCGTAGCCGAGGTCCTGCACACCGCCGCCGTAGACCTCGCCGTAGATGCCGACCCTGGTCGCGCCGAGCGTGCCGGCCAGGTCCGCGGCGAGCCGCGGCAGGCCGTAGCCGCGCACGGCACGCCAGTAGAGATTCCCGGGCGACTCGATGAGGGCCAGCCGCTGCGAGCCCAGGCCCTTGGACGTGACGTGGATCGCGCCGGTGCCGGCGTGGTAGGTCAGGCAGCAGGCGGTGCCGTGCAGCTTCTCGGTGACGGTGACCAGGTCGCCGGCCGCGAAGATGTCCGGGTGGCGTTTGAGGTTCTCGATGTCGATCCACGGCAGCAGGTCGGGCGCGGACTCGACGTCGCCGCTCATCGAGATGGGCACCGGCGGCACCCATTTGGTGATGCCGAGGCGTTCGGCGAAGTCCTCGTCGGCGGCCGACGCGCTCGCCAGGTCGGTGCCGTCGAGCGCGGCCGGGCGGCACACGATGCCCTGGGACAGCTCCCCGCGCAGCCGTACCGCCCGCACGCGGTTGGCCGCGCCGCCCGCGAGCCGACCGGTCAGGCCCAACTCGGCGATCAGCGGGTCGGGCAGCACCGCCTGCTCGGGGATGTACACCGCGAACTCCCCCGTGCGGTAGGCCCCCTTGGCGACCACCGCGCGATACAGGCCGACCTGTGCCAGCTCCAGCGCATCGGCGTTCGGGTGCTCCACAACGGTCAGCTGCTCGGCTGTCACCCGCAGCGTGGACATGGCTGTCCCCTTCCCCCGACTCCCCCGTCGGTCCCGTGACCACCCCCGTGACCAGGGGCGCGGCACCACTGTGGCGGCAAGCGCACAGGCCGGGCCACCGGTTTGATCCGCCCCGCGGCCGGCTCGTTCAGCCGGCCGGGCCTATGGTGTCGGGCCGCATCAGGAAGTCGTAGCGGGCGGGCAGCGGGTGCTCGGCCCTGGCCGCGGCCCGCACCGCGTCGGTGATCTCGCCGTCGCCGGCCACCAGCCGCTCGGCCACGGCGTGCCAGGTCTCGCTCAGCTCCTCCGCTCCCTCCCGCAGGTCGGCGACGACGATCCCGGCGTCCAGTAGGGCGCGGGCGGCGGCCGCGTCCCCCTGCGCCAGCGCCGTACGGGCGCGCAGCAGCCGGACGCGTCCGTCGTCGAGCGGCACGGCCAGCAGGCGCGCGGCCTCCTCGGCCCGGCCCGCCTCCAGCAGCACGGGCACCGCCTCGACCAGCAAGGCGCGCTGGACGGTCCGCGCCTGCTGCCCGTACTCCGCGGTGGCGGCCCGCAGGCTCTCCCACGCCGCGACGTAGTGCTCGGCGGCCTGCTCGACCCTGCCCGCGACGCTGTCGGCGACGGCCAGCGCCCGGTGGCACCAGGGCGAGGGGTGGGCGGCGAGCGAACGCTCCCAGCTGCGCACTGCCTGCGCACGGTCGTCGGCGGCCCACTGGGCGATGCCGAGGTAGTAGTCGAGGAACCACTCGTTGCCCGGGTAGGTGTCGGCGGACTCCAGTAGCTCGCGCCACTGCGGTGAGACCAGGCACGGGCCCGGCGGGGAGCCCGCGGCGGGCCGGGGGAAGACGCCGGCCAGCAGCAGCTCCAGCCAGGGCTTCTGCTGGTCGCCGAGGGTGGTCGCCTCGAAGGGGGTGCCCGGGAGCCGGATGTGGCCGCGCTCGGCCTCCAGGGCGCCCCAGCCGGAGCCGGTGGCCAGGATGTCCTTGGGCTCGGCGTCGGCCTGTGCGAGCCAGTCGGCATAGGCGGTGTCGACGGCCGCGCGCGGCAGCGCCGCCTCCAGCCGGCCGGCGGCCTCCGCGCGGGCCGCGGCCCAGTCCTCGGCGTGCACCAGCTCCGGATCCGCGCTGAGCGGGCCGTAGGCCTCCAGCCAGGACAGGTCGGTGTCCGCGGGCATCGGGATGTGCTCGAACTGGGTGCGCGCCAGGCCCGCCTGGATCTCCAGATAGCCGCCGGTGCCCGGCTCGGTGAGCCACTCCTGCCAGCGCCGGCCGCCGCTGCCCCGGCCCCACCAGAAGACCTTCCGCCCGCGCAGCAGGTCGGTGGACGTCTGGACCAGGCCGTGCCCGGCGCCGTCCAGTGCGGCGATCCAGCGGCGGTCGTCGCCACGGATGTCGAGGAAGTAGTCGGCGGGGTGCTGCGACCCGGCCGGATAGCTGACGTCGGGCCCGCCGGCCACCGGGACCGGCAGCCCGACCTGGCGCAGCGCACGCTGGTGTCCGAAGTGCCAGGCGGCCTGCGCGGGCGCCAGCACGCGGGTCGCGTCGGTCTCGGGAACCGCGGTGTTGGACCACCAGTAGGCGGGGACGGTGCGGTCGTGCGGATTGCGGACCCGGATGCCGACGTAGAGGAAGTCGGAGTCCTCCGGGAGCCACAGGTCGATCTGGAAGGCCAGGTCGCGCAGCCGCTCCCATTCCCACAACCGCAGCATCTCGCCGCCGTCGGGCGCCGGCACCCGGCCGGCGTGCAGCGGGGCGCAGGTGTGCGCGGCATGCCCGGTGGCGCCGAGATTCCACTCGACCCCGCCGGAGAACCAGGCGCCGGCCAGCGCGAAGTCCGCGGGCTGGAAGACCGGGTTGCGGTAGAGCAGTTCGCGCCCGGTCGGCTTGTGGAACAACGAGTACAGCCGGCCGCCGAGGCCCGGCAGCACGGTGGCGCGCAGCCGGCTGTTCTCGATCACCAGCGCGTCGAGCGCGGCGGGCTCGCGGTCCCGCCCGTAGCCGTCGAGCAGCCGCGCCGGGAGGACCGTCCGCAACGGTGCGTACCCGATCTGCCGCACCATGTCGGCCGGCAGCCCCTCCAGGTCGGCCGGGTCGAGCCGGTGCAGTTCGCCCTGCGGGCGCAGCGCGGGCAGCGGATTCTCCGGTCCGAGCGGGGCGGCCGGAATGCTCACCTTCGTACTGCGCACGGTCGTAGCCAAGGCCACCTCATCCGGTTCGTCGGGTACGGGCCGGCCGCCGCGGTGTGCGGCGGGCCGTCGTCGGGGGTGCGGGACTGACGGTTCTGACGATCACCATGGAACAGCCTCCGACGCGCTCTGAACAGGCCCCGCCTCAGTCAGGGTTGGGCAAAACTGCCGTAATCGGTCACCATGGCAGCCGGCTTGTCGGACTCGCCCGCGACCGGGTTGGTTGTCGGTGTTCGCTGCTACAACGGAGCCCATGACGACTTCGCCGGCGCCGCGGTTCGATGAGTGGCTGGACTTGATAGCCGAGCGGTCCGCCGCACTGCGCTCCGCCGCGCGTAAGGCGCCCTCCGACGCCAGGATCCCGGCCTGTCCGGACTGGACGGTGCCGGACCTGCTGGCCTACGTCGGCGGGATCCAGCGCTTCTGGGCCGCCGCCGTCGCGGCCGGCCCCGCGACCCGACCGCCGTCGGACGGCCAGGTGCCGGACCGGACGCCGACCGGTGAGGTGCTGGAGTGGTCGGCGCAGTCCACAGCGGCGCTGCTCGCCTCGTTGCGCGCCGCGGGTGCGGACTCGCCGTGCTGGACCTGGTGGGCGGACTCGGGCAACGCCTCCACGGCGGGCGCGGTCGCCCGGCACCACGTGCAGGAGGTCGCGGTCCATGTCAGGGACGTCCAGGACGCCACAGGCGTCCCCGAACCGCTGCCGTCCGGACTGGCGATGGATGCTGTCGATGAATTCCTCCACATCGGTTTCGGCTCGATGGACGGTTGGCCGCACTCCCCCGCCCGGGTCGCGCTGGTCGCGGACGAGGGCCGGTCCTGGACGCTGATCCTGGACGCGACCGGCGCCTCCGCCGTCCGCAGCGCCGCGGGCGAGGGCCGGCCCGAGGCCGACGCGACCGTGTCGGCCCCGGCGAGCGATCTGCTGCTCGCCCTCTACCGCCGGGCGCCCTGGGACGGCGGGACCCTGCGGGTGACCGGGGACGCAGCCCTCGTACGGCAGTTGGTGGTCTGGCCGCCGGTCGACTGAGGACGTACCGTCCTGATAAAGGGGTGATGCCCATGTCAGGTCGAGCGTGGCAAGCGGCCGGTGTGACGGGTGGGGCTCTGCTGTTGGTTGCGGGCTGTGCCTGGGGCGGCCACAAGGACCCGCCGGCATACGCCGATCCCACCGAAGCCCCCGGCCCACCGGTCGGCAGCATCGAACACCCCCGTCCCGTCGACTGCACGGACGGTGCGACTCCGCCGCCGAGCCGGATCACCGAGCCGGCCCAGCCGAACGACCCGACCGCCACCGCCGGCCGCCCCTGGTCGCCGCCCGCCTCGCCGTCGGCCGGCGCGGGGCACAACGACGTCACGGTCGGCCCGCTGACGCTGGAGGGCCTGCGCGGCCTGTCCGGTGGCGACCAGGACGCCCATGGCGTGCACAATGCCGATGGCTGGCACTATCTGATCGCCGCATCCGTCCGTGACGGCGGGGCGGTGACCGTCACGATCGGAGCCGAGCAGCGCGCCCGGGCAGGTCTGGAATTCGGCGGCAGCCAGAGCATGGCTCCCGCGCCCGCGGTGACCTTCTACGCGTGTGCCGATGCGGCGACCTCCTATCTCGGCGCCTTCTTCGTGGCGGGTGACGGCAGGGCGTGCGTGCCGCTGGACATCCGGGTGGGTGACGCCGCGCCGCAGCGAGTGGTGATCTCCTTCTTCGACGGCCGGTGCCCTGCATAGGGTGGGCCTATGACCGAGCCGACCCCTGGGCAGCGTCCCGAGCCCGACGACGAGCAAGAGCCCGCCCATGACCCCGAGGTGCTGCAACTGGCGGGGCAGGTCTTCGATCTCGCCCGCGAGGGCGACACCGCGAAACTCGCCGCCTACATCGACGCCGGCGTCCCGGCGAATCTGGCCAACGACAGCGGCGACACGCTGCTGATGCTTGCCGCCTACCACGGACACACCGACACCGTCAGGTCACTGCTCCAGCGCGGCGCGGAGACCGACCGGGCCAACGACCACGGTCAGACCCCGCTGGCCGGTGCGGTCTTCAAGGGCCACCGGGACGTGATCAGCGCCCTGGTCGAGGCCGGCGCCGACCCGACTGCCGGCGCTCCGTCCGCCGTCGACGCGGCCCGGCTGTTCGGCAAGGACGACCTGCTCACCCTTTTCCGCATCGGGTGACCCTCTCCGGGCCGAGCGGGACATGACGTCCGGTCAGGCTATGTCCGCGGCGCGGCGGGCGAGCCTGTCCGCACCCCGCTCGGTCAGCGAACCGTGGAGCCGCAGCCGCGCTATTCCCCCGTCGGGGAAGATGTCGATCCTGACGTGGGTGGCCGGCCGGGCATCGACCAGGAACCGATGGACCGTGTCGGGCTGCAGCCGCACCCGGTCCAGCAGCCGGACCCAGCCCGTGCCATCTCCCGCGCGCTGCCCGCTTCCTGCCGGCTCCGCGCCGTCGGTCGCGCCGCCCTCCGCGACTGCCGCGCCGTCCCGGGTCCACAGCTCCGCCCAGCCCGCCGCATTGCCCTTGAGATATCCGGTGTCGATCTCGACGGCGCGGATCTCGCCCTGCTCCACCAGCCGGTAGCTGATCCAGTCGTGCCCGCTGTCGCGGCGCCGCCTGGTCTCCCAGCCCTCGTCCATCTTCTGCGAGCGGCCCGGCAGGATGGTGTGCTCGGGCGGTGAGTAGAAGCGGTCGGAGGCGTCCTCCACCGCCCCGCCGTTCTCCAGCGCGACCAGGTCGAACGTCCCGAGCCCTGCCAGCCACGCGGGGTCCGGGACCACCTCGCCCAGCACCCGCAGCCGCGCTATGCCCCCGTCGGGATGCTGCCGAAGCCTCACATGCGTGAAGCGGCGCTCCACATGCACCGCGAAGGCATTCTGCGCATGGCCGCCGACCGGGCTGCGCGCTATCACCTCGGTCCAGGGCAGCGCCGGATCCAGCAGTTCCTCCGGGGAGGCCGACGGTGACGCGGCCACCGCCTCCACCGACACCGCATGCGGGTAATTCCCCCGGAAGTGGGCGGTGTCGACCACGATCGCACGGATCACCCCGGGCGTCCCCAGCCGGATCAGCGCCCAGTCGTGGTCGGTCGGGGCGGGGTGCGGGACCTCCGCGGACGCGCCGCGCCGCCGCCTGGTCTCCCAGCCGTCCATGATCTTGCCCTTGTGCCCGAAGCGCTCGGGATCGAAGACCGCGAGGCCCCGCACGAGAAGATTCTCCCGCTCGGCGAAGAACTCGTCATTGGCCGCGATCACCCCCGCACCGAGCCGGCGGTCGGCCAGGTCCGAAAGTCCGGCGAGCCCTGCCGCGCCCAGGTCCGTACTTCGGTAGTCGGCGAACGGATTGCCCCCCGCGTAGGGAGGCGCATCCCCCGTGAAACTCGTCAGCGCCGTGAACGCCGCCCCCACACCGGCGCCCCCCGCGCTCGCACCCGCAACCACCGCTGTGCTCGCCCCTGTGCTCGTCATCGCCTGTCCGCCTCTCTCTCGCGTGCTCCGATCCGTTCTGCCTCAACTCTCCGCTCCCACGATCGTTCACGTCCATCGAAACTTACTGAACAGAACTTTCAGTTGAGCTATACAATGGGTCGAGGTCGGCGGCCTGCCGTAGCGCGTCCAGCGTCCGACGCAGCAGCGGCGCGTCCTGGGCTCCGCCGCGTACCGCCCCGACGATCCGGCGCCGCGGCCGGTCCGCCTCCAGCGCCCGGACCACCACCTCCTGCCGCAGGCCGCCCGCGGTCGCCATCCGCGGCACCAGTGCGATTCCCATACCCGCCGCGACCAGCGAGAAGATGGCAGGCCAGTCAGCCGCCGCATGTGCCTGCTCGGGCACGAATCCGGCGTCGGCACAGGCCGCGAGGGTCAGGTCGCGCCACGGCCCGCGACTGCCGAAGATCCACGGCTCCTCCGCGAGCTGCGCCAGCCGCAGCGCGGGCGCGGCGGCCAGCGGGTGGCCGGGCGGCAGCGCGATGTCGAGCGGGTCGGTGAGCAGCGGGAAGACCACGAAGCGCGGGTCCCCCGCGGTGGGCGCGTCGACCGCGAGCGACAGCGCCAGATCGACGTCGCCGGCGGCCAGTTGCTCGTAGACCTCGGCGGCCTCCGCCTCCCGCACCGACACGGTGATGCCGGGCGAGCTGCGGCGCAGCAGCGCCACGGCGGGCACCACCAGCCGGGTGATCGCGGTGGCGATGGTCCCGATCCGCACCACGCCCGCCTCGCCCTGCACCCAGCCGTCAATCTCGGCCCCGGCGCGTTCGAGCTGCGCGAAGACGATCTCGGCGTGCCGCAGCAGGACGTGGGCGGCTCCGGTGAGCCGCACGCCCCGGCCGCGCGCCTCGATGACGGGTGTGCCGACCTGCTTGGACAGCGCGGCCAGCTGCTGCGACACGGCCGACGGGGTCATTCGCAGCGCACCCGCCGCGGCCGTGACGGTGCCCGTGTCGTGCAGTGCGCGCAGGATCTGCAGTTTGCGGAGGTCCCAATCCTTCATGCAGCCAGCCTAAACATTTACCGGCCGAACGTTCTCCCTATGCGAGAGACGCACTGCCGTCAGCAAGCCGCCGCGGCGCGCTCCCGGTGCTGCTGCGGGCTCACCCCTCGGACACGCTTGAAGGCCGCGCTGAGCGCGAAGGGGCTGCCATAGCCGACCTTGCGGGCGACGGAGGCGACGGTGGCGTCGGGCTCCCGCAGCAAGTCGGCGGCCAGGGACAGGCGCCAGCCGGTCAGGTAGGCCATCGGCGGTTCGCCGACCAGGTCGGTGAACCGCCGGCCGAGCGCGGCCCGCGACACGCCGGTCCTGGCGGCCGGGTCCGCGACGGTCCAGGGGTGCGCGGGGTCGTCGTGCAGCAGCCGCAGGGCCGGACCCACGACCGGGTCGGCCTGCGCGGCATACCAGCCGGGGGCGGCGGCCTCCGGCCGGGCGAACCAGGTCCGCAGCACGGCGATCAGCAGCAGGTCGAGCAGCCGGTCGAGCACCACCTCCTGGCCAGGCTCGTCCCGGACGATCTCGTCGCTCAACAGCGCGGGCAGCGGGCTGGACCAGGCGTCGCCCGCCAGCACCAGGACGGGCGGCAGCGCCGACAGCAGCCGGCTGCTGATCTCGCCACGCATCTGGTAGGTCCCGCTGATCATCACGGCGGACGCGGGCGATCCGCGGTCGGTCCCGGCGCCGGGTGCGACCACCGCGTCGGGGTCGTCCCCCAGGTCCGCACACCGAGGTCCATCTCGTCGCACAATTCGGTGCCGCCGACGTCCGTGGAGACCTGACCCGGCCTGATGACGATCCGCGGCTCGGTCTCCCGGTCGCCGGCCACGACGTACGGCTCCGGCCCCCGGATCACCGCGATGTCGCCGGGGCGCACCGGTCGCGCCCGGCCGTCGTCGGTCCGGATCCAGGCGTCGCCCCTGACCATGTACACCAGTGTCAGCGGCGCCAGGTCGGCGATCCTGACCGACCAGGGCGGAGCGAGGACCGACCGCAGCAGGAACGCGCCACGTGCCCGCGGACCGTCGAGCAGGTCGGCCAATGCGTCCATGGACCACAGCCTAGGCGTGGACGCCCGCATATGGGGATGAGCTTTTCAGCGATGGCCGAGCCGCGCGCCGCACGGATTCACTGAGCCCATGACGCAGCAGACGCCTCCCGCACCCCTCGCCCCCGGCCCCTACGTCCCGGCACCGCATCCCGCACACCGCCCGATCCGAGGAAGTGCCATGAACGGCGATCTCCGCAGCCTGGTGCTGCTTGCCGCCACGCTCACGACCGGCCTGATGGCCGGGCTGTACTTCGCCTTCTCCGTGGCCGTGATGCCCGGTCTCGCGCGGGCCGGCGACCGCGCCTTCATCGAGACGATGCAGCGGGTCAACGTGGCGATCCTGAACGGCTGGTTCACCCTCGCCTTCGGCGGCGCCCTGGTGCTGGGTGTGCTCGCGGCGGTGCTGCACCGCGGCGGGGAGGGGCGGCCCGCCCTGCCGTGGATCATCGCCGGCGTGGTGCTCTACACCGCCTCGCTGGTGATCACGATGGGCTTCAGCGTGCCGCTCAACAACCGCCTGGCGGACGCGGGAGCACTGGAGCGCATCCACGATCCAGCGGCTGTACGCGCGCAGTTCGAGTCCGCCTGGGTGCACTGGAACATCGCGCGGACGCTCGTCACCACCGGCGCGCTCGGCTGCCTGGCGTGGGCACTGCGGGCGGCGGGCGCCAGTGGTCGCGCGTGACACGCCGTCGCGCGCCGGCTCCGCTAGAGTCGGTGGCGGTCGCGACTGGCGAGGGTGGACCACCACCGGGGAGCGGCCGTCCGCATCCGTGAGCGTCGACCGCCTGGGCGCCTCCCGTCAGCGCAGCCCGTCCGCCCCGTCCTTGCGGGGCCGCGGGCTCGGACCGAGGAGGCCGGGACGTGGAACTGCGGTACGGAACCAACCCTCAGCAGCACACGGCGAGCGCCGCGCCGGTGAGCGCGGGCGCATGGCCGGTCCGGGTGCTCAACGGCGAGCCGTCGTACATCAACCTGCTGGACGCGCTGAGCGGCTGGCAGCTGGTCAGGGAGGCGGCCGGGGCGCTGGGGCGGCCCGCGGCGGCGTCGTTCAAGCACGTCTCGCCGGCGGGAGCCGCGCTCGCCGGCCCGCTCGACCCCGCCACCGCCGCCCTCTACCGCGCCGATCCCGATGCCGGCCCGCTGACCAGCGCCTACGTACGCGCCAGGGACGCCGACCCGAAGTCGTCCTACGGTGACTTCGCCGCCGTGTCGCACCCGGTGGACGAGGAACTGGCCGCGCTGCTGGCCCATGTGGTCTGCGACGGCGTCGTCGCGCCGGGCTATGCGCCGGGCACGGTGGCCGCCCTCAGCCGGAAGAAGAAGGGCCGCTTCCTGGTGCTGGAGGCGGACCCGCAGTTCGTGGCGCCGACGCAGGAGGACCGCGAGGTGCACGGGCTGCGGCTGACCCAGCAGCGCGACGACGTACCGCTGCACGCGTCGCTGCTCGATGACGTGGTGTGCGGCGGACCGCTGCCCGAGGCCGCCGTGGAGGACCTGCTGCTGGGGCTCGCCGTGGTGCGCTACACCCAGTCCAACTCGGTGTGCTACGTCCGTGACGGCGTCACGCTGGGCATAGGAGCCGGGCAGCAGGCGCGGGTGGACTGCACACGGCTGGCGGGGCTGAAGGCCGACAGCTGGTGGCTGCGACGGCATCCGGCGGTTTCGGCCCTGGACTTCGCGCCCGGTATACGCCGCCAGGACCGCGTCAACTGGCACGTGCGCTTCATCGAGGGGGACATGACCGACGACGAGCGCATCCGTTTCGACCGGGCGCTGGTGGCCCCCGCCGACCCCCTCACCGACGCGCAGCGCCGGGAATGGGGCGCCCGGCTGACCGGTGTGGCCTTCGCGTCCGACGGGGCCCTGCCCTTCCGCGACAACGTCGACCACGCGGCCCGCCACGGGGTGCGCTGGATCGCCGAGCCCGGCGGATCCATCCGTTCGGGTGACGTGGCGGAGGCCTGCCGCGAGCACGGCATCGCCCTGGCGCACACCAGGCTGCGGCTCTTCCGGCACTGACCAGGCCGCGGCCCGGCCCCGTCAGCCGCCGTAGGCGCCGTGCCGTCCCTCGCCGGCGGCGAAACGGGCCGCACCCCTGGCCGCCTCGGCCAGCGAGATACGGCCGTGGGCCAATTCCACGGCCAGGGCGGCGTCCTCGGGCAGGCCCTGCCCTTCGAGCAGGGCCAGGCGGTCGTGCCGCAGACAGGTCTGCGGGAAGGCGGCGATCTGCGCGGCGAGCTGCTCGGCGGCGGCACGGGCGGTGCCCGTGGGGACGACGCGGTCGGCGAGACCGATGGCCAGTGCCTCAGCCGCGTCGACCGGGCGGCCGGTGAGGACCAGGTCCATGGCGCGGCCCGCCCCGATCAGCCGCGGCAGCCGTACGGTGCCGCCGTCGATCAGCGGGACGCCCCAGCGGCGGCAGAAGACGCCGAAGATCGCGGACTCCTCCGCGACCCGCAGGTCGCACCACAGGGCCAGTTCGAGGCCGCCCGCCACGGCGTGGCCCGACACGGCGGCGATGACCGGCTTCCCGAGGCGCATCCTGGTCGGCCCCATCGGACCGTCGCCATCCGCCACGTTACCCCCGTGTGCCGCCGCGTGACCATGTGCCAAGTCTTCGCTATGGACCGAGCCTTCGCCATACGCTGAGGCTCCGCTATGTACCGAGCCCAGGGTGTCCGCGGCAGCGATGTCGGTGACGCGGTTGCCGCGGTCGGTGCCGATGGCCTTGAGGTCCGCGCCCGCACAGAAGGTGCCGCCCTCGCCCCAGAGCACCGCGACGGCCGCTTCGTCGTCGGCGTCGAAGGCGCGGAAGGCGTCGGCGAGCGCCCGTGCGGTGGGGCCGTCCACGGCGTTGCGGGCCGCGGGCCGGGACAGCACGACGGTGGTCACCGCGCCCTTGCGCACGGTCCGCACGGTCGGCCCACGGCCGTCCCGCGGCTGGGATGGTTGCGGCATGGTGGCGGCTCCGTCCGGCCTGCGGATCAGCGGTGCTCCGAGACGAGCACCGCGAGGGTGTCCGGCTCCAGCGCCCGGAAGACGTGGGCGAGGTCGCCCGGATAGGCGACGTAGTCGCCGGGGGCGAGTTCGACCGGGTCCTCCGCGATGCCGACCAGCGCGCGGCCGGTGCTGAGCACCACGTGCTCGACGACTCCGGGCATGTGCGGGTCCGACTCGCGGGCGGTGCCGGGCTCGGCGGACACCAGGTAGATGTCGCGCCGGGTGTGGGGCGGGGACGAGGCGAGGAGGGTGGCGACGTAATCGGCGCGTTCCGCCCTGAAGGCGGGGCCTTCGCCGGCCCTGATGATCTGCACCCGGGGCCGCGGTGGTTCCACGAGCTGGGCGAACGGGACGTCGAGGGTGACGCTGAGCGCCCACAGCGTCTCCACGCTCGGATTGCCGGTGCCGGATTCGAGTTGCGAAAGTGTCGACTTGGCGATGCCTGCGCGGCGGGCGACCTCGGCGAGCGACAGGCCCGCGCGCCGCCGTTCGCGTTGGAGCGAGGCGGCTATGACGGCACGCGGGGGTCCGCCGGGAGAGTTCTCGTCGTGTGCCACACCCGCTCCTTCGTTCGCCACAGAAGTCGATGTGTTCGTCTTGACGAACGACTTCCTCGGTGTTCAGTATAGGCGGCGATGCGTTCGATATGGCGAACAAAAAGAGCGTCAATGTACGGACTGACGCCGGATGTTGCCCTGGTGTGCGCCGCCGACGCGGTGGTCGGCGCCTCCTTCGGCGCCATCGCAGTCGGGCTCGGCCTGCCCCCCTGGCTGCCGATGCTGATGTCGGTGGTTGTCTTCGCCGGGGCCGCGCAGTTCCTCTTCGTCGGCCTGGTGGCCGCGGGCGGCAGTCCGATCGCCGCTGTCGCCGCCGGCTTGCTGGTCAACGCCCGTCATGTGCCGTTCGGCTTCGCAGTGGGCGACGTGTTCGGCACGGGATGGCTGCGGCGGATCGTCGGCAGCCACCTGATGGTCGACGAGACAGTGGCCTTCACGCTGGCGCAGCACGAGCCGGCGCGCCGGCGTACGGCGTACTGGCTCTGCGGGACCGGGCTGTTCCTCAGCTGGAATGCCGGCGTGGTGCTGGGCACCTATGGCGGGCAGGCGGTGGGCGACACCGACGCCCTCGGTCTCGACGCGGCCTTCCCCGCGGTGCTGCTCGCGTTGCTGCTGCCGTCGCTGGGGACGCCGCGGACCCGGCGGGCGGCACTCGCGGGGGCACTGATCGCGCTGGCCGTGACCCCCTTCCTGCCCGCCGGCCTGCCCGTACTGCTCGCGTTGGCCGGCGTCGCGGTGGCCGGGGCGGAGCGCGACGGGCAGTCGGTCGCCGCCGGGAGCCCGCAATGAGCAGCGGAACCGACCTGGTCGTCGCCACCGCGGTCCTGGGCGCGGGCACCTTCGCCTTCCGCTTCGCGGGTCCCGTGCTGCGCTCGCGGGTGGCGCTGCCCGCCCGCGCGGAGCGGTTGCTCACGGTCGCGGTGGTGGTGCTGCTCGCCGCCCTGGTCGCCACCTCGGCACTGACCGACGCGCACAGCTTCGCAGGACCCGCCCGGCCCGCCGGAGTGGCGGTCGGTGCGCTGTGCGCCTGGCGCAAGGCCCCCTTCCTCGTGGTGGTCCTCGCCGCGGCGGCGACCACGGCCGCTCTGCGGCTGCTCGGCATGCCCTGAACCCGCGGGCCGCGGGATCGGCGGCAAGGTGGCCGAACTCAGAGGTGACAGCAGGAATGCAGGCCGTGTTACGTGTCATGTCTCCGTCGCTTCATACGCGGACGTCACCGTCCTGACGGAGAGCCACCCCCACAGGAGGACACCCGTGACCGGTCCGCTGACCCGCCGTTCGACGTTCCGCCCGCGCGCCATCGCGCGCACCGCCGCGCTCGGCGCGCTCGCCGCATGCCTCGCCTTCACCGTGGCCGGCCCCGGCAGCGCGTCGGCTGCCGACACCGGCGCGCTGCCGTTTTCCGGCACCACCACGTCCGGGCTGCACAACACCTACGACCCCGCCGCGTTCAGCTACCTGGCGCAGGCCCTGGACTCGGGCACATCCATGATCGAACTGGACGTGTGGGACGACTTCCTGACCCAGGAATGGAAGGTCAGCCACTCCAACCCGACCGGGAACAGCAACAACTGCGTCAACGCCTCCTCCGCGGCCCAGCTCTACACCGGCGGGGCGAACAAGAACCTCGAGAGCTGCCTCGACGACGTGCGGGTGTGGCTCGGCGCGCATCCCGGGCACGGCCCGCTGATCATCAAGCTGGAGATGAAGGCGGGCTTCCAGGCCACCTTCGGGATGAGCCCGGCCAAGCTCGACCAGTCCATCAGCGCCCATCTGGGCACCCTGGTGTTCAAGCCGAACGACCTGCTCAACAAGCCGGGCGGCGGGCAGTACGCCACCCTCGACGCGGCCGCGAGCGCCGGCAACTGGCCCACCCGCGCCCAGCTCGCGGGCAAGGTGCTACTCGAGGTCATCCCCGGCACGGTCGAGGAGGCCAACCCCACCGACTCGCTGTGGACCGACAGCGAATACGCGGGCTACTTGCGGGACCTGCACAACCAGGGGAAGACCGCGCAGGCGAACGTCTTCCCGTCGGTGCACAACGCCCAGGCGGGTGACCCCAGGACGCGCTACTCGGACACCTCCCTGCGGCCGTGGTTCGTGGCCTTCGACGGCGACGCCGCCACGTATCTGAACGGCAGTATCGACACGGGCTGGTACGACACCCACCACTACCTGCTCTTCATGACGGACTCGCAGAACGTGGCGCCCGCCCTGGACGACGTGAACCCCGCGCCGGCCGACGCCCAGGCCAGGGTCGCGCAACTCGCCAAGGCACACGCCACCGTGGCCTCCAACGACTGGAAGGGCCTGCCCCAGGTCCAGTCGCTGGTGCTGCCGCGCGGCTGAGCCGGCCATCCGGCGATTCGCCGCCCCTGACAGCGCCCCGCGGTGGTCGGTCCGCCGCGGGGCGCACGGGCCGATCCGCACGCGGGCGGCGGGACCGCGGGCCCGGCCGGCTCCGCCGGGGCTACGCCTCGGGGCCCGGCCGGCAGGCGGTCGGGCTGAGGTGCACCGCCGCGAGCTTCCAGTCGGCGCCGTCCGCGACGATCATCTGGGTGACGCGGAAGTGGCCGTCCGCGTCCCGCCCGTCGTAGATGCTCTGCTGGCCCTGCACACCCACCGCGATCGCCGCCCGCCCGTGCCTGCGGACCGTGACCTCTTCCCAGGTGAAGTCGTCGTGTATGAGCGCGCCGGAGGCATAGCGGTCGATCCACTGCTTCTTGTCCAGGACGAAGCCGTGCGGACCCACCGCGGTGAAGTCGTCGGTGAGCAGCGCGTCCAGTGCGGCGACGTCGCCCAGCCGCTCGGCTTCGGTCCACCGCCGCGCGAAGTCGGCCAGCCCCCGGTCGTCGTCCATGCCGTTGCCTCCATTGCACGCGGGGAGAGTCGGACGATCCCTCTTGCCCTCTAGACTCCCGCAACGGCACGGATGTGACATCGACCTGCGGTAGGTCTTCCGCCTACTCCCGCGGTCAGCGCCGGCACCCTGATGGCGTACTCCCCCGGGAGTAACGGCCGGTGCGCGCCCCGCGACGGCGGGCTCAGGTCGCCAGCGAGCCGCGGTCGCCCATGACGATCACCGGGTGGTCGGCGGGCAGAAGGGTGTGCAGCAGGTCGACCATGTGGGCGGCCGAGATGCTGACGCAGCCGTGGGTCGGGCCGCCGTGGTCCACGTGCACCCAGATGCCTCCGCCGCGGCCCGCGCCCAGCGGCTGCGTACTGTCGAGCGGCGACCTGCCGGGGACGCGGTTGTAGTCGATCGCGATGACGTAGTCGAAGGCTTCGTCGAGGGGTTCGCCGTCGAAGCCGACGCCGCCCGCCCGGAAGTCGGCGGATTGATGGTACGGCAGCTTCGCGCCGGGGTCGGGGTCGAAACCGCCCGCGTCGCTGAGCGTGTACACCCCGATGGGGCTGTGCAGGTCGCCCACGTGGTGCCCGGCCGTCCAGCCGCGCAGCGCGTTGTGCGCGGCCCAGGCCGTGCCCGGACGCCAGCGGCCGGTACCGGTCCTGGTCCACAGGGTCACCACGGTGTCGGAGGAATTCTTCGCCTTGCCAGAGGCGACGAGCACCTGGCGGGTGGTGGCGGGGATCGCCGCGCGGGTCCTGGGGCCGAGACCGGCGATCGTCGCCGACGAGCCGTCGGGGGCGGCCTGGTTCGCGTGCGCCGCGGCAGCGCCGGGCGGTGCGGAAGCGCCCGGCGCACCGGCGTTCGCACGGCCCGCGGTGTCCGCGGCAGCGGTGCCGCTGTGCCGGGCCACGACCGCGTAGCCGGCGCCCACCATCGCGAGCCCGGCCACGCCGACCGCCACCAGGGCCATCGTGCGCCGCCTGCGGCGGGGCCGGCGGTGCCGGTTGCGGTCGCGCCCTTCGGCGTCGCGGTCGCGGCCGCCGTCGGCGTCGGGACCGTTCGCCGGTGTCGGCCTGCGGTCGGCATATGCGTCGGAGGGTGTGGCACTCATCGGCATGATCCTCGCAAACACCCGGTTCTCATCCGTCACCCAGCCCCCACAGACGCCCGATTCATCCCGCACATCCGCATTTCGTATGCCTCGTAAGAGCGGCGGGCGACGCCCACCGCGTCGGATTCACGCCTCCTTGAGCAGTTCCGCGGCGACTTCGCGCGGACGGCTGAGCGCCAGCAGGTGGCCGCCGGGCAGCACCTCGACGTCGATGCCGAGCCTTTCGCGCACGACTTCCCGCTGGAATTCCAGCGGGAAGAAGCGGTCGTCGCGGCCCTGGAGGAAGCGGGTGGGCAGGTCCGGCCAGGCCTTCAGGGGCCAAGGCTGGGCGAAGAGGGCAGCGGGCGGCCCGGCCTGGGGGGCCGCCAGTGCCTCGTCGGTGACATCGGCCGGCACGTCGTGGAAGAAGTCCGTGCGCGGGTCGAACTCGGCGTCCGCGCCGCGGCCGATCGCCTCCGCGTACGCGGATCTGGCCGCTGCCTGCCCGGTGACGCCCCACCAGTCCCCCGCGGTCTCACCGGGACGCGGCACCATCGCGTTGACGAGCACGATCCGGTCGACGGGGACGCGGTCGCAGATCAGGGGCGCGGAGAAGCCGCCGAGCGACTGGGCGACCAGGACGACGGGGCCTTGCGGGTCGGGTGCCGTGGTGCGCACGGCGTCGACGATCGCGTCCGCGAACGCGTCGAGCCCCGCGGAGTCGTCGCTCGGCAGGTCGACGGTGACCACCGTGTGGCCGCGGTCGCGGAGCTCCGGTACTACCAGATGCCAATACCAGGCGGTGCCGTCGGCACCCGGTACGAGGATGTACGTCGCCATGACCCAGACCGTAGCGCGCTTGCGCGCGGGCGGGCGCGAGCCGGGCCCGTCATGTGTACACCCGGCCGAGCCAGCCGCTCCAGTCGGCCCCGATGCGGTCGCCGTCCGCACCAGCGGCGAAGTCGTGGACGGCCACGCCGACTGTGCCGCCCCAGTGGTTGCGGCCGAAGAAGCGGTACATCGCGTCGCCGGTGCGCAGACCGAAGAAATACTCGTCCCGGTAGTCGACCACGGCCGGAACACGGCCGGCGCCGGGCAGGTCGACGTCGACCGCCGCACCCCGGGTCGCGCCGGCCGGCAGGCCGAGCGCCAGCCAGGACCGCTCGAGGGCATCGGGGGTGCCGGACCCGGCCGGCCCGGTCACCGAGGCGTAGGCGGCGGCGCGGCCGTTGAAGTGCGCCAGGTACTGGCCGAGGGTGTGCAGGTAGAAGTCGGTGTGGCGGTTGGCGCCGTCGTACTGGTTGTCCCAGTCGTCGACGAAGATTCCGCTGTGCACATAGCGCACCCATGAACCGCCGCCGTCCCGGGGCTCGATGAGGTGGTCGAGCTGGTTGAGGGTCTGCCCGTGCACGCCGTCGGGCATCTCGGCGCGCGCGGTCAGCCGGGTCGGCGGGTCCCACGCGGTGATGGTGGCGCCGAAGGGCGCGGCGCCACCCGTCTTCGGTTCGTACTCCGAAGGCCACAGCCAGCCGGCGGCGCCGGTGGTGAGGGCGGCGAAGACCTCCTCAGGGGCCGACTCGACCTCGAACTCGCGGATGATCTCGAACGGCTTCGACATGACGGACCACTCTTCCTCGGGGTCAGGCGTGCTGGGGGGCGTAGACGACGTGGTGGACACCGGAGCCGAACATCTCGGAGCTGACGACCTTCAGCGCGGTGGTGGGCAGGCCGTCCTGGAACAGCCGCTTGCCGCGGCCGACCACGACCGGGTCGATCAGCAGCTCGACCTCGTCCACCAGGCCCTTGCCCAGCAGCCACTGGACGAGGGTGGCACTGCCCGCCACGGTGATGTCCGCGCCGTCCTGCTCCTTGAGCCGGGTGATGGCCTCGACCGGGTCGGCGCCGATGACCGTGGAGTTGTTCCACTCGGCCTTGTCGAGCGTGCGGGAGACGACGTACTTTGCGACGCCGTTCATGTGCGCGCCACCGGGCTCGTCGATCATCTCCGGCCATGCGGCGGCGAAGCCCTCGTAGGTGACGCGGCCGAGCAGCAGCGCGTCGGTGGCCGCCATCTGCGCGCTGACCGTACGGGCCATGTCGTCGTCGAAGTACGGCCCGTGCCACTCGTTGGGCGCCTCCATGACGCCGTCCGCGGTCAGGAACTCACTGACGATCAGCTTCCTCATGACGGCTGCTCCTCGTTCTCGTCGGCACTGGCGGCCGGTGCGGTCTGTGCGGTCTGCGCGGTCTGCGCGGTCTGCGCGGTCTGCTGGTCGGACAGTTCGGGGCGGGCCTCCGCCACCGCGGTCGTCCGCTTCACCGTGGGATGCAGCGCGACGACGATCCGGTGCGGCCGTCCGCCCTCCGCGTCCTCGTCGTGGTATTTGGCGATGAGTCCGCTGACGCCTCGGGTCAGCTCCTCGACGAAGGCGGCCCGTTGCGCGGCGGAGGCGAAGCGGACCTCGCCGTCCAGCGCGTAGGTGGCGATCCGCTTTCCTGCCCGGTCGGCGCCGGTGATCAGCGCGCCGGTGTCCCTGACCAGCCGGGCGGCGACCGCCAGCAGCCAGCGCGCGGACAGCTGGTCGCGGAAGCGGGCCGGGTCGGGTTGCACGGCGGCCAGCGCCAGCGGCGAGATGACGTACGAGGCCGCGGTGGCCTGCATGAGCCGCTCGGTGACATTGCCCTTCCTGCGCTCGCCGGCCAGCTCGACCAGGCCGTGCTTCTCCAGCGCCTTGAGGTGGTAGTTCACCTTCTGCCGGGGCAGGCCCACCCGCCCTGCCAGCATCGCCGCGGAGGCGGGCCCCGCGGCCAGCTCGGCGAGCAGCCGGGCCCGTATCGGGTCAAGGGAGACGGCGGCCGCCTCGGCGTCCTCGATCACGCTCACGTCCAACATGGCCCCACCCTCCCACCGAAAACTTTTCTTGTCCAGGGGACAAAACTTGTCGGCGAGTCGCTGAGTCGGTGGAACGGGAAGGGCCGTGAGCCGGTCAGTCGGCGATGTACCGGCGGCGCTCCCCGTAGTCGCGCATGACCTGGTCCACCATGGTGGCGAGACGGGTGTGGTGGGCGCCCCGCCAGTAGACGCGGCCGCAGTCGGCGCACTCGGCGAAGACGTCGTAGGTCTTGCTGGTGCCGTCCGCGAGCCTGTCCCTCACGGATTCCTTGTCGGCGTCCGCGAGCGGGCCGTTGCAGGCGACGCAGCGGGTCCACGGGGCCAGTGCGGGCGCGAACCGGCTCAGCACGTCCTGCAACTGCTCCTCCGGCTGGTCGCTGTAGACGTAGCCGCCCGCCCACAGCTCGCGGCGGCGCAGCAGGCCGCGGTCGCGGGACAGCAGCACCCGGCGCTCCTTCGCCGACCGGGCGGCGAGTGCCGCGTCGCCGATGTCCTCGCTCTCGTACGCGGCGTCGACGCCGAGCAGGCGCAGGCGGCGGGCGAGCGTGCCGAGGTGAACGTCGAGCAGGAAGCGCAGCGGCGCGCCGGGGACGGCCTGCGGCCGGGACACCGCGCGGACCTCCACGACCTCGCCGGAGGCGGGTACGTGCCCCGGCGGCACGTCGCGGCCGTCGACGGCCAGCCCGCCGACCTCGGTCAGCGGGATACCCAGCGATTCCACGACGTGGCCGAGGGAGGAGGAGCCGTCCGTGGTCAGCGTCGACGAGGCGGCGCGGCGGTCGGCGGGGACGAACAAGTGCAGTTCCGCCGGGATCTTGACGGTCACTTCTGGTCGGGTCACGGCGTCACAATGCCAGCAGCCCGGCACCTGCCGCTCTTCGTTCGTCCGCGCGTCCTGATGGCCGGCCGCGCGATCGCCGCGGGCCTCAGGTGGTGTAGGTCACCGTGACCGGCGCGTGGTCGGACCAGCGGGCGGCGTACGTGGGGGCGCGCTCGACCACGGCGGTGGCGGCCGCGGCGGCGAGCTTCGCCGTGGCCATGTGGTAGTCGATGCGCCAGCCCGTGTCGTTGTCGAACGCCTTGCCGCGGTAGGACCACCACGAGTAGGGACCGTCCACTCCCGGGTGCAGGCGGCGGACGACGTCGGTCCAGCCGGTCGCGGAGTCGAGGAGGTCGGTGAGCCAGGCACGCTCCTCGGGCAGGAAGCCGGAGGACTTCAGATTGCCGCGCCAGTTGCGCAGATCGGCTTCCTGGTGGGCGATGTTCCAGTCGCCGCACACAAGCGCGTGGCCGCCTGCGCCGCCCTCGACCCGCTCGCGCAGGGCGTCGAGGTGGGCGCGGAATTCGGCCATGAAGCGGTATTTCGCGGTCTGGCGCTCGGTTTCCGCCTCGCCGGTGGGCAGGTAGAGGCTGCCGACGGTGAGCCCGGCGGCCTTGCCGTCGCCCGGCAGGTCGACCTCGATGTAGCGGCCGGACGCGTCGTATTCGGTCGAGCCGAAGCCGACGCGCACCGCGGTGGGCGCTTGCCGGGAGTAGATGGAGACGCCGGCGCGGCCCTTGGTGGCGGCCGGGGCGTGGTAGGCGTGCCAGCCGTCGGGGTCGCGCAGCTCGTCGGGGAGCTGGTCCGGTTCTGCGCGGACTTCCTGCAGGCATACGACGTCGGCCGCGGTCGCCGCCAGCCAGGGCAGGAAGCCCTTCTTCGCAGCGGCCCGCAGCCCGTTCACGTTCACGGAGGTCACGGTCAGCACCGCAGGGACGATACCCGCAGTGGCGCCGTGGCAGGAACTCGTATCGCACACAAGTGCGAGGTTTAAGTGTGGTGACCACGTAGAATGACGGCGTGGAGATCAGGAAGACGCGGTACAACGAGCCGGCCGCGGTGCGGCTGAACGACCTGGTGCAGCGGGAGTACGTCGAGCGGTACGGCGACGGGGACGCCACCCCGATGGCCGCCGACCACTTCGACCCGCCGCACGGGCTGTATCTGGTGGCCTACGACGCCGACGGCGAACCGGTCGCCAGCGGCGGCTGGCGCGCCCAGGACGCCTCGCCGGAGGGGCACGACGACGGCGACGCGGAGGTCAAGCGGATGTTCGTAGTGCGTGAGGCCCGCGGGCGGGGGCTGGCCAGGGCGATCCTGGCGGAGCTGGAGGCGAGCGCGGCGGCGGCCGGGCGGACCAGGATGGTGCTGGAGACCGGGCTGCGGCAGCCCGAGGCGATATCCCTCTACGAGTCGTGCGGCTATCGGCCGGTGAAGAAGTTCGGCTACTACCGCGACCAGGACCTCAGCGTGTGCCTGGGCAAGTCGCTGGTGGACCCGCAGGACTGAGTCCTGCTAGCGCCGCCGGGAGCCGCGCAGGAAGCGCCCGCACAGCCAGCCGACGACGAAGGTGGCGAGCAGGGCGAGCCACAGCGGCATGGTCACCTCGGGGACCAGCAGCCGGATGCGGACGTCCTGGGTGTTCTCGAAGATGAAGACCAGCGCGAGCGCGCCGAGCACCAGGACGACGACCCTGCCCGGTGTCAGCCGGTCGCGCAGGCCGCGGCCGGTGGCTTTTTCGGAAGTCATGACGCCCTCCTGCTGTCGGCTGCCCGTCTCCGTGCGGCTCATGATCCCCGGGAAGGGCGCCGGGTGCCTGCGGATACTGCTCCGTACGGGTGAGGGCGGGTGTTAGGCGCGGTCAGGCGCGCAATTCCTCGTAGACGGCCATCACGCTGCGGGCCTGCTGCTCGACCTGGTCGGTGACCGGCACCCAGCGCGGGCGGTAGGCGCGCTCGTAGGCCTCGCACCACCTGTCGACCAGCCGGGCGATCAGGGGGACGTCGGCGACCTGGCGGAGCATCGCGGCGGCCCGCAGCGGGATGCGCTGGGCGTAGACCTCGATGCTGGTCACCAGGGCGGTGGTCATGTCGGGCAGCGGCGCGGCGCCCGGCACGCGGACGGCGGGGTCCCAGTCAGCGGTGAGTGCCGGGCCGAGCCCGACCAGTTCGCGCACGGTGCGCAGCAGGGCGCAGTCCGTGCCCTTGAGCTGCGGGCGTACCGCGTCCAGTAGCCGCGCCACGGTGGGCAGGTCGCGGCGCAGGGCGGCGCCCGCGGTGCGCAGGGCGCGGTCGGGGTCGGGGTGCGGTGTGGTGTCGGCGCTGCGGTCGCAGGCCCACATGGGGACCTCCACGACCGCCGTCACCCCGTCGTAGCGCCTGGCGTGCACCCAGGTGGAGTGGGCACCGTCGCCGGCCGCCGGGTCCCCGCGGGGCGGCATGACGTAGACGCCGGGACCGGGGCTCGGCCACTGGAAGGCGTCCGACGAGCCGCTTTCCAGCGGGATGTCCAGCTCGGCGGCCGACTTGCCGATCCGCTCCGGCACCCCTGGCACCTCGCTGGTGAGCTGGACGAAGCTGCCGCCGACGTCGATGGCGTGCAGCGAGCACTGGAGCACGGGCCGCAGCCTGTCGAGCACGCCGACCAGGGCCCGGGTCTCCGGCAGCGCCGGGCAGCGGCCGTCGCCGTCGTGCGGCAGCCACTCGGGCTGCTCGGCCGTGCAGGGCCGGAAGAAATGCTCGTAGTGGTCGCGCAGGGTGTACGGACCCGACAGCCACGGCTCGTTGAGCGCCGCGCCGTCCGGGTCGATGCACAGCAGGAAGTGCCAGCTGCTGCCGTCGCCCTCACCGCGGACGCGCTGCCTGGCGATGGTGCGGGCCAGCCGCAGCGCCGTCGCGCCGCCCACGGCTGCCTCGTTGGCGTGCGGGCCCGCGACCACCAGCACATTGCGGCTGCCTTCGCCCACCGTCAGCATCAGCAGCGGGCGGCCCGCCCGCGATCTGCCGACTCTCCCCAGCCGGCAGATCCCCGGGTAACAGAGCGTCAGAGCCCTGGCGTCCGCTGTTATTTCGTCGGTCGTCGGATAGAGCATCCCCGCCATCCTCGCCACCGCAATCCCCCAGGTGCCCGGGCGCGGAAGGCCGGGGCCGTATTACGACATCGAGTTCGATCCCGTTAGTACGACACGGCCGCCGCGGAGGTGTCAACGGTGCTACCGCGGCTGTTACGCGGGCCCTAGCGGGCGCGGCGCCGGAGCCAGGCACCGCAGATCACACCCGCCGCGGCCGCACCGTAAGCGGCCGCCTGGAGTGTGGTGCCGTGGGCGCCCATCTCGTTGCCGGTGTAGAGGGCGAGACCGGCCAGCGGCACCCCGAGCCATTCCCAACGCCCGTCCAGTGCGACCAGGGCGACCACCAGCAACGCGTACCAGTAATACGACGGCGAGGTCAGCAGCAGAGCGGTGCCGGTCGTCACCAGGGCGCCGCTCCACGGGCGGCGCGGGTCGCCGCGCCGCACCATGTACGCCGCCGTGGCAATGATGAGCGCGGCGGCGACCGGCCCGGCCGCTTTGTCGGGCAGCACCAGCAGCAACAGGGCGAAGCGGCGTACGCTGCCCGGCTCGTAGCCCTCCTCGTGCAGATAGCCCGGCAGGTAGCCCAGCACCCCACTGCCCGAGGCGAGGACATACGGCAGATAGGCGAGGGCGACCGCCACGACGGCGGTCCCGACGATCCGGACCGCCTCCCGGGGGGTGCGCCGGGACAGTGCGCCGGGCAGCGCGAGGCCCGGCAGCAACTTGACGGCGATGGCGGCGCCGAGCAGCGCGCCGCGGCCGCGCAGGCCGCCGGCGGCGCCGAAGGCCAGCACGGTCAGCAGCACGCCCAGGGTGTCCACGTGGGCGTCGTTCACCGCTGCGACGGGCACCACCGGGCACCAACCCCACAGCGCGGCGCGCCATGGTTCCGCGCCGCGCCTGCGCAGCGCGAGCAGCAGGGCGCCGGTGGTCGCCACCGCCAGCAGCGCGCCGCCCACCTGGAGCGGCTTGTGCCGGGCGCCGGGCGGTGACAGGGCGTGCACGGCCAGGAACCAGCCTTCGGCGACGGGCGGGTAGATGGTGTGCACGGCCGGCCGGTTGATGACCGTGCAGGCGTCTCCCGTGGTCAGGCGCTCCTTCCAGTGGACGCAGCCGCCGGGCGGCTCCGGCCTGAACAGCCAGGTCTCGCGGTGCGCGGCCAGTTGCGGGGCGTCGGGCGCATAGGCGTACGGGGAGATTCCCGCGGCCTGGACGCTGCCGTCCCATGCGTAGCGGTACATGTCGGTGCTGGTCCTCGGCGCCGCCGCGAGCCCGCACAGCGCGAGGGCGAGGCTGCCGGCCGCCACCAGGCGTACGGCGGTCCGCCGCGGTACATGGCGCAGGACGGCGACACCCGCGGCGAAGAGCAGCCAGCCGGCGGCGTACCAGTACGGCAGCCGCCCCGGGTCGCCGCTCGTCCCGCCCACGGCGACGGTCGCCGCGACGACCGCGACCAGCAGGCAGATCAGGGCGGTGGCGAGCGCCGTCGGCCATGGGGCGGGCGGGCGCGATTCCCCCGCGTTCGTGGCGGGGGGCGAGGTGGAGGTGGTGGAGGTCGGCACAGGTCACACGCTCGCACCGGCGCCGCCCGCACGGGCCGTGCGGCGGGCGGGCGTCCGCGTTCCGTAAGGAGTCACGGGCCCCGCACGGGCCCGCGCGGAGGTGGGATGGGCTCCATGCCAGCAGCCCCACGACCGCCGGAAGGGCCGGACTCCCGACGCCCGCGCCCGCCCGTTCCGAACGACCGCGTCCCCGCCGCGCGTGCGCGGGCGAACGTCCCTGCCGTGCCGCGCCCGGCCACGGCACGGCGCCTGCCGAGCGCCCGCGTGGTGCGCCCGCGCCTCACGGGGCTCGGTGACCGGGCGCGGGTCGGGCCGCTCCGCGAGGGGGGCTTCAGGGGGCGGCTGCACGACGCGCGGACCGCGGTGTCGCTGGGGCGGGTGCTGGGCGTGGCACTGGTGACGTGCTTTGCCACCGGGCTGGTCAGCCACTACCTCCAGCAGCCGCCCGGCTGGGCGGTGGACCTGCTGCCGAGCCGGCCGCTGTGGGGATACCGCGTCACCCAGGGGCTCCACGTGGCCAGCGGTATCGCCGCGATCCCGCTGGTGCTGGCCAAGTTGTGGACCGTCTACCCGCGGCTCTTCGCATGGCCGCCGCTGCGGTCGGTCGCGCACGCGCTGGAGCGGCTGTCGATCGCGGTGCTGGTGTCGGCGACCCTGCTGCAACTGGCCACCGGGCTGCTCAACACGGTGCAGTGGTATCCGTGGCCGTGGAATTTCCGGCCCGCGCACTGGGCGCTCGCGTGGGTGGTGGTGGGCGCGCTGGCCCTGCACGTCGCCGTCAAGGCCCCGGTGATCGCGGCGCACTGGCGGCGCTCTTCACCGGCGACTCGGCAATTGGCCACGGCGGACGGCCGGGACAGGCGGGCTTTCCTGGCTACCGTCGGGGCGGCGGTGGGCGCGGTGACGGTGACCACGGTCGGGCAGTCCTTCACCCCGCTGCGTGACCTGGACCTGCTGGCGCCCCGCCATCCGGACCACGGCCCCCAGCAGCTGCCGGTGAACCGTACGGCCGCCGCCGCGGGCATCACCGCGGAGCGGCTGGCCGGCTGGCGCCTGGCGGTGCGCGGCCCGCGGCCGTACGAGCTGACGCTGGCCCAGTTGCGCGCCCTGCCAGTGCATTCCGCCGTGCTGCCGATCGCCTGCGTCGAGGGCTGGAGCAGGACCGCGCACTGGTCGGGTGTGCGGATACGCGACCTGCTGGACGCGGCGGGCGCGCCGCACTCCGCCACCGTGCGTGTCGTGTCGTTGCAGCAGCACGGCGCATACGCGGTGACGGAGTTGGGCGCGAGCTACGCCCGCGATCCACTGACGCTGCTGGCGCTCGACCTGAACGGCGCGCCCCTGGCGCCCGACCACGGCTTCCCTGCCCGGATCATCGCGCCGAACCGCCCGGGCGTGCTCCAGACCAAATGGGTGGCCCGCCTGGAGGTGACGACATGACGACACATCGATTTATGGTCCTGCGCTGCGGTGTGGGCGCCGTCGGGCTGTCGGCGATGGGCTTCGGCGCGGTGCAACTGGTGACGGACCCGGGGGTGGCGGGCTGGACGGGGGTGCTGGAGTGGCTGGCCGCGGCCGTGGTGCTGCACGACGGCGTCCTGGTACCGCTGGTGCTCTGCCTGGGCGCGCTGCTCGGCGCCCGGCTGCGGCGCCGCCTGCGCTGGGCCTTCGTCGTGGCCGGGTCGCTGACCGCGGCGGCACTGCCGGTGCTGCTGGCCCCGGGGCCCGCGGCGAACCCCTCCGTCCGGCCGCTGGACTACCCGCGGAACTGGGCGGTCTGCGTCCTCGTGGTGGGGGCTGCGGCCGTGGCATGGGAGGCCTGGCGTTGGGCGGCGGCCCGCAGGCGCCGCCGCTGACGGGGCATCGCCCGCGGTGGTGGGAGCGGCCGCCGGCCCTTGCGGTGCGGGAGCCGCCACTGATCGCACCGCGGCACTGACGGCGGTGGCGGGCCGCCGGCGCGGCCCGGCGCGCTGGCCCCGCTCACCGCCCCCCTCGGGCGTACACCGCGGGCTGCTGCAGGAGCGACCCGCTGAGGCCGGCCGCCGCGAGCGCGAGGAATCGGCGCCCGTCGGCCGTCCACTCCTCCTCCACCGCCCAGCCGGTCGCGCCGGCCGCGGCCGCCAGTGCCGACGGGCCGAGCCTGGCCCAGGGGAAGTCGCCGCCGCGGCGGCCGTGCGCGTCCTCGACCCGTACGGTCACCCGCTCGTCGACCTCGTGCGGTGCCGCCTCGGCCAGGAGCCGGCCGCCGGGGGCGAGCAGGCGGCGTACCCGGCGCAGCAGCGCGTACGGGTCGCCGCCGATACCGACGTTGCCGTCGGCCAGCAGTGCGGTGCCCCATCTGCCCTCGGCCGGCAGCCGGTCGAAGACCGACCTGCACAGCACCGCTCCCCCGGAGCGCTGGGTGCGGGCGACGGCGGCGGGGCTCACGTCGAGGCCGAGCACCGGTGTGCCGGCCGCGGCCATCGCCGTGACCAGCCGGCCCGGCCCGCACCCGATGTCGAGGACCGGCCCGCGGCAGCGGCGCAGCAGCGTACGGTCCGCGGCGTCCGGCGGGGCGCACCAGCGTTCCACCTCAAGGGGCAGCAGCCAGCCGTCCGTCCGGCGCAGGAACAGCGGTCCGCTGCCGCGGGCGATCGCCCACGCGTACGGGTCGGCGGCCCAGCCGGTTTCCGCCGCGACGGCCGCGGGGGCCGTCACCGGCTCTCCGCGGTCAGGCCCGGGCCCGCGGGGGTGGGCACGGGCGTGCCCAGCGTGCGGAAGGTCCGGGCGAAACGGGTGTGCGGGGCGAGGGCGGCGACCTCGGCGGCGTCGGCGGGCGTGTCCACGTCCCGCAGCGCGGGCAGGTCGCGGACCCGCAGACCCGCGGAGGTCAGCCGGGCGCGCAGGACGGCGCCGGTGCGGGGCGTGGACATGGGCACGCCCCGCAGCAGGCCGGCACGGGCGGGATCGGCCAGGCCCAGCGCCCAGAAGCCGCCGTCGGCCGCCGGGCCGAACCACGCGTGGCAGCCGTCCCACCCGCCGGGGCCGAACGGCACGGCCAGCAGCTCGGGGACAAGTTGCGGGGTGTCCATCCCGACCAGCAGCGCGGGACCGGCGCAGCCTTCGAAGGCCGCCGCCAGGCGCCCGTCCAGACCGCCCGCGGCCTGCGGGACGACCTCGTAGCCTGCGGGAAGCCATGGCCCCGGCGCCCCGTCGAGCACCAGCACGCGGCGCCCTGCCGCGACCCCGAGCCCGGCCGCCAGGGTGTCACTCAGTGCCGCCTCCGCCAGCGCGGCGGCCTGCAGGGGCGAAAAGCACGGCGTCAGCCGGGTCTTCACCCGCCCGGGCAGCGGGGACTTGGCGATGACCAGCAACGTGGTGGCCCCACCCGTGGCCGCGCTCACCGCCCCGCCCGCGGGTGCCCCGCCGCCGGGCGCACGGCCAGGACAGCACTCATGTCGTGGACCGCCTGCCAGGTGCCGTGCCAGGTGCCGGTGACCTTCGAGCGGCCCTCGCGCGGCACGTACGGCACGTCGGTCTCCCTGACCCGCCAGCCCGCGTCGGCGGCGCGCACCACCATTTCGAGCGGGTAGCCCGAACGCCGGTCGGTCAGCCCCAGTGACAGCAGGGCCGTGCGCCGGGCGGCCCGCAGCGGGCCGAGGTCGCGCAGCGGCAGGCCGGTGCGGCGGCGGACGCGGCGGGCGAGTTCGAGGTTGGCGAGCCGCGCGTGCGGCGGCCAGGCACCTCGGGCGGTGGGCCTGCGGCGGCCGAGCACGAGGTCGGCCTCCCCCGCGAGCACCGGCGCGGCGAGCGCGGGCAGCAGCGCCGGGTCGAGGGAGCCGTCGCAGTCGCAGAAGCAGACGAGGTCGGCGGTCGCGGCCAGCAGTCCGGCATGGCAGGCGGCCCCGAAACCCCGCAGCGGCTCGCGGACGACGTGGGCCCCGAGGTCCGCGGCGATGCGGGCCGAGCCGTCGGTGGAGCCGTTGTCGACCACGACGGCCCGCCAGCCGGGCGGGATACGCGCCAGCACCCCGGGCAGGGCGGCGGCCTCGTCGAGGCAGGGCAGGACGACATCGGCGACAGCCGGCGGTGTCAGAGTCACGAAGCTCACCCTACGAAGCCGGAGGTGGCAGACAGGGGAAGCGGATCCTTACGAAACACGGACGCCGGCGGCCGCGGACCACCGGTCGATGGTCACTGTCAGTGGCGGGTGCCAGACTCTTTCCATGAGCACCGCACCCGTGTCCGTACCGCCGCCGCGCCGGCGGATCCTCGTCGTGGACGACGATCCGACCGTCGCGGAGGTTGTCGCGGGCTACCTCGACCGAGCCGGCTTCGCCGTGGACCGGGCCGCCGACGGCCCGACCGCGGTCGCCCGCGCCGCCGCCGCACGGCCTGACCTGGTCGTGCTCGACCTGATGCTGCCGGGCATGGACGGCCTCGAAGTCTGCCGCGTCATACGGGAGGACGGGCCGCTGCCGGTGGTCATGCTCACCGCGCGGGGCGACGAGGACGACCGCATCCTCGGTCTGGAGGTGGGGGCGGACGACTATGTGACCAAGCCGTTCTCCCCGCGCGAGCTGGTGCTGCGCGTCGAGTCGGTGCTGCGCCGCGCGGGCGCGGCGCCCCCGCCCGGGCCGTGGTTGCGGTCGGGCACGCTCGCCCTCGACCCGGCCGCGCGCAGGGCGCTGCGGGACGGGGAGGAGCTGCCGCTGACGATCCGCGAGTTCGACCTGCTGGCCTTCTTCCTGCGGCACCCGGGGCGGGTGCTGGGCCGCGAGGAGCTGATGCGGCGGGTGTGGGGCTGGGAGTTCGGCGACCTGTCGACGGTGACCGTGCACGTGCGGCGGCTGCGCGAGAAGATCGAGGACGATCCGGCCAGGCCGCGTCTCATCAGCACGGTGTGGGGCGTCGGTTACCGCTTCGACCCGGAGGCGTCCGGGGACGCCGACGGCCACGTGGGCGAGCCGGCGGGCGGCGGTGGCGGCGATGAGTGACGTGGTGGTCATCGCCGCGTACGCCGCGGCGGGCGCGGCGCTCGTCGGGCTGCTCGGTGCCGCCGCTCTGCGCCTGCTGCGCCACCGCTCGGTCGCGATGTCGCTCGCCGTGGTGGTCGTGGTCGCCGTGTGCGCGATGCTCGCCGGGACCCTGTCCGTGGCCTGGGCGATGTTCCTGTCGGAGCACGACCTCGGTGTCGTCACCACCGTGTGCGCGATAGCCGCGGCCGTCTCCCTCGCGGTGGCGCTGCTGCTCGGCCGCACGGTGGTCGCCGGCAGCCGGGCGCTCACCGCGGCCGCCCGTGCCTTCGGCGACGGCGACGCCTTCGCCGCGCCCGCCGGCGCGCCCACGGCCGAACTGGCCGAGCTGGGCCGCGAGCTGGCCGCCACCAGTGCCAAGCTGGAGGCCTCCCGGGAGCGGGAGCGCGCGTTGGAGGCGTCCCGGCGCGAGCTGGTCGCCTGGATCTCCCACGACCTGCGCACCCCGCTGGCCGGGCTGCGGGCCATGACCGAGGCGCTGGAGGACGGGATAGCGGAGGACCCCGCCCGCTACCACCGGCAGATCCGCACCGAGGTCGACCGGCTCAGCGGGATGGTCGGCGACCTGTTCGAGCTGTCCCGCATCCAGGCCGGGGTGCTGGCGCTCAGCCCCTCCCGGATGTCGGTCTACGACCTGGTCGGCGACGCGATAGCCGGGGCGGATCCGCTCGCCGCCGAGCACGGCGTGCGGTTGGTCGGGGAGCGGGTCGAGCGGATTCCCATCGAGGTCGACGGCCGGGAGATGACGCGGGTGCTGGCGAATCTGCTGACCAACGCCATTCACCGGACACCGGCGGACGGCACGGTCGCGGTGTCCGCGCTGCGGGATGCCACGTCCGGGGCGGTCGTGGTGTCGGTGACGGACGGGTGCGGGGGGATTCCGGCCGCGGATCTCGCCCGGGTCTTCGACACGGGGTGGCGGGGCAGCGGGGCGCGCACCCCGACGATGACGCCTTCGGCGGGGGCGGGGCTGGGGCTGGCGATCGTGCGCGGGATCGTGGAGGCGCACCACGGGCGGGCAGCGGTGCGCAATGTGCCGGGCGGATGCCGCTTCGAGGTCGTGCTGCCCGCGGCCGCTCCCTCGCCGGGGAGGCTTTAGGGCGTGTCCGCAGACCCGGGCATGGCGGGTGCCCGGGGATCCGCCGGCGGTGCGGGCGGGTCGGAGGACGCTCCGTCCACTCCCAGGGCTTCGCCTGGAGGGGGGATCGGCGCGTGCCCCTGGGGTGTCCTTTGCCGCACGGGGGTTTCGTCGCGGCCGGGCGCGCGGTTGCCCGGGACCGCTGAGCCTCCGCCTCCCTAGCGGCGGAGGGGGGAGTGGGCGAAGGCGGGGATGCCCGTGTGGAAGGGGACCTGGGGGGCCCACGGGAGGTCGGTGTGGATGCGGGCGGTGGAGGCGGTGATGTGGCGGACGTCGCCGAGACGGTAGGCGCCGGTGATGCGGGGGGCGGGGCCGCCGCAGGTGGTGGCGAGGAGGGTGGCGAGTTCCCCCACGGTGTGGGGGGCGCCGGTGGCGACGTTGTAGGGGCGCAGGGTGCCCGGGGGGACGTCGGGGAGGGCGTCGAGGGCGGCCGCGTTGGCCGTGGCCACATCGGTGACGTGGACGAAGTCGCGTCGCTGGCCGCCGTCCTCGTACACGTCCGGGGCCTCGCCGCGGGCCAGGGCGGAGCGGAAGAGGGCGGCGACTCCCGCGTAAGGGGTGTCCCGGGGCATGCCCGGGCCGTAGACGTTGTGGTAACGCAGCGAGACGGCGCGGCCGCCGGTGTCACGGGCCCAGGCGGCGGCGAGGTGCTCCTGGGCGAGTTTGGTGGTGGCGTAGACGTTGCGCGGGTCGGCGGGCGCGTCCTCGTCGACGAGGCCGGGGGCGAGGGGCTGGCCGCAGCGGGGGCAGGGCGGTTCGAAGCGGCCGGCGTCGAGGTCGGCGGCGAGCCGGGGCCCGGGGCGTACGACGCCGTGCCGCGGGCACTCGTACCGGCCTTCGCCGTAGATGACCATGGACCCGGCGAGCACCATCGAGGGCACGCCGGCCGCGGCCATGGCGGCGAGCAGGACGGCGGTGCCGTGGACGTTGCAGCTCGTGTAGTCCGGCGCGTCGGCGAAGTCCTTGCCCAGGCCGACCATCGCGGCCTGGTGGCAGACGGCGTCGACGCCGAGCAGGGCCGCGTCGACTGCCGCCCGGTCGCGGACGTCGGCGTGCCGCCATTCGACGCCGTCGGGCAGTACGGGGGGCGCCGGGTCGGGGCCGTGCGCGGCCGGCAGCAGCGCGTCGAGGACCCGGACGCGGTGCCCGACGGTGTGCAGGGCGGTGACGACGTGCGAGCCGATGAAGCCGGCGCCGCCGGTGACGAGGATCTGCATGGGGCCGACCGTACGGCCGCGGCGGTCCGTGCGGCGGGCGGGCCGCCGCCCTGTCAGGGGTCGGTAAGAATCAGCCGAGCGCGGGCAGTTCGGCGGTGAGGGTGCCGGCGTCGGCGTCGAGGACGGCGGGCACCCCGAGCGGCACGGTGAGGGCGGGCAGGCAGTGCCCGAAGCCCAGATCCTCCAGGATCGGGACGCCGAGGGGCCCGAGCCGGTCGAGCAGCAGGGCGCGCACCTCGTCGTCGGGGCCGCAGCCCTCCCAGGAGCCGAGCGCGATCCCGGCGACCCCGTCGAGCCAGCCGGTGCGCAGCAGCTGGGTGAGGAAGCGGTCGAGGCGGTACGCCTCCTCGCCGGTGTCCTCCAGCAGCAGGATGCCGCCCGCGGCCGAGGGACGGCCCGTGGGCGTACCGATGTCGGAGGCGAGCAGGCTGAGACAGCCGCCCAGGGTGACGCCCGCCGCCCGGCCCGGCACGAGTGCGCGGGCGGCCGGTGCGCGCAGCACTTGGACGTCCTCGGGTGTGAAGAGGGTGCGGCGCAGGTGGTCGCGGCCGGCGGTGTCGGCGAGGAAGGCCGGGGTGCCGGGCATCGGGCCGTGCAGGGTGGCCAGGCCGAGGCGGGTGGCGAAGGCCTCGTGCAGCACGGTGACGTCGCTGTAGCCGACGAAGGCCTTCGGGGCGGCCCGCCGCATGGCGTCCCAGTCCACCAGGTCGACCATGCGCTGCGTGCCGTAGCCGCCGCGGGCGCAGAGAACGGCGGCCAGCGCCGGGTCGCACCAGGCGTCCAGCAGGTCGTCGGCCCTGGCCCGGTCGGCGCCCGCGAGATAGCCGGACGGGTGAGCGTCCAGCGCGTGCGGGGCGACGACCGGTTTCAGCCCCCAGTCCCGCAGGACGTCGAGCCCGGCCTCCAGCATCGCGGGCGGCACCGGTCCCGCGGGCGCGACGACACCCACCCGGTCACCCGCGACCAGCCGCGGCGGCCTGACCAGCGCGGACACGGCAGCCGCGGTCACCTGGCCCCGCCACCGTCGATACGGTGGCGGACCCGCGCGGCCGCGAACCCACCGGCCCGCACGACTCCCCCACGGGCGACGCCACGTCCGGCGCCGGGAGCGACCCGACCAGGCACGGCCACACCGGCTCGCGCCACTCCCCCACCCGCGACGCCACGCCCGCGGCCCCGCCCGGCGCCGGGACCGACGCGACCAGGCGTGGCCACACCCGCCCGCCCAACCCCGGCGCCCCCGACGGACACACCCGCCCGCGCGGGCACCCTCCCCCGGGAGGAGCCCCGAGGCACGCGCCCGGCGCCCGGCTCGGCGCGCCTCACGGCGTCAGGTCCAGCACCGGGATGCCCGGCGGGGTGAAGGCGAAGACCTGGGCGTAGAGGGAGAGTTCGGCTTCCAGGCAGGTCACCAGGGTGTCCAGGCGGCGGAAGCCGTGGCTTTCGCCGGGGAAGGCGAGGTAGGCGTGGGGAACGGAGCGGCCGGCGAGGGCCGCGAGGAAGCGGTCGCACTGGGCAGGGGGGCAGATGACGTCGTCGAGGCCCTGCATCAGGAGGAAGGGGGCGGTGATGCGGTCGGCGTGGTGGACCGGGGAGCGGTCGTGGTAGCGCTCGGGGACCTCGGTGTGGGGGCCGATGAGGGATTCGAGGTACCAGGATTCAAAGTCGTGGGTCTCGCCGCCGGCCGGTGACCAGCCGGCCAGGTCGAGGATGGGGTAGCTGATCGCGCCGCAGGCGAAGGTCGAGGTGGTGGTCAGGGCGGCGGCGGTGGTCCAGCCGCCCGCGCTGCCGCCGCGGATGGCGAGCCGCCGCGGGTCGGCGGCGCCTTCGGCGGCCAGGCCCTCGGCGACGGCGACGCAGTCCTCCACGTCGACGATGCCCCATTGCTCGCGCAGCCGGTTGCGGTAGGCGCGGCCGTAACCGGTGGAGCCGCCGTAGTTGACCTCGGCGACGCCGATGCCGCGGGAGGTGAAGTAGGCGATTTCCAGGTCGAGGACCATGGGGGTGCGGCTGGTGGGGCCGCCGTGCGCCCAGATGACGTACGGGGCGGGCCCGGTGGCGGTGTGGTCGGGGTGGCGCGGGGCGTAGACGTGGGCGTGGACGTCGCGGCCGCCGGGTCCGGTGAAGACGCGTGCCTCGGCCCGGGGGATGTACGCCGGGTCGACGGTGTCGTGGTGCGGGTTGCCGATGACCCGGGTGCGGCCGGTGGCGGCGTCGAGTTCGACGATCTCCGGCGAGCTGTGGGCGCTCGCCGCGAGGCCGATGACGCGGCTGCCGGTGGCGGCGAGGGTGCTGCTCCACTCGGTCCAGTGGCCGGCGGCGTCGGTGAGCTGCCCGGTGGCGGGGTCGAGGAGGCCGAGCCTGGCGGCCCCGACGCCGTGCAGGACGGCGATCAGGCCGTGGTCGAGGGGGGCGAACCAGCGCTGGCCGAGCTTCCACAGCGGTCCGGCGAATTCCTCCTCGCGCGGGCACAGGTTGACGGCTTCGCCGGTCGCCGGGTCGACGCGGTGCAGATTCCACCAGCCGGTGCGGTCGGTGGCGGCGAGCAGGGTGCCGTCGGCGGCCCACTCGGCCTGGACGACGGATTCCTCGGGGCCCCCGATGAGGGTGCGGGCCGGGCCGAGGGTGCCGTCGGACCGGACGTCGGCGCAGCGCACCTCCGTGCCGTCCCAGGGCATCCGGGGGTGGTCCCAGGCCAGCCAGACGGCCTGCCCGGCGTCGGGTGACAGGCGCAGGCCGGTGACGAAGCGATGGGCGGCGGGGGCCAGTTCGCGTACGGCCGCGCGGTCCTCGGCGGCGCTGCCGTCGAGCGGGACGGCGGCGTGGATTCGGCGCAGGTCGCCGGGCGCCTCGCCGGTGAATTCCTCCAGTACGGCCCACACTTCGCCGCGCTCGGTGCGCACGGACGGCTCGGCCCAGCGCAGCCCGCCGCCGACGGTGGAGACCGGGGTGAGCGGATAGGGCGGGTCCTGCGGGCGGTCCGGGCGGAAGGCGTAGAGGCGCTGGTCGGCGTGGTGGGCGAAGACGATCAGCGGGGAGCCGTCGACGAGCGCGCCGCCCCAGGGGGTGCCGCCGTATTCCATGACGCGGTCGCGGACGTTCCAGGGTTCGGGCAGCGGGCATTCCTCGGTGCCGTCGGGGCGGCGCCTGATCAGCGCGCGGCGGCCGCCCTCCGCGGGGCGGGGCGCGGTCCACCAGAGGTCATCGCCGACGACGCCGATGCAGTCGGGGCTGCCGTCGTGGGCGGCGGCGGTGGCCGCGTCGACGGGCGAGGTCCAGCTGCCGTAGCCGGTGTCCTGCTGCGTGGTGGCGGTCATGCGGTCTCCTCCCCCGCGGCTCCACGCAGGAAACGGTCCAGTACGTGGACGCCGAAGTGCAGGGCGTCGACGGGGACGTGCTCGTCCACGCCGTGGAAGAGCGCCTGGTAGTCGAAGCCCGGCGGCAGGCGCAGCGGCGAGAAGCCGTAGCCGGTGATGCCCAGCCGGGAGAACTGCTTGGCGTCGGTGCCGCCCGACATGCAGAACGGCACCACGCGGGCACCGGGGTCGAAGTGCTCGAGGGCCTCGCGCATCGCCGCGAAGGACGCCGAGTCGACCGGTGCTTCGAGCGGCACCTCGTGGTGGTGGTAGTCCCAGTGCACGTGCGGCCCGGTGAGCCGGTCCATGGTGGCGGTGAATTCGTCCTGGCCGCCGGGCAGGATGCGCCCGTCGACGTATCCGGTGGCGGTGCCGGGGATGACGTTGACCTTGTAGCCGGCCTGCAGCATCGTCGGGTTGGCGCTGTTGCGGACGGTGGGGCGTACGAAGGCCGCGGCGGTGCCGAGCCGGTCGAGCAGCGCGTCGACGTCGTCCAGGTCGGCGGGGACGCCGTAGAGCGCGGCGAGTTCGGTGAGGGCCGCCTCGACGGTGGCGGTGAGGTGGACCGGCCAGCGGTGCTCGCCGATCCTGGTGACAGCAGCGGCCAGGTGCACGACGGCGTTCTCGTGGTTGATCTTGGAGCCGTGGCCGGCCCTGCCCTCGGCGGTCAGTTCGAGCCACGCGGTGCCGCGCTCGCCGGCGGCGACCGGGTAGAGGCGCAGGCCGTTGTCGGCGTGGACGGTGTACGCGCCGGACTCGCTGATGCCCTCGGTGCAGTCGGCGAAGAGGTCGGGGTGCTCGGCGACGAGGTAGCCGGCGCCGTAGGCGGCGCTGTCCTCCTCGTCGGCGGTGAAAGCCAGCACGATGTCCCGCGGCGGGCGCCTGCCGGCGCGGGCCCAGGCGCGGACGCAGGCCAGCACCATCGCGTCGGTGTTCTTCATGTCAATGGCGCCGCGGCCCCAGACGGCGCCGTCGCGGATCTCGCCGGAGAAGGGGTGCACGGTCCAGTCGGCGGCCTGCGCCGGCACCACGTCGAGGTGCCCGTGCACCAGCAGCGCGTCGGCCGACGGGTCGGTGCCGGGAATCCTCGCCACCACGTTGCTGCGCCCGGGCGCCTTCTCCAGTACGGCCGGTTCGATGCCGGCCTCGGCGAGGCGCTCGGCGACGTATTCGGCCGCCGCCCGCTCATTGCCGTCGCCGCCGCCGCGGTTGGTGGTGTCGAGCCTGATCAGGTCGGAGGTGAAGCGCACCACCTCGTCCAGCGCCTGGTCGTCGACCACCGGTGCGCCGGTCCCGCGGGTCGACGTCATGGACCGCTCAGCCATACTGCTCCTCCACCGCCTGGGAAACGAGTGTGGTCACGGCCTTGAAAGCGCGCAGGGCCGCGTACATCGTCGGCAGGGTATACGCCACCCGCCGCTCGCCGGTCTGCTCCACCCCGGGGACGACGGTGGCGGCGCCGACCAGGTGCCAGGCGTCGAACTCCAGCTCCACGGTGAAGGGCCCGGCCTGTACGGGCTCGTGCCGTACAGCCAGCTCGGCGGCCTGCTGGGCCGCTGCCCGGATGTCGGCGGCGGTCCTGGCCGGCGGCCGGCAGACGGCGGCGTAGCGGGACACATAGTCCTTCACGGCGACCGTACGGGCCCGCGGCGCGTAGCTCCGCGCGTCGACGCCGGTGCGGTCGTCACCGGTCACCAGGACGACAGGGACGCCGTATTCGGCGACCACCAGGGCGTTGAGCCGGCCCTCGCTCGCGGGTTCGCCGTTGACCCACACGCCGGTGATGGAGTTGGCGAGGTAGGTGTGCGCCAGGACGCCCTCTGTGCCGGCGCCGGTGTGGTAGCCGACGAAGGCGACGCCGTCGACGTCACCGTGCTGGACGCCCTCGACCATGGACAGTTCCTTGTGCCGCCCGGTGAGCAGCTGGGCGCGCTCGTCCAGCTGCTCGAGCAGCAGGTTGCGCATCGTCCAGTGCGCCTCGTTGATGAGCACCTGGTCGGCGCCGCCGTCCAGGAAGCCCGCGACGGCGGCGTTGACGTCGGAGGTGAACATGTGGCGGCAGCGCTGCCACTGCTCGGTGCCGGGCAGGACGTCGGCCGGCCAGGTCACGCCGGTGGCGCCCTCCATGTCGGCCGAGATGAGGATCTTCCGCATGCGGAATCACCTTACGCGGCCGGTGCGGATCATGCCGCCAGTCCCGCCACCAGCCATCGGGACGGGATCTCTATACGTGCCCCGTCGGGGCGGAACTCGGTGGTCAGCAGCGGCTCCTCGCCCGCGGTCAGCACGTCGAGTCCCGCCGAGGTGAAGTAGCCGGGCACCGCGGCGTCGTGGACCTCGCCGGGCGCGATGCCGTGCGCGAAGACCGCGCCGAGCTTCGGCGGCGGCCCGGTGGGGCCCTGGGCCAGGCCCATGAGCACGCCCTTGGCGGCCTCGGACAATTCCACGGCGAAGGCCCTGCCGCGCTGCCCGATGAGGGTGGCGATGCCGTCGACGAGGCGGCTGCGGTCGGCGGTCTCGCACTGGTGCAGCACGCCGCGCATGTAGACGTTGGCGTCGCCCAATTCCGCGTGCAGCGCCCGGACCGCGTCAGTGTCGACGGCGTCGAGCTGCTGGTAGCCGGCGAGGCCGTGCGGGTCGTCCCTCCTGGCACGCGCTATGGCCGCGTGGGACAGGTCGACCCCGACGACGGACGGGTAGCGGCCGGCCAGGAAGCGGGTCTGGGTGCCGTTGCCGCAGCCCAGGTCCACCAGCGGCAGCCCGGGGTCGAAATACTCCTCGAAGAAGGCCAGGTGCCGTTGCGCCGTCAGTGCCGCTTCCGCGTCCCACAGGACGCCTCCCGGCTCGTACGGAGCGTCCTCCCAGAAGCTCTCCCACGCATGTGCGTACCCGCTGGAGACGTTCACACGTACTCACCACTCCCCACGTCGTGATCGTACGGAAAGGCCGGCGGCCCGCCGGGGCCGGCCGGAAGGGGCCGGTGTCAGCGTTTGCGGCGCACCGGCAGGGCCTGCTCGAACCACACGGTCTTGCCCTGCGCCGACCGGCTGGTGCCCCACTCGCGAGCCAGCCGGCTGACGATCCGCATGCCGCGGCCGCCTTCGTCCTCGGGGCCGGCGCTGAGCAGCACCGGCACCCCGTGGTCGTCGTCGGACACCTCCACCAGCAGTGCGTCGGCGCGCACCAGGCGCAGTCCGACCGGCCGGTCGTGCGCGTGCCGTACGGCGTTGGTGACGACCTCGCCGACCAGCAGCTCCGCCGTCTCGGCGACGTCCGCCAGCTCCCACTCCCGCAGCGTCTCGCGGACCAGGGACCTGGCCCTGGCCACTTCGGCGGGGTCGGCGGCCAGCTCCCAGGCGGCGACGTCCTCACGCGGGATGCCGTTGAGGCGGGCCATCAGCAAGGCCACGTCGTCCTTGCGGCCGCCGCGCGGGTTGAGGGCGCGGATGATCGTGTCGCAGGCGTCGTCCATGGACGCGGCCGGGTGCGCGGCGCTCTCGCACAGTGCGGCGAGTCCTGCGCCGATGTCCTGGCCGCGGACCTCGACCAGGCCGTCGGTGCACAGCACCAGCCGGTCGCCGGGCGAGACCGGGATCCTGACCGTCTCGAAGGGCACCCCGCCGACGCCCAGCGGCGCCCCGGTCGGCACGTCGAGCAGTTCGCTGTGGCCGTCGGCTGCGCGGACCAGGACCGGCGGGATGTGCCCGGCGTTGGCGATCAGCACCTCGGACTCGACCGGGTCGTAGACGGCGTAGAGGCAGGTGGCCAGATACTGCTCGCCGAGCCGCTGCGCCAGGTCGTCCAGATTCCGCAGCAACTGGGCGGGCGGCAGGCCGAGCTGCGCCATGGTCTGCACAGCGGTGCGGAACTGCCCCATCATGGCGGCCGAGTTCAAACCGTGGCCCATGACGTCGCCGACGACCAGGGCGAGGCGCGAACCGGGCAGTTTGATGCTGTCGAACCAGTCGCCGCCGACCCTGCCGAGCCGGGTGCCCGGCAGATAGCGCGTCGCCACGTCGCAGCCGGGCATCCGCGGCGCGATGTGCGGCAGCATGCTGTCCTGGAGGGTGTCGGCGACATTCTCCTGGTACGTGTACATCCGCGCGTTGTCGAGAACCAGCCCGGCGCGGGCGGCCAGTTCGGAGCCGGTGACGCGGTCCATGTCGTTGAAGTCCGGGCGCTCGCGGTGCCGCAGCAGGATCATGAAGCCCAGCACCACATTGCGCGCCTTCAGCGGCACGACCAGCATCGAGCGGTCGGTGATCAGCGGGCTGATGTCGCGCTTGGGAAACTGCGCGGCGATCGCATGGCCCATATCCTCGCTGATGCGCGGCACCATGACCGGCTCGCCGGTGGTCATGCACTGGAAGAACGGGGTCCGGGCGGGAAAGGGCATCGACTCGCCGACCGGCACGACGTCGTCCCAGCGCCCCGGCTCGTCGGTGTGCTCGAGGGCGACGCGATACCACATGGTGGTGACGTCGGGCGGGCCGTCGGGGAAGCCCTCGCCGGCGAGCACCTGCTCGCGCAGGTAGGTGCCGGCGACGTCGGTGAAGCGCGGCACGACGGCCGCGCTGACCTCCTCGATGGTGCGGGCCAGGTCCAGCGAGGTGCCGATCCGGCCGCTGACCTCGTTGAGGAATTCGAGATGCTCGCGCACCGCGGCGTATTCCAGGTCGGGCGCCAGTTCCCCCGCCGGCACCGACTCCGGGTCGAGCGCCGCGGCCTGCTCGGCGGCCCGCCGCCTGGCCTGCCGCTCGGCCCTGCGTGGCACGCCCCAGTCGGGGGTGACGGGCACCCGGTCGTGCTGGCTGATCTCCAGCACCGGATAGCCCAGGTCGAGCACCTGCGCCACGATCCGCGCACTGTCCAGCGGATTCATGCTGGGCAGGATCTCCGGGAGCCGCTTGGCGAGACCGTCGGCGCCGGCGAATTCGGTGTGCAGGGCGAAGCCGGGGGCGATCCGCTCGAAGGCGTCTGCCGGGGCCTCCGCTCCGCCGGGCCGCAGCCGCGCCGCGTCGGCGGCCAGCACGAGCAGCCGCTCGGGGCCCGGGCCGACCAGCGGGTAGGCCCACCACAGGACGTCCAGGACGTCCGGTACGCCGTCGCCGCTGTCCTCACGCCCGCCGCCGTCCTCACGCCCGCCCGCGGACGGGTCCCGCGGCGGCTCGAAGAGCCGGGCACGGCCCGCGGTGGGATACGCGGCAGCGCCCGCCAGCGACGCCTCAAGGCCCCGCCCGTAGTCCTCCTCGGACGGATAGGCCGCTCCGGCCGCCGCGGGGGCGCCGCCGGCGTCCGGCCCTGCCGTGCCCTCCAGGGCGCCGACCACCGGGAGCAGATCGACAGCGGGGCGGCCGACGGCCTCCTGGCGGGAACGCCCGAACAGCTTGCGCGCCCCCGTACTCCAGTGCGACACCAGGCCCGCGGCGTCCACGACGATCACCGCGAGCGGGATCCGGCCGGAAAGCCCTGCGGGATTGCGGCGGTCCATGGTTCGTTGGGCTCCTTCCACGGGCAGCCGAGGACCCCGTTCCGGCGGGTGGGAACACCCGTCCGGCGCAGGGTCTGCGGTGCCGTTACCACGGTACGGCCGGGCCGGGTTCCGGGGGAGGCAAAGCGGAAATCCGGGCGCACGCCCGGGCGCGAGCAACCGCGCGAGCCGTGCTAGCGTCCAAACTCTGTGTTCGAACTCTGATCCGAGCCGCTCGCGGGTGGGGGTTCGATGCCCGCCGGGTGTCAGCCGGCCGGGCCATCCGCATCGCCCCGCCACCGGAAGAGGCTCTGTGACGACCTGGCAGCCTGCGCGTGTTTCCGAGCCCAGGAAGCAGAGGGCACTGCTTCGCCCGGTGAATCTGCGCCACCCGGTCGTCGTCGCGACCGCGGTCGCCTTCGTGCTGCACGTGCTGTGGGCGTTCTTCCTGGCCAAGGACTCCGGCGACATGGCCGCGCAGTACGCCTGGACGGACTTCATACGGGCCCATCCCTCGGCCTCGTACAACCTGTCCTGGTACGGCGGGATGCACCCCGCGTCGTACAGCATCCTGTCGCCGTACATCATGGCCGCGCTGGGTGTGCGGACCACCGCGGTGATCGCCGGCACACTGTCGGCGACGGTCGGCGCTGCACTACTCATGCGGGGCGGTATCCGCCGTCCGATGGTGCCGGCGCTGTGGACGACGTTCGCCCTTTGGTGTGACGTTGTGTCCGGCCGGGTCACCTTCGCGCTCGGCATGCTCTTCGCGATGGTCGCCGCCCTCGCGCTCTTCCCTGGCGCCGCGAACCTGCGCGGCCGCTCGCCGCGGCTGGCCACGGCGGTGGTGATGACCGCGCTGGCCACCATGTGCAGCCCCGTCGCGGGGCTCTTCATGCTGGTGGTCGCCGCCGCGCTGTTCCTGACCGGCCGCAGGGCCGACTGCTACGTGCTGGCCGTGACGCCGCCGCTCGTGGTCGGCGCGACCTCGCTGCTCTTCCCCTTCTACGGGGTACAGCCCTTCAACTGGTATTTCGCGATCATCCCCTTCGCCATCGCGGTGGTGACCGCCCTGGTGGTGCCGAGGTCCTGGCGCGAGCTGCGCGCCGGGTCCTGGGTCTACGCCGCCGGTGTCGCGCTGACCTGGGTGATCCCCTCCCCCATCGGCAGCAACGTGGAACGCCTCGCGCTGCTCTTCGGCGGCACCGTCCTGCTGCTCGTGGCCCGCGGCAGCCACTGGACCGGGCGGCGCCTGCTGGTCCTGTGGCTGGCCTTCGCCGGGGTGGCGGGGTGGCAGATCACCAAGCCGATCGTGGACCAGGTCAACACCTCCGCGGTCAGCTCCACCGTCCGGCACGCACCGCCGCTGATCGCCGAGCTGCAGAAGGTGCACGCGGACAAGGGCCGCGTCGAGGTCGTGCCGCTGCGCTCGCACTGGGAGGCGTCCGGCCTGTCGCCCTACGTGAACCTGGCCCGCGGCTGGAACCGGCAGGCCGACGTCGAGCGCAACCCGCTCTTCTACGACGGCACGCTGACCGCCGAGAGCTACCGGGAGTGGCTGGAGCACTGGAGCGTCTACTACGTGGTGCTGCCGTCCGACGAGCCGGACGGCGCGGCCGTGGCCGAGGCTAAGGTCGTGCGCTCCGCGCCGGACTGGCTGGTCCCGGTGTGGCACGACGAGAACTGGCAGGTCTTCAAGGTCTCCGGCGACGTCGACCCGCTGGCCGACCCGCCGGCCACCGTCCAGGAGGCCGGCCCGGCCGAGCTGACCGTCTCCATGCCGGCCGCCGGCTCCGTGCTGCTGCGCATCCCCTGGTCCCCGGTGCTGGGCGTTGAGGGCACCGACGACAACCGGCACGGATGCCTGACGCCGGACGGTGAGTGGACGCGGCTGAACGCCCCGGCCGCCGGCACGTACCGGATCGGCGGTACCTACTCGTCGATCCGGGGCACGCAGTGCGCCAAGCCCAAGACCCCGTAGGGCCCCCGGAGGCCCCCGGAGGGGCTAGTCGGGGTGGCCGAGTTGCAGGTCGCGTTCGGTGCGGCCGCCGCCGGCGACCTGGAGGACGGTGGCCACCGGCGGGTAGCCCGCCGCGATGACGGTGTACTCGCCTGCCGCGAGGTCGACGAAGCGGAAGTGGCCGTCGGCGCCGGTGGTGACGGAGTCGACGACATTGCCCGCGGCGTCCAGGAGGGTGACGCGGGCGTCCTCGACCAGGCGGCCGGCGGGGGCGCGGACGGTGCCGCGCAGGACCGCGCCGCCGGCCAGTTCGACGTCCTGGCGGGTCTCCCGGGAGGCCTGGACGGTGACGGGCAGGGCGGCGGGGCGGTAGGCGGGGGCGCTGGCGGCCAGGGTGTATTCGCCGGCGACCAGCTCCGCCAGGACGTACGCGCCCTCGCGGCCGCTGCGTGAGGTGGCCACGACGTCGCCGCGCACGTCGGTGAGGGTCACGATGGCGTCCCGCACCGGTGTGCCGTCGGCGGTGCGCACCGCCCCCGCGAGGCGGCCGGCGCCGCCCAGGACGACGTCGAGGTCGACCGGGTGGTCGCCGACGGTGACGCTGACCGCCTGCGGCTGGTGGCCGCCGGCCGCGGCGATCAGGACGTAGCTGCCGGCGCCCGGAGTGCTCAGCGCGTAGCGGCCGTCCTCCCCGGTGGCGCCGCGGCCGATCTGCCGCCCGGTGCCGTCGATCAGGGTGAGCGCGGCCCGGCCGACGCTGCTGCCGTCGGAGTGCTGGACGGTGCCGCAGACGGCGACGCCGCGGTGCTGCGGCGGGGTGGGCATCCGGCGGGCGCCGGGCAGCGGCGCGTCGGCCGCGGTGCCGTCGAGATGGTCCGTCGCGGGTGCGTCGTACGCGGTCGTGGCGGCGTTCGCGGCGGCGGGGCCGTGCTGGGTGACCAAGGGTTTCTCCTTGAGCAGGAAGGCGAAGAGGAAGCCGAGGACGAGCACCGGCACCAGGTAGAGGAAGATCCGCGGCATGGCGTCGGCGTACGCCTGCACATAGCCGTCGCGCACCGCCGCGGGCAGGGTGCGGACCAGTTGCGGGGTGACCGACTGCGGGTCGGGCAGATGCGCGCCGTGCGGCAGTTCGACGGCCAGCCGCTTGCCGAGCCGGTCGGCGAAGAGCGTGCCGAAGACGGCGGCGCCGACCGATCCGCCGATCTGCCGGAAGTAGTTGTTGGCGCTGGTGGCGGACCCGATGTCGGCGGGGCTCACCGAATTCTGCACGGCGAGCACCAGGACGGGCAGCACCAGGCCGATACCGAGGCCCAGCACGGCCATGTAGACGCTGTAGGTGAGCTGCGGGGTGTCGGCATCCATCAGCGACAGCATCCACATGCCGGCCGCGGACAGGGCGCCGCCGAGGATGGGGAAGATCTTGTACCGCCCGGTGCGGCTGATGAGCTGGCCGCCGACGATGGACGCCACCACGACGCCGAGCATCATCGGCAGCATCAGCAGCCCGGAGCCGGTGGCGCTGGCGCCGTCGACCATCTGCAGGAAGGTCGGCAGGTAGCTGGCCGCGCCGAAGAGGGCGATGCCGACGACGCAGCCGATCACCGCGGTGACGTTGAAGACCCCGTCGCGGAAGAGCCGCAGCGGGATGACCGGCTCCGGGGCGAAGCGCTCGACCAGCAGGAAGAGCAGGGCGCAGCCGACCGCGCCGGCGGCGAGGCCGAGGATCTGCTTCGACTGCCAGTCGTAGGTCGAGCCGCCCCAGGTGGTGATCAGCACCAGGCAGGTGGAGCCGGTGGCCAGCAGGAGGGCGCCGAGCACGTCGAGCCGGGGGCGGGCGGTGGGCTTGGGGAGCTTCAGCACCAGCGTGATGACGATCAGGGTGACCACGCCGAAGGGGATGTTGACGGCGAAGCACCAGCGCCAGGAGGCGTGGTCGGTGAAGAAGCCGCCCAGCAGTGGTCCCGCGACCGAGGCGAGGCCGAAGGCGGCGCCGATCATGCCCATGTAGCGGCCGCGCTCGCGGGGCGGGACGATGTCGGCCATGATCGCCTGGACGCCGATCATCAGCCCGCCGCCGCCGATGCCCTGGACCGCGCGGAAGGCGATCAGCTCGTTCATGGAGCGCGACCAGGCGGCCAGCGCGGAGCCCGCGACAAAGGTCAGGATCGCGAACTGGAAGACACCCTTGCGGCCGAAGAGGTCGCCGAGCTTGCCGTAGATGGGCAGGCCGATGGTGGAGGCCAGCAGATACGCGGTGACGACCCAGGACATCTGGTCGAGGCCGTGCAGCTCGCCGACGATCTTCGGCAGGGCGGTGGCCACGATCATCTGGTCGAGGGCGGCCAGCAGCAGCGCCAGCATCAGGCCGAGGAAGACCAGCCGGACCCGGCGGGGGGTCAGACCGGGTGCGCCGCCGGGCGTGCCGGCGTCGGCCGGGGGCCCGGCCGCCCCGGCCTTCGCCGTGCCCCCGGCCTGGGCGACACCCGCGCCGGCTCCACCGCCGCGCCCGCCTCCGTCGCCTCCGTCCTCGGTCAGTGCCGCCGTCCGGTCGGTCAGCGTGCTGCCAGCCACCCTTCACTCCCCTCGTCACACCTGTTGCGCCACCGTCTCCCGCATGAGGCGACAACGAAGCAGTGGCGCGGCGATTCTCAGGAAGTAGGCAAAACCACCCTTTTCAGTGAAAGATCATGAAACCAACCGGGTGACGGTGCCGGGTGCTACGCGGTGGGCGCACCGCCCTCGACCTCGGCGGCGAGCGCCGCCAGGATCTCGTCGTAGATGCGGTTGAGGCCCTTGGGGGCGAAAGTGCGCTCGAAGAAGCCGCCGACGCCGGTGGCGCCCTGCCAGCGGGTGGCGGCGACGACCTTGCTGGCGCCCGCACCCGAAGGGCTGACCGTCCAGGTGGTGACGAGCGTGGAATTGCGGTCGGTCTCGACCAGCTGCCGCGCGGCCGGGGCGGTGACGTCGAGCAGGCAGTCCCGCACCCGCTTGCTGGTGGCCTGCAGCTTCCAATGCACGACGGTGCCCGCGCCGGTGCCACCCTCGCGCACCTCGTACTCGCTGTACTGCTCAGGGAGCAGCCGGGCGCGGGTGCCGGCGTAGTCGGCGAGGGCGTCGTACACCCGCTCCGGCTCCGCCGCGACGATCCGCTCGGTGGTGGCCTCGACCAGCGCCATGAATTCTCCTCGGTCGGTGTCCGTGCACGTCGTTCACGCGCCGCCCAAGCCAACCACACCCGCTTTTCGAATCTGTGTTCTATTGTGGACCGTGACAGCACACCCGACGACCGGAGGAGGGCGCGATGCGCTGGGACCAGCTGGGCCGGGACGACGCCACGGCCGCGCTCTTCGGCACCGACGCGGTGACCCGCCGCTTCGACACCCCCGAATTCCGCGGCATCACCTTCCACGAGGTGCGGGCCCGGTCGATCCTGAACCGGGTGCCGGGTGCGTCGCGGATGCCCTTCGAGTGGACGGTCAACCCCTACCGCGGGTGCAGCCACGCCTGCGTCTACTGCTTCGCGCGCAAAACGCACAGCTATCTGGACCTGGACACCGGGCACGACTTCGACACCCAGATCGTGGTGAAGACCAATGCCGCGGAGCTGCTGCGCCGCGAACTGGCCGCTCCCCGCTGGCAGGGCGAGCACATTGCGATGGGCACCAACGTCGACTGCTACCAGCGGGCGGAGGGCCGCTATCAGCTGATGCCCGGCATCCTGGCGGCGCTGCGGGACCGGGCCAACCCGTTCTCGATCCTCACCAAGGGCTCGCTGATCCTGCGCGACCTCGAACTGGTGCGGCAGGCCGCGCGCGTCACCGAGGTGTCCGTCGCGCTGTCCGTCGGCTTCCTCGACGGCGAGCTGTGGCGCAGCGTGGAACCGGGCACGCCTTCCCCCCAGACGCGCCTCGCGGTCTGCCGCACCTTCAGCGAGAACGGCATACCGTCCTCGGTGCTGATGGCGCCGGTGCTGCCCTTTCTGAGCGACTCGCCCGAGCAGTTGCGGGAGACGGTCCGGGCCATCGCGGCGGCCGGCGCCGGGTCGATCACCCCGCTGGTGCTGCACCTGCGCCCCGGCGCCCGGGAGTGGTACATGGCGTGGCTGGCCCGCAACCACCCGCATCTCGTGCGGCGCTACGAGGCGCTGTACGGGGCCGGGTCGTACGCGCCGACGTGGTATCAGCGCCGCATCACCCGCCAGGTGCACGAATTCGCGGCCGAGTTCGGCTGCGGCCCGGCCCGCCGCAGCGGCTTCCGGCAGGACCCGGGGAAGGACCGGGGGCCGGGGCGGGCGCAGGAACCGGGACAGGAGCAGGGGAGGGAGCGGCAGCCGCCCGCCGCGGCACCGGCGTCCCGCCCGACCGCCGAGCCGGGGGACACCCAGCTGACCCTGCTCTGACGGGACCGCGCACGCCGCATCTTCTGCCGGCCGTACTCCACGGGGGCGTACGGCCGGCAGATCACCGCCCGCCGCCGGGAGCCGTTCGCGCTCATCTGTCGGCGGTGCAGATCACATGCGCGCAGGGGTGGCGCGGAAGTTACCCGCCAGTTACGCTCGAAGGCACCGTGTACGGCGGCCTGGTGACGCAGCCGCCGCGCACTCGTAGCACCACGTCGGTCCGGCATCATGACGGCGCGGCCCCGGGACAGGGCCCGCCGGTATCCCACGCGGGCGCGCACATCTTCGCGACCGGCCCGCGACTCCGCCACACCACCGCCTCCCAGCCGTGCGCGCACCGCCGCGCCCGGTCTCCTCAGCGTCTGGAGTCACGCGATGGACCGTCCCTCAGCAGCCCCGGAATCCGCAGCCCCCGCCGCAGCGCCGTCCGCGGCGCCGTCAACCGAGACCGCCGTCACTCCCCCGTCCGTCATCGCCGTGATCGGCCTGGGCACCATGGGCTCCGGCATCGCCGAGATCATGGCCAGGGCCGGCCACGAGGTGATCGGCGTTGACCTGGACGCCGTGGCGGCCCGCCGCGCGGTCACCGCGCTGGAGGCCTCCACGGCGCGTGCGGTGGAGCGCGGCCGCTGCACCGCCTCGGAGCGCAACGACGTGCTCGCCCGCTTCCGCACCTTCCCCGACCTGCAGGCCGCCGCGGCCGCCGACCTGGTGATCGAGGTGGTGGACGAGCGCTACGAGACCAAGCGCGACGTCATCACCGCGCTCGACCGGATCGTCAAGCCGGGCGCGATCCTGGCCACCGGCACCAACGCGCTGTCGGTGACCCGGCTCGCCGCCGAGACCGGCCGCCCCGACCGGGTGCTGGGCCTGCACTTCTTCGCGCCCGCGCAGGCCATGAAGCTGGTCGAGGTGGTGTCCACCGTGCTGACCTCGCCGGAGACCACCGCGGCCGTCACGGCCCTGGTCCGCAGCCTCGGCAAGGAGCCGGTGCCGGTCGGCGACCGGCCGGGATTCATCGCCGACGGGCTGCTTTTCGGGTATCTGAACCAGGCCGCGGCAATGTACGAAGCCCGCTATGCCACCAGGGAGGACATCGACGCGGCGATGCGGCTGGGCTGCGGCCTGCCGATGGGGCCGCTGGCCCTGCTCGACCTGATCGGCGTGGACACCGCGACCACCGTCCTCGACGCGATGTACGAGGCGAGCAAGGACCGGCTGCACGCCCCGGCGCCCGTGCTGCGGCAGCTCACCGCGGCCGGGCTGCTCGGCCGCAAGTCGGGCCGCGGCTTCTACAGCTACGAGGCCCCGGGCGGCTCCACGGTGGTGCCCGACGCGGAGACCCCGGCGCAGGACCGGGTGCCGGCGCGGGTCCGTGACGTCGGCAGCGTCGGGGTGGCCGGTTCGGGGACCATGGCGACGGGTATAGCCGAGGTTTTCGCGAAGGCCGGTTTCCCGGTGCAGTTGGCCGCGCGCAGCCCGGAGAAGGCCGAGCAGGCGGTGGCGCGGCTGGCGAAGTCGCTGGACCGCTCGGTGGCGCGGGGACGGCTCAGCGCGGAGCAGCGCGACGCCGCCGTCGCCCTGGTCACGCCCGCGGCCTCCTACGACGCCCTGGGGCAGGCCGACCTGGTGGTCGAGGCGGTCGCCGAGGACCTCTTCGTCAAGCAGGAGCTCTTCCGGGTCCTGGACAAGGTGTGCAAGCCGGGCGCGGTGCTGGCCACCACGACCTCCTCGCTGCCGGTGGTCGCGATCGCCCGGGCCACCGAGCGCCCGCAGGACGTCGTCGGGATGCACTTCTTCAACCCGGCGCCCGCGATGAAGCTGGTCGAGGTGGTGCACACGGTGCTCACCGCCGACGACGTGCGGGCCACCGTCCACCAGGTGTGCGGGGTGCTGCGCAAGCACCCGGTGGACTGCGGCGACCGGGCGGGCTTCATCGTCAACGCGTTGCTCTTCCCGTACCTGAACAACGCGGTGAAGATGGTGCAGGACCACTATGCGAGCGTGGACGCCATCGACGCGGCGATGAAGCTCGGCGGCGGCTACCCGATGGGGCCCTTCGAACTGCTCGACGTGGTGGGCCTGGACGTGTCGCTGGCCATCGAGCAGGTGCTGCACGAGGAGTTCCGCGATCCGGGGCTCGCGCCCGCCCCGCTGCTCGAACACCTGGTGTCCGCCGGCTGCCTGGGCCGCAAGACCGGCCGCGGCTTCCGCGAGTATGCCCGCCGCTGAGCGGCCGGCCGGTCGCGGCGCCCGTGCGGCGGGCTGGGGCGGTTTTCCCCCGGCCGCCGGACGGGCGGGTCCGTCGTGTTACGTTCCCCACATGTCCCAGTCCGCGAAGTCCGGTGTCCCCGAGACCGCGACCGTCCGCCGCGCCGCCGCCCAGCGGCACCGGGTGCGGCAGGACCTCGCGTCGGCCGCGATGCACCTGTTCGCGACGCAGGGCTACGAGGAGACGACGGTCGACGAGATCGCCGCGACCGCCGGTGTGGCGCGGCGGACCTTCTTCCGGCACTTCCGGTCCAAGGAAGAGGCGATCTTCCCCGACCACGACGACACGCTGGTGCGCGTGCAGGCCGTGCTGGACTCCGCCGACCCGCACGAGCACCCGCTGGACACCGTCTGCCGCGGTATCACCGAGGTTCTGCGGATGTACGCGCAGGTGCCCGAGATCTCGGTGGAGCGCTACCGGCTGACCCGGGAGGTGCCGACGCTGCGGGAGCGCGAGATCGCCTCGGTGGCCCGCTACGAGCGGCTCTTCACGCGCTATCTGCTGGGCCACTTCGACGAGGGCGCGCAGGGCTACGGCGACGACGACCCGCTGCTCGCCGAGGTCGCCGCCTCCGCGGTGGTCGCCGCGCACAACCACGTGCTGCGGCGCTGGCTGCGGGCGGACGGCAAGGGCGACGTCGAGGCGCAGCTCGACCACGCCTTCGACGTCATCAAGGCCACCTTCGGCACCGGTATCGGAGCCGGGCGCATACCTTCCAGGGCCGCCTCCACGACTCCGGCGACGGTGTCCAGGCACGGCGAGGTGGTGGTCGCGGTGGCACGCACCGACGCCTCACCCGCGCAGATCCTGCGCAGCATCGAAGAGGCGCTGCGCAAGGCCTGAGCACCCTCCCCACCGCCTGAGCAGCGGCCGTCCGGCCTTCCGGGTGGCCGCTGTTGCCCATTTACCGCCGCGGGGTGACACTGAGAAGAAAAAATGGCACGCAGTGTCTTTACGACTGGCACGCGGTGCCATACGGTATCCCCAGTCCGGGCGGACGGCATGCGGTGATCCCTCGCAGGCCGGCTGTCCCCCAGGCCCGGACGCCTGCGTCACAGGCACTCCGCGCCACCGCGCGGCCCTTCGCTCCACCGTCAGGCCCTTGCCGGACCGACGACGGCACCTCCATCCCACCCGACCCCCGCGTTCCCGCGCACACCACGGCACACAGCCCCGCACCACCGGTGTGCACGCGGAACGCTTCGCCGGAGGCGAGTCATATGAAGGAAATCCTGGACGCGATCCTCGCAACCGACAGCACGGCCGCCGACTTCGCGGCGCTGAAGCTGCCCGCGTCGTACCGCGCGGTCACCGTGCACAAGGACGAGGCGGAGATGTTCGCCGGCCTGGCCACCCGGGACAAGGACCCGCGCAGCTCGCTGCACCTCGACGAGGTGCCGGTGCCGGAGATCGGCCCCGGCGAGGCCCTGGTCGCGGTGATGGCCAGCTCGGTGAACTACAACTCGGTCTGGACCTCGATCTTCGAGCCCGTCTCGACCTTCGCCTTCCTGGAGCGCTACGGCCGCATGTCGCCGCTGGCCAGCCGGCACGACCTGCCCTACCACGTCATCGGCTCCGACCTGTCGGGCGTCGTGCTGCGCACCGGGCCCGGGGTGAACAAGTGGCAGCCCGGCGACCGGGTCGTCGCGCACTGCCTGAGCGTGGAGCTGGAGTCGGCCGACGGCCACAACGACACGATGCTCGACCCCGAGCAGCGGATCTGGGGCTTCGAGACCAACTTCGGCGGCCTGGCCGAGATCGCCCTGGTCAAGTCCAACCAGCTGATGCCCAAGCCGGAGCACCTGAGCTGGGAGGAGGCCGCCGCCCCCGGCCTGGTCAACTCCACCGCCTACCGCCAGCTGGTCTCCCGCAACGGCGCCGGCATGAAGCAGGGCGACAACGTCCTGATCTGGGGTGCCAGCGGCGGGCTCGGCTCGTACGCCACCCAGTTCGCGCTGGCCGGCGGCGCCAACCCCATCTGCGTCGTCTCCAGCCCGGAGAAGGCGGAGATCTGCCACCGCATGGGCGCGCAGGCGGTCATCGACCGCAGCGCCGAGGGCTACCGCTTCTGGAGCGACGAGCACACCCAGGACCCCCGCGAGTGGAAGCGCTTCGGCGGCCGTATCCGCGAGCTGACCGACGGCGAGGACGTCGACATCGTCTTCGAGCACCCCGGCCGGGAGACCTTCGGCGCCTCGGTCTACGTGACCCGCAAGGGCGGCACCATCGTCACCTGCGCCTCCACCAGCGGTTACACCCACGAGTACGACAACCGCTACCTGTGGATGAGCCTCAAGAAGATCGTCGGCTCGCACTTCGCCAACTACCGCGAGGCGTGGGAGGCCAACCGGCTGATCGCCAAGGGCAAGATCCACCCGACCCTGTCGCGCACCTACAGCCTGGCGGACACCGGCCAGGCCGCCTACGACGTCCACCGCAACCTCCACCAGGGCAAGGTCGGCGTCCTGGCACTGGCTCCCGAGGAGGGCATGGGCGTGACGAACCCGGCCCTGCGCGAGCAGCACCTGTCGGCGATCAACCTGTTCCGCGACGCGCCAGCGGGGCGAACCGACCAGCACAGCCGCGACGCGCCAGCGGGGCGAACCGACCAGCACAGCCGCGACGCGTCAGCGGGGCCGAGCGACCAGCAGGGCAGGGGCGTCTGATGACCGCCGCACCGGGCAGGAAGGACCGCCCCTGGCTCATGCGGACCTACGCCGGGCACTCCACCGCCGAGGCCTCCAACGCGCTCTACCGGAGCAACCTCGACAAGGGCCAGACGGGGCTCTCCGTGGCCTTCGACCTGCCGACCCAGACCGGTTACGACGCCGACCACGTCCTGGCCCGCGGCGAGGTCGGCAGGGTCGGGGTGCCGATCGCGCATCTCGGCGACATGCGGCGGCTGTTCGAGGACATTCCGCTGGAGCGGATGAACACCTCGATGACCATCAACGCCACCGCGATGTGGCTGCTGGCGCTCTACCAGGTGGTCGCGGAGGAGCAGGGCGCGGACATCGCCGCGCTGCAGGGCACCACCCAGAACGACATCGTCAAGGAGTACCTGTCCCGCGGTACGCATGTCTTCCCGCCGGTGCCGTCGCTGCGGCTGACCACGGACATGATCACGTACACCGTCCACCACATGCCCCGGTGGAACCCGATCAACATCTGCAGCTACCACCTGCAGGAGGCCGGGGCCACGCCCGTACAGGAGATCGCGTACGCGATGTCCACCGCGGTCGCGGTGCTCGACGCGGTCTTCGCGTCCGGGCAGGTGCCGGAGGAGCGCAGGGGCGAGGTGGTCGGCCGGATGTCCTTCTTCGTCAACGCCGGCGTCCGCTTCGTCGAGGAGATGTGCAAGATGCGGGCCTTCGGGCGCATCTGGGACGCCGTCACCCGGGAGCGCTACGGCATCCAGGACCCCAAGCACCGGCGCTTCCGCTACGGCGTGCAGGTCAACTCGCTGGGCCTGACCGAGGCGCAGCCGGAGAACAACGTGCAGCGCATCGTGCTGGAGATGCTGGCCGTCACGCTGTCCAAGGACGCCCGCGCGCGGGCGGTCCAGCTGCCCGCGTGGAACGAGGCGCTGGGCCTGCCCCGGCCCTGGGACCAGCAGTGGAGCCTGCGCATCCAGCAGGTGCTCGCGCACGAGAGCGACCTGCTCGAGTACGACGACATCTTCGACGGCAGCCATGTGGTGGAGGCGAAGGTCACCGAGCTGGTGGAGCAGGCGACCGCCGAGATGGCGCACATCGAGGAGCTGGGCGGCGCGATGGCGGCCGTCGAGTCCGGCTATCTGAAGTCCGAACTGGTGGCCTCGCACGCCGCGCGCCGGGCGAGGATCGAGTCGGGTGAGGAGAAGATCGTCGGCGTCAACATCCACGAGAGCACCGAGCCCAGCCCGCTGACGGCCGACCTGGACACCGCGATCATGACGGTCGACCCGGCGAACGAGGCGCGCGTGGTGGCCGCACTGCACGACTGGCGGCTGGCCCGCGACGAGCCGCGCGCGCAGGCCGCGCTGGAGGCGCTGCGGTCGGCCGCGGCCGGTACGGAGAACCTGATGGCGGCGACGCTGGACTGCGCGCGGGCGGGCGTGACGACCGGCGAGTGGTCGTGGGCGCTGCGGGACGTCTTCGGCGAATACCGCGCCCCGACCGGGGTCGGCGCCGCGCCGGTCGCGGTGTCCGCCCAGGACGGCAGCCCGCTGGCGGACGTGCGCCGCAAGGTCGCGGCGACCGCGAAGGAGCTGGGCGGCGGGCGGCTGCGGCTGCTGGTCGGCAAGCCGGGCCTCGACGGGCACTCCAACGGCGCGGAGCAGATCGCGGTACGCGCCAGGGACGCCGGCTTCGAGGTGGTCTACCAGGGGATCAGGCTGACCCCGGAGCAGATCGTGTCGGCCGCGGTGGCCGAGGACGTGCACTGCGTGGGCCTTTCGATCCTGTCCGGGTCGCACGCCGCGCTGGTGCCCGACGTGCTGGAGCGGTTGCGCAGGGCGGGGGTGGACGACATCCCGGTGGTCGTCGGCGGCATCATTCCGGCCGGGGACGCGATCGCGTTGAAGGCGGCCGGTGTGGCGGCGGTGTTCACACCCAAGGACTTCGGTATCACCGGGATCATCGGCCGGATCGTGGACGAGATCCGGCTCGCGAACAAGCTGGAGGTATGACTGTGCAGTTCGGCCGCACATATGAGGAGTTCGAGGTCGGTGCCGTCTACAAGCACTGGCCCGGAAAGACGGTCACGGAATATGACGACCACCTCTTCTGCCTCCTCACCATGAATCACCACCCGCTGCACATGGATGCCCACTACGCGGAGAAGGCGACCGACTTCGGCCGCAATGTGGTCGTCGGGAACTACGTCTACTCGCTGCTGCTCGGCATGTCGGTGCCCGACGTGTCCGGCAAGGCCATCGCCAACCTGGAGGTCGAGTCGCTGCGGCACGTGGCGCCGACCTTCCACGGCGACACCGTCTACGGCGAGACGACGGTGCTGGACAAGTGGCCGTCGAAGTCCAAGAGCGACCGCGGCATCGTCCAGGTCGAGACCCGCGGGCACAACCAGGACGGCACCCTGGTCTGCGTCTTCCGCCGCAAGGTGATGGTGCCCACCGCCACGTACATCGAGCAGCGGGGCGGGGAACAGCCCGGGCGCCCGCAGCCGGAGGGGAACTGAGAGATGGCCGACCGACTCGCGCAGACCGACGGGCTGACCGACGTCCAGCAGGAGATCCTCTCCACCGTCCGCAGTTTCGTGGACAAGGAGATCCTGCCGGTCGCCACCGAACTCGAACACCGTGACGAATATCCCACCGACATCGTCGAGGGACTCAAGGATCTGGGCATCTTCGGCCTGATGATCCCCGAGGAGTACGGCGGCCTCGGGGAATCGCTGCTGACGTACGCGCTTACCGTGGAGGAGATCGCCCGCGGCTGGATGAGCGTGTCGGGCATCGTCAACACGCATTTCATTGTGGCGTACATGATCAAGCAGCACGGCACGCAGGAGCAGAAGGACTACTTCCTGCCGAAGATGGCGACCGGAGAGGTGCGCGGCGCCTTCTCGATGTCGGAGCCGGGCCTCGGGTCGGACGTCTCGGCGATCCGCACCAAGGGCGTACGCGACGGGGACGACTACGTCGTCAACGGGCAGAAGATGTGGCTGACCAACGGCGGCTCGTCGAACCTGGTGGCGGTGCTGTGCCGCACCGACGAGGGGCAGCCGGACGACGCGCCCGCGCACCGGTCGATGACGACCTTCCTGATCGAGAAGGAGCCCGGTTTCGGGCCCAACCCCACGGTCCCCGGCCTGACCGTGCCCGGCAAGATCGACAAGATGGGCTACAAGGGCGTCGACACCACCGAGCTGATCCTGCAGGACGTACGGGTGCCGGCCGACCGCGTGCTGGGCGGGGCCGGCGGGCGGGGCTTCTACCAGATGATGGACGGGGTCGAGGTGGGCCGGGTCAACGTGGCCGCCCGCGGCTGCGGTGTCGCCAGAAGGGCCTTCGAGCTGGGCATCTCCTACGCGCAGCAGCGGCACACCTTCGGCAAGGCCATCGCCGAGCACCAGGCGATCCAGTTCAAGCTCGCCGAAATGGCCACCAAGGTGGAGGCGGCGCACCAGATGATGGTCAATGCCGCGCGCAAGAAGGATTCCGGCGAGCGCAACGACCTGGAAGCCGGGATGGCGAAATATCTGGCGTCGGAGTTCTGCAAAGAGGTCGTCGAGGACGCCTTCCGCATCCACGGCGGCTACGGCTTCTCCAAGGAGTACGAGATCGAGCGGCTCTACCGGGAGGCTCCGATGCTGTTGATCGGCGAGGGAACAGCAGAGATCCAGAAAATGATCATCGGCAGGCGTCTCCTGGAGGAGTACCGGATCCAGGGCTGAATGTCCCTGTTTATGATGATTTAACCGAGGCGAAGGTCACACTGTGTCATGCCCGACGCCACCGGAACCAGCCATCGACTCGCCCTTGCGCTTGCCCAGTTGCCGGTGTCAGCCGATACCATCGAGCAAAGCCGCCGTCCCCAGAAGTAATTCGCGGCATCCTCCGCTACGAAGGTCTTCCATGCCCCACAGCCATTCCCCTGCTCCACGCGGCCAGGTCCGCCTCGCACGTGGCGCATCTCCGTGGCTCCTGCCGACCGTGGCCACCGCCGCGGTCTCCCTCGCCAAGGCGCGGCGCTCCGGCCGCTGGGCAACCGTGGCCGTCCCCGCCACGGTGCTCGCGGCCGGGATGCTGTGGTTCTTCCGCGACCCAGAGCGGGAGATCGCCGACGGCCGGGTGATCAGCCCGGCCGACGGCGTGGTCCAGAGCGTCATGCCGTGGAAGGACGGGCGCACCCGCGTCGCGATCTTCATGAGCCCGTTGAACGTGCACGTCAACCGGGCGCCGCTCACCGGCACGGTCACCTCCGTCGAGCACATTCCCGGCGGATACGTACCGGCGTTCAACAAGGAGAGCGAGAACAACGAGCGGGTGGTCTGGCACTTCGACACCGAGGCCGGTGACATCGAGATGGTGCAGATCGCCGGGGCGGTCGCGCGGCGCATCGTGCCGTACGTGCCGCGCGGCTGCAAGGTCGAGCGGGGCGAGCGGATCGGGCTGATCCGCTTCGGCTCCCGGGTCGACGTCTACCTCCCGGCCGGGATCGAAGCGGGTGTCGAGGTCGGGCAGACCACCACGGCTGGGGTGACACGCCTTGACCGTGACTGATCACGACACGACGCAGTCCACGTGGGTCTCCGAGCTGCAGGACGAGGTCGACGACCTCCCCCTGTCGACCCGGCTGTCCATCGCCGACGCGCTCACCCTCGGCAATGCGATCTGCGGCTTCATGGCGGTGTACTTCACCACCACGGGCGTGCTGGTGCCGCACCTGATGGGTACGAGCGACGGCGGCATGTCCAAGCACAGTGCCGCCACGGCGGTCACGCTCATGCTGCTCGCCTCGGTCTTCGACCTCTTCGACGGGCTCGTCGCGCGCAAGCTGCGCAGCTCGGCCATGGGGGCCGAGCTGGACAACCTCTCCGACCTGATCAGCTTCGGGCTCGCCCCGGCGTATTTCGTGGTCGTCTGGGGCCTGGTCGCCGACGACGCCTACGGCAAGGTGTCCGCGGTCGCCGCGGTGCTCGTGGTGCTCGCGGTGGTGCTACGGCTGGCCCGCTTCTCCTGCACGACGCTGCGGGACGGCGTCTTCCAGGGCATGCCCAGCCCCTTCGGGGCGATGACCGTGGTGTCCGTGGTGCTCCTCGAACTCCCCTTCGTGCCGACCATCGCGGCGATCGTGGGCGTGGCCTGGCTGATGGTGAGCCGGGTCGAGTACCCCAAGCCGCGCGGGCGGCTGGCCGTCGTCACGCTGGCCTGGATCCTGGTCAGCATGGGCTGCCTCACCGCCTGGACGCTGGACGCCCCCGGCGGCCACCAGCTCCTCCAGACCGGTGCGGCGCTCCAGTGCCTGGCCGCGGCGGTCATTCCCTGCTTCGCGACGACGCGGCGGGTGAACACGATGCGGGCCAATCGCCGCGAGGCGCGGGCCGAGGCCATTCGCTAGTCCCGCGTGCCCGGGGTTCCCCCGGGACCCTCTGCCTGGCACCCTCCGCCGCTTCCCGCGGCCGGGGGGTGCTTTGCGTGGGGCTCGCCGATCCCCTGCGGGGGGCGGGGGCGGTGGCGACGTCCGCCCGTCGACGGCCGGGCGCGCCGTTCCCGGCGCCCCTGGGGGCTCGGCTGCCGCCGAGGCCCAGCCACCCGGCCCGGGGCAGGGGACGGCAGGGACAGCCCCCACGGGGCAGTGGCGACCTGCGGCACGCGACGGCTGGGCGGGCAGTTCTCCCCCAGCGCTTCGCCTGGGGGTACCCCCACGCGCCCCTGGGGGCTCGGGCCCCGCCCCCCGGGGGCTAGGTCAGGAAGTCGTGGGCCAGGTTGGCGGAGAGGTGTTCCAGGAGGGGGCCGGCTTGGGACATGGAGCGGGTGGGGTCGGGCTCCAGGTCGGAGAGGGCGTAGGCGCGGCGGATGCCGGCGGTGCCGAGGGCGGCCGGGGGGAGGGTGAGGCGGCCGCAGACGGCCACGACGTCGATACCGCGGGCGCGGGCCGCGCGGGCGACGCCGGCGGGGGCCTTGCCGTGGAGGGTCTGCTCGTCGAGGGAGCCCTCGCCGGTGATGACGAGCGTGGCGCCGTCGAGGGCCGCCTCGAAGCCGAGGACGTCGAGCAGCACCTCGATGCCGGGCCGGAAGGCCGCGCGCAGGCCGACCAGGGCGCCGAAGCCGATACCGCCGGCGGCACCGGCGCCGGGCGCCTCGGCCTCCGCGGCGGCGTCGAGCACCTCGGCGTAGCGGGCGAGGGCCGCGTCCAGGACGGCGACGTCGGAGGGGGAGGCGCCCTTCTGCGGGCCGTAGACGGCCGCCGCGCCCTTCGGTCCGAGCAGCGGGTTGTCGACGTCGCCGGCGAGCACCACGTCGGTGGCGGCCAGCCGCGGGTCGAGCCCGCCGAGGTCGGCGGTGGCCAGGCCGGCGAGCGCGGCGCCGCCGGGTGCGACCGGCGCGCCGGCGGCGTCGAGCAGCCGGGCGCCCAGCGCGCTGAGCATGCCGGCGCCGCCGTCGGTGGTGGCGCTGCCGCCGACGCCGAGCACGATCGTGCGGGCCCCGGCGTCGAGCGCGGCCCGCAGCAGCTCGCCGGTGCCGTACGTGGTGGCCGTGAGCGGTGCGAAGACGCCGGGCGGCAGGTGCCGCAGCCCGGAGGCCTCGGCCATCTCGACCACGGCGGTGCCGTCGCGCAGCGCGTACGCCGCCTCGACGGGCTCCCCGAGCGGCCCGGTGACGCGTACCGTCCGCCGGTCGAAACCGGCGGCGACCGCCGCGTCGACCGTACCGTCGCCGCCGTCGGCGACCGGCAGCGCGGCCACGTCGAGGCCGGGTACGACGGAGCGCAGGCCGGCCGTGACGTGCTCGGCCACCTGCACCGCGGTCAGCGAACCCTTGAACTTGTCGGCGGCGATCAGCACACGCCCGGTCGAACTTCCTGTGGTGTCGGACACCCTGGTCTTCTCCATCCGGTACGGAACGTCGCGCCGTTCGGACCCTATCCCGGCCCGGCCGCCGTGCCCATCGGCGACGCCGCCGGTGCCGGGGCGAACACGGTCCGCAGGCGCGCCCGGCACCGTAAATTGGCGTTATGACCATGGACTTCGCGACCTACATCGCCGGCCTGCCCAAGATCCTCGCCGGCGCCAGCATGCTGTGCCGTTCGGCGGACGGGCGGATTCTGATCGTGGAGCCGAACTACCGCGACGACGGGACGTGGACGCTGCCCGGCGGCACGATCGAGTCGGACCGCGAGGAGACACCGCGGGAGGGTGCGCGGCGGGAGACCCTGGAGGAGATCGGGCTCGACGTGGTGCCGGGCGCGCTGCTGGTGGTCGACTGGTCCTCGGGGCCGGGGCGGCCGCCGTCCGTGAGCTTCCTCTTCGACGGCGGGGTGCTGTCGCAGGAGCAGCTGGCCGCGATCCGGTTGCAGGAGGAGGAGCTGGACTCGTGGCGGCTGGCCGCTCCCGCGGAGCTGGACCGCTTCTTCTCGCCCGGCCAGGTCGGCAGGCTGCGGGCCGCCCTGGCGGCGCTGGCCGCGGGCGCCGGGGCCGCCGAGCTGGTCAACGGCCGCCCGGCGGTCGCGGAGGGGTGATTCAGGGCTTGGGGATGTCGAAGTAGTACGTCAGGCCGCCGGCCAGCCGGATGTCGCCCTTGACCTTGAGCTTGCGGGTGAAGAAGAGCGTGGGGCCGGACGCGTTGCCGGAGACGAGGCGGAGGAATTCGGGGGCGGCCATGGTGAGGCTGAGCTGCGGCTCGCGGTCGGTGCGCTCGGGGGTCACCGTGCAGGTGCCGCCGCCGATGTGGGTCTCGTAGACGTCGTCCTCGCCGCCGTCGCCGGCGGTGATGCGCCAGCGGATCAGTGCGTCCTTGCCGGCGGCGGCGTCGGGCTTGAAGAGGGTGTGCATCCGGCCGAAGACCTCGTCGAGCACCCGGCGGCGCTGCTCGCCGCTCATCAGCTCGGTGATCTGCCGATTGGGCGTGCCCCTGACGATCCGGGCGAATTCAACGGGCTCGACCGAGCCGAAGTCCAGGGTCTCCAGGTCGAGATCGTCCAGTGCGGGCATCGGCCACCGTCCTTACTCCAGCGTAAACTTACCGGCGAGTAAGCCTAGTTTCCGTACGCCTCGGTGACAACCCGCACCCGGCGGAGGTGACCGATCCCGTGGAAGATCCACGAATGGTGCGGAAAGCTGCGACACAGAGCAACCTTTACCCCTATGCTTCCGGTTCGGCATCCGTAACTGCCTGCGGAAACGGGTGCCTTGCGGCCTGAGCCGCACTCTCTTCGGCATGCCCCCCACCCCACTGCGGCCCGCGACGGCCGCATGTCGTGTTTGCCGGGCTGCCCGTTCCCACCGCTCCCGTTCCACCATCGAAAGGCACGTGTCCCATGTCCCAGCCCCAGACCCTCGGCAACGGCCAGAACACCTCGTGGGAGAAGTTCTGGTACGTCCTCGGCTGCATCTACTTCGGCGCCGCCTACCTCTCCAAGGTCCCGGGCAAGAAGGCGCTCAGCGAGTACGGCCTGGTCGAGATGACCGGCGCCGAGAAGTTCTGGTACGTCGTGCAGTGCATCTTCTTCGGTGCCGGCTACTTCAACAAGATCATCGTGAAGAAGGCGCTGTCCGAGGTGCGCTTCGCCGCCCCGCAGGGCTACGCGGCGCCGGCCGGCGCCCAGTCGTCGCCGTACGCGCCCTGACCGCAGCCGCCACCCGGTCCTGCGCTGCTCCGACCTGAGCCGCCGCCGGTCCTGCGCCGCCTCCCGCCAGGGGCGGCGCGCGCGGCAGCGGTGTCAGCGCCTGGCCGTGGCGCGCAGGTGCCGCAGGACGGCACGGGCTGCGTTGTGGCCGCTCATGCCGTGCACCCCGGGACCGGGCGGGGTCGCCGAGGAGCACAGGAAGACCCCGGGCCGCCGGGTCGCGTAGGGCACCGCGGCGAGCCGCGGGCGCAGCACCGCCTGGAGGCCCGCGAAGGCGCCGCAGGCCACGTCGCCGCCCACGTAGTTGGCGTTGCGCGCGGCGAGCCCGGCGGGCCCGGTGGTCGCGCGGGCCAGCACCAGGTCGCGGAATCCCGGCGCGAAGCGCTCGATCTGCCGCTCGACGGCGTCGGTGGCGTCGCCGTGCCAGTCGTGCGGGACGTGGCCGTAGGCCCAGAAGACGTGCTTGCCCTCCGGCGCCCTGGCCGGGTCCACCACGCTGGGCTGCGAGGTGATCAGGAACGGGGTGTGCGGCGGCCGCCCGGTGACCGCCCGGTTCAGGGCGTCGCCGATCTCGGTGTACGTCGGCCCGATGTGCACGGTGCCGGCCCGCCGCGCCGCCTCCGCCGTCCACGGCACGGGGCCGTCGAGGGCGTAGTCGATCTTGAAGACCGAGGGGCCGTAGCGGTAGCCGCGGTAGGCGTCGCCCAGCGCGGCGATCCTGGCCAGCGCGGTCGGCGAGGTGTCGAAGACATAGGCGCGGGCCGGCGGCAGCTCGTCCAGCTTGCGCACGGTCACGCCGGTGCGGATCTCGCCGCCCAGTTCGGTCAGATAGCCGGCCAGCGCGTCGGAGATCGACTGCGAGCCGCCGCGGGCCACCGGCCAGCCCCGCTCGTGGGCGGCGAGCGCGAACATCATTGCCATCGCGCCGGTGAAGGGCTGGCCCAGCCGCGAGATCGCGTGGCCGGCGAGCCCGGCGAGCATCCCCCTGGCCTTGGCGTCCCGGAAGCGCAGCGCCAGCAGCGCGGCCGGCGGGGTCCCGGTCAGCCCGAAGCGCAGGAAGCGGTAGGGGTCGCGGGGTATGCCGGCCCACGGCGGGCGGAAGAAGTCGGCGGCGATGGCGTCCCAGTGGCCGGTGTAGGGCGCCATCAGCTTGCGGTACGTGCCCGCGTCGCGCGGCCCGAGGGACGCGGCGGTCTCGCCGACCGTACGGCCGAGCACCGCGGCGGTGCCGTCGGGGAAGGGGTGCGCCATCGGCACCTCCGGCTGCAGCCACTCCAGGCCGTGCCGGGCCAGCGGCAGTGCCTTGAAGGCGGGCGAGCCGATGCCGAAGGGGTGCACGGCGGAGCACGGGTCGTGCCGGAAGCCCGGCAGCGTCAGCTCCTCGGTGCGCGCACCGCCACCGACGGTGTCGGCGGCCTCGTAGACCTGCACGCTCAGGCCCGCGCGGGCCAGTTCGACCGCGGCGGTCAGCCCGTTGGGTCCCGCTCCGACGACGACCGCGTCGGCGACGACGGCCCGCCTCACGGCCGGGCCGCCGTCCGGCCGGCCGGGTTGTCCTGCACACCGACTCCGTTGCCCATGGCGCCATCCAACCAGACGCCGGGGCACTGTGGTTCCGCACCCCGTACGGCCGCCGCCCTCATGACATCGCCGGGATCACCTGCTCGCCATAGGCGTCGATCGTCGACTCCTTGGCGTCGTGCATGTCGTAGACGGCGAAGTGGTCGACGCCCAGGTCCCGCAGTGCCTTGAGCTTGGCGACATGGGCCTGCGGCGGCCCGATCAGGCAGAAGCGGTCCACGATGTCGTCGGGCACGAAGGCGGTGTCGGGGTTGCCGCTGCGGCCGTGGTGGGCGTAGTCGTAGCCGTGCCGCTGCTTGATGTACGCGGTCAACTCGTCGGGGACCAGCGCGGAGTGCTCGCCGTAGCGGCCGACCAGGTCGGCGACGTGGTTGCCGACCATGCCGCCGAACCAGCGGCACTGCTCGCGGGCGTGCGCCAGCGCGTCGGGCGAGTCGTCGGCGGTGACGTAGGCGGGGGCGGCGACGCAGACGGTGACGGCCGCCGGGTCGCGGCCCGCGGCCGCCGCGGCGGCGCGCACCGCCTTGACCATCCACTCGGTGAGGTAGACGTCGGCGAGTTGCAGGATGAAGCCGTCGGCCAGCTCCCCCGCCATGGCCAGCGCCTTGGGCCCGTACGCGGCCATCCACACCGGCAGCCTGCCGTCCTCGACCCACGGCAGCCGCAGCGCGGTGCCGTCGACCGTGGCCTCCCGCCCCTCGGCGAGGTCGCGGATGGCGGTGATGGCCTCGCCGAGCCTGGCCAGCGTGTTGGGCGGGCGGCCCGCGACCCGCATCGCCGAGTCGCCGCGGCCGATGCCGCAGACCGTGCGGTTGCCGTACATCGAGTTGAGGGTGGCGAAGGTGGACGCGGTCACCTCCCAGGTGCGGGTGCCCGGGTTGGTGACCATGGTGCCGACGGTGAGCCGCTCGGTGTGGTCCAGGATGCGGCTGTGGATGACGAAGGGCTCCTGCCACAGCACGGCGGAGTCGAAGGTCCAGCCGTGGGTGAAGCCGTTGCGCTCGGCGCGCCGCATCAGCTCGACGACGTCGGACGCGGGCGGGTCGGTCTGCAGCACGAGGCCGAAGTCCATGGCCGCACTCCTTAGGTGACGGGTGGCTACAGGTACTGGCAGATGCCGCGCGGGGTGTACTGGCCGTGCCCGGCCCTGCCGACGAAGGTGCGCCCCTCGATGACCGGGACGCCGCGGGAGAGCACGGTCTCGACCCGGCCGGTGAGCTTGCGGCCCTCGTAGGCGGAGTAGTCGACGTTCATGTGGTGGGTGCTCGCGGAGACGGTCTGCTCCGCGTGCGGGTCGTAGACCACCACGTCGGCGTCGGCGCCCGGGGCGATGGTGCCCTTGCGCGGGTAGAGGCCGAACATCCGGGCGGGCGCGGCGCAGGCGATGTCGATCCAGCGGCGGCGGGTGATCTGCCCGTCGACCACGGCCTGGTGGAGCAGGTCCATCCGGTGCTCCACCCCCGGCATGCCGTTGGGGATCTTCGAGAAGTCGCCCCTGCCCATCTCCTTCTGCCCCGAGAAGCAGAACGGGCAGTGGTCGGTGGACACCACCTGGAGGTCGTCGGTGCGCAGCCCCCGCCACAGCGCGGCCTGGTGCTCGCGCGGCCGCAACGGCGTGCTGCACACGTATTTGGCGCCCTCGAAGTCCGGCTCGGCCAGGTTGTCGGTGGACAGGAACAGATACTGCGGGCAGGTCTCGCCGAAGACCGGCAGGCCCAGGTCGCGGGCGGCGGCCAGTTCGGCGACGGCCTGCTCGGCGGAGACGTGCACGACGTAGAGCGGCGAGCCGGCCACCCGGGCGAGCTGGATGGCGCGGTGGGTGGCCTCGGCCTCCAGCAGCGCGTGGCGCACCTCGCCGTGGTAGCGGGGATCGGTCCTTCCCGCGGCGAGCGCCTGCTGGACCAGGACGTCGATGGCGATGCCGTTCTCGGCGTGCATCATCACCAGGCCGCCGTTGCCCGAGGCGCGCTGCATGGCGCGCAGGATCTGCCCGTCGTCGCTGTAGAAGACCCCCGGGTAGGCCATGAACATCTTGAAGCTGGTGACACCCTCCTCGACCAGGGTGTCCATCTCGGCGAGCGTCTTGTCGTTGACGTCGGCGACGATCATGTGGAAGCCGTAGTCGACGGCGCACTGGGCGTCGGCCTTGGCGTGCCAGTCGTCGAGTCCGGCCCGCAGCGACGCGCCCACGCTCTGGATCGCGAAGTCCACGATGGTGGTGGTGCCGCCCCAGGCGGCGGCCCTGGTGCCGGTCTCGAAGGTGTCGGAGGCGGTGGTGCCGCCGAAGGGCATCTGCATGTGGGTGTGCCCGTCGACGCCGCCGGGGATGACGTACTTCCCGGTGGCGTCGATGACGGTGTCCGCAATCCAGCCGGCCGCGGTGTCGCTGTCGTGGGCGGCGAGCGCGGCGATCCTGCCGCCCTCGATCAGGACGTCGGCGTGCATCTCGTCGGCGGCGGTGACGACCAGGCCGCCGCGGACGACGGTACGGGTGCCGGTGCTCATAGGGTGACGCCTCCCGTGCCGGTGGTCTGCGGGCTCTCCAGTGCGGTCTGCGCCGCCTTCAGCGCCGCTTCGAGTGCGGCGGCGCCCTCCTCGGCCTCGGCGACGCTCAGCGACAGCGGCGGGGCGATCCGCAGCACATTGCCGGCCCTGCCGCCCTTGCCGATGAGCAGGCCCTGCTCGCGGGCGGCCTCCAGGACCAGTCCCGCGGCCTGCGCGGACGGCTGGTCGGTGCCGGGCACGACCAGTTCGACGGCCAGCATCAGGCCGCGCCCGCGCACCTCGCGGACCACGCCGAGGCCGGCGGCCACCGACTCGAGCCGGGCCTTGAGCAGGCCGCCGACCCGGCGGGCGTTGCCCTGCAGGTCGTGCTCGATCAGGTAGCCGAGGTTGGCGAGCGCCGCCGCGGCGGTGACCGGGCTGCCGCCGAAGGTGGAGATCGAGTTGGCGGTCAGGCAGTTCATCACCTCGGCGCGGGCCACCACCCCGCCCATCGACATGCCGTTGCCGACGCCCTTGGCGAAGGTGAGGATGTCGGGCGGCCCGGCCTTGCCGTGCGCCTGCCAGCCCCAGAAGTGCTCGCCGGTACGGCCCCAGCCGGTCTGCACCTCGTCGGTGATCCACAGGATGCCGTGCCGGTCGAGCACCTGCTTGAACGCCGCGAACAGCCCGTCGGGCGGCATGGTGAAACCGCCGACGCCCTGCACGGGTTCGGCGATCAGCGCGGCGACCTGGCCGCCCGCCTGCCCGAGCACGTCCTCCAGGTCGGCCACGCAGGCGGTGATGAACTCGGCGTCCGACAGGTGCGCGTACGGCCCGCGGGTGCGCACCCCGCCGTGCACGTAGAGCGTCTGCAGCGGGGACAGGCTGGTCGGCGACCAGGCCGAGTTGCCGGTGATGCCGATCGCACTGAAGGACCGGCCGTGGTAGCTGTTGCGCAGCGCCAGGATCTGGTTGGAGCGGCGGTAGGACGTCGCCAGCAGCAGGGCCGTGTCGTTGGCCTCGGTGCCGGAGGTGGTGAAGAAGACGCGGGCGTCGGGGATGCCCGACAGCCGGGCGATCCGCTCGGCCAACTCCACGGCCTGGCTGCTCAGATACAGCGTCGAGGAGTGCAGCAGCCTGCCGGCCTGCTCGGCGACGGCCGCGGCGACCTCGGGCAGGGCGTGCGCGGTCATCGTGGTGAGGATGCCGCCGAAGAAGTCCAGGTAGCGGTTGCCCTCGGCGTCCCAGACGTACCGGCCCTCGCCGTGCGTCAGCTCGATCGGCTGCGCGTAATAGGTCGCCAGCCAGTCGGGCAGTACCGCGCGGTGCCTGGCGTGCAGCGCGGCGTGCGCGCCTGCGGTCTCGGTGGCCATCGGCTCAGGCCTCCGTCAGGTCGCCGTAGGCGTCGGGCCTGCGGTCGCGGTAGAAGGCCCACTGCTGGCGCACCTCGTCGATCACGCCGAAGTCCAGGTCGCGGACGAGCAGTTCCTCCTTGGTGTCGGAGGCGGTGCCGTCCACGAACTGCCCGCGCGGGTCGACGAAGTAGCTGGTGCCGTAGAAGTCGTTGTCGCCGTACTCCTCGCGGCCGACCCGGTTGATCGCGGCGACGAAGTATTCGTTGGCGACAGCGGCGGCCGGCTGCTCCAGCTGCCACAGGTACGCCGACAGGCCGCGGCTGGTGGCACTCGGGTTGTACACGAGCTGGGCGCCCGCGAGGCCCAGCGCGCGCCAGCCCTCGGGGAAGTGCCGGTCGTAGCAGATGTAGACGCCGATCCTGCCGACCGCGGTGTCGAAGACCGGCCAGCCGAGATTGCCCGGTTTGAAGTAGTACTTCTCCCAGAAGCCGGTCACCTGCGGAATGTGGTGCTTGCGGTACTTGCCGAGGAAGCTGCCGTCCGCGTCGATGACCGCGGCGGTGTTGAAGTAGACGCCCGGCTGCTCGATCTCGAAGACCGGCACCACGATCACCATGCCGGTCTCCCGGGCCAGTTCCCGCATCCTGAGCACGGTCGGCCCGTCCGGCACCGGTTCCGCCCAGCGGTAGTGCTCGGCCTCCTGCACCTGGCAGAAGTAGGGGGCGTTGAAGACCTCCTGGAAGCCGATCACCTTCGCGCCCTGCGCGGCGGCGGCCCTGGCGTGTTCCTCATGCTTGGCGATCATCGTCTCGGTGTCACCGGTCCAGGTCGCCTGGACCAGCGCGGCACGCACGACATTGCTCATGACAGCAGCTCCTCTGACGTGACGTCACGTCGGTTCTACGCACGTAGATCCCCGCCGTCCGACGAACGTAAATCCCTTGCCCCACTCTGACAAGGCCCCCGCCGTTACCGCCTGACGTCACCCATGTTTCGGCCGCGCCCGACCCATACGGCGCACTGGCGGGCCGGTGGCTTGAACCCGCTCATGCCGCCGGCGGCGGGCGTTCGAGGGGAGGCTCCTGCGACGGCCGGGGCGCGTGGGGGACCACGGCGGGCCGCGCCGGGACGGGCGGCGCGAATCGAACGGCGGCCGCTGGCCGATGCGTACTTCCCGCCAAAGTCCGCCATTCGGCTGACCTGGTGGGATATGCCCATTTACCGTACTGGTCGTGAAAGCAGGACGTCGTACGCGGATGCTGCTGGCTGCCGCCGGCCTGGCGGCGCCGCTGCTGGCGCTGCTGCCGGCCGGGCCCGCGACGGCCACCGGCGGGGCGACGGTGACCGTCGGCTGCGCGCCGGGCGCCGGGTGCGGGGTCCTGGTGGTCAGCTGCGGGCCTGACGGGCGCGTGACGGCCGTCGTGCGGTTGAGTGCCGTGCCGGTGCTGCCGATCGGGCTGGTGACGGTGGCCGTCGGGGGGCCGTGCGGGGTGGCGACGGCGCCGCCGCCTCCCCCTCCCATGACCCCTCCCCCGCCGCCTTCGACGGCGCCCACGACGGCGCCTTCCGCGACGGCGCCGAGTACGGCCCCCGCGCCGTCCGCCACTCCGGCGGCGCCGTCGCGGCCCGTACCGCCGGTCGCGGCCCGCACCGCGGAGCCCGCCGCGAGAACCTCGCCGCACCCGGCCACCGCCGGCGCCTCCGCCACCGCCGCGCCCACCGCCGCGCCCACCGCCGCCGCCACCAGCGGCCCGCCGCCGTCCGCCCCGCACGGCTCCGCCGGCACCGCCGGGCAGGCACAGGCGCCACCACCGCTCGCCGGCGAGCCGTACGACCGTGCGTCCGGCGACACCGCGCGCTGGTGGCTGCTGACGATGGCCGTCGTCGTCCTGCCCGCCGTGCTCGCGGCACTCCCGCACCGCCACGTCCGGCGCCGGCGCTGAAGCCCCACCGACCCCTGGGAGCCCCATGTCCCCCTACACCCTCCCCCTGCTGTCCACCCTCGGCGGCGCCGCCTTCGCCTTCTGCCTCGGCCGCTTCCTGGGCACTGGCCGCGTCACCACCGACGGGGAGTACGGCGGGCAGGCGCTGTCCCTGATCGGTGCGGTGCTGCTCAGCTCCTTCATCCTGCTGACCGGCTTCCAGGTCGCGGGGAGCTGGTCGGCGCTCAGCAGCGCGCGCAGCGGTACGTACGACGAGGAGCGGGCGCTCACCGACACCTACTGGGCCGCGGGCGGGCTCGCCGCCGCCGACCGTACGGCCGTGCGCGGGCTGCTGCGGCAGTACACCGCGGACGTCCGCACCGCGGAATTCCCCGAGCTGGCGCACGGGCGGACCAGCCCGGCGGCCTGGCAGGCGCTCGACCGGGTCCGCGCGGCCGTGCGCACCGCGGCCGCCCCCCGCCCTGACCAGCAGGTGGCGAAGGCAGCGGCCCAGTCCGCGCTGGCGACCGTGTACGAAACGCGCACCGATCGCGCTGCCGCGGTCAAGGCCGGCATACCCCGGATCATCTGGCTCGCGATGGTCCTCTCCGGCGCGTTCCTGATCGCCTTCCCCGCGGTCCTCGGCCTCACCGCCACCGCCCGCCACCTCGCCGCCCACTCCTTCGCCGGCGCCGCGGTCGCCTTCGCGATCGTGCTGGCGGCCCAGCTCAACCACCCGTTCCGCGAGCCCTTCGGCGTCACCAGCACGGCTTTCGCCTTCGCCGAGACCCGCTTCGACCAGATGGACGGCCAGCAGCGGTGAGCCGTATGGGGGCAGCCACGTGTCGGGGGGCGCCGCCGGGGAAGACGATCGGTATGGCCGTACTGAGGAAGTTCGCCCGCCCCCTGCTCGCGTCGACCTTCGTCGTCGGGGGGTATGCGGCGCTGCGCAGCCCCGACGCGCAGGCGCCGGACGTGACGCCGACCGCGCTGCCGCTCACCGAACGTGTGCTGCGGCTGCCGCAGGACGCCGAGCAGCTGGTGAGGATCACCGGCGCCGTGCAGCTGGGTGCCGGCGGGCTGCTGGCGCTCGGCCGGCTGCCCCGCGCGGCGGCGCTGGCGCTGTCGGTCAGCCTGCTGCCGGCCGTCCTGGCGGTCGAGCCGTGGTGGACGATCGACGACCCCGACGAGCGGGCGCGGCAGCGCGCCCGGTTCTTCGCCGTCCTGTCGGCGCTCGGCGGGGTGCTGCTGGCCGCCGCCGACACGCACGGCAAGCCCTCGCTCGCCTACCGGACCCGGCAGGGCACCCGGCACGCGGCGGACGGTCTCGCGGACGGCGTGCGGGATCTGGCGGGCGGCGTACGCGACAGGCTCCCGATCAGCTGAGCCGGGCGGTCCGGGGAAGGCTGGGAGCAGAAGCCGGGGCGGTCCGGCCGGGCGAAGGGACCGAAGCATGATCCATATCGGGGACATCCGCGAGTGGCGCAACGAAGAAGTCGTCGATCCCGCAGGCCACAGGATCGGGATCCTGGAGTCCGTCTACGTGGACACCAGCACCGACGAGCCCGCGATGGCCACCGTCCGGGTCGGGATGCCCACCCGGCACCGGCTGGTCTTCGTACCGCTGGACGACGCGCAGGTCGGGCCGGGCTATGTGAAGGTCGGCTACGACAGGGAGCTGGTCAAGTCCGCGCCGTCGATCGGCACGGACGACGTCCTGCCCGCCGAGGACGAGCCCGCGGTCTTCTCGCACTATGGCCTCACTTACAAGCCGGGGGCCAACGGCGAGCGGCAGCTCGCCCGCCGCTGACCCCGCCGCGGGCCGTGCCCGCGCCGGGACGCACCGAGGAGGTGTCCGCGTCGTGGTTCTTTTCCTGCTGCTGATCATCGTGGCGATGGTGCTCGGCCTGATCGGCGCCGTCGTCAACGGCCTGCTCTACCTGCTGGTCATCGGCATCCTGGTCTTCGTCGCCGACCTCGCCTATCTCGCCCGCCTCGTCCGAGGTCCGGGCCGCCGCCCCGTGCGCTGAGGCCTGTCCGGCAGGTCCCGCCCGGTCGGCTCCAGGGCCCACCCCCGGCTCTCAGCGGCCTCCGCGGTGCAGGGCCGCCGCCAGGTCGCGGTGGCAGGGCGGGGAGACGCGGGCGGCCGCGGCCAGCAGCGGGTCGGTGAGGGCCGGGCGGGCGCGGGCCACCGCGGCCGCCGCTTCCGCGCTCCGGCCGCGGGCCACGGTTTCGAGGAGCTCGCCGGCCTCGGCCGTGCGGCCGCCGCTGTGCAGGAGGTCGGCCACCACGGCGACGTCTCCCGCCGCGCGCGCGGCGACCTGGTGCAGCAGCGTGCGGGAGTGCGGGCCGCGCCCGGCGGCGGCCAGCGCGTTGACCGCTTCCGCGACCGGCTGCGGCGGCAGCGCCGCGATCTCCCAGAGCAGGGTCGCCACGTCCGCGGCGAGGCCGGTGCGCTCCAGTTCCCGTACGACGTAGGGCAGGCGGTCGGCGGGGCCTTCCGCGGCCGCGGCCAGGACGAGGTAGGCGGCACCGCTCTCCCCTGTCCGGCGCAACTGGCCGAGCCTGGCGGCCTCGGCGCGCGCCTCGGCGGTCCACCGGGGGTCGTCGGCCGGCCTCACGGGCTCCGGCGCCGGTTGCGGCGCACCGGCGAAGCGGGCCCCGCGCGGCATCCGGGCCGCGGGGGCCTCGCGTACGGCGGAGCCGGCGGCCGGGGGCGCGGGCTGCGCGTCCGACCGGGGCGCACCGGCGAAGCGGGCACCCCGCGGCGCGGCGGCGGACCCGTCGTACTCCCCCGCCGGGGGCGCCGCGGGATCCGCACCCGAGGGCGCGGGCCGCGCGTCCGACCGCGGCGCCCCGGCGAAACGCGCACCGCGCGGCGCCGACTGCGTCGGCGCACCCGGTGGCTCGACCGGGGCGGGGGCGGGTGGAGCGACGGCGGCAAGCCGTTGGTGGAGGGCCGTGCAGCGTGCGGTGGTACGAGTCAGGTCGTCCCGGGTCCAGGCGAGCGACTGGGCTCGGGCGGAGGTGGGGTGGCGGGCGTAGGCGCGGGCGGACTCGCGCGCGCGGGCGGCCGCGGACTCGCGGGCCCGGGTGGCCTCGTCGAGGCGGGAGCGCAGCCGGGCGGCGGCGCCGGGCGCGGCGTCCTCGGCCGCGAGGGCGGCGCGGTGCAGGGCGTACGCCCTGGCCGCGATGGACGGGTCGATGTCGCCGGCACCGGAGTTGACCGCGAGGTCCCGCAGGATGGTCCTGACCACGTCCCAGGGCGGGATCTCCCGCCCGGTCTCGTGGTCGCGGGCGGCGCCGGGTTCACGCTGGGCGTACAGGCCGTACCAGCCGGGCCGTTCGCCGAGCGCCGCCACCAGGGACCGGAAGTAGTACGTGAAATCCGCCGTCACCGAAGCCTCCCGACCGGCATTGGACACCCGGTGCGTTACGGCGCTGCTACGGACGGTTTTCGGGCGGTGACAGAATCCGCCGCCGATCGACAGGCAAACTTGTCAGTTGTCCTGTCGGACTCCTACGGTGGGGGCATGCCGAGAACCGACCCCGCGCGCACCGCGGACGAGCTGACCACGCTGGTCGCCCAGCTCGGCAGGCGGCTGCGGGCGGCGTCCGCGGCGGCCGAGCTGACCCCCTCGCAGCAGTCGGTGATGGGGCGGCTGGGACGTCAGGGTCCGGCGACCACGGCCGGGCTGGCCCGCGACGAGCTGGTCAGGCCGCAGTCGATGCGGCTGACGCTTGCCGCCCTGGAGGAGCGCGGGCTGGTCGCGCGCGCCCCGCACCCGACCGACGGCCGGCAGGTGGTCTTCTCGCTGACCACCGAGGGCGCCGGCCTGCTGGGCTCCGGCCGGGCGGCCCGCCGCGGCTGGCTGGCGGAGGCGATCGACACCGGGCTCACCCCGGACGAGCACCGCGCCCTGGCCTGCGCGCTCCCGCTGCTCCGCCGGCTGGTGGAGTCGCCGCACGCCCCCCGGCACGACCCACCGCACCACCCGCACCACCCCGATCCCACAGGAGATGTCCCGCGATGAGCGCCACCACCCTCGACCCCCGTACCGCCCTGGTCGTCATCGACCTGCAGGCGGGCATCGTCGCCCTGCCCACCGCCCACCCGGCGGACGAGGTCGTCGCCCGCAGCGCGCGGCTGGCCGCCGCCTTCCGCAAGGCGGGGCTGCCGGTGGTGCTGGTGAACGTCACCGGCATGGCGCCCGGTCGCACCGACGGCGGCCCCGGCGGCAGTGTCGCCTTCCCCGAGGGCTGGGCCGACCTGGTCGGCGAGCTGGACCGGCAGCCGTCCGACATCACCGTCTCGAAGCAGCAGTGGGGCGCCTTCTACGGCACCGGGCTGGACCTGGAGCTGCGCCGCCGCGGCGTCACCCAGATCGTGCTGTGCGGCATCTCCACCAGCATCGGGGTGGAGTCCACCGCCCGTGACGCGTACGAGCACGGCTACAACGTCACGGTGGCCACCGACGCGGTGACCGACACCGACGCCGCCGCGCACGAGCGCTCGGTCGCGACGATCTTCCCGCGGCTCGGCGAGACGGGCAGCACCGCGGACATCCTGGCCCTGCTCCCGGCCTGACCGGCCGCTCGCGGCGCGGCCCCACCGTAGTCGGCACCGCTCGAACACCGCTACGATGCCGCGCCATGAGCGACGACCTCCGCAACCTCGTCCTTGGCCTGGCCGCTGCCGCCGTCTGCGTGGCGCTCGGCTGGTTCGCCCGCGGCTACCTGTGGCAGCGCAGGCTGCACCGCAAGCAGCGCTTCTTCGGGCTCCCCAAGGACTCCGAGTGCCTGCTGGTGGTGCCGCGCGACCCGGGGTCGCGGGGCTGGAGCGTGGCGCGGCACGACGCCTTCGCCCTGCTCGAACTGGCCGCGGTGATCGGCGACTGCGGGGCGCACTCGGAGGTGCTCGCGCACGACACGGCCTGGCAGGGCTTCGGTGCGCGCACCGAGTTCTGCATCGGCGGGCCCGCGGAGAACCTGCGGCTCGCGGCCCATCTGCGCTCCATGCTGCCGGGCGTCGAGATCAACGTCGATCCGGCGCCCGGTCCCGAGCAGGGCGCGATAACCGTCGGCGGCGAGACCTACCGGCTGGAGAAGGGCGCTGTCGAGCACGTCCTGCTGGCCCGGCTGGCGTCGGCCGGCGACACCGGCAACGACCGCCCGGTCTTCCTGTCGTCGGGCCAGCGCGGTATCGCCAACCAGGCCGCCGTCAGGTACCTGGCCAGGCACCACGTGCGGCTGGCCCGCAAGCACGGGGTGGACGCGACCTTCTGCCTGCTGCTGCGGGTGGTGAACTCCCAGGCGTACGGCTCCGACGTGGTGGAGCTGGTGGCCGACGTGACCAAGCCGGCCGTCGGGACGTCCAGGAAGTTCAGTCAGCGAGACCGATCACCAGCCACATGATGCCGGTGCCGGCGACCGTGCACAGCAGCGTGGATGTGGACGGGTGCGGGCTGTGCGCCTCCGGGAGGATGTCGGAGGTCGCCAGGTAGAGCAGGAACCCGGCGAAGAAGCCCAGGTAGAGGCCGAGTGCCCCGGACGGGATGGTGAAGGCCAGCGTCACTGCCGCCCCGGCCACCGGGGCGATCGCGTCGGCGCCGAGCAGCATCTGCGCCCGGCGCCTGCCGTTCCCGTACATCCGGGTGATCGTGTACGTGTTGAAGCCGTCGGCGAAGTCGTGTGCCACGACGGCGATGGCGACCACGATGCCGACGGTGTTGCCGGCCTGGAAGGCGGCGCCGATCGCGAAGCCGTCCATGACGCTGTGCCCGACCAGTGCGGCGGCCGCGGTGATCCCGATGCCCTTGACCGGGTCGTGCGCGTGCCCGTGGCCGTGCGCGTGCGGGGCGTACTCGCCCTCGTGGGCGCGGTGGATGGCGACCGAGCGCTCGATGATGTGCAGCGCGAGGAAGCCGGCGACGAACATCAGCAGCGCCGAGGGCACCCCGAAGACCACCCTCGGCTGGGTCTGCAGCGCCTCGGGGAGCAGATCGAATCCGACGACGCCGAGCATCAGCCCGGCGGCGAGTCCGAGGACGAGGTGGCGGCGGTCCCCGATGCGCTGGGCGACGACTCCGCCGACGAGGGTCATCGCGAAGGCGCACGCGGCTATCAGGACCGGCATGGATCGATGATCCATGACGCCGCGCGCGCCCGCGACTCAGGGTCGCCTTACCTGCGGGAACGGTCCGCGTCGGCGACCTGGGCGGCCACGGCCTGCGCCATCACCCGCTCGCCGGTGGCGTTGGGGTGGGCGGGCGCGGCAGGCGAGGCGGGCACCAGCGGCTCTATCCAGCGGTCCGCGGGTGCCTTGCACATGTCGTGGCCCACGGTCGGCCGGTAGGTGTCGACGTATTCGGCGCCGCCGAAGAGCGCCTCGATCCGCAGCATGGCGTTGAGCTGCTTCTCGGTGTCCCGCAGGTAGGGGAAGTCGCCGGCCGCGAAGGGCACGGCGGGGAAGCAGCCGACGCCGTCGTCGGGCAGCAGGTCGGGGTAACCGACGACGACGACCCGGGCGTGCGGGGCCTGGCGGTGCACGGCCCGCAGCACCGCGGCGATCTTCGGCGCGGTCTTGACCACGTTGAGGGTGAGCTGGTCGAAGCCGCCCGCCCGGTAGTGGTCCTTGCAGGGGCTGCCCGCGGGGGCGGTGACGCTCAGCCCCGCGCAGGTGGCGATGATCGAGCCGAAACCGATGTCGTTGCCGCCGATCTGCACGGTGACCAGGGTGGTGTCCCGGGTGACGGCGTCCAGCTGCGGGCCGTTTGTGCCCTGTGCCTGCCACATCTGGACGGTGGTGGCGCCGCCGCAGCTGACGTCGGTGAAGCTCGCGTACCGCCCGGCGGCGGCGACCAGGGACGGGTAGTTCTCGTTCGACCTGGCGCAGTTCGCGTCGACCTGGGTCGGTATGGCGGGGCCCGAGGTGTACGAGTCGCCGAGCGCCACGTAGTGGACGGCCTTGCCGTGCCCGTCGCCCTGGTGCCCGGCGGGGTGGGCGGCGGCCGGGGTGACGGCCGCGGCGGTCAGCGCGAGGGCTCCGCCGAGCGCCGCCGCCCCCAGCCCCACCGCCCTGCGGCGCACCCCCGCGCCCCGTACCCCGCTCCTGCTGCTGCCCATGCCAAACCTGGCGGCCATGTGGCCCCTCCCCTGCGTCGACGCTGACGTCGATCAGGCTCGGGGCCGTGGGGAGCGGTGTCAATGGGCCGGACGCCGCAAAGTTACCCGGGCGTCACTTCTCGTTCGAGCGGGGCGTACGAAGGGGCGTGCGCAGGGCTGGCCTCCGCGGGGCGGTCAGGTGGCGACGAGCTTGCGGGCGGCGGCCGCGATCGCGGACGCGTCGATGCCCGCCGCGTCCAGTTGCTCGGCGGGCGTCGCGGAGCCCGGCATGGTGTGGACGGCGAGCCGGGTGTGCAGCGGGGTGGGGTGGCCGTTGCCGAAGGACCCCATGACCGCGTCGGCGAGGCCGCCCTCGGGGTGGTGGTCCTCGGCGATCACGAAGCGGCCGGTGTCCGCGGCAGCGGTCCGCAGCGTCTGCGTGTCGACCGGCTTGACCGAGTAGAGGTCGATCACCCGGGCCCTGATGCCGTCGGCGACCAGCTGGTCGGCGGCGGCCAGCGCCTCGTGGACGGTGACGCCGGCGCCGATCAGGGTGACCTGGTCGTCGGGGTGCGAGCGCAGCACCTTGCTGCCGCCGACCGGGAAGGCGTCGCCGGGCCCGTAGATGACCGGGCTGTCACCGCGGGTGGCCCGCAGGTAGGTGATGCCGGGCTGGTCCGCCATCGCGGTGACCAGCTGGACGGTCTGGTTGGCGTCGCAGGGGTAGAGCACGGTGGTGGCGTGGATGGCCCGCATCATCGCCAGGTCCTCCAGCGCCATCTGGGACGGCCCGTCCTCGCCGATCGAGACGCCCGCGTGGGTGCCGACCACGTTGATCGCCGAGCGGCTGATCGCGGCCATCCGCAGGAAGTCGTGGGCCCGGGTCAGGAAGGCCGCGAAGGTGGACGCGTAGGCGGTCCAGCCGCGCACCCCGACCCCGACGGCGGTGGCGATCATCTGCTGCTCGGCGATGTAGCACTCGATGTAGCGCTCGGGGTGGTCGGCGGAGAAGAGCTGGGCCTTGGTGGAGTCGCCGACCTCGCCGTCCAGGACCACGACGTCGTCGTGCAGCGAGCCGAGCGCGGCGAGCGTCTCGCCGAAGGCGGTACGGGTGGCCACCGGGTCTCCGCCGGTTTCGTAGCGCGGCAGCGCGGTGTGCGGGTCGCCGCCACCGCGGGCGGGCGGCTCGACGTCGGGCGGTGACTGGACGTGCACCCGCAGGTCGCGCACCCCGCCGAGTTCGCGGATGGCGGCGTCCGGGTCGGACAGCGGCTTGCCGTGCTTGCCCTCGCGGTCCTCGACCTCGCTGGCGCCACGGCCCTTGCGCGTACGGGCGATGATCGCGGTGGGGGCGCCGCGGGTGGTGGCGGCGGTGGTCATGGCCTCGTCGATGGCCGCGATGTCGTGGCCGTCGATCTCCACGGTGTGCCAGCCGAAGGCACGGATCCTGCGCGCGTAGGCGTCCAGGTCCCAACCGTGCCGGGTGGGGCCGCGCTGGCCGAGCCGGTTGACGTCGATGATCACCGTGAGGTGGTCGAGGCCCTCGATGCCGGCGTGCTCGAAGGCCTCCCACACCGAGCCCTCGGCCATCTCGCTGTCCCCGCAGATCACCCAGGTGCGGTACGGCAGGTGGTCCAGCCGGCTGCCGGCGAGGGCGACACCGACGCCGACGGGCAGGCCCTGGCCGAGCGACCCGGTGGCCACGTCGACCCACGGCAGCCGGGGCGTGGGGTGGCCCTCCATGCGGCTGCCCAACTTGCGGAAGGTGAGCAGCTCCTCGTCGCTGATGGCGCCGGCCGCCTTGTAGGCGGAGTAGAGCAGCGGGGAGGCGTGGCCCTTGGAGAGGATCAGGTGGTCGTTGCCGGGGTGGTCGGGCCGGTCGAAGTCGTAGTGCAGGTGCCGGGCGAGCAGCACGGCCATCAGGTCGGCGGCGGACATCGACGAGGTGGGATGCCCGGAGCCGGCCGCCGCGGCCGCCCGCACGGAGTCCACCCGCAGTTGCTGGCCCAGCTCGACGATGTCGGTGTCGCTCATGGCCGAGGCGTGGGTGATCGTGTCTTTCATGGCGCCGTCTCTTTCCTCGCGGGGTCGGATCCGTCCCACCGGAGCGGGTGCCCGACCCCGCGCGGGACAAACCGGGATCACGCCCCACCGGTCGCACACCGCCGGCTTACCCCCGGTAAGCCGGCATCGGGACAGGCGGGACTCAGATCTCCTCGGGCAGCGCCGTCGTCACCGTGACGCCCTTGGCCTTGGGACTGCGCCGCTCGTGCCTGGCGATCCGGTTGGCGGACCAGGACAGCAGCACGCACATGCCGATGTAGACGGGGGCGATCACCATCACCACCGGGATGAAGGGCAGGTCGTAGTCCAGGTTGGTGGCGATCAGCTTCCCCGAGTAGAGGAACTCCTGGTAAGTGATGAGGTAGCCCAGCGAGGTGTCCTTCAGCGCCACCACCAGCTGGCTGATGATCGCCGGCAGCATCGCCCTGGCCGCCTGCGGCACCAGCACGTACGGCATCACCTGGGTCTTGCGCATCCCGAGCGCGTAGGCGGCCTCCCGCTGGCCGCGCGGCACCGCGTTCACCCCGGCGCGGAAGACCTCGGCGAGCACCGAGCCGTTGTAGAGGGTCAGACCGATGATCAGCGCGAGCATCGGGTCGAGCTTGAGCGCGATGAAGATGAAGAAGATCATCACCAGCAGCGGCATCGCCCGGAAGAACTCCACCACCAGCGTGCTCGTCCAGCGCACCACCCGGTGGTCCGAGAGCCGCCCGGCGGCGAAGACCACCCCGAAGACCAGCGAGGCGAGCGCGGCCCAGCCGAAGGCCTTGAGGGTGTTGGCGAGGCCGGTCAGCAGCAGCCGCTGGATGCCCTGGTAGGTGAAGGGGCGCCATTTCACGGCCGAGAACTGCCCGGTGTCCACCAGCTTGTAGACGACGAAGCCGACCAGCGCGACGAGCACCGCGGTGGTGATCCAGGCGTACAGCCGGTGCCTGGCCAGCGCCTTGGGGCCGGGGATGTCGTAGAGGGCGCTGCCCGCGGTCACCGGGCCACCCCCAGCTTCCTCTCCAGCAGGCCGAAGACGCCGGCCAGGGTGAGCGTGACGATGAGGTAGCCGACCGCGATCCACACGAAGGTCCACACGATCCCGTAGCCGCGTTCGTTGAGCGGCTTGTAGGTGCCGAGCAGTTCGGTGACCGAGAAGGAGCCGGCGATCGCGGAGTTCTTGGCCAGCGCGATCAGGGTGGAGCCGATCGGCGGGATCACCGAGCGGGCCGCCTGCGGCAGCACCACCAGCGACAGCGTCTGGGTGAAGGTCATCCCGAGGCTGCGGGCCGCCTCCCCCTGGCCGAGCGGCACGGTGTTGATGCCGGCCCGCACCGCCTCGCAGATGAAGGCCGAGGTGTACGCGCCGAGGGCCAGCACCGCGAAGACCATGAAGGGCAGCACGACGCCGAACCGCGGCAGGCCGAGCAGCACCGCGAAGAACAGCAGGGTCAGCGGGGTGTTGCGGAGCACCGTCACCCACGCGGTGCCGAACACCCGCAGCGCCTTCACCGGTGAGACCCGGAAGCCGGCGATCAGCACCCCGACGGCCAGTGCGAGGGCGCCGGCCAGCAGGGTGAGCTGGACGGTGCCCCACAGGCCCTTTCCGTAGAGCGAGAAGTTGTCGGTCAGCACGTTCACGCGTCGCTCCCTCGTCCCCTCAGTAGCGGTCGACCGGCGGCGGGGTGGGCGCGGGCACCCCTGACAGGCCGAGGGTGGCGTCGTAGGCCCGCTTCCAGTCGCCGTTGCGCTCGTGCGCGACGATGGCGTCGTCCAGCGCGAGCCGCAGCGCGGTGTCCCCCTTGGACAGGCCGATGCCGTAGGGCTCCTTGGAGAACGGCCTGCCGACCACCTTCATCTCCTTGGGGGCCTTGGCGGCGTAGCCCAGCAGGATCGAGTCGTCGGTGGTGACCGCGTCGACCTGGTAGGTGAGCAGGTTGTCCACGCACACCGAGTAGGTGTCGTAGGTGACCGGTGTCGCGTCGGGGTAGTCGGCCTCGATGCGCTGGATGGAACTGGAACCCGCGGCCGAGCAGACCTTCTTGCCCTTCAGGTCGCGCGGCCCGTTGATGTCGTGCTCGTCGGTGCGCACCAGCAGGCCCTGGCCGGCCAGGTAGTACGGCCCGGCGAAGCCCACCTGGCGTTTGCGCAGCGCGTTGATGGTGTAGGTGCCGACGTAGAAGTCGACCTGCCCGTTGCCCAGCGCCGTCTCCCGGTTGGCCGAGGCGATGGCCTTGAAGGTGATGCGGTCGGCCGGGAAGCCGAGCGAGGCGGCCGCCATCCTGGCGATCTCGATGTCGAAACCGGAGTACGCCCCCGTGGCGGGGTCGCGCTCGCCGAGGTAGGGCTGGTCGTCCTTGACGCCGACGACGAGCCGGCCGCGGCGGTGGGCGCGGGTCCAGGTGGGCGAGGCGGGCAGCGAGAAGGCGGTGTCGACGTGGTAGGCGGGCAGGTCGCCGGCCCGCGGCCCCTTGGCCGGCGGGCTGCCCTGCCGGCCGCAGCCGCCGGTCAGCGCCAGCACGAGGGCGGCCAGCACCGGCAGGAGGGCGGCGGCGAGCCGGGGACCGCGCTGCGTCGAGGTCACGGGCGGCCGTTCAGTGGTGGAGGATCTTGGACAGGAAGTCGCGGGCCCGGTCGGTCCGCGGGTCGGTGAAGAAGTCCTCCGGCACCCGGTCCTCGATGATCTCCCCGTCGGCCATGAAGACCACCCGGTCCGCGGCGGACCGGGCGAAGCCCATCTCGTGGGTGACCACGACCATCGTCATGCCCTCCTCGGCGAGCTGCTGCATCACTTCGAGCACCTCGTTGATCATCTCGGGGTCGAGGGCGGAGGTCGGCTCGTCGAAGAGCATCGCCTTGGGGTCCATGGCCAGCGCGCGGGCGATCGCGACCCGCTGCTGCTGGCCGCCGGACAGCTGGGCGGGCAGCTTGTCCGCCTGCGCCGTCAGACCGACCCGGTCGAGCAGTTCGCGGGCCTTGCGCTCGGCCTCGGCCTTCCCGTGGCGGCGGACCTTGAGCGGCGCCAGCATCACGTTGTCCAGCACGGTGCGGTGGGCGAAGAGGTTGAAGGACTGGAAGACCATGCCGACGTCCGCCCGCAGCTTCGCCAGGGCCCGGCCCTCGGCGGGCAGCGGCTGCCCGTCCACGGTGATGGTGCCGGACTCCACCGGCTCCAGCCGGTTGATCGCCCTGCACAGGGTGGACTTCCCCGAGCCCGACGGGCCGATGACCACCACGACCTCGCCGCGGCCGACGGTCAGCTCGATGTCCTTGAGCACGTGGAGCCGCCCGAAGTGCTTGTTCACACCGCGCAGGACGATCAGCGGCTCCTCCGGCATGCGGCGGCGGTCAGCCGAGCACGCGGTGGACGAGCGTGTCGCGTTCGGTCTGCGGGATCGCCGTCCACCGCATGCCGCGCAGGGCGCCTTCCAGCGCCAGCAGGGTGTGGGTGCAGGCGTCGTCCGGCAGGTCGGGGCGGATCTTCTCGAAGGCCCTGCCCGATCCCAGCCGGCGCAGTTCGCCGGCGTCGTCGACGCCCGCGCGGCGCAGGCGGTCGGCGAGCACCGCCCCGATGTTCGGCAGCTGCTGTAGGGAGTCCACGTGGTGCCTCCGGTGCCAGGCTGATGGGAGAGTCATGGGGAACGTCTGCCGCCATCATGCACATATGCCGCACCCCAGCCGGCGACCAGGGCGTTGACACGCCCTGGTCGTACCCCAGCGTGGGGTGCGCACCACCGGTTCGGGTGACCCGCCCGGCGGGGCGCGGCCCTCTTCCCTCCGGGGTGCCCGGACCCGTGTGCTCCGGGATCTTCCGCCGGCGGGGGGGTTGCCCGCGCAGTTCCCCGCGCCCCCTCTTCCTCCGCGGACGGCCTCGTTCCTCGGCCGGCCACTACGACAGCTCGGGCGTCAGTCCTCTGATGTCTCGGCCAGGGCCTGGGACAGTTCCGGGCTGCCGTTCTCGGCCCAGGTGTGGCCCAGTTCGACGGTGTCGATCTCGCGGCCGGTCGCGAGGCGCACTATCGGGCGGCCGTTGGGCCACACGTCCCAGCGTGCGCCGGGGACCGTGCGGACGATGACCGTGCCCAGGTAGAGGCCCGCGCCGTTGCCGAGCCGGTCGAGTGCCTGCTCCTCCTCGTCGCGCCAGTTGGGCACGAGCTGGTCCAGCGCGCTCAACGAGGCGGCGGTGTCGTCCAGTTCCACCCCGTCGTCAGCCGCCCTGGCCCGCAGCAGCGGGCATTCGCCCAGCAGCTCGGCCAGCATCGCGGGGTCCGGCGGGTCCGGGCTGCCGAAGACGGCGAAGCCGCTGGGCATGGCACGCCGCTTGCGCCACCGGCTGATGAGGGGGATGTCCATGCCCTCAGCCTGGCAGCGCATCCACCGCACCGATACCAGGCGCGCGGCCGGATGTCAGACGTCGAGGTCGACGACGACCGGGGCGTGGTCGGAGGCGCCCTTGCCCTTGCGCTCCTCGCGGTCGACATACGCGTCGGACACGGCCTTGGCGAACGGCCCGTTGCCGTACACCAGGTCGATGCGCATGCCGCGGTTCTTGGGGAAGCCGAGCTGGCGGTAGTCCCAGTAGGTGAACGGGTGGTCGTACTTCAGCGGGCGCGGGACCACATCGGTCAGGCCGGTGCCGCGCAGCGCGGCCAAGGCGTCCCGCTCCGGGGCGGTGACATGGGTGCTGCCCTCGAAGACCGAGATGTCCCAGACGTCCTGGTCGGTCGGCGCCACGTTGTAGTCGCCGAGGATCGCGAAGGGCAGCTCGGCCGCCGCGTCGTCGGCCACGGCGGCGCGCAGCGCCTCCAGCCACTGGAGCTTGTACGCGTAGTGCCCGTGGCCGACCTCGCGCCCGTTCGGCACGTAGACCGACCACAGGCGGACCGGGCCGCAGGTCGCGGACACCGCCCGCGGCTCCTGCACCCCGTCGTAGGCGGGCCCGCCGGGCAGGCCCTTGACGATGTCGGTCAGGCCCACCCGGGAGATCAGCGCCACCCCGTTCCACCGCCCGTCGGCATTGACGGCCGCCTCGTACCCCAGCTCGCGCAGCTCGTCGTACGGGAACTGCTCGTCCGTGCACTTGGTCTCCTGGACGCACAGGACGTCCGTGCCGCTGCTCTCCAGCCAGCCGAGCAGCCGGGGCAGCCGGGCGGTGATCGAGTTGATGTTCCAGGTCGCGATGCGCATACGGACCAACCTAGCGGCTGGGTCCGACAACGAGCCGCACGCCCTGACCGGTCAGGTCGCGGTGCCGTCGCCCGGCGCGAGCCGCAGGTGGTCGGCGCCGGTCAGGTTGGCCAGCTGCGTGTCGTACACCGGCCGGGCCAGGTCGGTCAGCAGCGCGTCGTGGATGTCGACGGCCCGCCGCGGCTTGACCTCGCGGACGTAGTCGATGACCTCGGAGAGCTTGTTCCAGGGCGCCATGACCGGCAGCAGCAGGGTGTCCACCGGGTAGCCGGGCACGGTCAGGGCGTCCCCGGGGTGGAAGACGGCCCCGTCGACCAGGTAGCCGACGTTGGTGATCCGCGGCAGGTCGGGGTGGATGACGGCGTGCAGCTCGCCGTGCACCTGCACGTCGAAGCCGGCGGCGGTGAAGGTGTCGCCGTGTCCCACCGTGTGCACCCGGCCGGGGAAGGCCGCCGAGAGCTGCTCGGCGACGCTCGCCAGGGTCCACACCTCGGCCGCCGGGTTGGCTTCGAGAGCGGACCGCAGCCGGCCGGGGTCGAAGTGGTCGGCGTGCTCGTGGGTGACCAGGATGACGTCGGCGCCGTCCGCCGCGTCCTGCTCGCTGAAGGCACCCGGGTCGATGACGAGCGTCAGCCCGTCCTTCTCCATCCGGACGCAGGAGTGCCGTTTCTTGGTCAGCTTCACTGGATTCCACCCTCGCGGTGCGCGTCGGTCGGACTCGGTGTCCAGGGGCCCGTCCCGCGCCCCTGGGGTGTGCGTGGCTTCATGGGGCGCCGCGCGGGACGGCGGTGCCCTATTCCATCCTGCTACGGATGCCCGTTGGTCTCCTCCTCGACCACGGTGCGTGCCGCGGCCAGCGCGGCCCGTGCGGCCGGCAGCCCGCAGTAGACCGCGGTGTGCAGCAGCACCTCCTCGATCTCGGCCGGACTCAGGCCGATCCGCAGCGCGCCCCTGACGTGGTCGGCCAGCTCGGCGAGCTGGCCGGTCGCGGTCAGCGCGGTGAGCGTGACGCAGGCGCGGGTGCGCCGGTCCAGGCCGGGCCGCGCCCATATCTCGCCCCACGAGTAGCGGGTGGCGAAGGCGTCGAAGCCGCTGCCGAAGCCGTCGCCCGTGGTCAGCGGCCGGTCGGTGCCGGCGCTGTCGCCGATGACCTCGCTGCGGATGCGGGAGCCCTCGGCGAGCCGGTCGGGCGTCGCGGACGCCGGGATACGGGCCGGCGGGACGGGCGGGACCGGCGGCGGGGGCAGCGGCATCGCGGCGGGGCCGTGGTCCTGCCAGGCGGTGCCGAAGTGGGTGGCGAGCAGCTCGCCGACCGCGACCGGCTCCTCGACGGGCGCGAGGTGGCCCGTGGCGGGGACCACCGCGAGCCGCGAGTCGGGGATGCCGGCGACCAGCAGCCGGGCGTCGGCCGGCGGTGTCTCGGTGTCGTCGGCGCCGGCCACCACGAGGGTGGGCACGCCTATGCTGCCGAGCGAGTCGCGGATGTCGAAGGCCGCGAGCGCCTCGCAGGCGGCCACGTAGCAGGCCGGGTCGGTGCTGGCGACCATCTGCACGGCCCACTCGGTGATCGCCGGCTGGGTGGCCAGGAAGGCGTCGGTGAACCAGCGCTTGGGGCCGGACTGCGCGGTCCGGTCCAGGCCGTTGGCGCGGACCACGACACCGCGCTGCCGCCAGGTGTCGGCGGAGCCGAAGCGGGCGGCGGCCGACACCAGGGCGAGCGCGGCGACCCGGTCGGGCCGCAGCAGCGCCAGCCGGGCGCCGATGGCCGCGCCGAGCGCGCAGCCGGCGTAGCCGAAGGTGTCGATGCCCTCGTCGTCCAGGACGGCGAGCAGCCGCCGTGCCAGGTCGTCGACGGAGGACGCGGGCTCGGCGGGGGCGCCGCCGTGTCCTGGCAGCTCGTAGCGCAGCACCCGCCAGTTCGTGGCGAGCATCGGCAGCTGCCGGTCCCACATGTGCCAGGTCGCGCCGAGGGCGGGGCCCAGCACGAGCACGGGCGCGCCGTCCGGTCCGTCGAAGCGGTACTGCAGCGGAGGCGCTCCCGCGTACATGTCGTCCATGTCGTCGTAGTCGGCCATGCGGTCGTCCCGGGGGCCGGCCGCGTAGTCGGCTGCGGCGCCGAAGGGCGCGTCGGTCGTCAGCTCGCTCATCGCTTCACGCTACCGACTCCTGAGGCCACCCGGGTCACCCGCCCCCGAAGCCGTGCTGGAAGTTGACAGTGGAGACCACATAGACCACGGGCGTGTCGGCGTGCGTGAGGTCGACGGTGATGTCGTGGTCGGGCTTGTCCCCGGCCTGGTGGGAGGACATCCCGGCCCACTGGTGGTGGGGGATGTCGAAGTTCCAGCCGACCTGTGCCGACTGCTTCGGGCTGATCGCGACCTTGCCGTCGTGCAGCGCGGCCCTGCTGGTGCCGAGTTGGGCGAGGAAGGTGTCCAGGCCGCCCGCGCTGGTGGTGAACTGGCAGTAGAACTCGCTGGTGTCCCAGGAGTTGGTCTCCAGGTAGCCGTCGTGGACGGTGCCGTCGGGGATCGGCACCTGGTAGATGCGGCGCTGCAGCTCGCTGGGCACGACCCAGGTCAGATGCCGCGCGGCGGCCTGCTTCTGGACGTCCTGGCCGCTGTCGCGGCTCTGCGCGGCGGAGATGATCACATAGCCGAGCGGGACGAGCACCAGCAGCGGCACGATCGCCCAGCGCACCCAGCGGGGCAGGTCGCGCGGCACCGGCAGTGCGGGGTCGCCGTCGCCGCCCCGCCCGCCGCCGGGGCCGGAGTCCCCGGGCCCCTCGCCGTCGAGGCCGCCCGGCGCCGGCTCGGCGGCGGTGTCCTCGCCGGCATAGTGCGATACGGCCTCCCGCTCGGGGGTCGTCGTCACGAGTCGGCCTCCTGGCGGCCGTAGATCCTGCCGTAGCGCTCGTAGCGCTCGACCCGGCGGCGGTTGGCGCGGCGGAAGCGGCGGGCGACCAGCCTGGCCAGGTCGGCGGCGCCGACCATGCCGGCCTCCGGGCCCAGTTCCGCCTTGGCGATCCTGGCCTCGGGGCGGTAGCCGCGGCCGGTCAGCGTGCGCCGGAAGGCGTCCCTCGCAGGGGCGATCAGCAGGTCGTCCGCCGCGCTGACGCCGCCGCCGATGACGAAGCACGACGGGTCGAGGGCGGCGGCCAGGTTGGCGATGCCGACGCCGAGCCACTGGCCGATGTCCTGGAAGAGCTCCACGCACATCGGGTCGCCGGCCCTGGCCAGTTCGGTGATCAGCGGCCCGGTGATGTCGCCGATGTGGCCGCCGACCCGGTCGATGATGCCGTACGCGACCGGCGATTCGGCGGCGGCCAGCTCGCGGGCCTCCCTGACCAGGGCGTTGCCGGAGCTGTACTGCTCCCAGCAGCCGCGGTTGCCGCAGGCGCAGCGGTGACCGCCGGGCACCACCTGCATGTGGCCGAACTCTCCGGCGACCCCGTAGCGGCCCCGCTTGACCTGGCCGTCCTCCAGGATGGCGCCGCCGATGCCGGTGCCCAGCGTGATCATCACCAGGTCGTCCTCGCCGCGGCCGGCGCCGAAGCGCCATTCGGCCCAGGCGGCGGTGTTGGCGTCGTTGTCGACCATGACCGGGACCAGCAGCCGCTCCGCGAGCCGTTCGCGCAGCGGTTCGTCGCGCCAGGACAGGTGCGGGGCGAAGAGGATGCGGGAGCGGTCGGCGTCCACCCAGCCGGCCGCGCCGATGCCGACCGCGTGCACGTCGTGCCGCTCCGACAGGTCGAGCACCAGCTCGACGATGGTGTCCTCGACGACCTTGGGGCTCTTGGACTTGTCGGGCGTCTCGGTGCGCAGCGTTTCGAGGATGGCCCCGTCGGCGTCCACCACCCCGGCCATGACCTTGGTGCCGCCGATGTCGATGCCGACGGTCGGCACCCGGGGCGCCGTCAGATGGCTGCGTCTCTCCCGGCGCTCGGCGCCGCTGACGTTGCGCCACACCGTCGCTCTGGCGGCGCTGCCGCGGTACACACGTTCACGATTGGCACTCAAGCGCGGGTCTCCGGGTCGGTGGCGGCCGGCGGGTCCTGGGCCGGGAGGTCCGCGGCCGGGGTATCTCCGGCCGCCGGCGCCCCGGCCGCCGGTGCGCGGCTCAGTTCGTGCGTCAGCTCGTCCAGCTCGCTGCCCCCGGCCATCTCCCGGGTCAGCTCGTCAAGCGTAATGTCCTCCTTGAAGTGGCTGCCTGACATGGTGCCCCGCTTGAGCAGGACGAAGCGGTCGCCGACCAGGAAGGCGTGGTGCGGGTTGTGGGTGATCAGCACCACGCCGAGTCCGGCGTCGCGGGCCGCTGCCACGTATTTCAGCACCATTCCCGACTGCTTGACGCCGAGCGCGGCGGTGGGCTCGTCCAGGACCAGCACCCTGGCGCCGAAGTGGACGGCCCTGGCGATGGCCACGCACTGCCGCTCTCCGCCGGACAGGGTGCCGATCGGCTGGTCGACGTCGCGCAGGTCGATGCCCATGCGCAGCAGCGCGGCACGGGTGGTGCCGCGCATGGTGGCGACGTCGAGGCGACGCAGCGGGCCGCGCCCCTTGGTGGGCTCGGACCCGAGGAAGAAATTCCGCCATACGGGCATCAGCGGGACCACGGCCAGGTCCTGGTAGACGGTGGCGATGCCGCGGTCGAGGGCGTCGCGCGGTGACGCGTGCCTGACCTGCTCGCCGGCGACCGCGTAGCTCCCGGAGTCGTGGGGGTGCAGCCCGGAGATGATCTTGATGAGGGTGGATTTCCCCGCGCCGTTGTCGCCCAGGACACAGGTGATCTCTCCGGCGTGCACTTCCAGTGAGACGTCCCGCAGGGCGCGGACGTTCCCGTAGGACTTGGAGACGTCGGTCAGCGCCACCAGCGGGGCGGCTGCCGTGTCGGTCGTGGTCGTCATGCGGTGGCCTCCGCCCGCTTGCGTACCCAGGCGTTGAGCAGGGTGGCGAGCAGCAGCATCGCCCCGAGGAAGAACTTGAACCAGTCCGGATTCCACTGGGCGTAGACGATGCCCTTGCTGGTCATGCCGAAGATGAACGCGCCGACCGCGGACCCGACGGCGCTGCCGTAGCCGCCGGTCATCAGGCAGCCGCCGATCACGGCAGCGATGATGTAGAGGAACTCGTTGCCGACGCCCTCCCCCGACTGGACCACGTCGAAGGAGAACAGCAGGTGCTGGCCGGAGATCCAGGCGCAGAAGGCCACCGCCATGTAGAGCCCGACCTTGGTGCGGGCCACCGGGACGCCGACCGCGCGGGCCGCGCCGGCGTTGCCGCCGGCCGCGAAGATCCAGTTGCCCGCCCGGGTGCGCAGCAGCACCCAGGTGGCGACGGCGACCAGGCCGAGCCACCACGCGATCGTCACCTGGAGGTCGACCGAGCCGACGGTCCAGTGCGAGGCGAAGAGGTCGTGGGCGGCGGGGAAGCCCTCCATGTCGCCGATCGACTTGGTCGCCACCGTGCCGCTGATCAGCTTGGTCAGGCCCAGGTTCAGGCCGGTGAGCATCAGGAAGGTGCCCAGCGTGATGATGAAGCTGGGCAGCTTGGTGCGCACCAGCATGATCCCGTTGAAGGCGCCGAGCGCCAGCGTCACCAGCAGCGAGACGCCGACGCCGACCCAGACGTTCGCGGTCATCTGGAAGCTGAACATCGAGGAGACCAGCGCGGAGCTGGTCACCATCACGCCGGCCGACAGGTCGAACTCGCCGCCGATCATCAGCAGCGCCACCGGCACCGCCATGATCCCGATGGTGGACGAGGCGTACAGGACGGTGCCGAAGCTGGACCACTGCAGGAAGGGGTCGGCGGCGAAGGCGAAGAAGACGAAGACCGCCACGGCCCCGACGACCGCCCCCAGCTCCGGCCGCCCGAGCAGCCGCCGCGCCGTGGACCGCGGCGCCAGCCGCTCGTCCGCCACGGCCGCGAGGTCGCTCATCGGGTACCCCGCTTGGCGTACGACAGCAGCGCGTCGGCGTCGTCCTTGGTGACGATCTGCGGGCCGGTGAGCACGGCCTGGCCGCCGCCGAGGGTGTCCTTGTTGTAGCGGTCGAGCCACAGCAGGTCCACCGCCTCGTAGCCCTGGAGGTAGGGCTGCTGGTCGACGGCGAAGCCGATGGTGCCGTTCTTCAGCGACGTCGCGACCTGCGGGTTGAGGTCGAACGTGTCGATCTCGGCGCTGGAGCCCGACTGCTGCTTGGCCTTGGCCGCGGTGTCGGCGAAGGGCGCGCCGAGGGTGACCACGGAGTCGATCGACTTGTCGGACTGGAGCTTGGCCTGGATCGCGGACAGCACGTCGGGCATGTTGGTGCCGTTGACGTAGAGGTTGTCCATCCGGCCGTGGAATTTCTCCTTCGCGCCGGCGCAGCGCTGTTCGAGGCCGACGTTGCCCTGCTCGTGCAGGACGCACAGGGCGTGGTGCCTGCCGCGGGTGTTCAGCTCGTCACCAACCGCGTTGCCGGCGACGGTCTCGTCCTGGCCGATGTGGGTGAGCGCGCCGAACTCCTTGGACTGGGCGGCGCCGGAGTTGATGGTGATCACCGGTATGCCGGCGGCGACGGCCTTGGCGACGACCGCCTTCATCGCGTCGGGCTTGGCGAGGGTGACGACCAGGCCGTCGACATGGCTGTCGATGGCGGCCTGGACGAGCTGCGCCTGCTGGTCGCCCTGGTCGCTGCTGGAGTAGACGAACTTGATGTTGTCCTTCGCCGCGGCCTGCTCGGCACCGTTCTGGACGATGTCCCAGAAGGTGTCGCCGGCTCCCGAGTGGGTGACCATGGCGAAGGTCCAGTGCGGTGTGTTCACGGCCGAGCCGTTCGCCGCGAGCTTCTTGGCCCGGTCCTCCGCGCGCTTGCCGCCGGTGCTGCTGCACCCGGCGAGGCCGGCCGCGCCGAGCACCACCGCCAGGAGTGCGCCCAGCGCCTTCGTTCCCGCCCTTGCCATCGCCACCGGGCCCTGCCTTTCCGTTCCGTTCGTGGTGCAGCCGTGAGGGAAGTGCTGCGAAAAGCTTCGAGCGACGACCATCCCGGCGGGGCAAGTATCCGTCAAGGGCTACGGCAACCCTGCCGCCGGGGGGCTCCGGCGGGCTCGCGGCCTGCGGTATGCGGCTCAGCCGCGGACCAGCAGCCGGAATTCGAAGGTGTAGCGGGAGGCCCGGTAGACATGGGTGCCGTATTCGACCGGCCGGCCGCGGTCGTCGTAGCTGACCCGCCGCATGGTGAGCAGCGCCGCCCCGGCGGGTTCGCCGAGCAGCCCGCACTCCTCGGCGGTGCCCGACCTTGCGCCGACGCTCTGCTGGGCGCTGTGCAGGGTGATGCCGTGCCGGCGCATCAGCGCGTACAGGCCGCTGCTCTCCAGCTCGCCGGTGGGCAGGTCGAGCAGGTCGCTGGGCAGGTAGTTGCACAGATACGCCATCGGTTCGCCGCGGGTCAGCCGCAGCCGGTGCACCACGGTGACCTGGCAGGACTCCGGCAGCCCGAGCGCGGCGGTGACCTCGGCGGGGGCGGGGCCGCGGGTGTTGTGCAGCACCCGGGTGGTGGGGTGCAGGCCGGCGGCGGCGAGGTCCTCGTAGAGGCTGCTCAGCGCCATCGGCCGGGCGACCCCGGTGTGCACGACCTGGGTGCCGACGCCCCGGCGGCGCACCAGCAGGCCCTTGTCGACCAGCAGCCTGATCGCCTGCCGGACGGTGGGGCGGGACAGGCCGAGCCGGGCGGCCAGCTCGATCTCGTTGCCGAGCAGGCTGCCAGGAGTGAGCGCACCGTCCTCGATGGCCGTCTCCAGCTGCCGGGCCAGCTGGAAGTACAGCGGTACGGGGCTCGCCCGGTCCACGGCGAGCCGCAGCTGTGCGGGCTCGTGCTTGGGCACGCTGGGAGCGTAGCGGGACGGCATCATGACGGGAAGTCCTTATGTCCGGACATTGCGTTGACACGGGTGCGGGTGACGCGGGAGGTTGGGACGGCGCGGACAGCCGTCACGACTCCTCTTCCGAAGGGGCAGGAGCAGGTATGCGGATCGGACTCATCGGCGCGGGACGGATCGGCACCTTCCACGCCGGGACGCTGCGGGAGCACCCCGACGTCGGCGAGCTGCTGGTCGCGGACGCGGACCCGGCCCGCTCGCGGCAGGTCGCGGCCGGGCACGGGGGCCGGGCCATGCCGGTCGAGCAGGTCTTCGCGGCCCGTCCCGACGCGCTGGTCATCGCCTCGGCGACGGCCGCGCACGCGGGCCTGATCGCCAGGGCGGCCCAGGCCGGGGTGCCGGCCTTCTGCGAGAAGCCGATCGCCGTGGACCTCGCGGGCACGATCGCCGCGCTGGACGCGGCGGAGGGCCGGGACGCGGTGCTGCAGATCGGCTTCCAGCGCCGCTTCGACCCCGGTTACGCCGCCGCCCGGCAGGCGGTCGCCGCCGGGCGGCTCGGCCGGCTGCACACCGTGCGCACCGTCAGCTCCGACCCGGCGCCGCCGCCGGCCGCGTACGTCCCGCTGTCCGGCGGGCTCTACCGGGACTGCCTGATCCACGACTTCGACATCCTGCGCTGGGTCACCGGCCGGGCGGTGACGGAGGTGTACGCGGCGGGCGCGAACGTCGGCGCCGACTTCTTCCGGGCGGCGGGCGACGCGGACACCGCGGCGGTACTTCTCACCCTGGAGGGCGGGGTGCTGGCCACCGCGACGGCGACGCGGTACAACGCGGCCGGGTACGACGTGCGGATGGAGCTGGCGGGCACCGACGACCAGATCGCGGTCGGCGTCGCCCCCCGGACGCCGCTGACCTCGGTGGAGCCGGGCGCCGCCCCGCCGCGTACGCCCTGGTCGGGCTTCCTCGACCGGTTCGGCTCGGCCTACCGGGCCGAAATGGACACCTTCCTGCGCGTCGCGCGCGGGGTCGAGGCCAATCCCTGCGAGGGTCGGGACGCGCTGCGGGCCCTGCTGGTCGCGGAGGCCTGCGAGATCTCCCGGCGCGAGCGGCGCCCGGTGCCGGTCGCCGAGGTCGAGGCGGCCGCGCGGGCCTGCCACGGCGGCGCGCGGAAGGGAGTGGTGGCGTGAGGCGGGACCGGATCGCGGCGGCGCCGATCTCCTGGGGCGTATGCGAAGTTCCCGGCTGGGGGCACCAGTTGACGCCCGATCGGGTGCTCGACGAGATGACCGGGCTCGGCATCACCGCGAGCGAGTTCGGCCCCGACGGCTTCCTGCCGGGGCCGCTGCTCGCCGCGTACGGCGTGACCGCGGTGGGCGGCTTCGTGCCCGCGGTGCTGCACGACCCCGGACACGACCCGCTGCCCGACGTACGGGCCGCGCTCGACCGCTTCACCACGGCGGGCGCCCGCACCCTCGTCCTGGCCGCGGCGACCGGACTCGACGGCTACGACGAGCGTCCCGCCGTCGACGCGGCGGGCTGGCGCCTGCTGCTGGACCGGCTGGACAAGATCGCCGCGCTGGCGGCGTCGCTGGGCGTCACCGCGGCCCTGCACCCGCACGTCGGCACGGTCGTCGAGGGGCCTGCCGAGGTCGACCGGGTGCTCGACGGCAGCGGTATCGGCCTGTGCCTGGACACCGGGCACCTGCTGATCGGCGGCACCGACCCGGTGGCCCTCGCCCGGCGCGCCGCCTCCCGCGTCGCCCACGTCCACCTCAAGGACGTCCACGCCGCCACCGCGACGGCGGTCCGCACCGGCCGCACGACCTACACGGCCGCGGTCGCGGCAGGCCTCTACCGCCCCCTCGGCGCCGGCGACCTCGACCTCCCGTCCCTGCTCACGGCCCTGGAGTCGGCGGGTTACCCCGGCTGGTACGTGATGGAACAGGACACCGTCCTCCCCACCGCCCCCCCACCGTCCACGGGCCCCCTGACCGACGTCCGCACCTCCCTGACCTGGCTAGAGTCCTGGACCCCCGACCAATGAGGCCCCCCGAGCCAATCAAGCCCGTCCGGCAATCCCAACCGCCCGAGCCGATTCAGCCCGTCCGGCGATTGAGGGCACCCGGGCAGGTGAACGCGCGACCCGAGCAATCGCAGCCCGTCCGGCGATTGAGGACACAAGGGCGGGCGGGCGGGGAAGAACCCGCGGGCGCCCCGTACGACGTCGTCACGCTCGGCCGGGTCGGCGTCGACCTCTACCCCGAGCAGAGCGGCATCGGCCTCGCCGAAGTCCGCAGCTTCGCGAAATACCTCGGCGGCACCGCCGGAAACGTCGCGGTGGCGGCTGCCCGCCTCGGCCTGAGCACGGCGGTGCTCAGCGCCGTCGGCCCCGACCCCTTCGGCGACTTCGTGCGCACCGCCCTCACCGCCTTCGGCGTGGACACGCGCCTGCTCGCGACCGTGCCGGGCACCCAGACCCCGGTGGTCTTCTGCGAGTTGTTCCCGCCCGACGACTTCCCGATCCACTTCTACCGCCGCCCCGTCGCGCCCGACGAGTGCCTGACCCCCGACCACCTGCCGGCGGCGGTCCGCACCGCCCGCGCCCTGTGGATCACCGGTTCCGCGCTGGCCGTGGAGCCGACCCGCTCCACGGTCTTCGCCGCGCTGGAGGCGCGGGCCGGCGGCGAGGTCTGGTTCGACCTGGACTGGCGGCCCGGTTTCTGGGCGGACCCCGCCGAGGCCCCGGCGCTGTACGCCCGCGCGCTGGCCTACGCGACGCTCGCGGTCGGCAACCGGGCCGAGGTCGAGGTCGCGGTGGGCAGCGCGGACCCCGAGACGGCGGCCGGGCTGCTGCTGCGGCGGGGGGTGCGTACGGCGGTGGTCAAGCAGGGCCCGGCGGGCGCCCTGGTCCGTACGGCCGGGGAGAGTTACGTGGCGCCGCCGATGCCGGTGAAGGTCGTCAACGGCCTGGGCGCCGGCGACGCCTTCGGCGGCGCCCTGTGCGCGGGCCTGATCGCGGGCGACCCGCTGCCCGAGGTGCTGCGGGCGGCCAACGCGGCGGGCGCGATCGTCGCCTCCCGGCTGGCGTGCGCCGACGCGATGCCCACCAGGGCGGAGATCGACGCGATGCTGCACGAGCGGAGCGCCCCGGGCGGCGGTACGGGCGCGGCCCCACGGCTCGCGGAGGACCGCGCCCCGGGGCCGGACGCGGACCCGTCGGACGGAACCTCCGACCCGCACCCGGGAGTTGACCTCGTATGACGCACCTTCCCGCGGGCCGCGGCGCCCGGGACGGCTACGACCTGTGGATCGACCCGGCGTCGGCCGGCTGGACGTATTCGGCGCTGCGGGTGCTGACCCTGGAGCCGGGCGGGCAGCGGGAGTTCGGGACCGGGGACAGCGAGTGGATCGTGCTGCCGCTGGCCGGGGCGTGCACGGTGCTGGTCGACGGCGAGGCCTTCGCCCTGCACGGCCGCGCCGACGTCTTCTCCGGGGTGACGGACTTCGGGTATCTGCCGCGTGACGCGCAGGCGGTGGTCGCCTCGGCGGCCGGCGGCCGCTTCGCACTGGCCGGCGCCCGCTGCTCGCGCCGGCTGCCCGCGCGCTACGGCCCGGCGTCCGGCGTGCCGGTGGAACTGCGCGGCGCGGGCGGCGCGAGCCGCCAGGTGAACAACTTCGCCGCGGCCGGGGTCTTCGCGTGCGACCGGCTGATCGCGGTGGAGGTGCTGACGCCCGGCGGCAACTGGTCGTCCTTCCCGCCGCACAAGCACGACGAGGCGGGACCGCACGAGTCGCAGCTCGAAGAGGTCTACTACTACGAACTGGCCGGCGGTCCGGCCGCGTTGGGCTACCAGCGGGTCTACCCCTCCCCGCATGGCTCCACGGACGTGCTGGCCGAGGTCCGCTCGGGCGACGCCGTGCTGATCCCGGACGGCTGGCACGGACCGAGCATGGCCGTGCCCGGCTACGACATGTACTACCTCAACGTCATGGCGGGGCCGGGCCCTTCGCGGTCCTGGCTGATCACCGACGACCCGGCGCACGCCTGGGTGCGGGCCGGCTGGGAGGGCCAATGCCCCGACCCTCGGCTGCCGTTGTACGAGGCCCCGGCACGGGAGGACGGCTCATGAGGCTCACCGTCGCGCAGGCACTGGTGCGCTTCCTGTCGGTGCAGTTCACCGAGCGGGACGGGGTGCGGCACCGCACGGTCGCCGGGATGTGGGGCATCTTCGGCCACGGCAACGTCGCCGGCGTCGGCCAGGCGCTGCTGGAGGCGGGCCCGGAGGCGATGCCCTTCCACCAGGGCCGCAACGAGCAGGCCATGGTGCACGCCGCGGTCGGCTACGCCCGTATGAAGCACCGCCTGTCCACGCTTGCCTGCACCACCTCGATCGGCCCCGGCGCGACGAACCTGGTCACCGGCGCGGCCCTGGCCACCGTCAACCGGGTGCCGGTGCTGCTGCTGCCCGGCGACGTCTTCGCGACCAGGCCCGCCGACCCGGTGCTCCAGCAGCTCGAAGTGCCGTGGGCCTACGACGTGTCGGTCAACGACGCGCTGCGTCCGGTGTCCCGCTACTTCGACCGGATCTGGCGGCCCGAGATGCTGCCGGCCTCGCTGCTCCAGGCGATGCGGGTGCTGACCGACCCGGTGGACACCGGTGCGGTCACGCTGGCGCTGCCGCAGGACGTGCAGGCCGAAGGCCACGACTGGCCCGACGAGCTGTTCCGCGAGCGGGTCTGGCACGTGCGGCGGCCGCTGCCGGACGCGGCGGCGCTGGCCGAGGGCGCGGCGCTGCTGCGGTCGGCCCGGCGCCCGCTGATCGTGGCGGGCGGCGGGGTGCGCCATTCCGAAGCGGCCCCCGCACTCGCCCGGTTCGCGGCCGCGAGCGGCATTCCGGTGGCGGAGACGCAGGCCGGGAAGGGGTCGCTGCGCTGGGACCACCCGCAGGCGCTGGGCGCGATCGGCCACACCGGTACGGCGCCGGCGGACGCGGCCGCGCGGGAGGCCGACGTGGTGCTCGGCGTCGGCACCCGCTGGACGGACTTCACGACGGCTTCCGGCTCGCTCTTCGCACCGGACGCGCGCTTCGTCAACCTCAACGCGGCCTCCTTCGACGGCCACAAGATGGCGGGCCTGGCACTGGTGGGCGACGCGCGCGCCGGACTGAGCGCCCTGGAAGCCGAGTTGGCGGACTTCCGCGCGCCGGAGCGGACTTACGGCGTGGACGAGTGGCGGGCGCGTACGGACGCGGTCTTCGGCGGGGGCGACGACGGGCCGTGGCCGCCCTCGCAGGGCGAGGTGATCGGCGCGCTGGACGCGGTGCTCGGCGACCGCGACGTGCTGATCAACGCGGCCGGGTCGATGCCGGGTGACCTGCACAAGCTGTGGCGGTCCCGGGACCCGGAGCAATATCACGTCGAGTACGGATACTCCTGCATGGGTTACGAGATCCCCGCCGCCATCGGCGTGCGGCTCGCCGCCCCCGACCGCGAGGTCTTCGCGCTGGTCGGCGACGGTACGTACCTGATGCTGCCGACCGAGATCGTCACCGCCGTGCAGGAGGGCATCCCGGTCAACCTGGTGATCGTCCAGAACCACGGCTACGCCTCGATCGGCGGCCTGTCGGCGCAGGTCGGCGCGGAGGGCTTCGCGACGGCCTACCGATTCCCGGGCGCGGGCGGCGACTTCACGGGAGCGCCGCTCCCGGTCGACCTGGCGGCGAACGCGGCCAGCCTCGGCCTTGAGGTCTTCACCCCGGGCAGCGCCCCGGAACTGCGTACGGCACTGGCCGCCGCTCGCACCTCACCCCGCCCGACCGCGGTCTACGTCGAAACGGCCCCGACCCGTCCGGCGCCTCCCGCCGAAGCCTGGTGGGACGTCCCGGTCGCCGAGATCTCCACCCGCCCGGCCACCCGCACGGCCCGCACCGCCTACGAGGCTGCCCGCCCGGCACCGGGAGCCCGCCCCAGGCTGTGACGCTTGTCACACCCCGTCGACGCCGGCGCCTTCCCGCCATGGACGCGCGTAGCCCGGCACCGCCCGGCGGGTTCCGTTTCCGAGAGCGCTCTCAGACACATGCGGACCGCACCCTCCGGGCGGGCCGTTCCGTTTGCCGAAAAGGTTTCGCGCTTCCTTCCCGGCCTCATCAGGCTGTGATCTGCGTCACCACTTCCTACTGGTTCCATTTTGAAGCGGACAGTGGCCATGATCTCCACGTCGCAGTTCCGGATGCCTGAAAGAGCCGAAGAGAAGACGTCTTACGTGGGACAACGCGAGTTGGCCGACATTTCTGTGCATCGGCACTGCGATGAATCCATTTTGAGCTGCATAGGATCTGTACGGACGGAGAACCACCCCATGTTGAATCGTCGTATGGCAAGCGTCCTGGTGGGTGCGGCCGCGGTGATGGCCCCCGTCGCGATCACCGCGCCGGCCCAGGCGGCCCCCGTACCCCACCTCGTCCGGCCGATGGCCAGCCACGATCAAATCGGTTCCAAGGGCACCGACCCGCGGTGTTCGGCGACCACCTGGAAGGTGTGCCTCTTCGCCGGCCCCAGCACCGGCACCGGCTACGCGTACTGGCACACCAACTCGGCGCAGAAGTCTCTGGCGAACTACTACTTCGCACAGGGCACCGGCACCAACCAGAACACCAACGTGCAGAACTGGGCGCAGGCCATCTCGTGCACCAACGACGCGGTGAGCTGCACCGTCTGGTCCGGGGCGACCTACACCGGCAACTCGGACGCCATCGCCAACGCCAGCGTCGGCATCCTCAACTACACGAGCAAGCACGCCGCTTCACTCTCGGTGAGCTGACCCACCCGTCGGACGGACCGATCCCTGGATGTGGTGCCCGGCGAAGTGTCGGGCACCACACGCCCATACAGCACCATCTGCACGGAGGCATGCGCATGCGGCACCGCTGGTCCCCATGGACGCACCGGACGGCCGGGCTGGCGGTGGTCGCGGTGCTGCTCGGCGCGGCAGCAGGCTGCGGGTCCGGATCGGGTCCGGGCCCCACCGCAGGCGCGGGCCGCACGGCGGCGGACTTCGCCACTCTGCACGGCGGCCCGGCACACGACCAGTTGGCACTGCCCGTCGACGCGTACGCCTACACGGTCGCCGAGCGCGACCAACTCGCGCTGGCCCGCAGCGTGACGACTGGCGAGTGCCTGCGACAGTTCGGTTACGCCTACGACTTCACCGCCGACAAGGCGGAGAACGCGCTGGTGGCGCGCAGGGACCTGATGGACTTCGGGCTCTACGGCAACAAGCGCCGCTACAACGTGACCGACCCGGCCGTCGCCGCCGCCTATGGCTACCATCTGGTCTCCACGGTGACAGGCGTCGAGAAGGCCGCCGGCAGCGACCGGCACGGCCTCGGCGACCGCAGTGCGGCCGAGGACGTCGTCCTGACCGGCAACGACCCCGCCGGCACGGTCGTCTCCCGCACGCCCGCCGGCCGGCCGATACCCGCCGGCGGCTGCGCCGGGCAGGGCAACGGCGCCTTCACCAACAGGGACGGTACGATCGGCGACCCGGCCACCATCACAGGCCTGCGCAGCGCGTCCTTCGACCGGTCGGAGCACGACCCGAAGGTCACCTCGGCGCTGCGCGCCTGGTCCGCCTGCCTGCTGGCGAAAGGCCGCCGCTACGCGAGCCCGCTGGACGACCCGGGCTTCGACATCGAGTCCCGGACCGTCTCCCCGGCCGAGGCCGCCGCCGCCCGCGCGGACGTCGCCTGCAAGCAGCAGACGCACCTGACCGACACCTGGCTGGCGTCGGAGGTCACCTACCAGCGGCAGTGGATCGCCGCCCACCCCGCCGACTTCCGGGCGGCGACGGCGGAGCACGACGCCACGATGAAGCGCGTCGTACAGGTCATCGCCGCCGCCCGCTGACCCGCTCCCCCACTCAGTCCTCCGGCTTCTCCGCCGCGCCGAAGTCCACGTCGGCGGTGCTGACCGTGCCGGCGGTGCGACCGGGGGCGGACTGGAAGCGCCAGTAGAGGTTGGTGTGCGAGATGACCTGGGCCGGCGGCGGGGCGCCGTAGGGGGTCAGGTCCTCGGTCGTGTGGGCGTCCTCGACCAGCGTCACGTCGTAGCCGCGGGTGAGGGCGCCGTGCAGCGTCGACCGGATGCACGCGTCGGTCTGGGCGCCCGCGACGAGCAGCCGGCCGACGCCGTGTCCGGCGAGGACGGACTCCAGCTCGGTCGCCTCGAAGGAGTCGCCGTAGGCCTTCTGCACCAGCGCCTCCGTCTCCTCCCGCACCAGCTCGGGCACATATCGCCAGCTGTCCGTGCCGGTGACCAGCTCGTCGCTGTTGTGCTGGACCCACACGACGGGCGCGCCCCCGGTCCGTGCCCTGTCCACGAGCGTGCCGATGTTCGCCACGACGGCGTCCCGGTCGTGTGCCTGGTCCACGACGCCGTTCTGCACGTCGATCACGAGCAGGGCGGTGTTCGGTCGATTCTCCAACGTGGTCATGCTCAGTGCCTCCGTGCGCGTACGGTTCCTGGTCCTGCCGACCCTACGACCGGCCACTGACATCGCCCTCGGCCTGGGGGAATCCGTCCGGGTCGGCGGCGCCCCTGGCGCGGAGCACCGCGTCGTCATGGCCGCGGACCGCGTCGAGGAAGGGGAAGTCCGCCGGTCGTACGGCGAAGTTGGCGACCGGCGCCACCGCGGCCGGGCTCGCGGCCTGCGCGACGTGCACGACGTGCTCGCCGGGGCGCCCGGCTTCGTCGTGCCGGAGCGGATCGGCGGGGTCGAAGCGGGCGGCGCGGGCGACCTCTTCTCGCTGGTCGTGACGCTCTACCAGGCGCTGGAGGGCAGGCCGCCCTTCGACCCCGCGGACCCCGAGTCGGTGGTCGACGAGCCCGTGCCGCCGCGCCGCGCGGGCCGGCTTGCACCGCTGATCACGCGGCTGCCGGCCACCACGCGGTGGCGTACAGCGGGGACGGCACGAGGGTCGCCGCCGCGGACGGCATGACGGTCCGTACCTGGCGCGTCCCGCCCCGCCGCTGAGCCGGCCCCGTCCTCAGCGCCCGAAGCGGCCCGCCTTCACGTCGGCGAGGAACGCGGTCCAGGCTGCGGCCGGGAAGACCAGGGCCGGGCCCTGGGGGTCCTTGCTGTCACGCACCGGCATCACACCCGGGACACCGTCCGCGACCTCGACGCAACTGCCGTTGTCCCCACCGCTGAAACTCGACTTGCGCCACGTCGTCAACGCGGACGCATCAGGGATGTACCGAGAGGTCATGGCGGTCGTACTCCTTAGCCACCGATTCGATCACGCCGAGGGACGCCTCGGGCGAGAGCCCCGCGGCCTTGGCAAGATCGTAGGCGTCCCGGTACGCACGCACCCTAGCCGGGTCATCGATGAACGCGCCGGTGTACAGGCCCTCGACGTAAGCGGCGTCGGGCTCGTCCTCGAAGCACATCAGCGACATCATGCTCATCATCGTGGCGTGAGCACCCGCCGAGTGTGGCACGACCTGTACCAGCACCCGCCCTGAGCGCCCCAGTTCGAAGATATGCCGGAGTTGCTCTGCCATGACGGCCGGGCCGCCAACAACCAAGCGCAGAACGGTCTCGCTGAGGATCACCCACACCGCCGGGCCGTTGGAAGCGCTGAGGATTCTGGCGCGCACGAGCCGGTTGACGACCAGCTTGTCAACCTCCTCCCGCACGTAGTTCGCATGCTGCGCCTCGAACAGCGCGCGGGCGTAGCCACCGATCTGGAGCAGCCCGGGAACCAGCGAGACCGCGTACTCGTAGATCGCGATGGCTCGCGTCTCGGCGTCGGCCGCCTCCGTGAAGTGCTCGGCATACCGCCTGCCTTCAAGGGTGGGCAGGAAGCGCGTGAAGAAGCCGTCCGTCCCGAGGGTCCTGTCCAGGCGCTTCGCGTCGTCGCGTCGCGGTTTGCGGCGGCCGGCCTCGATGTGGGCGATCATCGACGGCGACAGGATCACCGCCTCACCGAGTGCGAGCTGGGTGAGCCCTGCTGCCTCGCGGCGGACTCTCAGCTCCTCTCCGTACATGACCCTCGGGTCGGAACTGTTACTGCGCGACGGGTCCGTCACCGGACATCTCCCCTCGTTGACAGGCACGTTGGAGGGCTCGGCCTCCTGTCAAGGCTATCCCCGGCCACGCCACTGTGTGCGTAGTTCGGCACACAGAGTGCCGTTAGTACGCGCGGAGGCTCAGCCATGGAACCGTTCACGACCGACCGTCAGGTCACCGTCACTGTCCCCGTCGAGACCGGCCCCGAGCCGGTGGTGGCCCGGTGGCCGCTCAGTGGGCGGTCCGTCGGGCGGGCGCGGCGCGAGCTGCGGGGCACGCTCAGCGCGTGGGGGCTCGACCACCTCGCCGAACCGGCGGAGCTGGTCCTCAGCGAGCTGCTGGGGAACGCCGTCCGGCACGCCCGCACGCCGGCGGGGCGCCTGGTCGAGACGCGCTACGAGCGGATGCCCGAAGGCGTCCGCATCGAGGTGCACGACGCAAACGACGGGTTGCCGCAGATGCGGCGCGCCGCGGACGACGACGAGGGCGGCCGCGGGCTCGCCCTCGTGGACGCGCTCACCGGGCGCCGGTGGGGGGTCAGTTCACGCGAGGGCGTGGGGAAGCTCGTCTGGGCGCTGGTCGGTTGACTTGCCCAGGGCCGCCGCACGGGCGGCACGGCGGGCCAGGACATCGGGCTGGGCGGCCGCCATCTCCCGCAGCGCGGACCGGCGTTCGCGGGCGGACAGCCGGTCGACGTACAGGCGGCCGTAGAGATGGTCGGTCTCGTGCTGGAGGCAGCGGGCGAAGTAGCCGCGGCCTTCGATCACCAGCGGCCTGCCGTGCATGTCCTGGCCGCGGACGACGGCGAGGTCGGGCCTGGCCAGCAGCCGGTAGGGGCCCGGCACCGACAGGCAGCCCTCGGGCTCCTCCGCGAGGCGGCGGCGCTCGGCCGGGAGGTCGTCGAGCACCGGGTTGGCGATGTGGCCGACGTGCCGCACTCCCCACTCGTCGGCCATGTCCCACACGAAGAGCCGCAGCGGGACGCCGACCTGGTTGGCGGCGATGGCCGCGCCCTCGGCTGCGGCGTTGGTGGCGAACAGGTCGTCCACGAGCCGGGCCAGCTCCGGCGTACCGAACCGCGTCACGTCCTCGCAGGTGCGGCGCAGCACCTCCTCGCCGACGACGGTGATCCGGCGCACGGCGCCGCGTACGGCCTCCGGCGGCAGGTCGGGATGGGACGCGACCCGCTCCCCCTGCACCCGCACTTCGCGAACTTCCGCACTCATCAGGACGACCTCCGCCCGGGGCGGCGCCCACCACGGCGGCCGCGCTGCCGACTTGACCAACTCATTTGCAAAGTAGCACTCTTTGCAAATGAGCGACGACCGCCAGGACCGGACAGCGGCCCACCCGACCGGCCCCCGGCGCGACTTGCCGGACCACCCGATACGGATCGCACTGCTCGACCTGCTCGCCGAGGCCGGTACGGTCACCTCCACCCAGGCCGCCGCCCGGCTCGGGCACAGCTCCGGGCTGTGCTCGTTCCATCTGCGGCAGCTCGCCCGGCACGGGCTGATCGAGGAGGCGCCGCACTCCCCCGGCCGGGGCGGCCCGCGGCCCTGGCGGCTGCGCTGGGAGCCCGCCACTGTGCCCGACGGCTTCACCGCGCTGACCCGCGACCTGGAGGACGCGGCCTACCGGCGACGGCTCGCCGAGCTGCACCAGGCGCCGCCGCAGTGGCGGCACGACGAGTCCTTCAGCGCGGTCGCGCACCTCACCCCGGCGGAGACCGCGGAAGTGGCCGCCGGCGTCCGCCGTCTGCTGGTCCGCTTCCGGGACCGTGACGACCACCCCGCCGCGCGCCCGGCGGACGCCGTGCCCGTCGCCGTGGTAGCCCGGCTCTTCCCGCTGCCGCCGGACACGCCGGGTCCCGGCACGGCGTAGAAAGGTCCCATGGACTCCCCCCAGGCCGACGCCTACCTCCGCCGTATCGGCGCCGCCCGCCCGGCCACCGCCGACGCGGAGGCGCTGCGTACGTTCCAGCGGCGGCACCTGCTGGCCGTGCCGTTCGAGAACCTGTCGATCCACCTCGGGCAGGACATCGTCCTGACCGAGGAGGCGCTCTTCGAGAAGGTCGTCGGCGGCGGGCGCGGCGGCTTCTGCTACGAACTCAACGGTCTGTTCGGCGCGTTGCTGCGCTCACTCGGTTTCGGGGTGGACCTGCTGGCGGCGCGGGTCTTCGGTGACGGCGAGCAACTGGGGCCGCCGTACGACCACCTGGCGCTGCGGGTCACGACCGCGGACGGCGGCGGGCCGTGGCTGGCGGACGTCGGCTTCGGGCGGCACAGCCACTACCCACTCGACTACGGCAGCCGGGCCGAGCAGCACGAGCCCGGGGGCGTCTTCCGTATCACCGAGGCGCCGGACGGCGACCTGGACGTCACGCGCGACGGCGCCCCTGCCTACCGGCTGGAGCAGCGCCCGCGCGCGCTCGGCGACTTCGAGGCGACCTGCTGGTGGCAGCGCACCTCGCCGACCTCGCTCTTCCGGCAGTCGCTGGTCTGCTCCCGGCAGACCGAGACCGGCCGGGTGACCCTCAGCGGGCGCAAGCTGGTGCTGACCGACGACGAAGGCGGCCGGGAGGAGCGGGAGTTGGGTGACGGCGAGATCCTGCCGGCCTACCGCGACGACTTCGGCATCGCGCTCGACCACGAACCCGTGGTCGCCCCGCTCTGACCGACGGCAGGCGCAGGGCGACCGGCGTAGCGTTGAGGCATGACGCCGAAAATCGCTCTGATCACCGGGGCCAACAAGGGAATCGGGTTCGAGACGGCCCGGCAGCTGGCAGCGCTGGGCGTGACCGTCCTGGTCGGTGCGCGGGACGAGGCGCGCGGCCGGGAGGCCGAGGAGTCGCTGCGCAAGGACGGAGCCGACGCCCGTTTCGTCCAGCTGGACGTGACCGACGGGGAGTCCGTCGGGCGGGCGGCGGCGTGGATCGAGGCGGAGTACGGCCGCCTGGACATCCTGGTCAACAACGCGGGAACGGCCTCCCTCTCGCGCCGCGGGGGCTCGCCGAGCGAGACGTCGCTGGAGGACATGCGGGCGGTATACGAGGTCAACGTCTTCGCGGTGGTCGCGGTGACCAACGCGATGCTTCCGCTGCTGCGCCGCGCCGAGGCCGCGCGGATCGTGAACGTCTCCAGTGAGGTCGGCTCGATCTCCTCGCAGACCGAGCCGAACAGGCAGGTCAGCCGGATGCCTCCCTCGGCGCAGTATCCGTCGTCCAAGGCGGCGGTCAACATGCTGACCGCCATGTACGCGAAGGAGCTGCGGGACACCCCGATCAAGGTCAACGCCGCCAACCCCGGTTTCACCGCCACGGACTTCAACGACCACCGGGGCGTGCGCCCGGCGGCCCAGGGAGCCGAGCCCAGCGTGCACCTGGCCACTCTGCCCGCCGACGGACCGTCCGGAATCCTGTGGGGCCACATCTGGACCACCGAGGGCGACGGCGACGGCGGCTACGGCCCGCTCCCCTGGTGAGCACCCGCCCGACCAACTCGGCTTTCCGTCCGTCAGCCATCGAGAGTTTCGACGCGTCGCGTGGTGCGCGGTTGGCGGCCTGCAGTGCCGTCTCCACATCGCTGGCGCTGTGCAGTGACCGTGAACTGCGCGACCTTGTGGATACGGCTGCGCCGATGGGTGCCGGCATCGGCGGGACCTCGGCGTTGCTGGAGGTCGGCGGGACCCCGGTCTTCGTCAAGCGGGTGCCGCTGACCGATCTGGAGAGGCAGCCGGAGAACGTCCGGTCCACGGCGAACCTCTTCGGGCTACCGACCTTCTTCCATCCCGGCCTCGGGGTCCCCGGAAGCCCGGGATGGGGGGCCTGGCGGGAATTGGCCGTGCACACCATGACGACGAACTGGGTGCTCGCGCAGGACCATGAGGGCTTTCCCCTGATGTACCACTGGCGGGTGCTGCCGCACCCCGGGCAGGTGCTGCCCGAGCAACTGGCCGACGTGGAGAAGGCTGTCGCCTACTGGGGAGGCGGACCGCAGGTGCGCCACCGGATCGAGGCGCTGCGTGACTCCTCGGCGAGCGTCGCGCTGTTCCTGGAGTACATCCCGCAGAACCTGCACGACTGGCTGGACGTCCAGGTCAAAGCCGACGACGACACGGCCGAGCAGGCATGCACCATGGTGGCGAGGGAACTCGAGGCCGGAACCTCGTTCATGAACGCCCGCGGACTCCTGCATTTCGACGGCCACTTCCAGAACATCCTCACCGACGGCAAGCGCCTGTTCTTCACGGACTACGGCCTCGCGATCTCCTCCCGGTTCGACCTGTCGAAGGAGGAGGCCGGCTTCTTCGCCGAACACCGGACCTACGACCGCTGCTACACCGTCACCCACCTGGTGATCTGGCTCGTCACTGCCCTGTACGGCTACGAGGGGGACGAGCGCGGCGCGTTCGTCCACGCCTGCGCCAGAGGGGAACCTCCGACGGGGATCCCGCCGCAGGTCGCGGCGATCCTCACCCGCTACGCCCCGATCGCCGCCGTGATGACGGACTACTACCGCCGGTTCCGTTTCGAGAGCAGGCAGACCCCGTATCCCCTGGAGGCGCTCCGCCGGATCGGCGGGCCGGACGGCTCGTTCGTCATCTGATCGGATCCGGGCCAGCAGCGGTGCGGGGACGCACTCGATCGGTCACCCAGGACCGCGCGGGCGCGGGGGCCGGTGCCGTCGGGCGGCACCGGCCTCAGGGTGGGCGGGTCAGGAGAAGACGACCGAGCGCAGGAGCAGGCGCGAGGAGGCCGGCTTGCCCTGGGCGCGCAGCGTGAAGTAGTCGCCGGTGCAGTCCGGGCCGGTGAAGACGGTGGCCGCCGACTCCGTCGCGTTGAAGGGCGCGTTGGCGGGCGCCACGTTCTGGTCCGCGACCTCGGGCAGCGTGATGCACTCCTGGCTCTGCGGGCTGTCCAGCACGCCGACCTGGTGATCACCGTAGGTGTAGTAGAACTGGCCGTCGGCCGCGTGGGCCGACACGGAGAAGGACAGCGCGATGCCCACCGCGCAGGCGGCGGCGAAGGTCGTACGGATACGCACGGGTGATCCCTTTCATGCTCGGGGAGCGAACGGGAATCACCCTAAATCGGGGCATATCCGGTAAAACGGTTCTGCTGAACGGGGCCCTTCTCGGGCGCGTCGCCGTACGCCGCCCGGCGCGGTCAGACGCCCCAGCCCTCGCGCACTCCCGCGAAGAAATCGTGGAAGCCCGGGAAGGTCTTCTTCACGCACTCCGGGTCGTCGAAGGTCGTGCCCGGCGTCCGCAGGGCCGCCACCGCGAAGCTCATCGCCATCCGGTGGTCGCCCCGGCAGGCGATCTCCACGGGAGCCGGCGTGCCCGGCCTGATCTCGATCCAGTCCCGGCCGGTCTCGACCGCGATGCCCTGTGCCCGCAGGTTCTCCGCACACGCGTCCAGCCGGTCGCACTCCTTGACGCGCGTGTTGTACACGTCCTCGATCCGCACCGGCCCGTCCGCGAACGGGGCGATCGCCGCGAGGGTGGGCATCGTGTCGGAAATGTCCCGCATGTTGACCGTCACGCCGGCCAGGCGCCCGGTGCCGGTCACCGTCGTGGCGTCAGGCCCGATCTCCACGTCGGCGCCCATGGCGCGCAGCACCTCCACGAACCGGAGGTCGCCCTGGAGGGCGCCCTCGCCCAGGCCCGGGACCGTGGCGGTCCTGCCCGCCAGGGCCGCGGCCGCGAAGACGTAGCTGGCCGCGGAGGCGTCCGGCTCGATCGCGTAGTCCGTCGCCCGGTAGCCGCCGGGCGGTACGACGAAGGTGTCACCCTCGCGGGTCACCTCCACGCCGAAGTCGCGCATCATCGCGAGGGTGATCTCGACGTACGGCACCGACACGATGCCGGTCACCTTGATACGCAGGCCCTCCGCGGTCAGCGGCCCGGTCATCAGCAGCGCGGTGAGGAACTGCGACGACAGGCTCGCGTCGAGCACCACCTCGCCGCCCTTCATCCCGGCCGCCCGCACCGTGACCGGGAGGTGGCCCTCGGCCTCGTCGTGCACCAGGTCCACGCCGAGCGCGCGGAGCGCGTCGGTGAGCGGGGCCACGGGCCTGCGGCGCATCTGGGGTGAGGCGTCGAAGCGGAAGGTGCCGGTCGTCGCGGCCGACGCCAGGGCCGGGAGGAAGCGGGCCGCGGTGCCGGCGTCCCGGCAGTCCACCTCGGCGGTGGGCCTGGACGGGCCTTCGGAGCGGCCCGTGATCCGCCACTCGTCCGCTGCGCGGCGCACGTCGTAGCCGAGGTCTTCCAGGCCTTGCGCGAAGCCGTCGGTGTCGTCCGAGAGCAGGGGTTTGCGCAGGACGCTCTCCCCCTCGGCCGCCGCCGCGAGGAACAGCGCGCGTGCCGTCACGGACTTCGAACCGGGTACGGCGAGCAGCACGAGTGCCTCCAGGCTGGGTGGGGGGTACTCCCCCGGGCCCGCTGATTTTACGTGGCCGGGCCCGCCGCTCCCCGCGGGGTGCTGGCGCGGCTGCGGGGGCCGCGGGCGTGGTCGACCGGCCCCGAACGGGGGTGGCAGCCCTTCGCGGTGGCGTCGCGCTACCGGACCGGGCGGGGCAACCTGCGTGGATCTCCCCTTGCCGGGAAGGCATATGCCGTCAACTACGAACAACACAGGGGGAGTTGTTGTATGCGTGCATGGTTGAGGCGCTGGCGTGCCGCGGGGGGCGCCGCATTCGCGGTGATGGCGCTGGCAGCGGTGGCCGCCGTCGCAGGGGCGGCGGTCTCAGCCGCCCCGGCGGCGGCGGCCACCGCGACGGGTGTGACGTCGTTCAGCTACACCAGCACGGCCGGAGAGCCGGTGGGGCTCGGGCAGAGCGCGACCTTCACCGCCCCGACCGCGGCCATCGACTTCGGCAGCCACGCCGACTACCTGCGCATGGACATCAAGCAGGGAGCGGAATACTGGGAGGCCGAATTCCGTCCGCCCACGGGGCAGTTGCTGAGCCCCGGCGTCTACCGTGACGCGGAGCGGGTGGGCTTCGCCACCGGCAGGGATCCCGGCCTGTCCATCTCGGGCGACAGCCGCGGCTGCAACATCGTGTGGGGCCAGTTCTCCGTCGATCAGCTGGAGACCGACGCCTCCGGCGCCGTCACCGTGTTCGACGCGTCGTTCACCCAGCGCTGCGACTCCGCTACCGCGCCGGCGCTCACCGGCACCGTGAAATACCACGCGCTGCCCCTGAGCTACTCGTACAAGAGCGACGGGACCGCCGACTACATCGGTGCGGGCCTGAGCAACTCCTACACCGGATCGACCAGCACCTTCCGGCTGATCAACGACGAGCCCGGCGGCGAGGTCAGCGTGCCGGTGTCCGGCAAGCGCGACACGTGGCGGGTCGACATCGCACCCCCGGCGGGCACCACCCTGAAGGCCGGGAGCACCTACCAGGCAGGCAATGTCATGAAACCCGGTCTCGCGCTGCTGGACGCGAGCGGCGACAGCCGGGGGTGCAACACCTCCACCGGGTCCTTCACCGTCGATGCGATCCGCACGGGCGCCGACGGTCTCGTGACCGCCATCAGCCTGCGTTACACGCAGTATTGCGAAGGGTCGACCAAGGCCCTGCACGGCACCGTGCACTACCTCGCCTGAGGACCCAGCCGAGAGGCACCTGAGAGCGCACAAGAGCAGGACGCGCGTCCCGGCGGACTCCCCGCCGGGGCGCGCGGCATGCGACCCGTCCCCGCCCGACTGCCGCGGCCGGCGGGCGAACCGCCGGTCCGCGAAGGGCACCGGCCTTCCGCCCCCGGTCGGGACCCGTCGCCGGCTACCCGAAGCTGACCGGCAGCCGGGTGGGGCCGCGCACGATCAGGCCGGGGCGCCAGGTGAGCGGTTCGGGTACCAGGGCCAGTTCGGGGGCGCGGGCGAGCAGCGTGGAGATGGCGACCCGGGCCTCCAGGCGGGCGAGCGGGGCGCCGAGGCAGTAGTGGATGCCGTGGCCGAAGGCGAGGTTGGCCTGCGCCGGACGGCGGATGTCGAACGTGTCGGGTGCGGGGAAACGCTCCGGGTCGCGGTCGGCCGCGGCCAACGAGATCAGGACGGAGTCGCCCGGCGGTACGACGGTGCCCGCGATGGTCATCGGCTCGGTGGCGTAACGCCAGGTGGTGGTCTCGACCGGCCCCTCGTGGCGAAGTGCCTCCTCGACCGCGCCGTCGATCAGCGCGGGGTCCGCGCGCAGCGCGGCGAGTTGGTCGGGGTGCCGGAGCAGGCCCAGCACGGCGTTCGTGATGAGGTTGACGGTGGTCTCATGGCCCGCCACGAGCAACAGGAAGGCCATGCCGGTGAGTTCGTCGGGCGAGAGGCGGTCGCCGTCCTCGTTGCGCGTCCTGATCAGCGCGCTCAGCAGGTCGTCGGCCGGCCCGCCGCAGCGCTTGTCCTCGATCAGCTCCGTCAGATACGCCGACATGGCCTGCGCCGCCCGCCATTCGGCCTCGCCGTTGCCGCTCACGAAGTCGTTGGACCAGCCGCGGAAGGCCTTGCGGTCGAGGTCGGGGACGCCGAGCAGTTCGCAGATCACCATCATGGGCAGCGGGAAGGCCAGGGCGTCGACGAGGTCGGCGGTCGGTTCGCGCAGGGCCGCGTCCAGCAGTTCGTCGGTGAGCTGCTGCACGCGCGGCTGGAGCGCCGCCACCCGGCGCGGGGTGAATTCCCTTGCCACCAGGCGGCGCAGCCGGGTGTGCTCGGGCGGATCGGCGTTCAGCATGTTCGCGTTGGCCGGCAGCGCGCGGGCGTCCGGGCTGAACCTGCGGAAGTCCTTGCCCAGTCGGGGGTCCGCCAGCGCGGCCCTGGCCGCCTCGTGGCCCACGACGAGCCAGGCGGTCTCGCCCTCGGGGGTCCTGACCCGGTGGACCGGGCCCTTCGCCCGCAGGCGGGCGTAGGTGGGGTACGGGTCCTCGCGGAATCCCTCCGCGCCCAGGTCCTCGACGGGTCCCAATCCGGCTGCCCCCTTGCGGTCGCGTCCTGCTCTCCCAACTCCCCGGTCGGGCGCGCGGTTCCCCGCCCCTGCGGGCGAACACCTCACGTGGGAACGGCGAACGTGCCCCGGTGGACGGTCACCGCACCCGTGGCGAGGGCGATCGCGAAGTTGAGCATGCGGGTGGGACCGTCGGTGAGCAGTGACGGGAGGGCGGGCGCGGCCGAACCGGCGGCGAGGCGGCGGCCCAGGGCGTCGAACCACGCGCGGGCCCAGGGGGTCTCGTCGGTCCAGTCGAGGAGGTCGAAGCCGGCGGCGCGGATCGTGTCGCGCAGTTCCTCGGGGGTGGCCAGGTGGCTGTCGGTGCCGTCGAGGGACCACGGAAGGGGCAGGGGCGCGGTGGCGGCGGGGACGCCGCAGACCTCGAAGACGGCCAGGCGGGCCGCCGGGCGCAGGCGGCGGGCGATCTCGGCGTAGAAGGCCTTCTTGTCCGGGATGTTCATCTGGACGTGGACCGTGCAGGCGGCGTCGAAGCCGGTGCGGTCGAGGGCGCCGATGTCGGTGCAGAGGAAAGTGGTCCGTTCGGCGAGGCCGGCGGCTTCGGTCAGGGCACGGGCGGCGTCCACGTAGGCGGGGGTGATGTCGACGCCGACGACGTGGCAGCCGGTGGTCCTGGCGATCTGGCGGGCCGGGCCGCCGAGCCCGGAGCCGACGTCCAGCACGGTCGATCCGGGGGTGAGCGCCAGGTGCGGGATCAGGCGGTCGACCGCCTCGGCACCGCCGGCGTGGTATTGGTCGATGCCGTCCAGCTGCTCGCGGGGCAGTGCGGACAGGCTCGTTCCGGTGAGCTGCTCGATGGCGGCGGTGAGGCCGGTTTCCGCGTAGGTCACGATGCCGCTCCTGAGGGGGTCACAAGGTCGTCGGGCACCCGCCCGCGCCCCGGTGATCCCCGGGCCCTGGCAGGCGGTGCTCAGGTCGGGTCACTGAGGCGGTCGAGGAGGTCGGTGAGGCGCTTGGTGACCGTCGGGCGGTCGCCGTCGGTGAGCGCGGAGCCCATGCCCACCGCCACCGCGCCGGCGGCGACCCACTCGGGGGCCTCCGCGACGGTGACGCCGCCGATCGGGATGAGCGGCGCCTGCGGGAGGATCAGGCGCAGATCGGCGACCCAGCGCGGGGTCAGCGCGGACGCGGGGTAGAGCGTCAGCGCGTCCGCGCCCAGCTCCATCGCGCGCACCGCCTCGGTCGGGGTGGCGACGCCGGGGAAGACGGGCACGCCGTAGCGGTGGCCGGTGCGCAGGACCGCCTCGTCCAGATTCGGCGCCAGCAGGAAGCGGGCGCCCGCGTCGACGGCCATCCTGGCGGACATCTCGTCGACCACCGTGCCCGCGCCGATGACCGCGTCGTCGCCGACCTCGCGGACCAGCGTGGTGACCAACTCCAGCGCGAAGGGCGTGGTCAGCGAGACCTCCAGGGTGGTCAGCCCGGCCGAGAGCAGCGTGTCCGCGGTGGCGGCCGCCTGGTCGTAGGTCCGGCCGCGGATCGTGGCGAAGACCCGCTGTGCGAGCGCGGTCCTGGTGGTCTCCCAGCGGTACACGGAGGATCGCGGTCCTTCCTGACGGTGCTGCCGGATGGTGCTGCCCGGATGGTGCGGTGGATGGAGACCGCGATCAGCACGCTACCCGCCGGGTGGTGGGCCGCCGCCGGTCGATCGGGGAGCTGTCACCGCACCGTGACATGAGAGGAGCATGAGAGGGAAGGGGCGGCTGCCCGGATCACCCGGTGTGGGTCGAGAACAGGCCACCGGTCGGCCCCTGCTTGTCGCCGCCCTGCGCCTTCTTCAGCGCGTTGGCCAGACCCTCGATCGTCATGGACTGGAGGATCACCCGGCCGTTGCCCTCCAGGGTGGCCAGAGACAGGCCCTCGCCGCCGAAGACCGCGTTCATGATGCCCTGGCGGTTCAGGCCGCCGATGCGCTGGACGCCGTACTGGATGCCTTCCTCGAAGGCGACGATGCAGCCGGTGTCGACCTCGATGCGGCCGCCGAAGTCGGCGGGGTTGAGGTCGATGAAATTGCCGGCCCCTGCGATGATCACGGTGCCGTGGCCGGTGAACTTCTCCAGGATGAAGCCCTCGCCGCCGCTCATGCCCTGCCGGCCGCCGGCGAAGGCGATGCCGAACTGCACGGTCTCCTCGGCGGCCACGAAGGCGTCCTTCTCGGCGAACCAGGCCCGTGACCCGGTCAGCTCCAGGGCACGCATCTCGCCGGGCAGCACCCCGGCGAAACCGACGGTGCCCTCGCCGCCGGACGCGGTGAAGTACTGGAACGCCAGCGATTCGCCGGCCAGCGCCCGCTGGCCGACCTGCATCGCGGTGCCCATGGCCTGCCGCAGCAGGCCGCCCATGCCGCCGCCCGCGGCGCCCTGCTGGCCGCCGCCGGCATTGCGGGCGCCGGGACCGCCGAGGCGGGTCTCCATGGACACGTTGGCGGTCTTGAACAGGAACTTCCCGGCCTCGCAGTAGACCGTCTGGCCCGGGTTGAGGGTGCAGACGGCCATCTGCATGGCATTGCCGACGATCTGCTGCTGCAGGGTCACAGCGGTACTCCTTGGGACGTGCGGTGGCGAATGGGGCGATACCGGCGCGCTCGACGCCGTCCGCTCAACGTACCGCCCGGGCGATTCGGTTCCGCAAGGCCCCGGGGTCGCTCGGCCGCTCGCCGGCGGCCTGGGCCGGCAGGCCGACCGGGCGCTCGCCGCCGGTGTCCAGGAAGCGGGCCAGCGGCAGCGTCGCGGCGCCCACGGTGACCGCGTCGGCGCCGAGCCTGCCCAGCTCGATGGAGGTCTGGGCGCAGGGGTGGTGCAGGGCGTAGGCGGCGGCGACCTCGCGGACGGTGGGCAGCACCTTGGGGCCGAGCATCAGCCCCGCCCAGCCGCCGATGACGATGCGGTGCGGGTTGAACAGGTTGATCAGGTCGGCGATGCCGGCGCCCAGGTACTCGGCGGCCTCGGCGAGCAGCGCCTCGGCCTCCGGGTCGCTGTCGGCGGCCGCGATCAGCTCGGCCAGCGCAATCTCCTCGCTGACCCCCTCGGGCGCGCCGGGCCAGCGGCCGAGCAGCGCCTCGGCGCCGACGTAGGCCTCCAGGCAGCCGCGGGAGCCGCAGCGGCAGGTGCGGCCGCCGACCCGCAGGGTGGTGTGGCCCCACTCCCCCGCGCTGCTGCTGGCGCCGTGGTAGGGCTTGCCGTTGGTGACCACGCAGGCGCCGACGCCGGAGCCGATCAGCGCGATCACCACGTTGTCGGAGCCGCGGCCCGCTCCGAACCACATCTCGGCCTGCCCGAGGGTCTTGGCGCCGTTGTCGATGAAGAGCGGCAGGGCGGTGCCGGCGCGCAGCAGCCGGCCGAGCGGTACGGCGTCCCAGCCGATGGTCTGGCCGTAGACGACGATGCCGTCGCCGCCGCCGGGGACGGCTCCGGGCGCGTCGGGCTGGGCGACGATGCCGGGGACGCCGATGCCGACGCCGAGCACCTCGCTGCCGTCGATGCCGGCCTCGCGGACCACCGTCTCGATACCGTCAAGCGCGAGCCGTACGACGTGGTCGACGTCGTGGCCGCTGTCGGACAACGGCAGGTCCGCGGCGGCCCGTTCGGTCAGGGCGAGGTCGAAGAGCTCGACCCGCACCCGGGTCTCGCCGACGTCCACGCCGACCACGTAGCCGTAGCCCGGGGCGACCTGCAGCAGGATCCTGGGCCGCCCGCCGTCGGACTCGACGGCACCGGCCTCCTCGACCATGCCGTCCGCGATCAACTCTCCAACGACGTTACTGATCGACCCCGCGCTCAGACCCGTGTCCCGGCCCAGCTCCTGGCGGCTCAGGGGACCTTCGAAATACAAATGACGCAGAAGCGATGCACGGTTGCCGCGCCGCAGGTCACGAACGGTGCGCTTGCCTCGCTCAGCCATCTCGTCTCCCTCCCGGGGGGTCCGGCGTGAATCTATCGCTGCACAAGGTCTTGACGCCACCTTTTCTCACAAGTTAAATCACGCCCTGAATTAAGACACAGGCGCTGTTCACTTCCTGAAGCGATCCCACCCCTGAGAGGGAACCGTCATGCGCTCTTCCAGCACCTCCAGCAGACTCCTCGCGGCCACCGCCCTCGTGGCCGCGCTCGGTCTGACCCTCGCCGCGTGTGGCGGGGGCTCCGACAAAAGCGGCGGCAAGTCGACCGACGGCAAGACCGCCGGCGCCAACAGCCTGAGCGGCCAGACGATCACGTACTGGGCGAGCAACCAGGGCACCAGCCTGGACGCCGACAAGGCCACCCTGACCACCGAGCTGAACAAGTTCACCGCGTCCACCGGCATCAAGGTCAAGCTGGAGGTCATCGGCTGGGCCGACCTGCTCAACCGCATCTTGGCGGCCGCCACCTCGGGCCAGGGCCCGGACGTGCTCAACATCGGCAACACCTGGTCCGCCTCCCTCCAGGCGACCGGCGCCCTGATGCCGTGGGACGACGCCGCGTTCGGCACCATCGGCGGCAAGGACCGCTTCGCCGCGGCCGCGATCGCCTCCGCCGGTGCCGCGGGCCAGGACCCCGCCGCCGTGCCGCTGTACTCGATGGCGTACGGCCTGTACTACAACAAGAAGATGTTCGCCGACGCCGGTATCGCCAACCCCCCCACCACGTGGGCCGAGTTGGTCGCCGACGGCAAGAAGCTCACCACGGGCGGCCACTACGGCCTCGCGGTCGAGGGCGCCAACGGCGCGGAGAACATCCACCACATCTTCGTGCTCGCCAAGCAGCGCGGCGCCAGCTGGTTCGACGACAAGGGCGCGCCGACCTTCACCGGCCCGCAGCAGGTCGCGGCGGTCAAGCAGTACGTCGACTTCATCGCCAGCGACAAGATCGCGGCCAAGGGCAACGCCGAGTACGTGCAGAACCAGACCATCACCGACTTCGCCACCGGCAAGGCCGCGATGATGATGTGGCAGTCGGCCGCCCCGGCGATCGCCTCGCACGGCATGAAGCCCGGCGACTACGGCGTGGTGCCGGTCCCGACGCAGACCGCGGGCGCCACCGGTGACGCGGGCGTGACCTCGATGGTCGCCGGTATCAACATGGCGATCTTCAAGGACACCAAGCACAAGGACGCCGCCGAGGCGTTCGTGAAGTTCATGACCAGCACCGACGAGCAGAAGACGCTCAACGGCAAGTACGGCTCGATCCCGCCGGTCACCGAGGCGCAGAGCGACCCGGCCTTCCAGACCCCGGACCTGAAGGTGCTGGCGAGCGTGCTGTCCAAGTCGGCCGCCCCGCTGCCGCAGGTGGCCAACGAGAGCCAGTTCGAGAACCTCGTCGGTCCCGCCGTCAAGAGCCTGTTCGCCGACGCCGCCGCCGGCAAGCCCGTGACGGACGACTCCGTCAAGGCCGCGCTGACCAAGGCGCAGCAGCAGATGCCCGCCTCGTAAGGATCGGCTCTCCTCCATGACTGCCACCGCCCCCCCGAGGCGCGCACCCGAAGCCGGCCCCAGCAGCGGCAAGTCCGCTGCCGGGCGCCGGCTCCGGCCGCGTATCGTCGAACGGCTCCGCCAAGGCGGACTGCCGTACCTGCTCCTGCTGCCCGCCGTCCTCGCCGAACTGCTGATCCACATCGTGCCGATGTTCTTCGGCATCCTGATCAGCTTCAAGAACCTGACCCTGTTCTACATCCACCACTGGAACAGCGCCCCCTGGGCGGGCTTCGACAACTACAAAGCCGCGGTAAAGATCCACCAGCCGATCGGCGAGGCCCTGCTGCACTCGTTCTGGGTGACGCTGTCCTACACCCTGCTGTCCGTGGCGCTGTCCTGGCTGCTGGGCTCCGCGGCGGCGATCCTGCTGCAGGACAAGTTCCGCGGCCGCGGCCTGATCCGCACCCTCTTCCTGGTGCCGTACGCGCTGCCGGCGTACGCGGCGCTGATCACCTGGACCTTCATGTTCCAGCAGGACACCGGTCTGGTGAACCACGTCCTGCACGACCAGTTGCACCTGACGTCGAGCAAGTCGTTCTGGCTGATCGGCGACAACAGCTTCTGGGCCATGGTCATCGTGTCGGTCTGGAAGTCCTGGCCGTTCGCCTTCCTGGCGCTGATGGCCGGTCTGCAGAACATTCCGCGCGAGCTGTACGAGGCCGCCGCGATGGACGGCGCCGGTGTCTGGCAGCAGATCAGGAAGATCACCATGCCGTCGCTGCGGCCGGTGAACCAGGTAATCGTCCTGGTGCTCTTCCTGTGGACGTTCAACGACTTCAACACGCCGTTCGTGATGTTCGGCCAGAACCCGCCGCACCAGGCGGACCTGATCTCCATCCACATCTACCAGTCCTCGTTCATCAACTGGAACTTCGGCTCCGGCTCGGCGATGTCGGTCCTGCTGCTGCTCTTCCTGCTCGTGGTGACGGCGATCTACCTGCTGGTCACCTCCAGGGGAAGGAGCGAGAACGATGTCTAGGTTCACCGAGCAGCCGTCCCCGATGGCACAGCCGAAGTCCTTCCTGTGGACCCGGCGGGTCGTCCTGACCCTGCTGCTGACCTTCGTGCTGGTCCCTGTGTACGTGATGCTCAGCTCGTCCCTGAAGAGCCTTCAGGACGTGCAGGGCTCGTTCAAGTGGATACCGCACAGCCTGACGTTCAAGCCGTACGTCGACATCTGGAAGACGATCCCGCTCGCGCACTACTTCGTGAACTCGGTGATCGTCTGCGTCAGTGCCACGGTCTTCTCCGTGGCCCTGGCGATCTTCGCCGCCTACGGTGTGAGCCGCTACCGGTTCATGGGCCGCAAGGTCTTCACCGTGACGGTGCTGTCCACCCAGATGTTCCCCGGCATCCTGTTCCTGCTGCCGCTGTACCTGATCTTCGTCAACATCGGCAACAGCACGGGCATCACGCTCAACGGCAGCCGGCTCGGCCTGATCATCACCTACCTCACCTTCTCGCTGCCCTTCTCCATCTGGATGCTGGCGGGCTACTTCGACTCGATCCCGCGGGATCTCGACGAGGCCGCGAAGGTGGACGGCTGCGGCCCGCTCGGCGCGCTGTTCCGGGTCGTGGTCCCGGCCGCGGTCCCGGGCATCGTCGCCGTGAGCGTCTACGCGTTCATGACGGCCTGGGGCGAGGTGCTGTTCGCCTCGGTCATGACCAACGAGTCCACCAGGACCCTGGCGGTCGGCCTGCGCGAGTACGCCACCCAGAACGACGTGTACTGGAACCAGGTCATGGCGGCCTCCATCGTCGTGAGCCTGCCCGTCGTCGCCGGATTCCTGCTCCTGCAGCGTTACCTCGTCGCCGGGCTCACCGCCGGCGCCGTCAAGTAACCCCTTCCGAAAGGCAGCTTGTGAACGACCTCAGCGCTCTTCCCGCCGATTTCGTCTGGGGGGCGGCCACCGCCGCCTACCAGATCGAGGGCGCGGTGGACGAGGACGGCCGGGCCCCGTCCATCTGGGACACCTTCTCCCATACCCCCGGCAAGATCGACGGCGACGACACCGGCGACGTCGCCTGCGACCACTACCACCGCACGGCCGAGGACCTGGACCTGATGAAGGCCCTCGACCTCGACTCGTACCGCTTCTCCATCGCCTGGCCGCGGGTCATGCCGCAGGGCGGCGGGGCGGTCAACCCGGCCGGTCTGGCCTTCTACGACCGGCTGGTCGACTCGCTGCTCGAAGCGGGCATCACGCCCAACGCGACCCTTTACCACTGGGACCTCCCGCAGGCCCAGCAGGACCGCGGCGGCTGGCCCGAGCGTGAGACGGCGGAACGTTTCGGCGACTACGCGGCCGTGGTCGCGGAGGCGCTCGGCGACCGCGTCAAGGACTGGGCGACGCTCAACGAGCCGCTGTGCTCGGCCTGGATCGGCCACCTGGAGGGCACCATGGCCCCCGGCTGGACGGACCTGACCGCGGCGGTGCGCGCGTCGTACCACCTGCACGTCGGACACGGCCTGGCCGTGCAGGCGCTGCGGGCCGCACACTCCGACGTGCGGGTCGGCATCGTGAACAACCTCAGCCCGTGCGAGCCGGCCACCGACCGCGAGGCCGACGTCGCGGCCGCGCGCCGGGCCGACGGCCACACCAACCGCTGGTGGCTCGACCCGATCCACGGCCGCGGCTACCCGCAGGACATGGTCGACCTCTACGGTGTGGAGCTGCCCATCAAGGACGGCGACCTGGAGTCGATCGCCGCCCCGCTGGACTGGCTGGGCCTGAACTACTACTTCCGCAACGTCATCACCGACGACCCGACCGGGCCTGCCCCGCACGCCAAGTCGGTCTACCTGCCGGGTGTCCGGCGGACGGCGATGGACTGGGAGGTCAACGCGGACGGCCTGGAGCAGCTGCTCGTCCGGCTGTCCGAGGAGTACGGCGTGGGCAAGATCTTCGTCACGGAGAACGGCTCCGCCTACCGCGACACCGTCGGCGCCGACGGCCAGATCGACGATCCCGAGCGGATCGCCTACCTGGACGAGCACCTGGCGGCCTGCGCCCGCGCGGTCCGCCGCGGGGTGCCGCTGGCCGGCTACTACGCCTGGTCGCTGCTGGACAACTTCGAGTGGGCGTACGGCTACGACAAGCGCTTCGGCCTTGTCCACGTCGACTACACCACCCAGAAGCGCACCATCAAGGGCAGCGGCCGGCGCTACGCCGAGATCATCGCTGCCTACCGCCGCAAGGCGCGCCGCGCGGCCTGACGGTCCCGGCCGCCCGGGCTGACCCGGTGTGTCCCGGACCCGTCCGGGTACGCTCCGGGCCCGCCTCGGGCGCACGAGGGGTGACGCCACCGGTTCGCCGGTGCGTCACCCCTCGTCCGTGTTCGGGGCTCTGCCCCTACGCCCGCGGTGCGGTCAGCAGCCGGCCGGCCGGCGGCTCGGCCACGGCGCCGTCGGCGGCGATCCGCCGGCCGCGCAGCCAGCTGGAGCGGACCACGCCGTGCAGGGTGCGGCCCGCGTAGGCGGTGATCGGGTTGCGGTGGCGAAGGCGGGCCGGGTCGACGGTGAAGACCGCGTCCGGGTCGACCACCGCGAAGTCCGCGTCGCGGCCCGCCTCGATGGCGCCCTTGGCGGTCAGACCGGCCAGCGCCGCCGGACCGGCGGACATCCAGCGGACCACGTCGGCGAGGGTGTGGCCGCGGCGGCGGGCCTCGGTCCACACCGCCGACAGGCCCAGTTGCAGTGACGAGATGCCGCCCCAGGCGGCGGCGAAGTCCCCGGTGTCCTTCGCCTTGAGGCCGATCGTGGAGGGCGAGTGGTCGGAGACCACGCAGTCGATGACGCCGTCGGCGAGCGCCTGCCACAGCGCGTCCTGGTTGGCGGCCTCCCTGATCGGCGGGCAGCATTTGAACTCGGTTGCCCCGTCCGGGACTTCCTCCGCCGTCAGGGTCAGGAAGTGCGGGCAGGTCTCCGCGGTGAGCCGGACGCCGTCCTTCTTCGCCGCCTCGATCAGCGGCAGCGCGGACGCCGACGACAGGTGCAGGATGTGGACGCGGGCGTCGAGCCGGGCGGCCAGCGCGATCAGGCCGGCGATCGCCCGGTCCTCGGCGGCCGGCGGCCGGGAGGCGAGGAAGTCGGCGTAGCGGCGGCCGCCTTGCTGCGGGGCGCTGTCGATGGTGCCGGGGTCCTCGGCGTGCACGATCAACAGGCCGCCGAAGGCCTTCAGTTCGCTGAGCGCGGCCGCCACCTCCGGCGGGCTCAGCTGCGGGAATTCGTCCACGCCGGACGGCAGCAGGAAGCACTTGAAGCCGAAGACGCCGGCGTCGTGCAGCGGGCGCAGGTCGGCGGTGTTGCCGGGCACGGCGCCGCCCCAGAAGCCGACGTCGGTGTGCACCCGGCCGCGGGCTGCGGCGCGTTTGACGTCCAGGTGGGCGGTGGTCGTGGTCGGCGGGATGCTGTTCAGCGGCATGTCGACGACGGTGGTGATCCCGCCGGCCGCGGCGGCCGCGGTGGCGGTCGCGAAGCCCTCCCACTCCGTGCGGCCGGGGTCGTTGATGTGGACGTGGCTGTCCACCAGCCCCGGCAGCAGGACGTCGTCGCCGAAGTCCACGACCGGGACGCCGTACGGGACCGGCGCGTCGTGCGCGCGGACCGCGGTGATGGTGCCGGCCCTGACCTCCACGGCGGCCGGGCGCTCGCCTTCCGGCGTGACGACCCGGGTGGAGCGCAGCACCAGTTCGTCCACGGGGTGACCTCCGGTCGGGCTGGGGAATTCAACGTTCTGTTGACGGACATGGTGGATAGCCTTCGCCCGGACGTCAAGAGCGGTAGGATTCCGCACAGCGAAAGTCACCTTCCGCGAGGAATGGATCAGAGGGGATCGCACGTGTCTGCTGACCGCGCCGGGGGCGTCCAGTCCCTCGAACGGGCCTTCGACCTGCTGGAGCGGATGGCCGACGCGGGCGGCGAGGTGGGCCTGAGCGAACTGTCGGCGAGCAGCGGGCTGCCGCTGCCGACCATCCACCGCCTGATGCGGACCCTGCTGGCCAGCGGATACGTACGCCAGCAGGCCAACCGGCGCTACGCGCTGGGCCCGCGGCTCATCCGGCTCGGCGAGACCGCCTCCCGGCTGCTCGGCACCTGGGCGCGGCCCTACCTGGCGGAACTGGTCGAGGCGACCGGCGAGACCGCCAACATGGCGCTGCTCGACGGCGACGAGGTCGTCTACGTGGCGCAGGTGCCCTCGCGGCACTCGATGCGCATGTTCACCGAGGTCGGGCGGCGGGTGCTGCCGCACTCCACGGGCGTCGGCAAGGCGCTGCTCGCGCAGGTCCCGCCGGGCGAGGTGCGGGCGCTGCTGGCCCGCACCGGCATGCCGGCGGCGACCGAGCGCACCATCACCGAACCGGACGGCTTCCTCGCCGAGTTGGACCGCATCCGCGAGGCCGGTTACGCCGTGGACGACGGCGAGCAGGAAGCCGGGGTGCGGTGCCTGGCCGTCACGGTGCCCGGGTCCCCGACGGCCGCCGCGATCTCCATCTCGGGACCCGCGGGCCGGGTCACGGAGGCGGCCACCGAGAAGATCGTGCCCGTACTGCACGAGGTGGCAAGGGAGTTGGCGCTGGCGCTGAGCAGTGCGGCGCCTGCCTAGGCCCTGTCGTGCGCGAGGTGGTGCTCGACGGCTTCGCGCAGGACGGTCAGTTGGACCGTCAGCGCGCTGACCGAGCCGAGGGCCGCCGCGACGAGCAGCAAGGAGTGCCGCAGCTGCTCGGGCGGCGGACTGCCTGCCGCCAGCCGGGCCAGCTCGGCGAGTTCGACCTCCGCGACACCGCGGTCCGGTAAGGCGGTGCGGTACGCCGCCAGGTCCCGCTCCAGGCGGGCCACCGCGGTGCGTAACGCCACCACGCCGCCGTCAGCCGTCCGTACGCCCGATCCGCTGCGGTCCGCGTCGACCACATGCGTTTCCCCCACCACCATGTGCCCCTGCCTCACACGTACTCAAGCCCCGGCGCCTCCAGGCCATGGGGGCCGGGGCCGATCAGTAAACGCGACAGGGCGCTTTCGCGCCACAGGGTCGGCGAAATCTGCGTCAAAGTTGCCGCGGGGGCCACACGGTCAGATCGAGGGTGGCGTGGGCGGCGGGGCCGCCGGGGTCGGTGAGTTGACGGAGCGTCACCAACGCGGTGGTGCCGTCCGACCCGACCACGCACAGCCGCGAGCCCTCGGCGAGCGCCGTCGACGCGACGGATCCGACGAGTCCGGCCTCCCCCCGGCACCCGCCGAGGGTGCCGGGCGCGTCGGCCCCGAGCACGGCGAGCCCCCCGCCGGCGGCGCCCGACACGAACGACTCGCCGTCCTCGGCGTACCCGAACGTCCCGTTCGCGGCCCCCGCCCGGGACTGCGGCGGCTCGGCCCCCAGCACCAGCCCGGTGCCTGCGGCAAGCCCGACCCCGCGATACTCCCGCCCCGCGTCCCGGTCCCCCACCCCCACGCTGTGCCCGCGCCCGCGCCCGAGCCCGTGCCCGAAGCCCACGACCCCCACGATGACGACTGCGGCGACCACCGCCGCGAGCCCTTTGCCCCGCCACGCCGCCCGCGCCCCGGGCCCGGTCGCACCAACCGCCGGCGCGGGGCTCGCGTGAGGCATCCCGACCACCGGGTGCAGGTGCACGCCGCCCGGCGGGGTGGCGCCGCCGGGCGCCGGCACGGGGGTTGCGCGAGGCGCCGCGGGCGGCTGCATGCCCGCCCCTGGCGGCACGGCGGGCGCGGCGGGGCTCGGCGCCGACGTCCCGCCGGGCGGCGCGAGCGTGTGCATGCCCCCTAGCGGGGTCGCGCCGGGCGCCGCAGGCGGCTGCATGCCCGGCGCCGGAGCAGCCGGACTCGGCGCCGCAGGCTGGTGCACCCCGCCCGGCGGGGTCGCGCCCGGCGCCGACAGGCGACCCGCACGGGTCGCGCCAGGCGCCACAGGCAGTTGCCTGCCCGGCGACGGAGCAGCCGTGCTTGGGGTCCGAATCCCGCCCGCCGCCGCTGGCAGGTGCACCCCACCCGGCGGGGTCGCGCCGGGCACTGCAGGCGGCTGCATGCCCGCCCCTGGCGGCACGGCCGGAACGGCCGGGCTCTGCGCCGACGTCCCGCCCGCCGCCGCAGGCACGTACACCCCGCCCGGCGGGGTCGCGCCGGGCACCGGCACGCCACCCGCGGGGAACGCGCCCGGCGCCGCAGGCAGCTGCATGCCCGCCCCTGGCGGCACCGCCGGAGCAGCCGAGCTCGGCGCCGACGTCGCGCCAGCCGCCGCAGGCACGTGCACTCCGCCCGGCGGGGTCGCGCCCGGCGCCGCAGGCAACTGTGTGCCCGGGGCCGAGGAGCGCGGCGGTGCCGCTGGGGTCGGGGTGGGGTGGGGCCAGGTGCCGGGGGGTGGGAGAGGGGGGAGAGGTGGGGGGAGGGTCAGGAGGGTTTGGAGGGGGGTGGGGAGCCAGGGGGTGGGGGGGCGGTGGTGGGTGGCCTGGGCGCACATGGCTATGACCTGGGAAGGGGACGGGCGCAGGGCCGGGTCCTTGATCAGGCAGCGGGTGACGATCTCGCGCAGCTCGCCGGGGAGTTCGGAGAGGTCGGGTTCCTCGTGGAGGGGGCGGGTGCCGAAGGGCGGGAAGCCGACGGCCGCGTAGGCGGCGAGTTGGCCGAGGGCGAAGACGTCGGTGGCCGGGACGGGCGGCTGGTCCGCGGCTTGTTCCGGCGCGGAGAAGGCGGGGATGCCGGGCGCGTCGGCGGCGGCGCGGGTGACGCCGTAACCCGTGACACGCGGGCCGTCCGCGGCGAGCAGCACTGTACCGGGGCCGAGTCCGGCGTGGACGACGCCGGCGTGGTGCACGGCGCGCAGCGCCTCGGCGACGCCGGCCACCAGGCGCAGTACGACCGGAACGGGCAGCGGGCGCCCGGTGCCGGTGACGGCCGCGTGCAGGGTGAGCGCGGGGACGTAGCCGGCGGCCAGCCAGTAGCGGGAGCCGTCGTGGCCGCTGCCGAGCACCGGCACGGTGAAGGGCCCGTGCACCCGGCGTACGGCCTGCACGTCGTGTTCGAAGGCCGCGGCGAAGCCGGAGCGGGCGGCCAGTTCCGGCCGGACCGCGGTCAGGGCGACGGGGTGCCCGTCGGGGGCGTAGGCGAGGTAGACCGGGCCGAGGGCGCCGACGCCGAGCCTGGCGGCGGTCCGGTGGCCGCCGACCACCGCGGGGTCGTCCGGGGCGAGCGGCTGGTACAGCGGCCCGGGGTGGACCTCGCCGCCGGTGTACTGAGCGCCCATCAGTCCCCGTTCCTCGGGCTTTCCCGGACCTCCCGGCCCCTGGCCAGACGATACCGGAACACGCCGACCCGCCCGCGGCCTGTTCCGCTGCGGGCGGGCAGGCGGTATGCAGGAAGCATGGACACAAAGGGCGAGGTGGCCGGGCTGCTGCTGGCGGCCGGCGGGGGGCGGCGGCTCGGCGGCCGGCCGAAGGCGCTGCTGCCGTACGGGGACCGCCCGCTGGTCGAGCACGCGGCGCGCGCGCTGCGGGACGGCGGCTGCGGCCCGCTGCACGTGGTGCTGGGCGCCGCGGCCGACGAGGTGCGGACCACCGCGGAGTTGCCCGGCTGCGTCCTGGTCGACAACCCGCACTGGCCCGACGGCATGGGCTCGTCGCTGCGCGCGGGCCTGGCCTCGCTGGCCGCCGCCCGGCCGCGCCCCGCCGCGGTGGTGATCGCGCTGGTCGACCAGCCGGGGGTGGGCGCGGCGGCGGTCGCCCGGGTGATCGCGGCGGCCAGGGCGGGCGACGACCTGCTGTCGGCGCTGGTGTCGGCCGCCTACGGGGAGCGCCGCGGGCACCCGGTGCTGGTCGGCGCCGCCCGCTGGGCGGGGGTCGCGGGCAGCGCGGGTGAGGACCGGGGCGCGCGGACGTATCTGCGCGAGCACGCCGAGCAGGCGGTGCTGGTGGACTGCTCGGACATCGCGGACCCGGCGGATATCGACACCCCCGCCGACCTGCGGCTTCTCCAGCCGGCCGCCCCCCGGGCCGACCGCCCGGCCGACCCCCCGGCGGCCCCGCCGAACGCACCCCCGACTGCACCGCGTGCCACAAAACGTTGAACTTCCGCACTGCGAAAACTATGCTCCACCTTGCAGAAGCGCCCGCAGCTCGCGGCGGCCCGGCACCCCGTGCCACGCGCACTCGCGTGCCGCACACGCACGACGGCGTGCCCCGTACCCACGACGCACCGGCGGACGCCGGCCCGCTCTGGAGGAATGACCGCATGTCCGCACCGACCCCTTCGTCCGCCGCAGTCGTCACCGGGACGGCCGGGCACCACGTGCCGCGCGAGGAGGAGGTGCTGACCCCGGGGGCGCTGGACTTCCTGGGCGAGCTGCACCGGCGCTTCGCGCCCCGCCGCGCGGAACTGCTCGCGCTGCGCGCCGAGCGCCGCGCCGAGATCGCCCGCACGGCGACCCTGGACTTCCGCCCCGAGACCGCGCACATCCGCGCCGACGACAGCTGGCGGGTGGCCGCGGCCCCGGCCGCGCTGGACGACCGCCGGGTGGAGATCACCGGCCCCACCGACCGCAAGATGACGATCAACGCGCTGAATTCCGGCGCCCGGATCTGGCTCGCCGACTTCGAGGACGCCTCTGCCCCCACCTGGGAGAACGTCATCGGCGGCCAGGTGAACCTGATCGACGCCTACGAGCGGCGGATCGACTTCACCTCCCCCGAGGGCAAGAGCTACGCGCTCGGCGCCGCCGACGAGTTGGCCACCGTGGTCATGCGGCCGCGCGGCTGGCACCTGAACGAGCGGCACCTGACCGTCGACGGCGAGCAACTGCCGGGCGGCCTGGTCGACTTCGGGCTGTACTTCTTCCACAACGCGCAGCGGCTGATCGACCTCGGCAAGGGCCCGTACTTCTACCTGCCGAAGACCGAGTCGTACCTCGAAGCCCGGCTGTGGAACGACGTGTTCGTCTTCGCGCAGGACCGGCTGGGCATCCCGCAGGGCACCGTCCGGGCGACCGTGCTGATCGAGACGATCACCGCCGCGTACGAGATGGAGGAGATCCTCTACGAGTTGCGCGACCACGCCTCCGGGCTCAACGCGGGCCGCTGGGACTACCTCTTCTCGATCGTGAAGAACTTCCGCGACGGCGGGGCCCGTTTCGTACTGCCCGACCGCAACGCGGTCACGATGACCGCGCCCTTCATGCGCGCGTACACCGAACTGCTGGTCCGCACCTGCCACAAGCGCGGCGCCCACGCCATCGGCGGCATGGCGGCCTTCATCCCCTCGCGCAGGGACGCCGAGGTCAACAAGGTCGCCTTCGAGAAGGTCAAGGCGGACAAGGACCGCGAGGCGGCGGACGGTTTCGACGGCTCCTGGGTCGCGCACCCCGACCTGGTGCCGATCGCCCGCGCCTCCTTCGACGCGGTCCTCGGCGACCGCCCCCACCAGAAGGACCGGCTGCGCGAGGACGTCCACGTCACCGCGGCGGAGCTGATCGACATCGCCTCGCTCGACGCCGCCCCGACCTACGAGGGCCTGCGCAATGCCGTGCAGGTCGGCATCCGCTACATCGAGGCCTGGCTGCGCGGCATGGGCGCGGTCGCGATCTTCAACCTGATGGAGGACGCGGCCACCGCGGAGATCTCCCGCTCGCAGATCTGGCAGTGGACCAACACCGGTGTCGTCTTCGACAACGGCGAGAAGGCCACCCCCGAACTGGTCCGCCGGGTCGCGGCCGACGAGATCGCCGCCATCCGCTCCGAGGTCGGCGAGGGCGCCTTCGCGGCGGGCAAGTGGCGCGAGGCCTACGACCTGCTGCTGCGTACGGCGCTGGACGCCGAATACGTCGACTTCCTGACGCTGCCCGCCTACGAGCAGCTCGCGGACTGAGGCCTCGGGCCCCGGCGCCGGATCCAGGCTGCTGCCTGACCGGCACCGGGTCCGGGCGGCCGCACGGACCCCGGCGGACCCCGGCTGTTAGCCTTCCGGCATGTCAGACCTGGGGTCCGTCGCCTGGCCGCCCGAGCCGATCAGGACCGAGAGGCTCGTGCTCCGTGGGCCCGAGGCCCGGGACCGGGCGGCCTTCATCGAGTTGCTGGCGTCGCCGGAGGTGCACACCTACCTCGGCGGCCCCCGGCCGCGTGACGCGCTCGAACGCGAGGTGCCCGCGGTGCCCGAGCGGTGGCCCGGGAGCTTCGTCGTCGAACTCGACGGGGCGATGATCGGCCACATCCTGCTCAGGAGGGCGAAGGAGCACCGGCGCCCGGCCGCCGCCGGAAAGGCCGACCTCGGCTACCTCTTCCTGCCGCGGGCGTGGGGATACGGTTACGCCGCCGAGGCCTGCACGGCGGCACTCGGCTGGTTCGACGGGGCCTTCCCCGGCGAGCCGGTGGTCCTCGCCACCCAGACCGCCAACGCCGCCTCGATGCGCCTCGCGGCGAAGCTGGGCTTCACGGAGGTGGAGCGCTTCCACGCCTGGGACGCCGAGCAGTGGCTCGGCCTGCGGCCCCCTCCGCCCGACCCCCAGGCCGTACGCGCCCGGGCGCTCACTTCCCGCCACCGGACGGCTCGGTGACGACGCCCTCCGCCTTGATCGGCACGGGCACCTGGTTGAAGGCGTAGTAGACGGCGAGCAGCCCGTGCACCGCCAGGGTCAGCGGGGCCGACACGAAGGCCAGGCCCACCGCGGCGGGGTACGCGACCGACCCGAGCGCGAACCGGGCCCGCGTGGCACGGGCCGCCACGACGTCCACCCGCTCGTCGAAGAGATGACCCGTGCGGGTGAGGTGCCACCACATGGCCTGGAAGGCCAGGGCGTGGAAGACCATGAACAACCCGTAGACGGCCAGGGCGACATGCGCAGCGTTCCCCTCCCGGAGGTACCGAGCCACCACCGCCGCGGGCCACGGCAACGCGGCGACGCCCATCAGCAGGATCAGATTGATGAACAACAAGGTGCGATCCACCCGGGCGATGCACTGGAAGACCGTGTGATGGTTGACCCACATAACGCCAATGATCAAGAACGTGACGGCATAAGCGGCGTAAGAGGGCCACATCGCGCCGAGGTCCGACCACAGCCGGTCCCCGGCGCCCTCCGGGACCTTGATCTCCAGCACGAGCAGCGTGATCGCGATGGCGAACACCCCGTCGCTGAACGCCTCGACTCTGCCCGACTCATTCATCCTGTCCCCCGTTGGAAGCTCAACCCGCGTGCCGGCTCCGTGAACCTACCGGCTGCCGCGTCACGAGCAGGCTCCACCCCGGCCCGTACCCGTCCGGGTCGTGGACGACTTCCGCACGGGACCGACCCGCGGCCGGACGTAGGCGATCAGACGTCCGGGTCGTGCATGATCTCGCGGACCTCCTGCGCGCAGCGGCACGCGGCGGCGAACTTGGCGGCCCATTTCAGCGCGTCCTCGCGTGAGGGCACGTCGATGATCGAGAAGCCGCCGACGACCGCCTTGGTCTCCGGGTACGGGCCGTCGCTGACGGTGCCGTCGGTGGCCACGACACTGGCCTGCTGCCGTTGCAGTCCGCCGCCGGAGACCCACACGGCGGCGTCCTGGGCCTGTCGCATCACCGCGTGGGCGGCCTCGGCCACCTCGGGCAACTCCTCTGCCGGGATGTTCATCGTGCCGTCGTCGAACGAGATCAGATACCGCGTCATCACCGCTCCCTTGTCCGGCCGCCCAGCCTAGGACGATCGCGGCCCCCGGAGCCGGCGCTCCACGCCGTGCCCCCGGGAGTCGGCACACCGCCCCGGGCCGTGGGTCACGGTCCGGGGCAGTGGCGCCGTGCCCGGCTCCGGCGGTGGGCCGGGGCGGGGTACGGCCACCGGTCGGGGGCCGTCCCTCCCCGACCGGTCGTCGCGGGGCCGGTCAGGCCAGGCCGGCGCGTGCGGCCAGGCGGCGGGCCTCGGTGCGGGTGAGGCGGGCGATCTCGTCCTCGTCGACCCGGGTCAGCCGGCCGTGCTCCACCACCGGCCGGCCGTTGACCAGCGACAGGGTGACGGGGGCGGCGGCGCCCAGCACCAGGGCGGCCACCGGGTCGGCGATCGACGCGTGGCCGAGGCCGTCCAGTTTCCACAGCACCAGGTCGGCGAGCTTGCCCGGCTCCAGGGAGCCGATCTCGGCGGCCCTGCCGAGGACTTGGGCGCCGCCGTAGGTGCCCAGGCGCAGCGCCTGCCGAGCGCTCATCGCCTTCTCGCCGCCGCCGAGGCGGTTGATGAGCAGGGCGTTGCGCAACTCGGTGTGCAGCTCACCGGATTCGTTGGACGCGGTGCCGTCGACGCCGAGGCCGACCGGGATGCCCGCGGCGAGCATGTCGGGGACCCGGGCGATACCGGCGGCGAGCCGGGCGTTGGAGGACGGGCAGTGCGCCACGCCGGTGCCGGTGCGGGCGAAGGCGGCGATGTCGGCGTCGTTCATGTGGACGCAGTGCGCCATCCACACGTCGTCGCCGAGCCAGCCGGTGGACTCGAAGTAGTCGGTCGGCCCCATGCCGAACTGCTCGTGGCAGAACTTCTCCTCCTCCACCGTCTCGCTGCCGTGGGTGTGCAGGCGTACGCCCTTGTCGCGGGCCAGCACCGCGGCCTCGCGGAGCAGTTCGGTGGACACCGAGAAGGGCGAGCAGGGCGCGGCCGCGATGTGCAGCATCGAGCCGAAGGAGGGGTCGTGGTGGGTGTCGATGGCGGCCTCGGTGGCCTTCAGGGCGCCCTCGGTGCTCTCCACGGCGAAGTCCGGCGGCAGCCCGCCGTCGCTCTTGCCGCGGTCCATCGAGCCGCGGGCGGCGGTGAAGCGCACCCCGGTGTCGGCGGCGGCCCTGATCTCGGCGCCGAGCAGGTCGCCCGCACCGCGCGGGAAGACGTAGTGGTGGTCCATGGCGGTGGTGACGCCGCCGCGGGCCATCATCGCCAGTGATCCGGCGGCGGCCGCGTGGACGATGTCCTCGTCGATCCGCGCCCACACCGGGTAGAGCTCGACCAGCCAGTCGAAGAGGTTGCTGTCCTGGGCGAGGCCCCGGGTGAGCCACTGGTAGAAGTGGTGGTGGGTGTTGACCAGGCCGGGGGTGGCCAGGTGCCCGGTGCCGTCGATCCGCCGGGCCACGTCCCGGATGTCCGCGGGGGCCGGCCCGGCGCCGACGGACTCGATGACGTCGCCCGCGACGACGACGTGCCCGGTGTCGTACTCGGTGCCCGCCGCGTCCACGGTGGCGATGGCGCAGTTCTCGATGACGATGCGCTCGGCTGTGCTGCCGGTCTCGTTCATGGCGGTCGCCCCTGTCAGTCCGTCACCGGGATACGGGCGTCGGCGCCCTCCCGCAGCACCGTGCCCTCGATCAGCCCGTAGGGGCGGTCGGCGGCCAGGTAGACCTCGTTGTCGTTGGTGAGGCCGAAGGGCGCCAGGTCGGCGAGGAAGTGGTGCCTGTTCGGCAGCGACAGCCGCACCTCGTCTATCGCGTCGGGTCCCGCGCTGTTGTCGATGACGCGGGAGCCCATCGCGAACAGGCTCTGCTGGAGCGAGAGCGAGTACGTCTCGGCGAACGCGCCCAGCAGGTCGCCGCGCACCGCCGCGTACGACTCCTCCCAGCCCGGTTCTGCCTGCCCGGCGGCGCCGGTCCAGCCGAACCGCCAGCGGGCGTTGACCTCGGTGGCCAGGATCCGGTCGCGGGTCTCCTGGAGGGTGGTGTAGCCGTCCTTGACGAAGCCCCAGAATTCGGAGTCGGTCGAGTTGAGCACCACCAGGCCGGTCAGCCCGGAGACGACCTGCCAGTGCTCGCCGTCGTAGGAGACCTCGGTGGTGCGGGTCTCCTGGCCCTTGCGGACGAAGGAGTGCTCGCCGCGGTCCCGGCCGGCGACCGGGATGCGCTCCCAGGCGTGTTCCTCGATCCGTATCCGGGCCCGGTGGATGGGCTGCTGGCTGCTCACGAAGTGCCGGGCCAGCTCGATGCCGAAGGCCTCGGCGGAGTCGATGCCGCGCTCCTTGGCGAAGGCGAAGACGGTGTTCTTGGTGGTGTCGGTGGGCAGCACGTTCGCGTTCGACCCGGACAGGTGGACGTCGTCCATGTCGCCGGACAGCGCGACCGAGACGTTCAGGTCCTTGATGTGGTGGGTGCCGCCGTCGCGGGTGACCCGGACAACGCGGTTCTCCGCCTTGCCGTACTGGTTCTGGCCGAGCATCGTGGGCATGTCGCTAGCTCCCTCGGTATACGGAGTAGCCGAACGGGTTGAGCAGCAGCGGTACGTGGAAATGCTCGCCCGGGACGACGGCGAAGACCACCGCGACCTCGGGGAAGAAGGCTCCGCTGTCCCTTGGACCGGAGTGGTCCGTGCGGGGGGCGTCCTGCTGGGCCTCGGCTGGGTTGTGGGCGTGACGTGCGAGGTACGGTGCCACGTCGAAGTGCAGCCGTACGTGGGTGGTGGCTTCCGGCAGCGCGGGCAGGTCCTTGCAGCGGCCGTCCGCGTCGGTCGCGGAGCCGCCGTGCGGCGTCCAGGGGGCGGCCGGGCCGGTGCGTACCTCCAGCGCCACGGCGACGCCCGCGGCGGGGCGGCCGGCGCTGGTGTCCAGGATGTGGGTCGACACGGACGTCATGACGGGTCCTCCGCGGTCACCGGGGTCTGCTCGGCAGCCTCGGCCTGCTCGGCCGCCGGGGGCTGCCCGGCCGACGCGAGCCTGCCGAGCCTGATCCGGTTGATCTTTCCCAGTTCCGCGCGGACGATCTCGCGCTCGGTGTCCTCGTCGTTGCCGATCCGCGCTTCGAGCGCGGCCCTGATCTGCGCGCCGGTGGCGCCGGTGGCGCAGATCAGGAAGACGTGGCCGTGCCGGTCCTGGTAGGCGAGGCCGAGCGCGAGCAGTTCCGCGCGCTCGGCCTCCTCGACGCCGCCCTGCTCGCGGGACGAGGTGGGGTCGCCGGGGGTGGGGCGGCCGATCGGCGGGTGCGCGGCCATCGCCTCGCGCAGGTCGGCGGGGGTCAGCGCCGCCATGGCCGCGTCGCTCGCCGCGAGCAGGTCGTCGAGCCGGTCGTACGGCCGCCCCGCGGCCACCGCGGCACACCACGCCGCGCTGCCGCACACCTCGTGCAGCAGGTCGGCGGCGGTGGCAGCGGGGGCCGCGTTGAGCCGGGACAGACCCGGCGATGCGCTGGAAGTCACCCTCGCACGCTAGGAGCCGCCGCACGGCAACGTCAACAGTTTGTTGAAAACTTCTGGTTACGCGCGTCGCCGCGTGCGGGCGGTCACTGGCCTTCGCGGGCGGCGTTCTCCCTGTTCAGGTAGTTGTAGACGGTGAAGCGGCTGACGCCGAGCGCCGACGCGACGGTCTCGACGCCGTGCCGCACCGAGAAGGCGCCGCGCTCCTCCAGGATCCGCACCACCTGCTGCTTCTCCTTGCGGCCGAGGGCGGGCAGCGGCCCGTGCCTGCGCTGGAGGTCGGCCAGCAGGTGGTCGAGCGAGTCGGCCAGGTGCGGCAGCCGTACCGCGACCACCGGCCTGCCCTCCCAGCTGAGCACCACGTCGTCGCCGCGCGCCTGCGCGGGCGCGACCATCTCGCCGCCCATCGCGTCCACCAGCGGCTTGACGGCGTCGGCGAAGGGGTGCGGCAGCCCGTCCGCGGCGGTCACCGCGGGTCCTCCCCCAGCGCGCTGACCTGGAGCGAGACCCGGGTGGCACCGGCAGCCAGGGTGCGCCGCAGCAGGTCGGCGACGGCCGCGACGACATCGTCGGCCGAGCCCTCGGCCGTGTTGCCGAACGGCCCCACGTCGACCGCCTCCAGCGTGCCGCCCTCCACGACCTCCCTGGCCACCACCGCGTGGCGGGGCGGCACGTCCAGGTCGAACGGCTCGGTCGTGAATTCCAGCCTCAGTCTCACCAGGTCACCCTTCGGCGGCTGCGGTACGCGCCCGGGTCCACGTCGGGGTGGCGGCCCGGTCTGCCGCGCGCCGCCCGGACGGCGGCTTCCGAGCCGACTTTATGCGACCCCGGCGGGCATCGTCAGGGCGGCCCGTACGGCGGCCGCCATCGCCGCGATGCCCGTCTCCAGTGTGAGCCGCGGGTGCGGGGCGAAGAGCGGCGAGTGGTTCGCCGGCAGGGCCGCCAGGCGCCCGGCGGCATCCGCGCCCGGCCCGCCCGCGGCCGCCCACTGCCGGGGGCCCGTGCCGCCGAGCATCCAGTAGCCGGTGCGGACGCCGGGCACGCCGTGCAGGCCGAGGCCCGCGTCGCCGTAGAGGGCGAAGTCCTCGGTGGCCATCGAGGGCTGCCAGCGGGCCACCCGGTGCGCCCCGAAGGCGGCCTCGTGCGCGCGGCGTACGGCGCCGGTCGCCGCCGGGTCGGGCACGGTGGGCCGGGACCGCGACAGCACCCGAACGACGGGGTCCGGCGGCGCGGGTTCCGGGGCCGCCGCGGCCTCGGCGCGGACGATACGGCGTACGGCCGCGACCGCCCGTTCCAGACCTGTGTCGGTGAAGGACCGCACCGTCACTTCGAGGGTCGCGGTGTCGGCGATGACGTTGCCGCCGCCCGGGGTGCCCGCCCTGACCGAGCCGACCGTGACCACCAGCGGCTCCCCCGGGCCGGTCTCGCGCGACACCACCGTCTGCAACCGCATGACGACGGCCGCGGCGGTGATCACCGGGTCGGCGGCCAGTTGCGGCGCCGCCGCGTGCCCGCCGCGGCCGTGCAGCAGCACTTCGAGGGTCACGCTGCCCGCGAGCAGCGGGCCGTCGGCGTGCGCGACCATGCCGGCGGGCAGCGGCACGACGTGCTGGGCCAGCGCGTACGAGGGCGCGGGGAAGCGGGTGTAGAGCCCGTCGGCGAGCATCGCGGCCGCGCCGCTCAGCGTCTCCTCGGCCGGCTGCCCGACGGCCACCAGGGTGCCGCGCCAGCCGTCCGCGGACCCGGCGAGCGCGGCGGCGGCGCCGGACAGCGCGGCCAGGTGCGCGTCATGGCCGCAGGCGTGCATCACCGGCACGGGTGTCCCGTCCCGGGCCGTTGCGGTGACCGTGCTGGCGTAGGGCAGGCCGGTGTCCTCGCGGACGGGCAGGGCGTCGAGTTCCGCGCGGATCAGCACGACGGGGCCCGGGCCGTTGCGCAGCACGCCGACCACGCCGTGGCCGCCGACGCCGGTGGTGACGTCGAGACCGGCGGTGCGCAGGGCGGCGGCGAAGCGGGCGGCGGTGCGCTCCTCGGCGCCGGACAGCTCCGGGTCGCGGTGCAGGGCGACGTACAGCTCGGCGGCCCCCGCCAGGACGCCGGGCGGGACGGGCGGGGTCTGGAACACGCGGGGTGGGGCCTGCGGGGTCATCGGGCGCTCCTGTGCGCGTGCCAGCGGAGTGACAGCGGGCGGACGGGTGATCGGTCAGTGGACGCGCGTAGAAAAGGGTCGGCCGGTCCGTTCAGGTCCGCGTCCCCTGCCGAGAAGAAGGAGTCATCATGGCGATCACCAAGCAGGACACGCCGCTCGCGTCGCTGGCCCAGGAGATCCTGGAGCTCGAGTCCGAGACGTTCGAGATCACCGACTACTCGGACGCCAGCGAGGTCATGCTCGGCTCCTCGACCAGCTGCTCCAGCACCAGCACCTGCTCCAGCACGACCAGCACCACCAGCTGCACCGCCTGACGGCCCGCCCGCCGTCCGCCGCTCCGCGGCCCGCTTCGTGCGGGCCGCGGAGCGGTCGCGTTGCGGGCCGCGGGCCGGTCCCGCGCCCGTCACGGGAAGGGGTGCGGCACCCGGCGCACCTCGGACTCGCGCAGGTCGTCGGGGCGCATTCCGGCCCGCCGCTGCGCGGTACGCAGCCGCGGCATGGTCAGCGCCCGCTGCCGCGTCCACCCGAAGTCGATCGGCAGCAGCCCGGGGGCGATCGTGCACACCGTCCGCAGGCCCATCGCGCGCTGCTCGGGCGCGGTCTGGTCGACCACGATCACGTCGCAGCCCGCCCGGGCCAACTCCCCGGTGCACCACAGGACGTCGTCGCGCAGGTCGAGGCCGCGCGGCCGCCGGTCCTCCCATTCGGCGTAGACCTCCGCCGGGGGGCGTACGTCCACCGGTTCCAGATAGCTGCCCACGTAGCGCGTCATGCGGGGCAGCCCGAACAGCGCCGCGTGGTCCGGGAGTCGGCGCACCAGGCTGAAGTCCTCGGCCATCGCGGCCAGTTCGGCGGGCCGCTCGGTCACCTGGCGCGGCAGGTGCGGCAGATACGTCAGGATCTCCGAGACCGCCGCCTCCACCGCCGTCTCCGGGTCGAAGGCGGCGCCCGCGGCGAAGGCCAGCGTGCCGGGGCCGCCGTCCCTGCGGACGGCGAGGCCGGTGACGACCGGCACGGCAAGGTCGACGCGGTTGTCGAAGGCGTGCACGTCGTAGCCGCACAGCGCAGCCCTGTCGGTCATGGCGCGCAGCACCGGGCTGCGGCAGGCGCCGAGGTCGATCTCGGTGAGCCGGGCGTCGCCGTACCAGCCGAGCAGGAAGGCGTCCCGCTCGATCAGCTCCAGCAGGCCGAAGAGCACCGCCTCCTCCAGGCAACTGCCCGTCGCGCAGCCGTTGGAGCACTCGAAGACGAAGTGGTCGGCCGCGGTGCCCGCGCTGTAGTAGACCAGCCGGGCGGGCACCAGCACCGGGCGGTCGTCGCGCAGCGACCAACCCTGGACCCACGGGATCGGCCGCGACGGGTCGAAGGGCGCGATCATCGGGTCGTCACGGTAGGTCTCGGGCGCGTACAGGCCGCAGTCGCGGGGGTCGAGGGCGGCCTCGCCGAGGTTGTCGTACGAGTCGGTGACGACGCCGCCGCGCTCCCTGCGGTGCGTGCCGGCGTAGCGTTCGAGGCCTTCGAGGAAGGCCAGGTCGCGGCTGGCGGTGAAGGAGTGCGACTGCCCGCTCCAGGTGACGTCGGTCAGTCCCGCGTAGCCGCGCATGAAGACGCTGCCCGCGACCGGGGCGGTGGTCGGCGACGTCACGTCGCTCCAGGTCCCCACCCCGAGCACCCCGCACACCGGGTTCGCCAGCGCGGCGGCCGGCAGGTCGTACCCGGCGGGCGACCGCAGCCGGTAGCGGTCGGCGGCGGCCTTCTCCCGCGACACAGGGAAGTCCTCGGGCTCCCCCGGGGTGTGCCCGTGCGGGGCATGCGGGCACAGCGGGTCGGCGAGCAGCGGCACGGTGCTGACCTGCCCGGTCTCCAGGTCGAGCCGGGTGACCCGCGGCAGCGCGTCGCCCCCGGCGGGCGTGCTCGACCGGTCAGGGGCCGGTGCGCCGGCGCCTGAGGCGGGCGGGCGGGGGACGCCCACGGGTTCCGCGGGGGCCGCCGCCAGGCGGACGAGGGCCCACACCGCGTCCGCGGTGAAGTCGGGAAGGACCGGCCAGGCGCCCGCGGCGGTACGGGCCAGGCCGGTCTCCAGGGCGTCGCGTTCGGTACGGGTGCGCAGCCGCTGCCAGCGGATGGCCAGGCAGCAGCCGCAGGCCGCCGCGGCAGTGGAGCCGCCCCAGGGGCCGATCAGCACCGCGTCCGCGGTGAGGTGGACGGTGGCCGCGGCCCTGCGGGCGGCGGCCGGCGGCGCCTCGCGCCGGAGCACGTCGGCGGCGCCGATGACGGCGACCCGCGGCGCGGGCACGCCGTCGCGCGCGGCCCGCACCGCCAGCCGGCCTTCGAGGGCGAGGCCCGCGGCCTCCAGCGGCAGTGGCGCGACGGCGCGGGGGCCGGGGGCGGACCCGGGGCGTACGGCGGTGTCGGTCGTCATGTCCGGTTGCTCCAGCGGAAGATGCGGGCGGCGATCAGCCCGAAGACGACGGTGAAGGCGGCCAGGCCGCCGCAGTCGAGGGCCAGCGAGCCGAACGAGGCGCGGCCTGCCAGCACGTCGGTCAGGCCGTCGTCCAGGTAGCGCAGCGGCAGCACCCACGAGGCGGTCCGTATCCAACCGGGCAGCAGGTCGGCCGGGTAGAAGGAGCCGGACAGGAAAGCCATCGGCACCATCACGCAGTTGGCGATCGCCGCGACCGCCTCGGGGGTGTCGGCGAGGCTGCCGACGACCAGGCCCATCGCCAGGAAGGCCGCCACCCCGAAGACCAGCAGCGGCAGCGCCAGCGGCCAACTGCCGTCCAGGTGCAGGCCGAAGAAGGGCAGCAGCGCGACCGCGGTGAAGAGCACCGCCTGCGACAGGCCCACCACGACGGCCACCACGAAACGCGAACCCAGCACGGTGGGCAGCGGCGTCGGGGTGCGCCAGATCAGCCGCAGGATGTCGTCGCGCCGCCAGTGCATCAGCGCGAAGGCCGGCCCGAACAGCGCCGCGTTGCCGACGCCCCACGACAGCACGCCGGGCGCCACGTAGTTGATGTACGGCAGGCCGCCGTCGACGGACTGGCCGCGGAAGAGCAGCCCGAAGACCACCAGGAAGACCAGCGGGAAGGCGAAGGTGAAGAAGACGGTCGTGCGGTCGCGTACCGACGCCAGGAAGGTGGCCCTGGTCAGGGTGGCGTACGCGCTGGGGACGGCGGCGGTGCCCGCCGCCTTGGCGGTGGTCGTGGTCATCGGCCGCGCTCCTTTCCGAGCGCCGGGACCCCGACGGCACCGGCTGTTTCCGCCGCGCCGGGCGGGGTCGCGGCGGTGAGCCGGAGGTAGGCGTCCTCCAGCGTCGCCGTCCTGGTCTGGATGGCGTCCATGTCGACCAGCGCGCCCAGTTCGATCAGCACCTTGTTGGCGTGCCGGGTCTCGATGACGACCTCGCCGCCCTCCAGCACCACCCGTTCGGCGCCCTCGACGGCGCGGGCCTGCTCGACGGTGATGCGGTCGGCGGGGACCAGCAGCCTGGCGGGCGCCGCCATCGACCTGACGAGCGCGCCCGGACTGTCGAGCGCCACCACCTTGCCGCCGGCGATGATGGCCACCCGGTCGCACAGCGCCTCGGCCTCGTCCAGGTAGTGGGTGGTGTAGACGATGGTGCGGCCCTCGCCGCGCAGGTCGCGCAGCACGGACCACAGCGACCTGCGGGCCTCCGGGTCGAGTGCGGCGGTCGGCTCGTCGAGGAAGATCAGGTCGGGGCGGTGCACCAGCGCGGTCGCCAGCGCCAGCCGCTGCCGCTGGCCGCCGGACAGGTCGTCCACCCGGCTGCGCTCCTTGTCGGCGAGGCCGACCAGCTCCAGCGCGTCCCGGGCGGCGGCGCGGTCGGCGCCCTGGAGCGCGGCGACGGTCTCCAGGTGCTCCCAGGCGGTGAGCCGGGTGAAGAAGGCCGAGGTCTGGGTCTGCACGCCGATCCTGCGCAGCAGCGCGGTGTTGCGCGGCCAGGGGCTGACGCCGAACACGGTGACCGTGCCGGAGTCCGCCTTGCGCATGCCCTCGACGATCTCCACCAGGGTGGTCTTTCCTGCCCCGTTGGGGCCGAGCACGCCGAAGAACTCGCCCTGCCCGACGGTCAGCGTCACGTCGTCGAGGGCGTGCACCTCGCCGTAGCGCTTGCTGACGCCGTCGAGCACGATGGCGGTCCCCGCCGGACGGGGCTGTGTCGTCATGTCGCCTTTCTCCCGCTGCTGTGGTGGGGTGCCCGACTGCCGTGCGGGCACCGTGGGCTGACTCGTCGGCCGCTCGGCCGCCGGCGGCTGCCGGGCCGCCTTGCGGGCGGCGGCGCGGGCGCGCGTCGCCGCGGCGCGCAGGCCGAGCACGCGCAGGGCCAGCGCGGCCGCGATCGCCGCGAGGGGGAGGTAGGGGGTCCAGGAGCCGTAGCGCTCGGGCAGTGTCGCCCGGCACAGCAGGCCGGCTCCGGCGAGCACCGCGAGTGCCGCCACGGCGCAGCCGAGGGCGAACCCGCCGTGGATGAGGCGGAGTCGGGCGGGGTAGCGGCGCAGCCGCGTGCGGGCGCCGCCGTCGGCGCCGCGCAGCGAGCCGGCCGCCACCGTGAGGAAGGTGCGGCTCTCGGTGGCCAGCCGCAGAGTGCCCAGGACGTAGCCGAGGATCTTGTAGCCGTCGAGCGGTGGCAGCGGCAGCAGGTTGAGCAGTGCCATGGCGGTGCCGAGCAGCAGCAGGCCGCCGAGGGCGGGCAGCGCCTGGGCGGAGTCGGGGAGCAGCGCCCACACCGGCCAGAAGGGCAGCAGGAAGAGCAGGTTCATCACCGCGCCCGCCGCGGCGACGGCGACCTGCCGGCCGCGCCGGTCGAGGAACTGCACGTCCTCGACCTCGCAGTAGAGATACGTCAGCAGGCCCCAGACCCGCCGCAGGCCGATCTCGCCGACCCGCAGCCCGTACGCGCGCGCGACCAGGCCGTGGGCCAGCTCGTGCAGGCCGAGGCTGATCCACAGCACGCAGCCGACGGCGGCGAGGGTGACCGGCTGGTGGTAGAGCCGGCCGGTCTGGTCGGCCAGTTCGCCGAACTCGACGGCGACGGCGACGGGCACCGCGGCGGCCGCCGCCAGCAGCGGGACGAGCACGCCCGGCCTGCGGGCGAAGGCGGTGGCCTCGTGCAGCCGGTCCATGAGCGCGGGCGCGTCGGCGACCATCCGGGTGGTGCCGCTGAACCACCCCGAGGCGGGCGCGTCCCGGTCCGCGCCGCCTGGTACGGCGGTGACCGGCCGCCCACCGTCGAGCAGTTGGCGGGTGGAGAGCAGCCGCAGCATCTGCTGCCATTGGGCGTCGCCGAGCCTGGCCCCGAAGCAGGCGGCGTATTCGGTGCCGATATCGGCGAGCGAGCGGCTGCCGTCCAGCCGGGTGATGATGAAGTGCTCCTTCGCGCCCACCTCCATACGGACCCCGGTGACCGGGTCCTTGAGCAGGTGGACCACGGCGGGGCCGCGGGTCAGCGCGGGCCCGACGAGGATGCCGGGCCGCAGCGCGGGCCGCAGGTCGAGCAGGCCGCCGGTGGTCATGGGGCCGCCGTGGGCTTGGGCTCGCGCAGCGCGCGGGCCAGGATGTAGGACAGGAAGGCCTCGTCGCGGACGGTGACGGAGAGGCGGTTGTTGGTCATGTGCATGTACGGCGACAGCAGCATCGGCAGCGCCTGGTCGGGATCGGTGACCGGCAGGTCGCGCTCACCGTCCCAGGAGCGGAAGACCAGGTCGCCGCCGCGGGCCAGCGCCACGACCTTCTCGCGCAGTTCCAGGCAGTGCTCGGCCCAGCCGCCGAGGAAGCTGGGCAGCCGCTCCGGGGCGGACGCGGCGACGGCGGCGCGGATCTGCTGGAAGCGGGCGGGCAGCGCGTCCATGGTGCCGTAGGCGCGGTCGTAGCCGTCCTGGGCGGTGTAGTTGGTGGTGGAGAAGGCCGAATTCCAGAACTCGTGGTAGCGGTCCAGGAAGTGCAGGAGCGCCGCCTCGTCCCGCAGCAGGCAGCCCGACATGGTCATCATCAACTGGGCGGCCGCGCCCAGCAGGACGGTCCGCAGGTGCAGATTCATCGTGCCGAGCGCGCCGGACACCAGCTCGCTGGAGCGCTGGAAGTGCCATTCGGCCAGCTCGACGCCGGCCGGTCCACCGTATTTGCCGTACTCCGGCTCGTAGGGCTCGGGGCTGAAGGTGTTGTTGGGCCGCAGCTTCATGTGGCCGTCCTCGTCGACCAGGCCCTTGCGCTCGCCGCCGGGGAACTCCAGCTCGAAGAGGGTGTTGTAGAGGTCCGCGAGGAAGCCGCCCTTGACCTCGTAGAGCGCGGGGCGCTCCTTGAGGAAGGCCTCGATCGCGCCGCTCGCGCGGGCGGCGACCTCGGGGGCTGCGGCCGCGGAGGAGGGGCGCAGCCGCAGCCTGATGTGCGGGCCCTCCAGCCAGTAGTTGATGAAGAACCAACCGTCCAGCAGTCCCTCGCCGGTCAGTTCGGCGACCAGCGGGCGGACGCAGCGCAGCAGGAAGGGGCGGGGGCTGGCGGCGTAGAAGACGTGGAAGGCCTGCCAGTCGCCGCGTGCCTGCCGGCTCCCGGAGACGGGCGGGTCCGAGGTCTCGGCGGTGGCCGCCTCTGGAGTGGTCATCGGACGCTGTCCTGCCTTCCTGGCCGGGCCGCGGCGGCATGGTCCGCCGCGCGGGGGACGATTTCCACGGCCAGTTCGGCGACGTGGTGGCCGCGCGGGGAGCGCACGTGCAGCTCGTCCTCGCCCGGCAGCATCTCCTCGAAGACCGTCCTGGTCCCCCCGCCGCCGGTCAGCGCGTCGAGGGCGATCAGCGACAGGGGGCTGTCGAAGTCGACGTACTGCGGCTTGGATCCGCCGAAGACGGCGCCGAAGCCGCCCGCGCCGTCGTCGCGTTCGCGGTGCAGGGTGGCGAACACCCTGTCCGGCAGGCCGTGGTCGCGGCGCCATCGCTGCCACCGCAGGTAGAAGGCCGCGTCGTCCATGCCGGGTTCGCGCACCGGCAGGGCGCCGGGTGCGGCCGTCCAGGACCTGCGGTGCAGGACCACGCTGCGGAAGCGGACCCGGGGCCGTGCGCTGACCCCGTCGCGCCCCGGCGCCTCCGCGACCCCGCGCCACACGTCGAAGGACGCGCGGGAGGTCGGCGAGAGCAGCAGCAGGGTGCGCGGCACCTCGGGCAGCACCATCGGCACCAGGTAGCCGAGGTAGAGCGGGACGACCTCGGCGCCGAGCCGCCGGGAGCGCAGCACGAGCCGGTCGGCGTCCTGGTCGTGCTCGGCGTAGAGGTCGTCCAGGTCGATCCTGGCGTCGGCGGGGGCGGTACTGCTCTCGCCGGGGCAGACGATCTCGTAGTCGGTGAGCCGCCCGTGCAGGTTCAGGTTGGTGGTGGCGGAGCCCGCGGTGATCTCGGCGAAGACCGCGCCGGGCGGCTGCCAGCCGCGCAGCGTCTCGCGCAGCCGCCCGGTCAGGCCGCCGTCGCCGGCGGGCGCGTCGGCTCCGGTCGCGTCGTCGAAGCAGTGGGTGAAGCGGGTGAAGGGGAAGGACAGGCCGCCGTAGGAGTTGTTGAGCACCACCAGCGGGTCGCCGGGTCGGCGGGCGAGCTGGAGGAAGTGGCTGTGCGGGGCGAACGACGGGCCCAGCACGTCCAGCTCGGCGCTGATCGCCGCCACCAGGTCCTCGCCGAGCCGCAGTTCCGCCTCGCCTTCGGGGTGGGCGGCCCACAGGTCGCGCATCCGGCCGGTGAATTCGGCGCGGGCCTTGTCGAGGGCCGCGACCTCGGGCATGCCCAGCCAGTTCTCCTCCGGGGCGTGGCTGCCGTCCGCCGCCCAGGGCGACTTCGTCGAGGTGAACTGCAGATACTGCGTGAAGATGTCCTCGTGGAAGTCGTGTACGAGCCGCAGCAGGTCGTCGCAGCGTCCGCCGCGCCCGTAGCGGGCCAGGAAGAAGCCCTTGAGGGTGAGCCGTTGGGGCAGCGCCACGTCGAAGGCGGGCATCATGCCGGTGAGCGCGTGCAGCGGGGCGGCCGCCAGCTCGGTCCACTCGTCCAGATCGGCCGCCACCTGCTCCTCGCGTACGTCCTCGTACAGCAGGGTCTGCGGCAGTGACGGCGTCGCCGCGCCGAGGTCCGCCTGCAAGGCGAGCAGGTCGCGGCGCAGTTCGGCCAGCAGGGCGCGGCGGGCGGCGACGCCGGCGTGCCGGTAGCGGTCGACGCAGGAGGCGGGGCCTTCGAGGCGGTCGGCGACGTCGGCGGCCCAGCCGCGGTCCAGCGCCCGCAGGGCGCCGCGGAAGGATTCCAGCGGGTCGGCGGTGTGCACGTCGGTCGCCAGGCCGGTCATCTGCAGGATCTCCAGATCGAGCAGGGTCGCGGCATAGTGGGCGGCCTGCTCGCCGGTCGATCCGGTCTCGGTGGTCAGCCAGCGCGTCAACTCGGCGTAGCGCAGTCGCGGCCGGTCGCGGAAGAGCGCGGTCAGCCGCTCCAGGATGCCGCTGTTGCGCAGGAAGAACAGCCGGTCGTGGGCGGCGTCGAAGCTGACGGCGGCGCTGTCGTCGCCGGCGGTGACCGAGCGGCGGACATAGCGGATGCGGTCCTCGTCCAGCTCCCAGCCCGCCGGCAGGGTGACGAAGAGGTCGTCGCGCCGGGCGATGTCGGCGGCGATCAGCTCAGCGAGCCTGGCCAGCACCACGACGTTGAGCCGGGGGTGGCTGGTCCAGGTCTCGCCGGTGCGCACCTCGGGGCCCGTGTCGCCGAATGTGCCCTCGGCGACCGCGGTGAAGGTGCTGAAGGGGCTGGTCTTGCAGGCGGTCCGGTAGAGGTACGCCAGCAGCGAGCGCTCCTTCTTCCTGGCCCGCTTGTCCGGGACCGGCGTGCGGTCGGCGATGAAGGCGTCGAGCTGGCCGTCGAGGGTGGGCGACGCCAGCGCGAGGGCGAGCCGCAGCCGGTCCTCACCGGCGAGGCGGCGCAGTTCGGCGCGGCCGGCGGCGAGTTCGCGCTCCAGCAGCGGGCCGCCCGCGCCCCGCAGCTGCTCCAGCCGCAGCCGGGCGTCGAGCCAGCCGGCGAGCAGTTCCCCGGTGCCGCCGCCGATCGCGGCGGCCAAGGCGCGTACGGCGTCCGGGTCGTGGGGCAGCCGGTCGTTGAAGACCTGTCGGCGCAGCGCGAGTACGGCCCTGCGGTCCGCGCCGTCCTCGGTGTCCTTGACCAGCACGGTCAGCGGGTCGTTCAACTCGGCGGCGATCGAGGCGAGGTGCTGCTCGGCGGCCAGCACCTCGCCTGCCCAGCGCCGGGCTCCCGGGCTGCGCAGCCGGTGCACGGCCGACACCGGCAGACCCGCCACCCGCAGCATGAAGCGGCGGTGCAGCAGCCAGCTCCGCGGGCTGTCCCCCGTGTCCTGCGCGGCGGCGTTGACGCTCATGCCGCTCCTTCCTGTCCGTTCCGTCGGTGGATCCGTCATCGCCACGGGTGTGCCGGGCCCTTCAGGCGATCTCGTAGCGGAAGTCGGCGGGGCGGGGGCGCTCGTGGCCGATCATCATGATCAGCAGCGGCACCTCGCCGGTCTCCTCCAGCGCCAGCTCCTCGGTGAAGGAGATCGCGTCGAAGCCCAGCGCCACCCCGCAGGACAGGCCCGCGGCGGCCGACGCGGTGTAGACGGCCTGCGAGATGCCACCGATCACCGCGTTGACCAGGCGGTATCCCCGGTCGCCCACGGCGTCGAGCACGGCCGTGGTCCGGGCCACGGGCACGATCACGGCCGCCGCCTGCTCCAGGTTGTAGTTCGCCAGGAAGTAGTTGCGCTGCAGGAATCCGCCCGGCGCCCCGGCCGCGACCAGCCGCAGCGAGCCGTCGGCGCGGTCGTACAGGTAGCTGCCGGGGTCGACGCCCGCCACGTGGTTGACGAAGACGTAGGCCCGGCTGAGCCGCCCGCCGCCCGGGGTCTCCGTGTCGCTGTCGAGGGTGCCCGCCGCATCGACGGCGGCCAGCACGGTCGACAGCGCGTCGGCGGGCAGCGGCGTCGTCGCCTGGAAGCGGCCGAAGCTGCTGCGCCTGGCCCGCAGCGCGGCGCCGACCGGGGTGTCGAGCTCCCGTGGCGCGGGCAGCGCGGTCCGCTCGCCGCCCCCGGGCACGGGCAGCGCGAGCGCGCCGTCCAGCGCCCCGGCGGGCGGCCGCCGGGCGGCGCCGTCGAGCGTGGCGGCGTGCATGCGGCGTACGGTCTCGAAGGTCGTCGTCGTACGCGACCGCTCCTGGTCGGCGTACCGCACCCGGGGCGGTACGGCGGCGGGTGGCGCCGTCACGGCGGGCCGCTCCCAGCGGAGCGGGACCACCGCGAAGACGCCCTCCTCGTCCTCCTCCAGGCCGAGCAGCCGGCCGAGCCTGGCCTCGTCGAACCACAGGGCAGGCCCGATGTGCAGCCCGCGCGCCCTGGCCCAGATCCGCCAGGTCTCCAGCAGCGCGCCGGTGTCCATCGTCACGACGTGGTAGCTGAAGCTGTTGTATTTGAAGGCGTTCTGCCAGAAGCGCACGCCGAGGACCAGGAACTGGTCGTACGCCCCCAGGGCCTCGCCGCCCGCCGCGCGCACCTCGGCCGTCACGTCGCCGGCCAGCAGCCGCCGCAGGTCGTGGTGGGGCGTGGAGTAGTAGTAGACGCCCGGCGTCAGCGGCCCGGAGGGCCCGGCCACCCAGTGCACGCCGACCGGGTAGAGGCCGCCGCCCGAGGCGGTGCCGCGCGACCAGTTGGCCTGGGTGTACATCGGCAGGGTGCCCAGGTCGGAGTTGGCCTGCACGGCGAGCCTGCGGCCCACCAGGCCGTAGGACTCCTGGAGCATCCCGGCGAGCAGCGGCAGCGTGAAGGACCCGGTGCCGCGCGGCCCGAACAGGCCGCGCTGGACGGTCGCTTCCTCCGCGTCCGGGAGGTCGGCGGCCTGCGGCAGCGGGAAGGCCTCGGCGCCGGGGAAGTGCTTGCCCTTGCGGGGGCGGTCGGCCCAGTCGGGCACGAAGTCGGCCGGCTCCATGGGATACCTGCCGCGCCGGACGATGGCGGTCGCGTACTCATGGGCGAATCCCACGGGCGTTTCCTCTCTGTGCGTGCGTCTGCTGGGGCCGGCGGGGCTCGGCTCGGGGGAATCAGGGAAAGGGGTGCGGGGCCGGGTTGAGGTCCGCGGCGGTCAGGTCGCGGTCGTGCAGGCCCGCTTCACGCAGCGCGGTGCGTGTCCTGGGCAGGTGGCGGGCGCGCTGGCGGCGCCAGCCGAAGTCGATGGGCAGCAGTCCCGGCACGATCACCCCGGCGGTGTGGAAGCCGAGTTCGCGCTGCTCGGGCATGGTCTGGTCGACGACGACGACGTCGAAGCCGGCCTTGGCGACCGCCGCGACGCAGCCGGCGACGTCGTCGCCGAGGTCGTCGCCGGGCGGCAGGGCGCCTGGGCCGGTCGACGGCAGGTCGGCCAGGGCGACGCGCGGGCGCTCTTCGCGCAGCAGGAAGTCGGCGTGCTCGGCCATGTCCGGCAGGCCGTAGAGCAGCGGGTGGTCGTGCAGCACCAGCACCTGGTCGAAGTCGGCGGCCAGTGACCGCAGTCGGGCCTCGTCGCGTGCGGTTCTGCGGCGCAGGTTGACCGCGTCGGTGGCGATCTCGCACAGCCCGGCGGCGAGCGCCGCCTCCGGGTCGAGCCCGGCGCCCGCTCCGAAGCACAGCCGGCCGAGGCCGCCGTCGACGCGCTCGGCCACCGCGGTGACCACCGGGATCGGGAAGCTGATCCGGGTGTCGAAGAAGCGGGCGCGGTAGCCGTACATCGCGAGCCGGTCGATCATCGCGCGGGTCTGCGGGCTGCGGGTGCCGGAGACGTCGATCTCCGGCAGCGGCGCCCTGCCGTACCAGGCGAGCAGGAACGCGTCGCGCTCGACGACCTCCATCAGGCCGAAGTAGACGGCCTCGGCCAGACTCCCGCCGGACGCGCAGCCGTTGGAGCTCTCCTGGACGAAGCGGTGCCGGAGCCCGCCCGGCGCGTGGTAATAGGCGAGGATCTCCGGTACGAGCAGCGGGCGTTGGTCGCGCAGCGACCAGCCCCACACCCAGGGGATCGGCCGGCCCGGGTCGAACGGGCGGACGCCGGGCTCGGCGCGGTGGAAGTCGGCGGAGTAGAGGCCGCAGGAGCGCGGGTCCAACACGGCCTCTTCCGCAGCGAGTTCGTCGTAGGACCCGACGACGGCGGTGCGCTTGCCGCGCGGGCGCATACCGGCGAAGCGCTCCAGCCCTTCGAGCAGGCCGACGCGCTCGCTGGAGCGGTAGCGGGGTGTGTGGCCGCCCCAGAAGCACTCCCGCAGGTAGTCGCCCGAGCGCAGCAGGAACGACCCGACGGTCGAGGACGTGGACGCCGAGACCAGGTCGGGCACCACGGAGGGCCCGAGCATGCCGGCCGCCGGGTTCACGAACGCCTCGAAGGGCACGTCGTAGTCGTCGGCGGGCCGCGCCCTGAAGACGTCGGGGGCGGGTTTGGGCGCCGGCGCGAAGGTGATCCGCGCGCCCTCCGCCGTGTCCGCGGCCCGTACGCCGCAGCGCGGGCACTCGGCGTCCGGCACGAAGGCGAAGCGGGTGACGCGGAGCGTCTCGGCGTCCACGAGGAAGGCGTACGGCAACCGCCCGCGGCCCGCGGCCCCTTCCGCCCGCTCCCGGTGCGCCGCGATCAGCGCGGCGACCCCGTCGACGCCGAAGGCCACCTCCCCCGCCCCGACGGCGCGCGTCTCGACCCCCGTCTCCAGCGCCTCCCGCAGTGCCCGCGCCCGCACGCCCTGCCACCGCCGCGCCAGACACCGCGGACAGCCCGCGCCGCCGTCGGGCCCGAACGGTCCGACGAGCACGAGGTGCCCGTAGCGGTGCACCCCGACGGCGGCGTCCTCGTCCGCCCCGCCGGCGACGGCCAGCTCGTCCCGCACACCGAGCGCCCCGACGACGATGTCACCTCCGCCGCCGAAGCAGCGCAGGCTCAGGGCGAGTTGCCGGGCGAAACGCGCGCAGTCCGCCGCGAGCGGGCCGCCGTGGCCGACGCGGACGGGCACGGCGGCGCCGGCGGGCGGGGCGGCAGGGGAGGTCATCAGGGGGCCTCGGGGGTGGTCAGCAGGACGCGGGTGGCGTGCAAGCGGCCGGCGGCCAGGTCGGGGGTGTGCAGCGGGGCCGTCAGGGCGTCGCGGCCGGCGGAGCGCAGCGCGGCGGCCACGGTCGGCCAGTCGGTGGCCGCGGGGGTGGCGGACTCGCCGGTCGCGGTGAGGGTGGACGAGGCCAGGTCGGCGAGGAGGGGGTCGCCGAGGTCGGGGGCGCCGCCGGTCTGGACGGCGCCGAGCAGGTCGCGTACCGCGGTGACGACGGCGTCGCGACGGCGCAGGCCCGCGGCGACCGCCCAGCGGGGAGCGCCGCTCGCCGGGTCGGCGGCCCGCGCGAGGACCACCGGCAGGACGCTCTCCCCCAGGTCCAGGATCTCCAGGTCGGCGCCGAGCCCGGTGGCGGAGCGGAGCAGGAAGGTGATCTCGGCGTCGTCGCCGTCCAGCGCCTCCGGTGCGATCCGGCCGACGGTGAGCCTGCCGCCGAGCGCCCGGCGCAGGGCGTCATGGGCGAGTGCGGTCCGCAGGCCGCGGGCCACCGCCGCGCCCGGGGTCGCGCCAGCGCCCGTACCGGCCGAGGTCGGCTCGACGACACGGGCCTGGTTGTCCGGCCCGAAGGGGCGCAGCGCCGCCGCGGGCACGAGCAGGGTCTCCCCGCTGAGCAGCGAGGTCGCGGGGCACCAGCGCGCGATCAGCTCGGCGGGGGCGCCGAGCCCCGACGCGATGCTCAGCCGGGCCGGCTCGACCGTACGCCACTTGCCGCGCGCGGCCTCCAACTCGGCTCCGGTCAGGGCCTGCTGGACCGGCACCACGCGCTCGGCGTAGACCTCGGCCGCGCGGTGCAGCGCCCGCAGCCGCGCGCCGGCGACGTGGTGCACGTCGAAGGCGGTGACCTCGCGCCGCACCCGGTGCCCGGTGCCGAGCACCACCGTGCTGACCTTCAACGGCGTCTGCGCCCAGTCCTCGTCGGCGTAAGCGGCGAAGACCCCGGCTCGGGGCTGCACGAGCACCGCCCGCCCGGAGATCTCGGCGAGCGCCGCCTGCGCGGCGTCCTCCTCCGCGGGCCCGTCGCCGACCGGCCCGCCCAGCGGCGACACCGCCCCGGGAGACCCGCCTACGGGAGCCGGAGCAGCCGCGGAGCCGCCACCGGCCGCCTGCTCCTCCGGCGAACCGAGGTCGGCCATCAGGACGGCCTTCTCCGGCGGCTGCGGCGCCGCCGCGCAGTGCGGGCAGCGCGGGTGGGGCAGCAGGGGCTCGGCGGTGGTGTCGAGGGAGTCGGTGTGCTGGATGAGCAGCTGGTTCTCGGTCTCCGCGGGCAGCACGCCGGTGGTGCGGCGGAAGACCTCGTAGCCGAGGAGGTTGCCGATCATCGCCGCGAGGGGGCCGCCGACCGCGGAGGCGGCGGGCTCGCGGGGGCCGGCGGGGGACACCGCGCTCCACACGTCCGCTGCGGCGCCCGGGTCGCCGTTCGCGCCGAGGCGCAGGGCCGCACAGGTCCAGCAGCCGGGCGCGCCGCGGGACATGAGGGGGCCGATCACCACGGAGTCGCCGAACGGCCAGGCGGGGAGCAGGAGCCGGCCGGCCGGGATGCCCGCGTCGAGGAGCGCGGCGAGCCGGCGGGGGGCGTCAGCGCCGGTGACCAGCACCGTGTCGTAGCCGTCGAGGTCGGGCCAGCCGTAGGCGGCCGGGTCGGCGCCGGCGGTGGCGTCGAGCAGGACCACCTCGGCGGCGCAGCCGGCGTCCCGCAGCGCCGCCGCCTCGGCGGTGACGTCGGCGAGGCCGTTGCCCGGGCGGTCGAGGGAGCGGGGTACGGCGACGGCGGCGCAGCCGTTGCGTATCAGGCTCAGCGCGGCCCAGCGGGCGACCGCGTCGTCGCCGACGACGGCGACCCGGGTGTGCCGGAAGCGCCGGAAGCGGGCGACCGGGCCGTCGGTGTAGTGGTCGATGTAGTCGACCTGCGCGGCGAAGCGCTCGGCGACCGCGGCGTCGAGCGGCTCGTCGTCCGCGGGAACGGCGTCCCGCGCGAAACCACGCGCGTAGAGCGTACCGACCAGTCGGACCACCATCTCGCGCTGCTTCTCGCCGAGCCCTTCGCAGAGCGCGGCGACGGTGTGGTCGCCGGTCAGGTGCGGGACCATGATCGTCGCGAAGCGGTAGGCGGAGGGCATGACGACGCTGAATCCGCCGCGCGCGTTGTGGAAGTGCACGCCGGTGGGCGTCTGGGTGTAGAGCACGTCCCGGCGGATTCGCGGCCGGGTGCCGGCGATCTCGTCGTAGCTGGACACCATGTCTGTCACGCCTCCGTGGGGTGCAGTCCTGCGGCGCCGGGCCGCTGCGGTTCTGTGGTGGGGTGCGGGTGCAGGTGCGGCGGCGGGGCCGGGGGGCTCTCCCCGCGTGCCGCGGCGGCGCGGGTGAAGACCCGCAGCAGTTCGTGGACGCGGTACAGCCCGCGCGGTCCCTCTTCGAGCAGGCCCGCGCCGACCAGGGCGTCCAGGACGCGCCCGCCGTCCACCGGTTCGCCGACCGCCGGGTCGGCGCCCGTGCGCGCGGCGGGCGGTGCGGGCGGCGCCGGGGTCCGGCGCGGTGGTACGGCCTCCTGGCCGCTGGACGACTCGCCGCGCAGAATGGCCAGTTCGAGCCGTTGCAGGGCCGAACCGGGGTCGACACCGAGCGCCTGCGCGAGATACGACTTGAGCCGCCGGTATTCGGCAAGTGCTTCGGCCCGGCGGCCGGCCCGGTCCAGCGCCTCCATCAACTGCTCGGTGAATCGCTCGTACAGCGGGTAGGCACGGGCGGTGGACCAGATGTCGGCGAGAGCCTCGCGATGCCTGCCGCACTCCAGTTCGAGATCGAAGACCCGTTCAATGGCCCGCAGCCACTCCTCCCGGAGCTTCGGCAGTTCGTCGCGGTGCAGCAGGTCGGAGGGCACATTGGCGAGCAGCGGCGACTGCCACAGCGCGAGCGCCTCCCGCAGCAGCCGCAGTTCCGCCTCCGGGTCCGCGGTGGCATAGGCGGCGCCGAGGAGTTCACGGAAGCGGACCAGGTCGAGCGTGGCGGCGTCGGCGGTGAGCCGGTAACCGCCTGGCACCGCCTCGATCATATTGCCGGCGATGCCGTACTTGCCGAAGAGGCGGCGCAGCCGCAGAACGCAGCTGTGCAGTGCGGACTTGCCCTGAGCGGGGGTTTCCTCACCCCAGATGACGCGCTGCAGGAAATCCACGGATACGACGGAGTTGGCATTCAGCAGCAATGCGGCGAGCAACGCCGCAGGTCGCGAGGGCTGAAGCACCACCGACTCGCTGCCGTCGGCGACCGCCAGCATTCCGAGTACGGTGAATCGCGTATGGTCCGCCGCGCGCGGCTGCGGACCGATATCTGCCGTCGATAACGCAGAACTGTTTTCGAGCGCGTTGGACAAAACCACCAACCCACCATCCCCGTAGCCCCGTGTCGACCACCACCGTCGCCCCGCAGGTGTACGCGGGGTGTCGGCTGAAATCCCAGTCGGTCTGGCTGGGTTGCGGTCACGGAGGACAGTACGGCAGGCCTCTTTACCTTGTCCAGGGAATCCGACCGACACCCGGCAAGCAATGCGGCCCGCACCGCACGCACGCCCGCAAAGCCGAATTCCCGCCCGCAATCGGGACACACCGGACCGTATGCACGGAGCACGGGCGCGAGCAATCGGACATATCCCGCAGATATTACCGGCGTGTAAAGCGGCGTTAACTCTACCCATTACCTGGCTGTTTTACGCGAGCCACCATCGGGTCGGCCGCACTTTAGGCCGCGCACGGATCGGGGGTGAATAGGCGGTGGCCATTCGGTGACCGCGCATACCGGGCCGCTGAGCTGCGGCGGGACCCCGGCGGCTCGCGCCGGCATGCCGGCGGAAGGCGCCGGCGAGCGGCGGCGGGCCGCAGCCCGGGGTCACTTGACAGCCGGGGCGCGGCTGATTCAGTCTTCCACGAGACAGAAGATTACTTCCGCTATACGGAAGGAGCGTACCTCTCGTGAGCCTCACCGCCGCGCGCTTCGACGTGAACCTCTCCCTTCTCTTCACCGAACTCCCCTTGCTGGGGCGGCCGGCGGCCGCCGCCGCGGCCGGCTTCGACGCGGTCGAGCTGTGGTGGCCGTGGCCCGACGACCCCGACCCCGGCAAGACCGCGCTCGACGACCTGCGGACCGCCCTGGAGACGGCCGGCACCCGGCTTGTCGGCCTCAACTTCTACGCCGGGCGGCTGCCGGGCCCCGACCGCGGCGCGCTGTCCCTCCCGGGCGCCGAGTCCGAGCGCTTCCGCGCCAACATCGAGGTCGCCGCGGACTTCGCGGCGTCCGTGGGCTGCACGGCGCTCAACGCGCTCTACGGCAACCGGGTCGACGGGGTGGACCCCGCCGAGCAGGACGCGCTCGCCCTCGACAACCTGGTGCGCGCCGCGGCCGCCGCGGACCGCGCAGAGGCGACGCTGCTGATCGAGGCGCTCAACGCGGCGGAGTCGCCGCGCTACCCGCTGGTCGACGCGGAGGCCGCCGTCGCGGTGGTGGAGCGGGTCAACGAGGCGAGCGGGCTGTCCAACGCGCGCTTCCTGCTCGACGTCTACCACCTGGCGATGGGCGGGGCGGATCTGGAGGCGGTGATCTCCCGCCATGCCGACGTCGTCGGCCACGTACAGATCGCCGACCTCCCCGGACGGGGGGCGCCGGGGACAGGGGCGCTGCCGCTGCCCGACCTGCTCGCCCACCTCGACCGGGCGGGTTACGGCGGGTTCGTGGGCCTCGAACACAAGCCGTCCTCCGGGGGGAGCGCGGCCAGTTTCGGGTGGCTCGCGCGGTGACCATCCCCTCGGTCAGCGACCAGGGCCGACCAGGGCCGACCGGGGCCCGACCAGGCCGTGGACCGGCCCGCGACCGGCTTCGACCGGGGCCGCGCACCGGCCCGCGACCGGCTTCGACCGGGGCCGCGCACCGGCCTCGGAACCCGTAGACCATGTTCGAGGAGCTGCAATTGCGTACCCAGAAGCAGAAAGTTGCCTGGATAGGCCTCGGCATCATGGGGTCGCCCATGGCGGAGAACCTCATCGCCGCAGGTTACGACGTCACCGGCTACACCCTGGAGGCCGAGAAACTGGCCCGCCTGGAGGCCAGGGGCGGCACCGCCGCCGGGTCGGTCGCCGAGGCGGTCAGGGACGCCGACGTGATCTTCACGATGGTGCCCGCGTCGCCTCAGGTGGAGGCCGTCGCCTACGGGAAGGACGGGATCCTCGCGCACGCCAGGGAAGGAGCGCTGCTGATCGACACCTCCTCGATCACCCCGCGGACCTCCGTCGACCTGGCCAAGGCCGCCGCGGCAAGGGGCATCCGGGTGCTGGACGCGCCCGTGTCCGGCGGTGAGGCGGGGGCCGTCGAGGGAGTGCTGTCGATCATGGTCGGCGGTGACGCCGAGGACTTCGCGCGGGCGCGGCCCCTCCTGGACGTGCTCGGCACCACCGTGGTCCTGTGCGGCCCGCACGGCGCCGGGCAGACGGTCAAGGCGGCCAACCAGCTGATCGTCGCGGTGAACATCCAGGCCTGCGCCGAGGCCGTAATCTTCCTGGAGAAGTCCGGCGTGGACCTGTCCGCCGCGCTCGACGTCCTCGGCGGCGGGCTCGCCGGCTCCACCGTGCTGGCCCGCAAGAAGGCCAACTTCCTCGGCCGCGAGTTCGCCCCCGGGTTCCGCGTCGACCTGCACCACAAGGACATGGGCATCGTGACCGACGCGGCCCGCACCGTCGGGGCGGCGCTGCCCGTGGGCTCGGTGGTGGCCGGCCTCGTCGCGTCGCTGCGGGCGCAGGGTGACGGCGGGCTCGACCACTCGGCGCTGCTGCGCGGGGTCGAGCGGCTGTCCGGGTCGGCGACCGCCGGCTGACCGGCCGCGGGTCTGCCGATCGCGGTCCGCCGGCCCCCGAAGACACCGTCCGGCGGTGCGTGACTGTCCTGTCGCGCCGAACGCACCGCCGGGCGGGCACCGGTGACGGACCGTCCGTCGCCGGTTACAGCCGACGGGAACTTCCTGCACTATGGGGTCACGAGACCGAGCAGGGGGTGGTGACCCATGGCAGAGAGCGTGCTGGTGCGCTGTCCGGCCTGCCGCCGTGACCACACGTACACCGCGCCGACGTATCCCTGCGCGTGCGGGGCGCCGCTCTGCCTGCCGGTGCTGCGCGGCGGGCTGCCGGTGGAGATCAGGCACCGCTCGTGGGACGACTCCTGGGTACGGCTGCGCTGCCCCGACTGCGGGCGCACCGACCACTGGCCGCAGCCGGAGTTCGGCTGCACCTGCGGTGCGCTGCTCCGGCTGCCGGTCGACGACGAGGCGACGGGCGAGCCGGGGCGGCTGCCCGTACCGCACGCCGGCGGGCCGGTGCCCGCACCGGGCGGGGACGTGCCGCCGCCGCCCTGCGACCGGCCGCCGTTCCGCCCGGTCACCATCCGCACCGGGCGGGACGCCCTGACGGCGGCGGCGCAGTACCTGAAGTGGCTCGGCTTCGCCGAAGTACGCCTGGCCGGCGACCGTACGGCCAACGGCATCGACCTGCGCGGCCAGGGCATGGTCGCCCAGGTCGACCCCAGCACCCAGCCGACGCCACTCCGGGACGTCGAGTGCCTGTGGCTCAACTGCGCCAACGAGGACGCGGTGGGGGCGTTCTTCTCTCTCGCGGGGTACGCCCACGACGCGCGGTCGCGCGCCGACCAACTGGGCGTGCCGCTCTTCGTGATGGACCTCACGGGGACGCCGCAGGCGGTGAACGATGCTGCGGACGGCCTGATTCGATCAGGCCCGACTTCTCCGCGCTGACCCCCTGCGGGGTGGGCCCCGGACTCCCTTGCCCGCCCGGGGGGTGCCTCCCTTTCGGGTACCGCTTTGCCTGCGGCCGCCTCGTGGCTTGGCGCGGTGAGTGCCCCTTGCGGTGCGTCCCTCGGCTGCTGCCCCGCTGTGGCTGAGCGCGCAGTTCCCCGCGCCCCCATGGGGTGCTCCCTGCGGTACGTCCCGTGGCTGCGGGCGCGTCGTGGCTTGGCGCGCAGTTTCCCGCGCCTCCGGGGATCCGTTCGGTGCGTCGCTTGTCTGCGGCGCGTCGTGGCTGAGGGGTGGGCGCCCTCTGGGGGCGTTTCAGGGACGTGGGGAACTGCGCGCTCAGCCGCGATGGCGGTGCAGGTGCGTGGGCCACCGCAAGGGGCAACCCGCTGGGCTCAAGGCGGGGGCCTTGACGTGGTGGCGGGGGCGCGCCTACGTTGCTTCCGGATTGCAGAATTCGACTTCCGCATCATGGAACACCCCGGGAGGGACAATGGCTCGGATGACCGCCGCGCGAGCAGCCGTGGAGATCCTCAAGCTCGAAGGCGTCGACGTCGCCTTCGGGGTGCCTGGCGCCGCCATCAATCCCTTCTACGCGGCGCTCAAGGCCGCCGGCGGCATCCGGCACACGCTGGCGCGGCATGTGGAGGGGGCGTCGCACATGGCGGAGGGGTACACGCGGGCGCGGGCCGGGAACATCGGGGTGTGCGTGGGGACTTCGGGGCCGGCCGGGACCGACATGATCACCGGGCTGTACTCGGCGACCGGGGACTCGATCCCGATCCTGTGCATCACCGGGCAGGCGCCCACCGCCGTGCTGCACAAGGAGGACTTCCAGGCGGTGGACATCGCCGCCATCGCCGCGCCGGTGACGAAGGCGGCGACCACCGTGCTGGAGGCGGCCCAGGTGCCGGGGGTCTTCCAGCAGGCTTTCCACCTGATGCGGTCCGGGCGGCCCGGTCCCGTGCTGATCGATCTGCCGATCGACGTGCAGCAGAAGGAGATCGAGTTCGACCCGGAGACCTACCAGCCGCTGCCGGTCTACCGGCCGGCCGCGTCACGGGCGCAGATCGAGAAGGCGGTGGCGATGCTGTGCGCGGCGCGGCGGCCGCTGATCGTGGCGGGCGGTGGGGTGGTCAACGCCGACGCCTGCGGACTGCTGGTGGAATTCGCCGAGTTGACCGGTGTGCCGGTGGTGCCGACGCTGATGGCGTGGGGCGCGCTGGCCGACGACCATCCGCTCAACGCCGGGATGGTGGGCCTCCAGACGTCGCACCGGTACGGCAACGCGACCTTCCTGGAGTCGGACTTCGTGCTCGGCATCGGCAACCGGTGGGCCAACCGGCACACCGGGCGGCTCGACATCTACACCAGGGGCCGCACCTTCGTGCACGTGGACGTCGAGCCCACCCAGATCGGCCGCGTCTTCCCGCCCGACTACGGGATCGCCTCGGACGCCAAGGCGGCGCTCCAGCTGTTCGTGGCGGTGGCGCGGGAGTTGCGGGACAGCGGCGGGCTTCCGGACCGCTCGCAGTGGGCGGAGTCGGCCCGTACCCGCAAGGCGACGCTCCAGCGGCGTACGCACTTCGACGACGTCCCGATGAAGCCGCAGCGGGTCTACGAGGAGATGAACCGGGCTTTCGGGCCCGAGACCCGCTACGTGTCCACCATCGGCCTGTCGCAGATCGCCGGCGCCCAGCTGCTGCACGTCTACCGGCCGCGGCACTGGATCAACTGCGGGCAGGCCGGGCCGCTCGGCTGGACGGTGCCGGCCGCGCTCGGGGTCGCGACGGCCGAACCCGACGCGCAGGTGGTGGCGTTGTCGGGCGACTACGACTTCCAGTTCATGATCGAGGAGCTGGCGGTCGGCGCGCAGCACCGCATCCCGTACGTGCACGTCGTGGTCAACAACGCCTATCTGGGCCTGATCCGGCAGGCGCAGCTCGGCGTCGGCATCGACTTCCAGGTCAACCTGGAGTTCGAGAACGCCAACTCGCCCGAGATCGGCGTCTACGGCGTCGACCACGTCAAGGTCGCCGAGGGCCTGGGATGCAAGGCGATCCGGGTGACAGAACCGGGAGAGCTGGGCGCGGCCTTCGAGCGGGCGCGCGAACTCGCGGCGGAGCACCGGGTGCCGGTGGTGGTCGAGGCGGTCCTGGAGCGGGTCACCAACATCTCGATGTCGACCACCGCGGACATCTCCGCGGTGGTGGAGTTCGAGGAGTTGGCGACCGAGCCCGGTCACGCCCCGACCGCGCTCATGCCTCTGGTGTGAGCTCCGGGGCCGCCGGGTCCGGGTGCCTGAAGTCCGCCCGCAGCTCCACCTTGCGGACCTTGCCGCTGACCGTCATCGGGAAGGCGTCGAGGACCCGCAGGTGGCGGGGGACCTTGAAGTGGGCGAGCCGGCCCTCGCAGTAGTCGGTGATCTCGCCGAGGGTCGGCGGGTCGGCCGGGTCGCGCGGGATGACGCAGGCCAGCACCTCCTCGCCGTAGGTGTCGTCGGGCACCCCGACCACCTGCACGTCGGAGACCTTGGGGTGGCCGTAGAGGAACTCCTCGACCTCCCGCGGGGAGACGTTCTCCCCGCCCCTGATGATCATGTCCTTGATACGGCCGACGATCGCCACGTAGCCGTCGTCGCGCATCACCGCGAGGTCGCCGGTGTGCATCCAGCGCCCGGCGTCCACCGCCTCGGCCGTGCGGTCCGGCTCGTCCCAGTAGCCCAGCATCACCGAATAGCCGCGCGTGCACAGCTCACCGGCCGTGCCGCGCGGCACGGTGACCCCCGACGCGGGGTCCACCACCTTGACCTCGATGTGCGGCAGGGCCCGGCCGGCGGTGGCGGTGCGGTCCTCCACCGGGTCGTCGCGCCGGGTCTGGGTGGACACCGGGGAGGTCTCGGTCATCCCGTAGCAGATGGAGACCTCGGACATGTGCATCTCGGCCATCACCCGCTTCATCACCTCGACCGGGCACGGCGATCCGGCCATGATGCCGGTGCGCAGCGAGCTGAGGTCGTAGTCGGCGAAGTCCGGCAGCGCCAGCTCGGCGATGAACATCGTGGGGACGCCGTACAGCGAGGTGCAGCGCTCCTGTTCGACCGCGCGCAGGGTGGCGGCCGCGTCGAAGGACGGGGCGGGGATGACGATGCAGGCCGCGTGCGAGGTGGCGCCGATGTTGCCCATCACCATGCCGAAGCAGTGGTAGAAGGGCACCGGCAGGCAGATCCGGTCCTGCTCGCTGTAGCCGACCGTACCGCCCACGAAATAGCCGTTGTTGAGGATGTTGTGGTGCGACAGGGTGGCGCCCTTGGGGAAGCCCGTGGTGCCCGAGGTGTACTGGATGTTGACCGGGTCGTCGCAGCTCAGCATCGCCTGGGCGGCGGCGGGATAGCCCGGGTCGAGGGCCTCTCCCGCGGCCGTCATGGCGTCCCACGACGGGTCGCCGATGTGCACGATCCGGCGCAGGTCCGGGCAGTTGGCGCGGACCTCGGCGGCCATCAGGCGGTAGTCGGTGCCGCGGTGCTCGGTGGAGGCGATCAGCAGCGAGACGCCGGACTGCCGCAGGGCATAGGCCAGTTCGTGCAGCCGGTAGGCCGGGTTGACATTGACCATGATCGCGCCGATCCGGGCGGTGGCGTACTGCACCAGCACCCATTCCGGGCAGTTGACCGCCCAGATGCCGACGCGGTCGCCCTTGCCGACGCCGTAGGCGGCCAGTCCGCGGGCGACCTCGTCGACCGCGCGGCCGAACTCGGCATAGGTCCAGCGGCGGCCGCTGGGCACGTCGACCAGTGCCTCGCGGTCGGGGTGGGCGCAGACGGCCCGGTCGAGGTTGCGGCCGACGGTGTCGCCGAGCAAGGGCACACTCCCGATTCCGTGCGCGTACGAGGGCTCGGCCGTCACTGGTGGTCCTCCTCGTGGAATTCGGCGCTGCCGTCCCGCAGGGTCGCCTCCCGCAGCTCGATCCGGCGGATCTTGCCCGACACGGTCTTGGGCAGCGGGGCGAACTCCAACCGCCTGACGCGCTTGTAGGGCGCGAGGACCGAACGGGAGTGCGCGAAGATCGCCTTGGCGGTGTCGGCGTCCGGCTCCCAGCCCTCGGCCAGCACCACGTACGCCTTGGGGATCGCGAGCCGCAGGTCGTCGGGGGCGGGCACCACGGCGGCCTCGGCGACCGCCTCGTGCTCCAGCAGCGCGCTCTCCAGCTCGAACGGGCTGATCTTGTAGTCGCTGGACTTGAAGACGTCGTCCGCGCGGCCGACGTAGGTGATGTAGCCGTCGGCGTCCCGGCTGCCGATGTCGCCGGTGCGGTAGTAGCCGCCGCCCATCGCCTCCTCGGTGCGCTCGGGGTCGCCGGCGTACCCGGTCATCAGGCCGACGGGGCGGCTGCTCAGGTCGAGGCAGATCTCCCCCTCGTTGGCCGGCACCCCGGTCACCGGGTCGAGCAGCGTCACCGTGTAGCCGGGGGTGGGGCGGCCCATCGAGCCGGCCTTGACGAGCTGGCCGGGGCTGTTGGCGACCTGGACGGCGGTCTCGGTCTGGCCGAAGCCGTCCCTGATCAGCACACCCCACAGCCGCCGCACGTGCTCGATCACCTCGGGGTTGAGCGGCTCGCCGGCCGCGACCGCCTCCCGCGGCGGGGTGGCGAGCGCGCTCAGGTCGGCCTGGATCAGCATCCGCCACACCGTGGGCGGCGCGCAGAAACTGGTCACCCCGCAGCGGTCCATCTCGGCCATCAGCCGCGCCGGGTCGAACCGCGTGTAGTTGTGCACGAAGACCGTCGCCTCGGCATTCCACGGCGCGAACAGACTGGACCACGCGTGCTTGGCCCAACCGGGTGACGAGATGTTCAGATGCACGTCGCCGGGTCGCAGCCCGATCCAGTACATCGTGGCGAGGTGCCCGACGGGATACGACACGTGGGTGTGTTCGACCAGCTTGGGCTGCGCGGTGGTGCCGGACGTGAAGTAGAGCATCAGCGGGTCGGACCCGGCGGTCGGGCCGTCGGGGGTGAAGCCGGGCGGCGCCGCGTACGCGTCCTCGTACGCCAGCCAGGGGACCCCGGCGTCGCCGCCGACCGCGATCCGGGTGTAGTCGCCGGGCACCTCGTCGAACTTGCCGGTGTCCGCGCCCCGCACGATCGCGTGCCGCACCTGCCCGCGGTCGACCCGGTCGCGCAGGTCCGCCGGGCCCAGCAGCGGCGTCGCCGGGATGACCACCGCCCGCAGCTTCATCAGCGCCAGCACCGACTCCCACTGCTCGACCTGGTTGCCCAGCATCACCAGCACCCGGTCGCCGGCCCGCACCCCGCGGGCCCGCAGCCAGGACGCGACCCGGTCGGAGCGGTCGGACATCTCGCGGTAGGAGATCAGCGACTCGGTGCCGTCCTCCTCGACGATCCACAGGGCCGGGCGGTCGTTGCCCGCGGCGACCACGTCGAACCAGTCCAGCGCCCAGTTGAACCGCTGCGGGTCCGGCCAGCGGAAGCCGTCGCGGGCCGCCGCGTAGTCCTCGCGGTGCCGCAGCAGGAAGTCCCGGGCGGCCCGGAATGCCCCGGTCGCGTCCGATGCCGCCATGTGTCCTCCTTGTGGATGTCCCCTCGGTAGCATCGTGCGGTAGTGACGTGGGTCTCACTACCCCCGGACGGGGGTGAGGAGGTGGCGCAGTGGACGGCAGTCGTGGCGAGGCCACGGACATGAGGGCCGCCCTGCTGCGGATGCGCAGGTCAGGGCTGCTCCCGGTGGCCTTCGGCGGGCTGGTCTCGGGAGCCGGGGCCCGGCAGTTCCGGATCAGCGAGCTGGTGGGGGCCGACACGGACTCGCTCCGCGGGCTCGCGGTGCGCACCGGGAACGGGCTCGGCGGCAAGACCCTCGCCCTCGGGCGGCCCTACGCCGTGACCGACTACGGCTCGTCGCGCGCCATCAGCCACGAATACGACGCCGCCGTGGCCGGGGAAGGGCTGCGGTCGGTGCTGGCCGTGCCCGTCGTGGTGCACCGGCAGGTGCGGGGCGTGCTCTACGGTGCCCTGCGCCAGCCGTACGCCCTCGGCGACCGGCCGCTGGCCGCCGCGATCGACGCGGCGCGCGATCTCGAGCAGGCGCTCGCCGTGCGGGACGAGGCGCGGCGGCTGCTGGCGTCCTGCCAGGGGCCGGTCGCGGCCGATCCGCGGGCCTGGGAGGAGGTGCGCGAGGCGCACGCCGAACTGCGGGCGCTGGCGGTGCGCATTCCCGACACCCGGCTGCGCGAGGAGCTGCTGACCGCGTGTGCGCGCCTCGCCTCGGCCGCGGCTCCCTCCTCACCCGCTCACCCGTCCCTCGTCCAGCTCACCCCGCGCGAGCTGGACGTCCTGGCCACGGTCGCCTCCGGGGCGACCAACGCGGTGGCCGCTTCACGGCTCCGCCTGCGGCCCGAGACCGTCAAGTCCTACCTGCGGTCCGCCATGCGCAAACTGGGCGCCCACACCCGCCTCGAAGCCGTCACCACCGCCCGTCGCAGCGGCCTCCTCCCCTGAGGCGGGCCAGGGCGGAAAAGGCGCGCGGGGAGTGCGGGGGCGGGAGTAGCGTGCCGGGGTGACGATCGATCGGGTGGGCGGCTTCGCCGCGTTGTCGTTGGTGCTGGTGCTGATCCCCGGCCCGAGCGTCCTGTTCGTGCTGGGCCGCGCCCTCGCGCACGGCAGGCGTACGGCCCTGGGCAGCGTCGTGGGCAACGCGATCGGGGCCTACGCCCTCATCGCGCTGGTCGCGCTCGGCCTCGGCGAGGTCGTGTCCCGCTCGGCCGCCCTCTTCGACGCGCTCAAGCTGGCCGGCGCGGCCTACCTGGTCTTCCTCGGCGTGAAGGCCTTCCGCGCCCGCGGCACGCTGTCGGCGGCGCTGCACGGCGAGGCCGGGGAGGGTGCGGCCGCGCCCCGCAGGGGCGACCTGCGCACCTTGTGGGAGGGATTCGTCGTCGGGGTGACCAACCCCAAGACGATGGTGTTCTTCGCCGCCGTCCTCCCCCAGTTCGTGAACCGCGACGCCGGCCGCGTCCACGCGCAAATGCTGCTGCTCGGCCTGGTGTTCACCGCCATCGCACTGCTGTGCGACAGCGTCTGGGCGCTGACCGCATCGGCGGCCCGCGGCTGGTTCGCCCGCTCGCCGCGGCGGCTGGCGGCGGTGGGCGGCACCGGCGGGCTGGCGATGATCGGGCTGGGCGTGGCCGTCGCCGTGACGGGCCGCGCGGACTCGTGAGCCGGGGCCGCCGGGCGGTGTGAGCAGGGGCACACGCCGACACCAACGAAACGTTTGCGTTTCGATAGTGGCGGACGTACGGTCATGGAGTACGAAACGGTTTCGTTCTTCCTGCGGTACAGCAGCCCTACCCCGTCCCACCTCAGGAGTTCCGCCTGATGTCTTCGCAATCAGCGGCCGACGTCCCCGTCGACCGGCTCACGAAAGCCCCGTCCGAGGCCGATCCCGGCGCTCCGACGGAGAAGGCCAACCACCGCTGGTGGGTCCTGGCCGTCATAGCCATCGCCCAGCTCATGGTGGTCCTCGACGCCACCGTCGTGACCATCGCCCTGCCCTCCGCGCAGAAGGCACTCGGCTTCTCCGACGGCAACCGGCAGTGGATCGTCACCGCCTACTCCCTCGCCTTCGGCTCCCTGCTCCTGCTGGGCGGCCGGCTGGCCGACCTGGTCGGCCGCAAGATCATCTTCCTGGTCGGCGTCGTCGGCTTCGCCGCCGCCTCCGCGCTGGCCGGCGCGGCACAGAACTTCGAGGTGCTGGTCACGGGCCGCGCCCTGCAGGGTCTGTTCGGCGCCCTGCTGGCCCCCGCGGCGCTCTCGCTGCTCAACACGACCTTCACCGACGCCAAGGAGCGCGCGAAGGCCTTCGGCATCTACGGCGCCATCGCCGGCGCGGGCGGCGGCATCGGCATGCTGCTCGGCGGTGTCCTCACCCAGAACCTGAGCTGGCGCTGGACGCTGTATGTGAACCTGCTGTTCGCGGTCGCCGCCTTCATCGGCGGTATGGCGCTGCTGCGCAAGGGCGCCCCGGCCAACCGGCCGAAGCTGGACCTGCCGGGCACCCTGCTGGTCACCGTCGGCCTGTTCTGCGTGGTCTACGGCTTCTCCAACGCCGAGACGCACCACTGGGGCTCCCCGATGACCTGGGGCTTCCTGCTGGTCGGCGTCGCGCTGGTGGCGGGCTTCAGCTGGTGGCAGACACGTGCCACCCACCCGCTGCTGCCGCTGCGCGTGCTGCTCGACCGCAACCGGGGCGCGTCCTTCACGGTGCTCGCGCTCTCCGGCGCCGGGATGTTCGGCGTCTTCCTCTTCCTGACCTACTACCTGCAACTGTCGCTGCAGTACAACCCGATCAAGACCGGCCTGGCCTTCCTGCCGATGATCGGCGCCCTGATGGTGGCCGCCCAGCTCGTCACCAACACGCTGCTGCCGCGGCTCGGCCCGCGGCCGATCGTCCCGCTGGGCATGCTGATGGCGGCGGCGGGCATGGCCTGGCTCACCGCCCTCGATCTGAACAGCAGCTACGCGGCGAACGTCCTGCCCCCGCTGCTGGTGATGGGCTTCGGCCTCGGCCTGGTCATGCCGGCCGCGATGAGCGTGGCCACCGACCGGGTCGGCGAGGAGGACGCGGGCGTGGCCTCGGCCGCGGTCAACACGATGCAGCAGGTGGGCGGTTCCATCGGCACCGCGCTGCTGAACACACTGGCCGCGAGCGCCGCGACCTCGTACCTGGCCCACCACTCGGACAAGCTCGCCAAGGCGCACGCCGCACTGCACAGCTACGCGACCGCGTACTGGTGGTCCGCCGCGCTCTTCGCGGTCGGCGGCGTGCTGGCGCTGTTCATGTACAGCGGTGGCCGCCCCGCGCCGAGCGACCAGGCCGGCGCCCCGGCCGTGCACTTGTAGCCGTACGGCTCGCAGGGCCCCACGAGCACCCGGCGCCGCCTGAGCGGACGGCGCCGGGTCCGGGGGCCGGTCGCCGGGTCATCGTGGGGACGGGACACCCGGCACCACCGGCCCCCCGCGTACGCCGCCCCGCCGTTTCGCGCCCCCCGTACGCGAACACGGCGGGGCGGCTTTCTGCCGTCCCGCCGCCAGGAGGGCGCCCGGAGGTGGGCTCGCGCGGGGCGGGTTACGGTGAGGCCATGAACGGCTTCCGGCCGCTGTACGTACCGGTGCGACGGGGTCCCGCGGGCCTCGTCGTCCGCCTGTGGCGTACCCCCGCGGGTACGCGGACCGCGGTGGCCTTCACCACGGACCAGCGGCTGCGGGCCGCGCTCGGTCCCTGCCAGGACTGGATCCGGCTCTCCGAATCCGCCCTCCGCCGCCTGGCGGAGCCCCTCGGCTCCACCGCCCTCACCGTCGACCCCCTCCTCTTCGGCCGGGCCGCTGCGCTGGGCGCCCCCGGGTAACCGCCCCTTGCGGTGCGGTCGCCTGCCAGTTCCCCCGCGCCCCCTGGGTGATTGCCCCGTGGGGTGCGTCGCTTGCCTGCGGCGGCGTCGTGGCTTGTCGCGCAGTTCCCCGCGCCCCTGAAAAACGCTCGCCCTCTGCGCGAAGGGCGAGCCCTTGCCAGGGAGCAGCCCTGGTCGGCGGAGGACGCAGGCCCAAAAGGGGCGCGTGGGGGTGCCCCCAGGCGAAGCTCTGGGGGAGAACTGCGCGCCCAGCCGGGAAGGCGGGAAAGAAGGCAACGCACCGCACGGGGCAATCACCCCCCCCGGGGCGCGGGAGCCGCGCGGCCGCGGGCAAGCGACCGCACCGCAAGGGGGGACCCCCGGGGCCGGGGGAAGCGCCGCGGGGGCGGGACCGCGAGACCCAGCTCGGGTCAAGATCCTGGCTGGACGTCCCCGGTGGTCATGACCTCGCGGCGGGAGGCGAGGTCACCCGGGGGGATGCCCGGATGGTGCTGGGCCGCGGACAGCGGAGTGGCGGGGGCGGTGTCGCCCAGCGCGAGGCGGGAGACGATGCGGTAGCGGTCACCGCGGTAGACGGAGTGCACGTATTCCACCGGGCGCCCGGTGGTGTCCTTCGTGAGGCGTTCGAACAGGAGCGCCGGGGAGAGGACGGGCACCCCGATCAGCCTGGCCTCCTCCTCGTTGGTGACCGTCGGCTCGATGGACTGCACGGCCTCGTGCACGCGGACGCCGTGCCGCTCCCGCAGGAAGTCGTAGAAGTCGCCGGACTCCATGTCGCCCGGCTGGAGCCCGGGAACGAGCGCCGCGGGCACGTGGAGGTACTCGATGGCCATCGGCTCGTCGTCCACGAGCCGCAGCCGCGCGATGTACGTGATCTCCGCCGCCGGCGAGACGTGCAGGCGGCGGCCGACCCGGGCGCCGGCCTGGACCGTGGTGAATTCCAGCACCTTGCTGGCCCAGCTGCCGGACGCCTGCGGCAGGCGGTACGCGTCGCGGGCCGGGGCCAGTTCCTGGGTGATCTTGGCGCGGGCGACGAACATGCCGCGGCCGTGCTCGCGTACCAGCAGGCCGGTGGTGACCAGTTCGTCCACGGCGGAGCGCAGCGTCGGGCGGGAGACGCCGAGTTGCTCGCACAGGGTGCGCTCGGAGGGGATCGGGTCGCCGGGGGCGCAGGACTCGACCAGCTCCATGAGGTAGTCGCGGACCCGTTCGCGTTTCACCGCGGAGCGCGACGGCTCGCTGACCATGACGGTGTCCCTTCCGTGCGGTGGCTTGTCCAGCTGAGGTTATCCAGATGTTGACCAGCACGCCAGCCACGGCGAGCGGCTGCGTCCCAGTACACCACGGTATACGACCTGATTCCCGGTCGTGCGCGGGCCCTTGACGTCACCAGTGGTCTATGCCACCTTCTGCGAGCAGCACCAGACCAGTTGGCAAGTGGTCAATTCCGCCCGCGCTTCCCGAGGTGACATCACCGTGAGATCCAGACTCCTCCCCGCCGCCGCCGCACTCGTACTGGCGGCCGTCGGCCTCACCGCCTGCGGCTCGTCCTCCTCCTCCGACTCCGCGAAGTCCGCGGGCGGCGACACCCCGGCCCCGGCCGAGCTGACCGTGTGGATCATGCAGGACAGCATGTCCGACGGGGTGCTGAGCCGGTTCAAGGCGAGTTTCGAGGCCGCCCACCAGGGGACCACCCTGGACCTCCAGATCCAGCCGTGGGACGGCATAGGCCAGAAGATCACCAGTGCGCTGGCCAGCAAGGACGCGCCGGACGTGATGGAGGTCGGCAACACCCAGGTCGCGCAGTACGCGGCCAGCGGCGGGGTGAAGGACCTCACCGACAAGGTCGGCGACCTCCGGGGGTCGGACTGGATCCCCGGGCTGGCCGACCCGGGGAAGATCGACGGGAAGCAGTACGGCGTCCCGTGGTACGCCGCCAACCGCGTGGTGATCTACAACAAGGACCTGTTCGCGCGGGCCGGCATCACCACCCCGCCCAAGACGCGCGCCGAGTGGATCCAGGACACCACCAAGCTCAACACCGGCGGCAACGACGGGATCTACCTGCCGGGCCAGACCTGGTACGCGCTGGCCGGCTTCGTCTGGGACGAGGGCGGCGACCTCGCGGTCAAGGACGGCGACCGGTGGAAGGGCACGCTGGACACCCCGCAGGCGAAGGCGGGTATGGCCTTCTACCAGCAGTTGCAGGCCCTCGGGAAGGGGCCCAAGGACGCGGACGAGGCCAAGCCGCTGCAGGCGGACGTCTTCGCCAAGGGCAAGACCGCGCAGATCATCTCGGTGCCGGGCGGCGCCTCGATCATCACCAAGTCCAACCCGGCGCTGAAGGACAAGATCGGCTTCTTCCCGATCCCGGGCAAGACCGCCGACAAGCCCGGCGCGGTCTTCACCGGCGGCTCGGACCTGGTGATCCCGGAGGCGTCGCGACACCAGGCGCTCGCCTACGAGGTGGTCAAGGCACTGGCCGGCACGGCCTTCCAGACCGACATGGCCAAGGAGATGAGCTACGTGCCCAACCGCACGTCGCTGGCCGCGGTGCTCGCGGGCAATCCCGGCGCGTCGGTGATGGCGATCGGCGCGGCGAACGGCCACGCCACCCCCAACTCCCCCAACTGGGCCGCGGTCGAGGCCAACAACCCGATCAAGCAGTACATGACCCAGGTGCTCACCGGCGCCGACCCGGACGCCGCGGGCAGGACCGCCTCGGCAGCGATCACCAAGGCGCTCAACACCGCCTCCTGAGCCGACCCCGCAGGCCTCGCCACCGACCGCCGCCCCACCCCCGTCCCCACCCCCATCCCCGGAGGGAATCCGTGCTCACCGCTCGTTCCGCCGCCCCGCGGCCGGCCGTCGTGGAGCCGCCGCCGGCCGTACCGCGGCCGCGACGGCGCCGCCTCGGCGCGGTCTGGCCGTATCTGCTCATCGCCCCCACCGTGCTCGGCGCGGCCTTCCTGCTGGTCTATCCACTGGTCAGGAACACCGTGATGTCCTTCCAGCACTTCGGGCTGGGTGAGCTGATCAGGGGCGGGGCGACCTGGGTCGGCTTCGCCAACTACCGCACGGTGCTGGACGATCCGGAGTTCTGGACGGTGGTGCGGCGCACCCTGTGGTGGACCGGGCTCAACGTCGTGCTGATCATGGTGCTCGGCACGCTGGTCGCGCTGATGCTGAACCGGCTGGGCCGGCGGATGCGGCTGGCGGTGATGAGCGGGCTCGTGCTGACCTGGGCGACCCCGGTCATCGCCGCCACCACCATCTTCCAGTGGTTGTTCCAGTCCCGTTTCGGAGTGGTCAACTGGACACTGGTCAAGCTGGGCTTCGACTCCTACCGCGACTACACCTGGTTCGCGCACGGCGGTTCCACCTTCGCGATCCTGGTGGTGCTGGTGGTGTGGCAGTCGGTGCCGTTCGCCGCGCTGACCCTCTACGGCGGCCTCACCACCATCCCGGTCGAGCTGTACGAGTCGGCCAGGATCGACGGCGCGGGTGCCTGGCAGTCCTTCCGGCTGGTCACCTTCCCGATGCTGCGGCCGCTGTTCGCGCTGGTCACCTCGCTCGAAGTGATCTGGTGCTTCAAGGCCTTCACCCAGATCTGGGTGATCAGCGAGGGCGGCCCGAACGGCGCCACGACCACGCTGCCCGTCTACGCCTTCCAGATCGCCCAGTCGCTGCACAAGTACGACCTGGGCGCGGCCGTCTCCACCCTGACCGTACTGATCCTGCTCGCCGCGCTGGTGTTCAACCTGCGGCGGATGTTCCGCCAGGAGGGCGCGCTGTGACCGCTCTGAGCACTGGTAAGGCGCCGCTGCGCGCCCTGCCGAGGCGCCGGCCGCGGCTGAGCCGGCTGCCGCTGAACCTGGCCGCCCTCTTCACACTGGCCGTGTCCGTCTTCCCGGTCTACTGGATGGTGGTGACCGCCTTCAAGCCGGCCGCGGACATCCAGTCGGACACCCCGTCCTTCCTGCCGCTGCACCCGACGATGGCGCATTTCGGCACCGCCGTGCACTCCCCCGGCTTCGGCACCTTCTGGCGCAACAGCCTGACGGTGACGCTGAGCGCGGTGCTGATGTCCCTGGTGGTGGCGCTGCTGTCGGCGTTCGCCGTCGGGCGGATGCGGTGGCGGGGGCGGCGGGCCTTCATCCTGATGGTCTTCGTCGCCCAGATGGCGCCCTGGGAGGCGCTGCTGATCCCGATGTACGTGATCGCCCGCGACACCGACATGCTGGACAGGCTGTCGATGCTGACGCTGGTCTACTTCATGACGACGCTGCCCTTCACCATCGTGACGCTGCGCGGCTTCCTGGCGGCGATCCCGGTGGAGCTGGAGGAGGCGGCGCAGGTCGACGGCTGCACCAGGCCGCAGGCCTTCCGCCGGGTGACCTTCCCGCTGCTGGCGCCGGGGCTGCTGTCCACCTCGCTGTTCGGCTTCATCACGGCGTGGAACGAGTTCGCCTTCGCCAACACGCTGATCATCAAGAACCAGGACGCCCGCACCCTGCCGGTCTGGCTGTCGTCGTTCAGCAACGTCTTCGGCACCGACTGGGGCGCCACGATGGCCGCCTCCTCGATGTTCATGCTGCCGGTGCTGGTGGTCTTCCTGGTGCTGCAGAACCGCGTCACCTCCGGAATGACCGCGGGCGCCGTCAAGGGCTGACCCCGCAGAACACCCCGCACAAGCCCGGCCGATCCGCGCTCCCGCCGAGCGCGCGCCCCGTGCTGCCCCCGTGCCGCCCATCCCGCCCCCGCCCGCCGGAGGCCAGGGAGACCTGGAGAGCCACCGCCGTGATCATTCCGCACCCCACCCATCTCGCCCGCATCCCCGGCCACTTCACCTTCGACGAATCCACCACCCTGCGCGCGTCGGGTGACGCACTCGGCGCCGCACGGCTGCTGCGTACGCTGCTCGCCCCCGCCACCGGGCTGCCGCTGCGGCACTCCCCCACCGGCAACGTCGTGCTGGTGGTCGACTCGATGCTCGGCGGCCTCGGCGAGGAGGGCTACGGCCTGACCGTCGGCCCCGACGCGGTGCTGCTGCGCGCGGCCCGCCCCGCGGGGCTGCTGCGGGGTGTGCAGACGATCCGCCAACTGCTGCCCCCGCAGGCCCTGTCGGCGCGCCCGGTGGCCGATGTGCCCTGGCGGATACCGGGGGTGCAGATGACCGACGTGCCGCGGTTCGCGTGGCGGGGCGCGATGCTCGACGTCGCCCGGCACTTCCAACCGGTTTCCTTCCTGAAGCGGTTCACCGACCTGCTGGCCTTCCACAAGCTCAACGTGCTGCACCTGCACCTGACCGACGACCAGGGCTGGCGGATGCCGGTCGACGCCTACCCGGCGCTGACCGAGGTCGGCTCGGTGCGCGGCGGAGCGGAACCGCACGCGGGTGCGTACACCGCGGCCGAGCTGCGCGGCCTGGTGGCCTACGCCGCCGAGCGCGGGGTCGCCGTCGTCCCCGAGATCGAGATGCCGGGACACGCGCGGGCGGCCCTGGCGGCGTATCCGCGGCTGGGCAATGTGCCGGGCCGGGCGCTGGAGGTGTGGACCCAGTGGGGTGTGTGCGACACCGTGCTCGGCGTCCACGACGAGGTGCTGGACTTCTGCCGGACGGTGCTCGGCGAGGTGCTCGACGTCTTCCCCTCGCCCTATGTGCACGTCGGCGGCGACGAGTGCCCGGTCACCGAGTGGGAGACCAGTACGGCCGCGCGGCGGCGGGCCGCCGAACTGGGCCTGGGATCGCCCAAGGAGCTGCACGGCTGGTTCCTCGGCCAGGTCGGCGACTTCCTGCTGGCGCAGGGGCGGCGCCCGCTGTGCTGGGCGGAGGACTCGGGGGCGCTGCCCGCCGACTTCACCGTGATGCCCTGGCGGGACGCCGCCCACGGCCTGGCCGCCGCCCGGCGCGGCCACGACGTGATCATGACCCCCTACCGCTCCACGTATCTGGACTACCCGCAGTCGGACGACCCGGCCGAGCCGCCGGGCCAGGCCGGCGGCGTGGTGGACCTGCGGGCCGTCCACCGCAACGATCCGGCGCCCGCCGACTGGGAGCCGGCCGCCGCCGCCCGGGTGCTCGGCACCCAGGCGCAGTTGTGGACCGAGTACGTCCGCACCCCTGGCCAGGCCGAATACCTGGCCTTCCCCCGGCTGGCCGCGCTCGCCGACCGGGCCTGGAACCCGGCCAGCGACTGGGCCACCGACTTCCGCCCCGCGCTGCGGCTGCACGAGGCCCGCCTCGACGCGCTGCGCGTGCCGCGCCGCGGCCCCGCCCCCACGACCACCTCGCACTGACCCAGCCACCACCCCACTGGAAAGGGATCACCCGTGTCAGGAATCACCGCACAAGACCCGTCACCCGCAAGGAAGCCGCGGCTCACCGCCCGGATGCGCACCGCGATGGCGGTGTGCGTGGCGGCCGGCCTCGGCTGCGCCGCGCTCACCGCGCTGCCCGCGGCGGCGGCCCAGGACTCGCTGACCGCGCAGTACCGCACCAGCGCGACCGGTGCCACCGCCGACCAGTCGGAGCCGTGGCTGGAGGTCACCAACACCGGTTCGACCACGGTGCCGCTCAGCCGCGTCACCGTCCGCTACTACTTCCACTCCGACAGCGCCGGCATGACCTACCGCTTCGCCTGCTCCTGGGCGGTCAAGGGCTGCGCCAACGTCACCGGCACCTTCGGCACCCTGGCCCACCCCACCGCGACCGCCGACCGCTACCTGGAGGTCGGCTTCACCGCGGGCGCCGGCTCGCTGGCGCCCGGGCAGAACACCGGAGACCTGCAACTGCGCTTCTACCGGGCGGACTGGCAGACCCTCACGCAGTCCGACGACTACTCCTTCAACGGCGCCCAGACCGCGTACGCGAACTGGCCGAAGCTCACCGTGCAGGACGCCGGCGCGGTCGTCTACGGCACCGCGCCCGCGGGCAACGACCCGACGCCGCCCACGACTCCTCCCACGACCCCGCCGACCACCCCGCCGACCACCCCGCCGACCTCGCCGGGCGGCGGCGACCCGGGCGGCCCCGCGCTCTTCGACGACTTCTCCTACTCCTCCAGCTCCGACGCGGCCGTGCAGCAGCACGGCTGGACGGTGAAGTCCGGGCAGGGCGGCCCGGGCGTGGCCGGCGCGACCTGGTCGCCGCAGGACATCACCTTCGTCGCCGACGGGTCGAACAAGGTGATGAACCTGCGGCTCACCACGGACGGCACGGCGTCGGGCACCAGGGAGACCGAACTCCAGACCACCGCACGCAAGTTCAGATACGGCACGTACGCCGCCCGGGTCCGCTTCGACGACACCCCCACCGGCGGCCCCGACGGCGACCACGTCAACCAGACGTTCTTCACCTTCACCCCGCTCAACGCGCCGATGGACCCGAACTACAGCGAGCAGGACTTCGAGTACCTGCCCAACGGCGGCTGGGGCGAGACGCAGAACATCATGTACGAGACGTCCTGGGAGACCTACAACCCCGACCCGTGGAACGCGGTCAACACCCACGGCCAGCAGTACGGCAGCCTCGACGGCTGGCACGACCTGCAGATCACCATCGACAACACCAGCATCACCTACTACATCGACGGCCAGGTCGTGGCGACCCACGGCGAGCCGTATCTGCCCGAGACGCCGCAGTGGATCGACTTCAACCACTGGCTGATCGACCTGGCCGGGCAGACCGGCAGCACCCCGCGGTCGTACGACGAGCAGGTCGACTACGTCGCCTTCGTCAAGGACCAGGTGCTCACCCCGGCGCAGGTGAGCGCGAAGGTCGCGGGTTACCGTTCCGCGGGCACCACGTTCACCGACACGGTGCCCAACCCGTAGATCCCCGGCACACTTCGCCACGCCCGGCGGGTTTCCGTTATCCGCCGGGCGTGGCACCGTCTCCTGTCCGTAGGGAGAAGTGACGGACGGAGAGTGGAGCACCATGCGCGCAGGCGACCGTGTCGGACCCGACCCCGCGCTGGTGGCCGCGGCGCGTGCGGGCGATCAGCGGGCGCTCGACCGCCTGGTCGCCCAGTGCCTGCCGTTGGTCTACAACATCGTGGGCCGGGCGCTCGACGGCCACGACGACGTGGACGACGTCGTGCAGGAGACGCTGCTGCGGGTGGTGCGGGGTCTGGCCGACCTGCGGGACCCGGCGGCCTTCAGGTCCTGGCTGGTGGCCATCGCGGTACGCCAGGTGCGGGACCGCGAGCAGGCACGCAAGGCCTCCTGGCACCACCGGACGGCGCTGGACGCGGCCGAGCTGATACCCGATCCCGCCTCCGACTTCGCCGCGGTGACCATCCTGCGGCTCGGCTTGACCGACCAGCGCCGCGACATCGCCGAGGCCACCCGCTGGCTGGACGGCGACGACCGCACGCTGCTGGCGCTGTGGTGGCTGGAGGAGACCGGCGACCTGGGCCGCTCGGAACTGGCCGACGCGCTGGGCCTTACCCGGCAGCACGCTGCGGTCAAGGTGCAGCGTATGAAGGAGCAGCTGGAGACGTCGCGGGCGGTGGTGCGCGCGCTGGGCGGCGCCGAGTGCGACGGGCTGCGGCATCTGACCGGCGGCTGGGACGGCGTGCCGAGCCCGCTGTGGCGCAAGCGCTTCGCCCGGCACATCCGCGGCTGCGCCGACTGCACCCGCCGCGGGGGCGCGCTGCTGCCCATGGACCGGCTGCTCAGCGGCCTGCCGCTGCTGCCGGTGCCGATCGGGCTGGGCGGCCCGTTCGCGGCGCAGGCGCCGGCCGCTCTCGGCCACCCGTCCGCGCCGGGCCATCCCGCCCCGGGCGCATCCGCCCACCCAGGACCCCCCACCCCGGACCCGCGCACCGCTCCGCGCCCACGCCCCCCACGGCGGAGCGGTGCGCGGCACGGCTCGCGGGCCAGGCCGCGGCTGCTGCACGGCCCGGCCGGGGTGACCGGCGCCGCCGTCGGCACCGTCGCCGCGGTCGCGGCGGGCGCGCTGCTCGCGGTGCACCTGACGGCCGGCGGCCAGGACAACGAGCCGGCCGCCGACGCCTCCGCCGCCCCGCGTGCCGTCAGCACCACCACCGCCCGCGCCAGCACCCCGCCACCCACCACCGCCTCACCGAGCCCGTCGAAGCCCTCCCCCAGGCCGACGGCCCCGGCGAGCAGCAGGCCGCCCGCCACCCACGCCCCCGTCGCGGCGCCGCCGCCCGCGGCGCCGGCCACCTCGACCCGCAAGGGCGTCGGGGTGTGGACCTTCAACGGGGTCGACTCGGCGCTCGGCAAGTCCGGTGCCGCCTGGTATTACACCTGGTCGACGACCCACAGCGGGGTCAGCGGCCCCGGGTTCGTCCCGATGATCTGGGGCAGCGCGAGCGCGGACGCGAGCGGGCTCGCGGCGGCGAAGAAGGCCGGACCGTACCTGCTGGGCTTCAACGAGCCCGACATGTCGGCGCAGTCGAACATGACCGTCGACCAGGCGCTGTCCCTGTGGCCGAAGTTGGAGGCGGTGGGCAAGGTGCTGGGCAGTCCCGCTGTCGCCTACGGCGGTGACACGGCGGGCGGTTGGCTGGACCGCTTCATGTCGGGTGCGAAGTCCAAGGGCTACCGGGTCGACTTCATCGCCCTGCACTGGTACGGCGGCGACTTCACCACGCCGAACGCGGTGGCGCAGCTCAAGTCGTACCTCCAGGCGGTCCACAACCGCTACCACAAGCCGATCTGGCTCACCGAGTTCGCGCTGATCGACTTCGCGAACGGCACCCGCTTCCCCACCGACCAGCAGCAGGCCGCCTTCGTCACGGCGGCCGCGAAGATGCTCGACGGGCTGCCGTACCTCCAGCGGTACGCGTGGTTCGGCCTCGGCGCCGACGACGCGAAGCCCAGCAGCGGCCTCTTCCGCAGCGGTGCCGTCGAGACGCCAGCGGGGCGGGCCTTCGAGGCGGCCCGCTGACCCACCCTGCTGTCCCACCCCGCTGGCGCACCTCGCCGGCTCAGCCCGCGGTGAAGGTCACCTCGTGCGCGGCGCCCGGGTCGGCGGCGGCGAGCAGCCGCAGGCCCTCGCCGGTCAGGGCGTCCCGGTCGGCGGCGCTCAGCGGGGCGAAGTGCGTGACGGCGACGGCGGCCGCGCCCTTCGCCCGGTCCACGCGCCAGGTTCCGGCGACGAACCCGTCGACCAGGATCGTGCCGCGCACGATGCCGTTGGCCGTCATCACCCGGCGGCGGTAGGCCTCCGGCACGATCCGGGTGCGGTCGGCGTGCGAGAGCAGGAGGTTGTCGAAGTCGGCGACGAAGCGGGCCGGCACCGGCACGGAGGGGTCGGCCAGTCGGGCGTCGGGCAGGTCGTGCAGGACCCTGCCGTCCTCGGCCTGGTAGGAGCGCAGGTCCATCCGGCCGAAGACCGGCTTGAGGCCGGTCATGCCGCTCCACTTCTGCATGTCGGCGGGGCTCGCCGGGCCGAAGGCGGCCAGATAGCGGCGCACCAGGTCGGCCGGGTCGGGCGGGGTGAGCGGCCGGCCGAGCCAGTCCTCCAGCAGGCCGTACGTCGTCCCGCCGCCCGCCCCCCACACGCCGCGCGGCGGCAGCTGCGCCAACGGCACCCAGGAGCGCAGGGCGTTGACCAGCGCGGCCGGGTCGGCGGCGGGAAAGCGCTCGCCCAGTTCGGTACGCAACTCGGCGGGCGTGCGCGGCTGTTCGCGCAGCAGCGCGCGGCCGAAGGCGATCACCTCGGCCCGGTCGGCGCCGGCCGCTCCCCGCGCCCACTGCGACCCGCGGAAGGACCGCTCCAGCATCGGCTCGAGCCAGTGCCGCAGCAGCAGCGCGTCCGCCGCGGTCACCAGATGCACGGTGCTGCGCATCAGCACCAGCCGCACCGCCCGGCGCTTGACGAGCAGCTCGCCCAGGTCCCCGAAATCGAATCCGTCGACCCGCGTCCACAGTCCCGGATACGGCGAGGTGGGCGTCTGCGACTGGAGCCCCAGCAGGTGCCCGACCACACCCTCGGCGCCCGACCCGGTCCGCTCCAGCAGGAGTTGGCGGTCGAGCAGCGTGCGGTTGAGGGTGCGCAGATCCAGCGCCAGGGTGGCCATGTGCCTACGGTATTGCGCCATGCGGACAGTTCCCGTCCGCGAGCGCCACCCCAACGCCCTCTTCACCGCAGAGGGCAAGCCCAAAGGGGCGCGTGGGGGTGCCCCCAGGCGAAGCTCTGGGGGAGAGCGGCGCGACAAGCCACCCACACGACGCAACTGTGGAGTCCGTAACAGCACCCCGCAGGGGCTGGCTATGCCGCCGGGTCGGCCGCCGCATCGCCCAGGCGGCGGGGAGCCGTGTCGTGGTGGATCGGGGTGTGCGCTCCGGTCAGCGGCGCGCCCGAACCGCCGTGCCGTACGGCGACGATCTCCGCGGCGATGGACAGCGCCGTCTCCTCCGGGGTGCGGGCGCCCAGGTCGAGCCCGATCGGGGAGCGCAGCCGGGCCAGGTCGAGTTCGCGCAGGCCGGCCTCGCGCAGCCGGCCGAGCCGGTCCAGGTGGGTGCGGCGGGAACCCATGGCGCCGACGTAGGCGAGCGGCATCCGCAGCGCCGTTTCCAGCAGCGGGATGTCGAACTTCGCGTCGTGGGTGAGGACGCAGACAGTCGTGCGCGCGTCGAGCCGCCCGGCGTCCGCCTCGGCGGCCAGGTAGCGGTGCGGCCATTCCACCACGACCTGGTCGGCGTCGGGGAAGCGGCGGGCGGTGGCGAAGACCGGGCGGGCGTCGCAGACGGTCACCCGGTAGCCGAGGAAGGCGCCGGCCCGTACCAGCGCCGCGGCGAAGTCGATCGCGCCGAAGACCAGCATCCGCGGCGGCGGCACGCTGGTCTCGACCAGCAGCGTGAGCGGCTCGCCACAGCGGCTGCCGTCGGCGCCGAGGACGACCGCCCCGGTGCGGCCCGCGGCGAGCAGCGCCCGGGCCTCGGCGGCCGCGGTGGCGTCCCGCAGCCCGTCGCCGAGCGTGCCCTCGGCGGGGCCCTCGGGCCGCACCAGCAGCGCCCGGCCGACCAGGTCCGCCGGGCCCGCGGTGATCCTGGCGACGGCCGCCGCCTCCCCGCGGGCGGCGGCGGCCAGGGCGGCGGCGATCTGCGGGGCGGCGGCCGGGTCGATCCGCTGGACGAGGATGTCGATGTCGCCGCCGCAGGTCAGGCCGACGGCGAAGGCGTCCTCGTCGGAGTAGCCGAAGTGCTGGAGCACCGGCCGGGAGGCGCCCCCGGCGGCGAGCACCTCCCGGCACAGCTCGTAGACCGCGCCTTCCACGCACCCGCCCGACACGCTGCCGACGGCTGCGCCGTCCGCGTCGACGGCCAGCGCGGCGCCGGGGCTGCGCGGGGCGCTGCCGCCGGTCGCGACCACGGTGGCGACCGCGAAGGGCCGTCCCTGGGCGCACCAGCGGTGCAGCTCGTCGGCGATGTCCAGCATGGCGTTCAGCTCCTCGGTTCCGCGGGCCCGGCGGTCAGTTGACCCCGAGCCAGCCTTCGATGGGGTGCAGGGCGAAGTAGACGGTGAAGACCGCGGTGAGTATCCACATGAAGGCCCCGGGCTCGCGCCACTTCCCCTGGGCGGCCCTGATCGCGGTGTACGACACGACGCCGGCGCCGACGCCCGCCGTGATGGAGTAGGTGAAGGGCATCAGCGCGACGGTCATGAAGACCGGCACGGCGACGGCGCGGTCCGACCAGTCGACGTGCCGGGCGTTGCCCATCATCATCGCGCCGATCACCACCAGCGCCGCTGCGGCGACCTGTCCCGGCACGATCTGCGCCAGCGGGGTGAAGAACAGGCCGAGCGCGAACAGCAGCCCGGTCACCACGGACGACAGGCCGGTCCTGGCGCCTTCGCCGACGCCGGTCGCGGACTCGATGAAGACGGTCTGCCCCGACGCGCCCGCGACCCCGCCGATCGCGCCGCCGGCGCCGTCGATGAAGAGGGCCTTGGACAGGCCCGGCATCCGGCCGCGCTCGTCGGCGAGCCCGGCCTCGGTGCCGACGCCGATGACGGTGGCCATCGCGTCGAAGAACCCGGCGAGCACCAGGGTGAAGACGATGACGCCGACCGTCATGCCGCCGATCGAGCCCCAGCCGCCGAACTCGACGTGGCCGAAGAGCCCGAAGTCCGGTGCGGACACCGCGCTGCCCTGGAGCTCGGGCGCGCTGCCGCCCCACACGGCGGGGCTGAGGTTGCCGACGGCGTTGACGACGACGGCGAGCACGGTGCCGGTGACGATGCCGATCAGGATCGCGCCGGGCACGTTCCTGGCCTGGAGCATGAAGATCAGCAGCAGCGTGGCGCAGAACAGAAGCACCGGCCAGCCGGCCAGTCGGCCGCCCGTGCCGAGGGTGACCGGTGCGCTGCCGTGCGGGTCGCCCTTGCCGACGAAGCCGGCGTTGACCAGGCCGATCATGGCGACGAAAAGGCCGATGCCGATGGTGATGCCGTGCTTGAGGGCCGGCGGTATCGCGTTCATCACGATCTCGCGCAGCCCGGTGACCACCAGCAGCACGATCACCAGGCCGTAGATCACGCACATGCCCATGGCCTGCGGCCAGGTCATGTTGGGCGCCACCTGGGTGGAGATCACCCCGGCGACGCTGAGCCCTGCGGCGAGTGCCAGCGGCACCTTGCCGAAGAAGCCCATCAGCAGCGTGGAGACCGCGGCGGCCAGTGCGGTCGCGGTGATCAGCGCGGCATGGCCGAGCTTGTGGCCGGCCGCGTCGGGGCCGGACAGCAGCAGCGGGTTGAGCAGCAGGATGTAGCACATCGCCATGAAGGTGGTGACGCCGCCGCGCACTTCGCGGGGGATCGAGGAGCCTCGTTCGGAGATGAGGAAGTACCGGTCGAGCCAGGATCTGCCGGTGGGCACACGCGGGCCGGAGCCCCCGTGCCGGGCCGCGGTGCGCGGCTCCACTGGTGTCTGGGTCATGATGCCAACTCCCAAGGTTCACAGGGGCACCCGCCCGCGGGGTGCGGTCGGGATTTGGGATCTGCGTGGCCTGCACGACCCGGGGGACGGCCCGAGGCGAACGGTTGCCTTGCGCTTGCGCGCCTACGACCCGGTCAGGTGTTCCGGCCTGACCGGTGTTCTGTTGAGCTCCAGCCCGGTCGCCTGCCGGATGGCCGCGAGGACCGCCGGGGTGGACGACAGGGTGGGTGCCTCGCCGACGCCGCGCAGCCCGTAAGGGGCGTGCTCGTCGGCGAGTTCGAGCACGTCGACCGGGATGGTGGGCGTGTCGAGAATCGTGGGGATCAGGTAGTCGGTGAAGGACGGGTTGCGGACCAGCGCGGTCTTGGGGTCGACCACGATCTCCTCCATCACCGCCACCCCGAGTCCCTGGGTGGTGCCGCCCTGGATCTGGCCGACGACCGACAGCGGGTTGAGCGCCTTGCCGACGTCCTGGGCGCAGGCCAGTTCGACCACCTTGACCAGGCCCAGTTCGGTGTCGACCTCGACGACCGCGCGGTGGGCGGCGAAGCTGTACTGGACGTGGCCGTTGCCCTGGCCGGTGCGCAGGTCGAAGGCCTGGGTGGGCCGGTGCCTGAACTCCAGCTCCAGGTCCACCACTTCGTCCTCCAGGACGTCGGCGATTTCGGCCAGCGCCTCCCCGCCGTCGGTGACCACCCGGCCGCCTTCGAGCAGCAGTTCCGCGGTGGCCCAGGCGGGGTGGTAGGTGCCGAACTTCCGGCGGCCGAGGTCGAAGACCTTCTCGCGTACGGCCTCGCAGGTGTTCTTGACCGCGCCGCCGGTCATGTACGTCTGCCGGGAGGCGGAGGTGGAGCCGGCGGAGCCGACCCGGGTGTCGGCGGGCAGGATGGTGACCTGGGTGACGCCCAGCTCGCTGCGGGCGATCTGCGCGTGCACGGTGACACCGCCCTGGCCGACCTCGGCCATCGCGGTGTGCACGGTCGCGACGGGCTCGCCGTTGATGACCTGCATCCGCACCCGGGCGGTGGAGTAGTCGTCGAAGCCCTCGGAGAAGCCGACGTTCTTGATGCCGACGGCGTAGCCGACCCCGCGCACGACCCCTTCGCCGTGCGTGGTGTTGGAAAGGCCGCCGGGCAGCGCGCGGACGTCGGCGCCCTCGGTGGTCTCCCACTGCCTTTCCGGGGGCAGCGGGCGGGACTTGACCCGGCGCAGCAGTTCGGCGACCGGCGCGGGTGAGTCCACGAGCTGGCCCGTGGGCATGACGGTGCCCTGCTCCATGGCGTTGATCTGCCGGAATTCGACCGGGTCCATGCCGAGTCGGGCGGCGACCTTGTCCATCTGGGCCTCGTAGGCGAAGCACGCCTGGACCGCGCCGAAGCCGCGCATCGCCCCGCAGGGCGGGTTGTTGGTGTAGAGGGCCAGCGCCTCGATGTCCACGTCGTCCACCACGTAGGGGCCGATGGACAGCGACGCGGCATTGCCCACGACGGCGGGTGAGGCGGAGGCGTAGGCGCCGCCGTCCAGCACGATGCGGCAGCGCACGTGGGTCAACTTGCCGTCCCGGGTGGCTCCGTGCTCGTACCAGAGCCTGGCCGGGTGGCGGTGGACGTGGCCGAAGAAGGACTCGAAGCGGTTGTAGACGATCTTGACGGGCTTGCCGGTACGCAGCGCGAGCAGGCAGCCGTGGATCTGCATCGACAGGTCCTCCCGGCCGCCGAAGGCCCCGCCGACGCCGGACAGCGTCATGCGGACCTTGCGCTCCGGCAGCCCGAGCACCGGGGCGATCTGCCGCAGGTCGGAGTGCAGCCACTGGGTGGCCACGTAGAGGTCGACGCCGCCGTCCTCGGCGGGCACCGCGAGCCCCGACTCGGGGCCCAGGAAGGCCTGGTCCTGCATGCCGAAGACGTACTCGCCGCTGACCACCACGTCGGCGCGCGCGGCGGCCCGGTCCGCGTCGCCGCGCAGGATCGGCTGGCGGTGCACGATGTTGGGGTGCGCGACGTGGCCGATGTGGTGGTCCTCGCGGCCGTCGTGCACCAGGACCGCGTCCGGCGCGGTCGCCGAGGCCTCGTCGGTGATGACGGGCAGCGGCTCGTACACGACGCGGATCTTGGCGGCGGCCCTGCGGGCGGTCTCCGGGTGGTCGGCGGCGACCAGCGCGACCGGCTCGCCGTGGTGGCGGACCTTGCCGTGCGCGAGGACCGGCGTGTCCCGGATCTCCAGGCCGTAGTGCTTGACCTCGGTGGGCAGGTCGTCGTAGGTCAGCACCGCGTAGACGCCGGGGGTGGCCAGCGCCTCGCCGGTGTCGATGGACGCGATCGTGGCGTGCGCGACGGTGCTGCGCAGGGTGTAGCCCCACAGCATGTCCTCGTGCCACAGGTCGGAGGAGTAGGCGAACTCGCCGGTGACCTTGAGGGTCCCGTCGGGCCGCAGGGTGGACTCGCCGATGCCGCCCCTGGTCGCTTCCGACTGGGTGAGGCTGGTCGGCGTACGGGTGATGCCCATCGCGCTCACACCGCCTGTCCGGTACGGGCGGCCGCCAGGCGGACCGCGTCGAGGATCTTCTCGTAGCCCGTGCAGCGGCACAGGTTGCCCGACAGCGCCTCACGGATGTCGCCGTCGCTGGGCGACGGGTTGTGTTCGAGCAACTCGTCGGCGGCGACCAGCAGCCCGGGAGTGCAGAAGCCGCACTGGACGGCGCCGGCGTCCACGAACGCCTGCTGGATCGGGGAGAGTTCGCCGCCCTCGCCGGCCAGGCCCTCGACGGTGTCGACCCGCCGGTCCTGCGCCTGCCCCGCGGCCACCAGGCACGAGCACACCGGCACCCCGTCGAGGCGTACCGTGCACGACCCGCACTCGCCCTGCTCGCAGGCGTTCTTGGAGCCGGGCAGCCCCAGCCGCTCCCGCAGCACGTACAGCAGGCTCTCGCCCTCCCATACGTCGTCGGCCTCCTGCGGCCGCCCGTTGACGGTGAAGCTCACGCGCATGACGTACTCCCCTGCTCGCTTCCGTGACCGCGGTACTGCTCCCACGTCCAGCCCAGCGTCCTGCGCGCCATCACGCCGAGCGCGTGCCGGCGGTAGGCGGCGGTGCCCCGTACGTCGTCGATCGGGTTGGCGGCCGCGGCCACCAGGACCGCGAACTGCTTGGCCACCGCGGGCGGTACGGCCTTGCGGCTCTCCCACAGGCCCGCCTCGTCCAGGGCCGCGGCGAGGAATTCCTCGGCGGTCCTGGCCCGGACCGGGGTGGGTGCGGCCGAGCCGATACCGGTGCGGACCGTGCGGGTGTCGGGGTGCAGCGCGATGCCGAAGGCGCACACCGCGATCACCATCGCGTTGCGCGTGCCGACCTTGGAGAACTGCTGCGGCCCCGACGCCTTCTTCAGGTGCACGGCCCTGATCAGCTCGTCGGGCGCCAGCGCGTTGCGCTTGACGCCGGTGTAGAAGTCGTCGATCGGGATCAGCCGGCTGCCGCGTACCGACTCCGCCTCGACCGCGGCGCCGCCGGCCAGCAGCGCCGGGTGGGCGTCGCCCGCGGGCGAGGCGGTGCCCAGATTGCCGCCGACGCCACCGCGGTTGCGGATCTGCGGGGAGGCCACCGTGTGGCTGGCCAGCGCGAGCCCCGGCAGCTCCCGGCGCAGCCCCGCCATGATCTTCGAGTAGGGGACCGAGGCGCCCAGGCGTACGGTGTCCTCGCCGGTCTCCCACTCCTCCAGCTCGCCGATCCGGTTGAGGTCCAGCAGGTGGTCCGGCCTGCGGTGGTCGAAGTTGATCTCCACCATCACATCGGTACCGCCCGCGATGGGCACGGCCGAGGGGTGCTCCGCCTTGGCGGCGAGCGCCTCCTGCCAGCTGGCGGGGCGCAGGAATTCCATGGGGTGTCCTTCGCGGGATCCGGGTGGCGAGCGGGAGTACGACCGAGGCTGTTCATGTCCTGTACACGCTGCGTGGGCCCAGTACACGGCCGCTGGGCCGTCCGGGTGCAGTCACCGAAAACATGAAGCGCTCGGCTGGCCAGCAACCAGGTCTTGTAGATTCCTCTGAAAGAGACCGTCGGGAAACCTCACGGTTTCCCACTGGCCACGTACGACGCCGGCCGAGCAACGAACCGGCGATGGCACGACAGGACAAGGCGACCACGATGCGGCTGCGCGCACTCCTCGACACCGACGCTCTCGGCCTGCGGCTGCTCGGCGGAGAAGCGGAACTCGACCGTACGGTCCGCGGGGTGATGACCACCGACCTGCGCGACCCCAGCCGCTACCTCACCGGCGGCGAGCTGGTGCTGACCGGGCTGGCCTGGCGGCGCACCGCCGCAGACAGCGACGACTTCGTCCGGCTGCTGGCCGGCGCCGGTGTCGCCGGACTCGCGGCGGGCGAGGCCGAACTCGGCGCGATCCCCGACGACCTCATCGCCGCCTGCGCCCGGCACCGGCTGCCGCTGTTCGCGGTCGACGAGCGGGTCGCCTTCGCCGACATCACCGAATACGTCGTCCGGCAGGTCTCCGGCGAGCGGGCCGGCGACCTGGCCGCGGTCGTCGAGCGCCACCGGCGGCTGATGTCCTCAGGACCGGCCGGGGGCGGCCCCGACGCCGTGCTCGACCTGCTCGGCAGCGACCTGGACCTGCGGGCCTGGGTGCTGTCCTCCACCGGCCGGGAGATCGGCGGCGCGGGCCACCCGCTGCCCGCCCCCGTACGCGCCGAACTGGCCGGCGCCCAGCAGGCCGCCGCCCGCACCGGCCGCCCGGGCCCGCACCGGGTCGCGGTGCAGGGGCGTACGTACTCGGTCTTCCCGGTACGCGCCGGCTCCGGCACCGGCGACGTCCGCTCCCGGGTGCTGTCCGACTGGTTCCTGGCCGTCGAGGCCGACGCGGGCGAGTGGCCGGCCGAGCGGCTCGACCTGCTCCAGGGCGTCACCCAGCTCATCGCCGTGGAACGCGACCGGCGCGACGCCTCCCGCATGGTCAGGCGGCGACTGGCCGGCGAGGTCTTCGACCTAGTCAGGGGCGGTGCCGCGCCCGCCGAGATCGGGGCCAGGCTGCGGGCCGCGGCGCCCGTACTGGTGCCGGGCGCCGGCGGTGAGCCCTACTGGCAGATCGTGATCGCGAAGGTCGACTGGGCCGGCGGCGAGGTGCCCGCGGGCCCGGTCGCGCAGGCGCTGCTCGAAGAGGTGCTCGCCGACCATGCCACCCAGGGGCCCGACGGCGCCGACCGGATCGCGGTCGCGCACGCCGAGGACACGGCCATGGCGCTGGTCCCGCTGACCGGCAGCCTGCCGGGACCCACCCCCGGCATGGTCGGCGCCGCGCCCGAACCGCTGCACGCCGAGGCGCTGCTCGGGCTGCTGCGCGGGCCGCTGGCCCGCGGCCTCGGCGAGGACGGCCGGCTCACCGTCGGCGTCAGCGCCGCCGTCCACTCCCCCGAAGGCCTGCGCGGCGCCTTGGAGGAGGCCAGGCACGCCCGCCGGGTCGCCGCCGCCCGCCCGGGGCGGGTGTGCGTCGCGGGCCACGAGGAGCTGGCCTCGCACGTCCTGCTGCTGCCCTTCGTGCCCGACGACGTCCGCCGCGCCTTCACCGCCCGGCTGCTCGACCCGCTGCGCGCCTACGACCGCAGGCACCGCTCCGAGCTGATCCCGACCCTCGAAGCCTTCCTCGACTGCGACGGATCATGGACCCGCTGCGCCGGCCGCCTGCACCTGCACGTCAACACGCTGCGGTACCGGATCAGCAGGATCGAGCAGCTGACCGGCCGTGACCTGGCCCGACTCGAGGACAAGCTCGACTTCTTCCTGGCGCTGCGCATGAGCTAGTGATCCCGTTCACAAGATGTGATCTCCAGCCCCTTGGCGGGAGGCCCCGCCGCATGTTGAACTTCCGCCACCGGCAGGCACGCGGACAACTGCCGGACATGTGCCTCCGATACCGGCCCGCTCCGGACCCACCGTCCGCACCTGCACGGCACGCACTTCGCACTGGCTCGACGACGCGCTTGGGGGAGAAGCTGTGGCGGAAACCGCCCTGTCGGAATCTGTGGTCGGAGTACCGGACGTCTGGCGGCTGCGGGCCCGCGGCTGCTGGGCGGAAGCGGCGGCGCTGCTCGCGCCCCACTGCGCCGACGACCCGGTGGCCGCGCTGCGGCGGGCGGAGATCCTCATCGAGGGCAGCTTCTACCACCTCGACGGGTGGGCCGAGGCGGAGGACGCGCTGCGCGTCGCCGAGGCGCTGGCCGGCACCGACGAGGAGCGCGGGGCCGCGGCCTCCGAGCGCGGATTCCTCGCCTACGGGGCCACGCTGCACTCCGTACGCGACCGCGCCGACGAGGCGCGGTCCGCCTTCGGGCGCAGTGCCGCGCTGCTGTCACCGGGGTCGCCCGGGCGGCCCCTGCTGGACTTCCGGCGCGGGCTCGTCGCCCAGAACATCGCCGGGAATCCGGCGGCTGCCCGCGCCGCCTACCGGCGTGCGCACGCCGGCGCCGTGGCGCACGGCGACACCTTCCTCACGTCCTTCACGTGGCGCCACCTGGCCGGCCTCGCCGCGGCCGACGGCGATCTCGCCGAGGCCAGGCACGGTTTCGCGGAGTCCCTCCGCATCCGGGTCGCCCTCGGCCACCTCGTGGGCACCGCTCCCGCGCTGCTCGCCCTGGCCGACGTCTCCCCCGACGAGGAGGCCGCCGCCCTCCGCGCCGAAGCCGCCCGCCTCTTCACCCTCCTGGGCGCGATCCCCACATGGCTGGCGCCTTCCTTCCCGACCTAGCCCCTCCGGGGGTTCCCTTGCCCATCGCGGCGCCCCCGCGGCCCTGGGGTGCTGCCCCTTGCGGTGCGCTGTGTGCCCGCGGCTGGCGTCGTGGCTACGCGCGCCGTTCCCCGCGCCCCTGAGGGATTGCCCCTTGCGGTGCGCTGTGTGCCTGCGGCGCCGTCGTGCGCGCTCAGCAGAGACGGCGGGAAAGCAGCGACGCCACCGCAAGGGGCAATCACCCCAGGGAGCGCGGGGAACGGCCCGCGTAACCACGACCGCGCCGGAGGCGGCAGCTCCCTGTCAGGGGCAGATGGCCAGGTGGGCGCGGAACAAGGGCTCGGTGGGGGTGGCCGCTGAGAGGGCGGTGAGGAGGGCGGTGTGGTGGGCCGCGTGTGCGCGGAGGGTGGGGCGCCGGGCCGGGGCGGCCCCGACGGGCGGCCACTGCGCGCGGCGGTGCAGGTCGTCCGCGACAGCGACCACGTGGGGGTTCCCCGCCAGCCCGAGCAGCGCCCGGTGAAAGGCGCGGTCGGCCTCCGCGTAGGAGACCCGGTCCCCGGCCGCGGCCGCGGCCACCGTCGCGTCGGCGAGCGGGACCAGCTCGTCCCACCGCGCCGCGGGCACGGCACGGGCCAGGTCGAGCACGACGGGGATCTCCACCAGCATCCGCACCTCGGCGATCTGCGCGAGATCGCGCTCCGTGCGGCAGACGACGCGGAAGCCCCGGTTGGGCAGCACCTCGACGGCGCCTTCCCGCGCGAGCAGCGCCATCGCTTCGCGCACGGGCGTCGCGGACACGCCGTACCGCGCGGCGAGCGCGGGCCCGGAGTGGACGGAGCCGGGCGGCAGCTCGCCGGTGAGCAGCGCGTCCCGCAGCTCGTCGAGGACCTGCTCGCGTACCGAGAGGCGTTCCGGCATCCGGCGCGGGGCGGGCAGCGGTGCCCAGCCGGCGTGCGGGGACGCGACGGGATCCATCGGCTGCTGCACCCTTCTCACCCTCGTCGGAGGCTCTCGCGAACCGGTACGTCACCCGCCCGGCGTACTGCCGTGAGCTTAGACCCCGCCACAACCCGTTAAGGTAAGGCTTACCTCGCCCCGGTGATCCCCGGCCCCGTCTGGACGGTTCCCGTATGCCCGTGACCAGCCCCGCCTACGCCCGCCTCGCGGCCGTGCTGCCCGATCTGCGGGTGAGCGAGGGCGAGCCCCGGTCCGGCGCGGGCTGGGTCACCGCGGAGCAGCTGGCGGCGGGCGGCGCGGCCCTCGACGCGTTCACCGCCGAGGACGCCGAGGGGATCGTCCATCAGTACGGCCGCCCGCCCCGGCCCGACGTCGCCGCCACGCTCGCCCTGCACCGCTACGCCTGGCCGGCCTGCCTGCTCTTCACCGTGCCGTGGTTCCTGCACCGCAGGGTCCCGCGGCTGCCGGTGGCCGACGTGTCCCTGCACCGGGCGACCGGGCGGATGACCGTGCGCACCCGCGCCTTCGGCTGCCTGCCGGGCGACCCGGCGGCCACGCTGCCCGGCGCGTGCGTGCTGCCCACGGAGGCGGCGCTGCGCGACGAGTTGCGGGCGGCGCTCGCGGAGCATCTGACGCCGGTGCTCGGCGCGTTCAGGCCGCGGCTGCGGCGCGGACCGCGCACCCTGTGGGGTCTGGCGACCGACGAGATCGCCGAAAGCCTCTGGTACGTCGGCCGGTTGATGGACCGCGAGGAGCGGGCGGTGGCCGATCTGACGGCGCTGCTGCCCGGCAACACCGCGCCCTACGCCGGCGGCGCCCATTTCCGCGGCGCCCATTTCCGCAGTACCCCGCGCGCGGCGGACACCCCGGACGCGACGGCCGAAAGCGGCTGCTCGCGCGACCGCCTGACATGCTGTCTGTTCTATACCGTGAGCCCGGCGGAAGCCTGCGGCACCTGCCCGCGCGCGACCGGTTCCGACCGAATCAGGCGCCGCGCCACGGTCGGCTGATCGATCACGCTACGCTTTCGCTCACATCAGCAGTTCTGGCACGCGAGTTCGACCAACTCCCCCCTTGGCGGGACTCTTGTGCCATAACCTCTGCACTCACCCGCGCTCTTCGCAAAGATGTCGGCCGTAAGCCGTCCCGCGGCCCGAGCGCGACGGAAGCGACACGAGGAAACGCACATGAGAGACATATCGCTGGACTGGGTGCTCTCGGGCATCGTCGGCCTGGTCGTGCTCGCGGCCTGTGCCGTCGTGTTCCGGAGCCGCCGTACGCACGCCGAGCAGAGCGCCTCGGGCGACTCGTGGGAGCGCAGCGAGGAGCGCCGCCGCCGCAAGGAGGCGATCTACGGCAGCGCGTCGTACGTGCTGCTGTTCTGCTGCGCCGCGGTGGCCGCCGCGCTGTCCTTCCACGGACTGGTCGGCTTCGGCCGGGAGAATCTGAGCCTCAGCGGCGGCTGGGAGTACCTGGTGCCGTTCGGCCTGGACGGGGCGGCCATGTTCTGCTCGGTCCTGGCCGTCCGGGAGGCCAGCCACGGTGACGCGGCGCTCGGTTCGCGCATGCTGGTGTGGCTGTTCGCCGGCGCCGCCGCCTGGTTCAACTGGGTGCACGCGCCGCGCGGGGTGGACCACGCCGGTGCGCCGCAGTTCTTCGCCGGGATGTCGCTGTCGGCCGCGGTGCTCTTCGACCGGGCGCTGAAGCAGACCCGCAGGGCGGCGCTGCGCGAACAGGGCCTGGTGCCGCGCCCGTTGCCTCAGATCCGGATGGTGCGCTGGCTGCGGGCGCCGCGGGAGACCTTCGCGGCCTGGTCGCTCATGCTGCTCGAGGGCGTGCGGTCGCTGGACGAGGCGGTCGAGGAGGTCCGCGAGGACAAGCGGCAGCGCGAGCACAACGAGTCGCGGCAGCGCGACCACGAGCGGCTGGAGCGGGCCAAGATCAAGGCGCTGAACCGGCAGCACCGGCCCTGGCCGCGCGGCGGCGGGGGCGGCCGGCAGGTGGAGCTGCCCGCGGCGGGCGCGGCAGGCGGCCAGACCGCAACGGAGCCTGCTATAGGTACCGGGGTGGAACTGCCTTCCGCAGAGCTGCCGTTGAGGTCCCGGCCGGCGCTGCAGCCGGTGCGTGAGGAGGTGCAGTCCCCGACGGCGGCGGCGCCCGCCACCTTCGACCTGACGGCCGAGGACGACACCATGACGCTGCCGAGGCTCGACTCGTTGGAGCGCAAACTGGAGGAGATGGAGCGGCAGTTCGGCTGACTCACCGCCTGCTGGACAGGTCGAGCCGCGTACGGGCACGGGTGGCCCGTACGCGGCTCGCTGCCTTCCCGGCGGTGGCGGACCGACCGGCGGTGCCACCCGGTCCCGTACGACCGCGGCCGGGTCGCGGCCGGACGACGGGTCGGTGAGGCTGGTCAGGCGGCCGCGGAGCCGAGTTCGAACCAGACCGTCTTGCCGGCGCCGCGCGCCTGGATGCCCCAGGTGTCGGCGAGTGCCTCGACCAGCAGCAGTCCGCGGCCCGAGGTGGCGTCGTCCGCGGGGCGCGCCCCGCCCGGCAGGCGCGGCGGCGGCCGCCTGCCGAGGGTGTCGTGCACCTCGACCCGCAGCCGCCGCGCGGGTTCCGGCGAGAGGGTCGCGGTCAGCACCGCGCCCCCACCGGTGTGCTGGAGGGCGTTGGTGACGATCTCGGTGGCGAGCAGTTCCGCGGTGTCGGCCAGTGCCGGCACTCCCCACTGCCGCAGTTGGTCCCGCAGCCGTCTGCGGGTGTCCGCGATGGCACGAAGATCAGCGCGCCCGACCGCGTAGCGTAAGTGATTCCCCGTGCTTTCCGTGGGACTCCCCCGATCTGGTCCGGACCGATCCCCCTTCGTAAGGAATGCCCATCGGTGCCCGGTCCAGTCATGCGGGCGGGTCCGGTCACCGGGGCGCCGTGCGCGCGGGGTCGAGGGGTGAACTACGCCTAGCCATCGGACCGTTGATAGGTCCGATGTATGACGCGTGGAAGCCTTGACACGGCTCTCCCCTGCCGCCACTGTATGGCCCACTCATCCCCTGTGTTTCTCGGATGTTGCGCCTGTGCCACAAGTCCTGTTACCTCGGGAGGAACCACCCGTGAACCGAAAGCCCCACACTTTCGGCGGTCGCCGAATGATCCGACCATCTGCTCTGGCCACCACCGCGCTGCTGGCAGCCGGCCTGCTCGTACCCGCCGTCGCCCCCACGGCCACGGCGGCGACCGCGACCACCGCATGGCAGAGCGGCGGCTTCCACGTCGACACCCCCAACGTGGTCCGCCGATCCGACATCGTGCTCGGCGCGCCGAACAACCAGGCCGCCCAGTCGCTGCCGCTCGGCAACGGTGCGCTGGGCGTCGCCGCCTGGGCGGCCGGCGGCTTCACCGCCCAGCTCAACCGGGCCGACACCCTGCCGGGCCGCAGGTCGCCAGGACAGGTGCAGATTCCGGGCCTGTCCAAGCTCACCGGCGCCGCCGACTTCAAGGGCACCCTGGACCTCTACACCGGAGTGCTCACCGAGACCGGCGGCGGCATGTCGCTCAAGGCGTGGGTGTCGGCCACCAAGGACGAGCTGGTCGTCGACGTGACCGGCGCCGACCCCAACACCGCCCAGTCCGCCACGGTCAGCCTGTGGTCGGGCCGCAGCCCGCAGGCGGGCGCGTCGGGTTCGGTCGGCACGCTCGCCGAGACCTGGGTGGACAACCAGGAGGCCGGCAACTCGGGCCGCACCTTCGGCTCGCTCGCGGCCCTCTCCGCCGGCGGCCGCAACGTGTCCGCCCAGGTGGTCAACAGCACCCAGGTGAAGGTCAACTTCACCCCGAACACCGACGGTTCCTACCGGGTCGTCGTCGGCGCACCCACCTGGACCGGCGGCAACGCGGCCGGCACCGCGTCCAGCCTGCTCGGCTCCGACGCGACCGCCGCGGAGTCCTCGCTGCTGGGCTCCCAGCAGTCCTGGTGGGCCACCTACTGGGCGAACACCGGCGTCCTGGAGGCCAACTCCTCCGACGGCCAGGCCCAGTACATGGAGACGCTGCGCACCATCTACCTGTTCATGGAGGCCGCCTCGATGCGCGGCACCATCCCGGGCAGCCAGGCGGGCGTCGCCGACATGTTCAACTTCGGCCAGGACCACCAGAGCTGGACGCCGTCCGCGACCTGGCTGTGGAATCTGCGCACCCAGATATCGGCCAACATGTCGTCGGGCAACTTCGCGCTCAACATCCCGATCTTCAATCTCTACCAGAACAACCTGGCCGCCATCGAAGCCTGGACCAAGCAGCAGATGGGTGGCCTGCCCGGTGCCTGCGTGCCGGAGGTGATGCGCTTCAACGGCAACGGCGGCGACCCCGGCCCGGGTGCCAACGCGGCCTGCAGCCAGCCCGGCAGCCCCAACTGGAACGCCCTGGACATCACGTCGGGCGCCGAGATCAGCCTGTACGTGTGGCAGCAGTACCAGGACACCGGTGACCTGAACTTCCTGCGCACGTACTACCCGCTGATGAAGGACTCCGCGGTCTTCCTGCTCGCCTACCAGAAGGTCGGCTCGGACGGGAAGCTGCACGCGGTCGCCAACGCGCACGAGACGCAGTGGGCCGTGCAGGACCCGACCACCGACCTGGCGGCGGACGCGGCGCTCTTCCCCGTGGTGATCAAGGCGGCCCAGCTGCTGAACACCGGCGACAGCTCGCTGATCTCCCAACTGACCACGGCTCAGGGCCAGATACCGCCGTGGGCGCGTACGGACTTCGGCCACACGCAGCTGCTGACACCGTCCGCGGACAGCTCGGGCAACGACGTGATCGCCTGGTCCTACCAGCCGACCGCCCAGACCCGCAACGGCGAGAACATCGACCTGGAACCGGTGTGGCCGTACAACCAGATCACCGACGACCCCGGGGCGCTGCACGACCTCGCCGTACGCACGTACAACCACCGGGTGTTCACCGGCGGCAACGACTGGAGCATGGACGCGATCGACGCGGCCAGGCTGGGCATCGCCGGCGAGGTCGCCGCGAAGCTCGTGTCGATCACCCAGAGTCACCAGGTCTACATCAACGGCCTGGCCGACCTGGGCAACAGCGTCGGCACCGAGGGCTACATCGAGCAGATGTCGGGTGTGGCCACGGCGCTGGACGAGGCGCTGGTGCAGGACTACGACGGGCTGCTGCGTATCGCACCGGCCTGGCCGGCCGGCTGGGACGTCAGCGGCACGGTGTCGGTGCAGGGCAACACCAAGGTCGATGTGCAGGTGCAGGGCGGCACCCCGGTCACGGTCGCCATCCAGGCCGGGTCGTCGCAGACCATGCGCGTGCGCAACCCCTGGGCCGGCCAGGCGATCCAGGTCGTCAACGGCTCGTCCGGCGCGGTCGTCGTGTCGTCCACCACCGCGGGCACCGTCAACGTGCCCGTCTCCGCCGGCCAGTCCTACCTGGTGGAGCGGACCTCCACCCCGACCGGCTCGCTACCGTACGCGCAGGTCGGCGGCTCGCCGGCGACCGCCGCCCGGCACCTGGGCAACGTCCAGATCGGGCTCGACGGCGGGGGCACCAACCCCGGCAGCGGCCCGGTGATCTCGCTGCGGGCGCACGCCAACGGCAACTACGTGACCGCGGACAACGCGGGCGCGTCACCGCTGATCGCCAACCGCACCGCGATCGGCCCCTGGGAGCAGTTCGACGAGATCGACCAGGGCGGCGGCTACATCGCGCTGCGCGCCCACGCCAACAACAAGTACGTCACCGCCGACAACGCCGGCGCCGCGCCGCTGCTGGCCAAGGTCGACGCGGTCGGCACCTGGGAGCAGTTCCAGCTGATCCACAACGGTGACGGCAGCGTCAGCCTCAAGGCGCGCGTCAACAGCGACTACGTGACCGCGGAGAGCGCCGGCGCCTCGGCGCTGATCGCCAACCGCACCGCGATCGGCCCCTGGGAGGAGTTCGACCTGATCACCGGCTGACTCCGTACGCCCTCGTGCCGCGCCCGTGCCGCGCCCGTGAACGACTCTACGGGCGCGGCACGTTGCGCAGATTCGCGCGGGCCATCTGCACCATCCGCCCGACGCCGCCGTCCAGCACCACCTTGCCGACCGACAGCGCGAACCCGCCGATCTGCTCACCGGTGATCTTGGGCGGCAGGGACAGCGCGTGCGGGTCGGTGACCACGTCGACCAGGGCCGGGCCCTTGTACCGGAAGGCGTCCTTGAGCGCGGAACGCAGCTCCTTGGGCTTCTCCACCCGCACCCCGTACGCGCCCGCCGCGCGGGCCACCGCGGCGAAGTCCGGGTTGACGTTGGTGGTGCCGTAGGCGGGCAGGCCCTCGACCATCATCTCCAACTCGACCATGCCGAGCGAGGAGTTGTTGAACAGCACGACCTTCACCGGCAGGTCGTACTGCACCAGGGTGAGGAAGTCCCCCATCAGCATGGTGAATCCGCCGTCGCCCGACATCGACACCACCTGCCGCCGCCGGTCCAGGAACTGCGCGCCGATCGCCTGCGGCAGCGCGTTGGCCATCGAGCCGTGGGTGAAGGAACCGATCACCCGGCGCCTGCCGTTGGGCGTCAGGTAGCGGGCCGCCCACACGTTGCACATCCCGGTGTCGACGGTGAAGACCGCGTCGTCCGCGGCCTCCTCGTCCAGCACCGAGGCCACGTACTCGGGGTGGATCGGCACATGCTTGTCGACCTTGCGGGTGTACGCCTTGACGACGCCCTCCAGCGCTTCGCTGTGCTTCTTCAGCATCCGGTCCAGGAAGCGCCGGTCGGACTTCGCCCGCACCCTCGGCGTCAGGCAGCGCAGCGTCTCGCCCGCGTCGCCCCACACCGCGAGGTCCAGCTTCGAGCGGCGCCCCAGGTTCTCGGCCCGCACGTCGACCTGGACGATGGTCACGTCGTCTGGCAGGAAGGCGTTGTACGGGAAGTCGGTGCCCAGCAGGATCAGCAGGTCGCACTCGTGCATCGCCTCGTACGCGGCCCCGTAGCCGAGCAGTCCGCTCATGCCGACGTCGTACGGGTTGTCGAACTGGATCCACTCCTTGCCGCGCAGGGCGTGCCCCACCGGTGCCTTGACGCGTTCCGCGAAGGCCATCACCTCGTCGTGCGCGCCCGCCGTGCCGCTGCCGCAGAACAGCGTGATCCGCCGGGCGCTGTCCACCAGCCGTGCCAGCGCGTCGATCTCGGCGTCGCCGGGCCGGACCGTCGGGCGCCGGGTGACCAGCGCGTGCTCGATGCTGCGCTGTGGCGCCGGGTGCGCGGCGATGTCGCCCGGCAGGCTGATCACCGACACCCCGCCGCGGCCCACCGCGTGCTGGATCGCGGTCTGCAGCACCCGCGGCATCTGGGCGGCGCTGGAGATCAGCTCGCTGTAGTAGCTGCACTCGGCGAACAGCCGGTCGGGGTGCGTCTCCTGGAAGTAGCCCGTGCCGATCTCGCTGCTCGGGATGTGCGAGGCCAGCGCGAGCACCGGGGCCATCGAGCGGTGGGCGTCGAACAGGCCGTTGATCAGGTGCAGGTTGCCCGGACCGCAGGACCCGGCGCAGGCGGCCAGCCGCCCGGTCAGCTGGGCCTCCGCGCCCGCGGCGAAGGCCGCCGTCTCCTCGTGCCTGACGTGCACCCATTCGAGGGCACGGCTGCGGCGGACGGCGTCCACCACCGGGTTCAGGCTGTCGCCCACCACGCCGTAGAGCCGCCGCACGCCCGCGCGTACCAGGATGTCGATGAACTGCTCGGCCACCGTCTGCTTTGCCATGTACCCATCTCCGCACGCCGCCCGCGGCGGCGCATCCCGGGTCAGGCGTCCCAGACGGTCACCGCCGTACGGTCGTCGGCGTATCCCTTGACGCGGGTCTGCGTGTCGGCCAGATAGGCCGCCAGGCCCGGCACCCGGCCGCCGCCCCAGCGCTCGGCCAGATGGGCGGCCAGCGCCGGTTCGCCGCGCAGCGGCTCCGCCAGACCCGCGCTGCACATCACCAGCGCGTCACCCGGCTGGGCGACGGTCGCCCGGAAGCGGAAGGGGACCGCGGTGCCGTCCGGTGCCAGGTCCAGGTCCTGCCAGTCCCCCGCCCTGATACGGAACAGGCCGCCGTCGCCCACCCCGAAGAACAGCCGGACCGGGCACGCCGGGTCCGCGGGCAGCAGCAGGCAGCGCAGCGACGCCGTGTACGCGCCCTCGTCCAGCCCGAGATCCTCACCGCGGGCACGCAACCGGCCGTAGCAGCGGTCCGTCAACCGGTGCAGCCCCGACTTCAGCGAGCCGCGCCGGGCCGCCCGCATGTCCTGCGCCAGCCGCTCCCGGCTGCGCCCCACCGCCCCGGCGATCCACCGCACCGCGTCCTGCGCGGCCCGATGCGCGTCGTCGGCGGCCCGCGCCCCACTGGCCATCGCGACCAGCAGCAGGGCGTCGTCCCCGGTGCCGAAGCGGGCGGTCAGCAGCGCGTCCCTGCGCGGCTGCCCCCGATATCGCGCGGAATCCCCGCGCACGCTCACCGTCCTGACGGTGAGGCCGCCGTACTCCGCCCCGTCGAGCACGGTGTCCGCCACCAGCCCGTCCAGCCCGTCCGGATCCGCCTCCGGCCAAGCGGTCGGCTCCGCCGCATACGTCGGCGCCCCGCCCCCCACGACCGCGGCGGCCGGCTCCCCCACCCCGTCGGCAGCCACCCACCCGGGCGGCAACTCCGGCGCCCACCGCACGCCCCCTTCCCCGAACACCGTCTCCCCCCACCTCTCGGCCCCCCGCGGCGCGGGCACCCCACCGCTGTCGCGCACGGCGGGGAGCGCCGTCGCCTGGCCGGCGGGGTTACGGTCGGCGCCACCGGGCGCGGGCGGGTGGGCCGGACCGGGGTCCGCGGCGCGCGGGTCGCCTGCGGGCGCGTCGGCGGCACCGGTCGCCGGCGGGGGCGCCTGGACGGCGGGCGGAACGCTGGAATCGGCGGCAGCGGGCCACGGAACCCGCGGGGCGCCTTGGTCGCGCCCGAACGCGTCGCCCGGCGTGCCGTACGCGCCGGGACCGCCCGCGCCAGGCCCGGCGCCGGAGTCGGCAACCGGCGGAGCTTCCATGTGACGCCCGGAGGCGTCGCCCTCGCCGTGAGCCCCGTCGGCACCGTCCACGAACGGGGACGGTCCGGCGGCGAAAGCGTCGGCAGGAGGCCAAGGGACCCGCGGGGCACCCGGAGCGTCACGACCAGAGCCATCGCCCGGGCCACCGTACGACCCGGCCGCATCACTCACGGGCGCGGGCCCGGCGACCGGCGAGGCGTCCTGACCGGACGGATCGGCGACGAAGACATCGACCGGCCATGGGGCCGAGGCACCCGGAGCGTCACGACCAGGGTCATCGCCCCGGCCACCGTACGACCCGGCCGTACCGGTCACGGGCGCAGACCCGGCGACCGGCGGGGCGCCCTGACCAGACGCAGCGGCCTGCCCGCCGGGGGCCTGCTCGGACGGATCGGCCGCGAAAGCATCGGCCGGAGGCCACGGAAGCTGCGGCGCGCCCGGGTCGTCACGACCGGCGCCGTCGCCCCGGCCACCGTACGACCCGGCCGAATCGCTCACAGGCTCAGGCCCGGCGACCGGCGGAGCTTCCTGACCCGGCGGATCGGCCTCCCCGCCGGGGGCCTGCTCGGACGGATCGGCGACGAAAGCGTCAGTTGGAGGCCACGGGGCCGGGACACCCGGGTCTTCGCGGCCGGAGCCCTCGCCGGGCTGACCCGCAGACGTGCCGGCGGCGTCATTCACCGCATCGGGGGGCTGCGGGGCGGGTGAGGGGGACGTCCAGGGCTCGGCGGGGCGGAGGGTCACGCCGGGGGCCTCGGGGGTGGGGCGCACGCCGTCCGGTCGGCGGGGGGACCTCGGGACGGGCCAACCGGCCGGCGGCGGGGGCGGGACGGGCGCCCAGGCTTCCGCGGGGGCGGGCGGCGCGTCGCCCCAGGGGTGCCGCGCCGGGGGCGGCTCGGGCCGGTCGGTCGGCTCGGTCCTCTCCTGGAAGGCGGGCTGCGCCGACAACGCGTCCCAAGGGCGCACCGGGTCGGGGTCCGGGACGTCGTCGTCCTCGTGCTCCGGCGCCGGGAACATCGGCCGAGCCGACCAGGCGTCCCACGGCGGCGGCGCCGGGCTCTCTTCCGCGTCACGGGTGTCCGCCTCCCGCGACACCCGCTCGGATGCCGGGTCCGCGTCCCGCGCGAGCCCGGCCGGCTCGTCCCGTTCCGGCCCGGCGCCCCCGGCGTACGGCACCTCCGCCGCAGGGAGCGGGCCCGGCTCACGCTCCTCCGGAGCCTCCGCCGGGGCGTCGGGCTGGGCACGCGGCGCCGGCGAAGGTGTGCGGGTCGGGCGGGGCCAGGAAGGGGGCGGAGGCGGGGCGGTGGGGCGGCGGAGCCGCAGGGTGTCGGCGGCCGAGGGGGCCGGCGGGGGCGGCGTCATCGCTGAAAGGGCCGAGTCGAAGTGCGCGTCGATCGAGTCCGACGCGGCCGGCGCCGCACCGCCGACCGCCTCGTCGTCGTACAACTGCCCCCACCAGTCGTCTTCTTGACCTTGGCGCGACTCCCCCTGCTGGCTCATGCCCTTATTGTCCACCGCCCGGGCCGCCGGGAAACGTGGAAACGCCGCGCCGCCTCCACTCGCACCCGTCACACCGGCAACTTCGCCCGCCCCGCCAGGCGAGCGACGCCGGAATCCGGCAGGGTGGAATCCATGGGGACCGCACAGGCGAGCCTGATCGGCGCGGTGATGCTGCTCGGCCTCGTCGGCGTGGCGGTCCCCGGCGTGCCGGGAACGCTGCTGTGCTGGGCCGCCGTGCTGTGGTGGGCGACGTCCGAGCACACCAGCCTCACCTGGGGCGTGCTCGCCGGGGCGACGGGGCTGCTCGCGGTCACGCAGGTCGTGGTCTGGCTGCTGCCGGCCCGCCGGATCCGTGAGTCGGGCATCACCTGGCGCACGGTGGTGGATGCCGCGGCCGTCGCGATCGTGGGCTTCTTCGTGCTGCCGGTGCTCGGCGCGGTCATCGGCTTCGTCGGCAGCATCTACGTCACCGAGCGGGTACGCCTGGGCGGAGGGCACCGGACGGCCTGGACGGCGACCAGGCGGGCGATGCGCACGGTCGGCGGCTCCGTGCTGGTCGAGCTGCTGGCCTGCCTCCTGGTGACGGCCACCTGGCTGATCGCGACCATCGTGACCTGAGCGCCCGGGGCAGCCCGAGCGACCCGAGCGACGCCAGCGGCCGAGCCGCCCGCGCACCCCCTGCACCCCCTGCACCCGAACGCCCGAGCCGCCCGCGCACCCGCGCGGCCCGAGCCCCGGCCGGCTCGGCGGCGTATCCGCCCCCCAAGCCCCAAGCCGCGCCCCGCGACTTTCAGCCGCGGAAAGTTTCGGCCACCCCGGCGCCGTCGCCGCAGCTCCGCGCCTCCCGCAGTGGTCTGGACCACTACGGAAATCCTGAACCCCTTTACGCCAGAGGGAAGTTCATGCGTCACTCATGACGCGTTCACATCAATCACCCCGCGCGCACCGCACCGCCCCGCACCATCGTGCACGCAACGGCACCACCGCGCGACCACGCAGCCCCACGGGCATCCCCCGCCAGACCGCCCCGCCGCCACCCCGCCGAAGCGGTGGCGGCCGCCGACCGCTCGCACGCTACGCGAGTAGACGCGAGCAGACCCCCCGGTCGGACGAGCCCGGCGTAGGCGCGCGGCCCCCGCCCCCGCACCACCCCAACGTGCCTGGAGGAAAGCCTTGTTCTCCCCAATCCGCACCACCCCTGCCGCCCGGCGGAAACTGCTGGCGGCCGGAGTCCTCGGCGCGACCATGGCGCTCGCCGCGACGATGTCGGCGGGCACGGCCAGTGCCCGTACGCTCCCGTCGGGCAGCAACATCCCGCTCGGCGGCGGTTACATGGGCGTCGGCTACGCCCAGGACAGCAAGGCGGCCTTCACGCCGGACACCCGGCAGCTCGACCTCGGCGCCCCCGCCGCCGTGACGCCGAACGCCGCGTCCCCGGTGGGAATCGACGTCTCGCACTACCAGGGGACGATCAACTGGACGTCGGTGAAGTCGGCCGGCATCAGCTTCGCCTACATCAAGGCCACCGAGAGCACCACGTACAAGGACCCGACCTTCAACGCGGACTACCTGAACGCCTACAACGCCAAGGTGATCAGGGGCGCCTACCACTTCGCGCGGCCCGACCTGTCCTCCGGCGCGGCGCAGGCCAACTACTTCGCGAGCAACGGCGGCGCCTGGTCGGCGGACAACCTCACGCTGCCCGGGATGCTGGACCTCGAAGGCGGCTGCTACAGCAAGTCGGCCGCGTCGATGCAGTCGTGGATCCTGGACTTCTACAACACCTACAAGTCCAGGACTGGCCGCGACGTCGTCATCTACACCAGCGCGAGCTGGTGGAACTCGTGCACCGGCGGCTGGGGCGGCATGTCCGCCAGGAGCCCGCTGAACGTGGCGCACTGGACCACGGCGGCCAGCCCCACCATCCCGAGCGGCTTCCCGTACTGGACGTTCTGGCAGTACTCCGACTCCGGTTCGGTGAGCGGCATCTCGGGTGCCGTCGACCGCGACCGCTTCAGCGCCAGCAGCGCCCGCCTGCTGGCCCTGGCCAACAACACCCCCTGACGTGGCGGGCGGTACTCCGGCCGGGTGAACCGGCCGGAGTACCGGACCGGCCCGCAGCCCGGACCGGCGGGCAGCCCAGGAGGGCCGGGAAACCGCTCTCCCGGGGCGCTGTCCGACCTGCGGCCTAGGTCTCGCCTGGGCCGCAGGTCCGATGAACGCGCCCCACCGCCGTGTGAGGCTTGATCCATGACGACGACAACCGCACGGACGGAACTCGACGAGGCCGAGTTGGCCTATCTGGGCGACCAGCGCCTCGGCCGGCTGGCGACCGTGGACGCGAAGGGCCGGCCGCAGGCGAACCCGGTCGGTTTCCTCCTGCGCCCCGACAGCACGATCGACATCGCCGGTTATGCGATGGGCACCACCAAGAAGTGGCGGAACATCGCGGCCAACCCCCATGTCTCGCTGGTCGTGGACGACATCGCCAGCGTCACGCCGTGGAAGGTGCGCGGGGTGGAGATCCGCGGCACCGCCGAGCAGATCGTCGGCCCGCACGACTACGGGGCGCACCTCAGCCCGGAGCTGATCAGGATCACGCCCTACGCCATTTACAGCTGGGGCCTGGACGGCTGAGACCGGTCCGCCGAGCCCCGCGGGACGCACCCTCGCGGGGTAAAGCTCACGCTATGAAATAAGAGAGCGCTCTCACGCAACGCCGGGTGACCCGATACGCTGTCCGTGCCGATCCCGGAACTTTTCGTTATCCGTGCGCGAAGGAGCCCTCCCCGTGTCCGACCCGACGTTCGCGGCCCGCCCCACCCTTGAGGAAGTCGCGGCGCGGGCCGGGGTGTCGCGGGCGACGGCCTCGCGGGTGGTCAACGGCAGCGACGGCGTGCGTGCGCCGCTGGTCGAACGGGTGCGCGCGGCTGTCGACGAGCTGGGCTACGTCCCCAACCAGGCGGCCCGCACCCTGGTCACCCGGCGCAACGGAGCGGTCGCCGTGGTGGTCGCCGAGCCCGAGACGCGGTTCTTCGCCGACCCCTTCTTCGCCCAGCAGGTGCGCGGCATCAGCAAGGAACTGACCGCGCATGACAACCAGTTGGTGCTGCTGCTCACCGAGGGCGTCGCCGACTACGAGCGGGTGGGCCGCTATCTGGCGGGCGGGCACGTGGACGGCGCGCTGATCTTCTCGCTGCACGACGACGACTCGCTGCCGGTGATGGCCCGCAAGGCCGGGGTGGCCACCGTGATAGGCGGCCGGCCCGGCTGGTCGGACGCCGAACCGGGGCCGACCACGCTCTACGTGGACTGCGACAACCGGGGCGGCGCGCGCGACGCCGTACGCCACCTGCTGAACCTCGGCCGCCGGCGCATCGCGCACATCGCGGGTCCGCTGGACCAGACCGCCTCGATCGACCGGCTCGACGGCTTCCGCGACATGCTGCCGCACATCGACCCCGGCCTGATCGCCGAGGGCGACTTCACCCCTGAGGGCGGCTCGCTGGCGATGGAGCTGCTGCTGGAGCGCTTCCCCGACCTCGACGCGGTCTTCGCCGCCTCCGACATGATGGCGTCGGGCGCGCTGCGGGTGCTGCGGCAGCGCGGCCTGCGGGTGCCGCAGGACGTGGCAGTGATCGGCTTCGACGACATCGTCTCGGTCGCCGAGTGGACCGACCCGCCGCTGACCACGATCCGCCAGGACATCGAGGAGATGGGCCGGATGATGGCGCGGCTGCTGCTGCGCGCCCTGGAGCCGTCCGCCACCCCCGGCGCGGTGTCCGCGCTGACCCCGATCATCACCCCCACCCAGCTGGTGGTACGCGCCTCCGCCTGACGGGCAGTCCCCCGCCGACCCCATCACCGCCGGACCGTACGGTCGTTCGACCGCGGGCCGGTGAAGCCGCGGCTCTTTCCTGTGGGTTGGAAACGCCGGGCAACGGGAATGTCACGGGAAGGCAGCGAACGTGAGGGTGCGGTGAAGACCGCACCGGGAGACGAGGAGGACTGTCATGGCCTACTCCGTGATCCTCGGGATCGTGATCGTCGCACTGGTGGTGGCCGGGGTCATCGGTTCGTTCTGGAGTGCCGGCAGCCCCCTCGCGGTGCGCCGCCGCCACGGACGTGGCGGCGGCGCGGGATGACGCCACCCGGCTGCCGCAGCGGGCCCCGGGTGACGCCGGGAGGTCAGCCCATCCTGCGGTGACCGCCGCCTCCGCCGCGCTTGCGCTCGTACATCTCGCGGCCCGCCGCCGACCGCTGCTTCCACTCGCGCCGCAGTTCCGCGCGCAGCCGCTGGTCGGTGCGTGAGGCGATCCAGGCGTTCTCGCGCAGCAGCTTGCGGTAGCTGTCGAGCCGCCGGTGCGGCAGGATGCCGTCGTCGAGCGCGGCCAGTACCGCGCAGCCCGGTTCCGCCTGGTGCGAGCAGTCCTGGAAGCGGCAGTCCGCGGCCAGTTGCTCGATCTCCGCGAAGACCTGGCCGACCCCGGACTCGGCGTCCCACAGCCCGACACCGCGCAGCCCCGGGGTGTCGATGAGCACCCCGCCGCCGGGAAGTGCCAGCAGGTCGCGGGTGGTCGTGGTGTGCCGGCCCTTGCCGTCGGCGTCCCTGGTGGCCTGCACCACCTGGACCTCGCGCCCCAACAGGGCGTTGGTCAGGGTGGACTTGCCGGCTCCCGACTGCCCGAGCAGCACCGAGCTGCCGCCGGACAGCACGGCGGCCAGGGTGTCGAGTCCGGCGCCGGTGGCCGCGCTGACGGCCAGGACCCGCACTCCGGGCGCCGCCGCCTCGGCGTCGGCCAGCAGATACGTGGTGTCGTCCAGGGTGTCCGCCTTGGTGAGCACCACCACCGGTACGGCGCCGCTCTCCCAGGCCAGCGACAGGAAGCGTTCGAGCCGCCCGAGGTCGAGTTCGGCCGCGAGCGACACGCAGATCACCACATGGTCGAGGTTGGCGGCCAGTACCTGGCCCTCGGAGCGCTTGGAGGAGGTGGAGCGGACATAGGCGGTGCGCCGCGGCAGCAGCGTACGGACGAAGCGCGGGTCGCCGTCCGGATCGACGGCGGCCCAGTCGCCGGTGCACACCACCCGCATCGGGTCGTTCGGCGTCACCAGCGAACTGTCCGCCCTGACGGGGCCGTCGGCGGTGAAGAGGTCGCACATGGCGCGGTCCACCCGCACCACCCGCCCCGCCACCAGGCCCTGTTCGGCGTACGGCGCGAACTCCGCCTCCCACACGTCGTCCCAGCCGTAGGGCACGAGGGCATGCGAGGAGGCGTCACGAAAAGAGAAAGACAAGGGGGAACCCTTCGGGGAACGGGTGGCCCCGGCACCGCGCGCCCGGCGCGCGGCAAGGAGGAAAGAGGTCAGCCGGAGACCACGGGAGTGCTTGGCACGATCTGCTGAATACGGGCAGCGCCCAGTACGAAGACAGCCATCGGTCCACACCTCCCCGGTCACGTCGACGGCCGACGCGGCAGCCTGCCGGCTCCCGCAGCGAACACCTCGGACGGTAGCCCCTCCGCTCGATGCGCGCCACCTGTTTTTCCCGCCGCACCGGCACCGGGGCGAGAGCCAGGAGCCGGGTGCCGCCGCTGAAGCCCGCCACGCGACCGGATCCCCCGGCGCGCACCGTCACGGGGCGTCGGGGAACCGGGAGGCGAGGTAGGCGCGGCGGGCGTCGACGGCTTCCTGGAGGTCGGTCAGCGGGTCGAAGGACAGGTCGCCGATCGGGCCGCGGCCGGAGGCCAGCAGATGGTGGGCGCCGAGGTCCGCACGCAGGAACCACCTCCCGGAGGGGTGCCGCCGCAAGGTGCCCGGCTGCGGGGTGCCCGCGATGTCGGCCGTGACCTGTTCGGTCGCCGCCGAGCGGGGGGCGTCGGGTTCTTCGGGTTCTGCGAGTTCGTCGGGGGAGAAGTCCTGGCCGGGCAGGTCCCGCCAGGTGGTGACCCTGATGTGCGGCTGGTCGGTGTCCCAGGTGCCGTAGGCGAGGGTCAGCGACTGCAGGTTCCCGTCGACGGTGTGGTGCTCGGCCAGCGTGCAGGGGGTGAGCCACGGCGTCCGCAGGCGGTAGACGGGGTCCGGGCTCTCGCGGAAGGACCGCTCCAGGGTCTCGTACATCGCCTTGCGAAGGGCGCTTGTCCGATCGTCGGAATCACTGCGGTTCATGCCTCCAGACTGGCAGCCGGCCGCGGTCCGCCGGGTGCGAACGCACCGTTCCGCATCCCGGGCCTGCGGCGGGGGGCGCGGGCCGGCGAGCTTCCCGAGGTGTGCGGCCGGGGCGCCTGCGGCCGTCCTGTGCAGAAGCATTGACAGTGATCAGGCCTTGCATGAGACTCCCCCCGGAGAGCGCTCTCCCGGCTTCGTCACGAGGCACACACCCCCCATGGAGATGCATATGAGCCTCCTGTCCCTCTTCCTGCGCGGCGTTCGACGCAGAAGACCCTTACTGGCCGCTCTGGTGGCGGCCGTCGTCGTGGCGGCCGGGGCGATCACCGCCACCTCGGGGACCGCCCACGCCGCGCCTTCGCTGCTGTCGCAGGGGAAGACCGCGACGGCCTCCTCCACCGAGAACGCCGGGACCCCCGCCTCGGCAGCCGTCGAC
>NZ_FRBI01000013.1:0-162393 GCF_900142575.1 Actinacidiphila paucisporea
AAGCTTCCTTCGAGACCGTTTCACCGGCCCCTCCGGGCTTTCCCTTCGTGTTTCCGACTTTAGCAGAAGCTATTCGGTCGGAATTACCAACCCCGTTCCGAGCACGCACGTTTCCGCGGGTCTCGTCGAGGCGGTTGTGCCAACGTACTGGAGCGGGCCGCCGGATGCAAATCCGGCGGCCCGTGTGTGGTCAGCAGCTTGACGGAGGGTCAGACCTCAACGACCACAGGGAGGATCATCGGGCGGCGGCGGTAGGTGTCCGATACCCACTTGCCGACGGACCGTCGGATCAGCTGCTGGATCTGGCGGACCTCCATCACTCCGTCGGAGGCGGACCGGGAGAGGCCTTCCTCGATCTTCGGGATGACGGCGGCGAACGCCACGTCCTCGATACCCGACCCCCGCGCGTGGATGTTCGGGCCGCCGACGATCTTGCCGGTGGTGCTGTCGACCACGACGAAGACCGAGACGATGCCTTCCTCGCCGAGAATGCGCCGGTCCTTCAGCGACGCCTCGGTGATGTCGCCGACCGACAGGCCGTCGACGTACACGTAGCCGGCCTGGACCTTGCCGGCGATCTTGGCCACGCCGTTGACGAGGTCGACGACGACGCCGTCCTCGGCGATGACGGTGCGTTCCTTGGGGATGCCGGTGAGTCGGCCCAGATCGGCGTTGGCGCGAAGGTGCCGCCATTCGCCGTGGATCGGCATCAGGTTGCGCGGCTTGCAGATGTTGTAGAAGTACAGCAGTTCGCCGGCCGAGGCGTGGCCCGAGACGTGGACCTTGGCGTTGCCCTTGTGGACGACGTTGGCGCCCCATCGGGTGAGGCCGTTGATCACGCGGTAGACCGCGTTCTCGTTGCCCGGGATGAGGGAGGACGCGAGGACGACGGTGTCGCCCTCGACGATGCGGATCTGGTGGTCCCGGTTGGCCATGCGGGACAGGGCGGCCATGGGCTCGCCCTGGGAGCCGGTGCAGACCAGCACGACCTTCTCGTCCGGCAGGTCGTCGAGCACCTTGATGTCCACGACGAGGCCGCCGGGGACCTTGAGATAGCCCAGGTCGCGGGCGATGCCCATGTTCCTGACCATCGAGCGGCCGACGAAGGCGACCTTGCGGCCGCGTTCATGGGCGGCGTCGAGTACCTGCTGGATGCGGTGCACATGGCTGGCGAAGCTCGCGACGATGATGCGCTTTTCAGCCTTCGCGAACGTCTGCCGCAGCACCGAGGAGATGTCGCGCTCCGGCGGGACGAAGCCGGGCACCTCGGCGTTGGTGGAGTCGGCGAGCAGCAGGTCGATGCCCTCCTCGCCGAGTCGCGCGAAGGTGGGCAGGTCCGTGAGCCGGCCGTCCAGCGGGAGCTGGTCCATCTTGAAGTCGCCGGTCACGACGACCATGCCGGCCGGGGTGCGGATGGCGACGGCGAGCGCGTCGGGAATGGAGTGGTTGACGGCGATGAACTCGCAGTCGAAGGGGCCGATACGCTCGCGGTCGCCCTCCTTGACCTCGAGGGCGTACGGCCGGATGCGGTGCTCCTGGAGCTTGGCCTCGATCAGTGCGAGGGTGAGCTTGGAGCCGATCAGCGGAATGTCGTCCTTTTCCCTGAGCAGGAAAGGAACGGCGCCGATGTGGTCCTCGTGGCCGTGGGTGAGGATGACGCCGACGACATCGTCGAGGCGGTCCCGGATGGAGCTGAAGTCGGGCAGGATCAGGTCGACGCCCGGCTGCTCCTCCTCGGGGAAGAGGACGCCGCAGTCCACGATCAGCAGCTTGCCGCCGAATTCGAAGACCGTCATATTGCGGCCGATCTCACCGAGGCCGCCGAGCGGTGTGATGCGCAGGCCGCCTTCGGTGAGAGTCCGCGGGGGGCCGAGTTCAGGGTGCGGATGGCTCAAAAGGTTCTCCCTATCACGCACGCCGGAGGGGCCTTCGTGGGCCGTGGCGTGCGGAACTGTATGTGACGTATCCGTTGGCGCACCGTCATTCGGGCGGTGCGTTTGCGTGCGGTGGTGCTTATTCAGTTGTGAAGTCCGTTGTCAGAGGTGTACCCCGCCGGCGGCGAGATCCTTCCTGAGGCGTTCCGTGGCGTCCGCGTCGAGTTCGGTGAGCGGCAGCCGGAGCGGGCCTGCGGGCAGTCCGCGCAGCGCGAGGGCGGTTTTGGTGGTGATGACGCCCTGGGCGCGGAACATACCGGTGTAGACGGGGAGCAGCCGCTGGTGGATCTCTGCCGCCTTGGCGACGTCACCGCTGGTGTACGCGTCCAGCAGGGCGCGCAGCTCCGGGGTGACGAGGTGGCCGACGACGGAGACGAAGCCGACGGCGCCGATGGCGAGCAGCGGCAGGTTGAGCATGTCGTCACCCGAATACCAGGCCAGGCCGCTGCGGCCGAGTGCCCAGCCGGCCGCGCCGAGGTCGCCCTTGGCGTCCTTGTTGGCGACGATCCTGGGGTGTTCCGCCAGCCGGACGAGGGTCTCGGTCTCCAGCGGGACGCCGCTGCGGCCGGGGATGTCGTAGAGCATGACGGGCAGGCCGGTGGCGTCGGCGATGGTGGTGAAGTGCCGGATCAGCCCTTCCTGCGGCGGCTTGCTGTAATACGGCGTGACCGTGAGCAGGCCGTGGGCTCCGCTGCGCTCGGCCTGGCGGGCGAGTTCGGTGCTGTGCCGGGTGTCGTTGGTGCCGACGCCGGCGATGACGAAGGCGCGGTCGCCGACGGCCTCGACCACGGCGCGTACGAGCTGGTCTTTCTCCGTGTCGCTCGTGGTGGGCGACTCCCCGGTGGTGCCGTTGACGACGAGTCCGTCGTTGCCCGCGTCCACCAGGTGGGTGGCGAGCTGCTGGGCGCCGGCGAGGTCGAGTGCGCCGTCCGTGGTGAACGGCGTGACCATTGCGGTCAGTACCCGCCCGAAGGGGGCGTTGGGGGTGGAGGTCGGAGCCATGGGTCCCACGCTACTCGGTGTGTATGGGGGCACGCAGCCGCGGGACCTGCGCAAAGGACTCCGGCGGTGTCTGCTCGGGGGTTCAGGCACCGCCGGGGTCCGTTTCTGCAGCCTAGATGAACCTCACGAATGCCTGCAATCCGAACACTTCGGACATTCGGCTGCGACGGGCCGGTCGGCCGGTCCCGCTACGGGGCGACACGCCCGTTGGCGTTGAACGCCGCATGGGTGAGCGGCATCAGTTCCGCCCAGGCCGCCTCCATCCGCTCGCCGACCATCTCGATCTCGCGCTGCGGGAAGGACGGCACCGTGGCCAGCTCGTGCTGGGTGCGCAGGCCGAGGAAGTGCATCAGCGACCGTGCGTTGCACGTGGCGTACATCGACGAGAACAGGCCGACCGGCAGGGTGGCCCTGGCCACCTCGCGGGCGACCCCGTCGGCGAGCATCGCCTGATACGCGGCATACGACTGCGCGTAGGACTCCTCCATGGCCGCGACGGTCTGCTTGTGCTGTTCGGGTGTCCCGTGCACGAACTCGTACTTCCCCGGGCGGCCGCGCTGCACCAGTTTGCGGTCCGGCCCCGGCACGTAGAAGACCGGCTGCAGCTCGCGGTAGCGGCCGGACTCCTCGTTGTAGGACCAGCCGACCCGGTGGCGCATGAACTCGCGGAAGACGAAGATCGGCGCGCTGACGAAGAAGGTCATCGAGTTGTGCTCGAAGGGGCTGCCGTGGCGGTCCCGCATCAGGTAGTTGATCAGGCCCTTCGACCGCTCCGGGTCCTTCGTCAGCTCCTCGAGCGACTGCTCGCCCGCGGTGGAGACCCGGGCCGCCCACAGGACGTCGGAGTCCGACGCGCTGTGCTTGACGAGGTCCACGGTGACGTCGTCCCGGAACTCGACGGAGGCCGGCGGGGCGGCGGGGGTCCCGGTGGGGAGGTCGGTCGGCACCGGAGGGTCCTTCCTGCTAAGCGGCATTGCGGCGACCAGCCTAAGGGCTGGGGAGGACAGCGGCCGCTGCCGAACGGCCGACCTGAAGTAGCCGTGGGGCCGCCGGGGCGGCTAGCCTCACCGGATCGGAGCGCAGTCCGCTCCGGCTGGCCCCCTCCGGAACCGGAAGAGGATTCTCCGCGTGTCCCTGCCCTACAGCTCCGCGCCCGCCGAGACCGACGACCTGGCGGCCGGACGCCCGCTCCCCCACCTAGAGCAGGACCGCTGGATGCGGCCGTACCGTCCGGGCCCGTGGCGGGTCGCCACGGCCGCGCTGGCGCTGATGCTGGCCTCGTACCTGATGTTCGCCGCCCTGATCATGGCCGCCGCGGCCGACACGCAGGGCGCGGGCGTGTGCCTGCTGGCGGCGCTGCTGGTGATAGCGGCCGCGCTGCGGCTGCTGCGGGTCGGCGTGTGGGTGAGCGGCAAGGGGCTGCGGCAGACGAGTTACTTCAGCACGGTGACCGTTCCGTGGCGCAAGGTCGCCTCGGTACGCACCGCGCAGCAGCCGGTGCGGGTGCTCGGGCTGCCGCGCAGCGTCCAGGGGCAGGCGCTGATCATCAGCCGGAAGGGCGGCGAGCCGCTGCGCCCGCAGCTCACCGACCACAACGCGGACTTCCTCGGCCGGGTCGACGCCTTCGACATGGCCGCCGACGCCATCGAGGGCTGGGCCGCGGAACTGCGCTGACCGCCCCCTGACGCCGCCCTAGGGCCTGTCCGGCGGATCTTGGCGGATCAGCCTGCGGCGTCCGGTGCCGTACATGGCAAGGCGGAGAATCGTCCTCGTACCGGGTCGTACAAGGATGATTCGACAACGCTGGGGGCACCTCCCGCCGAAGGCAGGGGGAGGGGTGCGGTGCCGGGCGTCGCAGGCCCGGCATGATCCGCCGGACAGGCCCTAGCGCTGCGGCCGGCCGTCGTGCAGGGCGATGGCGCGCTGCATCGCCTTGCGGGCCCTCGGCGTGTCGCGGGCGTCGAAGTAGGCGACGGCCAGCCGGAACCAGTTGCGCCAGTCCTCGGGCGCCGCCTCGGTCTCCGCCTGCCGCTTGGCGAAGACCGCGTCGGCCGAGTCACGGTCGATCCGGCCACTTGGCGTACGGGTCAGCTCGTCGACCGGCAGCCCGCCCTCGGCCTCCAGCTCGCGGCCCAGCCGCCCCGCGTGCCGGGCGAACTGCGTGGTGTGCCACAGGAACCAGGCACCGATCAGCGGCAGCACCAGCACCGCCACGCCGAAGGCCACGGTGACCGGGCGGCCGTCGGCGATCAGCAGCAGCCCGCGGTCGCCGACCAGGACGAAGTAGAACAGCAGCGCGACGGCGGAGCCGGCGTAGCTGATTTTGGAACGCATGCGGTCAGTCCTCTTGGTGGCCGGGTTCTGTTCCTTCGAGGAAGTTTTCCAGGCCGTAGGTGAGGCCGGGGACACCGGGGACGGTGCGGGCGGCGAGCAGGATGCCGGGCATGAAGCTGCTGTGGTGCAGCGAGTCGTGCCTGATGGTGAGCGTCTCCCCGGTACCGCCGAACAGCACCTCCTGGTGCGCGAGCAGGCCGCGCAGCCGTACCGAGTGCACCGGCACGCCCTCGACGTCCGCGCCGCGGGCGCCCTCCAGACCGTGGGTCGTCGGGTCGTGCTGCGGGGCGAGGCCCGCCTCGGCGCGGGCGGCCGCGATGAGCTGTGCGGTGCGGGTGGCGGTGCCGCTGGGGGCGTCCGCCTTGTTGTCGTGGTGCAGCTCGATGACCTCGGCCGATTCGAACCAGCGGGCCGCCTGCCGGGCGAACTGCATGGTCAGGACGGCGCCGATGGAGAAATTCGGGGCGACGAGCACCCCGGTGCCGGGGGCGGCGGCCAGCCAGCCGCGCAGCCGGTCGAGGCGCTCCGCGGTCCACCCGGTGGTGCCGACCACGGCGTGGATGCCGTGCCCGACGCAGAATTCCAGATTGCCCATGACCGCGTCGGGGTGGGTCAGTTCCACCGCGACCTGGGCGCCGGCCTCGGTCAGCGCCTCCAGCGGGTCCTCGCGGTCGATCGCGGCGACCAGGTCGAGGTCGTCCGCGGCCTCGACGGCGGCGGCCGCCGCCGAGCCGATCCGGCCCTGGGCGCCGATGACGGCCACACGGAGCTTGCTCATCGTTTCGGGGTCCTCCGAGTCGTGCGTACGGGATGGGTGCAGCGTGCGCGCGGCCCGCGCTATGCGACGGCTTCGTGCAGGCGGGCGGTCTGCTTCTGCTTGAGCGGGCCGATGGCGGCCAGCGAGGGGCGCTGCCCCAGCACGTCGCGGGCCACCGCGCGCACCTCGTCGGGCGTCACGGCGGCGATTTTTGCCAGCAGGTCGTCGACCGACAGCTGGTCGCCCCAGCACAGCTCGCTCTTGCCGATCCGGTTCATCAGCGCGCCGGTGTCCTCCAGGCCGAGGACGGTCGACCCGGACAGCTGGCCGATGGCGCGGCGCAGCTCCTCGTCGGTCAGGCCGTTCTCGGCGACCTGGTTCAGCTCGTCCCGGCAGATCTTGAGCACCTCGGGCACCCGGCTCGGCTGGCAGCCGGCGTAGACACCGAACAGGCCGCAGTCGGCGAAGGAGGAGGTGTACGAATACACCGAGTACGCCAGACCGCGCTTCTCCCGGACCTCCTGGAAGAGGCGGGAGCTCATGCCGCCGCCGAGCGCGGTGTTGAGCACGCCCAGCGCCCAGCGCCGCTCGTCGGTGCGGGACAGGCCGGGCATGCCGAGGACCACGTGGGCCTGCTCGGTGCGCCGGTCCAGCACCTCGACCCGGCCGGCCGTGCGCAGCGTGCGGGCCCCGTCGCGGGGCGGCTGCGGCAGGGCGGCGGGGTCGCGCAGTGCGCCGGCCCGGTCGAAGGCGCGGCGGACCTGGCGTACGACGACGGCGTGGTCGATGTTGCCCGCTGCGGCGACCACCAGGCGGGTGGGGTCGTAGTGCTTGCGGTAGAAGCGGGCGACCTGGTCGCGGGTGAGCGCGTTGATGGTCTCGACGGTGCCGAGGACCGGGCGGCCCAGCGGGGTGTCGCCGAGCATGGCGGTGCTGAACAGGTCGTGCACCTGGTCGCCCGGGTCGTCCTCGGTCATCGCGATCTCCTCGAGGACGACGCCGCGCTCGGCGTCGATGTCCTCCTGGCGGATCAGCGACCCGGTGAGCATGTCGCAGACCACGTCGATGGCCAGCGGCAGGTCGGTGTCGAGCACCCGGGCGTAGTAGCAGGTGTACTCCTTGGCGGTGAACGCGTTCATCTCGCCGCCGACCGCGTCGACGGCGGCGGAGATGTCGAGCGCGCTGCGCCGCCGGGTGCCCTTGAAGAGCAGGTGCTCCAGGTAGTGGGTGGCGCCGTTGAGCACCGGGGTCTCGTCGCGGGAGCCGACCGCCGCCCAGATGCCGAAGGTGGCGGAGCGCACCGTCGGCAGGGTCTCGGTGACCACCCGCAGGCCGCCGGGCAGCACGCTGCGGCGTACCGTCCCGATGCCGTCGGTACCGGGCAGCAGGGTCCGTGTGCGGACGGCCCGCCCCTTGGTGGAGGGGCGGGCCGTCGCGGCGGTGGAGCGGGTCGTCACTGGGCCGACTCGTCCTTCACGTCGTCGGCGTCGCCGTCCTCGCCCTCGATGACGGGGACGAGCGAGAGCTTGCCGCGCTGGTCGATCTCGGCGATCTCGACCTGCACCTTGGCGCCGACGCCGAGCACGTCCTCGACGTTCTCGACGCGCTTGCCGCCGGCGAGCTTGCGGATCTGCGAGATGTGCAGCAGACCGTCCTTGCCGGGCATCAGCGAGACGAACGCGCCGAAGGTGGTCGTCTTCACGACCGTGCCCAGGTAGCGCTCGCCGACCTCGGGCATCGTCGGGTTGGCGATCTGGTTGATCACCGCGCGGGCCGCCTCGGCCTGCGAACCCTCGGTGGCGCCGATCAGCACCGTGCCGTCGTCCTCGATGGAGATGTCGGCGCCGGTGTCCTCCTGGATCTGGTTGATCATCTTGCCCTTGGGGCCGATGACCTCGCCGATCTTGTCCACGGGGATCTTGATGCTGATGATCCGCGGGGCGTTCGGGGACATCTCGTCCGGGACGTCGATGGCCTCGTTCATCACATCGAGGATGTGGAGGCGTGCGTCACGGGCCTGCTTCAGCGCGGCGGCCAGCACGGAGGCGGGGATACCGTCGAGCTTGGTGTCGAGCTGGAGCGCGGTCACGAAGTTCTTCGTACCGGCGACCTTGAAGTCCATGTCGCCGAACGCGTCCTCGGCGCCGAGGATGTCGGTCAGCGCGACGTAGTGCGTCTCGCCCTCGATCTCCTGCGAGATCAGGCCCATGGCGATACCGGCGACGGGGGCCTTCAGCGGCACACCGGCGTTCAGCAGCGACATGGTGGAGGCGCAGACCGAGCCCATCGACGTGGAGCCGTTGGAGCCCAGCGCCTCGGAGACCTGGCGGATCGCGTAGGGGAATTCCTCGCGGGTCGGCAGGACCGGGATCAGGGCGCGCTCGGCGAGGGCGCCGTGGCCGATCTCGCGGCGCTTGGGCGAGCCCACGCGGCCGGTCTCGCCGACCGAGTACGGCGGGAAGTTGTAGTTGTGCATGTAGCGCTTGCGGGTCTCGGGCGCCAGGGTGTCGAGCTGCTGCTCCATGCGGAGCATGTTCAGCGTGGTGACGCCGAGGATCTGCGTCTCGCCGCGCTCGAAGAGCGCCGAGCCGTGAACCCGCGGGATCGCCTCGACCTCGGCGGCCAGCGTACGGATGTCGGTGACACCGCGGCCGTCGATGCGGACCTTGTCGCGGATGACGCGCTGGCGGACCAGCTTCTTGGTCAGCGAGCGGTAGGCCGCGGAGATCTCCTTCTCGCGACCCTCGAACTGCGGCAGCAGCTTCTCGGCGGCCAGCGCCTTGACCCGGTCCAGCTCCGCCTCGCGGGCCTGCTTGCCCGGGATGGTCAGCGCCTGGGCCAGCTCGCCGGTGACGGCGGACTCCAGGGCCTCGAAGACGTCCTCCTGGTAGTCCAGGAAGATCGGGAACTCGCCGGTGGGCTTGGCGGCCTTGGCGGCCAGCTCCGACTGCGCCTTGCAGAGCACCTTGATGAACGGCTTGGCGGCCTCCAGGCCGGCGGCGACGACCTCCTCGGTCGGCGCCTCGGCGCCGCCCTCGATCAGCTGGATGGTCTTCGCGGTGGCCTCGGCCTCGACCATCATGATCGCGACGTCGCCGTCCTCCAGGGCGCGGCCCGCGACGACCATGTCGAAGACGGCCTCTTCGAGCTCGGTGTGCGTCGGGAAGGCCACCCACTGGCCGCGGACCAGTGCGACGCGGACGCCGCCGATCGGGCCGGAGAAGGGCAGGCCGGCCAGCTGCGTGGAGCAGGAGGCGGCGTTGATGGCGACCACGTCGTAGAGGTGGTCGGGGTTGAGCGCCATGATCGTGCAGACGACCTGGATCTCGTTGCGCAGGCCCTTGACGAAGGACGGGCGCAGCGGGCGGTCGATCAGCCGGCAGGTGAGGATGGCGTCCTCGGAGGGGCGGCCCTCGCGGCGGAAGAAGGAGCCGGGGATCCGGCCGGCCGCGTACATGCGCTCCTCGACGTCCACCGTGAGGGGGAAGAAGTCGAAGTGCTCCTTGGGCTGCTTGGAGGCGCTGGTGGCCGACAGCACCATGGTGTCGTCGTCCAGGTAGGCCACGGCGGAGCCGGCGGCCTGGCGGGCCAGCCGGCCCGTCTCGAAGCGGATGGTACGGGTGCCGAAGGTACCGTTGTCGATCACGGCTTCGGCGTAGTGGGTCTCGTTCTCCACTATGGGGATTCTCCTCGTCCTTGCCCGCGGGGCGTGTCCCCGGGGGCCATCGGTGGAGGGGCGTCCTGCCGGGGGCCGGTCTTCGATCGAAGCCACCGGGGGTGGAACCACCCGGGGGCCACTACCGAGGACCGGCGACTGCGGCGGATAGGAGGACGCTCCTCCTCATACGTTGTCAACAGCACCATTGCACCAGATGACGCAGGGGTCGCGCACGTCATGTGCGCGCTTCGTAGCCGGGCGCGTACACGTTCGGTACTGCCGGCGGAATCCGGTGCATATGGCAAAGGGAGCGGCCCCGTCGTGCGGGCACCGCTCCCCTCCACGCGTCCTAGCGGACGCCAGCCGCGCCGGCACGGATGCCGAGGCGCTCGCGAAGCTCACGGAAGCGCGTGATGTCCTTCTTGGCCAGGTACTGCAGCAGACGGCGGCGCTGGCCGACCAGGATCAGCAGACCACGACGCGAGTGGTGGTCGTGCTTGTGGGTCTTGAGGTGCTCGGTCAGGTCCGAGATCCGGCGCGACAGCAGCGCGACCTGGACCTCGGGGGAGCCGGTGTCGCCCTCCTTGGTGCCGAACTCGGCGATGATCTGCTTCTTCGTCTCGACGTCGAGCGACATACGGACTCCTCATGGGGTCATGGGCCGGCGAGCGTCCCCGGTCTGCATCGCGGGGAAATCTCAGGTGACTCACGCGGCGTACGGTCACCGGGCGTGAACACACAGGTGACCGTCACCCAGGGTACCAGCCGGTTGCCGGGCTCCTTACCGGCGGGTCATCACCGCCGCCTGCCCTCCTCCACCAGCCGGAGCGAGTCCTTTCGTGCAGGTCAGTCGCTGCTCAGGCCGCGGACGGAACCGTAGACCTCGAGCACGCCCAGGCACAGCGGGACCAGAGACAGCACGATCGCACCCTCGGCCAGGTCCAGGCTGCGGCCCCAGAACGGGGACACGCCCTTGCGGGGCACGATCAAGCCGATCGAGACCAGCAGCACCGCGCCGGCCGCGATCGCCGCGGACAGCCACAGGGTGTGCAGGTCGAGCGGCCCGTGGTCGCCCCTGGCCAGGTCCATCAGCAGCGAGGTGTCGGGGTTGAGCGCGAGCCCGAGGATCAGCAGGGCCACCGCGAGGATGCCGGCGACCACCAGGCTGGCGACCTGGCTGGTGTAGCGGAAGAGCCGGGCGCGCAGCAGTGCCGCCACCCCGGCGGTCAGGGCGAGCACCTGGGCGGGCGCGGAGTCGGAGAAGCTCATCACCGCGGCGGCGCCGACGACGGTGGCCGCGCAGCCGCCGACCAGGCCGAGCAGCAGTTCGTGGCCGCGGCGGGCCTGTGCGGCGACCGCCTCGTAGTCGATGGCCTGCTCGGGCTCGCGCCGGTCGCCGTAGCGCTCCATGGCCTCGGCGGACGGTTCGGGCGAGCCGAAGCCGATCGGCAGCCGGGCGAAGCGTGCGGACCAGCCGGGCAGGAAGCCGACCAGGGCGACGGCCGCGACGGCCGCGACCGAGGCGACGGCGCGCGGCGGGGCGTCGGTGGCGATGGCGCCGTAGGTGGCCAGGGTGCCCGCCCCAGCCAGGAAGGCGGACGCCACGAAGGGCGCGTCACCGGTGGGCAGCACGGCGACCAGGACCGCGGAGGCCAGCAGGACCGTCGCGCAGCCGACCATGAACTGCAGCCGCCCAGGTCCGTGCCCGTGGTCGGGGGCGACGATGCCGGAGCCCGCGATCAGCAGGTGCGGCAGCGCGGCGAGGCCGAGCGCGACCGCGGCGGCGCGGTCGCGGTATATCCGGGCGCGTACGGCCGCGAAGGCGACCAGCAGCGTGCCGAGCACGCCGGCGACGACGCCCGGCATCGAGTGCATGTCGTGCCTGATCGGCTCCGCCCACCACAGCACGAAGCCCATCATGACCAGCAGCACCGCGCCGCCGGTCAGGCCGACGACCCGCATCAGGTCGTCGTCCCAGCGGCGCCGGTCGCGGACGACGGCGGTGGCGATGGCGTCCGCCACGTCGTCGTGGACGGCGGGCGGCAGCGACTCGGCGTAGGCGCGCAGCGCGATCAGCTCGCCGTCGAGGACACGCTGCGCGGACAGCGACAGGGCGGGGTCGAGGACGCTGCCGTCCCTGCGGACGAGGTGGAAGCCGGTCGGCTCGTCCTCGGTCTGCACCTGCCCCGACAGGCGCAGGATGTCCGGGCGCAGATCGGCGACCGGGAGGTCGTCGGGAAGTGCCACGTCGATCCTGCTGTCCGGTGCTACGACCGTGACGCGGCAGAATCCGGTCGCTGAGATCGTGCTCACCGCGCTGTGCCCCCTAGGGTGCGGAGTTCCGCGATCAGCCAACTCCCGCCTGGCCGGTGGGGGGTGGCTGTAAGTAGTATCTGCGACAAAATATCAGTCAGAACGGGTCGATGATCCCGGGGGGCGAGCACATCAGTGAGTTCGGTCATCGTCAAGCGTCCGGCGCGGGCATTCCCGCCCGAGATGCCGTCGGAAGAGCTTGAACTGGCGTCACCGCCCGAACTGCAACGCGGCCAGGACCAGGGCCTGATGATGATGCTGCTGCCCATGCTCGCCATGGGCGGCTCGGCGGCGTATTTCTTCATGCCGGGCTCGCAGGCGATCATGAAGGTCATGGGCGGGCTGATGCTCACCTCGATGGTGGCGATGGCGATAGGGCAGGTCGTACGCACCCGGCAAGGCGCCAGCGGGCATATGGCCGACAGCCGCCGCGACTACCTCAAATACCTCGCGCAGCAGCGCCGCAAGGCCCGCAAGGTCGCCGACCGGCAGCGCAGCAGCCAGCTCTACACCCACCCCGCACCCGACCAGCTGTGGGCGCTGGCCGCCGAGGGCAAGCGGGTCTGGGAACGCCGCCCGGGCGACGACGACTTCGGGCAGGTGCGGGTGGGGCTCGCCCCGCAGCAGCTGGCCACCCCGCTGGTCGCCCCCGACACCGCCCCCGTCGACCAGCTGGAACCGCTCACCGCGCACGCCATGCAGCGCTTCATCGCCGCCTACGGCACCGTCGAGGGCCTGCCGCTCGCGGTGTCGCTGCGCGCTTTCTCTCATGTCGCGCTGACCGGCGAGCCCGAGGCGGTCTACGGCCAGGCGCGGGCGATGATCGCCCAGTTGTCGACCCTGCACTCGCCCGCGGACCTGGTGCTGGGAGTCGCCGCCTCGCCGTCGGCGCTGCGCGAGTGGGAGTGGGTCAAGTGGCTGCCGCACACGCAGTCGCCGGCCGAGCTGGACGGTGCGGGCACCCGGCGGCTCGTGGTGGGCGACATGGGGGAGCTGGAGGAGCTGCTGCGCGGCAGGCTGGAGGACCGGCCGCGGTTCCAGCGCGACGCGGCACCGCTGCTCGACCAGCCGCACCTGGTGGTCTTCGTGGACGGCGGTACGGTCCCGCCGACGTCGGTGCTTGCCTCCGGTGAGGGCCTGCTTGGCGTCACCGTCGTGGAGGTGGCGCCCGGTGAGAACGGCGAGCCTCGCGGCGACCTGTGGCTGCGCTGCACGGCCGAGGAGATGCTGCTGCGGTCGGCCGCGGGCGGCGCGTACGGCGGCACCCCGGACCGGCTGAGCGCGATCGAGGCCGAGTCGCTGGCCCGCCAGCTGGCACCGCTGCGGCCGGCCGACGGCGGCGACGACGAACCGCTGCTGTCCAACCTGGACTTCACCGACCTGATGGGTATCGGCGAGGCCTCCTCCTTCGACGTCTCGCGCGGCTGGGTGCCGCGCAGCCAGCACGAGCGGCTGCGGGTGCCGATCGGGGTGGGCGAGGACGGCGAGCCGGTCCACCTCGACCTGAAGGAGGCCGCGCAGGAGGGCATGGGCCCGCACGGGCTGTGCGTGGGCGCCACCGGCTCCGGCAAGTCCGAGCTGCTGCGCACCCTGGTGCTCGGCCTGGCCGTCACGCACTCCTCCGAGTCGCTGAATTTCGTGCTCGCCGACTTCAAGGGCGGCGCGACCTTCGCCGGCATGAGCGAGATGCCCCACGTGTCCGCGGTCATCACCAACCTGGCCGACGACCTGACGCTGGTCGACCGTATGCGCGACTCGATCACCGGTGAACTGCAGCGCCGCCAGGAACTGCTGAAGTCCACCGGCAACTACGCCAACATCCACGACTACGAGCGGGCCAGGACCGCGGGCGCGGCCCTGGAGCCGCTGGCGTCGCTGGTGCTGGTCATCGACGAGTTCAGCGAGCTGCTGAGCGCCAAGCCGGAATTCATCGACATGTTCATCCAGATCGGCCGGATCGGGCGGTCGCTGGGCGTGCACCTGCTGCTGGCCTCGCAGCGCCTCGAGGAGGGCAGGCTGCGCGGCCTGGACACGTACCTGTCCTACCGCATCGGCCTGCGGACCTTCTCCGCCTCGGAGTCGCGGGCCGCGCTCGGCGTCCCCGACGCCTACCACCTGCCATCGGTGCCGGGTTCGGGCTATCTGAAGTTCGGCACCGACACCATGGTGCGCTTCAAGGCCGCCTACGTGTCGGGCCCGCACCGCAGAGGCCGGGAGACCGAGGCCGACGGCAGCGCGCAGGGCGGCCGGCGGCCCGCGCCGTTCACCGCGGCGCCGGTGCCGATGAGCGCGCCGGCGACGCGGCCGGTGGCGGCGCAGCGTGACGACGCCGTGGCCGACACGGTCCTGGACGTCCTGGTGCGGCGGCTCGAAGGCCGCGGCCCCGAGGCGCACCAGGTGTGGCTGCCGCCGCTGGACGAGGCGCCCAGCCTGGACCGGCTGATGCCGCTCGCGGTGACCGCCGACCGCGGTCTGCAGGCGAGCGGCGGGATGCCGCTGGGCGGCCTGACGGTGCCGCTGGGCATCGTGGACAAGCCGTTCGAGCAGCGCCGCGACCCGCTGACGCTGGACTTCAGCGGCGCGGCGGGACACGGCCTGATCGTCGGCGGCCCACGCAGCGGCAAGTCGACGATGCTGCGCACCCTGGTGGCGGCCTTCGCACTGACCCACACACCGCAGGAAGTGCAGTTCTACTGCCTGGACTTCGGCGGCGGCGCGCTGCGCGCGGTCGACGGCCTGGCCCATGTGGGCGGGGTCGCGGGCCGGCTCGAACCCGACCGCGTACGCCGTGCGGTCGCCGAGGTCGCGGGGGTGCTGGCCCGCCGCGAGGAGGTCTTCCGCAGCCGCGGCATCGACACGGTCGCGTCGTACCGCAGGCTGCGGGCGACCGGTGAACTGCCCGACGAGCAGTGGGGCGACGTCTTCCTGGTGATCGACGGCTGGGGGGCTTTCAAGCAGGACAACGAGCGCCTGGAGCCGGTCGTCGCCGACATCGCCGCCCGAGGCCTGGGTTTCGGTGTGCACGTGGTGCTCACGGCGTCGCGTTACATGGAGGTCAGGGCCGCCCTGAAGGACCAGTTGCTGAACCGCCTCGAACTGCGGCTCGGCGACACCATGGACTCCGAGATCAACCGCAAGGTCGCCGCGAACGTGCCGGCGGGAGTGCCGGGCCGCGGTATCACTCCGGCGCAGCTGCACTTCATGGCGGGTCTGCCGCGGATCGACGGCAGTTCGTCGTCGGCCGACCTCACCGAGGGCGGCGCCGGCCTGGTGGAGGCGGTCAACTCGGCATGGCGCGGGGCGCCCGCGCCCGGCATCAGGATGCTGCCGACGATGCTCACCGCCGAGCAGCTACCGGACGGTTCGCGCCACCCGGAGCGCGGTGTCGCGATCGGCATCGACGAGACGGCGCTCGCGCCGGTCTTCGTGAACTTCGAGACCGACCCCGTGCTGATCATCTTCGGCGACAGCGAGTCGGGCAAGACGGCCGCGCTGCGGCACATCGCCCGGCAGCTCAGCCAGCGCTACACCCCGCAGGAGGCCATGCTCGTCGTCGCCGACTACCGGCGTACATTGCTGGGCGCGCTCCCCGAGAGCCATGTGCTGGAGTACATTGCCGCGTCCGCGGCCATGGAGACGCACATGACCGAGGTGCAGAAGCTGGTCGAGCGGCGGGCGCCGGGCCCCGACGTCACCCCGCGGCAGCTGCGCGACCGCAGTTGGTGGAGCGGCCCGCAGCTGTTCGTGCTGATCGACGACTACGAACTGGTCGCGGCGGGCAGCAACCCGATGGCGCAGCTCGCCGACAGCCTGCCCTTCGCCCGTGACGTCGGCGTGCGCTTCATCATCGCCCGCAGCAGCGGCGGCGCGGGACGCTCGATGTACGAGCCCTTCATGCAGCGCGCCAAGGAACTGGCCGCGCAGGGCCTGGTGCTCTCCGGCGACCCGAACGAGGGGGAGCTGATGGCCTCCGTCCGGCCGCGGCAGATGCCACCCGGGCGGGCGATCTTCGCCGCGCGACGCGGCGGCAGCCGTCTGGTGCAGCTGGCCTGGACCCCGGAGGGGTGAGCGAGGCAGTTGACGCCCGGGTTACGCAAAGCCTTCCGCCTGCTAGGTTTTTTGTCGGGATGAGTGCGGCCGCAGGTCGGCGGCCGCACCGGCGATGGGGGCACGATCATGAAGTCGGACTGGGACCGGCTGTTCGGTTCCGGCGGTGACGCGGCGCCGGTCAGGCCCGACGGCGGCGGGCTCGACGGCGCCGGAGCGGCGGACCTGCCCGCCGGCGACAGCGCGGCGGAGGCGGCGTGGTCGGGGCTGACGGACCTGGTGGACGGCGTGGCCGACCGCCCGCCGGTGCCGGTGGCCGCGGCCTTCGGGATGCTGCCGAGCGCCCAGGACGGCGCGCACGCCGCGCTGGTGTCCGAACTGGCCGACCTGCACGCGGGGAACGGCGACCCGGACGCGCTGCTCGACGCCTTCCGGGCCAGCCTGGTCATGGTGCCGACGCTTGAGGGCGGCGACCTGTGGGCGACGAGCATGGGCGGTGTGCACTGGGTCTACGCCTTCTCCGACGACACCGAGCTGGCGCGTTTCGCGGTCGCGCGCGGCGCCGACGGCTCGTCGGACGTGGACTTCGTGACCGTCTACGGCTGGCGGCTGCTCGACGAGGTGGTGCCGGCGGTCGGCCAACCAGCCGGTGTGGCGCTGGACGTGGCGGGCGGCCGGCCGATGATCTTCCCGCCGGTGGCGGGTGTGGTACCTGACGGGGCCGCGGTGGACACCGCGGCGGTGAACGGGGAGGAACGATGACCGGAGGCGGCGGGGGCGGCGGTTACAACGTCACCGAGGCGGCGCTCGCACAGACGGCGGCCGGGCTCAACGGCGTCATCCACGAGTTGCAGTCGATGGGCCAGGAGGCGGCGGCCGATGTCGGCCGCGGCTTCTCGAACCTCAAGCTGACCGGCATGCAGACCGGGCACTCCGGGCTCACGTCGGCCTTCGACGGCTTCTGCGACCGCTGGGAGTGGGGCGTGCGGACGATCGTCCAGGACGCCGACCAGATCGCGCAGCGGCTCGGCCTGGCAGCGGGCACGTACTACGAGATGGACCAGTACGCCAAGAAGACCCTCAAGGTCGTCGTGGCCTCCGACATCGGCAACCCGAACCTGACGGAGGAGCAGGAGGAGAACATGTCGTGGGGGCAGATCGGGTCCGACAACCCGATCAACGACTTCCTGCACCCCGACTTCAGCGCGAAGTCGGCCAACCAGGCGGTGTCCGACATGGGCCAGACCTGGAAGGACACCGCCCACGACATGAGCCGGTCGATACCGCTGGAGACCGCGGCGACCCTCAGTGGGCACAAGGACGGCTACGACCAGGCACTTGACCAGGTCTACGGCCCGACCCCCGAGGAGCGCGCGCAGCAGGCACAGGGCGGTGGCACCGGCAGCGGCGGCTGATGGGCCTCCGGTCGCTGGTCGACGCGCTCGGTGACGGCGGCGACCGGCTGCTGCGCTCCGCGCAGCGGAAGGTCGGCGCCATGATCGACGACGATGCCCGTTCGCTGGCCGCGGCGTTCGACGCCGCAGGACTGCATCGCGTGGCGGACTGGACCGAGGACGCCGGTGACCTGGTCGCCGACCGGCTCGGCGCCCGGGTCGCCGAGCGGAAGTTGGGCGAGTGCGACGACCCGAGGGACCTGCTGCACGGCGATCCCGGCCGCCTTCGCACCGCCGCGGGCCGTCTGCGCCGGCTGCACACGGCCTTCGACACCGGCCGCAGGGGCCTGTCCCGGCTCGACCCCGGCGGCTGGTCCGGCGCGGGCGGCCACGCCTTCCGCGCGGCTTTCGCACAGCAGCCCGCGGCATGGGGCCGGGCGGCGGACGCGTGCCAGGAGGCGGCGGACGCGCTGGAGCACTACGCCTTCACCGTGGAGTGGGCGCAGGGCCAGGCCGAGGAGGCCGTCCGGCTGTGGAAGCAGGGTGTGCGGGCACGGAAGAAGGCCGCGGCGGCACACAACGCGCAGGTAGACCGCTACGAGTCCGCGCTCGCGGCCGGCGACGGCGCCGGCGGACTCCCGGCCATGCCAGGCCCCTTCACCGACCCTGGCGCGGAGGACCGCGGCACCGCCGAGGACCTGCTGGCCGCGGCGCGGGACCAGCGCGACACGGTGGCCCGCGGCGCCGAGGCGGCCGTACGGTCCGCGGCCGGGCTCGCCGTCGGGCTGCCGGACTTCGCCGGCCGCTTCGGGGCCGGCACGGCGGACCTGCTGGACGCGGCGCCGATCCGTCTCGAACACTTCGCCGGTGGTCTGATCCGCTCCGGCACGGACATGGAGAGGTTCCTCCGCGGCCTGGACCCGTACGACACCTACAACCGGGCCCATCCCGCCGCCTATATGACGCGGCTCAATGCCACGGCCGCCGGGCTGCTCGACCTGACAGCGCATCCGGAGCGTTTGCCCGGCCTCGTCCTCGGTGCGGGCTGGGGCAGCGACAGCGACCAGGCGAGCGGGCGGTTGCTCGGCAATGTGCTGCTGGCCGTCGCCACGGACGCAGGCAGTGCGGCCGGACGCAATGCGACGGGCTGGCGGAACGCCGTACCCGTGCGCGGTGCCACGCTCGACGACATCCGCCGCGTGCTGCGCGGCGGTGGCGACGGGCTGCAGCCGGCCGACCGGGCGGACCAGTGGCTGCGGGAAAGGGCGGTGCCGCGCCGCCTAGAGGGCAGTTTCCAGCGCTGCCCCGACCCTCGCGGCGTCTGGACGAGGCTGCAGAACGACGGCGGCACCAAGATGGCGGGCCGTTCCACCAACTACGCCGACACCGTGCGTGCCGGGATGGAGACCTGGTACGGCGATCCGCAGGTCGCCTCGGCCCGCACGCACAGCTGGACGGCCGGCGGGAAGCTCGACGTATTGGGCGCCGAGCGGTTCGGCGTGGAGAACGGCAACGTCCGGGGCGGCGCGTCCATCGGTTACACCGGTCACGGGCCCGGCGCCTACCAGCGGGTGGCCGCCGACCTGCGCGGCTCCGGGCACGGGTCGAGCGCCTTCGTCCTCGTCGAATGGCCGCTGACAGCCCAGGGTGGGCGCGCCGCGCACGTCTTGACCGCGCTGAACCACCACGGCGAGGTCTTCTGGTTCGACCCGCAGTCCGGCCTCGTGAGCAGGCACCCGATCCACTTGGCGGCGCGGCATGTCGTCCACTACGTCCTGGACGCCGCCCTGCGTCCTGTCACCCGCGAGCAGGCCGTGACCCCGACCCCGGAGTAGTCCGACGAACGCGGACGACGCCCGGCGTATCGCCGCCCGCACGTACTGCCGGCAGCTGCCGAACGGCGAGCCGGCCCCGACGAGCGCCGCGCACGGGTCGGGGGCCGCGGGAGTCCAACCGAGAGGCCGGAAAGGTCCGTTCCGCCGTGCTCTGTCATCTCGCCCGGCCTGGCAGTCGCCGCCCCGAGGATGCGTCCCGCGGCCGGAACCTGAGAGGATGGCCCGGATCGTCAACACGGCAACAAGCGGGCCGGCCGCCGAACCGGCTCCGCAGAACGGCACCGCGGGGGTGGGCTGATGGGTCTCGGTAGTCTGATCAACAAGATCGGCGACAACGGCGAGAAACTGATTGGCAAAGCCAAGCAGAAGGCCGGCGAACTGATCGACGACGGAGCCCACTTCGTCGGTGACAACCTGGACCACATCGGCCTGCACGACGCGGCCGACTGGGTCGACGACCACGGAGACTCCCTCGCCGACCACCTCGGCGCGCACGTCGACGAGCAGCAACTCGGCCAGACCGAGGAGCCCAAGGAACTGGTGCACGGCGACTCGCACAAGATCCGCGAGGTCTCCGGGCACCTGAACCGCTTCCACACCGCCTTCGACACCGGCCACACCGGTCTTACCCACCTCGACCCGGGCAGCTGGGACGGCGACGGCGCCGAGGCCTTCCGGGCGAAGTTCAAGCCGCAGCCGGCGAAGTGGGCCAAGGCCGCGACCGCCTGCCAGGACGCGTCGAACGCGCTGGAGCACTACGCCTTCACCGTCGACTGGGCGCAGGACCAGGCCAAGGAAGCCGTCAGGTTGTGGAAGCAGGGCACCGAGGCGCGGAAGAAGGCCGCGGACGCGTACAACGCGAAGGTCGATCAGTACAACACCGACCTGGCCAGCTACAAGAAGCTGGTCGACGGCGACAGCGACCCGGGCAAGCCGCCGGTGGCTCCCGACGCCTTCGTCGACCCGGGCGTGGGCGACAAGAACCACGCCAAGGAGATACTCGAGTCGGCCCGCAAGCAGCGCGACACCGTGGCGAGCGAGGCCGAGGCCAAGGTGCGTGCCGCCACCGCGCTGGCGCCGCGCAAGCCGGACTTCACCGACCGGATGAAGAGCGACGGCGGCGACTTCCTGAAGTCCGCGCCGATCCAGCTGGAGCATTTCGGCGGCGGCCTGATCCGCTCCGGCACGGACATGCTGAAGTTCGTCCGCGGCCTGAACCCGTACGACCCGTACAACCTCACCCACCCCGCGCAGTATCTGACCCACCTCAACTCCACCGTCGCCGGCCTGGTCGACATGACCGCGCACCCGGAACGGCTGCCCAGCATGCTGCTCGGCAGTGGATGGGGCTCCGACGGCGACGAAGCGGGCGGCCGCCTGATCGGCAACGTCCTGCTGGCGCTGGCCACCGACGGCGGCAGCGCGGGAGCCAAGGCAGGAGTCGAAGGCGCCGGCAAGGACGCCGCCGAGCAGGCGGCGAAGGACGCCGCGGAGAGCGGCAGCAAGTGGAAGGGCCTCGCCAAATCCACTTCCGACGTCAAGGGCGCGGCCTTCCACCAGGGTTCGATGACCCCGGCCGAGGAGGCGCAGTTCCTGCACGACGAATACCCCTGGCTCAAGGACGTCAACGAGACCGGCAAGCCCGGCTACACGCAGAACTGCTCCAAGAACGTCGAGGCGGTCAACGAACGCCTCGACGGCATGCCCTCCAAGGCCACCCCGCTGCAGAATCCGCAGTGGCCCAGCCCGGCACGGCTCGGCAATCCCGGCGCGAAGTTCGAGGACGTCGGAAGCTACGACGACATCATCAACGACATGAACGCGCGCGGTGAGGGCTCCCGAGGCGTCGTCTACATCGGCCGCGGCAATTCCGCGCACGTCTTCAACGTCGTGCACGACAGCAACGGCGTGGTCTTCCTCGACGGGCAGACCGGCCGGCTGGCCCAGCTGGAAAAGGGCGTGAAAATCCAGTACATGCCGTACAAGTAGCCTGAACACCGACCGGTCGACCGATCAACCGATCAACCGACCGACGTGATGTGAACGACGTGGCACGAAGCCGCATGACGGCGTGCGACGCCGTACGACGAAGAAAGGTGCACCCGTGATGACCGAGGAGGAGGCGCTCGCCGCCGCCTGGGCGTTCCTTCGGGACAAGTTCGGCGACGGGCCGCCGACGATCGTGGTGGAGCCGGGGAGCACCACCGAATACCGCTTGGCGTGGACCGTCGGCTTCGACTCGCAGGAGCACATCGACACCGGCGACATGACCCAGGCACCGATGGTGCGGGAGATCGTCGTGTTCAAGGACGGCTCGCTGATCGACTTCACGCCGAGCGCGCTGAGCACGGAGAACGCCGTGGCGTGGTTCGAGGACGGGGTCTGGCCCGAGCAGCTCAGCCAGCTGACCGACCCGCGCGTCTTCGGCACCCAGTGGACCCACCGGCCCCCGTCCGCCGGGGCGTGAGGACATGACCGACCCGTACCGGCTCGCCCACGAGTGGCTGCGGTCCGCCTACGACGTGCCGGTGGAGCTGCTGCGCGACCCGGTCGCCGAGACGCCGCAGGCGTGGGTGTTCAGCACCGCGCTGCAGCCGACGCCCGGCGTGCACGGGCCGACCGCGCCCGCGCCGCCGCTGACGTCGCTGGTGTGCGTGCCCAAGAACGGCATGCCGCCCTTCCACCCGGCCACCGACGACCCGTGGGGCGACCTGGCCGACTTCGAACGGGACCCGCGGCCCAGGGACCCCGCCGAACAGGCCCGCAGGACGAACGCCAGGGGCGCGGTGCTCGCGGCCCACGCGACGGTCGGCGGGGCGCCCGCGACGGCCCTGCCCTGGCAGTCCGCGCACGAGAGCCCCACCTGGTGGGACGACTTCCTGCTGCGGTACTTCCCGACGGCCGAGGTCGGGCCGTGCCCGGACTGGGAGACGGTCATCGCGGCGGTCGGCGAACTGGGCCCGGGCACCGCCGGCGTGGTGTGGGTACGCCGTGAACTGCACGGGGCCGAGGCGACCGGCCACCTGCTCTACGCGCACAACAAGGACGGCCAGGTCGCGCTGCTCGACCCGCAGGCCCGGCGGCTCGCCAGGCTGGAGACAGAGAACGTACGGGAGATCGTGCTGGCCCGCGTCCCGCCGGCGTCCGCGCACGAGACGCGGGACGCGCAGCCTTCCGCCGCGCGGTCCTCGACGGGCGTGACCGACTTCGGAGCGGCCGTACGCGCGGCCGAGGCGTGGCTCGAGCACGTGTACGGCGACCAGGTCGTCCTCGTCGAGCCCTCCCCCGCGGACGAGACCGCCCGCGGCTGGCTGTTCGCCTGCAACACCCGCGATTTCCTGGCCGACGGCAATCCGCAGCACGCGATGCTGGACGCGGCACTGGTGGTACCGAAGGACGGCTCCGTGCCGTTCGGGCTGCCCAACTCCGACCCGTGGGGCTGGTTCGACCGCTGGGACCGGGGTGCGCAGCCCGGCGTCGACGGCTTCCCGCTGCCACCGGAGCCGGGCCCCGCGGCGTGGTTCGCACCGACGATGAGCCCGCTCGGCGCGGTCCTCTCCGTGACCGACTACACCGACTGGCAGACCCTGGTGGCCGGCCTGGCGGAGATGCCGGTCGGCTCGCGGTCCGTGGTGTGGGTGCGCAGGAACGACCGGCGCGGCCGCGAGTCGGTCGGGCTGCTGTGCGTGGCCGCGCAGACCGAGAACGGCCTGGTCCTCATCGACACGGCGAGGGACGCCCCGGTGGAGCTGGAGAGCGACGGCGTACGGTCGCTGCACCTGATTCAGTACCGCTGAAGGCCGCATGCGGGCGTCTGCGGGCCTCGCTCCCGGCTCGTGGGGTTTTCCGCCTTCGGGTGGGACCCCGCGGGTCAGGAGCGGCGCCCGCGGTCGCGCAGGGCCACCGTCGCGCCGGTGATCAGCAGCAGCGCCACCGCGATACCGCTCACCACATACGCCGCGGTGCGCTTCTCCCGCTGCCGCGCGGGGTCACCGAAGGTCAGGGCCGCGGGCATGACCCGGTCCTGCCCCTTCAGCGTTCCGGGATCGGGCGTCGGCGAATCGATCGGCTTCTCGTCGTCGGTGAGCGCCCGGACGGGGTCCACCACGCCCCAGCCGACCAGGGAGTTGTGGCCGAGCGAGGTGCGCTGCGCCGTCTGCTCGATCTGCGCGATCACCTGCGCCGCCGTCCAGGTCGGGTGCTTGGCGCGGATCAGGGTCGCGACACCGGCGACGTAAGGCGCGGCGAAACTGGTGCCGTTGTCCACGCACTGGCCGCCGCCGGGAACGGTGGACAGCATGTCCACGCCGGGCGCCGCCACCCCGACGAAATCCCCCGTCTGGGAGAAGGAGGCCCGCTCGTTGTTGCGGTCGGACGCGCCGACGGCCAGCACGCCCCGGTAGGCGCCGGGATAGGTCGTACGCGCCTTTCCGTCGCCCCCGTCATTGCCCGCGGAGGCGACGACCACCGCACCCGACCGCACGGCCGCGTCGATCGCGTCCGCCAGCTCGGGCGTGTCGGTCGAGGTGTCCTGCGAGATGTTGATGACCTTGGCGTGGGCGGCAACGGCCTTCTGCAAGGCGGTCACCAGGTTGGGCACCGTGCCGGTGCCGTCCTCGCTCGCCTGCCGGATCGAGATGATCGTCGCCGCGGGGGCGATTCCCACGAAGCCGGTGGAGGGCGCCGGGCGGGCGGCGATGATGCCGGCCACCTCCGTACCGTGCCCGACCGGGTCGGTGGTGCCGTGCCCCTTGGGATCTATCAGGTCGACGCTATGGGCGACATCGACCGCCGAGGCCAACTGGGGATTCGTGACGGCCACCCCCGAGTCGATCACCGCGACCTTGACGCCCTTGCCCTGGCCGGTGCCCTGCCACAACTGGTTCACCAGCACGCGCTGCAACGACCAGGGGGTCTGCTTCACGGACGGCGCCGGGAACGTGCACTGCCCGTCGCCGTCGAGCGGCTGGGCGGCATGCGGCGAATCAGGCCGGACGGCGGAGGCCGTCGGAGCCGCGGGGGAGGCGAGCGCCGGCGCAGCCGCGCCCAGGACGACCCCCGGCAGCAGCGCCAGCACCGCCGCGCCGGCGGCAGCCACGGACACCGCACGCCGATGCGGCGGCGGCCCTGCAACCCTCACGACGCCTCTCCTCGGCCCGTACACCCCAATGGACCGGCCCGGCGCCGACCCGCCGGTCGGCCGCCATGGCGGCCAGCCGGTCCGGGTCGGCCGCACGGCCGGTCGGTTCAGTCTCGGCGTCAGCCGAAGTACGACGCGGCCTTCTTGTCGGCCGCGTTGTAGTGACCGCTCGCGATCTGCACCTTGCTGGCGATCGACTCCAGCACCTCGTGCATGTGGTGCGTACGGTTCGCCCACTCGTTCGCGACCGCGTGGAAAGCGGTCTGCGCGTCGCCCTCCCAGTACGCGGCGACCGCGCGGACGCGGGTCAGCAGGTTGTCAAGGTCGGTCTCGAGCTGACCGGCCTGCTGCTTGATCGCGCCAGCGGCCTCGTCGAGCGAGGAATATGTGACCTTGAGTTCACCGGGATCGGACATGATTACCCCCCATGGAAGTAGCTGATACGGCTCTTGACGTGATGGTCGGAGACCAGGTGACCATCGACAACCAGGTCCGGGACCAGGTCAGTGACGAGGTCAAGGATCGGGTCAGGGATCGGGTCGGACACCAACTCAGAGACCGGCGATGCCGCTGCCCGCGGCGCTGCCGTTGATGTCGATGCTCTTCATGTCCTGCAGGACATCCTCATCGGTCGAACCCGAGGTCAGGTTCGTGTCGTGCACGGCTTCCTTGATCTTGTTCAGCAGGATCGCCAGCACCCGGTGGTCCTCGTTGATCAGGCTCTGCTGCGCGTTGAAGGCGTTGGCGCCGATACCCCGCCAGTGGCCTTCGAGGTTGTCGATCACCGTCTGAAGCGCCTTCACCTGGCGGTCCATCGAGCCGACCATGTCGTAGATGTCGGTTTCCAGCTTGGCCAGCGAGGCCGCGGTGACTTTCATTCCGGCAGTCATGGTTTCTGCCCCTCCCCCATGCAATCGCGTGTACGTCGTCGCGGGCGAATACGTTACCCGCTCACTCTAGCCACAACACCTGCCGATCCCAACAGGACACCCCATAGTCCCAGTTGTGCCCTCGGCCCGCCCTAGGAGGGCGGCGGCGGAGGCGGCCGGTAACCACCATACGGCGGTTGCTGCGGATGGTGCGGTGGCAGCGGCGCATAAACGGCGGCGGCCGACGCGGCTGAGGCGGCCGATGCGGCACGTCGGCGCCGGCTGCGGACCGCGAGCGCCGTCCCGCCCGCCGCCAGCACGACGACGGCCGCACCGGCCGCGAGCCACGGCGCCGAACTGCTGCCGCCGCCGGCCGAGTCGGAGCCCCCGGCGACCGCCTTGTCGGACGACGAAGCCGAAGGCGCAGGAGCGGCCGTCCCCGTGGCGCCTGACGTCGGCGTCGCGGACGGCTCCGGGCCCTGCTGCCAGCCCTCGTGCTCCGCCAACGGATAGACGTCAGCGGGCCCGGGATCCCCCGGCGTCTGCAGAGCGACCCGCGGCCGCACGGCTCCGTACCCGATGGAGTCGTTCCGTTCGGCCCCGTCAGTGGGCTTCGACGCGGTGTTGAGCAGCACCCGCAGGACCTGGTTGGCGGTCCAGGAGGGGTGGGCGGACCAGAGGAGGGCGGCGGAGCCGGACGTGAGGGCGGTCGAATCGCTCGTGCCGCTTCCGGTGTTGACGCAGTGTGGCCGAACACCGCTTGGGCAGGCCTTAGCAATATTTTGGCCAACAGCTGACAGGTCCACCTGGGGCCCCTTGGTGGACAGCGGAAGGACGTTCCCGTTGCGATCTAGTGCGCCGATACCAACCACGTTGCGGCTCTCAGCTGGGTACTCCACAGGGCTGCCCTTTTCGCCTGAGTTACCTGTAGCTGCGAAAATTAGGCTGCCTCTGGCCCGCGCGTAGTCAATTGCATCCTGAAGGCCAGAGATATCTTGTGCCCGCAGGGAAGTGGCTGGCACACCCTCCGAGATACTGATTACTCGTGCCTTGCTATCTGCCGCGTAGCGGATGGCGTTGTCGAGCTGCACAGTGAACGACGCCGCGCTGGCAGCCTCATTAGTGTCACGCGGATCGTTGAAGATGCGAATCGGCAGGATTTTGGCATCCGGCGCTGCACCCCTGGCACCTGTACCGCCGTCTGCCGCCCCAGTACCCGCAATCAGGCTGGCCATGGCAGTGCCGTGGCCGTCCTTGTCGTCATAGGGCGACCCAGCGGGGTACGTGAAGCTCCTCCCCCCATCCAGTACCTGGCCTTCAAGGTCCGGGATGTTCCGATCGACGCCACTGTCGATCACCGCAACGGTGACGCCCGCGCCCTTACTGATCTTCCAGGCTTCCGGCAGTCGCATCGCGTCGATATGCCATTGCATCTGGCGGAGGGTCTGCGCCTGCGCGGGCAGCGCCCCGATGCTCAGCACCAGGGCGCCACTCGTGGCGACGACAGCCAGGGCACGGCGGACCCAGGTACGTGCCCGGCGTTTCATCGCTCTTCTCCTCGCAGTACGGCTCAGTCGGATCGCCGTTAAGTCAGTCGATAACGGGTGGGGCGATATCGTCACGGGTCGGGATCCAGTCGTCCTCTTCGATGAGGTGATCGGGACGGGAGCTGTTACGACGCCGGTCGCGGTCGGAGGAACGACTCGACCCCGGCGCGAACTCACCGGCCGGCGTCCGGCCCACGACACCCCCGGGTTCGCTCGCCAACCGCCCTGCGCCGCCACGGTTCATAGCACTTCGGCCGCCCATACCGGGACTGCCGCCTTCTGCCATGCCACCGCCAGGCATGCGCGCGGCGGCACCCCGGCCACCGACGACACTGCCACGAGGAACCTGACCCTGCGGACGACCGCCCAACACCTCCGGCTCGGTCGACGGACGGCCGCCGTAGATGCCATTGGTCGTGCTGCGCCGCATAGGCGGAGCGGCACCGATCTCCTCGGCAGGCGACATCGGCACGTTCCGCGGGTTGAACGGGCCGGTACCACGCGGACCGCCAGCAGTGTTGATGGGCTCGATCTCCCGCAACTGGCTGGGCAGAGTGGGGCCGGTACGGCCGAACTGCTGGTTCTGGTTGGGGATCGGCTGGAACGTATTGCCGAGGTTCGGTCCACCGAGGTTGGGACCGCCGCCACCGCCGGTGTTCGGAGTCACCGGGGTCTGCTGCGTCGCAACGGGAGCCAACGGTCCGGTCGACTGAATGTGTGTGACCGGCACCGCGCTGTTGTCGGGGATCTTCACGACGGGCGATCCGGTCGTGGTCAGGTGCGTCACGTCGCTCCCGACCGACACCTTCTGCAGGCCGCTGTGCTCCGCGGGCTTGACCGAATGTGACGAGCTGCTACTACTGCTCGATTTGTACGGCACATGCGAGCCGGTCGTAGAACTGTACGTGCCGGGATCGTGCTCACGGACGTCTGGCGGCGGCACGAACGTGGCCGGCATCGGCGGATACGTCGGCGGCTGCGCATTGTTGATGATCGCCGCCGAGAACGAGTACGACTGCGCCAGCTTGTGCATCTGGTCCGCCGCCTGGATGCGGGCGGTCTCCAGTTGCGTGTGGGCGTGCGAGATCTCCTGCTGCCCGTCGGGGTCGTGGCGGGCCGCGGGGTCGGCGTGCAGGGCGTCGTAGGTGGCCTTGGCGCCGGCCGGGACCTTCGGGATGTCGCGCTTGACCGTGCGCAGCGTGTCGGCGGCGGCCGTGAGCGCCTTGCCGGTGGAGTCGGCGTAGTCGCCCAGCGCCAGCGTGGACTTGGCGACGTTCTTGCCCCAGTCCTTGAAGGCTGCGCCTGACGCGCCTTCCCAGTCGACGTAGGCGATGTGGTCGTTGAGGTCCGTGCCGATCTGGTTGATCTTGCTGACCGCCGTGGTGAGACGGTCGCCGAAGCCGGCGAGTGCCTCGGGGTCGGCGTTCTGGACCATGCTCAGCATCGCCTCGTGCGAGAACGACTCGAAATCCGTGCGGGAGAAGTCGAGCGCGTGCTCGACCGACTTCACCATGTTGCCGAACCATCCGCCGGGGGTGCTCCCTGACTGATCGGTCATGTCCTGCCCCCGTCTTCCGTTGCTTTATTGGTGCGGCCGGTCATCCGACGCCCCCGCTGCCTGCCTGCGAACCGCTGCCGCCGTGGTCCGCTGCGGTGTGTGCCGCGGGGTGTCCGGTGTCGGCGACCTTCGGTGCGTTCGGGTCCAGTGCCGGGTTGTACGCCTGGACGATCTGGTCGTTGAGGTCGAGGAGCTTGCGCTGGGTGCCGAGGTCGACGTTCTTGAACGTCGAGTGCCCGATGTGGAGCGAAAGGCTCATCGCCTCGATCTGGTTGGCCAGCGTCAGCGAGAGCTGTTCGAGCTGGCCGTGGACGTAGTCGTACGCCTTCATCAGATCCTCGGCCTCGCCGAAACCGTGGCCGATCTGGACGGCCTTGACCCGGCCCTGACCAATTTCCTTCGGTGCGAAGTCCGAGCCGTCCAGTTCCTCGAGCAGCCCGTCCACACGCGTCTTGAAGCTGCGCAGGTCCTCCAACGCAACGTGCAGGCTGCCACCGCCGCCGTCTACCGGTGCTTCCATTCGAGCGTCGCCCCTCCCCCATGACCCCGGTGGCCACAGACACCACCTGCGTTGAGTTTACCCGTATACCGTTGCGCGGCGCGATCAGGATCCCTGTGGTTGTGCCGCACTTGCGGTGTCCAACGCCGGGCCCTTCGGGAGAAGTTCGGACCAGACGGACGGGATGGACATGGGCTTGACGTCCGCGTAGCCGAGCCGTACGGCGGCCTGGTTGGTCTCCTGCTTCGCGTCGGACGCCTTGTTGGCCGCGGCGCTGTCGTTGTTGCGGGAGACCGCGTACCGCAGACCGGTGTCGGTGACCAGGAAGAGGGTGCCGCCGCTGGTGTCGGTGCCGCTGACCTCCTGGTAGAGCAGGCCGCTGCCGGGCGTCACGTAGGCGCTGCTGGCGCCCTCGACGATCTGCTCGGGGTAGTCCTTGCCCGCCCACAGGCTGAGGTCGGGTCCGTCGGCCGTGGTGGCGCCGCCGCGCAGTACGCTGCACGCCACGTTGCGGGGTGAGTCGGCGTCGGGCGTGTTGACCTGGCGCGGGTCGCCCTGCGGCCAGTCCTTCGGCAGGAAGGGGGGCTGCGGGCTCTGCGGGATGCTGGTCTGCACCGGGGCGGTCTGGGTGTTCGCCTGGAGCAGCAGCAGTGAGGCGAACTGGGTGATCGGTGCGACCCCGTCCTTGGTGACGATGTAGTACTGGTAGCCGGCTCCCGACGGGGCGCGCAGCACTGTGCCGACCTTGGAACTGCCGCCGGGCACCCCGACGACCTTCTCGGTGTCGCCGCGGTTTTCGATGGGCGGGAAGCGGATCGGCGTCCCGCTGTCGAGCGAGGCGAGCCAGGTGTCGGAGACGGTCTGCGGCTGCGGGTTCTCGCCGAAAAGCGTGCGCAGCAGCATGCCTGGGTCATTCGCCTTGGCGTTCTTCTGACTCTTCGTGCCGGAGCCGTCCAGGAGGAACTTGATGCCGTCGCTGTCCACGAGGTATTGGACGCCGTCCTGATCCTGTACGTAGAGGACCTGGTCGCCGCCGAGCTTGGACGGGCCGCTCATGGCGGCCGCCTCGTCGCCGCCGAGGACGAACACCGCCTGCTGCGGGGCGCGGCTGGTGCCGCCGCCCGGCCGGTCGCAGACCGCCCAGACCTTCGCCTTGCCTGCGTCGGCGGCTTTGGGCAGCCGGTCGGGGGCGTAGGGGATCCCTATGGTGGCGCCGTGCTTGAGTCCGCTGTGGTCGAGCACGGACTCCTTGACCTTGATGACGTCGTAGGCCCCTGGGTCGAGCAGCAGCCGCGCCGACGCCATGTTCAGCACCGGGTGCAGCACGGGCTTGTGGGTGTCGACGTCATTCAGCACGACGTAGCGCGTGGTGGACTCGTCGGCGACGATCACGTGCTTGCCCGGTTCGTCCCAGCCGTGCGGCACCGAGGGGCTTATCAGTCCCCAGGCGCCGAAACCCGCGAGCAGGACGGCTCCGACGACGATGCCCGGCACCAGGGTGCGCAGCGGGCGCGGGGCTCCTTCGTCGGACCCGGCCGGGTTCGGCTGGAGAAAAGCCGCCACCACGCGCTTGCGCGCGAAGGTGTAGGCGTTGAGCTGTTCCTTGCGTGAGGCCATCGTTCCGCTTTCCCCCCGGGTGACGTCCGCTGGGACCCGCTGCCGTCAGGCACCGTGCCGTCGCGTTGGCAGGGTCGGTCACCTACTATGCCGGGTGCGCCGCATGTCCTACGACACCGGTACGGTGAGCGTGCATCATGACGCCGCACGACGGAGGGCGCAGGGGGATGACCACCGCAAGCACAGCACGCCGTGATCGCAGGCACGGTCCGGCCCCGGCGGCGCTGCATCTGAGTTCGCGCCCCGGGCGGATCGGTGTGTTCCGGCTGCACCAACTCGCGCTGGTCGAGGTGGCCGCGGCGCTGGTGCTGATCGGCGCGGCGGCGGGCGGCGCGGTGATGGTGCCCTGCGCCGTGGTGGCGGTGCTGCTGGTCGCCGCGGCCGTGATGCGCCGCCGAGGCAGGCCGCTGCCCGAGTGGCTGACCAGCGTCATGGCGATGCGGCGCCGACAGCGTGAGGCGGCCAGGGAGGCGGCGGCACCGGGCGGCGCGGCAATTGCCGCGGGTTCGGGGCTCATCGACCCGGCTCTGGCACCCATCACCGAATGCGACCCCGCCCTGCGCACGTACACCTTCACCGGTCGGCGCCGGGAGCGCAGCGTCGGGATGGTGGGCGACGGTACGTTCCTGACGGCGCTGCTGCTGGTGCAGTCGCGGGACGAACCGCTGCGTACTGCGAGGCCGATGCCGCTGGGGCTGCTCTATGACGCCCTGGACGTGGACGGCATATCGCTGGCGTCGGTCCAGGTCGTCCAGCACGTCCAGCCCGCCCCGGCCCCGCATCTTCCCCCGCAGGCGGTGGCGGCGGTGTCGTACGGCCCGTTGCAGGCGCAATACGGCACGCCGGCGATACGCGTGACCTGGGTCGCGCTCAAGCTGGACCCGGAGTTGTGCCCGGAGGCGGTGCTGGCCCGCGGCGGCGGTCTCGGCGGAGCCCAGCGGGCGGTGCTGCGGGCGGCGGACCATCTGGCCAGCAGGCTGGCGGGGGCGGGTTTCGAGGCCTCCGTACTGGACGAGGAGGAGCTGACCGCGGCCCTGGCCACCTCGGCGGGCGTCAACCCGCTCGCCACTGCACTGGCCGGGCGGATCGGCACGGGCCAGCGCAGGACACTGGAACGCAGCCGCGCATGGCGCTGCGACGACCGCTGGCACACCACGTACTGGGTAGGGCGTTGGCCGCAGGGCGGCGGTGCACTGCCGACCGCGCGTACGGTCACCGCGCTCACCGCGGTTCCCGCCATGGCCGGAAGCTTCGCGCTGACACTGAGCCGCGGCACCGGCCAGACGCCGGCGCTCAGCGCGTACGTGCGGATAACAGCCAGGGACGACCGCCAGCTCAGTGCGGCACGCAGGGAATTGGAACGGGTCGCGCGCCAGCACAAGGTGGGCCTTGTCCGGCTCGACCGGGAGCAGTTGCCGGGTGTGCTGGCCACACTGCCGCTGGGAGGAACCAGCTGATGACCAGTCATCCGATGCAGGGGTACCAGGCGCCGCGCCCCGGGATGCGCCCTGGCGAGCCGGACCGGGCTGTGCCCCCGCGGCGCCCAAAGGCCAAGCCGGGCTTCGGTCTGCGCGGCCCGCGACGGGACCGGCACGGGTTGTCGGCGCGGCAGCTCGACTCGATGTCGCTGCCGCTGGGCGACGACGGTGTGGTCTCGGGCATCGACGAGGCCGGGAATCCCGCTGTCCTCGGCCTGTTCCGGCCCACGCAGCTCGACCTCGTCGTGATCGGCAGCGTGTGGACCGCACAGGTGCTGGCCCTGCGCGCGGTCGGCACCGGCGCCCGCGTCGCGGTGGAGTCGGCACGCCCGCAGGTCTGGACACCGCTGTCGCAGGCCGCGGGGGGCGGGCAGCAGTGCATGACGGTGCACGACGTGAAGGAACTCCCCACCCAGGGCCCGACGGTGTCCAGCCCGGTGCTGGTCGTACGGGACTGCGGCACCTACCCGCCGCGCAGCCGCCTCGCGAAGGCGCCGTGGCAGGCCGTGCTGACGCTGCTGCCCTTCCTCGGTCCGCAGGCGCCCAGGCTGCTGGGCGAGGCCGGCCTCGTCGGCATCCAGCGGGTCTCCCCGCAGGAGGCGGAGATCCTGGCCAAGGTGCTGCGGTTGACCCGCGAGGAGGCGGCGGCGCTGCCCGCGCTCGGAGACGGCGTCATGCTCTGGGGCACGCCGAAGCACCGGCAGTTCGTGCTCATGCAGCCCACCGAGGCGGAGGTGGGCCTCCTCGGGGAGGCCCGTCGCATCGATTGACCGCGGGCGGCCGGAGGCCGTTTAACCGGGCCTGCCTTGCTCCTCCCGCGCGGCTCGCCGTCGACCTCCTGCCGCGCGGGCGAGAGCGCTTCTACGGCCTCACAGTTGCGGTCGTGGCAGGCTGGGCGCGCAGTTCCCCGCGCCCCTGAGGGGGTGCCCCTTGCGGTGGGCGCTTGCCTGCTGCGCCGTTTCGGTTGGGCGCGCCGTTCCTCGCGCCCCTGGGTGGCTGCCCAATTGCCGAGGCGCGGTGCCTTCTTCGCCGTCTGGCGCAGGCTCTCGCGCGGTGGGTGCGTGCCCCCTTGTGGAGGGATGGCGCCTCTCCACCATCTGGTCGGGCGCGGGTCTTGCGGGGTTGGTGTGAGTCGAGGTGTGGGGTGGTGTGAAATGGGGCAATAGGCCGGGAACGGGCGGATGAGACGCCTCGTGGCGGAGGGACAGGCACGTGCCGTTGGCGGGGGCGGTGGCGTGGGAATGGGGCAAGCGGGTGCGGGCGGCCTGACGGTGGACGTGCCCCGGCGATTAGGCTGTCCGTCGAGAGCGGCAGGACAGTGGCGAACGGGCGGTTGCCCTGCGGCGCACGGGGCGGGGATCGGCTACAGGTAGCTCCCCGACGCAGACCGGGAGGCACAGTGAACAGCGATCGGGACGACAACCGCGCGGGCGGGGCCGCCCCTGTCGAGGAACCGGCCGAAGGCGACGCGACGGGCGAGTACCGCTTCGACTTCACCCCGCCGGCTTGGTACATGCAGAACGGCAGCGCAAGCGGCGACGAAGGCGCGGGCACGGCGGCGGTGCAAGGGCCGCAGCCCGAGCCGGTCGAGGCGCCGGCTCCTGCGCCGCCCGAGGCACCGGTCGCGCCGGAACCGGGCGTGCTGTCGGCCGAGGACGTGACGACGCGTGTGCCGGTGTGGGAGATGCCGCCGCCGCCCGCGCCGCAGGAACCCGCCGCAGGTGCCACGCCGTTGGCCGGCGGCGCGTCCTGGTCGGCGGCGGCGCCGCAGTCTTCCGCACCGGAGCCGCCGCAGCCGCGGGAGCCCGAGGCGCCGAGCGCGGTTCCCGCGCGCCCCGCGTGGTCCGGCACTCCGGTGTCGCCCGCCCTTCACGCGCCGGTCGCCCCGGCCCACGAGCCGGAAGCGGAGCGCGCGCCCAAGCCGCAGCACGTGGCGGATGACGAGGACGTCGCGGAGTCGCGGGGCGACCTGGTGGCTCGCGAGACCGTACGGTTCAGCGCCGCCGCGCTGCGCCAGGAGGTCGAGGAGCGGGCCGGCGTAAGGATCGAGGACGTCGCGTCGGCGTCCCCGCAGCCGGCGGCCGAGGAGCCGCATACTGCCGAGCCCGCGGCGGTGGCCGCGGAAGAGGCGCGGGCAGAACCGCAGGACGCGCGGCCGGTCGAGGCGCCGCCGCAGGACGCCGTGCCGCAGGACACCCCGCCTGCGAACCGGCCGCCCGTGTGGACGCCGCCGCCGCAGGCGCCGCCTGTTGCCGAGTCTGCTCCATGGGCGCCCGCGGCGCCGCAGAGTGCGGTGCCGCCGCTCCCGCCGCACTTCGAGCGCGCGGAAGCGCAGTATCCGACTCCGGAAAGTTCGCAGTCCTTCCCCGCTCCGGCGTCGCCGCCGGTCGCTCAGGCGGGGCCGCCCCAAGGCCCGCCGGCCGCCTATCCCCCGCCCGCGCCCGTCGCACCGACCCCGTATCCCCAGGCCGGCGGCTTCCCCGCCCCCCAGCCGCCCGCGCCCGACACCCAGGGCGGATACGGCTTCCCGCAGCCCGCACCGAACGTGCCCGCGGCCCCGGCCCAGCCCGACCCGCAGGGCGGATACGGCTTCCCGCAGCCGCCGGCGCCCCCGCAGGCCGGGCAGGGTGGCTACGGCTTCCCGCAGCAGCAGCAACCGCGGCCGCCCCAGGCGCACGACGCCGTACCGACCGGGTTGCCCCAGCAGCCGCCGCCTCCCGCGCCGGCGGAGAACAGGCCGCTGCCCGCACAAGGTGGTTACGGTTTTCCGCCGCCTCCGCAGCCCGCTCACCCGCGGCCAGTGAGTTCGGAGCCCGAGTCCGCGGGCCCGCTGCCGCCGCTGCCCGCGCAGGGCGGGTACGGCTTCCCGCAGCCGCCGCAGGCGCAGAATCTGCCGGCGGCGTACGCCCCGCAGCAGCCCCAGGCGAACGACCCGCGGCTGGGCGGCGATCCGGCGGCGCACCAGGCTCCGGTGGACCCGCGGTCCGGCGGCTGGCCCACGGTGACGCCGGATCAGCGGCAGCGCACGACGCAGGGCGGGGCACCGCTGGGGTACACGGCGGCCGTGGAGCTGTCGTCCGACCGGCTGCTGCGCAACCAGTCGAAGCCGAGGAAGCCGGGCGCGAATGCGCAGCCGAGCCGGTTCAGGATCGGTGGCAAGAAGGAGGAGGCGGAGCGGCAGCGCAAGCTGGAGCTGATCCGCACGCCGGTGCTTTCCTGCTACCGGATCGCGGTGATCAGCCTCAAGGGCGGCGTGGGCAAGACGACGACCACGACCGCGCTGGGTTCGACCCTCGCCAGCGAGCGGCAGGACAAGATCCTGGCGATCGACGCGAACCCGGACGCCGGCACGCTCGGCCGCCGGGTGCGCAGGGAGACCGGCGCGACGATCCGCGACCTCGTCCAGGCGATCCCGTACCTGAACAGCTACATGGACATCCGCCGTTTCACCTCGCAGGCGACGTCCGGCCTCGAGATCATCGCCAATGACGTGGATCCCGCGGTGTCGACGGCCTTCAGCGACGAGGACTACCGGCGGGCCATCGACGTGCTGGGCCGGCAGTATCCGATCATCCTCACCGACTCGGGTACGGGTCTGCTCTACAGCGCGATGCGCGGGGTGCTCGACCTGGCCGATCAGCTGATCATCGTGTCGACACCGTCGGTGGACGGCGCCTCCAGCGCCAGTACGACCCTGGACTGGCTGTCGGCGCACGGCTACGCGGACCTGGTCGCGCGCAGCATCACGGTGATCTCCGGGGTCCGCGAGACCGGCAAGATGATCAAGGTCGAGGACATCGTGTCGCACTTCCAGACCCGCTGCCGCGGGGTGCAGGTGGTGCCGTTCGACGAGCATCTGGCCGCGGGGGCCGAGGTGGACCTCGACATGATGCGGCCGAAGACCCGGGAGGCGTACTTCCACCTGTCCGCGATGGTCGCCGAGGACTTCATCCGCGCCCAGCAGGCGCAGGGGCTCTGGACGGGGGACGGCCAGAGCCAGCCGCCGCACCAGGCACCGCCGATGCCGGGTGGCTACGGCGCGCCGGGACCGTACGGCGGCGCGCCGGCCGGCTACCCGCCTCCGGGGCAGCCCGGCCAACCGGCTTACCCGGGTCACCCCGGGCAGCCGCCTTACGGCCAGCCGATGCAGCCGGGGCAGGTACCGCCCGCGCAGTACGGCGGCCCGCCGCAGCCGTATCAGCAGGCCGGCCCCGGCGGGCAGCCGCCCGCGCCGCCCTTCCAGCCGCAGTCGCCGCAGCCGCAGGCACCCCAGCCGCAGCAGGGCTGGCCGGTGCCCCACCAGCCGGAACACCAACCGGAACAGCCGCCGGAGCAGCAGGGTTACGGCTACCCGCCGCCGCCCCCGCAGCATCAGTAGAGACAGAAGGCACAGCGCGGTCCGCGGGCCGCCGTCGTGGGTCGCCACGGCGGCGGCCCTTGGCGTGTACGGGCTGCGGCCGGTCGAGTACCCCGCCGGTCGTATGCGGTGTCCCCCCGGGGATGCAGCCGGGGCGGTACGGAATCCGCCCGTGGACCGTCGCGCGGGCAGGGTCGGGAAACGGACGATGGTGACATCCGGATCGACCCCCTCCGAGGCACGTCAAGAGGTCCACCCCATGATCGAAGCCCACGCCCTGACCAAACGCTACGGCGAGCGCGCCGCCGTGACCGAGTTGAGCTTCACCGTGCGGCCCGGTGCCGTCACCGGCTTCCTCGGGCCGAACGGCGCGGGGAAATCGACCACGATGCGGATGATCCTCGGGCTCGACGCACCGACCTCGGGCCGCGTGTCGGTCAACGGGAAGCGGTATGCGCAGCACCGGGCGCCGCTGCACGAGGTCGGCGCGATGCTGGAGGCGCGGGCGATCCACACCGGGCGGAGCGCCTACAACCATCTGCTGGCACTGGCCGCCACCACGGGGATACCGCGCCGCCGGGTGGACGAGGTGATCGACATCGTGGGGTTGCGCGAGGTCGCACGGAAGCGGGCGGGCGGCTTCTCTCTGGGTATGGGCCAGCGACTGGGCATCGCCAGCGCGCTGCTCGGCGACCCGGCCACTCTTGTGCTCGACGAGCCGGTGAACGGCCTGGACCCCGAGGGAATCCTGTGGATCCGCAATCTGCTCAAGGACCTCGCCGCCGAGGGCCGCACGGTGCTGCTGTCGTCGCATCTGATGTCCGAGATGGCGCTGACCGCCGAGCATCTGATCGTCATCGGCCGCGGCCGGCTGATGGCCGACACGTCGGTGGCGGAGTTCGTCCGGGCCGCGGCGGGCACGTCGGTGCGGGTGCGGACGGACGAGGCGGACCAGCTGCGCCAAGCGCTGGCCGGGCCTGATGTGACGGTGAGATCCACCGAGCGCGAGGTGCTCGACGTGACCGGGCTGAGCAGTGACCGGATCGGCCGCATCGCGGCGGACCGCGGGATAGCCCTGGCCGAGCTGACGCCGCAACAGGCGTCCTTGGAGGAAGCGTTCATGGAGATGACCAGGGACGCCGTGGAGTATCAGTCCCCGGCGCGCGAGCGGGAAGGACAGCCGGCATGAGTACGACCACCAGCACGGTCATGGCGGGCGGCGCCGTGCCGCCGGCCGCGACGGTCGTTCCGCGCGGCCAGGTCACCCAGCTGCGGGTGCTGCACTCCGAGTGGATCAAGATGCGGAGCCTGCGGTCCACCTTCTACACCTTGATAGCCGCCGTGGTGGCGCTGATCGGACTCGGGGCGCTGTTCTCGGCGTTCACCGCGAGCCACTGGGCGCATATGAACGCACATGAGCGGGCCGACTTCCAGCCGGGTATGACCAGCCTGCGCGGCTTCTTCCTCGCGCAGCTCGCGGTGGGCGTGCTCGGGGTGCTGATGGTCAGCGGCGAGTATGCGACCGGGATGATCCGGGCGTCGCTGTCCGCCGTGCCGGGCAGGCTGCCGGTGCTGTGGGCGAAGGCCGCGCTGTATGCCGCGGTCACCTGGGTGCTGATGACGGCGGGTGCGATCGTCGCCTTCCTGGTCGGCCAGGCGACGATGTCCTCGCAGCACATAGGGACGTCGCTGAGCGACCCCGGCGTGCCGCGCCAGGTGATGGGTGTGGGCCTGTATCTCACCGTGGTGGGGCTGCTCGGGGTGGCGATCGGCGCGCTGATCAGGAACACGGCGGGGGGTATCGCCTCGGTGTTCGGGCTGCTGCTGGTGGTGCCGGTGCTCGCGGAAGCGCTGCCGGCGTCCTGGGCGGACCATGTCAACCAGTGGCTGCCGAGCAATGCGGGCCAGTCGTTGATATCCCTGCACCGGGAGGCGCATACGCTGGCGCCATGGACGGGGTTCGCGGTGTTCTGCCTCTACGCGGTGGTGGCGCTGGCGGCGGCCGCGGTGCTGCTCAAGCGGCGCGACGCGTGACGGCGGCGCCATGACGTACGCGGTGCCGCCGCCGAGCGGGCCGCCCGCGCAGGCCGCGCAGGCGCCGGTCCCTGGTCTCGGCGCCGACCCGGGTCCCCGAGGTCCCGCACAGGCGCAGGGCGACAGGGCCGGGGCGGTGGGCGCCGAGGCGGGTCCGGTGGCGCGGGTCGAGCGGGCGGCCCGGGCGGGGTATGCCCGGATTGCCAGGGGGTTGCGGCTGTCGCCGCCCACGGTGGACGCGGTCTTCGCGGTGGGGCTGTTCCTGGCGACCGCTGCCGCCCTGCGGCGGCCCCTGCAGGACGACCCGCGGCTGCTGGTGCTGCATGCGGCGCTGGTGCTGCCGCTGGTGTGGCGGCGGCGGGCACCGATGGCGGTGTTCTGCACCCTCTCAGGTACGGCGCTGGTGCAGTGGTCCTTCGGCCTGCGGATCCCGACGGACGTGATGCTGCTGATCGCCCTGTACGCGGTGGCCGCCTACAGCAGCCGGCGCCGCACGCTGGTGGCGTTCGCGATGCTGGAGGGCGGCGTCGTGCTGGCGACGCTGCGGTGGTCGGTGCACGAGCGGGGGGCGGGGACGTTCGTGTCGCTGTCGGCGATGGCGACGGCGGCGATGGTGCTCGGGCTCAACATGCGCAGCAGGCGGGACCGGTTGGCGACGCTGGAGGACCGGGCGGTGCGGCTGGAGCGGGAGCGGGACCAGCAGGCGCAGCTCGCGGTGGCCGGCGAGCGGGCCAGGATCGCCCGGGAGATGCACGACATCGTGACGCACAACCTGTCGGTGATGGTGGCGCTCGCGGACGGCGCGGTCTTCGCCCAGCGGCGGAGTCCGGAGCGGGCGGCCACCGCGATGCGGCAGGTGTCGGCGACCGGGCGGCAGGCCATCACCGACATGCGGCGCTTCCTCGGGGTGCTGCGGGCCGACGAGCCGGACGCGCTGCGGCACCCGATGCCGGGCGTCGGACAGCTGTCGGCTCTGGTCGAGCAGGTGCGGGCGGCGGGGCTGCCGACCCGGCTCGCCGTGGCAGGCGATCCCGCGGCCGTGCCGGTCGCGGCGCAGCTGACCGTCTACCGCCTGGTGCAGGAGGCGTTGACCAACACCCTCAAGCACGCGCCCGCAGGTACGACGGCGAAGGTCGAGGTCGACTGCACGCCGGAGGCGGTGGCGGTCACGGTGACCGATGACGGCGCCGGGCCGGCGGCGCCGCGCGACAACGCCGGGTCCGCGGGGCACGGGCTGCCCGGTATGCGGGAGCGTGCCGCGGCCTATGGCGGCCGGCTGACGGCGGGGCCGCTGCCCGGCGGCGGCTGGCAGGTGGCCGCCGTTCTCACTCTGACGACTCCGGAGCCGTTGTGACCGCAGAATCCGCACCGTCCGACGCCCGGCCCGCGGGCGGTTCCGCGCCCGGGCGGACGGTCCCGCGCGACGAGGAGGCGCTACCGGTGATCCGGGTGCTGCTGGTCGACGACGAGCCGCTGCTGCGGATGGCCTTCACGATGGTGCTGGACGCCCAGGCCGACATGCAGCCGGTGGGTGAGGCGGGGGACGGCGCGCAGGCGCTGCGGCTCGCCAGGGAACTGCGGCCCGACGTCGTGCTGATGGACGTCAGAATGCCGGGCACGGACGGCATCGAGGCGACGGCCAGGATCATCGAGAGCTGCCCGCGGTCGAAGGTGCTGATCCTGACGACCTTCGACCTGGACGAATACGCGTTCGCCGGGCTGCGGGCCGGTGCCTCGGGTTTCCTGCTGAAGAACGCGCTGCCCGAGGAGTTGCTGGCGGCGATCCGCTCGGTGGCGGCAGGGGACGCGGTGGTTGCGCCGCGGATCACCCGGCGGCTGTTGGAGAATTTCGCGCACCAGCTGCCGGCCGCGGGCGGCGCCGAGGGACCCGAGGCGGACGAGCGGCTGGCGCGGCTGACGGCCAGGGAGCGCGAGGTGCTGGTGGAGGTGGGCCGCGGGCTGTCGAACACCGAGATCGCGGCGTCGCTGCACCTGGCCGAGGCCACCGTGAAGACCCACTTCAGCCGGGTGCTGGTCAAGTTGGAGCTGCGCGACCGCGTCCAAGCGGTGGTCTTCGCCTACGAGACCCGCCTGGTCCGCCCGACCTGAGCGCCGACCGGCCGGGTCCCGGCAGCCGGACCTAGCCGTCCGAGCGGGACGGCTGCTCGGCCGCCCCGACCAGGTCCCTGGCGCGCTTCACGTCGTCGGCCATCCGCTCCAGCAGCGCCTCGATCGTGTCGAACTTCTCCATCCCGCGCAAATACGTCAGGAAGTCCACGGCCACGTGCAGGCCGTAGAGGTCCAGGTCGACACGGTCGATGGCGTAGGCCTCGACGGTCCTGGCGGTGCCGTCGAAGGTCGGGTTGGTGCCGACCGAGATGGCCGCGGGCATCGCCTCGTCGCCGACGTGCAGCCAGCCGGCATAGACGCCGTCGGCGGGAATGGCGGTGTGCGGCAGTGTCTCGACGTTGGCCGTGGGATAGCCGAGGTCCCGGCCGCGCTGCGCGCCCCGGACGACGACGCCCTCGACCCGGTGCGGCCGGCCCAGCACCTCTGCCGCGCCCTCCACGTCGCCCGCGCCGATCAGCCGCCTGGTCAGGGTGGAGGAGAACGGCTCGCCGCCGCCCGCCTCGCCGCGCATGAAGAGGTCGACGACCTCAAGCTCGTAGTCGTATTTCAGCCCGAGCGCCGAGAGGAAGTCGACGTCACCGGCGGCCTTGTGGCCGAAGCGGAAGTTCGGGCCCTCCACCACGTACTTGGCGTGCAGGCCGTCCACCAGCACCGTACGGACGAACTCGCTCGGCGAGAGCTTCGAGAATTCGCTGGTGAAGGGGACGATCAGCAGCGCGTCCACGCCGAGTGCGGCGACCAGCTCGGCGCGGTGGTGGTGCGCGGACAGCAGCGGCGGGTGGCTACCGGGCCTGACGACCTCGCTGGGGTGCGGGTCGAAGGTCACGACGACCGACGGCAGCCCCAGCTCCCGCGCCCGCTCCACCGCCCGGCCCATGATCAGCTGGTGACCCCGGTGGACGCCGTCGTAGGAGCCGATGGTGACGACGCAGCGTCCCCAGTCACCGGGAACGTCATCCAAGCCCCGCCAGCGCTGCACCTTGACGCTCCGCTTCCCTCGCCGAATCTCTGACATTCACTTTTCTGCAGAGCCAAGACTGCCATGTCCGTGCCCGGGGGCGCTCCCCCGGGCCGGTCGGGCCCGCGTCCGTGGCGGCTCCGCATCCCCGTGCGCGGCGGCACGAACGGGTGCCGGGCTGATACCGCCGCGCCGGGCGGGCGGCTCCTGGGCGCGAGGCACCGGAAGGCAGCCGTCCCCGGCCGACGGTACGCACCGGAACGGACGGCTCCCCGGGACGGTGACGACGTGCGACGTGGTCGCATCCCTGACCGGGCTCGGCCCGGGGACGCGTCGTCAGCGGTGGCGGGCGAGGCGGTCGCGGGCGAGGCGGTGGCGAGCGCTGGGGCCCAGGAGCGGGTCCCAGGTCGCCGTGTCGGTGAGCCAGGTGAGCAGGAGGCGGGAGAAGTCGGGGGTGGCGGCGGCGAGTTCGACGACACGGCGGTCGAAGCGGGCGGCCCCCTCGGGCGTGCGGCCCAGCAGCAGGGCGAGGCGGCGGACCAGGTCGTGGGTGAGGGGTGGCGGGCGGCGGGCGGCGCCGTCGGCCGCGGCGGCGAGGAGGGCGTCCAGGACGTCGGGGTCGCGTTCGGTCTCCAGCGCCGCGTCCAGCAGTTCCTGGCGCAGCGGCCGGGACAGGTGGCTCCCGGGGGCGGCGAGCACCGCGGCCAGGGTGCCGCGCACCTCGGGCGGGTGGTCGCGCAGCAGGGCGGTGGTCAGCGGCAGGACGACGGCCCGCACCGCGGGGCCGTGTTCGAGTCGCAGGTCGAGGAAGCGGGCGACGCCCGCCGCCCCGGCCGGGCGGTGGCGCAGGTGGTCCTGGACCAGGGCGGCGACCCTGCGGGCGAGCGCCGGCTCGGTGACAGCCGCCATTTCCGCGAGCAGGTCGCCGTCGTCCCCGCGGGTCTCGGCGGCCCGCAGCCGGGCCTGGAAGGCGGCGAGCACCGGCTCGGGGTGGGTGGTCAGCGCCGCGGCCAGCGCGCCGGCCGGCAGCCGGGGGTCGCCGGCGGTGAAGCGGTCGAGTGCGGCCGTCAGATGGCGGCCGCGGGTGACCGGGTCGCGGACGAGCATGCCGAGGACGGCGCCGTGCAGGGTGCAGTCGGCGGGGCGGGCGAGTATCGCGAGGGCGGCGTAGCGGAGCAGTTCGCGGTCGGCGTCGGAGCGGACGAAGGGCGCGGCGCGCGGGCCGTACGCGGCTGCCGCGACATGCCGGTCGGGGCGCGGGTCGTGCGCCCAGCGGTCGACGGCCCGGCACACCGCCGAGGGCTCGTCCTCCGCCAGCGCGGCCAGCACCTCGTCGGCGCCCGGGTGCGCCGCGGCGACCAGGGCCTCGGTCAGGTCGTCGACGGCCAGCCTGCGGTGGGTGTGCAGCAGGGCCTGCGCGGCCGAGGCGACGGTCAGCCGCGGCATGTCCAGCCCCGGCGGGGCCTGGAGCGGCCGGTCGTCGTCGAACCAGCCGCACACCGCCGGGAGCACCTCGGCCGGGCTCTCGCACAGCAGCTCGGCGACCCCGGCCAGGAAGCGGTCCGCGCGGTCCGGGACGCCCGGCGGGCCGTCGGCGGGCAGCAGCAGCCGCAGCAGTTCGAGCCGCTCGGCGACCGGCAGCCGCACGCGCCGCCAGAAGGACGGCCCGAAGTCGCCCAGCCCGCCCATGCCCTCGGGTGTGAACCCCCCGCGCTCCACCGCCCGCACCGCAGTCCTGGCGGCCAGGTCCCGCAGCGCCGCACGGCAGACGGTCGCGTCCGGCAGTCGCAGCAGCACCTCCCGCAGCAGATGCGCCGCCCACCACAGCGCGTCCCCGCGCCGCTCGGCAGGCCCTGGCCGGGCGGGCCGCCCGGCAACCGCCACACCGTCGGGCCACCCGCCGTCGTCCGCGTCCCACGGCGGCATGGCGTCCGGCGCCTCGGTGCGGGCGGTCCCTCCCGCACCGGCGGCAATGTCAGGCCTTCCGCTGTCGCCCGGGTCGCCCCGGCGAACCGCCCCCGGCGCGGCATCGGGCCACCAAGGGCCGGGGGCGCCGTCCGGCCCTCCCGGCGCCGGGTCGAGCTGGGCGGTTCGGCGCGTGCGGGGGTTGGGCACCGTGTCGGCGTCGAGGTCGACCGGGGGCGGGGCGGCGGGTTTGCGGGGGGTGCAGCGGGTGGGTGGCGGGGTGCTGTGGTCCAGGGCCTGGGCCAGGGCTGCCAGGTGGCGGGTCAGGTCGGCCGGGGGCGCCATCAGGAGGGCCTGGACGACGGGGCCGGCCCGGTGCCGCGGTACCGGGAGCGAGCGGCCGGACGGTGGGGCGACGGCGGGCGCCTGCGGGACGGCGGGCGCCTGGCCGGCGCGCGCGGCCGGGCGGAAGGGCAGCCGTACGGGGGCGTCCGCCGGGCCCGCGGCCGGGGCGGCGAACCAGCGGTGGACCAGGGCTTGCAGGGCCGCGCCCACGTCCAGGTGCAGGGCCTGGAGCCAGTCGGCGGCCTCCTCGTGGGCGAAGCGGTAGCCGGCGCCGGCGGGCACCAGCAGGCCCTCGGTCAATACGGCGGAGGCCCAGCCCGTGCGCCACGGGAACAGCTCCTCGAAGGCCTCCCGGTCCAGCTCCCCCTGGCCGGGCCCGAGGCAGCGGCGGGCGGCCTCGTGCACATGGCCGGCGACCCGGGCGGCCAGCCGCCGTACTCCGGTGCCGCGCACCGGGGGCTCCGCGGCCGCGGCCAGCCGGACGGCGATCCGCAGGCACACGAGGTCCAGGTGGGCGGCGAAGACCTGCGCGCGGGTCGGTTGCCCGTCGGCGCCCCCGGGGACGGCCGCGCGCACCTCGGACAGCAGGCGCAGAGTCAGCGGATGCGCCGCGTCGGCGCTCCCGAGCACGCCGTCGGGTACGCCGTACCGCTCGCGCGCCACGGCGGCCTGCGCCGCGTCCAGGTCGCCGACGTGCACGCAGGGCGGCAGCGGCTGCGGCAGGGCCACGGGCCGCCCGTGGAGCAGGTCGGCGGGCAGCAGCCGGCCCGCCTGGTCCCAGAACTCGGGCCGGCAGGCGACGACCAGCCGGGCCGCGCCCGCCCGTAGCCAGCTCGCGGTGCCCGCCGTCCAGTCGGGAAGGGCGTGGGCGAGCACCGGGGGCATCTCCTCCGGGGCGTCGAGGACGATCAGCAGCGGGCGTCCCGCGGCGCGGGCGAGTCCGGCGACGGCGTCGGGCGAGGCGTGCAGCGGCTCCGCGGTCGTGGCGGCGCCGACGATCCGAGCCGCGGTGCGCAGCGAGCGCTCCACCGCGTCCTTGATGCCGCCGTCCGCCGGGCGCAGTTCGGCGCCGCGCAGCCACACCGTCGGGGCGGGCAGCGCGCCGCGGGCCCGGCGGGCGGCGAGCCGGGCCAGCTCGGTGCTGCGGCCGGTGCCGGGTTCGCCGACCAGCCCGAGCACCAGCGGGGCGCCGTCGTCCCGCGCGGCGAGGAAGTCCCGGAGCGCGCCGGCCACCTCCGGGCGCGCGACGGGTTCGCGCCACTCGCCGGAGCCGGCCGCGGCGCCGACCGAGGTGGCGGTGAGCTGGAGCGCGCCCGCGAGGTTCAGGTGCGGGCCGTAGCCGGGCACGGTGGCGGCATTGCGGGCGAGCAGGTCGGCCAGGGCGCGGGGGGCTCCCGCGGGCCGCAGCGGCAGTGCGAAGCCGGCGGCGCGGTGCCCGGCGTGCAGCGCGGTCGCGACGACGCCGAGTACCGCCCCGGTCAGCGCGTCGACCACCGGGGCACCGGACGCCTGCGGCGGTACGCGGCTCAGGTCGGCCCCGCCGTCCAGGGCGAGTTCGTAGACGTCCTCCAGCAGGTGGAAGCGGTCGGTGGCGGTGTACGTCACCGTGGCCGTGCCCAGCACCGAGCCGTCCGTACGCTGCGGCAGCCGCACCCGTATCCGCCGCTCGGGGTGCGCGGGGCCGCCGGGTGCCACCGGCAGCGGCGGCACGCCCAGACCCTCGGTGGCCACCAGGGCGAGGCCCTGCTCGGGCAGCGCGGTGATGGCCGCGGCCTCCACCAGGCACAGCTGCCCGCCGGGGGCGTGCAGGACCAGGCGGGTGAGGCCGTCGACGGCCTCGTGGCTGGTCACCATCGTGCCGTCGCCGTCGGCGAGGAAGCCGGTGCCGCGGGGGCGTCCTGCGAGGTCGCAGACCCGGATGAGTACGTCGTCCGGTCCGCTGCCTGCCGCGCCCCGTGCCGCCGCCGCCATTCCGGCACCTCCCCCGCCACCGCGCCCAATTCGTCCCGCTTCGACGGTAGGGGGTGGATGCGTCTGTTCGGCAGGGCCGAACGGGAAGGCGCCCCCTCCGCGCCCCACCTGCACCACGAGCGCCCGACCATCCGGGTGATCCCGTGCGAGGTGTGCTTTCCACGGGCTCGCGCCGGGAACCGGCAGGCAGTGCAGTGAGGTCCAGCGCGGCGGGGGACGGGGGGACGCTACGCCGGGAAGCCCGCGACGATACGGGCCTGGCCCGCGTGCGGCTCGACCAGGGCCAGGAGGCGGCCGTCCGGGCCGAAGGCGGCGTGCGGGACCGGGGCGAGCTCCGGGGTCGGGATGCGGACCCCGTGGCCCAGCAGCGTGGCCTGGTCCGCGTCGACGTCCCAGCGGGGGAAGGCCGCGGCCGCGGCGTCCTCGATGGGGAGGACGGCGAAGTCCTCTTCCAGCTGTTCGAGGGTGCGCGCGCCCGCGAGGTCATAGGGGCCGACGCGGGTGCGGCGCAGCGCCGTGAGATGGCCGCCGACGCCGAGGCCGGCGCCGAGGTCGCGGGCCAGCGCGCGGATGTACGTCCCGGAGGAGCAGACGACCGTGACGTCGAGGTCGAGCGCGCCGTCGGCGGGCCGTACGTCCTGGACGGTGAAGGACGAGACCGTCACCGGGCGAGCGGGCAGCTCGAAGTCCTCGCCCTCCCTCACCCGGGTGTAGGACCGCACGCCGTTGACCTTGATCGCGCTGACCTTGGACGGCACCTGCTGGATCGGCCCGGTCAGTGCGGCGATGCCGGCGTCGACGGCCTCCCGCGTGACCGCGGCGACCGCGGCAGCCGGCGCCGACGCGGTGACGTCGCCCTCCGCGTCGTCGGTGACCGTGGTCTGGCCGAGCCGGATGGTGGCGGCGTACTCCTTCTCGGTCAGCGCGAGATGCCCGAGCAGCCGGGTGGCCTTCTCGACACCGATGATCAGGACGCCGGTCGCCATCGGGTCGAGGGTGCCCGCGTGGCCGACCCGCCGGGTGCCGGCCAGCCGGCGCATGCGGGAGACGACGCCGTGCGAGGTGAGCCCTCCGGGCTTGTCGACGACGACCAGCCCGGAGGAAGGTGCGGTACGGGTCATGCCGGCGACGTACCGCCCTCGGAGTCCCGGTCCGCGTCGCCCGAGCCGGAAACCGAACCCGAGCCGGAAACCGAACCCGAGCCCGAGCCCGAGTCGGAGCCGGACGCCGAGTCCGAAAGGTCGTCCTCGTCGTCCTCATCGTCCTCGGCCGGCTTGCGGTACGGGTCCGCGTCGCCGGCATATTGCGCGTCCGTGGCGGACTTGCGGACCTCCTCGTCGGCGGCCCTGGCCTTGGCCAGCAGGTCGTCGATGGTCCGCGCGTTGTCCGGCAGGGCGTCGGCCACGAAGGCCAAGGTGGGCGTGAACCGCACCCCGGTCTGCCTGCCGACCTCGGAGCGCAGGACGCCCTTGGCGCTCTCCAGCGCGGCGGCTGAGGCGGCCCGCTCCTCGTCGTCGCCGTAGACCGTGTAGAAGACCGTCGCCTCCCGGAGGTCGCCGGTGACCCGGGTGTCGGTGATCGTCACGTAGCCCAGCCGCGGGTCCTTGATCCGCCGCTGCAGGGTCTCCGCGACCACGACCCGGATGCGGTCGGCCAGCTTGCGCGCCCGCGCGGTGTCGGTCATCGTCTTCTTCTCTCTGTGTCCTGGGTCGTTCGTCTCAGTCGTCGTCGCCGTGGATGCGCTGCCGTGCCGACAGCAGTTCCACTTCGGGACGGGCGATCATCCAGCGTTCGCACCGGTCGAGTACGTCCTTGAGGTGTGCGAGGTCCCCCGACACCACCGCGATTCCTATCTCGGCCCTGCGATAGAGGTCCTGTTCGCCGGTCTCCGCCACGCTCACCCCGAACTTCCGGTGCAGCTCGGCGACTATCGGACGGACCACGGACCTCTTCTCCTTCAGGGACCGTACGTCACCCAGGAGCAGGTCGAAGCACAACGTGCCTGCATACATGGGTACGACGTTACAGGCGACGGCCGGGGCCGATCGACGGGATTTCCCCCGCCGACCGGCCCCGGCCCCGAGCCCCGCCCGGCCGTACGGCACGCCCTGCGGCGTTCCGTACGGCCGGACCGCGGCATCAGCCGCGCGGCTTCTCGCGCATCTCGTACGTGGCGATGACGTCGTCGATCTTGATGTCGTTGTAGTTACCGAGGTTGATACCGCCCTCGTAACCTTCACGGATCTCGGTGACGTCGTCCTTGAAGCGGCGCAGGCCCTCGATGTTGAGGCTCTCCGCGATGACCTTGCCGTCGCGGAGCAGTCGGGCCTTGGTGTTGCGCCTGACCTCGCCGGAGCGGACCAGCACACCGGCGATGTTGCCGAGCTTGGAGGAGCGGAAGACCTCGCGGATCTCCGCGGTGCCCAGCTCGACCTCCTCGTACTCCGGCTTGAGCATGCCCTTGAGCGCCGCTTCGATCTCCTCGATGGCCTGGTAGATCACCGAGTAGTAGCGGACGTCGACACCCTCGCGTTCGGCCATCTGCGCGGCACGGCCTGCCGCGCGGACGTTGAAGCCGATCACGATCGCGTCGGAGCCGGTCGCCAGGTCGATGTCCGACTCGGTGACCGCACCCACACCGCGGTGCAGGACGCGGATGTCGACCTCGTCGCCGACGTCGAGCTGGAGCAGCGAGGACTCCAGGGCCTCGACGGAACCGGACGCGTCACCCTTGATGATGAGGTTCAGTTCCTGCACCAGACCGGCCTTGAGGGCCTCGTCCAGGTTCTCCAGGGAGAACCGCACGCCCTTGCGGGCGAAGCGGACGTTGCGCTCGCGGGCGGCACGCTTCTCGGCGATCTGCCGGGCCGTGCGGTCCTCGTCGACGACCAGGAAGTTGTCGCCGGCGCCGGGCACGTTGGTCAGACCGAGGACGAGCACCGGAGTCGACGGGGTCGCCTCCTCCACGTTCTCGCCCTTGTCGTCGAGCATGGCGCGCACGCGGCCGTACGCGTCGCCGACGACCATGGTGTCGCCGACCCGCAGGGTGCCGCGCTGGACCAGGACGGTCGCCACGGCGCCGCGTCCCTTGTCCAGGTGGGCCTCGATCGCGATGCCCTGTGCGTCCTGCTCGGGGTTGGCGCGCAGGTCGAGCGAGGCGTCCGCGGTGAGGATCACCGCTTCCAGCAGGCTGTCGATGTTCAGGCCCTGCTTGGCGGAGATGTCGACGAACATGGTGTCGCCGCCGTACTCCTCGGCCACCAGCCCGAACTCGGTGAGCTGGCCGCGCACCTTGGTCGGGTCGGCGCCCTCGACGTCGATCTTGTTGACCGCGACCACGATCGGCACCTCGGCCGCCTTGGCGTGGTTCAGCGCCTCGATCGTCTGCGGCATCACACCGTCGTTGGCCGCGACCACCAGGATCGCGATGTCGGTGGACTTCGCACCACGGGCACGCATGGCGGTGAACGCCTCGTGACCGGGGGTGTCGATGAAGGTGATCGCGCGCTCTTCACCGTTGACGTCCGTGGCGACCTGGTAGGCGCCGATGTGCTGGGTGATGCCGCCGGCCTCGCCCGCGACCACGTTGGTCTTGCGGATCGCGTCGAGCAGGCGGGTCTTGCCGTGGTCGACGTGACCCATGACAGTGACCACCGGCGGGCGGGAGACGAGCATCTCCTCGCCGCCCTCGTCCTCGCCGAACTCGATCGAGAAGGACTCGAGCAGCTCGCGGTCCTCCTCCTCCGGGCTGACGATCTCCAGCACGTAGTTCATCTCGCCGGCCAGCAACTCCAGGGTGGAGTCCGAGACCGACTGGGTGGCCGTGACCATCTCACCGAGGTTGAGCATCACCTGGACGAGCGACGCCGGGTTGGCGTTGATCTTCTCGGCGAAGTCGGTGAGGGAGGCACCGCGCGACAGGCGCACGGTCTGGCCGTTGCCGCGGGGCAGCAGCACGCCGCCCACGGACGGGGCCTGCATGGCCTCGTACTCCTGGCGCCGCTGGCGCTTGCTCTTACGGCCGCGCGCCGGACGTCCGCCCGGGCCGCGACCGAACGCGCCCTGCGTGCCGCCACGGCCGCCCGGACCACCGGGACGTCCGCCGAAGCCGCCGGGACGGGGGCCGAAGCCGCCGCCACCGCCGGGAGCACCGCCGCCACCGGGACGCGGGCCGCCGAAGCCGCCACCGCCGCCACCGGGACGACCGCCGCCACCGGGACCCGCGGGACGGCCGGCGAAGCCGCCGCCGCCACCGGGACGAGCACCGGGGCCACCGCCGCCGGGACGCCCACCGGGACCGCCGGGACGGCCGCCGGGGCCACCACCCGGGCGACCGCCCGGGGAGGGGGCGGGACGCTGCGGCATCATGCCCGGGTTCGGGCGCGGACCCGCGGACTGCGGACGGGGCATGCCGCCCGGCGACGGACGGGAACCGCCCGCACCGCCGGGACCGCCCTGGCCGCCGCCGGGACGCGGGGCGCCACCGGGGCGCGGAGCGCCGCCGCCGGGACCCGCGGGACGCGGGGCACCGCCCTGGCCGCCACCGGGACGCGGCGCGCCACCGGGGCGCGGCATACCGGTGGAACCGGACGTGAAGGGGTTGTTGCCGGGACGCGGACCCGCGGGCCTGGCGCCACCGGGACGTGCGGCGCCACCCTGGCCGGGCGCGGGGCGCCCGCCCTGGCGGGGACCGCTGTCGCGCTGGCCGCCGTCACGCGGGCCTGCGTCGCGCTGGCCGCCGTCGCGCTGACCGCCGGCCGGGGCCGGGCGGGCGGGACGGGGGCCGGGGGTGGCCGAACCGGGCCGGGTGGGCTGGTTCGCCGGGGGTGCGGCGGGCGGCGCCTGGAACTCCGCGGCCGGCACGGGTGCGGCCGGGGCGGGCTTGGGCGCGGCCGGAGCCGGCTTGGGTGCGGCGGGACCCGGGCGCGGGCCGGGCGCCGGCGCGGAGCCGGTGCTCGGCGCGGCGGGGGCCGCGGGGGTGACGGGACCGCCGGCCGCCGGCTTGGGTGCCGGGGCAGCGGGACGGGCCGGCGCACCCGGGGCGGGGGCCGGCTTGGCGGGGACACTCTTGCGGGGTGCAGCGGGCTTCGCGGCGGACTTGCCGCCGTTGCCGCCGCCGGGACCCTGGAATGCGTCCGTCAACTTACGGACTACCGGCGCCTCGATCGTCGAGGACGCCGAACGGACGAACTCGCCGAGTTCTTGGAGCTTGGCCATGACGACCTTGCTCTCAACTCCCATCTCTTTTGCGAGTTCGTAGACCCGGACCTTAGCCACTTCGCTCCTTTTAGGTCCGGGGTGATCGTCCGCCGGACCGTCGCTACTTCATGGGCGTACTCATCGCGTACTCATCGAGTGCTCATCGCAATCTCGACCTACTTCCATCTCGCGAGGTACCTGATCGCACGGGGTGACCCGTGCCGTACGTCTTCTTGCTTTCTTACGTGGTCGCCTGCTGCTCGACAAACCGGCGCAGTTCCGCGGTATCGAGCGACACCGGGCCCCGGAAGGCCCGGCCGAACGCCCGGCGGCGGACCGCCAGGTCGAGGCAGGCAAGGACGGGATGCAGATACGCACCCCGACCGGGCAGCGTACCGCGATGATCGGGAACGCACGCATCCCCGATCATCACCACACGCAGCAGATCGGTCTTGGCCGCACGCTGACGGCAGCCGACGCACGTACGCTCCGGGCATGCTGGCGACAGCGTCCGACCAGACACTCTTCAGTCTACCTCCCCGCACGGGCCTCACTCCTTCGAGTGTGCCGACGCACGGTTGTCCGTTTCCTTGCGGCCGGGGATTCGGCCACACGTACGTCCGGTTTCAGCCTTCCGGACGCGCCTGCACCGGTGAGCGCGGCGCGGAGGGCGGCTGCTCGGCGCCCTCGGTGTCGGGGCGGATGTCGATCCGCCACCCGGTGAGCCGGGCGGCGAGCCGGGCGTTCTGCCCCTCCTTGCCGATGGCCAGTGACAGCTGGTAGTCGGGCACCGTGACCCGCGCGGAGCGGGCGCCGGCGTCCACCACCTCGACGCGGGAGACCCGGGCGGGCGACAGCGCGTTCGCCACCATCTCGGCCGGGTCGTCCGCCCAGTCGACGATGTCGATCTTTTCACCGTGCAGCTCGGCCATGACCGCCCGCACCCGGGCGCCCATCGGGCCGATGCAGGCGCCCTTGGCATTGAGCCCGGAGCGCGCCGACCTGACCGCGATCTTGGTGCGGTGGCCGGCCTCGCGGGCGATCGCCTCGATGACGACGGAGCCGTCGGCGATCTCCGGCACTTCGAGGGCGAAGAGCTTCTTGACCAGGTTCGGGTGGGTGCGCGACAGGGTCACCGACGGGCCGCGCACACCCTTGGCGACGCGGACGACGTACGTGCGCAGCCGGACGCCGTGCTTGTACTCCTCGCCGGGGACCTGCTCCTGCACCGGCAGGATGGCCTCCAGCTTGCCGATGTCGACCAGGACGTTCTTGGGGTCCTTGCCCTGCTGGACGACCCCGGTCACGATGTCGCCCTCGCGGCCGGCGTACTCCCCGAAGGTGATGTCGTCCTCGGCGTCGCGCAGCCGCTGGAGGATCACCTGCTTGGCGGTCGACGCGGCGATCCGGCCGAAGCCGGACGGCGTGTCGTCGAACTCGCGCGGCTCGGCGCCCTCGGCGACCTCGTCGGGGTCCTCGGTCGCCCACACGGTGACGTGCCCGCTGGTGCGGTCCAGCTCCACCCGGGCCCGCCGGTGGCTGCCGGGCTCGCGGTGGTACGCGATCAGCAGCGCCGACTCGATGGCCTCGACCAGCAGCTCGAAGGAGATCTGCCGTTCCTGCACCAGGCCCCGCAGGGCCTTCATGTCGATGTCCACGGCTACGCCTCCTGCGTGGTCTCGTCGATGTCGCCGTCCGCGTCGTCCGGGTGGTCGCCGGGGTCGTCGTCGGGCTCGCCGGCCTTGCGGTTGAACTCGACCTCGACCCGGGCCTTCGTGATCTCCGCGAAGTCCGCGCGGGCGGGCTTGGGCTTGCGGCCCTTGACGCCCGGCACCTCCAGGTCGAGACCCGTCTCGTCCACCGCCATGATCCGTGCGATCAGCTCGCCGCGCTCCTTGAGCGACAGCTTCACCAGCCGCCCCTCATTGCGCCGGAAGTGCCGGGGGTCGCTCAGCGGGCGGTCGGTGCCGGGCGAGGTGACCTCCAGGACGTACTCCGTCTCGCCCATCACGTCCGACTCGTCCAGCGCCTGGGAGACCCGGCGGCTCAGCGCCGCCACGGCGTCCAGCTGTGCCCCGGCCTCGGCGTCCACCACGACCTGGAGCTGGCGCCGCCGGCCGGACGCGGTCAGCGTGATGTCCTCCAGGTCGAGACCGGCCTCGCCGACGAGCGGTTCGAGCAGCGCGCGCAGCCTCTCGCTCTGGGTGGTGCTCATCCGGGTGACTCCTCGGCCGCGTGTGCTGTTGTGATGGAAGGTCGCGTGTAAGGGCAAGGCTACCCGAGCCGGGGCAGCGCACCGTGCCATCCGGGCCCCCGTACACTCCCCCCATGATCCCGGAGGCGGCCGCTCGGCTGAGCAGGCGGAGTGTGGTGGCGGCGGCGGTCGTGGCGGCCGGCGCCGGGTGTGGCAAGGGTGCTGACGGACCGTCGGACGCCGCCCAGGACAACGCGCCGGCGACCCTCCCCGGGGCCGCGGAAAAGGCGCGGGCGGTCCGCGACAGCACGGAACTGATCGGGCGTTACGACGCCGCCGCGGCCGCACACCCCGCGCTCGCCGCCCGGCTGCGCCCGCTGCGGGCCGAGGTCGCCCGGCACGTCGAGGCCTTCGGCGGGAAGCCGCCCGCCGCCGTCCCCTCGCCTGCCGCCCCCGCCGCAACCGCCGCGCAGGCGCTGGCCGGCCTCGCCGCCGCCGAGCGCGCGCTGGCCGACCGCAGGGCCGCCACCGCCTTGACGGTGCCCGGCGAGCTGGCCCGGCTGATCGCCTCCGTCGCGGCGGCGGGGGCCGGCCACGCGGCGCTGCTGGGCAGCGCCGCAGGGCACCCGGCGAGCGAGGGGAAGAGCGCACGATGAACGCGGTCATCGACGCGGTGCAGGCGGCGCTCGCCGCCGAGCACGCCGCCGTCTACGGCTACGGGGTGATCGGCGGCCACCTCACCGGCGCCCGGCAGGCCGAGGCCCGGCAGGGCTACGACGCCCACCGCGCCCGCCGCGACGGCCTGATGCGTACGGTCGCGGACCTCGGCGCGTCCCCGGTGACCGCCGCGGCCGGGTACGAGCTGCCCTTCCCCGTCACCGACACGGCGTCCGCGCTGCGGCTGGCGGCCTATGTCGAGGAGCGGGTGGCCGGTGCGTACGGCGACGTGGTGCGCAGCACGGTCGGCGACCTGCGGCGGGACGCGACCGGTGCACTGCGCGACGCGGCGGTGCGGGCCGTGCGATGGCGCGGCGGCAGCGTAGCCTTCCCGGGTCTGGCGGAACGCGGCTGAGCGTCGCCGCCGGACCCGACCGCACGGAGGGCAGGCACAGGGATGGGCTCAGCAGCGCACCACGGGCGGCCCGCCGCCGGTGACCTCGAACCGCCCGAGCGGCTGGTCCGTACGGTCACCGCGTGGGAGGGCGAGGCGGGCCGGGAGTGGCTGGCGCGGCTGCCCGGGTTGGTGGCGGACCGCCTCGACCGGTGGGGCCTGGCCGTGGAGCGGGTCGTCGCGGCCGGCGGCCAGATCAGCATGATCCTGCTGGTGCGCACCGAGGACGGCGAGCCCGCGGTGCTCAAGGTCGGCATGGTGAACCGGGAGACCGAGAAGGAGCACGCGGCGCTCGCGCACTGGGACGGGCGTGGCGCCGTGCGCCTGCTGCGGGCCGAGCCCGCCGAGGGCGCGATGCTGCTCGAACGGCTGCGGGCGGACGTCTCGCTGCGCTCGCTCGCGGAGCCCAAGGCCATGCTGGAGGCCGAGGGCGTGCTGCAGCGGCTGTGGGTGCCGGTGGTGGACGGGCACCCGTTCCGTACCGTCGCCGAGGCCACCGGCGAGCTGGCCGCACTGCTGCGGGAGCGGCGCTCGGCGCCCTTCGCGGCGGACGCGGGAGCGGTGATCGACGAGGCGCTGGCGGCGCAGGCCGAGCTGGCCGGCTCGGCGGACGAGGTGGAGAGCGTGCTGCTGCACGGCGACTACCACCACGGCAACGTACTGGCGGGCGAGCGGATGCCGTGGCTGGCGATCGACCCCAAGCCGCTGGCCGGGGAGCGGGCGTTCGACCTGGCGTGGCTGGCCAGGGACCGGCTGTCCACGCTGGCGGCGCAGCCCGGCTCGCGGGCCACCGCCAGGCGGCGGATCGCGAAGCTCGCCGACGCCCTGGAAGTGGACGCGGGAAGGCTGCGCGGCTGGTCGGTCTTCCGCGCCGTGGAGGCGGGCGTCTGGTACCTGTCGGTCGGCGGCCGGGACGACGGCGAGCTGCTGCTGGAGTTCGCCAGCTGGCTGTAGCGCCTCAGCGCAGCAGCGGCAGCGGGGCGCCCATCACCGCGTACGGCCGGGCGGCGCTTGGGAAGTGGACCGGCCGGGCCAGGTCGCGGTAGCCCAGGGCGCGGTAGAGCCGCCGGGCGGGGGTGTCGCCGTCGATCGCGGACAGGATGCTGCGCGGCTCGGTGGCGCCGTCGGTGATCTCGGTGATCAGCCGGCGGCCGACGCCGTGGCCCTGGAAGTCGGGCAGCACGTGGAGTTCGGTGATGACGAAGGAGTCGTCGAGCCACCCGTCGTTGCCCTCCCGGCGCAGATACGGCTGCACGACGCTGGACCACCAGTGCGTACGGTCGTTGGGCAGCCCGTACACGAAGCCGACCAGCCGCCCTTCCCCGGTCCGCGCCTCCAGCGCCCGGGCCCCCGGACAGGCCAGGTGCCGCAGGACGATCTGCCGCCGGATCGCCACTTCCTCGGGTCCGAGCCCGAAGGCGACCGCCTGCACGGCGAGGGCCTCGTCGACATGCGCGGCAAGATCGCCCGCCCCGACCACCACGTTCTCCATGGCCCGCGACACTACTGCCTTTCGACGGCCCGCTCCCCGCCGGGCGCCGCGGCAGGACGCTTCAGAACAGCACGCTCATGAAGGCGCCGACCTCGGTGAAGCCGACCCGGCGGTAGGCGGCGCGGGCCGCGGTGTTGAAGTCGTTGACGTAGAGGCTGACCACCGGGGCGACGTCGCGCAGCGCGTAGTGCAGGACGGCGGCCATGCCGGATTCTGACAGGCGGCGGCCGCGGTGCGAGGGGGCGACCCAGACGCCCTGGATCTGGCAGGTGTGACGGGTGACGGCGCCGATCTCGGCCTTGAAGACCACCTCGCCGTCCTCGATACGGGCGAAGGCCCGGCCCGTGGAGACCAGTTCGGCGACCCTGGCCTGGTAGAGCAGGCCGCCGTCGCCGGCCAGCGGCGAAACGCCGACCTCCTCGGTGAACATCGCCACGCAGGCCGGCATGATCACCTCCATCTCGTCCTTGCGCACGCGTCGCACCCGGGGGTCGGGGGCGATGTCGGCGGGCAGGGCGCGGGTGGTCATCAGCGGCTGGTGGCGGCGGATCTCGCGGGCCGGACCCCAGTGCGGCTCCAGGCGGGACCACAGCTCGGCGGTGGCGTCGGCGGGGCCGACGATGGACGAGCAGCGGCGCCCCGACCTGCGGGCGCGTTCGGCGAAGGCGGCGACCGCTTCGGGGGTGGCGCAGATCGGCACGAGGTTGGCACCGGCGTAGCACAGCGAGGTGAGCTTGCCGGCCGCGTAGAAGCCCCACATCTCGCCGCCGAGCCGCCACGGGTCGAGCCCGGCGACATTGACCCGGGAGGTGACGAACGCGTTGGCGACCGGGTCGCTGTGCAGGACGGCCAGCGCCGCGTCGAGGTCACCGGGTTCCAGGACGCGGGCAGTCGAGTGGGTCAGCACGTGGACGCCTCACCGTCTTCGCCTTCTGGTCCGCTCGTGCAGGCGGGGGATGGTCTGGGCACTTTACCTCGCACGGACGTGCCACGCCCCGCGCCGGTGGCGGCGGGACGCGGGGCGGACCGGGATCGGGCCGGTCAGGAGACGCTCACCTGGGGTTCGCCGGAGGCCACCCCGGCGTCCTCCATCTGCTCGGCCAGCTTCATGGCCTCCTCGATCAGCGTCTCGACGATCTTCGACTCGGGCACGGTCTTGATGACCTCGCCCTTGACGAAGATCTGCCCCTTGCCATTGCCGGAGGCGACGCCGAGGTCGGCCTCGCGGGCCTCGCCGGGGCCGTTGACGACGCAGCCCATCACGGCGACCCGCAGCGGCACCTCCATGCCCTCCAGACCGGCGGTGACCTGGTCGGCGAGCTTGTAGACGTCGACCTGGGCGCGGCCGCAGGACGGGCAGGAGACGATCTCCAGGCGGCGCTGGCGCAGGTTCAGCGACTCCAGGATCTGGATGCCGACCTTGACCTCCTCGGCCGGCGGGGCGGACAGCGAGACCCTGATGGTGTCGCCGATGCCCTCGGCCAGCAGCGCGCCGAAGGCGACCGCGGACTTGATGGTGCCCTGGAAGGCGGGGCCGGCCTCGGTGACGCCGAGGTGCAGCGGGTAGTCGCACTTCTGGGCGAGCAGCCGGTAGGCGGCGACCATCACGACCGGGTCGTTGTGCTTGACGGAGATCTTGATGTCGCGGAAGTCGTGCTCCTCGAACAGCGACGCCTCCCACAGCGCGGACTCGGCCAGCGCCTCGGGGGTGGCCTTGCCGTACTTCTCCAGCAGGCGGGGGTCGAGCGAGCCGGCGTTGACGCCGATCCTGATCGGGACGCCGGCGCCGGAGGCGGCCTTGGCGATCTCCCGCACCTTGTCGTCGAACTGCTTGATGTTGCCCGGGTTGACCCGGACCGCGGCGCAGCCGGCGTCGATCGCGGCGAAGACGTACTTCGGCTGGAAATGGATGTCGGCGATGACCGGGATCTGGGACTTCCTGGCGATCGTGGCCAGTGCGTCGGCGTCGTCCTGGGTCGGGCAGGCGACCCGGACGATCTGGCAGCCGGAGGCGGTCAGCTCGGCGATCTGCTGGAGGGTGGCACCGATGTCGGAGGTCCGCGTGGTGGTCATCGACTGGACGGACACCGGGGCGTCACCGCCCACGGCGACGGATCCCACCTGGATCTGACGGCTTTTGCGGCGTTCGGCGAGCTTGATCGGAACATCCGGCATACCGAGCGAAATCGCGGTCATCTGCGTGGCTTCCCCAAGGTGTGACACAAGTCCCGGCGTGGGCGGGCTCCGCTTCGAGGTTACGGCACCCGCCCCCCGTCTCTCACTCGGCTCAGGGCATTACGAACTCAGTTTGACCGGGTTGACCACATCCGCGATCAGCACCAGCAAAGTGAAGGACACAAAGATTCCGGCCACGACATAAGCGACCGGCATGAGCTTCGCCACGTCGAAGGGGCCGGGGTCGGGCTTGCGGAAGACCCGGGCGGTGTGCCGCCTGATCGACTCCCACAGCGCGCCGGCCACGTGGCCGCCGTCCAGCGGCAGCAGCGGCAGCATGTTGAACAGGAACAGCGACAGGTTGAAGCCCGCGACCAGCATCACCATGGTGGCGATCCGGTCGATGGCCGGTTCCTTCAGCGACAGGACCTCGCCGCCGACGCGGGCGGCGCCGACCACACCCATCGGGGAGTCCGCCTTGCGGGGGGCGCCCTCGAAGGTGGCCCGCCACAGGTCGGGGATGCGCTGCGGCAGCCGCAGCAGCGAGTCGACGCCCTGCCGCGCCATGTCTCCCATGTGGCTGACCGAACTGGTGAAGCTCAACGGCTCGATGCGGCTGGCCGGGCTGAAGCCGAGGAAGCCGGCGGTCACGGTGCCGTCCTGCACGTCGCCGTGGCTGTCGGTCCTGGCGACGACATTCCTGGTGATCTGCGGGTGCAGGGTGACCTGCTTGCCGTCCCGTTCGACCACGACGACGGCCGGGCCCACGCCGTTCCTGATGTCCTTGGACAGTTCCGCCCAGTTGTCGACCGGGCGGCCGTTGAACTCCAGGAACTTGTCGCCCTTGTGGAAGCCGGCGGTCTTGGCGGGCGCGACCGGGTCGGTGGGCAGGCAGGGGTTGTCCGGGTCCCGCTTGGCGGCGTCCGCCTGCGAGATCACGCAGTCGCTGACCGAGCTGACGACGGTGGTCTGCCGGGCGATGCCGATGCCCATGAAGACCGACAGGGCCAGCGCGAAGGCCAGGATCAGGTTCATGAAGGGCCCGGCGAACATCACGATGACGCGCTTCCAGGGCTTGCGCGTGTAGAACAGCCGCGTCTCGTCGCCGGGCTTCAGCTCCTCGAAGGCCGCCGAGCGGGCGTCCTCGATCATGCTGCGCCACGGCGAGGTGGAGCGGGCGGTGATCCGGCCGTCCTCGCCGGGCGGGAACATCCCGATCATGCGGATGTAGCCGCCGAGCGGGACGGCCTTGAAGCCGTATTCGGTCTCGCCCTTCTTGCGGGACCAGATGGTCGGGCCGAAACCCACCATGTACTGCGGCACGCGGATCTTGAACAGCTTGGCCGTGGAGAGGTGGCCCAGCTCGTGCCAGGCGATGGAGACCATCAGGCCCACGGCGAAAACCACTATGCCGAGGACCGTCATGAGAGCGGTCATACGCCTGTTGCCTCCGATGTCCTGGCCAGTTCCACGGCCCGGGCGCGTGCCCAGGCCTCCGCTTCGAGGACGTTCTCGACCGTCAGAGAAGTTCCCGGTTCGGGTGTGCCGTGTTCCTCGACGACCTTCGCGACCGTGTCCACGATCCCGGTGAAGGCCAGCCGGCCGGCGAGGAAGGCGTCGACGCACTCCTCGTTGGCCGCGTTGAACACCGCGGGCGCGGTGCCCCCGAGGCTACCCACATGGCGGGCCAGTGCGACCGACGGGAAGGCGTCCTCGTCGAGCGGGAAGAACTCCCACGTCGAGGCCTTCGACCAGTCGAAGGCCGGCGCGGCGTCCGGTACCCGGTCCGGCCAGCCCAGACCCAGCGCGATCGGCATCCGCATGTCGGGCGGGCTGGCCTGCGCGATCGTGGAGCCGTCGACGAATTCCACCATGGAGTGGATGTACGACTGGGGGTGCACGACGACCTCGATACGGTCGAAGGGGACGTCGTAGAGCAGGTGCGCCTCGATCACCTCAAGGCCCTTGTTGACCAGGGTCGCGGAGTTGACGGTGATGACCGGGCCCATGTCCCAGGTGGGGTGGGCGAGCGCGTCGGCGGGGGTGACCGAGGCCAGTTCCGCCCTGCTGCGCCCACGGAAGGGGCCGCCGGAGGCGGTGACGAGCAGCTTGCGCACCTCCTGGCGGCGGCCGCCCAGCATCGCCTGGAAGAGCGCGGAGTGCTCGGAGTCGACGGGCACGATCTGGCCGGGCTTCGCGAGGGCCTTCACCAGCGGGCCGCCGACGATCAGCGACTCCTTGTTGGCCAGGATCAGCACCCGGCCGGCCCGCAGCGCGGCCAGCGTGGGCCGCAGGCCGATGGAGCCGGTGATGCCGTTGAGCACGGAGTGGCACTCGAGGGCCGCCAGCTCGGTCGCGGCGCCGGGTCCGGCGATGATCTCGGGCAGCGCGGCGCCGGGCCCGTAGACCTCGGCCAGTACCTCGCGCAGCGGGCCGACGGCGGCCTCGTCGGCGACGGCGACCGTGCTCACGCCCAGCTGGCGGGCCTGCTCGGCGAGCAGCCTGACCCGGCTGCCGGCGGCGGAGACGGCGGTGACGCGGAAGCGGTCCGGGTTGCGGAGCACCACGTCGATGGCCTGGGTGCCGATCGATCCGGTGGAGCCGAGGATCACGATGTCGCGGGGGCCGCCGGCCGGGTCGCCGGCCAGGAGCGGGCGATAGTGCGGGTCTGCGAGAGCATCCGTCATGGGGCCATTGTGTCGTGCGGACGCTGCGCGCCGTCCACTGCCCCGCAAGGGCTGTGGACGGCGCACTGACGTGCGGTGCCTCAGTGCACGGGCCGGTGCACGTTGGCGGTCCTGGACGGGCCTGGCTCGGCCTCGGCGATCCAGGGGCCTTCCCTGCTGGGGTCGATGATGCCCGCTTCGAGCCACTCGGTGCCGCCGTCGAGCACCGCCTTGGTCAGGGCCCGGTCGGCGCTGTCGGTGTTGGTCCACAGCCGGGCGAACAGCTCGTCGGTGCGGACCCGCGCCTGCCGGCAGAAGGTGTCGGCGAGCTGCCGTGCCTGCGGGCCGTGGTCGCCGCTGGACCCGAGGTGCTGGGCCCGTACGCATGCGGCGCTCATCGCGAACAGCTCGGCGCCGATGTCGACGATGCGCGCGAGGAAGTTCTGCTTGGTCTCCATCCGGCCCTGCCAGCGCGACATGGCGTAGAAGGTGCAGCGGGCCAGCTTGCGCGCGCTGCGCTCCACATAGCGCAGGTGGGTGGCCAGGCCGTCGAACTCGGGGTACGAGTTCGGCAGCTGCCCGGGTCCCGCGACGAGTTTGGGCAGCCACCTGGCGTAGAAGCCGCCGGCCTTGGCGCCGGCCCTGGCCTTGTCGCCGAGGGAGGTGTCCGGGTCGATGAGGTCGCCGGCCACCGACAGGTGGGCGTCGACTGCCTCCCGGGCGATCAGCAGGTGCATGATCTCGGTGGAGCCCTCGAAGATCCGGTTGATCCGCAGGTCGCGCAGCAGCTGCTCGGCGGGGACGGCCCGCTCGCCGCGGGCGGCCAGCGAGTCGGCGGTCTCGAAGCCGCGGCCGCCGCGGATCTGCACCAGCTCGTCGGCGATCCGGCAGGCGGCCTCCGAGCCGTAGAGCTTGGCGAGGGCGGCCTCGATCCTGATGTCGTTGCGCTCCTCGTCGGCCATCTGCGAGGACAGGTCGAGCACCGCCTCCAGGGCGAAGGTGGTCGCGGCGATGTAGGCGATCTTGGAGCCGACGGCCTCGTGGTGGGCGATCGGCTTGCCCCACTGCTCGCGGGCCGCGGACCACTCCCGCGCGATCTTCAGGCACCACTTGGCGGCGCCGACGCAGCCCGCGGGCAGTGAGAGCCGGCCCGTGTTGAGCGTGGTCAGGGCGATCTTGAGGCCGGCGCCCTCGGGACCGATGCGGTTCGCGGCGGGCACCCGCACCTGGTGGAAGCGGGTGACGCCGTTCTCGAGGCCGCGCAGGCCCATGAAGGCGTTGCGGTTCTCGACGGTGATGCCCTCGGCAGCGGCCTCCACCACGAAGGCGGTGATGCCGCCCTTGTGGCCCTCGGAGGCGGGCACCCGGGCCATCACGACCAGCAGGTCGGCCACGACGCCGTTGGTCGTCCACAGCTTCACGCCGTCCAGCACGTAGTCGTCGCCGTCGGGGACCGCGGCGGTGGCGAGCCGGGCGGGGTCGGAGCCGACGTCGGGCTCGGTCAGCAGGAACGCGCTGATGTCGGTGGTGGCGCAGCGCGGCAGGAACGCCTCCTTCTGCTCCTTGGTGCCGAACATCTTCACCGGCTGCGGTACGCCGATGGACTGGTGCGCGGACAGCAGCGCGCCGATCGCGGGGCTCGCGGTGCCGACCATGGCGAGCGCCTTGTTGTAGTACACCTGGGTGAGGCCGAGCCCGCCGTAGGCGGGGTCGATCTTCATCCCCAGGGCGCCCAGCTCCTTCAGGCCCACGATCGTCTCGTCCGGGATGCGTGCCTCCCGGTCGATCCTGGCGCCGTCGATGGAGGTCTCGCAGAACTCCCGCAGCCTGGCGAGGAATTCCTCGCCCTTGGCCGTGGCCTCGGGCGTCGGCATCGGATACGGGTGGATCAGGTCGAGGCGGAATCGGCCGAGGAAGAGCTCCTTGGCGAAGCTCGGCCTGTGCCAGTCCCGCTCGCGGGCGGCCTCGGCCACCTGGCGTGCTTCGCGTTCAGAGACCTTGCGTGTTGCAGCGGGTGCGGACACGGTTGCGTCACCTCCGGGTAGCCGGTTACCGACCGGTGCTACCAGTCCGTACTACCCGAATTCCGGCGACCCCACCAGACGAGCCGTCAACGCCCGGCACCTCGCGGGGGTCTGCGAGCACCCGTCACAGGTCGAGGCCGGTGAGCACCAGCACCCTCTCGTAGGTGTAGTCCTCCATGGCGTACTTCACGCCCTCGCGCCCCGAGCCGGAGTCCTTGACGCCGCCGTAGGGCATCTGATCGGCCCGGTAGGAGGGCGCGTCGCCGATGACGACACCGCCGACCTCCAGGTCGCGGTGGGCCCGGAAGGCGAGCTGCAGGTCGTGGGTGAAGACGCCGGCCTGCAGGCCGAAGCGGGAGTCGTTCACGGCCGCGAAGGCTTCCGCGGCGCCGTTGACCCGATGGAGTGACAGGACGGGGCCGAAGACCTCCTCGGTGGCCAGCACCGCGTCAGGGGGCAGATCGGCCAGCACGGTGGGTGCGTAGCCGGCCCCGTCGCGGGTGCCGCCGGCCAGCAGCTTGGCGCCCTTGGCGACGGCGTCGTCCACCCACTGCCCGACGCGTACTGCCGCGGATTCGCTCACCAGCGGGCCGACGTCGGTGGCCTCGTCGCCCGGGTCGCCGGTGACCTGCGCGCGGACCGCGGCGACGACGCGCTCGGCCAGGGCGTCGTAGACCGCCGCGTCGGCGATGACCCGCTGCACCGATATGCAGGACTGGCCGCCCTGGTAGTTGGCGAAGGTCGCGATCCGGTTCGCCGCCCAGTCCAGGTCGGCGTCCGAGGACCAGTCGGCGAGCACCACGGCCGCCGCGTTGCCGCCCAGCTCCAGGGTGACGTGCTTGCGCGGCACCGAGTCGGCGATGGCGTGGCCCACGGTGTCGGAGCCGGTGAAGGAGATCACCGGCAGCCGCGGGTCCTCGACCAGTGCCGGCATCCGGTCGTTGGGCACCGTCAGGATGCTCCACGCACCGGCCGGCAGGCCCTCGGTCTCGGCCAGGATCTCGCCGAGCAGCAGCGCGGACAGCGGGGTCGCGGGCGCGGGCTTGAGGATGATCGGCACGCCGACCGCGAGGGCCGGGGCGACCTTGTGCGCCACCAGGTTCAGCGGGAAGTTGAAGGGCGCGATGCCCAGCACGGGGCCCCGCCCGAAGCGCCGGGTCAGCGCGAGCCGCCCGACCCCGCCCGGGTCGGTGTCGAGGCGCTGCGCCTCGCCGGAGTTGAAGCGGCGGGCCTCCTCCGCGGCCCAGCGGAAGACCGACACCGCGCGGCCGACCTCGCCCCGCGACCACTTCAGCGGCTTGCCGTTCTCCGCGGTGATGAGCCGGGCGATCTCGTCGGCGCGCTCGGCCAGCCGCTGGGAGACGTGGTCCAGCGCGGCGGCCCGCACGTGCGCGGGCGTCGCGGAGAATTCCGCCTGCGCCGCGGCCGCCGCCGCGACGGCCGCCTCGACCTGCGCCTCGTCCGGGACGCTCACCCGGCCGACCAGGGCGCCGTCCCAGGGACTGGTCACCTCGAAGGAGTCCGTGCCGGTGGCCTGCCGGCCGGCCAGCCAGAAGGCGTACGGGGCTGCGGTGGTCACGGTTCTTCCGCCCTTCGGTCGCGGGTGTCGCTGCCTGCCACGGTAGGCACCCGCGGCACCCCGCCGAGTTGTCCACGGCGGAGTACGCGTGCACCCGCGCGCTACGCAATGGCCAGCGCCGCCGCCGTGGGCCGGATGGGCCGCGTGCGCCGGAATCCGCCCCGCCCGGCGCCCGGCGGCCCTATCCTGGCGCCCCGGCACGGGGAGGGGACGGGCGGATGGCGCAGACGGTCACGATCGCACTGGACGACGGCTCGACGGTGGAGGCGGAGATCGTCGGCGAGGTGCCCTTCCAGCACCCCGACGACTCGGGGGCCTACGACGACGTCGGCGTACGCTCCCGGGCCGCGGCCATGGGGTCCGCCGTCACCCTGACCCTGGAAGGCGTCCGCGACACCGTGCGCAGCGTCGGCCGCTGGGCCGCGCAGACCATCACCGAGGGCGGCGCCGCCGGCTCCCCCGACTCCTTCGAGGTGGAGTTCGGCCTCAAGCTCGCCGTGAAGTCGGGCCAGCTGCTCGGCGTCATCGCCGAGGCCGGCACCGAGGCGGGCCTGACCGTGCGGATGTCCTGGGACCTCGCCGCGCGCCGTGCCGCCGCCCCTCCCGGCGGCACGGGGGCGACACCGGCGCCGTAACGCCTCGCCGCGCCCCTTCAGGCGCCGGCCTCCGCCTGGGTCTTGAGGGCCAGCCACAGCTCCATGCGCACGTCGGGGTCGTCCAGGGAGCGGCCGAGGATCTCCTCGACCCGCCGCATCCGGTAGCGCAGCGTGTGCCGGTGCACCCCGAGGTCGGCCGCCGCCGCGTCCCACTGGCCGTGGTGCGACAGCCAGGCGTGCAGCGAGGCGACCAGGTCGCCGCGCGAGGTGGCGTCGTGCTCGCGCAGCGGCCGCAGCAGGCCCTCGGCGAAGGCCCGTACGGCGTCGTCGGCGAGCAGCGGCACCACCGAACCGGCGCCGACCTCGCCGTGCTCGACCAGGTTGCGGCCCCTGCGGACCGCGACGGCCAGCGCCTGCTCGGCCTGCCGGTTCGCCTCGGGCACCTCCTCGGGCGGGACGGCCGCCGACAGCCCCGCGGCCAGCGCGTCCTCGGCCTCGGCCAGGTCGGCCGCCGCGGCCAGCGAGGTGGCGCCCTGCGCGGCCAGCACGATCAGCCGGGCCTCCTCGTGGATCACCAGCAGCGGGTCGCCGGAGCGGGCGGCGGCGGAGTCGACGCGCTCGGCCAGCCGGGTCAGCGCCTCGGGGCCGCGCTGGGCGTCGCTGGGCTCGGCGATCAGCACCCGCACCGGGTGGTCGAGCAGGCTGCGGTAGAGCGCGCCGGCGACGCTGCGGGCGTGGCCGGCCTCGCCCGCGAGCAGCATCCGCAGCAGGGCCGCGGCCAGCCGGCTGTGTGCGTCCTGGAGGGCGCGGGACTGCTCCAGCGACAGCGTCAGCAGGGCGACGGCGCCGTGCACCACGTAGCGCGCCGAGGTGTCGAGGCGTTCCTCGGTGCCGACCGCGAGGTAGCCGCGCGGGCGGCGCCCGGTGCCCAGCGACTGGATCTCGACCCGGTCCTCGCTGCCCGCGGGCCCCGCGACGGCGGCCCCGGCCGGCCCCTGGATCTCCCGCAACCGGTCGATCTCGCCGGCCAGCCGGGCGGCGCGGCGGCCCGCCCAGTCCGGGGCGGCGGCCACCACGGCGCCCGAGGCGTCGTAGAGCGCCGCCCAGCCGTCGAGGTGGGCGGCGAGCCGGGTCAGCAGCGCGGCCGTGCCGTCGGGGGCGAGCGCCGCCCGGGTCAGCTCGCGCTGGGCGTCGAAGCCCGCGGTCACCGCCTTGTAGCGCTCGGCGGCGAGCGCGGCGGAAACCGTCTTGCTGATCGCGATGAAAGGTGTCCTGCGCGGCACTTCGAGCAGCGGCAGCCCGGCCCGCTCGGCGGCCGCCACCAGGGCCTCGGGCACCGTGTCGTGCCCCACCCCGACGCCGAAGCCCAGCCCGACGACCTTCGCGGCGGTCAGCCGCCGCACATACCCGCGCATCGCCTGCGGGTCGCCGACCTCCAGTTTGAGCCCGGTGGTCAGCAGCAGCTCGCCGCCCTCCAGATACGGGCCCGGGTCGTCCAGTTCGCTGGTGTGCACCCAGCGGACCTCCGCGTCCAGCCGGTCCTTGCCGGCGAGGACGGTCAGCTTGAGCGCCGAGTGCTGCACGAGGGACGCGAGGGTGAGCGGCATACGGACCAGATACCGGCAATCGCTGGATTTTGGCCGACCGGGAGTGGTCGCCCCCTCCAATTGTGCCGCACCGTACAGCCCGCCCCCTCAGCCCCGCGTCACCCCCGCAGATCCACCAGGATCGGCGGGGCGTGCTCCCCGGTCGTCGCCGTCAACGACAGCACCGCGTGCCCGGCGGGCACCGCATGCGCCAGATCCGAAGCGGACCAGCGCTCGCGCTCGACCTCGCGGACGGTGACGGCGTCGGCGGTGACGACGTGGCCGGTGATCACTCGGCGCGCCACACGGCTGATCCGCTGCGCCATGTCGCCGGACTGATCGGCGCGGGTGATCTCCCGGGTCTCCACCCGGGTGGTCCCCCAGGACTCGGCGAAGAACCTGCCGTCCCAGGCGGTGACCCCGGCCAGCGACATACGGCAGCCGGCGGCCGCGACCAGCGGGCCGCGCAGGTGCTCCTGCACGTCGTCCAGTGTGCGCAGGCCCAGGAGCATGCCCGCCCGGGTGGACGGCAGGGACGCAAGGGCGCGGACGGTCTCCGCGCTGACGGCCTGGCCGACGTCGTCGACGATCAGACCCACGAACCGGGACGCGGCGCGGCGGCCGCGGACGGCGGTGGTGAACTGGGCGACCAGCAGCCGGACGAGGACCCGGCAGGCTTCGGCGTGGCCTCTTTCCGGCAGCTCGATCCGGACCCGGATGGGGTGGGCCAGCGCCGCCTCCATGGAGAACAACCCGGTTCGCCCGGAGCCACCGAAGGACTCGGCGAAGGCCGGCCGGTCGAGCAGGGCGATCCGGTTGGCCAGGTCGCTGCCGATGTCACCGGGGCGGGTGGACTGCCGCTGCCTGGCGTCGAGTTCGCGCAGCAGCGCGGACGCGCCCGCCTCGTGCACCGAGCGGCGCAGGTCCTCGTACGCCTCGGGCGACCCGTCCAGCAGTTCGCGGAGCACCGCCACCGTGGGAAAGCCGCCGTGGGCGGCGGCGTACGGACCGAGCAGCTGGCCGAGGGCGGCGGCCGCGCGGCGCTGGTCGGCCTCCGGGCCGTCGACGAGTGCTTCGGCGAGCAGCGACGCGGCCAGGTCGGGGTCGGTGGTGCCGCCGTACAGGTCCAGGCCGTAGCGGGAGGCGGGATCGCCGAGCGATATCACGACGTCGTACGCCTCGTGCGGCCCCAGGTCGGTGTCCGCGCCCGCCACCGCGACCACGGCGGCGGTGCCGGTGAGCGCCTGAAGGCACAGCGACTCCGCCACCGGGCGCATGATCCGGTGGGTCTTGTCGGCTCCGGGAGGACCGACGACGAGCAGGCCGGTGCCGAGCAGCCCGGGGTCCAGGGCCATGCCGGAGCCGCGGTACGCGAAGGGGTTGCGCTCGTCCTCGACGCCGCGGCCGATCCTGACCTGGCTGCCGAGCAGGTCGTGCGGTGCCGCGCGGAAGGCCAGGTCGCGCTCGCCGGACGGGTGGAGGCAGGCGCCGCCACCGAGCCGCAGCACCGCGTCGGTGAATTCGGCGACACCCCGGGGGCGCCGCCCGGCCTCCTTCCACGCGTGCCGGATCCGGACACAGTCGACGTCGTTCATCCGGCCGAGGCTCACCTCGCGGGCCAGCTGTTCAGCCACGTCGGAGCGGCCGGCCGCGCGCAGCTCAGGCCAGTCGGCCGGTGTCGCGTCGAAGGGGGTGGCGGCGGGGGCCGGGATCTGGGGGCGCTGCTCGGGGCGCGACGAGGTCCCGTGCTCCGGCTTCTGCCCGAGGAGCCCGAACCAGTCGCCGTACTTGGCGCAGGGCCAGGCGATCAGCACGGCGACGAGGGCATAGATGCTGTAGGAGACCGCGGCTGCCCGGTCGGGATCGCCGCCACCGCTTATCCACGAGAACGGGAAGAGGTCGAGCACGGCGTCGAGGATGGGGACGTAGCCGGTCCAGCTGAGCTGCCAGACCACGACCCCCGCGGCGAGCGCGAACCAGGCCCGCCGGGTGCGCGTGTCGAGATAGCGGCGCGCCACCTCGGGCCAGTCGCCGAGCTTGCCGAAGATCCAGACCATCACGGCCGCCGACAGCACGCTGTAGAGGTTCTGCGTGAAGACCTCGGGGCGGGTGAGGTGGCCGCTGATCGACCAGCTGTGCGGGCTCAGCACGTGAAGCGGGAACTGCCACCACGAGAGGAAGCCGTTATTGCGCAGTGACCAGACGAGGACACCGGCCAGGAAGGCCAGCACAGCCCGGCTGATGACCCGGCTGTCCGGGACCCGGCCGGGCTCCGAGGGCACGTGCCCGTACGCGTACACGCCCGGCGCGTCGGACACCCGGGGGGTGCGCAGCCAGCGTTCGACGGCGGAGAGGGGCGGCGCCTGCGCCGGGACCGGCGGCGGGACGGCGGGACGCGGCACCGGAGAGCCCGCGGGGGCGGCCGGTCCGTGGCCGTAGCTTTGCGTGCCCTCGTAATCCATGGCATCCATGGCGCGTCTGCCCCTCGTCGCCGCCGATGCGCACAATGTAGTCGAGCCGCTACACCCAAAGAAAGGATCTTGGCCGGACGCCCGCCCGGCCGGTTTCCGGGCGGCCCCGCCGCCGGAGGCGCCGGCACTGGCCGATCCGGCGAAGACCCGCCGGTCAGTGCGACCGTTCGGCGTATGCGGGGGCGGGTGGGGCGGCCTAGCCTCGGGGGAGGTCCGGATGGAGCTGGGTCGAGGAATTCGAGGAGAATGCCCGTCATGAGCGAATTGCCGCAGGAGCGCAGGCTGGTCACCGCCGTGCCGGGGCCGAAGTCGCGGGAGTTGTCGGCCAGGAAGTCGGCGGCGGTCGCGGACGGGGTGGGGGTCACGCTGCCGGTGTACGTCACGCGGGCGGGCGGCGGGATCGTCGAGGACGTGGACGGGAACCGGCTGATCGACTTCGGGTCGGGCATCGCGGTGACGTCGGTGGGCAACAGCGCGCCCGCGGTGGTCCGCCGGGCCACCGAGCAGCTGGCCGACTTCACCCACACCTGCTTCATGATCACGCCCTACGAGGGCTACGTGGCGGTCGCCGAGCAGCTCAACGCGCTGACCCCCGGCGACCACGCCAAGAAGTCCGCGCTGTTCAACTCCGGCGCCGAGGCGGTGGAGAACGCGGTGAAGATCGCCCGCTCCTACACCAAGCGCCAGGCGGTGGTGGTCTTCGACCACGGCTACCACGGCCGCACCAACCTGACGATGGCGCTGACGGCGAAGAACATGCCGTACAAGGAGGGCTTCGGCCCCTTCGCACCCGAGGTCTACCGGGTGCCGCTGGCGTACGGCTACCGCTGGCTGACCGGCCCGGAGCACGCGGCGCGGGAGGCCGCGGAGCAGGCGATCGACATGATCACCAAGCAGATCGGCGCGGAGCACGTCGCGGCGATCGTGATCGAGCCGATCTCGGGCGAGGGCGGTTTCATCGAGCCGGCGAAGGGCTTCCTGCCGCGGATGGCGCAGTTCGCCAAGGACAACGGGATCGTCTTCGTCGCCGACGAGATCCAGACCGGCTTCTGCCGGACCGGGCAGTGGTTCGCGTGCGAGGACGAGGGCGTGGTGCCCGACCTGATCACCACCGCCAAGGCGCTCGCGGGCGGGCTGCCGCTGGCGGCGGTCACCGGGCGGGCCGAGATCATGGACGCGGCCCACACGGGCGGCCTGGGCGGCACCTACGGCGGCAACCCGGTGGCGTGCGCGGCGGCGCTGGGCGCGATCGAGACGATGAAGGAGCTGGACCTCGCCGCGCGGGCGCGGCGGATCGGCGAGATCATGACGCCGCGGCTGCGGGCGCTGCAGGAGAAGTACCCGGCGATCGGCGAGGTCCGCGGGCGGGGCGCGATGATCGCGGTGGAGCTGGTGCGGCCCGGCGGCAAGGAGCCGGACGCGGCCCTGACGAGCGCGGTGGCCAAGGCGTGTCATGCAAATGGCCTTGTGGTGCTCACCTGTGGGACGTACGGCAACGTACTTCGTTTCCTGCCGCCGCTGGTCATCGGGGAGGATCTGCTCAACGAGGGTCTCGACATCATCGAGGAGGCCTTCGCCGGCGTGTGACGACGGCAGGAGGCGGGGGCTCGTGAAGAACGTGTGGGGGCCTGATGGCGGACGGGTGAGCGGACGCCTCGCGGCCCCCGCGGTGACGTACGGTTTCACCGGAACACCCCGCTCGCGGTCGGCTCCTTCGGAGTCGGCGACGAGTGACAACGGGCCGGTGATTCCCCATCACCGGCACGGCAGTGCCCTCGCGCACGAAACCGCCGGGTCCGATGGTGGCCCCGGTACACCTCGCCGATCGGTCGGCCGTTCGTCCCACACCCCCCGGGACGAGCGGTGCGGCGATCGCCATGGCCGCCCCGGAACTGTCCCCCCTGTTCCGGGGCGGCGTTCTGCTGTTCCGGCGCTCAGCGGGCTGGGTGCGGTCTTCGCCGCCGGCGTCGCCCTTTTCGTCGTGCTCACCCGGCAGGTCTCGCGGAACGGTCCGCTGGTGGACCGGGACTGGTCGGTGCTCGGCTGGTTCCAGCGTGCCTCGGCCGCGCATCCGGCGCTGCTCGGCACCGCGCAGGCGCTGTCCGACCTGGGCAATGTGCAGGTCGCGGTGCCGCTGCTGCTGGCCGCCGCGCTCTTCGCGGCGCTCAGGGGCAGGGCCGGCGGGCGGCCGCTGTGGTGGCTGCCGCCGCTTGCGGCCGCCGCGGCCATGGCGGTGGTGCCGCTGGTGGTGGGCGGGGTGAAGTCTGCGGTGGCCAGGCCCGCGCCCGGCAAGGTGCACCTGGGGCCGAACGGCTACGCGGGCTTCTTCCCCTCCGGGCACACCGCGACCTCGGCGGTCGCGATCGGTGCGGCGGCGCTGCTGGTGCTGCCCTTCGTACGGCATACGGCGCTGCGCCGGTCGCTGGGCGCGGCGGCGGTGCTGCTGGCCGCCGCGGTGGGCGCGGCCCTGGTGTGGCACGGCTACCACTGGCCGCTGGACGTGCTGGCCAGCTGGTGCCTGGCCGGGGCGCTGCTGTCGGCGGTGGCGGCGGCGGGGGTCCTGGAGCGCCGGGCCGCGGGACCGCGCTCCAGGACCCCCGCCGCCGGCGCCGGGTCAGCTGTTGGTGGGGAAGCCGAGGTTGATACCGCCGTTGAGGGTCGTCCCGCGTGAGGTGGGGGAAGGGTCGAGCCAGCGCTGGGTGACGGCCTTGCCGCGGGTGAAGAACCTGACGCCGTCCTCGCCGTAGGCGTGGGTGTCGCCGAACAACGAGGACTTCCAGCCGCCGAAGGAGTAGTAGGCGACGGGCACCGGGATGGGCACGTTGATGCCGACCATGCCGACCTCGACCTCGTGCTGGAAGCGGCGGGCGGCGCCGCCGTCGTTGGTGAACAGCGCGGTGCCGTTGCCGTAGGGGTTGGCGTTGATCAGGGCCAGGCCGTCGTCGTAGGACGGCACGCGCACCACGGAGAGCACCGGGCCGAAGATCTCGTCGTCGTAGACGGACATGCCGGGCCTGACCCGGTCGAAGAGCGTCGGGCCGAGCCAGAAGCCGCTCTCGGCCGCGCCGTCGGACAGCGGGTGCTTGCGGCCGTCGACGGCCAGCTCGGCGCCGTCGGTGACGCCCGAGTCCAGGTAGGAGGTGACCTTGTCGCGGTGGACGCCGGTGACCAGCGGGCCCATCTGGGAGTCGGGGGCGCTGCCGGGGCCCACGGTGAGGCCGGCGATGCGCTGCTTGATCCGCTCGACCAGGTCGTCGCCGACCGGGTCAACGGCGACCAGCACCGAGACCGCCATGCAGCGCTCCCCCGCGGCGCCGAACCCGGCGTTGACGGCCGCGTCGGCGGCCAGGTCCAGGTCGGCGTCGGGCAGCACCAGCATGTGGTTCTTGGCACCGCCGAGTGCCTGGACGCGCTTGCCGTGGCGCGTCGCGGTCTCGTAGACGTAGCGGGCGATCGGCGTGGAGCCGACGAAGGACACCGCCTTGATGTCGGGGTGCTCCAGGAGCCGGTCGACGGCGGCCTTGTCGCCGTGGACGACGTTGAAGACGCCGTCGGGCAGCCCGGCCTCGCGCCACAGGGCGGCCAGGAAGTTGGCCGCGGAGGGGTCCTTCTCCGACGGTTTGACGACGACGGTGTTGCCGGCGGCGATGGCGAGCGGGAAGAACCACATCGGGACCATGGCGGGGAAGTTGAACGGCGAGATCACCGCGACCGGGCCGAGCGGCTGGCGCAGCGAGTAGACGTCGATCCCGCTGGAGGCCTGCTCGGTGTAGCCGCCCTTGAGCAGATGCGGGATGCCGCACGCGTACTCGACGACCTCCAGGCCGCGGGCGATCTCGCCGAGGGCGTCGGAGTGCACCTTGCCGTGCTCGGAGACGATGATCGCGGCCAGGTCCTCGCGGCGGGCGTTGAGCAGTTCGCGGAAGGCGAAGAGCACTGAGGAGCGCTTGGCAACCGAGGTGTGCCGCCAGTGGCCGAAGGCGTCGAGTGCGGCGCCGACCGCCTGGTCGACGACGCCGGTGTCGGCGAAGTCGACCTGCCCGCTGACCTGGCCGGTCGCGGGGTCGTAGACGTCGCCGCGCCGCTCCGCGGTGCCGGTCCAGGGGCGGCCGGCGATCCAGTGGGTGATGTGCTGGGGGCTCGTCACGTGCTGACCCTTCCGTCGTCGTCCCGCCAGTGTCACCACGGGGGCGCCGGGCCACAAGCACCGCGCTGTCCGCAGCGGGCGGAGCCGGGCCGGGACAGCTAGCCGCAGCTAGCCGCCGGCCAGTTGCGCGGCCGCCTCGTGCATGGCCAGTTCGAGGACGACCGGGTCGGTGAGGTGCCCGGTGCCGTCGGGGGGGACCAGCCAGCGCACCCCGCCGGTGGGCCGGCCGGGGTAGGGCACCACGATCCAGGTGCCGCGGCCGACCGCCCGTACGCCGGTGCCCAGCCAGCGGGCGGCGGTGCCGGGCGGCACGAAGAAGCCGATCCGCGCGTCGCCGAAGTCGGCGAGCACCGGGCCCGGCCGGTCCACCAGCCGGCTGAGGACGTCCAGGGTGGGATAGCCCAGCTCGCTGCCGAGGATCAGCACGTCCCACTTGCGCCCGGCGGGCAGCAGCGCCACCCCGAGTGGGTTGTCCTCCCACTCCCGGCGGACGCCGTCAGGATCGTGCGCCACCGACGCCAGCCATTCCACCGCACTCATCGCTCCGGCGCTGCCCATGCCGGCCCCTCCTTCTGCCCGGTGACCCCTGCTGTCACAGGAGAGAGGGCGCGGGGCGGCGGCTATTACGCGGGTTTCACTATCCTCGGTAGTGAGACGGCTCGCACGGGTGCCCGGAGGGCTCACGCACCCTCCGGTCCGCGTGCCCCCCCAGCGGACGGTCAGCTGTCGAAGCCGAGTCCGGCCCGGTCCATGGCGCGCAGCCACATGTTGCGCCGGCCCTGCGCGCGGTCGGCGCGGGCCAGCGACCACTTGGTCAGGCCGATCCCGGCCGAGGCGAAGGGCTCGGGCGGGAAGGGCAGCGGTTTGGTGCGCACCATCTCCAGCCGGGTGCGCTCGGTGTCGGCGCCCGCGAGCAGGTCGAGCACCACCTCGGCGCCGAATCTGCTGGCGCCCACCCCGAGCCCGGTGTAGCCCGCCGCGTAGCCGACCCGCCCGGAGAAGGCGGTGCCGAAGAAGGCCGAGAAACGGGTGCAGGTGTCGATGGCGCCGCCCCAGGCGTGGCTGAAGGCGAGGCCTTCGAGCTGCGGGAAGCAGGTGAAGAAGTGCCGGGCCAGGGTGCGGTAGGTGGCGGGGCGGTGGTCGTAGTCGGCGCTCATCCTGCCGCCGCGGGGATATACCGCGTCGTAGCCGCCCCACAGGATGCGCTGGTCGGCGGTGAGCCGGAAGTAGTGGAAGCGGTTGGCGCTGTCACCGAGGCCCTGCCGGCCGCGCCAGCCGATCGCCCGGCGCTGCTCGTCGCTGAGCGGTTCGCTGACCAGGGCGTAGTCGTAGACCGGGACGGTGTAGGGGCGGACCCGGCGGACCAGGGAGGGGAAGGCGTTGGTGCCGAGCGCGACCCGGTGGGCCAGCACCCGGCCGTAGGGGGTGCGTACCGCCATGCCGGCGCGGTGCCTGACCACGGCGGTGGCGGGGCTGCGCTCGTAGATCCGTACGCCCGCTTCCTCCGCGGCGCGTTGGAGGCCCCAGACGAGCCGGGCGGGGTTGACCATGGCGACGCCGTGCCGGTCGTACAGGCCGCCGTGGAAGGTGGGCGAGTCGACCTCGGCGCGGACCTGGTCGCGGTCGAGCAGTTCGACGTCGACGCCGTTCGCCGTGGCAATTGCCGCGGCTTGGCGAAGCTCGGCATATTGATACGGCTCGGTGGCCACGTCGATCTCGCCGGTCCGCTCGAAGTCGCAGTCGATGCCGTACCGGGCGACCGCGGCCTCGATGGCGTCGAGGTTGCGGTCGCCGAGGAGGCGGAGCGCGGGGAACTGCGCCGGCCAGCGGGCCAGGCCGTTCATGACGCCGTGGGTGAGGCTGGCGGCGCAGAAGCCGCCGTTGCGCCCCGAGGCGGCCCAGCCGACCCTGGCCCCCTCGACGAGCACCACGTCGCGGCCCGGGTCGCGCTCCTTGGCCAGCAGCGCCGTCCACAGCCCCGTGTAGCCGCCGCCGACGACCAGCAGGTCGCAGTCCTCCTCGCCGGCCAGCGCCGCCCGCGCGGGGGGCCGCCCGGGGTCGTCGAGCCAGTACGGCGTCTGCTCGGCGTCGGCGAGTGATCGGGCGGCCGGGTCCATGGCTCCTCCGGTGGCAGTGGCGGCGGTCTGTGCGGTGGGCCGGCCGGGTCAGGTGCGCGCCCCCCTGCGGCGGCCGCCGACGAGCTGCCCCGCCACCACCAGCAGCACCGCGACCACGAACATCGCCGTACCGATCACGTTGACCTGCACCGGGGTGCCGCGCTGCGCCGAGCCCCAGACGAACATCGGGAAGGTCACGGTGTTGCCCGCGTTGAAGCTGGTGATGATGTAGTCGTCGAAGGACAGCGCGAAGGACAGCAGCGCACCGGCCGCGATGCCGGGCGCCGCCAGTGGCAGGGTGATCCGCAGGAAGGTCTGCGCGGGGGTGGCGTAGAGGTCCTGCGCGGCCTGTTCCAGGCGCGGGTCCATGCTCATGACGCGGGCCTTGACCGCGACGACCACGAAACTCAGGCAGAACATGGTGTGCGCGATCAGGATCGTCCAGAAGCCGAACCGGATGCGCATGTTGAGGAAGAGCGTGCCGAGCGAGGCGCCCATCACGACCTCGGGCATGGCCATCGGCAGGAAGATGAGCATGTTGGTGGCCGCCCGGCCGCGGAATCGGTAGCGGGCCAGCGCGAAGGCGGTCATGGTGCCGAGCACGGTGGCGCCGATGGTGGCGTAGACCGCGAGCCGCAGGCTCAAGGTGAGCGAGCCGCACATGTCGGCGACGCCGCAGGGGTGCTGCCAGGCGTCGGTGGAGAAGTGGTTCCAGGTGTAGTTGAAGCGGCCCTTGGGCTTGTTGAAGGAGAAGGCCAGCACGACCAGGTTGGGCAGGATGAGGTAGCCGAGCGCGAGGACTCCCGCGAGCACCACCACGTTCTTGCGCAGCCAGCGCATCGGACGCGTCTGCATCAGACCAGCTCCTCCGTCCCGGCCCTGCGGATGTAGACGGTGACGATCGCGAGGATGGCCGCCATCAGGATGAAGGACAGCGCGGCGGCCGTCGGGTAGTCGAGCACCCGCAGGAACTGCGACTGGATGACGTTGCCGATCATCTTCTGGTTGGTGGAGCCCAGCAACTCGGCGTTGATGTAGTCGCCGGACGCCGGGATGAAGGTCAGCAGGGTGCCCGCGACCACCCCGGGCAGCGACAGCGGGAAGGTCACCTTGCGGAAGGTGGTGAAGGGCGTGGCGTACAGGTCGCCGGACGCCTCGTGCAGCCGCCCGTCGATCCGCTCCAGCGAGGTGTAGAGCGGCAGGATCATGAACGGCAGGAAGTTGTACGTCAGCCCGCAGACCACCGCCAGCGGGGTGGCGAGCACCCGGTCGCCCTGGGTGATGTGCAGCCACGAGGTGACGTCCAGGACGTGCACGGTGTTCAGGAACGACACCACCGGCCCCTGGTCGGCCAGGATCGTCTCCCAGGCCAGGGTGCGGATCAGGAAGCTGGTGAAGAACGGCGCGATCACCAGCACCAGCACGACGTTGCGCCAGCGCCCGGCCCTGAAGGCGATCGTGTACGCCAGCGGGTAGCCGATCGCCAGGCAGGCCGCGGTGGCGATGCCGGAGTAGAGCAGCGAGCGCAGGAAGTGCGGCCAGTACTCGCGCAGCGCGTCCCAGTAGGTCGCGACGTGCCAGGTGACCTTGAAGCCCTCGTCGAGCGACCCGGTCTGCACCGAGGTCGAGGCCTGGTAGACCATCGGGGCGACGAAGAAGACCAGCAGCCAGGCGACCCCGGCGAGCAGCAGCAGATACGGCGTCAGCCGGCGCCGCCCGGCGGCCCGGCGCGGCGCCGCGGGTACGGTCGCGGGCGCCGGGGAGGTCGGCGGCGGTGCGGTGGCGGCGGTCATACGGCGGCCTCCGCGGCGGTGCCCGCACCGTCCGGGGAGAGCGCCGCCTCCACCGCGTCGGCGTCGAGCCCGGCGTCGATGTCCTGGGCGGCGTCGAGGCCGAAGGTGTGCGCGGGGTTCCAGTGCAGGACGACGGGGGCGCCGGGGACGAGCCGGCCGTCGCGTTCGACGTTCGGCACGAAGACCTCGAGTTCCGGGCAGACCGGGCTGTCGATCACGTACTGCGTGGACACCCCGATGAAGCTGGAGTCGACGATCCGGCCGGGCACCCGGTTGCGCCCCTCGGCTATCGCGTCCTCGTCGTCCCGGTGCACCAGCGCGATCTTCTCCGGGCGAACGCCGGCCAGCACCCTGCCGCCGGTGGTGACCTCGGCGCCGCACCTGGCGGCGGGCAGGGTGAGCCGCTGCCCCGCCGCGACCAGCTGGATGTCGCCGCCCGAAGTGCCGGTGACCTCGGCCTCGATGAGGTTGGAGGTGCCGAGGAAGTTGGCCACGAAGGTGGAGCCGGGGTTCTCGTAGAGGTCGGCGGGGGCGCCGAGCTGCTCGACGCGTCCGGCGTTCATCACCGCGACGGTGTCGGCCATCGTCATGGCCTCCTCCTGGTCGTGGGTGACGTGGATGAAGGTGATGCCGACCTCGGTCTGGATGCGTTTGAGCTCCAGCTGCATCTGGCGCCGCAGCTTGAGGTCGAGAGCGCCCAGCGGCTCGTCGAGCAGCAGCACCTCGGGCTTGTTGATCAGCGCCCTGGCCACGGCGACCCGCTGCTGCTGCCCGCCGGAGAGCTGGTGCGGCTTGCGGCGGGCCATCCCGCCGAGCTGTACGAGGTCCAGCATGTCGCCGACCTGCTGCTTGACCGACTTGATGCCGCGGCGGCGCAGCCCGAAGGCGACGTTCTCGTAGACGTCCAGGTGCGGGAAGAGCGCGTAGTTCTGGAAGACCGTGTTGACCGGGCGCTTGTACGGCGGCAGGGCGGTGACGTCCTTGCCGCCGAGTGCGACGGAGCCCGTGGTGGGGTCTTCGAGGCCGGCGATCATCCGCAGGGTGGTGGTCTTGCCGCAGCCGGACGCGCCGAGCAGGGCGAAGAAGGACCCCGCGGGGACGGTGAGGTCCAGCGGGTGGACAGCGGTGAAGGACCCGTAGGTCTTGCTGAGCGCGGAGAGGCGGACGGCGTCGCCGGGCGCTGCGGTGGGTTCGGTCGTCATGGCAGATGTCCTCGGGTCAGGCGCCGATGAGCTTGGAGAACTTCTCCTCGTAGCGGGTGTCCTCGTCCTCGCTGAGGGAGCGGAAGCTGTGCGACTTGGCGTCCATCGCGGCATCCGGGAGGATCAGCGGGTTGGTGGCGAGCGCCGGGTCGATCTTCGCCAGGTACGGCTTGACCCCGGACACCGGGCACACGTACGCGATGTACGCCGACACCTGGGCGGCGACCTGCGGCTCGTAGTAGTAGTCGATGAGGCGTTCGGCATTGGTCTTGTGCCGCGCCTTGGCGGGGATCAGCATGTTGTCGGTCGAGAAGAGGAATCCCGCGTCGGGGAAGACGTACTCGATGTCCGGGTCGTCGACCCGCAGTTGCACCAGGTCGCCCGCCCAGGCGACGCAGGCCGCGATGTCGCCCTTGCTCAGGCCGTCGGTGTAGTCGTTGCCGGTGAATTTGCGGATCTGCTGGCTGTCGACGGCCTTCTGGACCCGGGCGAGCGCCGCGTCGTAGGTGTCGTCGGTGACCGTCTCCGGCTTGTGGCCCATGTCGAGCAGCGTCATGCCGATGGTGTCGCGCATCTCGGACAGCATCGCGACCCGGCCCTTGAGCGCGGGGTCGTCCAGCAGCTGCGAGATCGAGGTGACCGCCCGGCCGTTGGTGGACTTCTTGTTGTAGGCGATACAGGTCGCGATGCCCTGCCAGGGGTACGAGTAGGCGCGGCCCGGGTCCCAGTCGGGGCTGCGGAAGCGCTGTTCGAGGTTGGCGAAGGCGTGCGGCAGGTGCGCGGGGTCGAGCCGCTGGACCCAGCCGAGCCGGATCATCCTGGCCGCCAGCCAGTCGGTGAGCACCATCAGGTCGCGCCCGGTGTCCTGGCCCGCGGACAGCTGCGGCTTGATCTTGCCGAAGAACTCGACGTTGTCGTTGATGTCCTCGGTGTACTTGACCTTGATCCCGGTGCGCCTGGTGAACGCCTCCAGGGTCGGGCGGTGCTTGCCGTCGTCCGACACGTCGACGTACTCGGTCCAGTTGGAGAAGTCGACCGTCTTCTCCCGGTCCGAGTGGTCGGTGGACGCGACGCTGTCGCCGGTGCGGCCTGCCGCGGGTATCCCGCACGCGGTCAGGCCCGCGGCGCCGACCGCGCCGAGGCCCGCGGCGCGCAGCAGCGTCCGCCGGCCCATCGCGGCACGTCCGCCGCTCATACTGCGCCGCAGAGCCGCCCGCAGCGGCGGGGGCAGGGGCTCGTACTGCTCCATGGATGACGCCCTCCGGTCTCGGGGCCTTCGCGGGGGTTATCGGCGAGCACTGCCCGGTCGCCCGACAGCGTGGCCAATGCCCGGATTGGTGGCTGATCCTGACAGAGGAGACGTCCTCCAACAAGGGATTCCGTTGTTGCCATTTGGTTACGCGACGAAATCTGTGCCCGGGGCTCCCGTTCGACCGGTCCGGGGCCGCCGCGGAGCGGCCGCCGGCGGCCGTTCTACGATGAAGCGGCACCACCCCGCCGTGACCGCACCCCTTGTCCAGGAGGACCCCGCATGCCCGACAGCGCTCCCGCAGGCGGCCTCGACGCCTTCATCGCCGGGCTGCCCAAGGCCGAGCTGCACGTGCACCACGTGGGGTCCGCCTCACCGCGGATCGTGGCGGAGCTGGCCGCCCGGCACCCGGACTCGGCCGTGCCGGCCGATCCGGCGGCGCTCGCCGACTACTTCAGCTTCCGGGACTTCGCCCACTTCATCGACGTCTACCTGTCGGTGGTCGACCTGATCAGGGACGCCGAGGACGTGCGGCTGCTCACCTTCGAGGTGGCCAGGGACATGGCCCGGCAGAACGTGCGCTATGCCGAGCTGACGGTCACGCCGTACAGCTCGACGCGGCGCGGCATCCCCGACCGGGACTTCATGGCGGCGATCGAGGACGCCCGCAAGGCGGCGGAGGCGGAGCTGGGCGTGACGCTGCGCTGGTGCTTCGACATCCCCGGCGAGGCGGGGCTCGCCTCGGCGGAGGAGACCCTGCGGCTCGCGGTCGACCTGCGCCCCGAGGGCCTGGTCTCCTTCGGGCTCGGCGGGCCGGAGATCGGCGTGCCGAGGCCGCAGTTCAAGCCGTACTTCGACCGGGCGCGGGCCGCCGGGCTGCACAGTGTGCCGCACGCCGGGGAGACCACCGGGCCCGAGACGATCTGGGACGCGCTGCGCGAGCTGGGCGCCGAGCGGATCGGCCACGGCACCAGCGCGGTCCGCGACCCGCGGCTGCTCGACCACCTGGCCGAGCACCGCATCCCGCTGGAGGTCTGCCCGACGTCCAACATCGCCACCCGCGCGGTCGCCACGCTCGACGAGCACCCGATACGGCAGATGGTCGAGGCGGGCGTGCTGGTGACGGTCAACAGCGACGACCCGCCGATGTTCGGCACCGACCTGAACACCGAGTACGCGGTCGCGGCCCGGCTCCTGGAGCTGGACCACCTCGGGGTGGCGGGGCTGGCGAAGAACGCGGTCGAGGCGTCGTTCCTGGACGCACCCGGCAAGGCGCGGCTGGCCGCCGAGATCGACGCGTACGCGGCCGCATGGCACTGACCGTCGCCCACCGGGGCGATCCGTACGTGCACCGCGAGAACACCCTGCCGTCGGTGCGCTCCGCGCTGCTCAAGGGCGCCGACGCCGTCGAGGTCGACGTCCAGGTGACCTCGGACGGGGTGCCGGTGCTGCTGCACGACCCGTCACTGGACCGCCTGTGGGGCCACCCGCGGGCGGTCGCCGGGCTGACCCGCGACGAGATCGGCCGGCTCACCGGCGGGGCGGTGCCGACGCTGGGCGACGCGCTCGCCGAGCTGGCCCGCCACGCGCACGGCCGGATGCTGCTCGACCTCACCGACACCGGGCAGGTCGGCCCCACGCTTGCCGCGGTCCGCGCCGCGGGGGCCGGTGAGCGGGTCTACTACTGCGGCGGGGCGACCGCCATGCGCGCCGTGCGGGACGCGGACGCGGACGCGGAGATCGCGCTGACCTGGAAGACGTCGGCGTGGCCCGCGCCCGCACTGCTGGCCGAGGTGGCGCCGCGCTGGCTGAACCTGCGCTTCGGCCTGGTCGACCCGCCGACCGTCGCCTACGCCCGCGAGCACGGCCTGCTGGTGGCGGCCTGGACCGCCGACTGGCGGCGCTCGATGCGCCGCCTGCTGGCGCTGGGCGCCGACGCGGTCACCACCAACCGCCTGACCGCGCTGCAGCGCCTGACGGGTGATGGGTGACGGCTGACGGCTGACGGCTGACGGGGCACCCCGTGCCCGGCGGCACGGGGAGCGCCCCTGCGGGGACCGCCTAGTCCAGCGACGTCATCACGTGCTTGATCCGCGTGTAGTCCTCGAAGCCGTAGCCGGACAGGTCCTTGCCGTAGCCGGACTGCTTGAAGCCGCCGTGCGGCATCTCGGCGACCAGCGGGATGTGGGTGTTGATCCAGACGCAGCCGAAGTCCAGCCGCTTGGACATCCGCATCGCGCGGGCGTGGTCCTTGGTCCACACCGATGACGCCAGCGCGTAGTCGACGCCGTTGGCCCAGGTGAGGGCCTGCTCCTCGTCGGTGAAGGACTGCACGGTGATGACCGGCCCGAAGACCTCGCGCTGGATGATCTCGTCGTCCTGCCGCAGCCCGGAGACGACGGTGGGCGCGTAGAAGTAGCCCTGCTCGCCGACGCGGTGGCCGCCGGTCTCGATCCTGGCGTGCGCGGGGAGCCGCTCGATGAAGCCGCTGACCTGGTCGAGCTGGGTGGCGTTGTTGAGCGGGCCGTAGAGGACGTCCTCGTCGTCGGGCCGGCCGGTCTTGGTGTCGGCGGCGGCCTTGGCGAGGGCGGCGGTGAATTCGGCGTGGATCGACTCGTGCACCAGGACGCGGGTGGCTGCGGTGCAGTCCTGGCCGGCGTTGAAGTAGCCGGCCACCGCGATGTCCTCGACGGCGCGCGGGATGTCGACGTCCTCGAAGACCACCACGGGGGCCTTGCCGCCCAGTTCGAGGTGGACCCGCTTGAGGTCCTTGGCGGCGGACCCCGCGACCTCCATGCCGGCCCTGACCGAGCCGGTGATCGAGGCCATCGCGGGCACCGGGTGCTCGACCATCAGCCGGCCGGTGTCACGGTCGCCGCAGATGACGTTGAAGACGCCCTTGGGCAGGTGCTCGCCCACGATCTCGGCGAGCAGCACGGTGGACGCCGGGGTGGTGTCGGACGGCTTGAGCACCACCGTGTTGCCCGCGGCGATGGCGGGCGCGAACTTCCAGACCGCCATCATCATCGGGTAGTTCCAGGGCGCCACCTGCGCGCAGACCCCGACCGGCTCGCGCCGGACCATGGAGGTCATCCCCTCCATGTACTCCCCCGCGGAGCGGCCCTCCAGCATCCGCGCCGCACCGGCGAAGAAGCGGATCTGGTCGACCATCGGCGGGATCTCCTCGCTCGTGGTCAGGCCGATCGGCTTTCCGGTGTTCTCGCTCTCGACCGCGACGATCTCGGCGGCGCGCTCCTCGATCGCGTCGGCGATCCGCAGCAGCGCCTTCTGCCGGTCCGACGGTGTGGTGTCGCGCCAGCCGGGGAATGCCGCGGCGGCCGCGGCCATGGCCGCGTCGACGTCGTCGGCGCCGGACAGCGGCGCGGTGGCATAGGCCAGGCCGGTCACCGGATTGACCACCTCGGTGGTGCGGCCGTCCGCGGCCGCGCGGAATTCTCCGTCGATGTAGTTGCGCAGATTACGGAGTTCGGTCACGGCGATTGCTCCCTGGTCGTCCGGGTCATGGTGCTCTGTCGGATGTCCACGCACTGAGACAGCTCCCAGCTTAGTCGCAGGACTGCCGTATTCGACATACCCAACTCCCACCGACAACCGAATCGGTATCCAGGGCAGGGCTCAGCGACGAATTTCATCGTGCGGGGCTTGCGGGACCGTCGACCTCTCCTGCACAGTGGGGCGCGTGGCCACACGTGACATGAACGGCGGGGCGCCGTCGATAGACGCGGTGTCGAAGGCGATCATCGAGCAGCTCCAGGAGGACGGCCGCCGCCCCTACGCGGCGATCGGCAAGGCCGTGGGCCTGTCGGAGGCCGCGGTGCGGCAGCGGGTGCAGAAGCTGCTCGACCAGGGTGTCATGCAGATCGTCGCGGTCACCGACCCGCTCACCGTGGGATTCCGCCGGCAGGCGATGGTCGGCATCACCGTCGAGGGCGACATCGACCCGGTCGCCGAGGCCCTGGCGGCGCTGGACGAGGTGGAGTACGTGGTGATCACCGCGGGCTCCTTCGACCTGCTGGCCGAGATCGTCTGCGAGGACGACGACCACCTGCTGGAGCTGATCAACAAACGCATCCGCGCACTGCCCGGCGTGCGCTCCACCGAAAGCTTCGTCTACCTCAAGCTCCGCAAGCAGACCTACACCTGGGGAACCAGATAGCCATGAGCGCAGACCTGTCGAAGACGGCGTACGACCACCTGTGGATGCACTTCACCCGCATGTCGGACTACGAGAACGCCCCCGTGCCGACCATCGTGCGCGGCGAAGGCACGTACATCTACGACGACCGCGGCAAGCGCTACATCGACGGCCTGTCCGGCCTCTTCGTGGTCAACGCCGGCCACGGGCGGCACGAGCTGGCGCAGACCGCGTACAAGCAGGCGCAGGAGCTGGCCTTCTTCCCGGTGTGGAGCTACGCCCACCCCAAGGCCGTGGAACTGGCCGAGCGGCTGGCGCACTACGCGCCGGGCGACCTGAACAAGGTCTTCTTCACCACCGGCGGCGGCGAGGCCGTCGAGACGGCGTGGAAACTGGCGAAGCAGTATCACAAGCTGACCGGCAACCACACGAAGTACAAGGTCATCTCACGGGCCGTCGCCTACCACGGCACCCCGCAGGGCGCGCTGTCCATCACCGGGCTGCCCGCGCTCAAGGCGCCCTTCGAGCCGCTGGTGCCGGGCGCCCGCAAGGTGCCCAACACCAACATCTACCGGGCGCCGCTGCACGGCGACGACCCGGAGGCCTTCGGCCGCTGGGCGGCGGACCAGATCGAGCAGCAGATCCTCTTCGAGGGGGCCGACACGGTCGCCGCGGTCTTCCTCGAACCCGTGCAGAACGCCGGCGGCTGCTTCCCGCCGCCGCCCGGCTACTTCCAGCGGGTGCGCGAGATCTGCGACACCTACGACGTGCTGCTGGTCTCCGACGAGGTGATCTGCGCCTTCGGCCGGCTCGGCACGATGTTCGGCTGCGAGAAGTTCGGCTACGTGCCGGACATGATCACCTGCGCCAAGGGCATGACGTCCGGCTACTCGCCCATCGGCGCCTGCATCGTCTCCGACCGGATCGCCGAGCCCTTCTACCGCGGCGGCAACACCTTCCTGCACGGCTACACCTTCGGCGGCCACCCGGTGTCGGCCGCGGTCGCGCTGGCCAACCTCGACATCTTCGACCGCGAGGGCCTCAACCAGCACGTGCTGGACACGGAGGCCGGCTTCCTCGGCACGCTGGACCGGCTGCGCGACCTGCCGATCGTCGGCGACGTCCGCGGCAACGGCTTCTTCTACGGCATCGAGCTGGTCAAGGACAAGGCCACCAAGGAGACCTTCACCGACGAGGAGACCGAGCGCGTCCTGTACGGCTTCCTGTCCAAGGCGCTCTACGACAACGGCCTGTACTGCCGCGCCGACGACCGCGGCGACCCGGTCGTCCAGCTCGCCCCGCCGCTGATCAGCGACCAGGCGCTCTTCGACGAGATCGAGGGCATCCTGCGCACGGTGCTGACGGAGGCCTGGACGAAGCTGTGAGGCCGGCGGCCGCGCCGACCCGTACGGACCTCACCCGTACGGACCTCACCCGTAAGGACCTCACCCGTACGGACGGATCGGTCCGGCCGGCCGACGCGCCTGCGGGCCTAGGCGGCCACCGCCTGCCTACGGTGCCGGGGAGTGACCGCCCACTCCCCGGCGTCGGCGACACACCGCCGCCTGCCGCCGGGGGGACGACTCGCGGAGGAACGGCATGGTGGCCCCGCCCGACAACGACGTGCTCTTCGCCCGCACCCTGCGCCACTCCCACCGGGGCTCGCCGGCCCTGCTCGGCGTCTCGGTCGCGGTGCGCGAAGGAGAGATCCTCGGTGTGGTCGGGCCGCGCGGCAGCGGCAAGACGACGCTGTTGCGCTGCCTGTCGGGACAGCTGGTGCCCGACCAGGGCGAGGTGTGGTTCAACGGCGCACCCGTGAACACGCTGGGCGCCGCCGCCCGCGACCAGTTGCGCAGGGAGCGCTTCGGCTGGGTCGGCAGCGAGCCGCACCTGCTGCCCGAGCTGACCGCGTGGGAGAACGCGGCGCTGCCGCTGCTGATGCGCGGCGTCAGGTCACGGGCCGCCCGCGCCAAGGCCCAGGAATGGCTCGAACGCCTCGACATCGGCGCCGCCGCCCGCAAGCGCCCCGGCGCGCTGCTCCAGTCGGAGTGCCAGCGCGTCGCGGTCGCCCGCGCCCTGGTCGCGGTGCCCGCCGTGGTCTTCGCCGACGACCCGGCCGCCCCCCTGCACCACGCCGACCGAGCCCAGGTGCTGCGCACCCTCACCAGCGCGGCCCGCTCCCACGGCGTGACGGTGGTCCTGGCCGGCACCGACCCGGGCACCGCCGCCTACACCGACCGCACGCTGACCCTGCGCGACGGCCGCTGCGACCAGGCGGTGGCCCCCCAGGACCGCGAGACCCCCGACCCCGCACCGGCGAACGCATGACCCGGCGAAGCGTCCGCGGGCGCGGGCGCGGTCACGAGGCGGAGCCGGTCGACGGCTACGAGGGCGGTCAGGTGCGCGGTTTCGCCGGTCCCGGCACCTCCTGCGACTTCCGGGCGGCGTCGTGCTGAGCTGGCGGGTGGTGCGCGGGGCCTGGTTGGGCGCCATGGGCCGGTGGCTGACCGTGGTCGCCGCGGCGGCCGGTACGGGCTTGCTGCTGCTGTCCACGCTCGGGTGGGCGCTGGGAAGTGCGCAGCCGGGTGCCGGGGCCGGGGCGCGGCTGGTGTGGTGCCTGCTGCCGGTCGCGGTGACCGTGCAGCTGGCCGCGACGGTCGGCCGCGCCCAGCCGCTGGGGTGGCCCCGCCCGGGGCTCGCCGCGATCGGCCTCGGCAGGACCGCGACCGTGCTGATCGGCGCCGCCGGCGCCGCGCTGGCCTGCGCCGCCGGCAGCGCGGTCGCCCTGCTGGTCTTCCTCTACCTGCGCGGCGACCTGGACGGTGTGCCCTACGCGGGCTCCGCGTCCGGCGTGCTCGGCGCCGGGCACCGGCTGCCCGTCGCGGGCGCCGCGACGCTGCTGGCGGCGGTGCCGCTGATGGCGGCGGGCGTCGCCGCCGCCGGGCTGTGGCAGCCGCGGGCGCCGAAGCCGGGTGCCGCGCCCGTGGGGCTGCCGTGGGGTGTCGCGCTGACCGCGGTCGGGCTCGCCGTACAGGTGGGCGCGCCGCGCGGGGACACGCTGCCGCTGCCCAGCGGCCTCGGTTCCGTGTCGCCCGCGACGGCCGCGGGATGGCTGGTCGCCTCGGCCGGCATGGTGGTCGCCGGGCCCGGCCTGGTGCACCTGTGCGGGCGGCTGCTCGCCCTGCACCGCCCGGGCGCGCTGCGGCTGCTGGCCGGGCGGGCGATGCAGCAGGAGGCGCGCAGGATCGGCCGTCCCGTCGGCCTGCTGTGCGCGACGGCGACGGCGGCCGTGGCCGTCTACCACCTGCAGAGCGGCGTCGGCCACCGGTTGGGCCCGCTGACCGCCTTCGCCGCGGCCCTGATCGGTGCGTCCGTGCTGGTGATCGCGGGCACCGCGATGCTGGAGGCCAGGAGTGCCAGGGCTCGCTCCACCACGGCGCTGCGCGACCTGGGCGCCTCGCCGGCCCTGCTGCGGGGCGCGGTCGCGCTGCGCGCCGGGGTGCTGCTCGCGGTCGCGGTCCCCCTGACGGCGGTGGTCGCGGGGCTCGCGACCGTACCGGCGACCCGGTGAGCAGGCGGGCGGGCTATCGTGCTGGCGTGCCCGCCGATGCCACGCCCCCGCCCGTCCGCGAGATCGAGACCCTGGAGGAGTTCGACCGGGTCGCCCTCAGCGGCTCCTTCGCCGGATACCGCCTCCAGGCCGTCGACCTGACGGACCGTACGTTCGCCCTGCTGGTCGCCGACACCACGCAGGCCGTCTTCCTCGGCTGCCCGATGGAGCCGCAGGCGCTCGCCCATGTCAGGGCGGGCGGCGCGCTGGTCTTCCCGCCGGTCCCGCATCTGCCCTTCGACCCCTACCGGGCCACGCTGTACAGCCCCTCGGAGCTGTACGCGGACCTGGCCGGCGGCTACGAGCACACGCCGGACGCCCGGGCGTACGCCTGGTTCCGGTCGACCGCGGCGAGCGGCGACGTCCTCGCCTCGATGCTGCGTTCGATCCACGACGACGCGGTGACCGACGCCCTGGACGAGCACCTGGCGGGCGCCCGGGTGGTGGGCGTGATGGGCGGCCACGCCATGAAGCGCGGCACCGACGCCTACGCGGGCGCCGCCCGGCTCGGCCGGACCCTGGCCCGCGACGGCCTGACGGTGGCCACCGGCGGCGGGCCCGGCGCCATGGAGGCGGCGAATTTCGGCGCCTATGCCGCGCCGCACGAGGACGTGATGCTCGGCAAGGCGCTGTCGGTGCTCGGCGGAGCGCCGTCCTTCCGCCCGTCGGTGAGCGAGTGGGCGCTGACCGCCTTCGAGGTCCGCGAGCGCTGGCCCGAGGGCGGCACCTCGCTCGGGGTGCCGACCTGGTTCTACGGCCACGAGCCGCCGAACGCCTTCGCTTCCCACGTGGCGAAGTTCTTCGCCAACTCGGTGCGCGAGGACACCCTGCTGGCGCGCTGCAATGCCGGCGTGGTCTTCCTGCCGGGTGCGGCGGGCACCGTGCAGGAGATCTTCGAGGCGGCGACCCCGAACTACTACTCCTCGCGCGGCGAACCCTCACCCATGGTGCTGGTCGACAGGGCGCACTGGACCGAGCAACTGCCGGCCTGGCCGCTGCTGAGCGCGCTGGCCCGCGACCACCCGATGGCCTGGCGCATCGCGCTGGTCGAGTCGGTGACGGAGGTGCCCGACGCGCTGGCCCGGCTGGCGGACAGGTAGCGGAGCCGCGGGGCCGCCGGCCGCGCTCAGCCCGCGGCGGCGGCCGCGTCCTCCAGCTCCTTGATCACGATCTTCTTCATGGCCATCATCGACGCCATCGCGGCCGCGGCCCTCGCAGGGACGGGGTCGGCGATGAGCTCTTCGAGCCGCCGGGGCACGATCTGCCAGGAGACGCCGTAGCGGTCCTTGAGCCAGCCGCAGGGCCCCTCCTCGCCGCCGTTCTCCGTCAGTGCCGCCCACAGGCGGTCGACCTCCTCCTGGGACTCGCAGTCCACGGACAGCGACATGGCCTCGTTGAAGGTGAACTGGGGGCCGCCGTTCAGTGCCAGGAAGCGCTGTCCGGCCAGCTGGAACTCCACCAGCATCACGCTGCCGGGAACACCGGGCCCCGAGTCGCCGTACCGCTGCTCGCGGACGATCCGCGAGTCGTCGAAGAGCGAGGTGTAGAAGGCCGCGGCCTCCCCCGCCTGGTCGTCGTACCAGAGGAAAGTGGTGATCTTCTGCATGGCGTGTGCTCCCGGTTCTCGTCGGCCAAAGGGCGTCCTCGCCCATTCAGCAGATAGGACGGATCGGGGCGCCGAAACTCATCGGTGCCATGCGGGTGGTTTCCGCGGTGGCCCGGTCCGGCGGCTGACGGTCCGGCCGCGAGGTCGCGCCGTCCGGACCGGTCAGCCGCGCAGGACGACGATGTCCTCCGGGTCGAAGGCGACGCCCACGCGCTCGCCCTCCCGCGGGGCGGCCCGCAGCGCGCACTCCGCTTCGAGGAGCGGCCCGCGCTCGGGACGCACCCGCACCGCCACATGGCCGCCGCGGAAGGTCCTGGCGGCCACCTCGCAGCGCAGGACGCCCTCCGCCGACAGCAGGACGCCGGTCGGGCGGACCAGCAGCCGGCAGGGCCCGTCGGGGGCGCCGGCCGGCGCGGGCAGCCTGCCCCAGTCGGTGACGGCGACGCCATCGGTGACCACGGCGTCGGTGATGTTCTCGAAGCCGAGGAAGCGGGCGACGAACTCGCTGGCCGGATATTGCCAGACCTCCAGCGGGGTGCCGGTCTGGGCGATCGTGCCGTCGCGCATCAGCACCACCCGGTCGGCCAGCGCGAAGGCCTCGCCCTGGTCATGTGTGACGGCCAGCACCGTGGTGCCGAGCCGGCCGAAGAGCTGCCGCAGCTCCACAACCAAGCGCTCGCGCAGCGAGCGGTCGAGCTGGCCGAGCGGCTCGTCCAGCATCAGCAGCCGCGGCTCGGGAGCCAGCGCGCGGGCCAGCGCGACCCGCTGCTGCTCGCCGCCGGACAGCGTGGCGACCGACCGGGACCGCGCGCCCGGCAGGCCGACCAGGTCGAGCAGTTCGGCGACCCGGCGCTGCCGCTGCTCGCGCGGCGCCTTGTGCATCCGGGGCCCGAAGCCGACATTGCCGCCGACGTCGCGCTGCGGGAAGAGCTGGTGGTCCTGGAACATCAGCCCGACCCCCCGGCGGTGCGCCGGCACGTCGCGCTGGTCGGCGCCGCCGAGCAGCACCCGGCCGCCGTCCAGCGCGGTGAGTCCCGCGACGGCCCGCAGCAGGGTGGACTTGCCGCTGCCGCTGGGGCCCAGCACGCTGACGATCTCGTGCTCGGCGACGTCCAGGTCCACGGCGTCCAGCGCGGTCCGCGCCCCGAACCGTACGGTGGCGGCGTCCAGCCGGAGCAGCGCGCCGTCAGCGGCGTGCCGCGCGGTACGTGCTCCGGTGCCCGCGGCGGCTCTTGCGGTCACAATTCCCCCGATCCGGTGGTGCGCAGCGATTCGAGCGCCAGCAGCGAGGCGGCGCAGACCCCCATCAGGACGGTGCTCAGGGCCATCGCCTGGCCGTGGTTGAGCGCCCCGGCCCGGCCCAGCAGCCGGGCGACGGCGACCGGCAGGGTGGGGTTGTCGGGGCGGGCGATGAAGACGGTGGCGCCGAATTCGCCCAACGAGACGGCGAAGGCGAAACCCGCGGCAATTGCCACGGCTCGGGAAACCATGGGCATTTCCACCTCGCGCCAGACTCGCCACGGTGACGCGCCGAGCACCGCCGCGGCCTCGCGCAGCCGCTCGTCGACCGCCCGCAGCACCGGCAGCATCACCCGCACCACGAAGGGCGTGCCGACCAGTGCCTGGGCGAGCGGCACCAGCAGCCAGGAGTCGCGCAGGTCCAGCGGGGGCTTGTCGAGCGCGATCAGGAAGCCGAAGCCGACGGTGACGGCGGAGGTGCCCAGCGGCAGCATCAGCAGCGCGTCGAAGCCGCGGACCAGCCGCCCTGCCCTGCGCACCAGCGCAGCCGCGGCCAGCCCGCCGACGGTCAGCGCGATGACGGTGGCAATGGCGGCGAAGCGCAGCGAATTGCCCACGGTCTGCCAGGGGGCGACGCTGAAGGTGCCGCCGTCGGTGGAGCCGAGCGCCCGGTAGAAGGCCAGGCCGTAGCCGCTGGGCGTGTCGAAGGAGCGGGCCACGAGCACCCCGAGCGGCAGCAGGATGACCAGCCCGATCACCGCGAGCACACCGCCGAGCAGCGCCCGCTCGCCCGCGCCGCGCGGCCGGTGTGCGGTCATGGCCGGGTCGACCAGCCGCAGCACGGACTCCCGGCGGCGGACCGTCCAGCCGTGCAGGACCAGGATCGCGATGACCGCGGCGAATTGCAGCAGCGTCAGCACGGCGGCGGTCGGCAGGTCGAAGACCTCCGCGGTCTGCCGGTAGATCTCCACTTCGAGAGTGGAGCGGGTCGGACCGCCGAGGATCTGGATCACGCCGAAGGAGGTGAAGGTGAAGAGGAAGACCATCAGGGCGGCCGCGGCCACCGACGGTCCGAGCGCGGGCAGCGTCACCCGCCGCCAGGCGGCGAGCCGGGAGGAGCCGAGCATCCTGGCGGCCTCCTCCTGCGCCGGGTCGAGCTGCGCCCACAGGCCGCCGACGGTGCGGACCACGACGGCGTAGTTGAAGAAGACGTGGGCGATCAGGATCGCCCACACGCTCGTGTCGAGCCGCACCCCGACCAGCGAGTCGGTGAAGCCGTCGGGGCCGAGCAGGGCCAGGAAGGCGGAGCCGGCGACGACGGTCGGCAGCACGAAGGGCACCGTGACGACCGCGCGCAGCAGCCGGCGGCCGGGGAAGTCGAGGCGGGCGAAGGCGTAGGCGCCGGGCAGCGCGACCAGCAGGGTGAGCGCGGTGGACGCGGCGGCCTGCCAGCAGGTGAACCACAGCACATGGCGGATGCCGGGGTCACCGAGCACGTCGGCGAACCGGCCGAACTGCCAGCTGCCGCCCTGGTGCAGGCCGCGAGTGACGATCGCCGCCACCGGATAGGCGAAGAAGGCCGCGAAGAACAGCAGCGGGAGCGCCATCAGGGCGGCACGCACGGCCGCCCGGCGCCCGCCGGCGCCGGCCTGGGGGCCGCCGGCCTTGCGGGCGCCGCGGTCGTCGACCGTCCGCAGCGCGCTCACCGCGCGCTCACTTCAGGACGATCGCGTTCCACGCGCTGACCCAGTCGTCGCGCTTGGCGGCGATCTTCTCGGGCGGGAGCGTCGTGGGGTGCGCGATCTTCGCGCCGTATTTGACGAAGACCGGCGGCTCGACCGCGTCCTTGCGCACCGGGTCGACGTACATCTGCAGCGGCATGTCCTGCTGGAAGGTCTTGCTCAGCATGAAGTCGATCAGCGCCCGGCCGCCCGCGGTGTTCTTCGCCCCGTGCAGCAGCCCGGCGAACTCGATCTGCCGGAAGCAGGTGCCGGTGGCCACCCCTACGGGTGACTGGGCCGGCTCGGGGGTGACGCCGACGACCTCGGCGGGCGGGCTGGAGGCGTAAGAGACCACCAGCGGCCGGTCGCCCTTGGCCTGCTTGCCGGCCGAGGAGCCGGAGAAGCGGTCGTTGTAGGCCTGCTCCCAGCTGTCGACGACCTCGACGCCGTTGCTCTTGAGCTGCTTCCAGTACCCCTGCCATCCCCCGCTGCCCCCGGCGTCGCCGAAGGTGGCGGCGCTGCCCAGCAGGAAGGCCAGGCCCGGCGAGGACGTCGACACGTTCTCGGTGACGAGCAGGTTCTTGTACGCCGGCTTGACCAGGTCGGCGAAGGTCTGCGGCGGCGCCAGGTGGTGGCCGGTGAAATAGGCCCGGTCGTAGTTGACGCAGACGTCGCCCGAGTCGATCGGGGTGACCCGGTGCTGTGCCGCGTCGAGCTGCACGTCGGCGGGGACCTGGCCGAGGTCCTTGGCCTTGTACGGCGTGAACAGGCCGTTGTCGAGAGCCCGGGAGAGCAGGGTGTTGTCGACGCCGAAGAAGACGTCGCCGCGCGGGTGGTCCTTGGTGAGGATGGCCTGGTTGACGGCCGCGCCCGCGTCCCCGCCGCGCAGCACCTTGACCGTGTAGCCGGTCTCCTTGGTGAATTCGGCGAGCACCGACTTCGACGCGGCGAAGGAGTCGTGGCTGACCAGGGTGACGGTCCTGGAGCCGCCCCCGGTGGCGCCGCTACCCGTGGTGCCCTTGGACTTGTCCTGCGAGTCGCCGCCGCAGGCGGCCAGCACGGTCGCCGCGGCGGTGGCAAGGACGAGCGCGCCGACGGCACGCCGCGAGGTGTTTCTCATCTGCGATGACTCCCTACGCCGGTATGACCCGGATCAGGTGGGAGGGTCTGCGGCCTGAGACCTCGACTTCCGGTCCCTCGCCGCACTCTCAGCGCCGTCGCAGGCGCTCCCCTGTCGGAATGTTCTGTTGTCGACCGTACGACGCCATGCCTTCCGCCGGTCGCCGACCGTACGATAGCAGCAGGTCAGCGCTCGGCCGCCGCCAACTGCCCGCAGGCGCCGTCGATCTCCTGGCCGCGGGTGTCCCGCACGGTCACGGGCACGCCGTGCGCTTCGAGCGCGGCCACGAACGCCCGCTCGTCCTCGGGCCGGGACGCGGTCCACTTGGAGCCGGGCGTCGGGTTGAGCGGGATCAGGTTGACGTGCACGCGGTGGTTCTTCAGGAGCCTGCCCAGCCGGTCGGCACGCCACGCCTGGTCGTTCACGTCGCGGATCAGCGCGTACTCGATCGAGATCCGGCGGCCGGAGACCTCGGCGTAGTGCCAGGCCGCGTCCAGCACCTCGCGGACCTTCCAGCGGGTGTTGACCGGCACGAGGGTATCGCGCAGCTCGTCGTCGGGGGCGTGCAGCGACACCGCGAGGCGGCACTTGAAGCCCTCGTCCGCGAAGCGGTACATCGCCGGCACCAGGCCCACCGTGGACACGGTGATGCCGCGCTGCGACAGGCCGAGCCCGTCCGGCTCGGGGTCGGTGAGCCGGCGGATGGCGCCGACGACCCGCTTGTAGTTGGCCAGCGGCTCGCCCATGCCCATGAAGACGATGTTCGACAGCCGCGCGGCATCTGCGGAGCCCGCGCTCCCGGGCACCTCACCGTCGCGCAGCGACCTCATGCCGGCCACGATCTGGTGCACGATCTCGGCGGTCGACAGGTTCCGGTCCAGGCCGGCCTGGCCGGTGGCGCAGAAGGGGCAGTTCATGCCGCAGCCGGCCTGTGACGAGATGCACATCGTGACCCGGTCCGGGTAGCGCATCAGCACCGACTCGACGAGCGTCCCGTCGAAGAGCTTCCACAGCGTCTTGCGGGTGTCGCCGTCGTCGCACGACGCGTGCCGCACCACGGTCATCAGCTCGGGCAGCAGGTCCTCGGCGAGCCTGCCGCGGGCCGCGGCGGGGATGTCCGTCCAGGCCGCCGGGTCGTCGGCGAACCGCGCGAAGTAGTGCTGCGACAGCTGCTTGGCCCGGAAGGGCTTCTCCCCGAGCGCTGCCACCGCCTCACGTCGCTCGGCGGGCGAGAGGTCGGCAAGATGCCGCGGGGGCTTCTTGGCCCCGCGCGGCACGGCGAAAGTCAGTTCTCCGGGTGCAGGCATGATGCAACCAGTGTCGCATCCCGCGGGAGAACCGTTCGACGGAGGCAGGAAGGCGCCCGGAGAGGCTAGCCCTTGCCGACGAAGGCGACCAGGAGGAGCCAGACCACCGGGGCGGTCGGCAGGAGGCTGTCGAGGCGGTCCATGATGCCGCCGTGGCCCGGGAGCAGGGTGCCCATGTCCTTGATGTCGAGGTCGCGCTTGATCATGGACTCGCCGAGGTCGCCCAGGGTGGCGCTGAGAGCGGCGGCCAGGCCGAGCAGCAGGCCCTGCCACCAGTGGCCGTCGTCGATGACGTACTGCATGAGCAGGGCGCCCGCGACCATGGCGAAGGCGATGGCGCCGAGCAGGCCCTCGCGGGTCTTGCCGGGGCTGATGCGCGGGGCGAGCTTGTGGCTGCCGAAGCGCCAGCCGACCGCGTAGGCGCCGGTGTCGCTGATCACGGTGAGCAGCAGGAAGACCAGCACCCGGCGGGGGCCGTCGTCCGCGGCGAGCATCATCACCACGAAGGTGGCGAGGAAGGGGACGTAGAAGGTGGCGAAGACGCCCGCGGTGACGTCCTTGAGGTAGTCGTGCGGGGGTTCGGTCATCCGCCAGACCAGGATGGCCAGGCAGGTCAGCGCCATGGCCACCCAGGCGCCGTCCGCGCCGCGCAGGTAGCCGGCCACCACCATGGCCACGCCGCCGACCGCGAGCGGGATCAGGGGGACGCGGATGCCCTTGCGCTCGGCGAGCCGGGAGGTCAGCTCCCAGACGCCGACCAGCACCGCGACCGCGACGACGCCGACGAAGACCGCCTTGACGATGAAGAGCGATGCGACGATGACCACGCCGAGCCCGACCCCGACCCCTATCGCGGCCTGCAGGTTCCGCCCGGCGGACTTCTTCGCGGGAGCCGGCTGCTGCGGCGGCTGGGGCGCCGAGGCCAGGGGTGGCGGTGGCATGGGAGGAGTCTTCCTGCTGGTGCCGGTTTCCGCGACGGAACCCGCCGTGGCCGTGGCCGTGACCGTTTCCTCGGGCGCTCCCCAGTGACCGGCGCGTGGCGAAGCGCCCCAGGAAGAGTCGTTCACTGAGCTTCGCCTCGCGTCGTCGTCGGGGGTCGTGAGAGCCGGGAATGGGTCGGGCGGCAGGTGCGGCGATCAGGCCGGGAGGTCAGACCTCCAGCAGCTCCGTCTCCTTGTGCTTGAGCAGTTCGTCGACCTGGGCGACGTACTTCGCGGTGGTGTCGTCCAGCTCCTTCTCGGCGCGGCGCACCTCGTCCTCGCCGGTGTCGCCGTCCTTGACGAACTTGTCCAGGGTCTCCTTCGCCTTGCGGCGGATGCTGCGGATGGAGATCTTGGCGTCCTCGCCCTTGGTCTTGGCGACCTTGATGTACTCCCGCCGGCGCTCCTCGGTCAGCTGCGGGAAGACCACCCGGATGATGCGGCCGTCGTTGCTCGGGTTGACGCCGAGGTCGGAGTTGCGGATCGCCTCTTCGATGTTGCGCAGGCTGGTGTTGTCGAAGGGGGTGATCACCGCCATCCGCGGCTCGGGCACCGCGAAGGACGCCAGCTGGTTGATCGGCGTGACGGTGCCGTAGTACTCGGCCACGATCTTGTTGAACATCGCCGGGTGCGCACGGCCGGTGCGGATCGCCGCGAAGTCGTCCTTGGCGACGACGACGGCCTTCTCCATCTTCTCCTCGGCTTCGAGGAGGGTTTCTTCAATCACCATGTGCTCCTGGTATTCAGATGGCGGGTTGCGGCTAGTCCCGGGTGCCGTGGGTGTTGACCAGCGTGCCGATCTTCTCACCCTTGACCGCTCGCGCGATGTTGCCCTCGGCGAGCAGCTCGAACACCAGGATCGGCAGCTTGTTGTCCTGGCACAGAGTGATCGCGGTGAGGTCGGCGACCCGCAGGTCGCGGGCGATGACCTCGCCGTACTCCAGTGCGTCGAACTTGACCGCGGCCGGGTTCAGCTTGGGGTCGGAGTCGTAGACGCCGTCCACCCCGTTCTTGCCCATCAGCAACGCTGCCGCGTCGATTTCCAGTGCGCGCTGCGCGGCGGTGGTGTCGGTGGAGAAGTACGGCATTCCCATACCCGCGCCGAAGATCACCACGCGGCCCTTCTCCAGATGCCGTACGGCCCGCAGCGGGATGTACGGCTCCGCGACCTGACCCATGGTGATCGCGGTCTGCACCCGGGTCTCGACGCCCTCCTTCTCCAGGAAGTCCTGGAGCGCCAGGCAGTTCATGACGGTGCCGAGCATGCCCATGTAGTCGGAGCGGGCGCGGTCCATACCGCGCTGCTGCAGTTCCGCGCCGCGGAAGAAGTTGCCGCCGCCGACGACAAGGGCGATCTCGTAGCCGTCGGCGACGACGGCGGCGACCTCGCGGGCGATGGCGTGCACCACGTCGGGGTCGACGCCGAGACCGCCGCCGCCGGCGAAGGCCTCGCCGGACAGCTTGAGCAGGAAGCGGCGGCGCGGGCCACCGCTGCCGTCGGCGGCGGATGCGGTGGTCGGAGCCTGTTCGGCGCCTTCGGTCATGGAGGTCTCCTCGTGCACGTACAAAGGAGGCCATTGCCGTGGGTCCTTGTGGGTTCCCGGTACGGCAATGGCCTCCTTGTCACATCTGCGGCCGGCCGGCGGGCGACCGACCGCATACGACCCTAGCGGGGCCGCCGGTCGTTCGCTGCCCGGCGGAAGCCGGTACCCGGCCGGTGGGCGTTGCGGTCAGACGCCGACGCGGAAGCGGGCGAAGCGCTTCAGCGTCACGCCGGCCTCGTCGAGCACCTTCTGGACGGTCTTCTTGGCGTCCTTGGCGAACGCCTGCTCCAGGACGACGTTCTCCTTGAAGAAGCCGTTCACCCTGCCCTCGACGATACGCGGCAGGGCGGCGTCGGGCTTGCCCTCCTCGCGGGCGGTGGCCTCGGCGACCCGCCGCTCGTTCTCGACGGTCTCCGCGTCGATCTCGTCGCGGGTCAGGTACTTCGGCGCGAAGGCGGCGATGTGCTGCGCGACGTCCTTGGCGGTCTGCGCGTCGGCCTTGTCCAGCTCGACCAGCACGCCGACCTGCGGGGGCAGGTCCGGGCTGGTGCGGTGCAGGTAGGAGGCCACGTAGCCGCCGGAGAACTGCGCGAAGCGGTCCAGCACGATCTTCTCGCCGAGGGTGGCGTTCGCCTCGTCGACGAAGGCCTGCACGGTCTGGCCGGGCTTGATCTCGGAGCCGAGCAGCGCGTCGATGTCGGCCGGCTTGGTGCTCGCCACGTGGGCGGCGACGGCGTCGGCGACGGCGACGAACTTGTCGCCCTTGGCGACGAAGTCGGTCTCGCACTTCAGCTCGACCAGGACGCCCTCGGAGTTGTCGTCGGCGATCAGGGAGACCACAGCGCCGTTGGAGGCCGAGCGGCCCTCGCGCTTGGTGACACCCTTCTGGCCCTTGACCCGAAGGATCTCGACGGCCTTGTCCAGGTCGCCTTCGGCCTCCACAAGGGCGTTCTTGCAGTCCATCATGCCCGCGGCGGTCAGCTCGCGGAGCTTCTTGACGTCAGCGGCGGTGAAGTTCGCCATGGGTTTGAGTCTCTTCCCGAATGGTCGGTGGATCTACGGGTGGACGGCGGGGGCATCGGCCCCCGCCGTCGTCACGCGTGTCCGGCGGCTGTGCGCCGCCGGCCTCTGGTCAGGCCTGCTCGGCGTCGCCCTCGGCGGCCGGCGCGTCCTCGGCGGGAGCCTCGGTCGCGGGGGCTTCGGCGGCGGGCGCCTCTGCGGCCGGCGCGTCCTCAGCGGGAGCCTCGGCCGCGGGGGCCTCGGCGGCGGGCGCCTCGGTCGCGTCGTCGGCCTTCTTCTCGCCTTCGAGCAGGTCACGCTCCCACTCGGCCAGCGGCTCCGCCGGGGCGCCCTCGGGCTTCTTGTCGCCCACCGCGGCACCGGAGCGGGCGATCAGGCCCTCGGCGACGGCGTCGGCGATCACGCGGGTGAGCAGCGTGACGGAGCGGATCGCGTCGTCGTTGCCCGGGATCTTGTAGTCGACCTCGTCGGGGTCGCAGTTGGTGTCCAGGATCGCGACCACCGGGATGCGGAGCTTGCGCGCCTCACCGACGGCGATGTGCTCCTTCTTGGTGTCGACGATCCACACCGCGCTCGGCACCTTCTGCATCTCGCGGATGCCGCCGAGGGTCTTCTCCAGCTTGTCCTTCTCGCGGGAGAGGACCAGCAGCTCCTTCTTGGTGAGGCCGGACGCGGCCACATCCGCGAAGTCGATCTCCTCGAGCTCCTTGAGGCGCTGCAGGCGCTTGTAGACGGTCGAGAAGTTGGTGAGCATGCCGCCCAGCCAGCGCTGGTTGACGTAGGGCATGCCGACGCGCGAGGCCTGCTCCGCGATGGCCTCCTGCGCCTGCTTCTTCGTACCGACGAACATGATGGAGCCGCCGTGCGCGACGGTCTCCTTGACGAACTCGTAGGCGCGGTCGATGTACGACAGCGACTGGAGCAGGTCGATGATGTAGATGCCGTTGCGCTCGGTGAAGATGAAGCGCTTCATCTTCGGGTTCCAGCGGCGGGTCTGGTGCCCGAAGTGGACGCCGCTCTCGAGCAGCTCCCGCATCGTGACGACGGCCATGGCCGTACTCCTTGATGTACTCGGTTACCGCGGCCGCCGGACGGCGGTCGCGCCTGACGCCCCGACGCGCCGTGCCACGAGGGACCGAGGGGCGCGGCCACCGTCCCTGGGAAGGGGGTGGGTGGCGGGGCGTGCGAAGTCGACCCGGTGACCCGGATCGCCAGAGAAAGTGTACGGGACCGGTGGAGCCACCGGCGACACCCGAGTTATCCACAGGCCGCGACCATGATCATCTTTCAGCGGCGGAATGCGGGATCGTCATGTCATGGCATTCACGACGATGTGGTTCACGATGATCGCGGCGCTGCTGGCCGGCGCCGGCGGCCTCCCCTCCGCCGCGCCCGGCGGCGGCACCGGCGGGCGCAGCTGGCCCGTGTCGGGGCAGGGCCCGCGGGGGCGGCCGGTGGTGCTGCGGGCCTTCGAGCCGCCCGCGACGGCGTGGGGGGCCGGGCATCGCGGGGTCGACCTGCGGGCGGGCCCGGGGGCGGCCGTGCGGGCGGCGGCGCCGGGTGAGGTGGTCTTCGCCGGGCAGGTCGGCGGCACGGGCGTGCTGGTGCTGCGGATCGACCCCGCCCTGCGGATCAGCTACGAGCCGGTGCGGGCGACGGTGCCGGTGGGCGCCCGGGTAGCGGCCGGGCAGCGGGTCGGCGTGCTGGACGGCGGGCTCGCGCACTGCCCGGGAGGCTGCCTGCACTGGGGGCTGCTGCGCTCGGAGGCGGCCGGTGACGTCTACCTGGATCCGCTGTCTCTGCTGCCCGCGTGGATACGCCGCCCGGGTCCGTCGCGGCTGCTGCCCGTCTACGGCGTCGCGGTGCCGGGGTGAGCCGCCCCCGCGTGCGGGCGGGGCGGTGCGGGAGGTGCGGGGGTCAGCCGGTGACGCCGTGCAGGGCCATGGTTATCGCGGCCCGGGTGATCCGCTCGGGGTCCTCGGCGGCGCCCAGTTCGATCCGGCGGACGGCCGCGTCGACGACGCCCTGCAGCAGCATCGCGGTCAGCCGCGGCTCGTCGTGGCCGAGGTCGGACAGGGCCTCGACCACCATGGCCGCCAGCCCGCCGTGCGCGGCGCGGATCTTCTCCCGGGCGCCGGGGTCGAGCTCGCCGGCGGAGATCGCCGCGACCGCGCGGTGCCTGCGGTCCCCGACCAGCGCCAGCTGGCTGCGGACATACGCCTCGATGCGGGCCTCGGCGCAGTCCGCGGCCTCCATCGCGGCCTCCACCTCGGCCGCCCAGACCGGGAAGTCGACCGCGCACAGCTCCTCGACCACGGCGGCCCGGGAGCGGAAGTACTCATAGACCGACGAGCGTGCCAGCCCGGTCCGCTCGGCCAGGGCCGGGAAGGTCAGCGCCTCGGTGCCGCCTTCGGAGAGGAGGGATCGGGCGGCGTCCAGCAGGGCCCGGCGCTGCATCGTGCGGTGTTCGGCCACCGAGGCCGCTCGAATCCTGGGCATCCCACCACTGTAGACAGTGCGCAGGCGCCCTCACCGGCCGACGTCGGCGAGCTTTGCCCGTAGTTGAAGCACCGACTTGGTGTGGATCTGGCTGACCCTGCTCTCGGTGACGCCCAGCACCTGACCGATCTCGGCCAGCGTCAGGCCCTCGTAGTAATAGAGGGTGACCACGGTCTTCTCGCGCTCCGGCAGGGTGTTGACGGCGCGGGCGAGCAGCCGGCGCAGCTCGCGGTCCTCGGCGACCTCGACCGGGTTGTCGGCGCCGGTGTCCTCCAGGGTGTCCACCAGGCTGAGCCGGTCGCCGCTGTCGGCTCCGACGTGCAGCAACTCCTCCAGCGCCACCACGTTGGCCAGCGACAGCGCGCTGAAGACGCCGTGCAGTTCCTCCAGGCCGACGCCCATCTCGGCGGCCACCTCGGGCTCGCTGGGGGTGCGGCGGAGCTTGGCCTCCAGGGTCGCGTAGGCGCGCTCCACCGCCCTGGCCTTCTGCCGCACCGAGCGCGGGATCCAGTCCAGCGCCCGCAGTTCGTCGATCATGGCGCCGCGGATCCGGGTGATGGCGTAGGTCTCGAACTTGATCGCCCGGTCCGGGTCGAACTTCTCGATCGCGTCGATCAGCCCGAACACCCCGGACGACACGAAGTCGGCCTGCTCGACATTGGCCGGAAGTCCCACGCTGACCCGGCCCGCCACGTACTTCACCAGCGGCGAGTAGTGCAGGATCAACTGCTCGCGCAGCCGCGCGTCCCCCGTGGACTTGTAGGTCCGCCACAGCGCGTCGAGCGACGTGGGGGCGGCGGGCCGAGGGGTGGCGGGGGCGGTGGTCGCGGCCGTCGCCCGTTCGGACCCGGGGGTGTACTGGGGCATGCGTCGTTGTGCGCCGTTCTGCCGTGACGTGGACGGGAAATCGAGCCTCCGAGAGCGTAGCGTGACCATAGTGTCGCTTATTGCTACATCATCCGTATGGGACATGCGCAGATACGTTCCTCTACGGGTGCGTGGGCGCCGGGCCGGCTCACGGGGTCCGGCGCGGGGGCCGCCGAACGTCCGCATCCGGCCATCATGGTGCGCGGCCGGGGCCCGAAGTGCGCGCCCCGCGATCACCGCAGGTCGCGGGCTTCCGCTGTCACCTGATGGTGTACCGGTCACGTCAACCGGGGTGCCGTGCACGGTCATCCCGTGCGGTACGGACCAATTGCCACCTCCCGTCCTGCCGTTCGACGAAGCCGAGCGCCTGCAATTCGTAGAGCCTGCTCAGCGTGTCGTCGCAGGTGGTCCCGGCGGCGTCGGCGATCCGCCGCTCGTCCGCGGCGCCCCGGCCGGGCATCGCTTCCAGCACCTGGGCCGCCGCCGGGCTGAGCAGGTCGCGGGGCAGCACCGGGCCGCGCCGCAGCGGTGCGAGGTCGGCGCCGATCTCGCCGACCAGCTCCACGACCTCGGCCGCGTCGGTCACCACCGCCGCACCCCCGCGCAGCAGTTCGTGCACCCCTTCCGACAGCCCGCTGGTGCACGGCCCCGGCACCCCCATGGTCACCCGGCCCATCGCCGCCGCCCGGCGGGCGGTGATCAGCGAGCCGCTCCGGTAGCGCGCCTCCACCACCACCGTGCCGCGGGTCAGGGCGGCGATGACCCGGTTGCGCAGCACGAAGCGGCTTCTGGTCGGGTGGTCGCCGGGTGGCAACTCGCCGACCAGCAGCCCGCGCTCGGCGATCTGCCCGATCAGCTGGGCGTTGCCCGGCGGATACGGCACGTCCACCCCGCACGCCACCACCCCGACGGTCGCGCCGCCCGCCGCCAGGGCGCTGCGGTGCACCACGCCGTCCACCCCGTAGGCGGCACCGGAGACCACTACCCAGCCCGCCCCGGCCAGCCCCGCGCCGAGCCCGGCCGCCATGTGGGCGCCGTAGTCCGTGCAGGCCCTGGCGCCGACCACCGCGACCGACCGCAGCGCCCACAGCCGCAGCGACGGCCGCCCCCGCACCCACAGCCCGATGGGGCGCTGCGGCCCCAGGTCGTCGAGCTGCCCCGGCCAGTCGCCGTCCCCCGGGCAGACGAAGCGCGCCCCCGCCCGGTGGGCCGCGGCCAGGTCGGCCACCGGGTCCGCACGGGCGGCCCGCCGTTCATAGGACGCCGTCCGCCGCGGACTGGCCCCCGGCAGCGGCCGCCCACCGCGTGCGGCCCGCAACGCCTCCTGCACCCCGAGGTCCCGCACCGCGCGCCCCATCACCTCGTCCCCCGGTTCGGCGATTCGCGTCAGCGCCGCCCTGCCCAGCCGCTCCTCCCACCCGATCCACTCCCCCAGCCCTTGGGCGGCCTCCCCGCCCTCTCCTCCACTCCCGTAGAACCGCCGTAGCACTTCCGCCCGGCCGCCCGCGTCGGGCCCCGGCCCCGACTCCGCCGGCCAATCGCCACGTCCCCCGCCTGCCAGGCCGCCCAGGTCCGGCGCCGGCCCTGCCGACCAACCCCCGCGACCTCCACCCGCAGGCCCGCCCGGGCCAGGTCCCAGGTCCGCCTCCGCCGGCCAACCACCGCGCCCTCCCCCCGTCAGGACGTCGGGGTCCGGCGCCGGCCCCGGCATCACAGGCTCACTGCCCGGGCCGGGCCGCGGCTGACGCCGGTGCGCAGCTGGAGTGCCGCTCTGACGTCGTCGGCGTCCGGGCGGGGGCGTCCCGCCAGGTCGGCGAGGGTCCAGGCGACGCGCAGCACCCGGTCGAGGCCGCGGGCGGTGAGCAGGCCGCGCTCCATGTCCCGCTCGGCCGGGTGCATCGCGCCGGCGGCGACCGGCCAGCGGGTGCGCAGCTCGTGGCCGGGGATGTCGCCGTTGGCCCGCCACGGGGTGCCGGCGTAGCGCACGGCGGCCCGCTCCCTGGCCTCCCGCACCCGGGCGGCGACCACCGCCGTCCTCTCCGCCGGGCCGCGGCCGATCAGCTCGGAGCGGCTGACCGCCTCGACCTCCACCCGCAGGTCGACCCGGTCGAGCAGCGGTCCCGACAGCCTGGCCTGATAGCGGCGCACCGCTGTCGGTGAGCACTCGCAGCCCGCGCCCAGCAGCGAATGGCGCCCACAGGGGCAGGGATTCGCGGCCAGCACCAGCATGAAGCGGGCCGGCAGCCGCATCACGCCGGCCGAGCGGGCCACCACCACATGCCCGGACTCCAGCGGCTGCCGCAGCGCTTCGAGCGCTTTTACGGTGAATTCCGGCGCTTCGTCCAAGAAGAGCACCCCGCGGTGGGCGAGCGACACCGCTCCCGGCCTGGGCAGGCCGCTGCCGCCGCCGACCAGGGACGGCATCGTGGCCGAGTGGTGCGGCGCGCAGAAGGGCGGTGCGTCCACCAGCGGGCGGCCCGCCGGGAGGATGCCGGCCACCGAGTGGACCGCGGTGACCTCAAGGGACTCCTGCCGGGTCAGCGGCGGCAGGATGCCGGGCAGCCGCTCGGCCAGCATGGTCTTGCCCGCCCCGGGCGGGCCCTTGAGGTAGAGGTGGTGGGCGCCGGCCGCGGCGACCTCCAGGGCGAGCCGGGCGGCGGACTGCCCCGCCACGTCGGCCAGGTCGGGGCCGGTGACCCGGCAGCCCTCACGGCCGGGACCGGACGAGCCGCCGCCCAGGCTGGTGGCCAGGCCCGAGCCCATCCCGCCGCTGGGCACCGTCAGCCCGGCCAGCATCGAATCGGGCCGGCCGTCCCCGTACGGGCCCTCGTCCTCCTCCTCGGGGATTGGCTCGTCGTTGAGCACCGCCACCAGCTGGCGCAGGCTGCGGACCCCGAGGACCGCGACATCCGGCACCAGCGACGCCTCCGCCGTCGTGCGCTCGGGGACCACCACATGGCGATATCCGGCGTCGGCCGCCGCCAGCACCGCGGGGAGCACGCCTCGCACCGGGCGGACCCGGCCGTCGAGGCCCAGCTCGCCGATCATCATCAGGTCGGCGATGGACTTGGGGTCGATCCGCTCGTTGGCGGCGAGCAGCGCGCACGCCACGGCCAGGTCGAATCCCGAGCCGCCCTTGGGAACGGACGCCGGGCTCAGGCCGACGGTCAGCTTCTTCTGCGGCCAGATCTCACCGCTGTTCACGATCGCGGCGCGCACCCGGTCCCGGCTCTCGACCAGGCTCTTGTCGGGCAGGCCGACCAGCGTGAAGGCGGCGAGGCCCGGCTCCAGATCGGCCTGGACCTCCACGACCACGCCCTCGACGCCGATCAGCGCGACCGAGCACGTACGGGCGAAGCCCATCACGCCACCCCCCGCACGTGCTCGACCGCGGGGGCACCGCGGTCGGGGAGGATCACGCCGACCAGGTCGATCCGCACCCCGCCCGGTGGCGCCCCGCCGTGCTCGGCGGTCCATCGCTCGGCCAGTGACCGCAGCCGGTCCAGCTTCGCCGGGGACAGCGCCGCCATCGGGTGCTGGAAGGGCCCGGCCCGCCGGGTCTTGACCTCGCAGACCACCAGGGCGTCACCCTCGGTCGCGACAATGTCGATCTCACCGCGGCGGCCGTGCCGCCAGTTCCGACCCAGCACCTTCAAGCCCGCGGCCTGCAGGGCGCGGACCGCGACCTCCTCGCCGTACCGCCCCAGCGCACCTCGTGCGTTCATACGTACCACCTCCGTCACTGACTGTGACAGAGATGAGCCGACCCAAGATGATCTTGCTCGTCGCCCTGTGGATAACTTTCCGAACCCCCGGAACCCCCGTACGAAACCGCCGCCCGGAATCCGCCAGGCCCGGCTCTCAGGGCCTCAGCTGTTGAAGCCCGAGTCGTCCGACGGCAGATCGAGGTCCGCCTTGTTCAGCTCCTCGATATTCACGTCCTTGAACGTGAGCACCCGCACCTGCTTCACGAAGCGGGCCGGCCTGTACATGTCCCAGACCCACGCATCGGCCATCGAGACCTCGAAGAACACCTCGCCCTGCACCGACTGGACCTGCATCTCGTAGTCATTGGTGAGGTAGAAGCGCCGCTCGGTCTCGATCACGTACTTGAACAGGCCGACGACGTCGCGGTACTCCCTGTAGAGCTTCAGCTCCATCTCGGTCTCGTACTTTTCGAGGTCCTCGGCGCTCATCGTGTGTTCCCCTTCAGCCGTGCGTGCCCCCATTGTGCGTCACACGGTCTCACGACCGCGCGGAACTTCTCCGCACCAGTTTGGCCACCGGGTCGTAGGCGGCCCCGCCCACGATCAGCACGGCTCCGGCGATGACCGCGATCGTCAGCGGGCCGAGCGGCCCACGCCCGGGCGATCCGCCGGGGACGGCATCGAAGGCGGAAGTGCGGGTCAGCAGGCCCATCCGGGACGAGGGCCAGGCGATACCGTCCACCCGGGCGCGGACGTCGTCGGCCGGGACCGAGCCGCCCTCGGCGTCCGCCAGGTGGATACGCGAGTCCTCGGAGACCGCGCGGTTGTCGCCGAGCAGGAATATCTTGCCGGCCGGGACCCGGGTGCTGAACGGCTCGAAGGAGGCCGGGCCGCCGCCCTTGAGGTACGTCTCGTCGATCGGCTTGCCGTTCACCGTGAGCCGGCCCTTGGCGTCGCAGCAGGCGATGACGTCGCCGCCGACGCCGACGACCCGCTTGACCAGCGGCTGGTCGCCCCACAGCTTGTCCTTGAAGACCACCACGTCACCGCGGTGCACCTCGGAGCCCGAAACCTTCTGGGCCAGCAGCCGGTCGCCGGGCTGCACGGTGGGCACCATGGAGTTGGTCGGCACCGTGTAGGGGCGGTAGACCAGGGCGGCCCATGCGGCACCGCCCAGGAAGAGGACGCAGCCCAGTGCGATGACCACGCCGGACAGCCGGTGGCCGAACCCGCCTCTGCCACCGGCCGCGCCGCGTCGTACGGTGCCGCTGTTCCCTGTGGTGCCGGTCGTCGCACGGCTGCTGCTGGTCATGAACCGGAACCCTACCGGGCGGTACGCCCCAGGTCAGCAGTCTTCCGCGGTCTCCCGCACCGGCCCGGCTCCTGCCAGCAGCCGCCGCCTGCGCCACAACACCAGCGGCAGGGCGCCCGCGAAGCCCGCCGCCGCCGGTACGGCCGCACCGGCCGCATTGATGCCGGGCTGCGAGAACGTACCGGGAATGGAGAGCACGTCCCAGCGGTTGACCGGCCAGGCCACCACGAAGGCGCGGCCGACCACGTCGCTGTTGGGGACGGTGCCGCCGCCCGGCAGCGTGGGGTGGAAGCGGGAGTCGAGCGAATTCTGGCGGTTGTCGCCCATCACCCAGATCCTGCCCTTGGGCACGTGGACCGTGAACGGCATGTCGGGGGTGCACGCCGTGCTGCCGGGGCGGACGTAGGGCTCGACCAGCGCCTTGCCGTTGACCATCAGCGGTCCGGTGCCCTTGCACGACACCGTGTCGCCGCCGACTCCGATCACCCGCTTGATCAGGTCCTTCTCATCGGCCGACGGCATCAGGCCGATGAAGCTGAGGCCCTTCTGCAGACCGCGCACCACCACATTGCTGCTGGGCGACGGAGCCTCCGGCAGCCAGCCGCCCGGGTCGTGGAAGACGACGACCTCGCCGCGGCTCGGGGTGGAGCCGAACCAGGGGGTGAGCTTGTCGACCAGCACCCGGTCGCCCTTGAGCAGGGTGTCGTTCATCGAGTCCGACGGGATGGAGAAGGCCTGCACCAGGAACGTCTTGATCAGCAGCGCAAGCACCAGGGCGATGCCGATCAGCAGCGGCAGCTCCTTCCAGAACGACCGCTGCTTGCGGTCGCGGGAGGGCCGCTCGGCGTCCTCGTCGTCGCGCGGATCCCGCTCCGGCTCCGCGGGGCCGACCGGGCCCGCGGGGTCGCCAGGAGCGCCGCCGGCCATCGCCGGGATGCCGTTCCCTGGCAGCCCCGGGTCCGTGGCCCAGCCGCCGTTCACCGCGCTGCCGCCGGGTGCCTGATCATGCTCCACCGGAGTCACTCCCGTGCCGTCGTCGTAGACCGGCCCGGCCGACGGCCGTCCGGGGACCGCGGCGCCTGCCGCCGATTCGTCGGCCGGGGGCGCCTCGGCATCCCGCTTCTCGGGATCGCCGGGTCCAGACCGTGCGCCGACCACCAGGTCCCCCACATCCACTCCTCACTCCAGACCGCCGCCCGCGCCGCATCCGGCGCAGGCCCGCCACTCCCATAACGAGCGAGAGTTCCGCAGGAGTCGGTAGCTGGTTCGTCCTTTGACCGTTGTTGGCCGAGCCCACAGTAGTGGGCCCAGCTGTGGCTACAGCGGCGGCAGACCCGGGTGCCGGGACTGCGCCGAAGGTCGCCGGTTCCTTCAGGCGCTGCCAGTGGCCGATCGGCCAGCCGATCACGAAAGCCCGTCCGACCACCAGACTTTCTGGGATGGTGCCGCCGCCGGCCTGGTCGGTGTGGAAGCGCGAGTCGGCCGAGTCCGAGCGGTGATCGCCCATCACCCACAGCCGTCCCGGCGGCACGTGGTCGACGAATTTCATCAATGAGGGTGGATTGCCGGGGTAGAGGTACGGCTCGTCCAGTGGCTGGCCGTTGACGAGCAGCCGCCCTTGGGCGTCGCAGCACTCCACGGTGTCGCCGCCGACCCCGATCACCCGCTTGATCAGATCCTGCTCCCCGCTGGCCGGGAGCAGCCCGATGAAGGTGAAGAACTGCTTCACCTGCTTGACGACCACCGGGTCGGGCTTGGGCGCGGCCTCGCCCTGCAGCCAGTGGCCCGGGTCCCTGAAGACGACCACATCCCCGCGGTGCGGCTGGGCGCCGAACCAGGGGGTGAGCTTGTCCACCAGCACCCGGTCGCCGATCTTGATGGTCTGCTCCATCGATCCGGACGGGATCACGAACGCCTGCAGCAGGAAGGTCTTGAGCACCAGCGCGATCACCAGGGCCACCATGATCAGCAGCGGCACCTCCCTGGCCAGGGAGCGCCGCCTCCTGCGGCGGACTTTGCGGGCCAGCCGGCGCCGCTCGATCCTGGTGTTGCCGGGCAGCCTGGGCGGCAGGCCGTCGTCCTGCGCCGGATCCTCCGCGGGACCCGCGTCCGCGCCCGCCCGAGCGGAGCCGGAACGCGCCTTGCCGCGGCTACCCATGCGGGCCGGCCGGGGCGGGGACGGCGGCGAAGGTCGCGGGGCGGCGCAGCCTGGTCCAGTGGCCGACCGGCCAGCCGATCCATTCGGCGCGGCCGATCACGCGGCCGACCGGGACGGTGCCGCCGCCGGGGTCGCCGAGGTGATCGCGCGAGTCGCGCGAGTCGTCGCGATGGTCGCCCATCACCCAGAGTCTTCCGTCCGGAACCACGATGTCGAACGGTACCCGGGAGGGCGTGTCCCCGGGATAAAGGTAGGTCTCGTCCAGGGGGTGGCCGTTGACCATCAGCCGGCCCCGCGCGTCGCAGCAGGTCACCCGGTCGCCGCCGGTCCCGATCACGCGCTTGACGAAGTCCGTGCCGCCTGACTGCGTGAACGACCCGTCGCCGTCGAACACGATCACGTCCCCCCGCCGCGGTGCGCCGCCGAAGCGGTACGCGAGCTTGTCCACCAGCACCCGGTCACCGATCCGCAGCGTGCCCTCCATCGAGCCGCTGGGCACCTGGAAGGGCTGCATCACGAAGGTGCTGACCAGCAGCAGCGCCGCCACACCGGCGAGCGCGACCAGGATCGTACGCCGCCAGTCCGCCCACCACAGCGGGAGCGCCCGGGCCAGTCGCGCGCGCAGCACGACGGAACGCGACCGCTCCTCCGGTTCCGCCTCGTCGGCGGGGGAGGAACGGTCGCGTTCCGGTACGGCAGCTTCGGTGTCCATCGAGGCCAGAGCCTATCCGGCCGCTCCCTGGAAACCGCTACGCGCTCAGTTGTCGCGCTTCTCCTTGATCTTCGCGGCCTTGCCGCGCAGCTCACGGAGGTAGTACAGCTTCGCGCGGCGCACGTCGCCGCGGGTGACGACCTCGATCTTCTCGACGATCGGGGTGTGCACGGGGAAGGTGCGCTCGACACCGACGGAGAAGCTGACCTTGCGGACCGTGAAGGTCTCGCTGACGCCCGCGCCCTGGCGGCGGATGACGACGCCCTTGAACTGCTGCACACGGGAGCGGTTGCCCTCGATGACGCGCACGTGGACGTTGACGGTGTCACCGGGGCGGAAGGCCGGGATGTCGGTGCGCAGCGAGGCGCCGTTGAGGCCCTCGATCAGGTTGGTCATATGGTGTCTGCTTCCTCGCCGATGCCACAGGTCATCGACGGAACGGGTTCGGTTCGTCATGGGGTGCGCCGCCGGTGCCGGCGGGCGTCGTTCCCCCTGTGGCAGGGGCGCGCGCCGGACGGGCAGCAGCCGCTCATTCTTCCACGGCGTAGGGGCTCGGCCCAAATCGCCCGTCAGGGCCGGGCTGCCACCCCAGAATGCTGAGCATCTCGCGGTCGCGCCGGTCGAAGACCGACGGGTCGCAACGCCGCACCAGGTCAGGCCGGTTGGCGACCGTACGCCGCAGTGCCTCGTCCCGCCGCCAGCGGGCGATCTTGCCGTGGTGGCCGCTGAGCAGCACCTCGGGGATGCCGCGGCCGCGCCACTGCGGCGGCTTGGTGTAGACCGGGCCCTCCAGCAGGTTTGCCATCGCGCCCGGCGCAAAGGAGTCGTCGCGGTGCGACTGCGCATTGCCGAGGACGCCGGGCAGCAGCCGGGCCACCGCCTCGGTGATGACGAGCACCGCCGCCTCGCCGCCGGCCAGCACGTAGTCGCCGATGGAGACCTCGTAGACCGGCATCCTGGTGCGGTACTCGGCGGTGACGCGGCTGTCGATGCCCTCGTAGCGCGCGGGCGCGAAGACCAGCCAGGGGTGCGCGGACAGTTCCGCGGCCAGCTCCTGGGTGAAGGGGCGCCCGCTCGGGGTGGGCACGACCAGTGCGGGGCGGGAGGCGCCCGCCTCGTAGCCCTCGGCCAAGGCGTCGTCCAGGGCCTCGCCCCAGGGTCCGGTCATCATGACCATGCCGGGGCCGCCGCCGTACGGGGTGTCGTCGACGGTGTTGTGCCGGTCGTGGGCCCAGTCGCGCAGGTCGTGCACCCGGACATCCAGGCGCCCCGCCGCGCGGGCCTTGCCGACCAGCGAGACCTTCAGCGGCTCCAGGTACTCCGGGAAGATCGTGACGACGTCGATCCGCATCTCAGTCGCCGTCCACGGGAGCGGCCGCGGAGCCGTCGCCGTCCCCGGCAGCGTCGACCGCCTCGCCGCCGCCCCCGGGGGCTTCCTCGTCCAGCAGCCCGGGCGGCGGGTCGATCACCGCGCGCTGCTCCTCCAGGTCGATCTCCGGCACGAACTCGGCGACGAAGGGGATCAGCACCTCGGACTCGTCCGGGCGCCGGACGACCAGGAGGTCCTGGTACGGCAGGTGGCTGATCTCGGCGATCCGGCCGATCTCGCGGCCGTCGACAGTGACCACGTCGAGGTCGATCAGCTGGTGGTCGTAGAACTCCTCGGGGTCCTCGGGGGTCTCCGCGGGGTCCACTTCGGCGATCAGCAGCGTATTGCGCAGCGCCTCGGCGGCGGTGCGGTCGCTGACGCCCTCGAAGCGCAGCATCAGCCGCCCGCTGTGCACCCGCCCCGCGGCGATGGTCAGCGGCCCGGTGGCGGCCGGATCCGTGGCCAGGACGGCGCCCGGCGCGAGCCGCAGCTCCGGCTCGTCGGTGCGCACCTCGATGCTCACCTCGCCCTTGATGCCGTGGGCGCGGCCGATCCTGCCGACTACCAGCTGCATGGAGCGCTTCACCTCTCGTACGTGGTCCGGTTAGTACGACATCCAGGTCGTACGGCATACGGCTCGGGCCGGGAGCGGCATCGCCACCCCCGGCCCGAGCCGGTGTTCCGTGCGGTACTGCGGCCGGTGCTCAGCGCACCTGGTCGACGTCGACCAGGTCGACGCGGATACCACGGCCGCCGAGCGCACCCACGACCGTGCGCAGTGCGCGGGCGGTACGGCCGTTGCGGCCGATCACCTTGCCGAGGTCGTCGGGGTGCACCCGGACCTCCAGCACGCTGCCACGGCGCAGGGTGCGCATGTCCACCTGCACATCGTCGGGGTTGTCGACGATGCCCTTCACGAGGTGCTCAAGAGCCTCCTCAAGCACGCTCAGGCCTCGGTGGACTCAGCCGCGGCCGGGGCCTCGGCGGTGTCGTCGGCCTTCTTGTCGGCCTTGTCGGCCTTCTTCGCCTTCGGGGTGATCGCCTCACCCTTGGGCTCGTCGGCGCTGTCCTTGGCCGCGGCCTCGAACAGGGCGCGCTTGTCGGCCTTCGGCTCGGCGACGAGCAGCGGCGCGGGGGCCTCAAGGCCCTTGTGCTTCTGCCAGTCACCGGTGAGCTTGAGGATGGCGAGCACGGGCTCGGTCGGCTGGGCGCCGACGGAGAGCCAGTACTGGGCGCGGTCCGAGTCGACCTCGATGCGCGACGGGTTCTGCACCGGGTGGTACAGGCCGATCTCCTCGATGGCCCGGCCGTCACGGCGGGTACGGGAGTCGGCGACGACGATGCGGTAGTGAGGCGAACGGATCTTGCCCAGACGCTTCAGCTTGATCTTGACTGCCACGGGAGTGGGTTCTCCTGGTGTTGACGTGTTTGGGCGCGGCGAACTTCCACGTGGGGTTGCGGAGTCGTGCGCCCGATGGACGCGTCAGCCGAAGGAGAGAGGGTTCCTGCACGGCTGTCGAGTTCTCAGCTGGACATTCTGCCACACTCAGGCGGCGCCCACGACCTCGGGGATACGGAAGGGCTGCCCGCAGGCTCCGCACATGATCGGCGCTTGGGCCAGCACGGACGGCACCACGCGCACATTGCGCCCGCAGTCGCAGACCGCCTTGACCCGCACACCGCCGCCCGAGGAGCCGTGGCGTGCTGCGGGCCCGCGGAAGGAGCTCGCGGTGTCCGCCGTGGTGGCCACGGTGTGGGCCTTGAGGGCGCGCTGCAGACGGTCGATGGTCACCCGATATCGCTTACGGGTGTCGGGACGCATCACCACGAGCGAGAACCCGCTGCTGGGATGCGGCTCCTCTGCATGGTCGAGGCCCATCTCGTCGGCAATGGCCAGGAAACGGCGGTTGTGGTAGCGGCCGGCACGCGAGGTGTCACGGATGCCGCGTGCTGCGGCGATCCCGTGCACGGCCTCGTGCAGCAGCCTTTCGAAGGAGAGTGCGTTGCCGCAGGCGGACGACGACTCTCCGATCAGGGACTCGGGGGCGGCCAGATCGGGCAGCTCGGGGTGGTGCCGTTGAATATCGGCCCACGCGACTGCCAGCTCGGCGGCGAGAACAGGTGGTGTCGTGCTCACGCCGTGACAACGAGCCGGGCGCTCCCGGTGTTCCGATTCCGGGCCAGCCCAATTAATTTGCACTGATCGGTCAGTTCCGGATGATGCGCATTGGATGGGCGTGGATGGGCATGACGCAGGGCGGGTGCGGAGGACAGTGGAGAACCCGCGCACCCGCCCCATCGTCGGACGAACCACGTATTACGTACATCGGTTTTCGGTCAGCGGACATCTGAGGGCGCCCGCGGGCGGTCAGTACGCCCGGGCGACGATCGCCAGCGTGCCGGGAGCGTCGTCCGAGTCCGGCACCCCGCCGTCCTTCGTGACCAGGCAGCGCACCGAAACGCCCTGCTGGGCCAGCTCCTCCTCGCCCACCGGGCCGAGATCGGCCCACGGGATGCGCGCCCAGCCGGTCGCGGCGGCCTCGACCGCCTCCTCGATGGACGCGACGTCCACAGTGCGGGATTCCCGGCGCTCGCGGGACTCCCGCAGCAGCTGCGCCTGGTCCTCCTCGAGCACCGCGGGCAGCAGTTCGGCGAGGCTGTCCAGCGCGACCGGCGTCTTGCCGCCGGGAATGCGCCGGGCCAGCATCGCGGTGCCCGCCTCCAGGTCGCGGGGGCCGACCTCGACCCGCACGGGCACGCCCTTGAGCTCCCAGTCGACCGCGCGGCGGCCGAAGGGGGTGTCGGTGCGGTCGTCGACGACGACCCGCAGGCCCGCGGCCTTGAGCCGGTCGCCGATCTCCCGCACCTTGGCCACGACCTCGTCGTCGCCCTTGATCGCGAGCACCACCACCTGCACGTGGGCCAGCCGCGGCGGCACCCGCAGCCCGTTGTCGTCGCCGTGCATCATCACCAGGGCGCCGATCATGCGGGTGGTGCTGCCCCAGGAGGTCTGCCAGACGTGCTCCTGGGTGCCCTCCTTGGACAGGTACTGCGTGTTGAAGGCCTTCGCGAAGTTCTGGCCCAGCTCATGGCTGGTGCCCAGCTGCAGCGCCTTGCCGTCGCCCATCATGCCTTCGAGGGTGAGGGTGTTGATCGCCCCTGCGAAGCGCTCCTTGAGCGTCTTGCGGCCCAGCACGACGTCCATCGCCAGCACGTTGGCCATGAAGTCGGCGTAGACCTCGCGCTGGATCAGCGAGGCGTAGTCGCGCGCGTCCTCGTAACTGGCGTGCGCGGTGTGGCCCTCCTGCCAGAGGAATTCGGTGGTGCGCAGGAACAGTCGGGGGCGCAGCTCCCACCGCACCACGTTCGCCCACTGGTTGATCAGCAGCGGCAGGTCGCGGTAGCTCTGCACCCACTTGGAGAAATACTCATTGATGATCGTCTCCGAGGTGGGGCGCACCACGATCGGCTCTTCGAGCTCCTTGCCGCCCGCGTGCGTGACGACCGCCAGCTCCGGCGCGAAGCCCTCGACGTGCTCGGCCTCCCGGGTCAGGTAGGACTGCGGGATGAAGAGCGGGAAGTACGCGTTCTGCGCACCGGCCTCCTTGATCCGCAGATCCATGTCCTGCTGCATCCGCTCCCACAGGCCGTAGCCGTACGGCCGGATGACCATGGTGCCGCGGACCGGGCCGTTGTCGGCCAGCTCTGCCTTGTTGATCAGGTCCTGGTACCAGCGCGGGAAATCGTCCGCCTGGGGGGTGAGAACGGGAGCCTTTGCCATGGGGGCGATGGTACGACGCGGGGCGGCCGCAGCGTGAATCGGTTACGGCCGCGGGACCGGCCGTGGAACGTGTGAAAAACGGCTCCCCCGGACCCTGGACTACACGGGCAAACAGCAGTTGTCTGGCTGTCGGGGACGAAAGCGGCACACATTCCCACGGGGGCACACAGCGAGGCAGGCTGATTGGGGCTTCGATGGCACCTACCCTCTATCGCGGATCCAGGCCGGCGACGGCGCACCAGGGCCGGGCACGGGACTGGGCCGAGATCCAGGAACGCATGCTCGTACCGCTCTACGACACCGTGCACGACCGGCTCGACGTCGGCCCGGGCACCCGACTCCTCGCCCTGAACTGCGGGTCTGGCCTCGCCGTGCTGCTCGCCGCGGCCCGGGGCGCGACCGTCACCGGATACGACGCCGACCCCGACCGGCTGCGACTGGCCGCGGAAAGGGCCGCCGTACAGCGAAGGCCCGGCACATTACCGCGGGGATCACGCCCGCACGCCGCCGCGGCCGTCCTTCGCGCCGGCGCACCCGAAGAGGCCGACCTGCGCGACGGCGGCTACGGCCTCGTCACGGCCCTCGACCCGGCGACGCCCGCCGACGATCTGCGGCCCGCGCTGTCCGCCGTCGCGGGCACGGCCCGCCCGGGCAGCGCGGTGGTGCTGGCCGGCTGGGGGCCGCCGGAGCGCTGCTCGGCCGCCCGGGTGCTGAAGGTCGCCGCCCGGCTCGCCGAACCCCGCGGCACGGCCGGGCCCGCACCGCGGCTCAGCGGGCGGGACGACCTGGAGGACCTGGCCAGGGACGCCGGGCTGCGTCCTGACGGCTCGGGGCGGGTGTCCTGCCCGTTCGGCTACCAGGACAAGGCCAGCGCCGTACGCGGCCTGCTGTCGACCGGCCTGTTCGACGCGGCGGTGGCCGCCACCGACCAGCAGCAGGTGGAGAAGGAGGTCGCCGAGGCCCTGCACCCCTACCGGCGCCCCGACGGCACCGTCCGGATGGAGAACGTCTTCCGCTACCTCGTCGCCCGCGTCTGAGCCCGCCCGGTGCGGAAACCCGGTGGCCGCCGGGGCACGGCGTCGGCAAGGGTGGAGGCATGTCCACCACTCCCCTGCCGCCCGGCGCCCCGGCGTCCGTACGCCTGGTCAAGGCCGGCCGCGAGAAGGTCTCCTATCCCGCCACCGTGGTCGCCGACGACGGCGTCCGGGTGACCGTCACCGCGCCCTGGTCGCTGCCGCACGTCCGCGACTTCGGCTTCGTACGCTTCGAGCCCGGCGACCTGTTCACCGAGCACTACTGGCGCGACCGGTGGTACGCGGTCAAGGAGGTGCGCGACGCCCGCGGCGTGGCCAAGGGCTGGTACTGCGACATCACCCGCCCGGTCGCCGTCGCGGACGGGGTGCTCACCTCGGAGGACCTGGACCTCGACCTGTGGGTGTCGGCCGACGGCACCGAGGTGCTGCGGCTGGACGAGGACGAATTCGCCGCGAGCGGTCTGGCGGCACGCGACCCGGACGCGGCCCGGCGTGCGGTGCGCGCCCTGGACGAACTGGAGGCGCTGGCCCGCCGCGACGGCGGCCTGGCACCGCTGCTCGGCTGAACCGGGACCCGCGGGCACCCGCCCTCACCCGGCCTCGGCCATTACCCGGTCACACGCCGGGCCATTCCTCCACGGTCAGGGCGAAGCGCTCGTGGTCGCGCCAGGCATCGTTGATGTAGAGCATCCGCGGTGAGAAGCCCTCGTGCCGGAACCCGAGCCGCTTGGCCATGGCCACCGACCTGACGTTGTCCGGCTGGACGCTGATCTCCAGCCGGTGCAGGCCGAGGCCCCGGGGCTCGGCGGTGAAGCAGCGGTCCACCACCAGCCGCAGGCCCTCGCTCATCCGCCCGGTCCCGTTGTAAGGCACGTAGCTGTCGTAGCCGAGCGCGCCGTTGCGGAAGCGCGCCATCACGATGTTGGCGACATTGCACTTGCCGACGATGCCGCCGTCCTCGTCGTTGATGATCAGGAAGGTCCGCAGGCCCTCACCCTGCCGCCGGAGCAACTCGGGCAGTCCGTCGGGCTCCACCGGATTCCACGGCGCGAGGTGCTCGACGGACCGCAGCACGGCGCTGCGGTGCGCCTCGGCGTCACTGGACCTGGGCTCTCTGATCGATACGCGCATGAACCCATCATCCCCGGACGCCGGCAGGCGCCCGCATCAGCCCATGAACTTCTTGAACTCGTCGGGCAGTTCGAAGTCCTGGCCACCGGCCGGCAGACCGAACGGGCTGTCGCCCTGGCCGGCGCCCTGCCCCTGCTCCTCGCGACGGGCGGCCGCCGCGGCGGCGTCGGCCTTGCGCTTCATCGGGTTGCCGCTCTGCCGCTTGCCCTTGGCCTGCTTCTGCTGCTTCTTCTGCCGGCCCGGGCCGCCGCCCATGCCCGGCATCCCCGGCATACCCGGCATGCCGCCGCCCTGCGCCATCCGCGACATCATCTTGCGCGCCTCGAAGAACCGCTCCACCAGGCTCTTGACCGCGCTGACCTCGACACCGGAGCCCTTGGCGATACGGGCCCTGCGCGAGCCGTTGATCAGGTGCGGGTCGGCCCGCTCGCCCGGCGTCATGGACTTGATGATCGCCGCGGTGCGGTCGACGTCCCTCTCGTCCAGGTTGTTGATCTGGTCCTTGATCTGGCCCATGCCCGGCAGCATGCCGAGCAGCTTGGAGATCGAGCCCATCTTGCGGACCTGCTCCATCTGGGCCAGGAAGTCGTCCAGCGTGAATTCCTTGGGGCCCTTCGCCAGCTTGGCCGCCATCTTCTCGGCCTCGGCCTGGCTGAAGGTCTGCTCGGCCTTCTCGATCAGCGACAGCATGTCGCCCATGCCCAGGATGCGGGACGCCATCCGGTCCGGGTGGAACGCGTCGAAGTCGTCCAGCTTCTCGCCGTTCGACGCGAACATGATCTGCTTGCCGGTGACGTGCGCGATCGACAGGGCCGCGCCGCCGCGGGCGTCGCCGTCGAGCTTGGAGAGCACCACGCCGTCGAAGCCGACGCCGTCGCGGAAGGCCTCCGCGGTGTTGACCGCGTCCTGGCCGATCATCGCGTCGACGACGAAGAGGATCTCGTCGGGGTGGGTCGCGTCGCGGATGTCCGCGGCCTGCCGCATCAGCTCCTGGTCGACGCCGAGGCGGCCCGCGGTGTCGACGATCACGATGTCGTACTGCCGGGACTTGGCGAAGTCGATGGAGTCCTTGGCGACCTTGACCGGGTCGCCGACGCCGTTGCCCGGCTCGGGCGCGTAGACCGCGACGCCGGCGCGCTCGGCGACGACGCTGAGCTGGTTGACGGCGTTCGGCCGCTGGAGGTCGCACGCGACCAGCAGCGGGGTGTGGCCCTGGCCCTGCAGCCACTTGCCGAGCTTGCCCGCCAGCGTGGTCTTTCCCGCGCCCTGGAGGCCGGCCAGCATGATCACGGTCGGCGGCTGCTTGGCGAAGCGCAGGCGGCGGGTCTCGCCGCCCAGGATGGTGATCAGCTCGTCGTTGACGATCTTGATGACCTGCTGCGCGGGATTCAGCGCCTGCGAGACCTCGGCGCCCGAGGCGCGCTGCTTGACGTTGGCGATGAAGGCGCGCACGGCGGGCAGCGCGACGTCCGCCTCGAGGAGCGCGATCCGGATCTCGCGCGCGGTGGCGTCGATGTCCGCCTCGGACAGACGGCCGCGCCCCCGGAGGGTCTTGAAGGTATTCGCGAGGCGATCAGACAGAGTGTCGAACACGGTGGTCGCAGATCCTCGGGGTCGGGAGTGGAAACGTCGCCTCCCAGAGTATCCGGCCGGGCAGAAAGCTGTTCCTGCCCGCCGGACTCGAGCCGGCGGTACGACGTCAGCGCAGCGCCGCCTCCACCTGGCGGGCCACTTCCGCCGCCCTTGCGGGCGGGAGCACCTTGCCGTCCTTGCCGACGACGTAGAAGGCGTCGACCGCGTTGGCGCCCAGCGTGGAGATGCGGGCAGACCGTACGGTGACGCCCGTGGCGGTCAGGGCCAGGCCGATGCGGTGCAGCAGGCCGGGGGCGTCGTGGGCGCGGACCTCCAGCACGGTGGCGGTCTGCGAGGTGTGGCCCGGGGCGACGGTGACCCGGGGCGGCGGCGGGGTCACCCCGCGCCGCCTGGGGTAGGCGGCCTCGCGCTCGGCGAGCCTGGCCTCGATGTCCAGGGTGCCCTCGAAGGCCCGCGCCAGGTCGGCCCGCAGCCGCGCGGCCTCGGGCAGGGCGCCGTATTCGGCCGAGACCCGCCAGCTGAGCAGGGCGACAGGGCCCTCGCCGATCGGGTCGACGGCCCGCAGGTCGGCGGCTCTGACGCCGAGCCGGTGCAGCGCGAGCACACCGGCGGCCTGGGCGAGCAGCGCGGGGCGGTCGGGGACGGCGAGCAGCAGTTCCACGCCCAGGGCCTCGTCCAGGGCCTCGCCCTCGCCGTCGGGCTCGGCGTGGGCGTGCAGGGCCAGGACGGGGCCGTGGGTGCGGGCGGCCTCGATGGCCAGGCGCTCCTCCTCCGCGGTGGAGTCGCGCTCGGCGGCCTCGGGCAGCGCGCCGGTGTCCAGCGCCCCCGCGACCCGCTCGACCAGTTCGGCCAGCAGCGAGGCCCGCCAGGTGCTCCAGGCGGCGGGACCGGTCGCGAGGGCGTCGGCCTCGGTGAGCGCGGCCAGCAGCTCCAGCGTGGAGGTGTCCCGTACGACGCCGGCGACCGCGCGTACGGTCTCCGGGTCGTCCAGGTCGCGCCGGGTCGCGGTGTCGATCAGCAGCAGGTGGTGGCGTACCAGCAGCGCCAGCGTGTCGGCGTCGGCGCTGTTGAAGCCGATCCTGGTGGCGACGTCGCGGGCGATGACCTCGCCGGCCTCGCTGTGGTCGCCGGGCCAGCCCTTGCCGATGTCGTGCAGCAGGGCCGCGGTCAGCAGCAGGTCGGGGCGGCCGACCCGGCGGGTCAGGCCCGCGGCCTGCACGGCGGTCTCGACCAGGTGCCGGTCGACGGTGAAGCGGTGCACGGCATTGCGCTGCGGGCGGCAGCGGACCCGCTCCCAGTCCGGCAGCAGCCGGGTGATCAGGCCTTCGGCCTCCAGCGCCTCCCAGACCTGCACGGTGGACTCGCCGGCACCGAGCAGCGTGACCAGCTGCTCACGCGCCTCGGCGGGCCACGGTTCGGGCAGCGGTCGGGCGGCGGCGGCCAGCCTGCGCACCGCGTGCAGCGACAGCGGCAGGCCCGCCTGCGCGGCGGCAGCGGCGGCCCGCAGCGGAAGGACGGGGTCGCGTTCGGGCTTGGCGGCGAGCGCGAGCACCGCCTCGCCCTCCTGCTCCACGACGCCTTCCGCCAGCGGTACGCGCTCGGGCGTGCTGCCGGCCGGGGTGCTTCTGCTACGGCCGAGCAGTCGGCGGCGGGGCCGGGATTCGCGGGCCCGCAGCACCCGGCCGACCTCGCGCCAGGTGACGTCGGAGGCGTAGGAGATCCGCCGGGCGGCCTCGTAGATCTGGCGCAGCAGCGTGTCGGCGTCGAGCAGGCCGAGGGCGGCGGCGACCTGGTCCTGCTCCTGGAGCGCGAGCCGGTCGGTGGCCCGCCCGGTGACCAGGTGCAGCGCGTCGCGGGCGTCGAGCAGCCGGGTACGGGCCTCCTCCAGGCCCTCGCGGGGCGCGTCGGCCAGCCAGGAAGCGGCGACGGCCCGCAGCGCGGTGGCGTCCCGCAGGCCGCCGCGGGCCTCCTTGAGGTCGGGTTCGAGCAGGTAGGACAGCTCGCCCTGGCGCTCCGCGCGCTCCTGGCACAGTTCGAGCAGCGCCGGCAGCCGCTTGGGCGCCTGGTTGCGCCAGTCGGCCAGCACGGCGGTGCGCAGGCCGGAGCTGAGGGCCTGGTCGCCCGCCAGGTGGCGGGCGTCGAGCAGGCCGAGCTGGACCTTGAGGTCGTCGGCGGCCGTCTTGCGCGCCTCGTCGGGGGTGCGCACCGAGTGGTCGAGGGCCAGGCCCAGGTCCCACACCGGGTACCAGAGGCGGTCGGCGAGGGCCCCGACGGATTTCTCCGAGTCGTGCAGCAGCACCAGGTCCAGGTCGCTGCGCGGGGACAGCTCGCCGCGGCCGTAGCCGCCGACGGCGAGCAGAGCCCAGCCGCCGGTTCCGGTGGCCTCGGCGGCGTCGGCAGCCAGGCCCGCGAGCCAGCGGTCGGTGAGCGCGGCCAGCGCCGCGCGGCGCGGCGGCCCGGACCGCGCCTCCTCGTTGAGAAGGCGCAGCCGGGCCGCCGCGTAACTGTCGTCCTGCGCTTCGACGCTGTCGCTCACTCGTTCTCCAGCGCTGGGTTCGGGGATCAGAGCGCGTCGGGTCCGCGCTCGCCGGTACGGACCCGCACGGCCGTGTCGACCGGGAGGCTCCACACCTTGCCGTCTCCGATCTTGCCGGTTCTGGCCGCTTTGACGACGACATCGATGAGCTGGTCGGCGTCCGAGTCCTCGACCAGGACCTCTATCCGGATCTTCGGTACGAGGTCGACGGTGTACTCGGCACCGCGGTAGACCTCGGTGTGGCCGCGCTGTCTGCCGTAGCCGCTGGCCTCGGTCACGGTCAGGCCGTGCACGCCGAACGCCTGCAGCGCTTCCTTGATCTCGTCCAGGCGATGCGGCTTCACGACCGCGGTGATGAGCTTCACGCGTCCACCTTCTTGCTCGTCGCGGTGTCGACACCCGCGGGTGCGGCCGCGTGTCCTGTGCTGCCGATGCCGGCGAAGTCGTACGCGGTCTCCGCGTGCTCGGCCTGGTCGATGCCGCTGACCTCGACCTCTTCGGGGACCCTGAAGCCCATCACCATGTCGATGGCCTTGGCGAGGATCGCCGAGACGACCAGGGAGTAGCCAAGGACGGAGAAGACGCCGATGGCCTGGATACCGAACTGGTGCCAGCCGCCGCCGTAGAAGACGCCCTTGACGTCCTGGCCGACGCCGCCAGTGGCCAGGAAGCCGATGAGCAGGGAGCCGACGATGCCGCCGACCATGTGGACGCCGACGACGTCGAGCGAGTCGTCGTAGTTGAAGCGGTACTTCAGGCCGACCGCGGCAGCGCAGATCACACCGGCGATGACACCGACCGCGATGGCGCCCAGCGGGCTGACCGAGGCGCAGGACGGGGTGATGGCGACCAGTCCGGCGACCGCGCCGGACGCGGCGCCCAGGGTGGTGAAGGAGCCGTGCCTGACCCGCTCGTAGAGCAGCCAGCCGATCATGGCGGCGGCGGTGGCGATCTGGGTGTTGATGAAGACCGTGGACGCGACGCCGTCGGAGGTGATCTCGGAGCCGGCGTTGAAGCCGAACCAGCCGAACCACAGCAGGCCGGCGCCGAGCATGACCCACGGCATGCTGTGCGGGCGCATCGGGTCGCGCTTGAAGCCGACCCGCTTGCCGATCACCAGGATCACGCCGAGGGCGGCCGCGCCCGCGTTGATGTGGACCGCGGTACCGCCGGCGAAGTCGATGACGCCCTTCTTCATCAGCCAGCCGCCGCCCCAGACCCAGTGGGCCACGGGGAAGTAGACCACCGTCGCCCACAGGGCGATGAAGACCGACCAGGCCACGAACTTGACGCGGTCGGCGAGTGCGCCGCTGATCAGGGCCGGAGTGATGATGGCGAACATCAACTGGAAGGCGGCGAAGGCGAATATCGGCGTACCGGTGGCCCCCCACAGGTCATCGGGAGCGATGTCGCGCAGGCCGAGCCAGTTGGTGCCGCCGATGAATCCGCCGTGGTCGCTGTCGAAGGCGAAGCTGAATCCGTAGCCGGTCCACAGCAGGGTGATGATGCCCAGGCTGATGAAGCTCATCATCAGCATGTTCAGGGCGCTTTTGACCCGGACCATACCGCCGTAGAAGAACGCCAGCCCCGGTGTCATCAGCATCACCAGCGCGGAGCTCAGAAGCAGAAACGCGGTATTGCCGGAGTCGAGCTTGGGCGCATCTGCGGCCAGTGTGAAGATGGCTGGTGCCATCGGCGTCTCCTCTTCGTCCGAACGGCCCGGGCGGGGCGGTGCAGGGTGGGCCGGTTTTCGCCATGAGATTGGCTGAGCCGGGTTTCCGCCGATGCCGCAGGGTGTTTCGCCGCCGTGACGAAGAAGTCGGGTGTGTTACGTGGAGATGAACCGTCCCCTGGTTCGGTGAAAGCTGTATACGGGTGGGGAAAGAGATCGCCGGGGACTGCGGTCTCCACGGCCCGCGGCCGTTCGTCAGGCGGTCTCGGCGACCTCGGGCAGTTCCACCGAGAGCCTATCCGCAAGCCTCGCCACAGCGGGTACGTCGCCGAAGTCGCGGACCGCCGTGTCGGTGGTTTTGCGGATACGGGTGTTCACCCGTTCCGACCTGACCCTTTTGGCGACCGTCATGGCCTGCTCGGTGAAATGCGCCGCCTGTTCGGGTTCGCGCTGGAGCAGGTGGACACTGGCCAGACCGACCAGGTTCAGAGCATAGGCGCGCTGGTGGACGGTGTCGTTGCTGAATCCCTCGACCGCCTTCTCCATCACCGGGTGGGCGAGCGAGGCGTAGGCGGGGCTGCGGCCGGCGACATAGGCCAGGTCGCGGTAGGAGTGGGCATTCTCCGCGTGCAGCTCGGCCAGGTTGAAGAAGCTGATCCAGCTCGGGTCCTCGTCGGGGCGGGACTCGGTGAAGGTGTCCTCGGCGGCCCGGACGGCCCGGTGGCACTTGTTGACCTGGCCCATGTTGGCGTAGGCCCGCGCCTCCAGGGCGTGCAGCATGGCCTGGGTGGTGGCGCTCGCCGAGTCGCGGCTGCCGTACTGCGCCAGGTGGATCAGCTCCAGGGCGTCGTCGGGCCGGTTCAGGTGGATCATCTGGCGGCTCATCGAGGACAGGATGAAGGCGCCCAGCGGGCGGTCGCCGGCCTCCTTGGCCGCGTGCAGCGCGAGCACCAGGTACTTCTGGGCGGTGGGCTGCAGGCCGATGTCGTAGCTCATCCAGCCGGCCAGTGCCGCGAGGTCGGCGGTGACGCGGTAGAGGCGCCGGGCGACGGGCTCGGTGTGCGACTCCTGGAGCAGGTCGGTGACCTCGTGCAGCTGGCCGACCACCGCCTTGCGGCGCAGGCCGCCGCCGCACTGGTTGTCCCACATGCGGAACATCTCGGCGGTGGACTCCAGCAGTTGCAGCTCCTGCTCGGAGAGCCGGGACGGCCGGCCGCCGCCGTCGCGGGGCCCGGCGGGCGCCGGGATCGGCAGGCCGGCCGGGGAGGTGGGCACCAGCCAGCGCTGCATGGGCTCGATCAGCGCGGGCCCGGCGGACAGCGCCAGGGAGCCGCCGAGGAAGCCGCGGCGGCCGAGCATTAGGTCGCTGCGGGAGAACTCGCTGATCAGCTCGACGGTCTGCGGCCCGGCCCAGGGCAGGTCCACGTCGCCGCCGGCCTGCGGCTGGTGCGCGGAGCGCAGGCCCAGGTCCTCGACAGGGACGACGCAGCCGAAGCGCTCCGAGAACAGCTCGGACAGGATGCGTGGTATCGGTTCGCGCGGCTGCTCGCCGTCCAGCCAGCGGCGCACCCGTGAGGTGTCGGTGCTGACGTGGTGCGCGCCGAGCTGGCGCGCCCTGCGGTTGACCTGGCGAGCCAGCTCGCCCTTGGACCATCCACTGCGCACGAACCACGAACTCAGCTGCGCGTTGGGCTGCCTGTCTGCTGCGCCGCCCACGGTCAAGCCCCCATCCCGGTCTCGCTCGACCCGTCGCCCCAGTGATTACCAGGGCCGGTCGGGTGCTGTCCGCCGGTTGCCGAAAGTGTCGGCGGCCGGACCGCTGGCCATGGGCCGGACGAAGGTGCCTGCGGCACATGCACAGGACGCGAACGGTCCACGGCCATGGACTCACCAACTGAAAGTAGTCCTACCCTCACTCGTCCGGCGACCAGGTGTGGGGAAACGCCACCATTCGCCACCCCTTCGAATGAACTCGGTTGCGACTCCAGGCGATTCACTTGACACATGCCGGTCGCACAAGGTCGGACGGGCGCGTAACCATCGCGGCGGCGATCCGTTGGAGGTGTCATGGTGTTCACGATCGGCAGCATGCGGGAGTCGCGGCAGCAGCGGAACGGCGTACGGGAGGTCGCCAGAGCGGCGGTGCGACCCGGTGCGCGTACCGGCGTGCGCCGGCGGACGCACGCCGAGGTGTGCACCACCGTCGGTGACTACGCCTGGCGGTGCGGCTGGGCGGTGGTGCCGGGGGCGCGGGTCGCCCGCGGTGGCGGGCCCTGCTCGTGCGGCGACGCGGGATGCCCGCAGCCGGGCGCGCATCCGCTGCCCTTCGCCGACGAGATCCCGGCCGGCGCCGCACCGGAGGGCGCCGCGCAGGCGTGGGCGCGGGTGCCCGGCGCGGCGGTGCTGCTGCCCGCCGGGCGCGCCTTCGACGTCATCGAGGTCGCCGAGGCCCCGGGCCGGCGGGCGCTGGTGCGGCTGGAGCGGATGGGGCTGCGGCTCGGTCCCGTGCTGCTGACGCCGGCGGGGCGCGCGCAGTTCTTCGTCGCGCCGGGCGCGGCCGCGGCCCTGCCGCACCTGCTCTACCGGATGGGCTGGGACGACGCGGATCTGGACCTGCGCTGCCTGGGCCCCGGCGACCATGTCACCGCTCCCCCGTCCGACCTCGGCGGCCTCGGCCCGGTGCGCTGGCTGCGCGAGCCGCTGCCCGGCAGCGCCCCGCAGGTCCCCGAGGCCAGGCTGCTGCTGGGCACGCTGGCGTTCGTCTGCCACCGGGACCGGGCGCACGCCTGCGGCAGCGCGTAGGCGCGAGGCGGCGTCCATGGCGAGGCCTTCGCACGCGTAAGGGGCGCCCGTCAGGACGGGCGCCCCTTACCCACGCGGCGCGAAGCTCACCGCGCGTGACGGCTACTCGCCGATCAGCGCGTCCACGAAGGCCTCGGGCTCGAAGGGAGCCAGGTCGTCGGCGCCCTCGCCCAGGCCGACCAGCTTGACCGGGACGCCCAGCTCGCGCTGGACCGCGATCACGATGCCGCCCTTGGCGGTGCCGTCGAGCTTGGTCAGCACGATGCCGGTGATGTCCACCACCTCGGCGAAGACCCGCGCCTGGATCAGGCCGTTCTGACCGGTGGTGGCGTCCAGGACCAGCAGCACCTCGTCCACCGGGCCGTGCTTCTCGACGACCCGCTTGACCTTGCCCAGCTCGTCCATCAGGCCGGTCTTGGTGTGCAGCCGGCCCGCGGTGTCGATCAGGACGGTGTCGGCGCCCTCGGCGATGCCTTCCTTGACGGCATCGAAGGCGATCGACGCCGGGTCGCCGCCCTCCGGGCCGCGTACCGTGCGCGCGCCGACCCGCTCGCCCCAGGTCTGCAGCTGGTCGGCCGCGGCGGCGCGGAAGGTGTCGGCGGCGCCCAGGACGACGCTGCGGCCGTCGGCCACCAGGACCCGGGCGAGCTTGCCCGTGGTGGTGGTCTTGCCGGTGCCGTTGACCCCGACGACCAGCACGACCGCGGGGGACTCCTCGTGGCTCTCGGTGTGCAGCACCCGGTCGAGGCCGGGGTCGACCAGGGTGAGCAGTTCCTCCCTGAGCAGGCTGCGCAGCTCGGCGGGGGTCCTGGTGCCGAGCACCCGCACCCGGGTGCGCAGCCGCTCGACGAGCTCCTGGGTGGGGGCCACGCCGACGTCGGCGGTGATGAGGATGTCCTCGACCTCTTCCCAGGTGTCCTCGTCCAGGCGCTCCCTGGACAGCAGCGTCAGCAGGCCCTTGCCCAGGGTGTTCTGCGAACGGGACAGCCGGGAGCGCAGCCGGACCAGCCGGCCCGCGGACGGTTCCGGCTGCTCGATGGCCGGCGCCGGCGGGAGCTGCACCTCCTCCAGGGCCTCGGGCGCGGCGGTGGCCCCCGGCAGGGGGACCTCTTCGACGGTCCTGCGGGGTTCCTCCCGCGGGGCCTCGGCCTCGTCCCCGACATGCGGTTCCGCGGGGGGCGCGGTGACCTTCGGGGGGCTCGGCGGCGCGGCCGGCGGCAGCTGCTTCTTCTTGCGGCGGCTGCCCACCACCAGTCCGCCGGCCCCGAGGATCACGACCAGGGCGATGACTACGACAAGGATGACGATTTCCATAACCCCCCCAGTATCGGGTACGCGCGCCGCGGGACCGGCCCGATAGTCCGGCCCGGTCCCGCGTGCCTGCCGTCAGTGACCGCCCTAGCCCATCTCCTCCAGGCTCTTGCCCTTCGTCTCCTTCACGAAGAGCAGCACGAAGGGGATGGAGAGCACCGCGAAGCAGGTGTAGATGACGTAGGTGCCCGACAGGTTCCAGTCGGCCAGCGTCGGGAAGCTCGCGGTGATGGCCCAGTTGGCGATCCACTGGGCGGAGGCGGCCACGCCGAGGGCGGCGGCGCGGATCCTGTTCGGGAACATCTCGCCGAGGAAGACCCAGACCACCACGCCCCAGGACAGGGCGAAGAAGAGCACGAAGACGTGCGCGGCGATGAGGGCGACGGTGCCCTCGGTGTTGGGCAGGGTGGTGCCGTTCTTGGAGGAGAAGGCCCACGCTTCGAGGGCGAGCGAGACGGCCATGCCGGTCGAACCGATCAGCGCCAGCGGGCGGCGGCCGATCCGGTCGACGAAGACCATCGCGATGACCGTACCGATGATGTTCACGATGGAGGTGGTGAAGGAGTAGAAGAACGAGCTGCTCGGGTTGATGCCGACGGACTGCCACAGCGTCGAGGAGTAGTAGAAGGCGACGTTGATGCCGACCAGCTGCTGGAAGACCGACAGGCCGATACCCACCCAGACGATGGGCAGGAAGCTGATGCGCGAGGCGAGCAGGTCGGAGAAGACCGACTTGTGCTCGCGGCGCATCGCGGTCTGGATCTCCTTGACCCGCCCGTCGAGGTCGGTGTCCTCGCCCTCGACGTCGGCCAACACCGCCCGCGCGTCGGCGGTCCGGCCGACGGAGAGCAGGTAGCGCGGCGACTCGGGGATGGCGAAGGACAGCAGCCCGTAGATCACCGCGGGGATGACCATGACGCCGAGCATGACCTGCCAGGCCTCAAGGCCGATGATCTTGCCGCGCTGGTCGCCGTTCGCGCCTTGCAGGATGGCGTAGTTCACCAGCTGCGACACGGCGATGCCGAGCACGATCGCGGCCTGCTGGAAGGAGGCGAGCCTGCCGCGGATGGCGGGCGGCGAGACCTCGGCGATGTACGCCGGGCCGATGACCGACGCCATACCGATGGCGAAGCCGCCGATGATGCGCCAGAGGGCCAGGTCCCAGAGGGCGAAGGGCAGGGCGGAGCCGATCGCGCTGACGGTGAAGATCACCGAAGCGATCCGCATGCAGTAGATCCGGCCGATCCGGTCGGCGATCCGCCCCGCGGTGGCGGCGCCGATGGCGCAGCCGATCAGGGCGATCGCGATGACCTGGGCGAGCGTGCCCGAGCCGATGTTGTACTTGTCGCGGATCGCTTCGACGGCACCGTTGATGACGGAACTGTCGTAGCCGAAGAGGAAGCCGCCCATGGCCGCGGCGGCGGTGATGAAGATGACATGGCCCAGGTGTTCCGGCAGTGGTGCGCGGTCGCCTGTCCCGGAGTCGCGTGCAGTGGTGGTCACATCGGCTCCTCGTACCCGGCTTCGAGCCCTCCAAGGGGGCTGGATTTCCAAAGTCTCGGCCGGTTCGGGACCGGCCACCACTTGGAGGGGGCCGTCAGGCGGTACGTTGCCTGCCGCTGCGCAGCCGCTGGCTGATCACCTTGGACACGCCGTCGCCCTGCATGGACACGCCGTAGAGGGCGTCGGCGACCTCCATCGTCCGCTTCTGGTGGGTGATGACGATGAGCTGGGAGCTCTCCTGCAGCTCCTCCATGATCCGGATCAGCCGCTGCAGGTTCGTGTCGTCCAGCGCGGCCTCGACCTCGTCCATCACGTAGAAGGGGCTGGGCCGGGCCTTGAAGATCGACACCAGCATCGCCACCGCGGTCAGCGAGCGCTCCCCGCCCGACAGCAGCGACAGCCGCTTGACCTTCTTGCCCGGCGGCCTGGCCTCGACGTCGACGCCGGTGGTGAGCATGTTGTCCGGGTCGGTGAGCAGCAGCCGCCCCTCGCCGCCGGGGAAGAGCCGGGAGAAGACGCCCTCGAACTCGCGGGCGGTGTCGTGGAAGGCGGCGGTGAAGACCTGCTCGACCCGCTCGTCCACATCCTTGATCACCTGGAGCAGGTCGGCCCTGGTCCTGCGCAGGTCCTCCAGCTGCTCGGTGAGGAATTTGTGCCGCTCCTCCAGGGCCGCGAACTCCTCCAGTGCCAGCGGGTTGACCTTGCCGAGCTGGGCGTACGCCTTCTCGGCCGCCTTGAGCCGCTTCTCCTGCTCGGGGCGCACGTACGGGCGCGGCATGTTGCGCGGGTCCTCGGGGTCCTCGGGCAGCGTCTCGCCCTCGGCCGGCAGCGACGGCGGTACGAGCTGGTCGGGGCCGTACTCGGCGACCAGGCCCGCCGGCTCCATGCCGTGCTCCTCCAGCGCCCTGCCCTCCAGCTGCTCGATCCGCAGCCGCTTCTCGGCGCCCAGCACCTCGCCCTTGTGGACGTCGCCGGTGAGCCGGTCCAGCTCGCTCTTCAGCTCCCGGCCGCGGCGGCGCTCCTGGCCCAGCTCCGCCTCGCGCTCCGCCCTGGCCTGCTCGGCGGCCACCCGTTCGGCCTCGGCCCTGGACAGCGACACCTGGACGCAGTCGAGCAGGCCGCGGGCCCCGTCCCGCACCGCGGCGGCGACCGACGCCTCGTAGGCGAGCCGCAGCCTGCGCCGCTCGGCCCTGGCCCTGGTCTCCCGCTCGGCGTGGGCTGCCCGGTCCAGGCCGTCCGCGCGGCCCGCCAGGCCCTTGACCCGCTCCTCGTGGGTACGCAGCTGGAGCCGCGCCTCCATCTCGGTCTGCCGGGCGTTCGCGCCGTCCGCGGCGAGCCGGTCCCGCACCGAGGTGTCGGGCTCCTCCTCGCCCGGCTCCTCCTGGGCCTCGCTGAGCCGGTAGGACAGCTCCTCGAACTCCTCGCGGGCCGCCGCGAGCGACTCCTGGCTGCGGCCGACCGCGGTGGCGGCCCGGTCCGCCTCGCCCGCGGCGGCGCGGGCCTGGCCGCCGAGCCGGCCGAGCTGCTGGGCGACCGACGACTTGGCCTTCTCCGCGGCCCTGCGCCGCTGCCCCAGCTCGTCGACCGCCCTGGCCGCGGCGGAACGCCGCTCCTTGGCCTCCTGCTGGCGGTCCGCCAGCTCGGTGCACTGCTCTTCGAGCCGGGCCAGCTCCGAGACCGCCTCGTCCACCTGGGCCTGCACCTCCAGCAGGCTGGGCGCCTTGGCGCTGCCGCCGACGGCGGTGTGCGCGGCCAGCAGGTCGCCCTCCGCGGTCACCGCGGTCAGCTCGGGCCGCGCGGTGACGAAGGCCTCGGCGTCCTCCAGCGACTCCACCACGACGATGCCCCGCAGCAGCAGCCCGACCGCGGGCGCCAGCTCCTCGGTGGCGCTCACCAGCTCGGCGGCATACCGGGCGCCGCCCGGCAGCGGGGCCTCCGGGCGGCTGTACGGGCCGGCACCGGCCGCGGTGTGCGGGCCTGCCTCCGGCGCCCCGCCGAGCAGCAGGGCCGCGCGGCCCGCGTCCTCCTTGCGCAGCAGCCGCAGCGCCTCCGCGGCGGCCGACAGGCCGCTGACCGCGACCCCGTCGGCGGCGGCGCCCAGCGCGGCGGCGATCGGGATCTCGTACCCCGGGGCGACCCGCAGCAGCGTGGCGGCCGGGCCGAGGACGCCGGCGAGCGGGCCGCCCGCGGCCGTGCCGTGCGCGCCGCCGGACAGCAGCGCGCCGCTGCCGTCCTTGCGGCGCAGCGCCGGGGCCAGGGCGTCGCGGCGGGCGGCGACCGCGGCCCGGCTGCGCTCGGCGGCGGTGGCGGCCTCGCGGGCGGCGGTGAAGTCCTCGTCGGCGGCGGCCTGGTCGGCGCGGGCCGCCTCGAAGCGGGCCTCCAGCTCGGAGTCGTCGGCGTCGAGGCCCTCGACCTCGGCGCGCAGCTCCTCGTATTCGGCCTGGGCCGACTCGGCGCGGTCGCGGGCCTCGTCGCGGGCGGCGGCGAGCCGGCCGATCTCGGCCTCGGCGGAGGCGGCCCTGGAGCGAGCCGCGTTGACCTGGCCGCCCAGCCGGGCCAGGCCCTCGCGGCGGTCGGCGATGGCGCGGGCGGTGGCGCGCAGCCTGCCCTCCTCCTCGGCGAGCCGCCGCTCCAGCTCGGCGCGGTGGCCGACGGTGTCGTCCAGCGCGCGCTGCGCGGCGTCCAGGGCCTCGGTCAGCTCGGCTTCCTGCTCGCGGATGCGGGCGGCCTCGCGCTCCATGTCCTCCGGGTCGCGGCCGCGCCGGTCCTCGGCGGGCTGGCTCGTGGCGTGGCGGTGGCGCTGCTCGGCCAGGCCGACGGTGCCGCGGACCCGTTCGGTCAGCTGGGACAGGGCGTACCAGGTGGCCTGCGCCTCGTTGACCCGCGGGGTCAGGTCGCGTACCTGCTCCTCCAGGCGGGCCTCGCGGCGGACGGCGTCGGCCAGTTCCGCCTCGACGGCCTCCTTGCGCTCCTTGAGCGCGGCCTCGTCGGCGACCTCGGCGCGCAGCGCCTCGCGCAGGGTGACCAGGTCGTCGGCGAGCAGCCGGAGCCGGGCGTCGCGCAGGTCCGCCTGGATGACGGCGGCCCTGCGGGCGACCTGGGCCTGCCGGCCCAGCGGCTTGAGCTGGCGGCGCAGCTCGCCGGTGAGGTCGGTGACGCGGGCGAGGTTGGCCTGCATCGCGTCCAGCTTCCGCAGCGCCTTCTCCTTGCGCTTGCGGTGCTTCAGGACGCCGGCCGCCTCCTCGATGAAGGCGCGGCGGCCCATCGGGTCGGCGTGCAGGACGGAGTCCAGCTGGCCCTGGCCGACGATGACGTGCATCTCGCGGCCGATGCCGGAGTCGGACAGCAGTTCCTGGATGTCCAGCAGCCGGCAGGTGTCGCCGTTGATCTGGTACTCGCTGCCGCCGTTGCGGAACATGATCCGCGTGATGGTGACCTCGGCGTACTCGATGGGCAGCACGCCGTCGCTGTTGTCGATGGTCAGCGACACCTCGGCGCGGCCCAGCGGGGGCCGCCCGGTGGTGCCGGCGAAGATGACGTCCTCCATCTTGCCGCCGCGCAGCGACTTGGCGCCCTGCTCGCCCATGACCCATGACAGTGCGTCGACCACGTTGGACTTGCCTGACCCGTTGGGGCCGACGACACAGGTGATTCCGGGTTCGAAGCGCAGCGTCGTCGCCGAGGCGAAGGACTTGAAGCCGCGCAGCGTGAGGCTCTTGAGATGCACGCCCGCCGACTCTACTAGCCGCCTGCGGTTTCACCAGGGAATGTGCAGGGCACATCAGACGGTAAGGAGCGGCGTAGGGCCGGTCTTCAGGGGGAGGGTGCCACGACGAAGGGACGCCGAAGCGTCCCTCGCGGTTTCTGCAGTTGCTGTGATCTCAGCCTGTGAGCTGCTGCACAGTCTCAAGCGGTGTCGTGCACACCGGATCCGGCAGGGGCCGCCGGATCAGGCGAGTACGGGCTCCGCGTGAGCTACGTCGATGCCGAGCAGCGACTCTTCGTGCGACGCGACAGTCAGCGCGTCGTTCTGGGCCTGCATCCGGATCAGCTCGGATTCCAGGTCCTGAACACGCTGCTGCAGCCTTCGCATCTCGGCGAGGAGTCGCGGGTCGGGACCGCCGACGTAACCGAGAAGCGCCTTTGCCATGATTGATGGTCCTCCACGCTGAGTGACCGACCGAAGCGGTTTGGGTCGTGGGTGAGGGGTACGCACCCGCGCAGGGTTTACGTCGTGACCGCCGCCGAACAATCCTTGGAGCCACGATGCGCGGGGCTTCCAGCGTCTCACCAAATAAGGGGACGGTCAACACGATCACAGCCCAGTCGTCGGGTCCGCCTCAGAAAACACGGCGCGAAGGCGCCGCGGGCTGCCCGCGTGGCGTCGAGATCATTCTCGATGGGGGCAGCCTGACACGACATCCGCCGTATGGCAACCGGTCGTGCCCCTCGGATCGTAAAACCTCGGCCACCCCGGTGACGCTCCCGCGGGACGGCTCCGCGGCTCGGATCGGGTCAGCGGATCTCGAATCCGTCGTATCCGCCGCGCGGCTCCGACCAGATTTCCGTGACGCCCTCGACGCGGCCGGGCGTGTCGCCGTGCCGCAGCCAGTCGAGCAGCCGCTCGCACCGGTCACGGGCGCCCTCGGCGACGACCTGCACACGGCCGTCCCCCAGGTTGCCCGCGTAGCCGGACAGGCCGCCGATCTCCAGCGCGGTGGCCCTGGTCCACCATCGGAAGCCGACACCCTGCACCCGGCCTCGCACCCAGGCGGTGAGCCGGACATTCTCGTTCATGCGGGGAGGTTATCCGGTCCGCCGGACACCGGTTGCGACCGGAGGACCGCGCCGCCGGGCGTGATTCGCTACAGTCGCCCCGCAGCAGGACTTCACCCGAACGGGTGAAGCACCGGAGCATTGAGGAGCGCACCCGATGGGCCGACACAGCCGTCAGGCGCAGCCTGCCGCGTCGCAGCCCGGCCCGCGCGGCCACCGCGGCCGCCGCAAGCACCACCCGGTGCGCACGGGGCTGCTGACCACCTCCGCGGTGATGGCGGTCGGCGCGGTCGCCGCGTCGTCCGGGCTGCTGTCCGGGGTGACCGGCGGGCTGACGTACGGCGGCGGCGGCAAGGACCAGACGCAGGCCGACGGCCCGACGGGACCGGTGCGGGCCGGCAGCGACGAGCCGTCGCCGCAGGGCAGCACGGACACCGCGATCCCCGGCTCCAGCAGCAGCCCGTCCGCCTCACGTACGCCCGCGCCGTCCGCGTCCAGTCCCTCGGTACGCGCCGGGTCCGCGACACCAACCGCCACCAAGCCGTCGGCGACGCCTTCCGTGTCGCCGACCCGTACGGCGCCGGCGCCCACCGTCCCGGTCCGCACTCCGAGCACCAAGGCGTCCACCGCGACCCCGAGCAGCGACACGCTGACCGCCGCGAGGGCGGCCATCCTGTCGCTGGTCAACAAGGAGCGGGCCACCGCCGGCTGCAAGCCGCTGACCGCCAGCTCCTCGCTGGACGGCCTGGCCCAGGCCTTCAGTGACGACATGGCCGCCCGCGGCTTCTTCGACCACACCGACCCGGACGGCCACACCCCCTGGGACCGCGCCAAGGCCCGCGGCATCACCAACCTCGGCGGGGAGAACATCGCCCGCGGCCAGGCCACCGCCGCGGCGGTGATGACCGCCTGGATGAACAGCCCCGGCCACCGGGCGAACATCCTCAACTGCGACTACACCACCCTCGGCGTCGGCATCCATTTCGGCACCGGCGGCCCGTGGTGGACGCAGGACTTCGGCTTCTGAGGCACTGGCGAAACGACAGCGCCACCCGCTGGGCGGCGCTGTGGCGCGGTAGGCTCTGGCCATGGGTGAGGCGATCGGGGCGGACGCGCGGGCCGAGGGCGAGGACGTCTTCGACGTCTTCGCGCGGGACTGTCCCTCGCGCTCCACGCTGGCTCATGTGACCGGGCGCTGGGGCAGCCTCACGCTGGGCGCGCTGCGTGAGGACACGCTGCGCTTCAACGAGCTGCGGCGGCGGGTCGACGGGGTCAGCGAGAAGATGCTCTCCCAGACGCTGCACGCGTTGGAGCGCGACGGCCTGGTCGTCAGGGACGCCAGGCCGACGAATCCGCCGCACGTCGAATACCGGCTCACCGCTCTCGGCGCGGACACCGCGGACCGGCTGCTCGCGCTGATCGACCTGGTCGAGGAGCGGATGCCGGACGTGCTCGCCGCCCAGCGGGCCTACGACACCGGACGCGGCGCCGGCTGGCAGCGCGGGCAGAAGTAGCTCGACCTGTTCATCCAGGCGCGGCGCCTGATCGGCGTGCCGCAGCGGCGGCAGGGCAGGTCCTCGCGGCCGTAGGCGTCCAGCGACCGGTCGAAGTAGCCGGACTCGCCGTTCACGTTCACGTACATGCTGTCGAAACTGGTGCCGCCGGCGGCCAGCGCGTCGCCCATCACCTCGCGGATGTGCCGGACCAGCTCCGCGGTACGGGGACGGGTCAGGCCGGCGGTCGGGCGCTCGTAGTGCAGCTTGCTGCGCCACAGCGCCTCGTCGGCGTAGATGTTGCCGACCCCGCTGATCAGGCTCTGGTCCAGGAGCGCCCGCTTGACGGTGGTGCGCTTGCGGCGCAGGGCGGCGTGGAAGGCGTCCTCGTCGAATTCCGGGTCGATCGGGTCCCGGGCGATATGGCTCAGCGCCTGCGGCAGGCCTTCCGGGTCCCCCGGCACCGTCTCCTGGAGCGAGAGCCCGCCGAAGGTCCGCTGGTCCACGAACCTCAGGTCCGTACCGTCGGCGTCGGCGAAGGTGAACAGGACGCGCAGGTGGGTCTCCGGCGGCGCCGTGGTCGGGCGGATCAGGAACTGCCCGCTCATGCCCAGGTGGGCGAGCAGGGCCGCGTCCCCCGTGACCGGCAGCCACAGGTACTTGCCCCTGCGGTGCGGCTCACCGATCCTGGTGCCACGCAGCCGGGCGGCGAAGTCCTCGGCCCCCGCCGCGTGGCGCCGCACCGCGCGCGGGTGCAGGACCCGCACCGTCTCGACGGTGCGGCCCGCGGCCCAGCGCGCCAGCCCCCGCCGCACCACTTCCACTTCCGGCAGCTCCGGCATGTCCTTCCTTCCACGCGAGGGGTTGACGCACAGGGGCGCGGGGAGCCGGCGGCCACCGGCCGATGGCCGGCTGGCCGCGCGGTTCCCCGCGCCTCAGGAAAAGCTCACCCACCCCCGCGCGGCGGAGCCGCCGGTCAGCTCGCGGCGGCGGAGGTCTTGCGGATGGAGCGCCAGGCGGCCTCGGCCGCCTGCTGCTCGGCTTCCTTCTTGCTGCGGCCGGTGCCGGTGCCGTACTCGACACCACCGACGCGGGCGGCAGCCGTGAAGGTCTTCTCGTGGTCGGGGCCCGACTCGGAGACGATGTATTCGGGTACGCCGAGACTCTCGCTCGCGGTCAGCTCCTGGAGGCTGGTCTTCCAGTCCAGGCCCGCGCCCAGGTTGGAGGACTCCTCGATGAGCGGGTCGAAGAGCCGGTGGACCAGCTCGGAGGCCGCGTCGAGGCCCTGGTCGAGATAGACGGCGCCGATGACCGCTTCGAGGGTGTCCGCGAGGATCGAGGCCTTGTCCCGCCCGCCGGTGCCCTCTTCACCGCGGCCCAGGCGGATGAACGCGCCGAGGTCGAGACCCCGGCTGACGCCCGCGAGCGCTCGCGAGTTGACCACCGCGGCCCGCAGCTTGGCCAGTTGGCCCTCGGGCAGGTCCGGGTGGGTGCGGTAGAGGGTGTCGGTGACCACCAGGCCGAGCACGGAGTCCCCGAGGAACTCCAGCCGCTCGTTGGTGGGCAGCCCGCCGTTCTCGTACGCGTACGAGCGGTGGGTGAGCGCACGTACCAGAAGGGCGGGCTCGAGGTGATACCCGAGCCGCCCTTCCAGAAGCGTGGGGGACGAGGCTGTTTCCGTCGCGGCGTCCGTCGCGGCCTGCTTCGGCGCTGAGGCGTCTGACATGGAGCCTGTCACCTGCCGATCAGACGTCGAGGACCTGACGGCGGTTGTAGGTGCCGCAGTTGGGGCACGCGATGTGCTGCAGCTTGGGCTCGTGGCAGCGCTCGCACGCCACCAGGCTCACGGGCGCAGCCTTCCACTGCGAACGGCGGTGGCGCGTGTTGCTGCGCGACATCTTCCGCTTGGGAACAGCCACGGCTACTTCTCCTGATCGTCGTCGGAGCCGTTTCCGGCACCGTTCTGCTGGGTCGTCGGATCCACGGTGAGATCCTGCAGGGCCGCCCACCGGATGTCGGTGACCGCGTGGTGGTGGTCCGGGTCGTCGGCGAGCCGGGCTCCACAGGTGGAGCACAGGCCCGCGCAGTCCTCCCGGCACACCGGCTGCATGGGCAGTGCGAGCACCACCGCGTCTCGCAGCACGGGTTCGAGGTCGAAGAGATCGTCCTCTAGTTCAAGCGCGTCCTCGTCCTCGGCGTCGTCACCGGCTTCGTCCCTGCGGGCGGTCCGGGTGTCGGCGTCGGGGTAGGAGAACATCTCCTGGAATTCCGCGTCCAGCTCGCGCTCGACGGGCTCCAGACACCTTACGCACTCCCCCGTGACCGGTGCATGGGCGGTGCCGGTGACCAGCACACCCTCCATGACCGACTCCAGGCGGAGGTCCAGCTTGACGGTGGCGCCCTTCGGCACTCCGATGACGTCGGCGATGCCGAGGGCGTCGGGGGCCGGCACCGAGCGGGAGACCTTCTTCATCGCGCCCGGACGCCTGCCCAGCTCGTGTGTGTCGAACACGAGCGGGTTGCGGTGGTCAAGGCGGGTGTTCAGGGCTCCTGCTTTCCTCGGTTACGGCCTGCCGCGTCCCTTGCGGGCGGGCAGGCAGAAGCGCCGGCGATTCACACGGCTGGAAGTGACAGGATACTGGACGCGCAGCCCCCGCCCAAACGGAGCAGGGCGGGGCCGCCCCGGCGGACCGGTCAGCGGCCCTGTTCCAACTCCCGCAGCCGGTTGAGGTCGATCATCCCGGTGTCGAAGAAGCTGGTCTCGTCCAGCGCCGCGGGCGGCTGCGCATACCCCTGGCCCTGCTGCTGGTACGGGATCTGCGGCGGATACTGCTGCTGGTCGTAGCCGGGCTGCTGCTGCTCGTAGCCCGGCTGCCCGCTGTAGTCGTAGCCCTGGTCCTGGCCGTAGCCCGGCTGCGGGGCGTACGGATCCGCGTAGCCGGCCTGCTGGGCGTACTCCTGCTGCTGGTAGCCCTCGCCGGTCTCCTGGCCGTAGCCCGGCTGCGGGTACGCCTCCTGCTGGTAGCCGTACGCGGGCTCCTGCGGGGGCTCGGCGGCCTGCGGCTGCGGGTCGTAGCCGTACTGCGCCAGGTCGGCCTGCTCGGGCGCGGGGGCGGCCAGGCCCGCCAGGTAGTCGGCGTCGGACTGCTGGTGGTGGTGCTGCGGGTCGGCGCCGTCCGCCGCGGCGATCTGCGCCGCCAGGTCGTCGATCGGGTTGTGCCCGGTGAGCTTGAGCCGGCCGCGGCCGACCGCCTCCAGCGTCTTGGTGAGCACCGCCTCGAAGGCGCCGAGCTTGGTGTCGACGTACTCGTCTGCGCGGCGGCGCAGCGTCTCGGGGTCGGCGCTGCGCTCGGGGGCGTCCGGGTCGTCCTCGGCGTAGCCCTGGTCGTCGAAGTCGGGGTGGCGGCCGAGCAGCTTCTCGCGGCCGCGGTCGACCGAGCCGATGGTCTTGGTGAGGACCACCTCGAAGTTGGCGAGCTTGCTGTCGACGTAGTCGTCGGCCTCGGCGCGGATCTCGTCGGCCTCGCGGCGGGCCTCGGCGACGATCCGGTCGGCCTCGTCCTTGGACTGCCGGGCGACATGCGTCTCGGAGACCAGCGAACCGCGTTCGGCGTGCGCCGACTCGATGATCCGCCGGGCCTCGGCCCTGGCCTGTTCGACCATCTGCTCGCGGTCGCCGAGCAGGTCCTCGGCCTGGGCGAGGGAGTCGGGCAGCGCGGCGGACACCTCGTCGAGCATGGCGAGCAGCTCGGCCCGGTTCACCACGCAGGAGGCCGACATCGGCATCGACCGGGCGTTCGCCACGGTGGCCGCGATCTCATCGAGCTTCTTCTGGACGTCCACGCCGAAGACTCTAGCGCTGACGCAGCTTGGTGTTCAGCGCCTGGAGAACCGGGGCCGGGACCAAGTGCGAGATGTCCCCGCCCCATTGGGCGACTTCCTTCACGAGGGAGGAGGACAGGAAGCTGTAGGCGGGGTTGGTGGGCACGAAGAGCGTCTCCACGCCGGACAGGCCGATGTTCATCTGCGCCATCTGCAGCTCGTAGTCGAAGTCGCTGACGGCGCGCAGGCCCTTGACGATGGCCGGGATGTCGCGCTGCTTGCAGAAGTCCACCAGCAGTCCGTGGAAGGACTCCACCTCCACGTTGCCGAGGTCCGCGGTGACCTCCTGGATCAGCGCGATCCGCTCGTCCACGGTGAAAAGGCCCTGCTTGGACTGGTTGATCATCACCGCGACGTGCACGACGTCGTACAGCCGGGAGGCGCGGGCGATGATGTCGAGGTGTCCGTTGGTGACCGGGTCGAAGGACCCGGGACAGACTGCGCGGCGCATAGCTGGCTCCTCGCTCTGCGGGCTCATGACCCGGCGGTAACTTGGGCGGCGCGACCGTACCAAAGAGTCGCCTCGCCGTACCGCCGGGAGCGCAGTTCCTCGAAGCCGGACGGCCAGTCGAAGTCACCGCCCCTGGTCCTGCGTTCCACGGTGACCAGTGTGTCGGGCGCGAGCCAGCCGCCGGCCAGGAGTGTGAGCAGAATCTCCCGCAGGTCCTCGGCCGGGGTGTCGTAGGGCGGGTCGAGGAAGACCACGTCGTACGGCTCGGCGGGCGGCGGTCCCGCGACCACCTTCTCGGCCTTCCCGGCGCGCACCTCGGCGCCCGGCAGCCCGATCGCCGCGGCATTCTCCCGGATCGTACGGGCCGCCCGCGGGTCGGCCTCGGCCAGCAGCACATGGGCGGCGCCACGCGACAGCGCTTCGAGGCCGACGGCGCCCGAGCCCCCGTAGAGGTCCATGACCCTGGCGCCCGCCAGGGTGCCGCGCAGCGACTGCAGGGTCGAGAAGAGCCCTTCCTTGGCCCGGTCCGAGGTCGGCCGGGTGGCGGTGCCCGGCGGTACGGCAAGCCGCCGGCCGCCGGCCGCCCCGGCGATCACGCGCGTCATCTGCTGCCCACCCTTCGCCTCACCCTTCGCACCCTATCCGGCCGGGGCGGTCGGCTCCCGTGCGGCGCCTGCCCCTGCCTGCCGCGGCCCTCGCCCCGGCCGCGCCTCAGCCCTTGTCGAGATACTGCTCGCGGTCGGCGTCCAGCAGGCTGTCCAGGGCGCTGCGCAGGTCGGGGTGGCCGGCCAGATCGGGGTCGGCGGCGACCACGGCGACGGCCTCCTGCCTGGCCTGCTCGATGACCTCCCGGTCCTCGATCACCGTCAGCATCCGCAGCGACGACCTGCTGCCGGACTGCGCCTGGCCCAGCACATCGCCCTCGCGGCGCTGCTGGAGGTCGATCTCGGACAGCTCGAAGCCGTCCAGGGTGCCGGCCACCGCGTCGAGCCGGCCGCGCGCCGGGCTCGCCTCGGGCGCCTCGGAGACCAGCAGGCACAGGCCGGCGGCGGAACCGCGACCCACCCGGCCGCGCAGCTGGTGCAGCTGCGAGACGCCGAACCGGTCCGCGTCCATGATCACCATGGCGGTGGCATTGGGCACGTTCACCCCGACCTCGATCACCGTGGTCGCCACCAGCACGTCCACCTCGCCGCCCGCGAAGCGCCGCATCACGTCGTCCTTCGCGTCCGGGGCCATCCGCCCGTGCAGGACCTCGACACGCAACCCGCTCAGCGGTCCCGCGGCGATCTGCTCGGCGATCTCCAGCACCGCGAGCGGCGGCCTGCGCTCGGCGTCGTCGGCCTTCTTCGCCGCGGCCTTGGTGTCCTCGTCGTCACCGATGCGCGGGCACACCACGTACGCCTGGTGCCCGCCCTCGACCTCCTCGCGCACCCGCTCCCAGGCCCGGCTGAGGAAGTGCGGCTTCTCCGCCGCCGGTACGACGTGGGTCGCGATCGGCGAACGCCCGGCGGGCAGCTGGTCGAGCACCGAGGTCTCCAGGTCGCCGAAGACGGTCATCGCGACCGTCCGCGGGATCGGCGTGGCGGTCATCACCAGCAGGTGCGGCGGCTGCGGCGCCTTGGCCCGCAACGCGTCGCGCTGCTCGACGCCGAAGCGGTGCTGCTCGTCCACCACGACCAGCCCCAGGTCATGGAATTTGACCTTGTCCTCGATCAGCGCGTGGGTGCCCACCACGATCCCCGCCTCGCCCGTCACCAGGTCGAGCAGCGCCTGCCGGCGGGCGGCGGTGCCCATCGAGCCGGTCAGCAGCACCACCTTCGTGCCCAGCTCGGCGCCGCCGAGCATGCTCGCCGACTCCGCCAGCTCCCCCATCATCTCGGTGATCGACCGGTGGTGCTGCTGCGCGAGCACCTCGGTCGGCGCCAGCATCGCGGCCTGCCCGCCCGCGTCGACCACCCCGAGCATCGCCCGCAGCGCCACCAGGGTCTTGCCGGAGCCGACCTCGCCCTGGAGCAGCCGGTGCATCGGGTGGTCGGTGGCCAGGTCGGCGAAGACCTCGTCGGACACGGTGCGCTGGCCGTCGGTGAGGGTGAAGGGCAGCTTCGCGTCGAAGGCGGCGAGCAGCCCGTCGGCGGCCGGGCGGCGCGGCACCGCGGCCAGCGCGGACTCCGCCGCCCGCCGCCGGGCCAGCGCCACCTGGAGCACGAAGGCCTCGTCCCAGCGCAGCCGGTCCCTGGCCGCGGCGATGTCGGCCTTCGACCGCGGCCGGTGCACCTTCTCCAGCGCCTCGGGCAGCGGCGCGAGACCGCGCACCGCGCGCAGCTCGTCGGGCAGCGGCTCGCCGACGCCCTCCCAGCCGGTGGCCGCCAGCGAATTGAGCGCCGTCTCGACGGCCTGCGCGATCTTCCACGAGGTGATCTGCTTGCACGCCGGATAGAGCGGGATCAGCCGGTTGGCGAAGGCGTCGACCGCCGCCTCGCCCGCGTCGTCCGCGTCCAGCAGCTGGTAGTCGGGGTGGGCGAGCTGCCGGGTCCGGTTGAAGACCGACACCTTCCCGGAGAACATCCCGCGGCGCCCCGGGATCAGCCGGTGAGCGTGCGCGTGGGCGGCCTTGCTGAAGAACACCAGCGTCAGCGACCCGCTGCCGTCGCTGACGACGACTTCGAGGCGTACGCCCGAGCCGCCGCCGTACGTCCGCTTGTCCGCCTTGGAAATCTGCGCCACCACGGTCACGTACTCGTCGACCGGGAGGTCGGCCAGCCGCGTCAGCTCCCCGCGCTCGGCATACCGCCGCGGGTAGTGGTGCAGCAGGTCACCTGTGGTGTGCAGGTCGAGATGCTCGCCGAGCACCTTCGCGGTGCGGTCGCCGACGAGCTTGCGCAGCGGTTCGTCCAACGGGTTGCCAGTCATCGCCCTCCATCTTGGCGCACCCCCCTGACAAACCGGCGACCGCTCCGCTACTCCACGCCGATCAGCAGCGGGCAGGCCGCCTGCCCGCCGTCGTACGTCACGGTGTCCACCGCCAGATGTCTGCCGCGGACGTGCGACTCCAGGCGGGCCGCGAGCCCCGGCGGCGCGGTGGCGCCGAGCACGAGGGTGACCATCTCGCCGCCCGCCGCCAGCATCCTGTCCAGCACGCGGACGGCGGTCTCCGTGACGTCGGCGCCGATCACGGCCACGTCGCCGTCGATCAGCCCGAGGACGTCGCCGGCCTGGCAGACGCCCGCCATCGTCCACGACTCGCGCTCGGCGACGGCCACCTCCGCGTAGCGCGTGGCGCCCGCCGCGGACGTCATCGCCACGACGTCCTCGTCGAAGCGGCGGGACGGCTCGTGGACGGCCAGCGCCGCGATCCCCTGGACCGCGGAGCGGGTCGGGATCAGCGCGACCCGCACCCCGTCCGCACGGGCCTGCTCCACGGCGGCGGCCGCCGTGTGCCGCAGCTCCGTGTCGTTCGGCAGCACTATCACCTCGCGGGCGCGCGCCCGGCGGATCGCGGCGGCGATGTCACCGCTCGCCGGCTGCTCACCGGCCCGCACGGCGACGACGGTGGCGCCGGCCTGCGCGCACAACTCCGCCATCCCGTCCCCCCGCACCAGCGCCACGACCGCCCGCTCGGGCCGCCCGGCCCCGCCGCTCACCTGCTCGCCGAAATGCGTGACGCGAATCCGGTAGGGCCGCCCGGCCTCGATCCCCGCCTCGACGGCGGCCCCCACGTCGTCGACGTGCACGTGCACACTCCACAGCCCGTCCCCGCCGACCACGACGAGGGAGTCCCCGAGCCGGTCGAGCCGGGCCCGCAGCGGCGGGATCGCGGCGTTCGCCGCCTCCAGGAGGTAGACCACCTCGAAGGCCGGCCCGCCAACGGCCTGGCAGTCCTCCGGCCCGCCGGCCGGGGCCGTCGCCTCGGCGGCGGCCGTCGGCCCGGCGGCCTGGGCGGGCATGGCCGCCGGGGCGCTGCCCGAACCCGCCTCCGCGGCGGTCGCGAGCGGCGACCTGCCGGTCAGGCTGCCCGCGGCATCCGCCGTCGCCTCGGCGGCGGCCGTTCGCCCGGCGCTCTGGCTGGGCATGGCCGCCTGGGCGGCACCCGGACCCGCCTCCGCGGCGGGCTTTTGCCCAGTGCCGTGGGGGGGCATCGCTCCCTGGGCGGCCCCCGAAGCCGCCTCCGCGGTGACGGCGCCCGGCGACCTGGCGGCCGCACCAGCGCCCTCGGCGGCCGCGGTCGGCCCAGCGCCCTGGGCAGGCATGGCTGCCTGGGCCGCGTCCGGACCCGCCTCCGCGGCGGGCGTCGGCCCAGTGCCGTGGGGTGGCGTCGCTCCCTGGGCGCCTGCGGCTGTTGTACGTCCGCCGGTCGGGACCCCCGCATCCGCATCCGTCGATGGCCCGCCAACCTGGGTGCGATGAGCCGGCGTGGCCGCCGGGCCTTCCACGGCACCGGCCTCGGCGGCGGTGGCGCCCGGCAATCTGTCGGTCGGGACTGTCGCGGCATCCGCCGTCGCCTCGGCAGCGACCGTTGGCCCAGCGTGGGCTCGGCCGGCCGCCGGGGCGACGGGCGCGCCCGGTGTGGTGGCCGTGTCGCCCGTTACCGCGTCGGACAGTGCCGCCAGTACCGCGACCAGGCCGAGGCCTCCGGCGTCCACGACGCCCGCGTTGCGCAGTACGCCGAGCTGGGCGGGAGTCGCCGCCAGTGCCGTGCGGGCGCCGGTGTGGGCCGCGCGTACCACCTCGGCCAGGCCGCCGACCGCCGCTTCGGCCGCGCTCGCCGCGGCCCTCGCCACGGTGAGGATCGTGCCCTCGACCGGGCGGGCGACGGCCTCGTACGCCGAGTCCGCGGCCGACCGCAGCGCGCGGCGCAGCGCCGTGGCGTCCGGGCCGCCGGCGTCCTCGGTCAGCGGTCCGTTCATGCCGCGCAGCAACTGGGCCAGGATCGTGCCGGAGTTGCCGCGGGCACCGATGAGGGCGCCGTGGGACATCGCCCGGAACGCCTCGGGCAGTGTCGGGCCGGCCGCCGTCCCCGCGGCCCCCGCGGCAGGGTCCGCCGTCGAGTCCGCCGCCGCGTGGGCGTCGAAGACGGCTTCCACACTTTGCGCGGCGGACTCGACGGTGAGGTAGAGGTTCGTGCCGGTGTCGCCGTCGGCGACGGGGTAGACGTTGATCGCGTCGATCTCTTCGCGGGCGCGGCCCAGTGCGGCGAGGGCGAGCCGGCACCAAGTGCGCACCGTGGGTGCGTCGAGCGAGGGCGGCACGAATCCTCCTGCGGAGAGCGATTTCTCCGCCCGAGCGTAGCCGTCTCCCGGGTGGCTCCGGTTTCGCCCTTCCGGCGGGGGCCGGTGCTGCGGTTTCCCGCGGCCGTGGGGTCCTGCCGCCTGCGGTGCGTCGTCTGCCCGCGGCCGGGTCGTGGCTTGGCGCGCAGTTTCCCGCGCCCCTGAGGGCCTGCCGCTTGCGGTGCGTCGCCTGCCCCCGGCCCGGGGGTCCTGCCCCCTGCGGTGCGTCGCCTGCCCGCGGCCGCGTCGTGGCTGGGCGCGCAGTTCCCCGCGCCCCCGGGGCGATCCCCTGCGGTGCGCGCTGGCGCGCGGGCGTGGGTCGGGGGTGGGTGGGAGCGTGGTAGTTTCGTGGCATGGGAGCAGTCGTTGTATGCTGCTCCGGTTGCCTGGGGTTCTCCCGGGCTTTTCCTCGTAAATGTATCTGAAGTCTTGGAGTGTCCCGTGGCTGCCAACTGCGACGTCTGCGGCAAGGGGCCGGGCTTCGGCAACAGCATTTCCCACTCGCACCGCCGTACCCCGCGTCGTTGGAACCCCAACATCCAGCGGGTGCGTGCAGTCGTGGGGAAGACGCCGAAGCGGCTCAATGTCTGCACCTCGTGCATCAAGGCCGGCAAGGTCTCGCGCTAGCGAGTGACCCCCCTCCGCCCCCCGGGGTGGAAGGGACCCGGTCCGCGCTGACGCGTCATCTCGCAGCGGCGCAGCCTTCCGGCTCCGGAGAAGCCGGTCCACCTTCGGGTGGGCCGGCTTTTCAGCGTGCGCGCAGAGCGTGGCCGTGGTCGACCGGGCCGATGCCCGCGCCAAGGGGGAAGCCGGCCGCGATCGCGCCGGTGACGTAGGTCTTCGCCAGGCCGACGGCGGTGGGGACGTCGTGGCCGAGGGCGAGGTACGAGGCCAGTGCGCCGGCCAGGGTGCAACCGGTGCCGTGGGTGTGGGGACCGGGGTGGCGCGGGGCGCGGAACCAGCGTTCGGTGCGGCCGTCGGTGAGCAGGTCGGCGCATTCGGTGCTGCCGGGCAGGTGGCCGCCCTTGATCAGGGCCCAGCGCGGGCCGCAGGCCAGGACGGCGTCGGCGGCGGCCCGCATGCCCTGCTCGTCGGTGACGGTGATGCCGGTGAGCCGGGTGACCTCGTCCAGGTTGGGTGTGGCGACGGTGGCCAGCGGCAGCAGCCTGGTGCGTACGACGTCGGGCGCGTCGCCGCGCAGCAGGGCGTCGCCGTGCTTGGAGACTCCGACGGGGTCGACGACGACGGGGGCGTCGAGCCCGGTGAGCAGGTCGGCGACGGTGCCGGCCAGTTCGGCCGAGGCGAGCATGCCGGTCTTGACGGCCTGCACCCCGATGTCGTCGACGACGGCTCGGAACTGCGCGCGTACGGCTTCGGCCGGCAGGTCCCAGGTGCCGTGCACGCCGAGCGAGTTCTGCGCGGTCACGGCGGTGATCACGCTCATGCCGTGGACGCCGAGGGCGAGCATCGTCTTGAGGTCGGCCTGGATGCCGGCGCCCCCGCCGGAGTCGGATCCGGCGACGGTGAGCACCCGCGGGGGCGCGGTCGGGACGTTCACGCGTCGTCGCCGAAGTGGTCCCAGCCGCCCGCCTTCTCCCAGGGCGCACCGTCGACGGTGACCTGCGGGGTGCGGCCGGCGGGTGCGGTGACCGTGCCGATGACCCGCCAGCGGGCGGGCAGTTTCACGTCGGGCGGGAAGGCGGCGACGATGGCGTGGTCCTCGCCGCCGGTGAGCACCCAGTGCAGCGGGTCGACGCCGACGGCCTGCCCGATGTCGGTCATCTGCGCGGGCACGTCGACGGCGGCGGACCGCAGGTCGATGTCGGCGCCGCTGGCCGTGGCGATGTGGCCGAGGTCGGCGACCAGGCCGTCGCTGACGTCGGTCATGGCGGTGGCGCCGAGTTCCGCCGCCGCGGGGCCCGCGTGGTAAGGGGGTTCGGGGCGGCGGTGGGCCTCGACGAAGGCACGCGGGGAGCGGAAGCCGCGGGACAGGACGGCGAGTCCGGCGGCGGACCAGCCGAGCCAGCCGGTGACGGCGATGACGTCGCCGGGGCGCGCCCCCGCCCGGGTGACGGCGGCCCGGTTGCGCAGGTCGCCGAGCGCGGTGACGGCCACGGTGATGGTGTCGCCGCGGACGACGTCGCCGCCGACGACGGCCGCGCCGGCGACCTGGCACTCGTCGCGGATACCGTCCATCAGCTCGACCGGCCAGGTGGCGGGGAGTTCGGCGGGCACGACCAGGCCGAGCAGCACGGCGGTGGGGACGGCGCCCATGGCGGCGATGTCCGCCAGGTTCTGCGCGGCGGCCTTGCGGCCGACGTCGTAGGCGGTGGACCAGTCGCGGCGGAAGTGCCGGCCCTCGACCAGGATGTCGGTGCTGGCCACCACCCGCCGGTCGGGCGCGGTGATGACGGCGGCGTCGTCACCGGGGCCGATTTTCACGGCCGGGGTCGAGGTGAGGCGGGAGGTCAGTTCCCTGATGAGCCCGAACTCCCCCAACTCGCCCACAGTCCCCTTCATCTCATCGTCCCCTTAGGTCTCGGCATTCGCCGGTTCTGCTGCGTGATTTCCCGTCAATACGGGGGTCAGGTACCGCGCGGGTCTCCCCGCTGTGCGCGACGACGCGATAACGTGGCGTCCCCCTCCCACATGATCCTCGTAGCCGCCCTGGAGGTTCCGTGGTACAGGCCTACATCCTGATCCAGACCGAGGTCGGCAAGGCCTCGGCAGTAGCGGAGGTGATCTCCAAGATCGACGGTGTCATCCAGGCCGAGGACGTCACGGGTCCCTATGACGTCATCGTCAGGGCCCGGGCGGACACGGTCGACGAACTCGGCCGGATGGTGGTCGCCAAGGTCCAGCAGGTGGACGGCATCACCCGGACCCTCACCTGCCCCGTCGTCCATATCTAGCCCTCGATATGCTCGCCCGATGACGCTGTATCACCGGGTCGTCCTGATCAACGTGTCCGCCGTCGCGTGCCTTGCCGCGGCGGCGGCCTATGGTTTCGCCGAGTCCGCAGGCAGCGACGGCACCATCGCCGTACCGGTTCCCGACGCGCGTACGGCCGGCTACTGCCGCGCGCTGCACGACGCGCTGCCGCAGCAGGTGGCTGGGCTCTCCCGGCATGACCTGCGACCGCGCTCCGAGCTGATCACCGGATGGGGGGACCCGGCGATCGTACTGCGCTGCGGGGTGCCGCGGCCCGCGGTGGACAACAATCCCAACGCGGTCGGGGTCGAGGTGGACGGGGTCAGCTGGTCGGTGGAGCCCGGCTCCACCGGGTCGCGGCTGCTGACCACGACGCTGCGCCAGGCGTACGTCGAGGTCACGCTGCCGAAGAAGTACGCCGACGCCGGCGATCTCGGCCCGCTGACCGATCTCGCCGGCGCCGTCAAGCAGACGATTCCGGATCTGTGACGCGCTGCCGCCGACCGCGCTCACCGGCCTACGTCACGCAGGGACGTTTCAGCGCAGTCCGGTGGAGCGGCGCAGCGCCGCCTGGATGAGCCGGTCGACCAGTTCGGGGTAGTCGACGCCGCTCTCCTGCCACATCCGCGGGTACATCGAGATCGGGGTGAAGCCCGGCATCGTGTTGATCTCGTTGATCACGAACTCGCCGCTGTCGAGCAGGAAGAAGTCCGCGCGCACCAGGCCCTCGCAGGAGACGGCGTCGAAGGCGGCGACGGCGAGCCGCTGCACCTCGGCGGTCTGCTCGGGGGTGAGCGGCGCGGGCACGATGCCCTCGGCCGAGTCGATGTACTTCGCTTCGAAGTCGTAGAAGGCGTGCGTGGTGACCGGCGGGATCTCGGCTGGCACGGAGGCGCGCGGGCCGTCCTCGAACTCCAGTACCCCGCACTCGATCTCGCGGCCGCGCAGCAGCGCCTCGACGACGAGCTTGGGGTCGTGCCTGCGGGCCTCGGCGATGGCCTCGTCCAGCCCCTCGGGCCCGTCGACCTTGCTGATGCCGAAGGAGGAGCCGCCGCGGGCGGGCTTCACGAACAGCGGCCAGCCGTGCTCGGCGGCGAAGCCGACGAGGCGGTCGCGGACCGCGGCCGGGTCGCGGTCCCACTCGCGCGGGCGGACCACGGTGTAGGGGCCGACGGCCAGGCCGAAGGAGGTGAAGACCCGCTTCATGTACTCCTTGTCCATGCCGACGGCGGAGGCGAGCACGCCCGCGCCGACGTAAGGGACGCCGGACAGTTCGAGCAGCCCCTGCAGGGTGCCGTCCTCGCCGTAGGGGCCGTGCAGCAGCGGGAAGACGACGTCGACCTCGCCGAGTGCCTTGGGGACGGCGCCGGTCTCGGTGTAGACGACCTCGCGGTTGGCCGGGTCGACGGGCAGGACGACGGCGCCCTCCTCGTCGGTGACCTGCTCCACGGTGGGCATGGTGCGGTCGGTGATCGCCATCCGGTCGGGCGCGTCCGCGGTGAGCGCCCAGCGGCCCTCGCCGGTGATGCCGATCGGCAGGACGTCGTATTTGGTGCGGTCGATGGCGCGCAGCAGGCTTGCCGCGGTCACCACCGAGACACCGTGCTCGGAGCTGCGGCCGCCGAAGACGACGGCGACCCGCGGCTTGCGTGCGTAACCGGACGGCGCCGGAGGGGCGGCGCTCTCGTCGGGTCCCGGACTCTGGGGAGAAGGCAGGTTGCTCATGTCGCGTTGACCTTACCTTTCGGACTTCGCGGAGCGTGACATCAACTCCCGCACGGCCACGACCGGCGGCTTTCCGTTGTGCACGATATCGACCACGGTCTCCGTGATCGGCATGTCCACGCCGTGGCGGCGGGCGAGATCGGCCACCGACTCGCAGGACTTGACGCCCTCCGCGGTCTGCCGGGTGACCGCGATCGTCTCGGCGAGGCTCATGCCGCGGCCGAGGTTGGTGCCGAAGGTGTGGTTGCGGGACAGCGGCGAGGAGCAGGTGGCGACCAGGTCGCCCATGCCGGCCAGGCCCGCGAAGGTGTGCGCGTCGGCGCCCATCGCCAGGCCCAGCCTGGTGGTCTCGGCCAGGCCGCGGGTGATCAGCGACGCCTTGGTGTTGTCGCCCAGCCCCATGCCGTCGGCGATGCCGACGGCCAGGCCGATCACGTTCTTGACCGCGCCGCCCAGTTCGCAGCCGACGACGTCGGTGTTGGTGTACGGGCGGAAGTACGCGGTGTGGCAGGCGGCCTGGATGCGGCGGGCGACGGCGTCGTCCCGGCAGGCGACGACGGAGGCGGCGGGCTGCCGGTCGGCGATCTCCGGCGCCAGGTTGGGCCCGGACAGCACGGCGACCCGGTCGGGCCCGGTCTTGGCGACCTCCTCGATCACCTCGCTCATCCGCTTGGCGGTGCCCAGCTCGACGCCTTTCATCAGGCTGACCAGGACCGCGTCGCCGCGCAGCAGCGGCGCCCACTCGGCGAGGTTGCCGCGCAGGGTCTGCGAGGGCACGGTGATGAAGACCAACTCGGCGTCGCGCGCGGCCAGCGCCGGGTCGGCGGTGGCGGTGACGTTCGCGGGCAGTTCCAGCCCTGGGTGGTATTCCGGGTTGCGCCGGGTGGTGTTGATCGCGTCGACCAGGGCCGGCCTGCGGCCCCACAGCGACACCTGGCACCCGGCGTCGGCGAGCACCATCGCGAAGGCGGTGCCCCACGAGCCGGTGCCGTAGACCGCGCAGCGCGCCGTCACTTGCCCTCCCGTGCCCTGCGCGGGTCGTAGAGCCCGTCGGGGGCAGGCTCTTCGCGCAGTTCGGCGAGCAGTTCCGTGACGCTGCGCATGATGGTCTCGGTGACCGCTCGCAGCGTCTCCGCGGTGGGCTCCTGGCCGTAGAAGGCGTCGAGGTCGACGGGCGGCCCGGCCAGCACGCGCAGCGTCTTGCGGGGCAGCAGGCGGACCTTCCTGTCCTTCGCGTACGGCGGCACGGCCTCGTTGGCGCCCCATTGGGCGACCGGGATGACGGGGGCCTTGGTGAGCAGGGCGACCCGGGCGATGCCGGTCTTGGAGACCATCGGCCACATCTCGGGGTCGCGGGTGAGGGTGCCTTCCGGGTAGAAGGCCACGCACTCGCCGGCCTCGATCGCGGCGACGGCGGCGCGGAAGGCGTTGGCGGCGTCGGTGGTCTCCCGGAAGACCGGGATCTGGCCGGTGCCGCGCAGCATCGTGCCGACGAAGAACGGTTTGAACAGCGCGGCCTTGGCGAGGAAGCGGGGCACGCGGCCGGTGTTGTACTGGAAATGCGCATACGACAGCGGGTCGAGGTACGAGTTGTGGTTCACCGCCGTGATGAATCCTTCGTCGGCGGGAATGTGCTCCATTCCCCGCCAATCCCGCTTGAACAGCACAATGAGCGGCGGTTTCGCGATGACAGCCGCCAGGCGGTACCAGAAACCGATTCTGCGGCGGGACACCCGGACTCCTCTACGTTGCGATGGCGCTGCCGCTCAGCATCGCGGCTACCAGAGACTAACGCCAGGTTCCCGGGCGCCGGGGGGCACCTCTGACACTCGGTGACAATGGTGAGGTGGATGTGACGGCTATGTGGTCGCTCGTGGTGCCGCTCAAGCCGCTGGCGGTGGCCAAGAGCAGGCTTGCGGAGGCGGCGGGGGCGGTACGCCCGGCGCTGGCGCTGGCGTTCGCGCTGGACACGGTGGCCGCCGTGCTGGCGTGCGGTGAGGTGGCGGATGTCACGGTCGTCACCGACGATCCGACGGCGGGCGCGGAAGTGGCCGGGCTGGGGGCGCTCGTGGTGGCCGACGTGCCGGCGGCCGGGCTGAACGCGGCTCTGCGCTACGGCGCCGATCTCGTACGGCAGCGGCGCCCGGCGGCGGCGGTCGGGGCGCTGAACGGCGATCTCCCGGCCTTGCGGCCCGCCGAGCTGGCAGAGGTCCTCAGGGAGGCCGCCCGGCTGCCGGGGCGGGCTTTCCTGGCCGATACGGCGGGCCCTGGGACAACCTTGCTCACCGCGTCCCCGGGTGTCGCGCTCTCCCCCGGCTTCGGCGGCGCCTCGCGGGCCCGCCATCTCGCGTCGGGGGCGCGTGAGATCACGCTCGCGGGGGTGGCTTCGGTGCGGCAGGACGTGGACACCGCGGCGGACCTCGACGCGGCCCGCGCGCTGGGCCTGGGTCCGCGGACCGCGCTGCTCTTCCCGGCCCGCACCGCCTGACATTTGCAGCCGGCGCGCGGCGCCCTTCAGGGCCTGTCCGGCGGATCGTGGCGGATCAGCCTGCGGCGTCCGGTGCCGTGCATCGCGTCGCACGCCCGCCAGGACCCGCCGGACAGGCCCTAGGCTGGTGCCATGCAAGCCACCGCGTTCACCTTTGATGCCGGCACCCGGGCGGGCAGCGTGCTGCTGGACGACGGGACGCCGGTGGCGTTCGACGCCGCGGCCTTCGACGCGGGCGGCCTGCGGCTGCTGCGGGTCGGACAGCGGGTGCGGATCCGCACCGAGGGCGAGGGCGACGCGCGGCGGGTGGTCTTCGTGACGCTGCAGACGTATCCGGACCCGGGCGCCTGAGGCGCGGCGCGGGCGCGGGCGCGTGAGCCGGGCCGGGCCCGGGCACACGGCCGGCGGGAGAACGGCGCGGGCCGGGCAACCCCATTTCGGGATGCCCGGCCCGTCGCGGTCGTCCGGCGGCGCCAGTCGCTAGCTCGCGGCGGCCCGCTTGGCGGTGGTCTTTCGCGCCGCGGTCTTCTTGCCCGGCGTCTTCTTGGCGGTGGCCTTCTTGGCCGGGGCCTTCTTGGCCGCGGTCTTCTTGCCCGCCGCCTGCTTGGTGGCGGTCTTCTTGGCCGCGGTGGTCTTCGCGGCGGTCTTCTTGGCGGGGGCGGCCTTCTTGGCGGCGGCCTTGCGGGCCGTGGTGGCCTTCTTGGCCGCGGCCTTCTTGGTGCTGGTCCGCGCGGTGGTGGAAGCACCACCGCTCAGGCTGCCCTTGGGGGCCTTCTTGACCGAGACCTCGCCGCCGCGCGGGAGCTTCTTGGCCCCGCTGACCAGGTCCTTGAAGCCCTGACCCGCACGGAACCGCGGTACGGAGGTCTTCTTGACCCTGACCCGCTCCCCGGTCTGGGGGTTGCGAGCGTAGCGGGCCGGGCGTTCCACCTTCTCGAACGAACCGAATCCGGTGACCGAGACCCGGTCGCCGGAGACCACCGCGCGGACGATCGCGTCGAGAACCGCGTCAACCGCGTCCGCGGCGGCCTGCCGGCCGCCTACCTTGTCGGCAATCGCTTCTACGAGCTGCGCCTTGTTCACGTCTTCCCCTTCGGAAACTTGCCCGGCGAATGAGTGCGGGCCTTTTCGCACGCTAGGCGGATATATACCGCAAATCAAATACGAAACGGGCGAATCACCCTTGTGCCGCAACGAACTCGGGGGCCTGCGTGATCAGCGATCGGGGATTCCCAGGTCGTCCAACTCGGCTGTCAGCACGTCCAGCCGCCGTGCCGCGTCGGCGAGGTCGTGCTTCGCCGCGGCGGTCACCGCGAGCAGCCTGCGAGTCAACTCCCGCCTGGTCTCATCAGGGACTTCGGGATTGGCCACCCGCGTGTGCGCCTGCTTCAGACGCGCGGCGAGAACCCCGTAGAGCTGGAGTTGGCCGTCGCGTTCCATGGGTCGATTGTGCCATCTGCGGCGAGTTGTCGGCGGCGGCAGGGCCAACCGGGTGTTCCGGTGGCCTTCCACCGGACTTTTGGACGACCGGGAGGGCCCACCCAACCCACGTCAAACGCGGCCGCGGGCACACGGAGAAGCGCCCCCCGCGAACTCGCGGAGGGCGCTTCGGTGTCCTGACGGGACGGGTCAGACCTTGACGGTGCTGGGCTTGTAGGACGGCCGGCGGCTTTCGAAGGCGGCGATGTCCGCCTCGTTGGCCAGCGTCAGGCTGATGTCGTCCAGCCCTTCGAGCAGCCGCCAGCGGGCGTTGTCGTCCAGCTCGAACGGCGCGGTCAGGCCCTCGGCGCGGACCTCGCGGTCCACCAGGTCCACGGTGATCTCGGCGGTCGGGTCGGCCTCGGTCAACTGCCACAGCCGCTCGATGGTCTCCTGCGGCAGCACCACCGTGAGCAGGCCGTTCTTGAGCGAGTTGCCGCGGAAGATGTCCGCGAAGCGGGACGAGAGCACGGTTTTGAAGCCGTAGTTCTGCAGTGCCCACACGGCATGCTCGCGGGACGAGCCGGTGCCGAAGTCGGGCCCGGCGACCAGGACGGTGGCGCCCTTGCGCTCGGGGGCGTTGAGGACGAAGGTCTCGTCCTTGCGCCAGGCCTCGAACAGCCCGTCCTCGAAGCCGTTGCGGGTGACCTTCTTGAGCCAGTGCGCCGGGATGATCTGGTCGGTGTCGACATTGCCGCGACGCAGCGGCACGGCCCGGCCGGTGTGGGTGGTGAAGGCTTCCATCGGGCTCAGACCTCCGTCAGGACAGGGGCGTCGGACAGGTCGGCGGGCGAGGCGAGGTGGCCCAGTACCGCGGTGGCGGCGGCCACCTGCGGCGAGACCAGGTGCGTACGGCCGCCCTTGCCCTGCCGTCCTTCGAAGTTGCGGTTGGAGGTGGACGCGGAGCGCTCACCGGGCGCGAGTTGGTCGGGGTTCATGCCCAGACACATCGAGCAACCCGCGTGCCGCCATTCGGCGCCGGCCTCGGTGAACACCTTGTCCAGGCCCTCGTGCACGGCCTGCAGCGCGACCCGTACGGAGCCGGGTACGACCAGCATCCGGACGCCGTCGGCGACCTTGCGGCCCTGCACGACGGACGCGGCGGCGCGCAGGTCCTCGATCCGGCCGTTGGTGCACGAGCCGACGAAGACGGTGTCCACGGCGACCTCGCGCAGCGGCTGCCCCGCGGCCAGGCCCATGTACTCCAGCGCCTTCTCGGCCGACAGCCGGTCGCCGGGGTCGGCGAAGGAGGCCGGGTCGGGCACCGACGCGCTCAGCGGCGCGCCCTGGCCGGGGTTGGTGCCCCAGGTGACGAACGGCGCCAGCGTGCTCGCGTCGATCCGCACCTCGTGGTCGAAGACCGCGTCCTCGTCGGTGCGCAGCGTCTTCCAGTACGCGAGCGCCGCGTCCCAGTCGTCGCCGGCGGGGGCGTGGTCGCGCCCTTCGAGGTAGTCGAAGGTGATCTGGTCGGGGGCGATCATGCCGGCCCGCGCGCCCGCCTCGATCGACATGTTGCAGATGGTCATCCGGGACTCCATCGACAGCTTCTCGATGGCCGAGCCGCGGTATTCGATGACATAGCCCTGGCCGCCGCCGGTGCCGATCTTCGTGATCACGGCGAGGATCAGGTCCTTGGCGGTGACGTCCGCGGGCAGTTCGCCGTCGACGGTGACGGCCATGGTCCGGAAGGGGGCCAGCGGCAGCGTCTGGGTGGCCAGCACGTGCTCGACCTGCGAGGTGCCGATGCCGAACGCCAGCGCGCCGAAGGCGCCGTGGGTGGAGGTGTGGCTGTCGCCGCAGACGACCGTGGTGCCCGGCTGGGTCAGGCCCAGCTGCGGTCCCACCACGTGCACGACGCCCTGCTCGACGTCGCCGAGCGGGTGCAGCCGCACGCCGAACTCGGCGCAGTTCTTGCGCAGCGTCTCCAGCTGGGTGCGCGAGACCGGGTCGGCGATCGGCTTGTCGATGTCGAGGGTCGGGGTGTTGTGGTCCTCGGTGGCGATGGTGAGGTCCGTGCGGCGCACCGGCCGGCCGTTCATCCGCAGCCCGTCGAACGCCTGGGGACTGGTCACCTCATGGAGGAGGTGGAGATCGATGAAGAGCAGATCGGGCTCACCTTCGGCGCGGCGGACGACATGGTCGTCCCAGACTTTTTCCGCGAGTGTCCTACCCATCGCTGTCCCTCCGGCCCCGGTCTTCTTCGCCCCGGGCCAACTCGGTGTGTGTTCCGCGCTGTCTTCCGCGCCGTGCTCCCAGCCTGACGGCTGCGCGGGAAAATTGAACTTGCGTTTCACAGTGTGAGACGCGAGTATCGTTGCATGGACAACTCTAGCGGCGTCGGCGTTCTCGACAAGGCTGCTCTGGTGCTCAGCGCACTGGAGTCAGGACCGGCCACCCTGGCCGGACTTGTCGGCGCCACGGGCCTCGCCCGCCCCACCGCGCACCGGCTGGCGGTCGCGCTCGAACACCATCGCATGGTGGCCCGCGACATGCAGGGCCGATTCATCCTCGGGCCGCGGCTGTCCGAACTGGCCGCCGCCGCGGGCGAGGACCGGCTGCTCGCCACGGCGGGTCCGGTGCTCACGCACCTGCGGGATGTGACCGGCGAGAGCGCCCAGCTCTATCGCCGGCAGGGCGACATGCGGATCTGCGTGGCGGCCGCGGAGCGGCTGTCCGGCCTGCGGGACACCGTGCCGGTGGGCTCCACGCTGCCGATGAAGGCCGGCTCGGCCGCCCAGGTGCTGATGGCCTGGGAGGAGCCGGAGCGGCTGCACCGCGGTCTGCAGGGCGCGCGCTTCACCGCGACCGCGCTGTCCGGGGTGCGCCGCAGGGGCTGGTCGCAGTCGATCGGCGAGCGCGAGCCGGGCGTGGCGTCGGTGTCCGCGCCGGTGCGGGGCCCGTCGAACCGGGTGGTGGCCGCCGTGTCGGTGTCGGGCCCCATCGAGCGGCTGACCCGGCACCCGGGCCGTATGCACGCCCAGGCCGTGGTGGACGCCGCCGCCCGGCTCTCCGAGGCGCTGCGCCGCTCCGGCTGACCCTGCCGGCCCGCCCGGCCCGGCCCGCGCCGTCCCCGCGGGCCGTGGCGGGCGGGCGCCGCGGGGCCCGGGCCCAGGAACGGCGGAAGCCCGTCGCACAGGCGACGGGCTCCACTTTTTCGACTTCCGCAGATGCGTACCCCCGACCGGATTCGAACCGGCGCTACCGCCTTGAGAGGGCGGCGTGCTAGGCCGCTACACAACGGGGGCGAGCTTTGGCGATCCTCGCGTCGTCACGGCCGGGAGCGACCCGGTGGAAACGGAATGAAAGGATCTGTACCCCCGACCGGATTCGAACCGGCGCTACCGCCTTGAGAGGGCGGCGTGCTAGGCCGCTACACAACGGGGGCTTGCACACATGCGCTGGGGTACCAGGACTCGAACCTAGAACAACTGAACCAGAATCAGCCGTGTTGCCAATTACACCATACCCCACCAAAACGCAACCCCTGCGGGTATTGTTCGGCTCGCGCTCCCGGCCGGGCCTTTCGGCCCTCTCGGGCGGCGCAGGAAGAACATTACCCGATCAGGGACACCGCTCCAAAACGGGTATCGGGGCGGAGCAGCGCGGGCAGCTCGCCGAGCCCGGTGATCCGGGCCAGCTCCGGGCGTCCGCCGGCCCCCTGCCGGTCCAGCCAGATGCCGAGCAGGCCCGCCTCGGCCGCGCCGCGGGCGTCGATGTCCGGCTCGTTGCCGACGTAGGCGACCTCGTGCGGCTCCAGACCCAGCGCCCGGCAGGCGGCGTGGAAGGCCTCCGCCTCGGGCTTGGAGACGCCCAGCTCCGCCGCGCACAGCAGCACCTCGAAGCGGTCCCTGACGCCCAGGACGCGCAGCTTGCGGTCCTGGTGGGCGAAGGCGGAGTTGGACAGCACCGCGTGCCGGTAGCCGTCGGCCAGGCCGTCCAGCGCCGGCAGCGTGTCGGGGAAGAGCGCCCAGGCGGCCTCGTAGTGGACCTTGTGCCGCTCGAACCACTCCTCGGCCTCGGCGTCGGTCAGCGGCGCCCCCAGGAAGTCCCGCACCCGCCCCCTGCGCTGCCCCTCGAAGTCGCACTCGCCCGCGGCGAAGCGCCGCCAGTGCTCGACGGTCAGCTCCCGCCACAGGTCGAGGGCCCGCTCGACGCTGTCACAGCCGTCGGGCAGGCCCTCGTGGTCCAGGTGGCGCCGCATGCCGGTGCGCTCGGCGCTCCCGTAGTCGAAGATCGTGTCGTCGATGTCCCAGAGCACCGCACGGATCGCCATACGGCCAATCTAACCCGGGGGACCGTCCCCGGGTCAGCCCGCCAGCCGGGCCAGCGCCCTGTCGATACGGGCCAGGGAGCGGTCGCGGCCGAGCACCTGGAGGGACTCGAAGAGCGGCAGGCCGACGGTGCGGCCGGTGACCGCGACGCGGACCGGCGCCTGGGCCTTGCCGAGCTTGAGGCCGTGGGCCTCGCCGGCGGCCAGGACGGCCTCCTTCAGCGCCTCGGGGCTCGACCAGTCGGCGTCGGCCAGCTTCTGCCTGGCGGTGGCCAGCAGCGCGTCGGAGCCCTCCTTCATGGCCTTCGCCCAGGATGCCTCGTCGAAGACCGGCTCGGGCAGGAAGAGGAAGTCGACGTTGGCCGTGATGTCGGACAGCACGGTCAGCCGGGTCTGCGCGTAGGGCGCGATGGCCTGCCAGGCCGCCTCGTCGAAGTCCTCGGGCGCCCAGGGCGCGTGCGGGGGGCGCAGCCAGGGGGTGCAGGCGTCGGCGAAGGCGGCGGGGTCGAGCAGCCGGATGTGGTCGGCGTTGATCGCCTCGGCCTTCTTCAGGTCGAAGCGGGCCGGGTTGGCGTTGACGTCGCCGATGTCGAACTTGGCGACCATCTCGGCCGGCGAGAAGACGTCCCGGTCAGCGGAGTACGACCAGCCCAGCAGCGACAGGTAGTTCAGCAGCCCCTCGGGCAGGAAGCCGCGCTCGCGGTAGAGGTTGAGCGAGGACTCCGGGTCGCGCTTGGACAGCTTCTTGTTGCCCTCGCCCATCACGTAGGGCAGGTGCCCGAACTCCGGGATCTGCTTGGCGACGCCCAGGCCGATCAGCGCCTCGTAGAGGGCGATCTGCCGCGGCGTGGAGGACAGCAGGTCCTCGCCGCGCAGCACGTGCGTGATGCCCATCAGGGCGTCGTCCACCGGGTTGACCAGCGTGTAGAGCGGGGCGCCGTTGGCCCGGACGATGCCGTAGTCCGGCACGTTCTCCGGGGTGAAGGTCAGCTCGCCGCGCACCAGGTCGGTGAAGGTGATCGGCCTGTCCGGCATGCGGAAGCGCACGATCGCGCTGCGGCCCTCGGCCAGGTAGGCCGCCGTCTGCTCGGCGGTCAGGTGGCGGCAGTGGCCGTCGTAGCCGGAGGGGCGGCCGGCGGCGCGGGCCGCGTCGCGGCGGGCCTCCAACTCCTCGGCGGTGCAGTAGCAGTCGTACGCGTGCCCGGCCTCCTTCAGGCGGCGGGCCACGTCGGCGTAGACGTCCATCCGCTGCGACTGCCGGTAGGGCGCGTGCGGGCCGCCGACCTCGGGGCCCTCGTCCCAGTCGAGGCCGAGCCAGCGCAGCGAGTCCAGCAGCGCCAGGTAGGACTCCTCGGAGTCGCGGGCGGCGTCGGTATCCTCGATCCGCAGCACCAGGGTGCCCTGGTGGTGGCGGGCGAAGGCCCAGTTGAACAGTGCGGTGCGGACCAGGCCCACGTGGGGGTTGCCGGTCGGCGAGGGGCAGAAGCGGACGCGTACGTCCGTGGAGGGTGCGCTAGCCACGCGAGATCACCTTGTTGGTGAGAGTGCCGATGCCTTCGATGGTGACGGCGACCTCGTCGCCGGGGTGCAGCGGGCCGACCCCGGCCGGGGTGCCGGTGAGGATGACGTCGCCGGGCAGCAGGGTCATCGCCTCGGTGATGTTGACGATCAGGTCCTCGATGCTGTTGATCATCTGCCCGGTACGGCCGGCCTGCCGCAGTTCGCCGTTGACGGTGGCGGTGATCGCCAGGTCGGCGGCGCCCGCCAGGTCGATGCCGGTCTCGATCCAGGGGCCGAGCGGGCAGGAGGAGTCGAAGCCCTTGGCCCTGGCCCACTGCTTCTCGGTCTGCTGGGTGTCGCGGGCGGTGACGTCGTTGGCGCAGGTGTAGCCGAGGATGACGTCCTTGACCCGCTCGCGCGGCACTTCCCTGCACAGCCGGCTGATGACGACCGCCAGCTCCGCCTCGTGGTGGACCTCGCGGGAGAACGACGGGTAGACGATGTTGTCGCCGGGGCCGATGACCGAGGTGGACGGCTTGAAGAAGGCCCAGGGCGCGGCCGGCACCTCGTTGCCCAGCTCCGCGGCGTGGGCGGCGTAGTTGCGGCCGATGGCGACGACCTTGTTGGGCAGGACCGGCGGCAGCAGGCGGACCTTGTCCAGCGGCACCTTCGTACCCGACAGTTCGAAGTCGGCGAAGGGGACGCCCTTGATGATGTCGAGGACGAGCCCGTCGAAGCTGCCGGGGCCGCCGCTGCCGGTCGGGTCGCCCTCGACCGCGCCGAAGGCGACATTCCCGTCGATGGAGAACCTGGCGATGCGCATGGGGTCAGCTTAGTAGTCCGGCACCGCTTCGCCCGCCGCCGCTTCACCGCAGGTCAAGCCGCCGCGGGCGGGGGGCTCAGCGCTCGGCGGAGGACTTCGGCAGCTCGTTGAGCACCGTACGGCGCGGGTTCGCGGTGGTCTGCGGCAGCTCGCGGACGGCGGCGGCCTCGTCGGCCTCCGGCGCGGCCGGGGCGACCCCGAGTTCCGTCGCGTCCTTCAGATGAGCGAGAGTGGTACGCCGCGGGTTGGCGATCATCTGGCGGAACATCAGGGTGGTCTTCATCGGCCGTCGGGACCTCGGGGGCTCGGCGGACCGCTCGGGGCGGACCGCGGTTGACAGAAGCGCGGTTCGTGTAAACCACCACGTTATCGGCGGCCATTCCCCTCGCCGGGCGCCCCAGACATCTGACGGGTTGTGATTTTGCTCACCAAGTGAGCGGCGATCCCGGCATTCCGGGCACTCTTCCCCGGTGCCCTATTCGGACATCACACCCCGACCGTCGGAAAACGCCCACGCCCGACCGCCTGCGGGCACCCGACACGACCTGTGCAAGCTTGACCCCAAGGTCCGCATTGCACCGGTTTCGGGGAATCACAGATCGACGGAACGTGCGGACCACTGGACAGTCAGTCACGGAATCCAACAGGTCGGCTACGGGCCTTGTTGGGAGATCCAGCACTGTGCTGCAATTCCCCGGACCGCCGCATCACATCGAGCCGGCGCGCAGGGGGCGCGTACGAGCACCGAGCGGCGGTGAAGGGCTTCAACGGCCTCCTCGCATTTTCGGGGCGGTCCCGGCCCCCATGACTCGACACCGTCCTGTCCGCTTCACCGCGGGGGACGCCTGGTCCAGAGGTTGCGACGCTAGTGCAGGGACGTTTCAAGAGGGACAGCGGCGCGGCGGGCGAGCCGGAGCAGCAGCCCGGCGGGACCGGCAACGGTCCTGCCCAGGCGGCGGGAGACTCCGGAGGCGCCACGCCGGGGACGACTGCGGCCACCGGACGGACGAGCACGCCCAGCGGTATCGAGGCGGGCCGGATCACCGGCCTGGACAGCAAGCCGGGACCGCGAATAGCGATGCGCAACTGGCGCATCAGCACCCGCCTGGTCTCGCTGCTCGCCCTGCCGGTGGTCACCGCCGGCGCGCTCGGCGGTCTGCGCATCCACAACTCGCTGCAGAACATCAACCAGCTGCAGCGGATGAACTCGCTGACCGACATCGCCGAGCACGCGACCGACCTGGCCGACGCCCTGGCCGAGGAGCGCGACAGCGCGGCCGGTCCGCTGAGCGCCGGCAGTCCCACCGACGCGGTCGCCGCGTCGCGGCAGACCACGGACCGCGAGTACAAGCTCTACCGCGACTCCAGTGACAACATCTCCTCGAACGACTCCCTGTTCACGGGCGTGCGCTCCAGCCTCATCGCGATCGACACCCAGCTGACGCAGCTCAGCCAGCTGCGGGACCAGGCCTTCACCAGCCAGTCCTCGATCGCCCAGACCGTCAACTCCTACGACGGCCTCATCCAGTCGCTGCTGGGCCTGTCCGTCGACATGGCGCAGGCCACGCAGAACTCGGAGATGGTGACCGCCACCCGTGCGCTGGCGGCCTTCTCGTCCGCCAAGGAGTACGAGTCGATCCAGCGCGCGGTGATCAGCGCCGCGCTGGCCAAGGGCCGGCACCTCGACGGCAGCGACTACCAGTCGGTGAAGTGGGGTGCCGCCAACGAGGACATCAGCATCACCCGTTTCCAGACCCTCTACGGCACCGCGAGCGCCGAGCTGCTCAAGCCGATCCAGGGCGGCAACGACACGATCACCGCGCACGACGTGATGCGCGAGCGGATCGCCGGCACGCCCGACGCCATCAACGGCGTCACCACCTCGTACCTGGACTGGGACGACGCCGCCAAGGCGAAGATCGACGCGATGAACCGCATCGAGCGGTCGCTGCTGAACGAGCTGCGGCAGAAGTCGCTCGAACTGCAGAGCACCGCCAAGCAGGACGCGCTGATCGCCGGTGCGATCATCCTGCTGGTGCTCGGTGTCGCGGTCGTCGGCGCCTTCGTCGTGGCCCGCTCCATGATCCGCTCGCTGCGCAGGCTGCAGCAGACCGCGCAGGACGTCGCCCAGAAGCGGCTGCCCGACCTGGTCAAGCAGCTGTCGGACACCGACCCGCAGGACGTCGACACCTCCGTCGAGTCGATCGGCATCAACAGCCGCGACGAGATCGGCCAGGTGGCCCGCGCCTTCGACGAGGTCCACAGCGAGGCGGTCCGGCTGGCCGCCGAGCAGGCGCTGCTGCGAGGCAACGTCAACGCGATGTTCACCAACCTCTCCCGCCGCAGCCAGGGCCTCATCCAGCGCCAGCTGTCGCTGATCTCCGAGCTGGAGTCCCGCGAGGCCGACCCGGACCAGCTCTCCTCGCTGTTCAAGCTGGACCACCTCGCGACCCGTATGCGCCGCAACGGTGAGAACCTGCTGGTCCTCGCCGGTGAGGAGCCGGGCCGCCGGTGGACCCGCCCGGTCCCGCTGGTCGACGTGCTGCGCGCCGCGGCCTCCGAGGTGGAGCAGTACGAGCGCATCGAGCTGACCTCGGTGCCGTCGGCCGAGGTCACCGGCCGTATCGTCAACGACCTCGTCCACCTGCTCGCCGAGCTGCTGGAGAACGCCACGTCGTTCTCCTCGCCGCAGACCAAGGTGCGGGTCACCGGTCACGCGCTGCCCGACGGCCGGGTGCTGATCGAGATCCACGACACCGGTATCGGCCTGTCGCCCGAGGACCTCGCCGACATCAACGAGCGGCTGGCCAACCCGCCGACCGTCGACGTCGCGGTGTCCCGCCGCATGGGCCTGTTCGTGGTCGGCCGGCTGTCCTTGCGGCACGGCATCCGCATCCAGCTCCGCCCCTCCGACTCCGGCGGTACGACCGCGCTGGTCATGCTGCCCGTCGACGTGACGCAGGGCGGTGCGGGCGCCAAGGGCAACACCATGGGCGGCCCCCGCGCCGGCGCCACTCCCCCGGCGGCGGCCGCCGGCGCCGGCACCGGCATCGCCGGCGCCTTCGGCAACGCTCCGGCGTCGGCGCCGGTCCCCAGGACCCCGCAGCGCGGCCAGGTCGGCGGCGGCGCGCAGCGCCCGGCGCTGGGCGCCGGCGCGGGACGGCCTGGCGGCGGCGCACCGCAGCAGCCGGGAACGCCCCGCTGGGCGGCCCAGGACGGCTCTCAGGGCTTCCCCGCGGACGACCGCGGGATGCAGGACACCCCGCGCGGCCACGAGGACGTCGAGGCGGCTCCCGCGTTCGACGCCTTCGACGGCAGCGGCCAGGGCCAGGGTCCCGGGCAGGGCGGCGACGAGGCGTTCAGCGGCCAGGGCCAGCAGGGCAACCGGCAGTTCCCGCCGCCGCAGCAGCAGGGCACCGGGCCGAGCGGCTTCCGCTCCGACGTCTTCGGCGGCCGTTCCGGCCCGCGGCAGGGCGGCGCCGGCGACCAGCAGCGTCCGCAGGGCGGTCCGGGCGACACCGCGCAGTTCCCGCCGGTGCCCGCGGCCCGCGACGACTTCCCGCAGGGCGGCACAGGGCAGTTCCCGGCCCAGCGCGGCAACGACGGCCAGGACTTCGGCCGCACGCCCCGCAGCCCGCAGGAGACGTACGGCACCGGGCAGTACCCGGTCCAGGGCGGCCCCGGCGACACCGGCCAGTTCGCCCGCCCCGGCCACGGGCGCACCGACGGCACCGG